>NZ_JBFUHQ010000005.1:0-482967 GCF_056402315.1 Pseudoxanthomonas sp. P4_B2
GCGCGATGTTGGTGGTGCTGCGCCAGGGCGGATTAGAAGGCGGCCTGAACTTCGATGCCAAGGTGCGCCGCGAGTCGACCGACCTGGAGGACCTGTTCATCGCCCATATCGGCGGCATGGACGCGTTCGCGCGCGGGCTGGAAGTGGCCCATGCGCTGCTGACCGAATCGCCGTGGGAACAATGGCGCACCGAGCGTTATGCCAGCTTCGACAGCGGCGCTGGCCGCGACTTCGAGCAGGGCAAGCTGGCCTTGGCCGATCTACGCGATCTGGCCAGCAAGCAAGGCGAACCGAAACAGATCAGCGGCAAACAGGAACGCTACGAAAACCTGTTGAATCAATACCTGTTGCGATAAGACGATGAGCGTGCGCTTCGCCCAGGTGGATGCAGCCGGTCTACTTCCGCTTGGGCGGCGCGGCCACCGAGTCGCGCACGATGAGGCGATGGGGAACCACTTGGTCCACCAGCACGCGCGTAGTGGGATCCTTGCGACGGATGCCTCGCAACAGCACGTCGATGGCGGCGTTGGCCATCGACGCGATGGGCTGGTGGATAGTGGTCAGCTCGGGCCAGACAGTAGTAGCAGCCGAAGTGTCGTCGAAGCCCACTACCGACAGATCGCGGGGAACATCCAGACCGCGGCGGTGCGCCACCGAGATCGCCGCCGCAGCCATGTCGTCATTACTCGCGAAAATCGCGCTGGGCGGCCGGCGATGCGCCAGCAGTTTTTCGGTGGCCTTCAATCCGGAACGGTAGGTGTAGTCGCCGTGTTGCACCAGCGTGCTGTCCAGGGCGATGCCCGCTTCGTCCAGTGCGGCGTGGAAGCCCTGGAAGCGACGCGTGCTGGCGCTCAGGTCGGAGCGGCCTTTTATGCAGCCGATGCGGGTGTGGCCCTGCTTGATGAGGTACTCGGCGATTTCCTTACCGGCCTGAAAGTCGTCGATGCGCACGCAGGAAATGTCGTCGCTGAAACGGCCCGAAGCGATCGCGACGACGGGCACGTTGGCGCGAACGAATTCGGTGACCGCGGCGCGGGAGTCGCACAGAGGCGGCGGCAGGATCACGCCGTCCACTTTCTTGGCCAGTTTGCGGGCCGCCTTGCGCTCGGACTCGGCATCCAGGTCGTCCCAGTAATCGATGACCAACTGGATGGCGGTACTCGAGGCCACGCGCAGCAGGCCAACCAGCAGTTCGCGCAGATAGGCGCCACTGGGGTTGGTGTAGATGAGCGCGATACGCGTGTGTTGGGCCGCGGCCAGCGAGCTGGCGGCCAGGTTGGGCGTGTAGTCCAATTCGCGCACGGCGCGCATTACCCGTTCGCGAGTCGTATCGCGCACCTTGCCCTGGCCGTTGATCACGCGCGATACCGTCATCGGCGAGACGTCGGCCAGCGCCGCTACGTCGTCGATGGTGACGCTGCTGCTCTTGCGGCGTACGGATTTCCTGGGCTTTTCCAACGCTCTTTCCTTCATTCGGCTAGCGGCGGAGACGCCGCAGCCGATTTGTGCCATGGGGAACGCTTATGAGATTCAGCTCATGAGATCCAGCCGCGGAACGGTTTCCGGATGCTCAGAATGTTAACGCTAACCCGTTGGGGCGACGATAGCCAGCAGGCAAGCTCGCCCTTGCGTGGCTTTGGCATGGCTGTCCTCCTGTTCTGCGCGGCCGCCATGGCATGCGTGCCTGCCGCGCATGCCGAAGACGGCTACGATCTTTGGCTGCGTTACAAGCCGATTGAATCCGCAGATGCCACGGCATATCAGGCGTACATCTCACAATTGGTGGCTGCGGATGCCACGCCAACGCAGGCCGCGATACGGGCGGAATTGTTGCGTGGCCTGCGCGGCATGCTTGGCGCAACACCAGCATTGACGAACACCATCACCCAGGCGGGAGCGGTGGTGGTGGGAACGCCATCCTCTTCACCGACGATCGCCCGACTGCGCTTGGATACACGGCGTCTGGGGCCAGAGGGTTATCTGATCCGGAGCGTCGTGATCGACGGTCATGCCGCCACGGTGATCGCCGCCAATGGAGACGCTGGTGCGCTGTACGGCGCTTTCCATTTTCTGCGCCTGCTGCAGACCGGGCAGTCGATCGCAAAGCTCGACCTGCGCGAAACGCCACGGATGAAGCTGCGATTGCTCAACCACTGGGACAATCTGGATGGCCATGTGGAACGCGGCTATGCGGGCGCCTCGATCTGGGATTGGCACAAGCTGCCCGACTACCTGGATCCGCGCTACACCGACTATGCGCGTGCGAACGCCTCGCTGGGCATCAACGGCACGGTGCTCAACAACGTCAATTCCAATGCGCTTAGCCTGACCCCGGCGTATTTGGAAAAGGCGGCGGCGCTGGCCGGGATATTTAGGCCCTATGGAATCCGCGTTTTCCTCAGCGCTCGTTTCAGCGCGCCTATGGAAATCGGCGGGCTCAAGACCGCCGATCCACTGGATCCCGCGGTAAAGCGTTGGTGGCGCGACAAAGCCAATGAAATCTACCGCGTCATTCCGGACTTCGGCGGCTTCCTGGTCAAGGCCAACTCAGAAGGTCAGCCCGGTCCGCAAGACTACGGCCGCTCGCATGCCGACGGCGCCAACTTGCTGGCCGACGCTCTGGCGCCGCATGGCGGCACGGTCATGTGGCGCGCGTTCGTCTATTCGCATGAAGAGCCGGACGATCGCGCCAAGCAGGCCTACGCCGAGTTCGTACCGCTGGACGGCAAGTTCCGCGACAACGTGCTGGTCCAGGTGAAGAACGGAGCGATCGACTTCCAGCCGCGCGAACCTTTCCATCCTCTATTCGGAGCGATGCCCAAGACGCCGCTGATGATGGAGTTCCAGATCACCAAGGAATACCTCGGTTTCGCCACCCATCTGGTCTATCTGGGGCCACTCTACGAGGAAACCCTCAAGGCCGATACCTACGCGAAAGGGAAAGGTTCGACAGTCACGAAAGTGATCGATGGTTCGTTGGATGGCCATGCGCTGACCGGCATGGCCGGCGTGGCCAACATCGGTGCGGACCGCAACTGGAGCGGTTCGCATTTCGATCAGGCCAACTGGTACGTCTACGGCCGCCTGGCTTGGAACCCGACGCTTTCTTCGCGCGCGATCGCCGAAGAATGGGTGCGAATGACGTTTTCCAATGAGGAAAGCGTGGTCGCTCCCGTCGTGGAGATGATGATGGGTTCACGCGAGGCTGCCGTCGACTACATGACGCCGCTGGGCCTCCACCACCTGATGGGGCGCAGCCACCATTACGGCCCCGGGCCGTGGGTTGAAGGCGGGCCACGTGCGGACTGGACCTCGGTCTATTACCACCGCGCCAACCGCGAAGGCATCGGTTTCGACCGCACCGCGCACGGCAGCAATGCGGTTGCCCAGTATTCCCCTTACGTCGCGCGCGAATTCGGCGACCTGCAGCGCGTGCCGGAAGAATTCCTGCTCTGGTTCCATCACCTGCCGTGGGACTACCGAACCCGTTCGGGCCGCCCGTTGTGGGACGAACTGGTGCACCGTTACACGAGCGGCGTCGACTCTGTGCGGGGAATGCGCAATACGTGGAGTGGCCTCGAAGGCAAAGTGGACGCTGAGCGACATGCGCAGGTAGCCGCCTTCCTCGGCATTCAAGAGAAAGAGGCGCAGTGGTGGCGCGATGCCAGCATCGCTTACTTCCAGACGATCTCCGGACGTCCGCTGCCTGCCGGGGAAACGGCTCCGGCGCATACGCTGGAGTACTACCAATCGCTGGAATTTCCGTACGCGCCGGGAAGTGGACGGTGAGGAGATTTCCAGTGACAGTGAAGTTGTGGTGGTGCCGCGTCGTCGGCGCATCTCTGACGGCCTGGTTGTGCTTCGTCGCGTTCGCCGTAAGCGCGGCAGAGCAGGGCGATGCGCCATTGCTGCATGCCATGTTCCAGGATCACGGGGTGCTGCAACGGGGCAAGCCGATTCACCTGTGGGGCCACGCGAAGCCCGCCGAAGAAGTACGAATCACGCTGGCCGGAAAGAAAGCCCGTGCACGCGCCGACGGCGAGGGTCGCTGGGAAGCGCAACTGCCGGCGTTGAAAGCCGGCGGCCCTTACGTTTTGACCGCGACCGCGGGAAATGTCACGCAAACGGTCAGCGATGTGCTGATCGGCGACGTGTGGCTGTGTTCGGGCCAATCGAACATGGAGTTGCAGGTCTGGCGCACGCTCGATGCGCGCGCCGAGATCGCCGATGCGGCCGGCGACACCATCCGCCTGCTGACGGTGCCGCAGACCGGCAGCGCGGTGCCGCTGGAAACCTTCCCGACTCCCACGCGATGGCAAACGGTTAGCTCCGATACGCTGCGCGATTTCTCCGCGGCCTGCTTCTACTTCGCGCGCGAACTGCAGAAGACCGTCAACGTGCCTATGGGGCTGGTCAATTCGGCTTGGGGCGGTTCGCGCATCGAGGCCTGGATCAGTGGCGATGCGTTGCGCGCCAGCGGTCGCTACAACGACGAACTGGACGTGTTGGCGGCGTACGCCAGCGACCCGGTAACGGCGACCGGCCGCTGGGGCGAACTCTGGGGTCGCTGGTGGAGCGGCCGCACCGGCGCTGTCGCTGGAGACGAGCCCTGGAGCCTTGCCTATTCGACGGGTGCCAGCTGGCGTGACGCACCGCGTGAGCTCGGCGCGTGGGAACGCTGGGGCGTACCCGAGCTGGCGGATTTCAACGGCATGCTCTGGTATCGCACCAAGGTCCAACTGACCGCGCAGCAGGCGGCGCAGCAAGCCACGCTGATGCTTGGTTCCATCGACGAGACCGACATGACCTGGGTCAACGGCCGCGGGGTGGGCAGTGCCTATGCACCGGGTTCCGACCGCGAATACGCGCTTCCCGCGGGCCTGCTGCGCGCCGGCGAGAACGTCGTCGCCATCAACGCGCTGGACACCTATCACGACGGTGGCCTGGCCGGTCCCGCCTCGGCCTACGCGCTTCGATTGCAAGATGGAACCCGCGTGCCGCTGGACGGCGGATGGAAATACCGCATTGCGGGCGAAGACACGCCACCGCGTGCGCCGTGGCAGACGGCAGGCGGTCTGTCCACGTTGTACAACGGCATGATCGCGCCCATCGGTCGCTACGGTTTACGCGGCGTGTTGTGGTACCAGGGCGAATCCAACACGACCGAAGCGGCGGGTTATCACGCGTTGTTGGGGGAGTTCCGCAGCGACTGGCGTGCGCGTTTCGATGCGAATCTGCCCTTGCTGATCGTGCAACTGGCTAGCTATGGCAAGCCGAATGCGGTCCCCGCCGAGAGCGGTTCGGCGTCGCTGCGCGAGGCCCAGCGGCAAGCGGCTTCGGAAGATCCGAATACCGGGTTGGCCGTCACTATCGATATCGGCGACCGCTACGACATCCATCCGCCCAACAAACAAGAGCTCGGCCGCAGGCTGGCGCGTGCGGCGCGCCGCGTGGTCTACGGCGAAAGGCTGCCGGCATCCGGGCCTGTGCCGCGATTGGCAAAACGCGACGGCGAATCGGTGGTGGTGAGTTTCGGCGACGTGAGCGGCAAGCTGATCGCGTACGGCGCCGATGGCCCGGTCGGCTTCGAGCTGTGCGCTGCCGCGCCCGGTTCCTGCCGCTATGCCAGTGCCGAGATTCGCGGCCACGATGTGATTCTGCACGCGCCATTGGCGACTCCCGCCACGCGGGTGCGCTACGGCTGGGCCGATAGCCCGGTCGTCACTTTGTTCGACAGCGCCGACCTTCCCGCGGGGCCGTTCGAGATCCAGGTTCCCTGATGCTTTCCTTACCACGGACATCTTGATGACTACGCAAGCCCCTACCGAGCAAGCCCGTACTGAAACCGGCACCCACGGTTCATCGCGCGATCGTCGATGCCAAGGTCATCGTCGCTTGCCCGGGACGCAACTTCGTTGGTTCGATGCAAGCCAGGGCCGGCGATGGTTGAACGAGAATGAGGACGGTACGTTGCTGAGTACCGATGTAGCGGATGGTTTCATCGGCGCCGTGATCGGGCCGCACGCGCGAATAGCGCCGAAAGAACGAAAAGGAGCAAGCGAATGAATTATGAAGGCATGGTTAAGAAGACGATGCGCGGTACCTTTCTGGCCGCGCTGATAGCGGTCTCATGGCACGCGCAGGACGTTCGAGCTGCCGATGCGCAGCAAACATCGCCGGTCTACCAAAACACGCAGCGCAGCTTCGAGGAGCGCGCGGCCGACCTGGTGTCGCGGATGACGCTGGAAGAAAAAGCCGCGCAGATGCAGAACAACGCGCCTGCGATCGAGCGCCTGGGAGTGCCTGCGTACGACTGGTGGAACGAGGCGCTGCACGGTGTCGCCCGCGCCGGTGCGGCGACCGTGTTTCCGCAGGCCATCGGCTTGGCGGCGACTTTCGACGTTCCGCTGATGGACGAGGTCTCGAAAACCATCAGCGACGAAGCGCGCGCCAAGCACCACGAGGCTTTGCGGCGCGGCGAGCATGGCCGCTACCAGGGCCTGACTTTCTGGTCGCCGAACATCAATATCTTCCGTGATCCGCGCTGGGGACGCGGGCAGGAAACCTATGGCGAGGATCCGTTCCTGACCGCGCGTATGGGCGTGAGTTTCGTACGCGGCCTGCAGGGCGACGATCCCAAGTACCGAAAGCTCGATGCCACCGCCAAACATTTCGCCGTGCATAGCGGGCCCGAGGCCGATCGCCACCACTTCGATGCGCAGCCCAGTACCCGCGACCTGTACGAGACCTACCTGCCGGCATTCGAGGCGCTGGTGAAGGAAGGGCAGGTGGACGCGGTGATGGGCGCGTACAACCGGGTTTACGGAGAATCCGCCAGTGCAAGCCACTTCCTGCTGCGCGACGTCCTGCGCCGTGACTGGGGCTTCAAGGGTTATGTATTGTCCGATTGCTGGGCGATCGTGGACATCTGGAAGAACCACAAGATCGTGGCCACGCGCGAGGAAGCGGCTGCGCTGGCGGTGAAGAACGGTACCGAGCTGGAGTGCGGGGAAGAATATTCCACCTTGCCCGACGCCGTACGCAAGGGCTTCATTACCGAGGCCGAGATCGACGCCGCGCTGACGCAGCTGTTCACCGCGCGCATGCGGCTGGGCATGTTCGACCCACCCGAAATGGTGCGCTGGGCGCGCATCCCCGCGTCCGTCAATCAGTCGCCGGAACACGACGCGTTATCGCGCAAGGTCGCGCAGGCTTCGATAGTGCTGCTGAAGAACGACGGCGTGCTGCCGTTGTCGCGCAAGCTGCGCCGCATCGCCGTGGTCGGCCCTACCGCCGACGACACCATGGCCTTGTTGGGGAATTACTACGGCACGCCGGCGGCGCCGGTGACCATTCTGCAAGGCATTCGCGATGCCGCGCCGCAGGTGGACGTAGTTCATGCGCGCGGCGTCGATCTGGTCGAAGGGCGCGAAGACCCCGCCGCGACACCGCTCGTCGAAGCGCAATATCTGCGCCCGGCGGCGGGCAGCAGCGAACGCGGCCTGCGCGGCGAGTATTTCCGCAGCAACGACCTGTCCGGCACGCCAGCATTGGTACGTGTGGATGCGCAGATCGGGTTCCGATGGGATCGTGGTTCGCCCACCGACAATCTGATGGCGCGCGGCGAAGCCGGCCCCAGCCAGGGCGTGCCCTCCGACAACTTCAGCATTCGTTGGAGCGGCCAGTTGCTGCCGCCGGTGTCGGGCACCTACCGGTTCGAAGCCGCGGCCAACGACGGTTTCCGCCTGTACCTGGACGGACGCCTGTTGATGGATCATTGGCAGCTGAGTGACCGCCTGCGTGCCGATAGCGTCAGTGTGAAACTGGAAGCCGGCCGCGCTTACGATGTGAAGATGGAGTATTACGACGGCGAGCGCGACGCCAGCGTTCGCCTGGCCTGGAACATGCCGGGCGCCAAGCCGCCATTCGAAGAAGCACTGGAAGCCGCGCGCGGCTCCGATGTGGTGGTATTCGTCGGTGGACTCACTGGCGACGTGGAAGGCGAAGAGATGACGGTCAACTATCCGGGTTTTGCCGGCGGCGACCGCACCGACATGCGCTTGCCTTCAACGCAGCGAAAATTGCTGGAAGCATTGCACGCCACTGGCAAACCGGTGGTGCTAGTGCTGACCACGGGTTCGGCGCTCGCCGTCGATTGGGCCAAGCAGCATGTGCCGGCGATCCTGGTGGCGTGGTATCCCGGTCAGCGCGGCGGCAACGCGGTGGCGGACGTTCTGTTCGGAGACGCCAACCCAGCCGGACGCCTGCCGGTAACGTTCTACAAGGCGGACGAGAAATTGCCTGCCTTCGACGATTACGCCATGAAGGGGCGTACCTATCGCTACTTCAGTGGCGAGCCGCTGTTTCCTTTCGGGCATGGGCTCTCCTATACGAGCTTCGCTTATTCCGGTTTGCGTCTGGACCGTAGCAATGCCGGACCAAAGGAGCAGGTAAGGGTATCGCTGAAGGTGAAGAACACCGGCCAGCGCACCGGCGAAGAGGTGGTGCAACTGTACCTGCATCCGCTCAAGCCGCAGCGTGAGCGTGCCTTGAAGGATCTGCGCGGCTTCGAGCGTTTGAGTCTGCGGCCTGGCGAGGAGCGCGAAGTGTCGTTTACTTTTACGCCCCAGATGGCCTTGCGGCATTACGATGTCGAGCGCAAGACGTATGCCGTCGATGCGGGCGCATACGAAGTGCAGCTGGGAGCATCGAGTGCGGATATCAGGCTGAAGAAGCACTTCGAAGTCACAGAATAGACTTCGCGATTCACGCCCCTCTCCCCTCGGGAGAGGGGTGAGGCGTCAGAAGGTCGCAATTAGCGATCGAAGCCGAGACCGGTTGCCTTCACGCGTACTCGCGCGACGAAGGAATGCGAGGTCATATAAAGCGTGCGGCCGTCGTCGCCGAACGCGCAGTTGGAAATCGCCACACCGGTCTCGATGCGTCCAAGACGCTTGCCATCGGCGTCGAATACCAGCACGCCGCCGGGCCCGGTGGCGAAGAGGTGCTCGTCGCTGGATATGGCCATGCCGTCGGGCAAGCCGGGAACGCCTTCGCCCAGCAGGTCGGAAGCATCCGAGAACACGCGTTTTTCCAGAACATCGCCCTTGGCATCGAGGGAATACGCCATCCATACGGGTCGTTTCGGATCCGAATTGGAGACGTATAACGTACGCCCGTCCGGCGACAACGCGATTCCATTCGGAAAGCTTAATCCATCGTCAAGCAGATGGACGGTACCGTCGGTATCGATGCGATATACGCCATTGAACCCCAGTTCCTTGGCGGGAGAATCATCCAGTCCCTTCAAGCCGTAGGGCGGATCGGTAAAGAACACCGTGCCATCGTCGCGCCGGACCACATCGTTCGGGCTATTGAAGCGCTTGCCCTTGAAATTCGTCGCAAGCGTGGTTTTCTGCTTCGTTTGCGGATCGAGCCTCGCCACCAGGCGCGAGCCCGAGTCCGCCAGCAACACCGTGCCGCCTGTTTCCGCGAACAGACCATTGGCGCCCGCTTCGCGCAACACGCCCGTGTCGGGGCCATCGTAACCGGAAGGCTTGAGGAACACCGACAATCCGTCGCGCTGCGACCACCGATACAGCGTGTTCTCGGGTACGTCGGTGAAAAGCAGATAGTTCCCCGCGGCGACCCAAGTCGGTCCCTCTGACCAGGTGAAGCCTTCGGCGATCTTCTCGATTCTGGCGTCGGCGGCCACGACCGCGTGCAACGACGGATCGAAGGCGGTCAGGCGCCCTACTGCGGGGAAGTTCGCTGTGGATCCGTTGGAAGTCGCGCAGCCGGCCGGTATGACAATGAGCAGAATCGGGAGGAGGTGGCGGGTGAGATTTCGCATCGAGGGTTCCTGGTTGGATCATGTCCGCGAGCAGTCGGCGCGAAAGGTACTTTATAAGGTGAGTAGCCTAGCGCGTTTTATGCCGGCAAACGCCGGCTTGCGGCTCGGTCAAAACCGCTTTGCGGGGTCGTTCAATTCAGGTGTTAGGCATCTCGAGAACATGGCCAGTGCACCCGGCGCAGTCGGACGACGACGGTTAATTCCGTGATAGCGCTATCATAAATAATAATCTAGCCGGTGCACGTCACGACGCAGAAGCAGTATAAAAGCCAAAGAAACCGGGAAAAAATGCTGCAATGCGGCGAAATTTGGTCCGAAGAAAGCATTCAGGAATCGATGTTGCTTCGCAGCGTGCGTGGTAATGTTTGGTAGCGCTACCATCAATGCTTGGTTGAATGCGGTTACGAACGCCGCGTTCCGGGCGCGACTGTCGTGTTCGGAATTCGTGGAAAGTTTTGATTGATGCGTTTCCCTCCACCGCCCACTCCGACGTTTCGGCGACGGGTGGGCGGTTTCTTTCTTCACACGTGTTCATGCGGTACGCGATCGCCAGGAACACATTGCCCGGGTTTGGCACAACGCCTGATCGAGTGGATAGCGGGGGGCCGAGTGATACTCCATAGCGACGTTACCTACCACGTCAAAGATCCTTCGCTGCAACGAGAATCCGGTCGCCATGCATAGCACCTCGGAAAAGCTTTCCGTATTGGAAAAGGTCGGTTATAGCCTGGGCGACCTGGCGGCCAATCTTATTTTTCAAACGCTGGTGACGTTTCTGGCTTTCTTCTATACCGACGTATTTCGGATTCCTGCAGGCACGGCGGGAACGATCATCTTCGTCGTCGGTCTGCTGGGCGCCTTCGTGTTCACGCCCCTCATCGGCATCGCCGCCGACCGTACCCGCACGCGCTGGGGAAAGTTCCGTCCGTGGATCCTATGGACCGCCGTTCCCTTTGGCGTGCTTGCGCTGTTGGCCTTCAGCACTCCGGACCTGGGCGAACGCGGCAAGGTCATCTATGCGATGACGACCTATACCCTTCTGGTGCTGGTGTACGCGGCCAACAACCTTCCTTATTCCGCTCTGAGCGGTGTCTTGACCGGCAGCATGGCGCAGCGCAACAGCCTTTCTTCCTACCGCTTCGTCGCGGTCATGGTGGCGCAGTTCGTCATCCAGGTGTTGCTGCTGCCCTTGGTGCTGATCCTTGGCGAAGGGGACAAAGTAAAGGGCTTCGAGAAGACGATGACGCTGTTCGCCCTCATAGGCACGGTGTTCTTCCTGATCACATTCTTCACGACTCGCGAACGCATCCTTCCCATGCAGGAGAAGACGTCCGGCATCGCCCAGGATCTGTCCGATCTGGTGAAGAATCGACCCTGGAAAGTGGTGCTGGCGCTGACGGTACTGGTGTTCATGAACCTGGCCCTCAAGGGCGGTATGTACATCTACTACTTCCAGTACTACTTGAACGAGACGCACCTCGCCGCGTTTCTCGACGGCGTAGGTTTCAACGGATTCATCGAAGGGCTGAACGCGCTATTGACCGGCATGGGCCTCACCCAATTCCAATGGCCCAAGGACGCGCCGACCTCCGCATTCAGTCTGTTCAATGCAGGCGGAATCATCTTCATGATCGTGGGAATAGGTTTTTCCAAGCGATTGGCGGACAGGTTTGGCAAGCGCAATGTGTTCGGCGGGGCCCTGTTCGTATCCAGCCTGTTCTTACTGGCCTTCTATTTCTATCCGCCCGAAGCTATCGCTCTGGTGTTCGTTTCCTACATTCTCCACGGCTTCAGCTACGGCATCACCATTCCGCTGCTCTGGGCGATGATCGCCGATGTGGCGGACTATTCGGAGTGGAAGAACGATCGGCGCGCAACCGCCATCATTTTCTCGGCCATGTTGTGCGGCCTGAAGATCGGCCTGAGCGTCGGCGGCGCGACCGTCGCTGGAATCCTCGCTTTCTACGGATACGACGCCGGCGCGCCGACGCAATCGCCGCAAGCCGTCAACGGCATCCGGCTTGCGGTGAGCGTGATCTGTTCCGCGCCCTTCCTGCTGGCGGTCGCCCTGTTGTTTCTCTACAAAATCGACAAGTCGATGGAATCGCGCATCGAACGCGAGCTGGGCGAACGTCGATTGCAAGCCCGCAAGACCCTTAACCCCACGCTTATTGAATAGGTATCTCCATGTTTGACAAGTCAGCAGCCGCTGATCTTCGGGCGCTAGCCAGCAGGGCCATTTCGCAACCGCTGGTTACTCATCTCTATACCGCAGATCCCTCCGCCCATGTTTTTGAAGGCAAGATCTATATCTATCCCTCGCATGACATAGATGGGGGTATACCGCTAAACGACGACGGCGATCACTTCGATATGGAGGATTACCACGTGCTGCGGATGGACTCGCCCGATGGCGAGGCGGTCGATTGCGGCGTCGCTTTGCACGTTAAGGACGTGCCTTGGGCCGATCGTCAGATGTGGGCGCCGGATGCGGCTTGCAAAGACGGGAAATACTATCTTTACTTTCCCGCCAAGCGCGCCGACGGAATCTTCCAGATCGGCGTGGCCGTCGGCGACAACCCCGCAGGCCCTTTTACCGCGGAACCCGAAGCGATCGCTGGCAGCTATTCGATAGATCCTGCCGTCTATACCGACGACGATGGAAGCTCGTATCTGTATTTTGGTGGCATCTGGGGCGGGCAGTTGCAGAAATACCGCAACAACGTCTACGACGAGGGCCATGAGGAACCGGCCGACGGCGAGCCGGCGCTGGGGCCACGGGTGGGAAGACTAAGCACGGACATGAAGCAACTCGACGAGGCGACGCGTGAAGTGCTGATCCTCGATGAGAGCGGACGGCCGATCAGCGCGGGCGATCACACGCGGCGCTATTTCGAGGGGCCGTGGGTACACAAGTATCAAGGCAAGTATTATTTCTCCTATTCGACGGGCGACACGCATCTGTTGTGCTACGCCGTCGGAGACAACCCTTACGGACCCTTCACTTATCAGGGCGTGATCCTGAAACCCGTGGTGGGTTGGACCACGCATCATTCCATTTGCAGGTTCGGCGAGGGTTGGTATTTGTTCTACCATGACTCGCTCCTTTCCGGAGGAGTGACGCATTTGCGTTCGGTCAAGGTCACGGAACTGAAGTACGACAGCGAAGGCCGCATCCAGACCATCGATCCTTATGGCGCTTGATCGCAATCCTGCCGAGCCGGGGACTGGCGCCACGGTGCCGTTCGCGCCTGGCGAACTGTTCACCATCGCCAATGGACCGCTGGTTGTAACCGTTGCGCCGTTTGCGGGTGGACGGATTGCGCAGATCATCCACCGAGGCGAGCCATTGCTGGTCGAATACGGACCAGAAACCTCGGCGATGATCGCGTGGGGAAGCTACCCGATGGTGCCGTGGGCCGGGCGGGTGAGAGATGGACGCTTCGATTTCCAGGGGAATAGCTACGAACTCCCTCTGAACCTAGGCGAGCACGCCATTCATGGCGTGGGATTCGCTTTTCCGTGGCGAGTCGATCGCCACGAAGAAAATCTCATCGAGCTTTCGCTCGCACTGCCTAACGATGAGCGATGGCCCTTTGGCGGCGAGGCTCGTCAATGCATCGAGGCAGGAAGCGGTTGCCTGAAAATGAAGCTGTCGGTGCGCGCGACAGAAAGGGCTATGCCGGCCGTGATCGGATGGCACCCTTGGTTTCTGAAGCCGGAGCGTCTCGATTTCACGCCCAGAAAAATTTATCCGCGGGACGGGCGAGGAATCGCGGTCACGCCTTGCGTAGATCCGACGCCTGGGCCATGGGACGACTGTTTCATTAATAACGATCCGGTCCGGCTCCACTATGCCGGACAGTCCGTGCGACTGCTTTCGGACTGCAGTCACTGGGTCGTCTACGACGAAACGACTTACGCCACCTGCGTCGAGCCGCAGAGCGGCCCGGCGGATTCATTCAATATCGAGCCGACCGTCCTGCAGCCGGGAGAAGCGTTGGAACGAAACTTCCTGATTGAATGGGAGTGATGTTCGTCGCAACCCTATAGTCAGAATCATCTGTCTAGGCTGCATTCCCTTGCACTGGCGACCTTTCTAGCTGAACCATTCATTGCATTGGGATCGCTTTTCACGTGCCGTTGTCGGCGGCGCCCGAACAATGCCGCTTCGTACACAGGTATGAGGTTCGGACATGAAGACGATACGTACGATTCTGCTAGCCGGCATGATGCTGCTCTCGGCCACCGCGTTCGCGCAGCAGTATGGACCGAAGGACGAAGGCCGCCGCTTCAATGACGGCAGCAAAGTGGTGTGCAAGAACGTCGAGGTCCAGCGCAGCAGCAAGGACTCCAATCGCATCATCGGTACCGCCACGGGTGCGGTGGTCGGCGGTCTGCTCGGCAACCAGGTCGGCAAGGGCAACGGCAAGAAGGCCGCCACCGTTGGAGGCGCGGTAGCCGGCGGCTTGATCGGACGCAAAGTGCAGGGCGACAGCCAGGAAAGAAAGGGCGACCGCGTGGTCGAGCGCCGTTGCGAGCGTGTCTACCGCTGAGTATCCGGGGCTGAAACATGCGACGGACATAAGCAGATAGACGTAGGGCGGGCCAGAGTCCGCCCTTCCCGGTTCGGCGATGTATTCTCTGCACCGTTGATTTCTGGAGAAGGCATATGCGACGACAGAACCGCGCTGCTCGGTTTGTTCCGGCCATGACGATGTTGCTGGCTATGCTGTGCGCATCTTGCGCTGAAAGCGACTCGCGCTCTTCGGCGCCGTCTGCACCGCGGCCTAATTCCTCATCCACATCGTTGCCCGAATGGCTTCGGGTGAAGATCGGGGAATTCGAAACGTTGCCTGCCGATCGAGCGCCGCTCGGCGTTTGGCGGATCACCCACAACGGCCAACCCGCCTTCTACCTTCTTTCCCCGTGCTGCGATCAATACAACCCGTTGTTCAGCGCCGAGGGAAAAGAGATCTGCAATCCTTCCGGCGGCTTCACTGGTAGAGGCGACGGCAAATGCCCTAAACCGATGGACCAGGGAACAAAAGCCGCGCTGGTTTGGGCACACCCGGCTTCAGCGTCCCAGACCGATGAGCCGCCGGGCCTGATGCGCGACTGAGCCTTCGCCGCTGCGCAGGCAATGGACGCCTACGCAAGGCTTGGTCGCTCAGCCTGATCTATTTCCGGGCGGAAAGCTCGAAATCCACCACCACCGGGAAATGGTCCGACGGATAGCGGCCGCGGCGATGGGTGGTCACGGTCCGGGCCGACTTCGCCTGCAATCCTCGAAACAGTATCCAGTCGATGCGTAGGTCGGCTTTGCCGGTGAAGTTATGGAACGTCGCCGGCGGACCTTGATGCCGCGATGCCGCCAGCCAAGCGTCGGTCAGCGTGGTGGTCAGTAGCGCATGGGCGGGGCTGTCGGGGACGGTGTTGAAGTCGCCGGTGAGAAGTATCGGCTCATCGGCCGGCAGTTGCCGCAAGCGCTCCAGAATGAGTGCGGCCCCGCGGGTACGTACCGGCTCGTCTTCCTCACGGTAGGGCAAGTGGGTGTTGTAAAGGATGAAGGTCGCGCCATCGGCGACACGTTGGAAGCGCGCCCACGTCACCATCCGCGGATACAGGTTTCCCCAGGTGATACTGCCCACCACTTCGGGCGTATCGGATAACCAGAAATCACCGGTCGCAAGCACGCGCAGGCGATCCTTGCGATAGAACACGCCCATGTGCTCGTCCCCGTCCCCGCCGCCGCGGCGGTCACGGCCGAACCAGGCGTATTGCGGCAAGCGTGCGACCAGATCGTCGCCCTGCTGTTTGAACAGTTCCTGCGTGCCGATCAGATCAGGATGCTCGCGCTTCACCACTTCGGCGATCAGCGCGCGCCGGGCTTCCCAGCGATCAGCGCCATCGCTGTCTACCGGCAGACGCACGTTGAAGGTCATTACCCGAAGCGACTGCGCCATCGCCGGTTTGCTCGTCGGCAGCCAAATGGCCAGGCACATCAATACGTACAGCCCAATCCGCTTGCTGGCGGTGTTGCGTGGTGCATATCGAGCGCGAGGGAAGATGGGCATATGGGGAACCGAAGCAGAATGGCTATCTCGCCGGAAGTCTAGTAAACACCGCGTTTGTGATGGCTTGTTGTCAGATGAGTTGACGACCTGATCGCGGCTGCTCGGCCCGGCGTCCCAGGATAAAGCGGAAGAACGGGCCGGTGAGAAGAGTGGACAGCACGGCAAGCGTGACCAGGGCCGCGAAGGCATGCTCCGAGAGCAATCCCTTATCACGCAGGATCGTAGCGGCCACGATCTCCATCAATCCCTTGCATTGCAGCAGCGCGCCGATGGCCAGTGCTTCTCGTCGGGACAAGGTGGAAGCTGGCGGACAGATCTGTACCGCGACGAGTTTGGCCACCACCGAGACGGCCAGCAATGCCAGGGAAGCCTGCAACGAAGCCCAGCCAAGCGCGTCCCCATCGATTTTCAGACCGCTGTGGCCGAAAAACAATGGCGCCAGGCCAAGCAGCGCGAACTGACCGATGCTCTCGACCGGCAGTCGACGCGCCCATGAAGGCGGAATCATTGCGCCCGCGAAATAGGCGCCCAGCAATGCGTGCAAGCCCAGCTGCGAACTGGCCCAGGAACCGGCGATCAGATAGAGCGGTAGCGTCAACCAGATCGCCCAGCCTGGCGGCACGAAATTCCGGCGACGACTGATAGCGCCCAATGCCATCATCGCCACCGGCACCGCGAGCGCCAGGAGCTGCAAGAGCGAGCCACCGGACAATGCGGCATCGCCATCGGCGACCAACAAAAGCAAGGCCAATCCGATCCATAACACCGCATCGTCGACCACGGCGATGCGTACGGCCACTTGGGTAAGGGAACGATGCAGCGGACCCAGCTCGCGGACGATGCCGATCAGCACCGGCAAGGCACTGACCGCGATGCACAGACCGATGGCGATCGAGCCCAGCCCACGGCCGCCATTCGGCGTAGCCCAGTTCGGCAACACCGAGAAATAGTGGTAGGCCGCCAGCGCGCCGACCAAGAAAGGCAGCAACAGCGCAAGCGCCGCGCTGGCCACGAACCGGAATACGGAACGGCGCGACTCAGCGGGCGCACCGGTCGGGGAATCCGCGTGCGCGAACTGGCGCGTTTCCAGACCCGCAGTGAAAGCCAACAGCAGTACGCCGACCCAGCCGATTTTGTCGCCGACGACCGAAGGCACGCCCCAGCCCTGCGGCAGCCAGCCCGTAGCGGCCAGCACCAGGCCGATGATGATCGGCACTACCGCGATGGGTATCGAGCGGCCGAGCAGGCGCCACAGCGTCCATGCCAACAGAATGAAGATAAGCGCATCGGCGCCGGTAGATAGGATCGTGTGCATGTTGATCAGTGTGCGGGAATTGGGGGCGGAACAGTAACTGCGCAGCTAGTCCGATGCGCCGGCAGCTGGCGTACGGTATTAGCTAGTGCGGATGTCGCCGAGAAAGCGAGTCAGGTCCGGTTCGCGTCGCACCTGAGCGACCGGAGGGCGGCCTGGTCGATTCTCGGAACACCAGGGTAGGTTCGACATGGACCATGCGCCCTGCGCCGGGCGTGCGGATTCTCTCCAGTAGTTCCAACGTCGCCAGCCGACCCATTTCCGAGGTCGGCTGGCGCACTGTGGTCAGGGCAGGGTAGATATGGCGTGCAATAGGCGTGTCGTCGAAACCGCAGACCGACAAGTCGCGCGGCACGGCAAGGCCGCGCTCGCCGGCGGCCCGGATCACGCCGGCCGCCATATCGTCGTTGGCTGCGAAGATCGCGGTAGGCGGATCGGTCAGATCAAGCAGCTGGTTGGCGCCACTGATGCCTGAGTCGAAAGAGAACTCGCCCTGGGTTACCAGCGCTGCGTCATAAGCTATTCCTGCCTTGCGCAGCGCCTCGCGATATCCCGCGTAGCGCCAGTGGCAAGCGCCATGAGTCCGCGGACCCTTGATATGGCCGATGCGCCGATGTCCGAGCGCGATCAATCCGGACATCAATTCCAGCACCGCAGCGGTTTCCTCCATCATCACACCGATACGCTTCTGCGGATTTCGTGGAGCGATGCAGGCGAATGGCACCTCGTGCTCTTCCAGATAAGTCAGCACCACGTTATCGTCGGTCAACGGTGGTATCAGCACCACGCCGTCTGGGCCGAAGTATTCGAAAAGCCCTTTAATATCGTCGGCGGTGCGTTGCTTGCCCGAACCGACGGGAGCGAGGACCAGGTTGTAGTGGTGGGCGCGACAGGCTTCGAGCATGCCGCTTTGGACTTCCATCAGATAGTTGCGCGAGGGATTGTTGTAGACCAGCGCCACCACATAGGAGCGTTGCCCGGCCAGGCTGCGGGCGGAGAGGTTCGGCTTGTACTGCAACTGCTCGACCGCGCGCATCACGCGATCGCGCGTCTCCTCACGCACATTGGGTTCGTGATTCAGCACTCGCGAGACCGTTTTCATCGACACACCGGCAGCGGCGGCCACATCCTCGATACGACTACGCATTCCTGGTCCCGTCCCTGAAGTAGGCTAGCTCTGCGATGGCTGGTTGGATCAAGCGATTCTGCCAGCGTAAGCGGCAATTAGGGGTATTCGCACCTCCTACTCATGGCTGGACTGTGGCGCCTGACCAGCGGAAAGTGGCTACGCTTTTGGCCGGAAGCGTGTAGCTGAAACGCCGGGCTTGCTGGCGTACCGAAAAGCTGCGTTCCTTCTCATTCCTATTGGTGACGATCAGCACCACGGAGCCATCATCGGTGTTCTGGAAGGCTACGTTGTCCAGGCCATCGCCGGTCGCGGTGGACGCGACGCGATACGCATCACGGCGGACGAAACGACTGGCGTGGGCGAGTGCGTAATAACCGTTGTTGCGACTGACGCGGCCTGTCGCGGAGTCGATCGTCACTACACCGATGCAGGTATCGCAGCCCCCTGCGTGCGGACCTCCGCGTTCGTCCAGGGCCAGGTTCCAGAACAGCACGCCGCGGGCCCAGTCGCGAGTGGCCTGCACTATCAGCTGCTGGGTCTGCAAAGGCAGGCCGCCACTGCGCACGGGTTCCCAGGTGCCGTCGGAGCATTCGGTCATATAAGCGTCCTTGTCCGGGAACGCTGCGTGCACGGCGGACTGCGCCGCAGGATCGCCGCCATAGCAATGCCAAGCCACTGCGGCCACGTACGGTCCGGCGATGGGATCGGACAACACGGCTTTCGGTTCCTGCGGCTTGTCCCAGTTGTGGTCCCAATCGAAAATCAACGGACCCTTGCCGCGTGCGGCGATCAGCGGTCCGAGGTGATCGCCTATCAGGCGCGCGCGCGCCGGCGCGTTCAGGCGCATGCCCGGGTAATCGGCGGGTTCGAAGTCGGGTTCGTTCTGTACGGTGAGCGCGAAGATGGGAATCCCTTCAGCCGCATAGGCATCGACGTACTTGAGCAGGTAACGCGCGAAGGCGTCGTAGTATTCGGGACGAAGCGTGCCTTTGATCATGCTGCCGCCGTTCTTCATCCAGCCGGGCGCGCTCCATGGCGAGGCCATTACCCGCAGCTGCTGATTCACCGCAAGCGCCTGGCGCGTCACCGGAACCACGTCGGACAGATTGGGGTCGATGCTGAAATGCAGTAGCTGGGGATCGGCTTCACCGTTGGGCGGATCGTCCAGGCTGTAGTGATGCCGCGAGAAATCCGACGCGCCGATGGTCAGGCGTGTGAAGTCCAGGCCGATGCCGTCTCCTGAGCGTCCGAACAGTTCCTGCAGCAGCGCTTGGCGCTGGGCGGAAGTCATCTTGTGTTGGATCAGCCAAGCGGACGAGTCGGTGATGGAGGCGCCGAAGCCGAGCATGCGCTGATACCGCTTGCCGGTATCCACTTCTATCTCCGCCGGCGCATCCACAGAATCCGGCCGCACCTCTACAGGCTGCAACACCCAGCGATGATCGGAAGTGGTGACCCAGGCTTCAACTTTTGCGGTGCCGTCAACGGCGTTGGAATAGGGAAGACGAAGTTGGCCAGCACAGGCAGTCCCGATCAGTACAAACGAGAGGGACAACAAAACTGCTCTTGGTTGCGCATTGCGACGACGGAGCGGAATGTTCATTTAATCTCCCCGTTTAATGCGTTATGTAACGTTACATCGTGCGCAGGTGCATGCTGCATCGCAACGACCACGACGTATTGCTACTGGCGAAGTACTTGCAATCGTGAGGTAAGCGCGACAAGTGCCATAACGTTCCTTGTTATTGGTTGACAAGCACTTTCGCGGATTATAAGACAGCGCTGTCAAAAGTGCCGGGGAGGGTCTATGGCTTCTACACGTGAATCTTCAAGAATGATATCGAGCGCGCGTCAAGCAGTTCCACGCAAGCGCGTTCTGGCCACCGCCTGCTGTCTGGGTCTATTCGCCGCGCAGTTCGCGCATGCGCAGGACCAGCAAGTAGCGCCGGCGGACCCGGCTTCCGCGCAAGAGGCGGAAGTCAGTACGCTGGACAGGATCACGGTGACCGGGATTCGGCAGAGTATCGCCAAGTCGGTGGAAGTAAAAAACGAATCGAGCTCGATTGTAGAGGCGATCTCAGCAGAAGACATCGGCAAGCTGCCAGACATTAGCATCGCAGACTCGATCTCGCGTCTGCCGGGCCTGACGATGCAGCGCGTAGATGGGCGAGGGCAGGTCATCCATATCCGCGGCATGTCCGAACAGTTCGCCGGCACGTTGCTCAACGGCCGCGAACAGGTCAGCACCGGCGATAGCCGCGGTGTCGAGTTCGACCAATATCCAGCCGAACTGATCAACGCCGTCGTCGTCTACAAGACACCCGACGCTTCGCTGGTGGGGCAGGGTCTCTCGGGGACGGTCGACATGCAGACCATTCGTCCATTGGACTTCGGCGAGCGTCGCATCGTGTTCAGCGGCCAAGGCGAGTACAACTCGCTTGGCGATTTGACGGCAGGGGGCAAGGACAAGGGTTATCGACTCTCGGCTTCCTACGTAGACCAGTTCGCTGACAACACTATTGGCGTTGCCATCGGTGTCGCCCGCCTCAACTCGCCGTTCCAGGAAAAGCACTACAAATCGTGGTGGTGGGCCAATACCGATTTATGGGGCACGCCGCAGGGCGCCAAGCCCGCCGATGCAATCGCCCTGCAGGGCGCCGAGGGTTGGGTGAAGTCCAGAGACATGACCCGCGATGGCGTCATGGCGGTGCTGGAATTCAAGCCCAACGATACCTGGCACAGCGTACTGGACATGTACCACTCCAAGTTCGAACAGCAGGAGTCGATGCGCGGCACGATGTGGACCAATGATCCATGGTGGAACAGCGGTGCGGTGACCTATACCGCCGCCAATACCACCGAGTACCACGGCTATCCGGTGGTCACCAGCGGCACCTTGAGCGGAATCCAGCCGGTGGTGCGCAACGACGATAACCAGCGCGAAGACAAGCTATCCGCGATCGGTTGGAATAATGAGTTCAAGTGGGGCGTGTACACGCTGAACGCTGATGCCAGCTATTCGCGCGCCGAACGCGACCAGTCCGCGCTGGAAACCTACGCAGGCATGCTGGGTGGGCTGGACGTTGACTTCGAGATTCCGTTGACGGCAGGCTACGCCAACTACGCTCTGCCTGATTTGTCCGATCCGAATTCGGTCTACCTGCGCGACCCACAGGGATGGGGTCATGACGGACGCATGGAGGATTCGCAGCAGAAAGACACGCTCAAGTCGTTCCGGCTGGACCTGAACCGTCTGGTGGAATCTTCGGACTTCCTGCGCAGTTACGACGTCGGTTTCAACTACAGCAAACGTACCAAGGACAAGAGCGCGCAGGTCTACTTCGCCGATCTGCCGGGCCGTGTGCCGACCCTGGTCGATCCCTCCTTGTTGTCCACGCCCACCGATCTCGGCTTCGCTGGCATGGGCAACGTGATCAGTTTCGACCCGCGCGAGCTGCTTGGTCGGTATTACGACGTGTATCTGAGCGAGAGCAACGACGATCTGCAGAAGGACCAAAGTATCGAGGAAGAGATTCGCACGTTCTACGCGAAGGCCAACCTCGACATGGATCTGACTGATACGGTGCGCCTGCGCGGCAACGTCGGCGTGCAGTACATCCGCACCGAACAAGCCTCGAGCGGGGTGGTCATCGACGCTAGCGGTCCTGTGGCGGTCGATTCGTTGGGCGCCAGCTACGGAGACATTCTTCCCAGCTTGAATCTCGTAGCCGATTTCGGCAATGGTTGGAATGTCCGCTTCGGCGCGGCCCGCGAACTGATGCGTCCGCGCATCAACGACATGGGCGCATTCGGCAGCGTCGGGGTAGCCGTCACCAATGGTGTGGGCGAATGGACCGGCAGTGGCGGCAACCCGCAATTGGAACCCTACCGTGCCAATGCAGTGGATCTGTCCGTCGAGAAGTATTTCGGCGAATCCAATTCGAGCTACGTGGCCGTGGCCGTGTTCTACAAGGATCTGGATTCGTACATCTACACCCAAACCATCCCGTGGAATTTCGCCGGTTACGAGTACGAAGGGGACGTGCCACCGAGCTCTGACTGGGGCACCTTTTCCAGCCCGGCCAATGGCACGGGTGGCTACATGCGCGGCGTGGAGTTCGGCAGTGCGCTGAGTGGCGATCTGCTGCATCCGATGCTGGATGGGTTCGGCCTGTTGCTCAATGCGTCCTACACCGAATCGTCGATCGACCCCGATGGTCCAGACCAGGGTAGTGGTACCGACACGTTTCCCGGGCTATCGAAGATCGTTGCCAATGCCACGCTTTACTACGAAAAGAACGGGTTCTCGGCGCGCGTGAGCCAGCGCTTCCGCGACCCGTACCGCGGCGAGTACAGCTATATCTTCGGCCAACGCAACTATCGCTACACGTTGAACGAGCGCACGATCGACCTGCAGGTGAGCTACGACTTCCCCGAATCCAGCAAACTGGGCGGTCTGTCGTTGATGTTCCAGGTCAACAACCTGAATAACGAGCCTTTCCGCACCGAAGTCAGCGACTCCAACGGGCTGGGTCTGTTCTTCCCCGAGGAATACACCGAGTACGGTCGCCAGTACATGCTGGGCTTCCGCTACAAGTTGTAACCCCGCAACCACGCAACAGCCGACCGCAGGCAGCGAGCTGCCTGCGGTCGGCCAGGGCCATAGTTCAGAGCGAAGACGACAAAAGCGCTGCCCTACGCGCTTTGCTTAACGACCCCAGCGCCTTGTGGTACGACCATTCCACAAGTTCGCGCAGATAGTCGGCGGGCACGCTGCGCACATCCACGATCGTGACCCAATGGAAACGGGCCAGCCAGCGGGCGGGTTTGATGCCGGGGATATCGGTCAGTTCAAGGAAGCGTTCCGACGAAACCTTGATGCTGAAGCGCCATTGCTCCGGCTGGCTGGTCTTGAAATGCGCGAAGCGTTTTCCACCCACGCCATAGACCAGGATGTTCGCGGGCGCGCCATGCAACTGCGCGGAAGCGCCAGGAAGGCGGGCGCAGAATTCTTTCAGTTGCTTCGTATCCATAGGTCAGGTTGGAAGAGGCGTAATCTAAGCAGGAAATAGCGGGCCACCGCGTCGTGGTGGGGTTATCACCTTACGCCGTCGCCTCGAAAACGCACCGTCAACCCTTTGAGGAAATTGCGGAGTATCTGGTCGCCGCAGGGACGGTAGTGCTTGTGGCCGGCTTGTCGGAACAGGGCGGTCAGTTCCGGCTTGGTGAGGGGGAAGCCAGCGGCCTCGAAGACCTCGTGCATATCCACGTCCTTCAACTGGAAAGCGACGCGCAACTTCTTCAACACCACGTTGTTGGTGATGCGGGTTTCCACCGGGCGCTGCGGCTGACTTTCGTCCCGTCCGCGGTAATAGAACACCAGGCCATCGAGGAAATGCGCGAGCACGCGGTCGCTGCAGGCGACGAATCCTTCCTCGTCCTCCTTTTTTAGGAGCGCATGCACCTGGGTCTTCTCGATAGGAAAATCCGCATCGGCCAACTGGATCACTTCGACCACCTTACTGTCGCCGAGATCCAGCATGTAGCGGATGCTGCGCATCACGTCGTTGTTGATCATGGTTCGTCCTGTGCTGGTCCTGGCGACCCAGGCAGGACACAGTCTAGCGTCGACCCATCCGCTAGCGATACGCCGAGGTTGCCGAAAGGACCTCTAAACGCATCCGGCGCGGTCGTTGCACTTGACGCGAGAGACCTCGTCCTCGAGTAGTTTTTCGCCCCGCTCCTTCTGTTCGCGGAGCTGTGCCGGTGTGCGGCAGACGCGGCTGACGTAATTGCTTCCGGTCCGCGCCTCCTGGGTGCAGACCAGGCGTTCGCTCTGGTTGTTGTTGACGGTCGCCTCGATCCGAGCCATCAATCTGCGGACCTCCGCCTGATCGGTGGACGCAAGTTGCGATGTATCTGTCTTTCCTTCCAGCAGCTTCTCCAACTTTTCCTGATCGGACAGAACAGACTTCTGCGCATCGCGCGGCATGTTCGCGTAGCGTTCCCGTTTGGCCTTCATGTCGGCGCGGATCGTTTGCTGTTGGGCAAGGATGTCTGCGGACCGCGTCGGCGCATCTACGGCCTTTACGGAAGAGACGATCGCCAGCAGGGCGACGCAAGCCAATGTGCGCGGTCGGTAGGTCATTTCGTTCTCGTCCCCGGAATTCTCCGTCCGACCGTATCCGATCGGAAGGGTCGCTCCAAGAGGCGGATGGCAAGCGGACAATTTGCGCAAAACCAAGGCTGCGCGCCCGACTTCGCCGAAGCCGCGCAGAATGGCTTGAATCGGACGGAAGCCTTCGTCAGGATGCGTCCAGAGGCGAGGAGATGGTAATGGATCGGAAAGAACGACAATTTCCATGCATGGGGAGGTTGCGCGATGCTGGCCGTACGCGAGAAGAACTGGAAATGCCGTTGAAGACTGGTATGGCAGCCGTGCTCCTCGCCATCGTATTTCTGCTCGTCGCGTGTTCGCCTGCCGATGATCCTGCAGCGTCGGCCACCGCACCCGCACGAGTGGCGACGGCCGCACCGCGCAGTCCGGCGCAGGCGACGGCGCGGATGCAGGAATGCCGGGCGAAACTCGAAGCCGGCATTCCGCTGGGATTGGTGATCAATGCCTCGGTGGATAATGGCCGCCCGATCCTCTGGGTCGGGCCCGCTTGGCAAAAGAGCACGCGGGAGGCCAAAGAATCGCTTGCGCGCGATGCCGCCTGCTTCTTCCTGTCCGGCGACGAATCGAAGACCATAAAGTTCTCGATCTACGAGCAAACCACGGACAGGGAAGTCGCGGTATGGAATCTCTCTCGTTTGATCGAGTGGTGATTGCATTGTTCGCGACGATTCGTACGAAATAGAACGACGCGGTGGAGCTACCCCGCAGTGCAGCTTGTGTGGCCACGGGGCCCTATGCACACTCCCACACGGATTGCTCCGACTACGAGGTGTTCCATGCTGCGTTGCCTGCTGGTGCTCTTGTCTGCTTTCGTTCTGGCCACTCCGGCGCTGGCCGCAAAAGCGCCGCCTTATACCTACTTGCGCGTCGGCAATGTCGCCGATGTAGCGCCGGCCACCACTCCCGGCGTGGTGCTGATGGGCGGAGGCACCGATGTCGACCAGGCTTTCCAATGGCTGTGCGGCCTGGGCGGCAACGGCGATTTCCTGGTGATCCGCGCCACAGGCACCGATGCTTACAATCCTTACGTGCGCGATTTGTGTCCCAACACGAACTCGGTGGCCACGTTGATCATTCCCAGCGCCACGGCCGCCAATCTGCCGGCGGTGGCGGCGATCATCGCTCAGGCCGAAGTGGTGTGGATCGCCGGCGGCGACCAGTCCAATTACATCAATTTCTGGAAGAACACGCCGGTGCAGTCCACGCTCAATGCGCGCATCGCCCAGGGCGTGCCGGTGGGTGGAACCAGCGCCGGATTGAACGTGTTGACCCAGTTCGTCTACACGGCGCAGGCCAGCCAGGGCGTGACCAGCAGTCAGGCCGTGGCCGATCCGTTCAACCGCTATATGAGTTTCGACCGCGACTTCGCCAGCGTGCCGGTACTGCAAGGCGTGATCGGAGATCCGCACTTCGCCGCGCGCGACCGCATGGGCCGCGACATCGCCTTCCTGTGCCGGGTGGCCGCCTACGGCTGGAGCGCTGCGCCGCGCGGCATCGCGGTGGACGAAATGACCGCACTGCTGGTGGCCAATGGCGGCTACGCCAGTGTGGTTGGCTCCGGGAAGGTCTATTTCCTGCAGGCACCGGGATTGCCGCAGGTCTGCGCCGCCAAGAAACCGTTGACCTACCGCAATATCGGCGTCGCGCGCATTACCGCCGGCGATGGTTTCGATCTCACTAACTGGATGCCTGCCGGCGGGACCACTTATACGGTGTCCGTTGAAGCCGGTGTGCTCGTCTCCTCTCAGGCGGGTGGCTCTCCTTATTGAGAGAAAGAGCGATTACAGCCTCGGGAGCGCTCGCTTAACCGCGTCCCCGGGACGGTAAGGGGATAACGAGTTCGTAAGGTTTGATTCACCCGACGACGCCGACACTTGCTCCACGTTTCACAAGGAGGGCGAATGATGAAGACATTGAAGAAGATCGGCCTGGCCGCCGCGTTGGCGATGGGACTGGGTATGGGTGTAGCGGCTTCGGCGCAGACGGTGGGTTACAACATCCGCACCGGCGACGTATGGGTGGATACCCGCTTGGGTGAGATCAACGACTACGGCCGGCGCTACCGCGATCCGTTCGTGGGCGAGATGACCGGTTATTACGGTGCGCCGCGCAGCCTGATCGTCGAGTTGCTGGATCGCCGTCGCTGGGCGCCGGCCGACGTTTATTACGCCTGCGCACTGGCTCATTCGCTGGGCATTCCGTGCGTGAACGTGGTGCGCGAGTACGACCGTAATCCCGGTCTGGGCTGGGGCAATGTGGCCAAGCACTATGGCATCAAGCCGGGCTCTCCGGCCTTTCATGCCTTGAAGCGCGGCACGGTGTCTACTTACGGGCGATGGGGTTATCCGGTCGTCATCGATCGTCCCGTGCACGTCGACTGGTCCAAGCACGGTCCTGGCAAGTCGCAGGGCAAGGGCAACGCCCCGCGTTCTGCCGCCGATAGTGGGCATGGAAAGTCTGGTCACGAAAGCGGCGACCATGGCGGCAAAGGGAAGGACAAGGGCCAAGGCGGCGGCAAAGAAAAAGGCAACGGCAAGGAAAAAGGCAACGGCAAGGGCAAGTAATTCGCCCAGCGCGATTGCAGTAAGAAAGACGGCGGCCGCAAGGCTGCCGTCCTTGTTTGGGAGGCGTCGGAAGCCAAGCGCCGCGCCGCTGCTGCGTCGCAGTACATACGAATTCATTTCCCGCAAGCGGTTCCGGCTTGTAGCCTCGCTGCACATCGCGAATGCATCCGCCATTCGACGACCTTCGGAATCTTGTATGAAAACAGCGCGCATGAAAGCGGTGATCGCCTTCTGTTTCGGCTTGATGCTCAGCGCGTCCGCGTCCGCGCGCGACTTCGCCATCGATCATCTGGAACCCGCCAGCTGGTGGGTGGGCATGAAGCACTCCCGCGTCGAGTTGATGGTGCACGGTAACGCGATCGGACCGTTGCAGCCCCGGCTCTCGCAACCCGGCGTGAGCGTGGTCGACGTGCAGCGGGTGGCGAATCCCAATTATCTGTTCGTCACGCTTGAGATATCGGGCAGCGCCAGTCCCGGCACGTTCGACATCGAGTTCGTCGACGGCGACCGCATGGCGGCGCGCCATCCATTCCGCCTGGACGCGCGCGAAGCCGGTTCGGCGGCGCGCAAGGGATTCGATGCTTCCGATGCCATCTACCTGATCACGCCGGACCGCTTCGCCAATGGCGATCCCAGCAACGATAGTGTCGCCGCCATGCGGGAGCCGGCCGATCGCGCTTCGCCCAATGGACGTCACGGCGGAGACATCGCGGGCATCTCCGAACATCTCGACTACATCGCCGGCATGGGTTTCACTCAGCTCTGGCCCACGCCGCTGCTGGAAAACGACCAGCCGAAGTTTTCCTACCACGGCTACGCCATCACCGATCTGTATCGCGTCGATCGGCGCTTCGGCAGCAATGAGGATTACCGCGCGCTTTCCCGCAGCGCGCGCGCCAAGGGTATCGGCCTGATCATGGACGTGGTGCTGAACCACATCGGCTCCAGCCACTGGTGGATGCGCGACCTGCCCACGCCGGACTGGATCAACCACGGCGGCAAGTTCGCACCCACCAATCATCGCCGCACCACGGTGCAGGATCCGCACGCGGCGCCGCAGGATCGGGCGGACTTCGTGGAAGGCTGGTTCTCGCCAGGCATGCCCGACCTCAACCAGCGCAATCCACACCTGGCCACTTATCTGATCCAGAACAGCCTGTGGTGGATCGAGTACGCCGGCCTATCCGGTATCCGCGAGGACACCTTCGGTTACGCCGATACCGAATTCCTCAGCGCGTGGGGCAAGGCGGTGCTCGACGAATATCCGGACTTCAGCATGGTCGGCGAGGAATGGAGTGCCAGTCCCGCTACGGTCGCGCATTGGCAACGCGGCAAGGTCAATCCGGACGGCCACGTTCCGCACATGCCGAGCATGATGGATTTCCCCGTTCACACCGCACTGCGCGATGCGTTAAAGGAGCCGGAAGGCTGGGATACGGGGTGGACCCGCCTATACGAGGCGTTGGCGAACGATTACTTGTATCCGGATGCGGATCGCTTGGTCGTCTTCGCCGAAAACCACGACACCACACGCATGCTCGCCAACGTGAAGGGCGACGTCGCGCTGTTCAAGATCGCGATGGCCTACCTGACCACGGTGCGCGGCACGCCGCAGTTCTTCTACGGCTCAGAGGTGCTGATGGAAGGGCCGCGCGAACGCGAAGACGGCACCATCCGTGCCGACATGCCCGGTGGCTGGGCGGGCGATGCGAAGAACGCTTTTACCGGCGCCGGTCTGTCGGCGGCTGAACGCGACGCACAGGATTACCTGCGGCGACTGCTCGACTGGCGCAGGAACACGCCGGTCGTGCAGCACGGCAAGCTGCAGCACTTCGCGCCGATCGACGGCGTGTACGTCTACTTCCGCTACGACGGCCAAGACACCGTCATGGTGGCCTTGAACCGAAATGCCAAACCCACGCCGATTGCGTTGGAACGGTTCGGCAGGTTCATCAAAACCGGCAGCAAGGGCCGCGATGCGGTGAGCGGCAAGGCGGTTGCGTTGGGGGCCACGCTGGAGTTGGCGGGCAACGCGGCGACGATCATCAGCATCGAATAGGCAACGCCCGCAGCTGCGGGCGTTGCGCCTGTTCTGAAAAGCCGACGTTCTGCTAGGGCCCAGGCTGGGCAGGATCGGCGGGCGGTGGGCCATTGGGATCCACGCCGGGATCGTGCGAGGGTGGGAATACCGGGTCGCTGGGCTGCCAGGGCGGCGTATCGCGCGCGGGATTCGGTGCTTCGCCGGGCCGCGGGGCAGGGGGCTGGAAAGGTCCGCCGGGATTGGGATTGTGCTGATTCAAGTCGTTCTCCTCCATTGCCTGCGGCAACGAGTGCCGCATCGGCAACATGCGCGAGCGGACGCTTGCCTCACGTGAAGAAAGTGTCTCAGGTGAAGAAATGCGGGTACGGTTTCGCCAGGGCGCAACGCCGTGCGGCTTTGTCGTTGCCGCACGCGCACCTGATTCGGTTGTCGATTCGCCTTCTTCGGTGCGCTAACTCCTAGGCGCTCCTGCCTTATGCGCCAGCTGTCGGATCCCGGATCCTGCGCCCCAGCAGGCTTTGCTCGCCCCAGCCGCCGGATTCCGGCACCAAATTTACCCGTTTCGTCGCGCCATCCCGCGTCCCGTCGCCGCCGCCGCCAAGACCGGCAAAGCGGCGACTATTCTCGCCGGCACTCCACACAGGCCGGGTGCACCATGAGCAATACCGTCTTCCTGTTTTCCCTGCGCAAACTGCTCGCCTGGTTGTTCGCGTTCCTATCGGCCCTGCTTCCTCAGCATCTGATGGCCCAGTTGTCGGAGGCGAACGTTTCCCAGACAGTCCACGCGACGCCGTCGAAGCTATACGCACAGACCGCTACGCCACCACGCAACTTGGACCGCGTCGTTCTCCCGCATTCGAACGCAAGCAAGGCGGCCGATGCGTCGGCACCCGAGCCGAAAGACGCGGCTGAGCACGCCTCGCAGGCGAGGCAATGAATGGGTTGGCAGCCAGGAAGGGCGGTGCGCAGCAGAATCGCGCAGTACATATGAAGCGCCTCACAGATTGCCGGGTTTGAACCGGCTGCGCCGCGATATATCCGGCCCCGACACCATGAATTTCCCCTCTCCGCGATAGTGCACGGTCTGCGGAATCTTCGGTGCGATTGCGACGTGTGCCTTCACTATCTCCCAAATAAAGAGCCCGTGTTTGCCCACCTGGCTGCCGTCGTAAAGTCGGCACTCGAAGTTGGAATGGCATTCCGCTAGCAGGGGCGCTTCCACCTTGCCGCCGCGCTGTGCGGTGAGCCCGAACTTCTCGAACTTGTCGATATCCGCGCCACTGCAGTTGCCTATACCCACCACGGTATCCACCAGATCCAGCGTGGGCAAATTGATCACGCACTGTTTGCTGCGCCTGATCAACTCGAAGCTGTGGTTCTCTTCCCAGAGGTAGCAGGCGAACAGCGAAGGATCGAACCCCATCATCATGTGCCAGCCCATGGTCATGATATTGCGCTCGTCCTTCCATGCCGAGCTCACCAGCACGATGGGGCCTGGTTCCAGGAAGCGGCGCACCTGGTCCGTGGGAAAGTCCCGTTTGTGGAATTTATTCATGCGCAGCGTACCGTCCGGAGTGGGGACAGTCTCACGCTAGCGGCGTGTGCGTGAAAATCGCGGCACGGATTCTTTCAGTTACGCATCGCATTGTTTCATCGGCGTTACATAGGATGACCTGCGGGAGCGCATTGTGGCCAAGGATCATAAAAACGCCGGTAAAGGCAGCTGATCGAAAAGACCATGCTACCGATAGTCACCTACCCATTACGACGCAATAATCGCCTTATCGTTTGCCCACCCGCGCGAACGAAACAACGCGATTCGCGATTTGCAAAATGTGACATTCAACTTGCGCGCGGTCACAGTGCTTGACTATGCCGGTTGTATCGAGCTAATTTTCGACTAGATTGCATATCCGCCTGTTTAGGCGAGATCGCCATCCACGCGCGCCCTTGAGCGTTGCCGGATCGGACGCAATTCACGGGGAAAGTGTTTCATGGAGCGTTTCTGCCAGGGAGGTGGGGTACTAATGTCGCGAAATTCCTCTGCGGTCACTGCCGATGCGGGTCAGGGATATGACGGCCGGCAAGTCGGATCCGTTCGCGCGATTCCTACTTTTGCAATTCGCTTCGCGGTACGCACCGCCGTCACTGGCCGTGCTGGACCGCGCCTTTCGCTTGCCTCTTATTCCCATCGCCATGCCGGCCGCCCGGCGGCATCGGCGCGTCAGTCGATCCTTTCAATCTCATCCGTTGGTGAAGTGTGAAACATAAAACTCTGGCTGGCTGCTACTGGTGCGTGTTGATCCTATCGGTTGTCGCGTTGTCCGGATGCGCCACGCGCCCGGCTCCGGATTTTGGTGGCCGCTGGAAAGCGGTGAATCGCTACGCGGCGACGGCCGAAGAGATTCCCCTGTACCAGTCCTACGTGTTCCATGCCTCGCCCATGGATGGCACGCTCAAGACCATGCTCACGCGCTGGGCGAACGATTCGAAGATGACCTTGTCCTATCTGCACCCTTCGGATTTCACGCTGTACGGGCCAGTGGCGCAGATCCAGACCAACGATCTGCAGCAGGCCGTTTCGCAGTTGACCTCTGCTTACGCGGGGCAACGGGTATCGGTCACGGCCAGCAACAACCAGATCGTTGTCCGCGTGGCCGAGGCCGGTGGGGACACGCCCGCGGCGGTGGATACGCCGGCGACCGCTCCCTGAGCACGGTCGGAATATCTCCAGGTCAGCACCCCCTAGCGGCTTCAAGGAATTAAGTTGATGTTCGGGAAGAGAGTTTCATCGCCGCAGATCGATAACGCGGTTTCCAAGGCGGTCAATTTCGAGATCACCCTGGCCGATATGGCCAGGCGCAGCGAGCGCAGGGCATGGTTCGTCGCCTCCGGCGCCATCGTGTTGTCGCTTATCTTGGCGGCAGGCTATTTCTACATGTTGCCGCTGAAGGAAAAAGTCCCTTATCTGGTAATGGCCGACGCCTACACCGGCACCAGTTCGGTCGCCAGGCTCGATGAGGACCTCGGCGATCGCAGCATCACCAGCAGCGAAGCGATCAACCGCAGCAACGTGGCCCATTTCGTTCTGGCCAGGGAATCCTACGACCTCGCACTGATCAACCTGCGCGACTGGACCACCGTCTACAGCATGTCCTCTCCAGACGTCGCTGCGGGTTACACCAGCCTGCACAACGTGAAGAATCCCAGCGGTCCGCGAAATATCTACGGCAAGAGCAAAGCGATCCGGGTCAATATCCTGAGCATTTCGTTGATACCCGGCTCGGGCAAGATCAAATACAAGGGGGCCACCGTGCGGTTCCAGCGCAGCCTATTCGACAAGGCCTCTGGCGCCTCTGCGCCGCTCGATAGCAAGATCGCCACCATCGAGTTCACCTACAAATCGAACCTCAAGATGGACGAGAAGTACCGCCACGAGAATCCACTCGGCTTCCAGGTCACCAACTACCGCGTCGACAGCGACTACGACGCCACTCCGCCAATGGAAACAGCGGTTCCGTCGGCGCCGGTCATGCAGCAAGCGCCCCCGAATGCCCTGCCGGCCGCGCCGCCTGGAACGCTGCCGGAGAACGCGGGTTATCCCCCGGCCGCCTATCCGGCCGGCACCTATCCTCCCGCCGCGCCGCCGGCTGCCGCACCCGCTGCCACCGCGCAACCGGGCAGCGTACCGCCGCCACCTTTACCCACGGATAACTCCAATGGAGCCAGCAACCGATGAAACGCACGAGTAGCCAGTGCCTGGCAGCGACTTTGTTCCTGGCCTTGCTCTGTCTTGCGCTGCCGGCCAGCGCGCAGGTGGTGCAGGAATACGAATACCAGTCCGACCGCATCTACGAGGTGCGTACCGGTCTCGGCATCACCACCCAGATCGAGCTGAGCCCGAACGAGAAGATCCTGGATTTCAGCACCGGCTTCAGCGCAGGTTGGGACCTGACCAGGCGCGAGAACGTGTTCTATCTCAAACCGAAGAACGTGGACGTGGACACCAATATGGTGGTCCGCACCGCCACCCATTCCTATATCTTCGAATTGAAAGTGGTGGCCACCGACTGGACCGCGCTCAGCCAAGCCAAGCAGGCCGGCGTGCAGTACAAGATCACCTTCGCCTATCCGAACGATACCCAGTTCGTCGCCGAAGTCGAAAGCGGACCCCAGCTCAATACGCAGTTGGACAAGAATCGGCGCTACAACTTCAACTACGACTACTCCACGCGTAGAGCCAAGAAACAAGGCTGGCTGATACCCACCAACGTGTATGACGACGGTCAGTTCACCTACGTGAAGTTGAGCGATCTGAAAGCGTTTCCGACCGGCAATTTCCCCGCCATCTTCGGTCGCGAACGCGAAGGCAGCGAAGATTTCGTGGTCAACACCACGGTTGAGGGCAACACCTTGATCGTGCACGGCACCTACCCCTATTTGGTCATCCGGCACGGCAAGAACGCCGTCGGTCTGCGCAGGAACAAAACACAATGAGCCAGAACATGCCGCCCAACCCGCCCGGCAGATCCGATGAAGAGGGCGAATCCAACGCTTCCTATAATCGCGATCACGATCGCGATGCGGATGCGCGCGATCAAACCAGCAACCCCTATTACGCCAGTCAGCAAGGTGCGCCGCCGCCGGACCTGGATGCCAACGCACCACAATTGAAATCCAACGAGCTGCAGCGGCTCAACCGCAAGGCGTTGCTGTTTCTGGCAGGCATAGTCGCGTTGCTGGTCGTGGCGGCATTCTGGATGATCAAGAGCGCCAGCTCCGGTGACGACAAAGTCGCAAAGCCGGTGCGCGAAGAAAAGGTGGTGATCCCGGAGTTGCCCGGCAGTACCGGCGCCCCTGCGGAACCAGAACCGATAGAAGTAGAGCAATACGCCGCCGCGCCGGCGCTGCCGCCTTTGCCTTCGGAGCAGCCCGATCCGTCTGAATATGGAGATGGGAACGTTCCCGCGGCGCCGCGCGCGCCCACCCTGATGGAGCGCCGCATGAGCGCGGGTGCCGACAGCGCCAACGTGGATGCGCCAGGCAATGCTTACGGGCAGCCCATGGTTCCCGGAGCGCAACCCGTTGCGCCGCCTGAGAACGAGCCTTCCAGCGCGCAGTTCATCTATAGGCCAGACGCCCTGCTGGTGCGCGGTACCTATATCCGGTGCGTACTCGAGACCCGCATCATCACCGATATCCCCGGATTCACGTCCTGTGTGGTGACCGAGCCGATCTATTCCATCAACGGCCGCAGCCTGCTCCTGCCCAAGGGCTCCAAGATGTCCGGCAGATACAACAACGCCGGTGCGACGGGGCCGCGGGTGGCGGTGATCTGGGACCGCATCACCACGCCCAACGGCATCGATGTCAGCATGGCTAGTCCTGGTGTGGACAACCTGGGCGGCGCAGGCCACCCGGGCGACTACAACGCGCACTGGGGTAGCCGCATCGCCTCGGCGCTGCTGATCAGCCTGATCAGCGACGCCTTCAGCTACGCGGCTGCCGAGAATGGTCCGCGCACCACCACCATCACCAACGGCACCGTGCTCGATACGCCGTTCGAGAGCACCACCGCGAGGACCATGGAGCGTCTGGCCAACCAGGCGCTGGACAAGAGCATCAACCGTCCGCCCACCGTCACCATCAATCAGGGCACAGTGGTCAATGTCTATGTCTCCAAAGATGTGGATTTCACCAACGTGCTGGCCCGCAACTGACCCGGGCCAGCTCCATGGATACGGACGAGTCCCCAGTCGCGCGCGTCTCCAATGAATTCCTGGAGTATCAATACTCGGTGCTCGGAATTCTGGAGTACATGAGTTCGCCCGACGTCACCGAGATCTGCATAAACAAGCCCGGCGAAATTTATCTGGAAAGCCGACAAGGCTGGCAGCGCGTCGAAGTGCCGGCGTTGAACTTCGAGCGCGCGCGCCAGTTCTGCACCGCGGTCGTCAACGAAAGCAACACCGGGCAGCGCATCACCGATACCGACCCGGTGGTGTCGCTGACCTTTCCCACCGGGCAGCGTGCGCAGTTCGTGATTCCGCCGGCCTGCGACGCAGGCAAGGTGTCCATCACCATTCGCCTGCCGTCCAAGCACACCAAGACCCTGCAGCAATACCAAGAGGACGGGTTCTTCGACCAAATCCTCGAACAAGGCCATGTCCTGAGCGATCACGATCGCGAGTTGCTGGAACTCAAGTATTCGCGCAACTACGCCGAGTTCTTCAAGAAGGCCGTGCAGTACAAGAAGAACATCGTGGTTTCGGGCGCCACCGGCAGCGGCAAGACCACGTTCATGAAATCGCTGGTCAACCACATTCCCGAAGACGAGCGCCTGGTCACCATCGAGGACGCCCGGGAACTGTTCATCAGCCAGCCCAACGCCGTGCACCTGCTTTATTCGAAGGGCGGGCAGAGCGCCAGCAACGTCACCGCCAAGAGCTGCATGGAGGCGTGCCTGCGTATGAAGCCGGACCGCATCATCCTGGCCGAGCTGCGCGGCGATGAATCCTTTTATTTCATCCGCAACTGCGCCTCAGGCCATCCCGGTTCCATCACCAGCTGCCATGCCGGCAGCACCACTCAGACCTGGGACCAGCTGGCGCTGATGGTCAAGGCCTCTGCGGAAGGCGCGGGATTGGAATTCGCCATCATCAAGCGCTTGCTGATGATGACCATCGACATCCTGGTGCACATCAAGGCCCATGCGGGCCAGCGCAGCATCACAGGCATAGATTTCAATCCAGAGAGGACGTTCGCCGAGTAATCAGGAATAACGCTATCGGATGGCTTTGCGCACAGTCACGTGGTTACTTGTGCTGGCATTTCTTCGAAGAGGCGACGAATGCTACCAATAGCGGACGTGAGAATCGTGAAGTCTGTCAGATATGTAACATTTTCCCCGCAGAATTTTGCGGATACAGCAAGTTGACAACGCTATGCCGCTCATGAAATATGGGTGCAGGGATATTCGGTGGTGAATTCGGAGAGCCGTGGGATTTCACGGTTTATCGGATGATCGTCGAAGAGTGGTAAGCGTGTAATGGAGGAGTACGCTGTGTTACCTGGCATGGAGCTAATGAGTTGCACCGATCTGGCGGTTCCGCCGGACGTCATGCATCACGTCGTGCGCGTAGAGTCGTCGCACAATCCTTATGCCATCGGCGTGGTCGGTGGGCATCTGGTGCGGCAGCCGAAGAATCTTCCGGAAGCGCTCGCCACGGTCCGCATGCTGGAGAGCCGCGGCTTCAATTTCTCGCTGGGCGTAGCCCAAGTGAATCGCTATAACCTCGGCAAGTACGGCCTGAACTCCTATGAGAAGGCCTTCGAGGTCTGCCCCAACCTGCAAGCGGGTTCGCGCATCCTGGCCGAATGCTACGGCCGCTCGGGCGGCGACTGGGGAAAATCGTTCAGTTGCTACTACTCCGGTAATTTCGTTACCGGTTATCGCCATGGCTACGTGCAGAAGATCTACGCTTCGATGCGCCAGACCGCTCCAGGATCCGCTAGCGCTCCGCGAGGCCTGGCCATACCCGTCGTGAGCCGGCCTTCCCGTCGGACCGTCGAGGTAAGCCGTTATCCGGTCTATGCGGCTCCGCCGCAGGGCGCCGTATCTCAGGCCCAGTCGGCGGCCCCCTCCAGGATTTCGGCTCAGCCCGCAGTGGCGCAGGATGCACCACGCACCACGCCGGCGCGTACTTCGGAACTCGTACAGGAAGCCCCGGTTGTCCTGCAGAGCACTGCCGCTGCTTCACCGTCGATGACGAACCCGCCAGTGATAATTCCGACACCAGCATCCGCAATGCCCTTGCCGCCAACCGACGAGGCGTTTGTTTTCTAGCCCGTCATCCCCCCGCGGCAGCTCACCCTTATCCGCAGCCGCTTGTTTTACCGTTTTGCACTTAACCAAGGAGATCTGAAAAATGAAACCAGCCATCCATAACGAATCTCATGCTCATGCCAAGAAGCTGATGTCTTCCTTGCTCATGGCGGTCGTATTCGTCGGCATACTGGCAGCCCCTGGCGTCGTATTGGCGCAGGATAATGGCTCTGCCTTCGGCGACGCAGAAGACAAAGTAAAAGGGTTCTTCTCAGGACTCAATTCCCTGCTCAACATCGCTTCCATCGCGGTGGTCACCATTGCGGTGATTTTCGCCGGTTATCAGATCGCTTTTGCACATAAGAGAATTTCCGATGTGGCGCCAGTACTCATCGGCGGTTTCCTGATTGGCGCAGCGGCGCAGCTCGCCAAGATGTTGCTGGGCGATGATGCAGATATCAGCACCGGAACCACGATGCTGTTGAACAGTCTGCCGACGTTCTATGCATAAAAACGTGCTGTTCAGGGGTTGCACACGCCCGGCCATGTTTCTGGGCGTACCTTACCTGCCGTTTTTCCTGGCGGCCGGCGTGTGCATCCTGCTGACCTTCTACATCAACATGTACTGCCTGCTCCTGCTGCCGCCGGTGATCATGGTCATGCGGCAGATGGCCAGGCGCGACGAAATGATCTTTCGTCTGCTGGGCTTGCGCCTGCAGTTCAAGTTGAAGGCAAGGAACCTGAAACACCATTCGGGTATGTGGGTGTTCTCGCCTAATAGTTACCGTACCAAACCCGCACAGCGTCCTTAGGCGGGCGCGCCCGTTTTCCCCGATTGTCCCCGGCTCCACGATTCCCTGGATTACAACGAAGTATGTTCACCCCCGACACCTCCATCAGCGAATTCATCCCGCTTTCCACCCACGTCTCGCCCTCGGTGCTCAAAACCACCGGCGGCGATTATTTGCTGGTGTGGCACCTGGGCGGGCTGCCGTTCGTGGGGCGCGACGAGTGGGAAATCGAGCACCGCCACAATACGTTCAACCGCATGCTGCAAACGCTGCGTGCTCCGGACTTCGCCAATCTGGCGTTCTGGGTACACGACATACGCCGCAAGCGTCGCATCAAAACCCACAGCAAGTTCGGTCAGGCCTTCAATCAGGACATGTCCGACGCCTACTTCGAGTCGCTGTCCTCGCAGAAGATCATGCAGAACGAGCTGTACCTGACCATGATCTATCGCCCGGTCGTGACCGGCAAAAGATTGGTGGAGAAGTCCGCCAACATCGCTCAGTTGCAGTCCGAGCAGGACCAGGCCATCGCCAAGATCCAGGAGCTAGCGGGCAACCTGGAAGCGGTGCTGAAGGATTACGCGCCCTATCGGCTGGGCATGTACGAAGCCAGCAACGGCGTGGTGTTCTCCGAAGCGCTGGAATTCTTCGGCTACCTGCTCAACCGCATCGACGAACCGGTGCCGGTGCTCAGCGCGCCGGTGAACAGCTACTTGCCAGTCAGCCGGCACATGTTCTCGGACAAGACCGGCGACTTCATCATCAATACGCCCAACGGCGTGAACCACTTCGGCGCTATTCTCAACATCAAGGAATACACCGATGGCACCTATCCCGGCATTCTCAACGGATTGAAGTACCTGGATTTCGAATACGTGGTGACCCACTCGTTCAGCCCCATCGGCCGGCAGGACGCGCTCAAGGTGCTGGATCGCACCAAGGGCCGGATGATTTCCTCCGGCGACAAGGCGGTCAGCCAGATCGTCGAGCTGGACCAGGCCATGGACCAGTTGGCGTCCGGAAACTTCGTGCTTGGCGAATACCACTTCACTCTGGCGCTATATGCCGAATCGCAGGAGAAGTTGTCGCAGAACTCCGCTACTGCTCGCGCCGAACTGTCCAACGCCGGCTTTGTCTCCACCAAGGAAGATCTGGCCGTGGCGTCCTCGTTTTATTCGCAGCTCCCGGGAAACTGGAAGAACCGTACGCGCCTGGCCAATGTCAGCTCGCTCAACTTCCTGGGCCTGTCCCCGCTGCACAATTTCGCTTCCGGCAAGAAAGAGAATAATCCGTGGGGCGAGTGCGTCACCACCCTGCAGACCACCAATGGTCAGCCCTACCACTTCAATTTCCACGCCACCCATCCGGCGGAGAATTCGCTGGGCGAGAAGGCCATCGCCAACACCATGGTCATCGGCAAGTCGGGTACCGGCAAGACCGCGCTGATCAACTTCCTGCTCAGCCAGGTGCAGAAGCTGGACCCGTCGCCGACCATCTTCTTCTTCGATAAAGACCGCGGCGCCGAGATCTTCGTGCGCGCCTGCGGTGGCAATTACCTGGCTCTGGAGAATGGCCGGCCCACCGGTTTCAACCCTTTCCATTGCGAGCGCAACGAGGCCAACCTCCAGTTCCTGGCCGATCTGATGAAGGTGCTTGCGGGCAAGGCCGGCTATACGTCGCGCGAGGAAGAGGACATCTTCCGCGCGGTCGAGAACATGCTCGACACGCCCATGCATCTGCGCAATATGACCAACTTCCAGAAGAGTCTGCCCAATATGGGCGACGACGGTCTGTTCGCGCGCATGCGCAGGTGGACCGCCGGCAATTCGCACGGTTGGGTGTTCGACAACCCGGTGGACACCATCGATCTGCAGAAAGCCAACATCATCGGTTTCGACTACACCGACATCATCGACAACCCCGAAGTGCGCGTGCCGGTGATCAATTACCTGCTACACCGTCTGGAGGCGCTGATCGACGGCCGCCGCCTGATCTACGTCATGGACGAATTCTGGAAGATCCTCGACGGCAAGGGCGGTCTGAAGGAATTCGCCAAGAACAAGCAGAAGACCATCCGTAAGCAGAACGGCCTGGGCATTTTCGCCACGCAGAGCCCGGAAGACGCGCTGGCCAGCGATATCGCCGCCGCGTTGATCGAGCAAACCGCAACCATGATCTTGCTGCCTAACCCCAACGCGAGCCGCGACGATTACATCGACGGTCTGAAGCTGACCGAAGCCGAGTACCAGGTGGTGGTCAGTCTGGATGAGCGCTCGCGCTGCTTCCTGGTCAAGCAGGGCCATGCGTCCAGCGTCTGCCAGCTCAATCTACGCGGCATGGATGACGCTCTGGCGGTCATCTCCGCTTCCACCGACAACATCGAAATCATGCATCAGGTGCTGGAGCAGCAGGCTGAAGTAACCGGCGTCCCAGCTAACGAGCTCCGCCCCGAGCAATGGCTGTCCGAGTTCTATGAGCAGCGCAAGGGTTCGGGCAAGGGAAAGAGCAAAGAAACGGTTAGAAGCAGTGGTGAACGCTATGCCCGCGCCTGATGCTGACAGATACCCGATGAATCGCAAGACCCCGCACTCACATGACTACCAGTTCCGAGGTGATCCCATGAAGAAGACGACCAAGACATCAAAGCGCCGTATCAACAAAATGCCGCTCATCGGCGGGTGCCTGCTCGCATTGCTTGTCGCAGGCAGCGCAAGCGCCGAATGGAAAGTTGCCGACGACACGGTCAGGAAGCAGATCGGCGAAGGCAATGTCAACAAGAAGCTCGACCAAATCTACAAACAGCATGGCATTGGGCCATACGCGGTCAGTGGCGAGGCCGTTGCCGACCCGGAGCAGAAGATCGAAAAGGGAACCATCACGTTGACCACCGGTTCCGAGCGCTGCAAATCTGCCAATAACGATCAGAAGGCGACTTGCGAGGAAATCGTCAAGACCGAGAATTCACAATATCTCTATATGGTGAAGATGTTCGAAATCACCACCAAGCGTAAGGAAGTTCTTGTCGCTATCGAAAAGGAGCGAGAGAAGCTGGGGAGTGGAGTGGATAACTACGGCAAGCTGCAAAGCAATACCAACAAATTGATCGCGCTCAATACGCGCATGGCCCTGGACCAGGCGCAGATGGAATCGGCGATGCATGCCTATGAAACGCGACTCCGTTATTTGAAGCAATACCAGACTCAGAAGACCGATGATCGCTTCACAGGCAAAACGAGCGGAGAAAGCTCGCCGTTCGGTGACATCGGCGCGATTGGCTCTACGCTGGTTGCCGGTGCGGTATTGGGCGGAACTTTGGAAGCCTTGAAGTCGCCCGATCCGGATAAGCGTATGGGTTGGCTGTAACGGCCTGGCCTACAGGAATGCATGCGACAGAGTGAATAAACAACACGCCGGTGCGGAGACGCACCGGCAAGGCAGGGCCCGCAAAACCGGGCACTGCACAACAGGGGTGATTTATGTGGGGTATGCAATGTCGGCTTTGCGATGGGCGGGCCAAAGTCGTTGGTGGTGCATCCTATGGGTGAGCTAAGCCAGTTCGTATTCTTCAAGGTAATCAATGAGTTCCTACGCCACGAAATTGATGCCTACACTTGGGAGCTGTTGACGCGCTTCTCCTTGATGCTGAGCTCGTTCATTTTTTCGCTGATGGCGATATGGATCTTCTATCAGGGGTACCGGATCGTGACTGGCCAGTCGCGCGACTCGCTGATGGGCCTGGTGGTCAGTTCGTTGCGCGCGGTGCTCATCGTCGGCGTAGCGACCAGTATGGCGGCCGGTGGTTCGCAGATGTACTGGGCCCTCACCGATGGGCTTGGCCAAACCATCGTCGGCGTAGTCGCGGACGAGAGCGATCCTTACGAGAGTATCGACAAGAATCTGGCGATCATGACGGCCTCGATGGCGGCTATCGATGCGCTGCAAGACGAGAAGGAAGAGACGGTCAAGGAGGATAAGGATCGCGCTATCTGGTTCACCGGTATCGGCATCGCTGGTCCGGCGGTCATCGCTTCCTCGTTGTTGTTGCTGAACAAGATCGCCATGGCCCTATTTGTTGGCTTTGGGCCGTTGTTCGTACTGTCGTTGCTGTTCGAGCAGACCAAAGGGATGTTCAGCCGATGGCTTTTCTACGGCATAGGCACAGCCTTTAGCCTGGGCGTTCTGACGGTGATGGTGAGCTTGGCCACCAAGGTGGTAGGCGCGGTGGCGTTGGCGTTCCTGGCCAAATATGCGGCCAGCGGTTTCACCGGCGGCGGCGAGGGCGTCAACTCCATGGCTCTACAGCAGGGCGGTCTGGGATTGGTCATGAGCACCCTGATCGTCATGGCCCCGCCGATGGCGGCGGCATTCTTCCAGGGTACGCTGGCCAACTTCGTGGCTAACTCGTCCTTTGGCAACGTTGGCCGTAACAGTACCGGTCAGGCGTCCGATTACGTTCAACAGACCCAGAAGCAGATGGGCGGGGGCGGAGGGGGGCCGCGGAATGATAATCGTATTGATGGCAACCGCAGTGGCGGCTACCAGCCTGGATCAACTTACAACGACCCCAATGCAGGCACGCGCCTTATGACGAATTCAGGGCCGAGTAACAATGCCAGGACTATATGAGTCGTAACTTAGGTCAAGAGTGATCTTATGAAGAGCAAATGCATTAGTGCAGCTGTACTTTTAATTTCAAGTGGTGCAGCTTGGGCGCAAATGACGCCGCAGCAGCAGGCGAACTTGCCTATGAGTGATCCCAACTCACCGCAGTACAACACCGTCTATCTTCCCTCCCTGGAGAATGCCGCTCCCCCGCAGGAGCGCTGGGCAGATCGATGGGGCGCAATTGCTACGGACGACAATGGTACCGCCGGTATCGTTACAGATTTAGCTAATAAAAAAGATGCACAGCGATCCGCGATTGCAGAGTGCGAGAATCGAGGGGGGGGTGATTGCAAAGTCAGTTTGGCTTATCACAACCAGTGCGCTGCCGTTGCGGCAAGTAGTTCAATGTCATTTTCATCTAGTGCGCCAACAATTGAAGAGGCAAAGGAACGTTCTATGGAGCGGTGTAAGAGCGCCGGCAGCGAGTGCTGGATCTATTATTCTGGCTGTAGTCTGCCAGTAAGAGTGAATTGATCGCTATCTCTGCGTGGAACGAGTGTGAATGGTTTGGTGCTGCCGAACTGTTCGTATCGAGCATTACGGCTTGGGGCGGCACATCTCAGAATGCAGTTTCGCCGAACGAGTTCGATAATCTCTAAAATGCAGATCGATGTTTGAGAATATCTCGCAATAGTCCTGCCATTCAATCGTTGAGTGAATTCAGATGGAACTCGAATGAATCACAAAAAAATCATTTTATTAGCCTGCGTGGCAGCCATCACTGGTTGCCAGATGGGTGCTCCGGCCACAGCCGCCACAGATTCCTCGTCGGAAAAGGTAAAGACCGAAAGCGCCATGCCAACGACGGACACTACTAAGCAAGAAACATCCAGTCACAAGGAAGCGACCGTGGCCGAATTGAATACATTTGCCGAGGGAAACTCAAAAATACTCTCCAGCCAGCAGGGTGATATCAGCGGCAACGGCACGATAGGCGTGGTATTGGTGGTCGATCATCCAGGAACCGGCAGCGAAATGTTGGGCGAGGGGACGCCGCGGTCGACCCTACTGTTGATGCGCGATAGCGCGGGGAAGCTTCAGAAAGCCAAACAGAATGACCGGCTTATCCCTTGCGCCCAGTGCGGAGGCATGGCCGGTGATCCATTCGGTTATGTGCGAGTAGACAAAGGCGGTTTCACAGCACTCATCGAAGGCGGCTCGCGCGAGCGCTGGTCCGATGAGTACGCCTTCACGTACTCGGCCGAGCAGCAGGATTGGCTGTTGGATAAAGCAGTGCGGACCGTGACTGATACGGAAACCGGAGAAGAGAAGCAAATCGAACTGACAGGAAAGGATTTCGGCACGATCCGTTTTGAGGAATTCGATCCGAAGACCTTGCCGAAAGTGGAGGGAAAGTAGAAGAAAGGTCTCTCTAGAAGCAGGAATGGATTCCAAGACAGAGAGTGACGGCGTTTAATCATCAGGAATGAGGAGCTACAAGATGACAACGGACAGAGAAACGCAATTGTTGCAAGCGGCGAGTACGGCGGAAATAAACTCTCAAAAAGAGCTGGCAAACTTCATGGCACAGGTGGGCCACGAGTCTGGAGGCCTCACCCGTCTGGAAGAAAGCTTCAGGTACACCAAGGGAATCTGGCAGATTCCAGTCAAATCCGCCATGCGGGAAGGTAAGGAGGCGCTGGAAGACGCGCGGGTGGAAGCTTTGCAAGGAAAGCCAGAGAAGCTGGCCGAACTGATGTATGGCGGCCGCATGGGAAATAATGAGCCAGGCGACGGTTACAAATTCCACGGGCGTGGATATATGCAGTTAACAGGCAAGGACAATTACCGCGCCGCGGGGGAAGCCTTGGGGCTGGATCTCGTGAAACATCCGGAATTGGCCGCGGAACCTGAAAATGCCGCGAAGATTGCGACTTGGTATTGGAATTCCCGCGTGCCGGAATCTGCACGCGAAGATGTCACCAAGGCGACGCACGCCATCAACGGCGGCGAGAACGGCTTGGCGGATCGCCAGGCACGTTTCGAGAAGTGGGAAAAGGCATTAACGCCTGAGCTGATGGAAAAACTATCGATGGGGGATTTAGGCCGTCTGATAAGTCAGCAACCCAGCGAGCGTAGCCCTGCGGTTGCCGCAGCGCAGCCGGGGAAAAATGATAGCGACGGCGTGCTCCGTCATGGCGAGAAAAACGAAAGTATCCGCCAGCTCCAAGACACCTTGAACAATTTCGGCTACCGCGACAAAGACGGCCGTGCTTTGCGCGAGGATGGCGGCTTCGGGGATCGCACCAAGGAAGCATTGCAGTCCTATCAGCAGGCGCATGGATTGAAGGCCGATGGCATAGTGGGACCGCAGACTCTGGATGCGTTGAAGAAGTCGCAGTCTGCTCCTCTGCTTTCCGATACACGGCATCCTGACAATGCGTTGTACCAGCAGGCAGTCAAAGGTTTGGAACAGCTCGGGCCGCAGGCGTTCAAAAACCGACATGAACTGGAGAATGCAGCGGGCGCAACGGTGTTCGAGGCTAAGGCCAGCGGCCTGACGCGAATCGACCATGTCCTACAAAGCACCAACGGCACCGGTCTATTCGCGGTACAAGGCGCGCCCAATGATCCTGCGCATAACCGGGTACATTTGGACAAAGCGCAAGCTGCCGCAGAACCACTCGAGAAGAGCACGGCGCAGGTGCAGCAGGAAGTTCAGGTCCAGCCTCAGGTGCAACAAGAGCGAGAGCAGCGACGGGCAGTAGCGATGTAATCGTTGTTTGTTTTATGTCTCACAAAAGCCCCGCACACGCGGGGCTTTTGTTACATGAAATAGCCTCGCACCAGTTGTCGTAGCTGCTAGCATCGCTCAATCGATACGGACCATACAGAACATGATGTGGGAAAATTTAGAGCCATCTCACCTCATGTCTTGACAAGTGCCTACTTCACTTCCGTCTCGTTGAACTGAACTGGGTCAGCCCTTGGCCCCATAAGGACTCGGAATATGGCAAGGATGACCGTTCTTCTAGTCATGGCTGCATTGCTGGGGGGCTGTAAGGCTACGTCCCAGCAGAATTCGGTTGATGCCCAGTCTGTGGTTCGAATTCCGGCGGCATCGGTATCCGCCGCGCTAGCTTGCCCATCGCCCAGCTTCGACGGCTTCCTGAAAGCTTTTATAGAGAGCGTCGAAGTGCAAAAGACATTCTCAGCCGAGCCGCTGGAAAGCCAAGCCGCCGATGCCACGGCAGAGCCGGAACCCGCATTGGTCACAAGAATGTTGACGGCGGCCGAGCTGCAGTTCCCGTTGATCCCCGGCGAACAGCAGCAGGCCAAAGAAGACCTGACGATGCGTCAATCGACTCTCGAGAACGGCGATATCAAAGTGACACTGGCAAAGGAGGACACCGACTACCAGATGTCATTCTATTTCAAGAAAGGACCATGCTGGAAGCTGGTTCGCATAAGGGACGATTCGCTGTGATGAGGACTAAAAACATGATCTGCAAGAAAGTGTTGGTCATCGTATTCGTCGCCTTGGTAGCTGCCTGTCATGCGAAACAGTCGGACAGTCAGGCGATAGCGCCGACCGTCTCCGCGACGGCTCCCGGTGAGAGTTCCACGTCCTCAGACTCAGCAAGCAAACCTGCAGGGAATGCAATCGAAAATCAAACCAGGACCGAAACTGTCGACCAGCAACCCACTGCCGCCGCTGGAAAGGCGCTTTTGCCCGAGCTGAAGGAGGGCATGGCCTACGCCGACTTCCGAAAGTTGGTGCTGGCGAATGGTTGGACACCGGCCGTGACTCCAGAATGCACGGCCAATGTGGTGGGTGGCGACTATGCAAGCGTTTGCAAGGCCAACCCGGATCAGATCAGTTGCCGGATTTGCGAGTTAATGCCGGAGTTGGATTCCTACAGTGGGGATGGTTACAGCTTGGTGCGGTTCCGGCACGCTCGCGAAGGCGAACAACTGGAGGCAACTGGTTACGGGATGATCGAAGACTGGAATGTCTCCGGAGACGATTCGCGGTTGCAGGCCGTGGGTTGGGAATTTACAAAGAGCCCAAAGCAATAAGCCGCGTAATGCAAAAAATATGAGGCAAGCGGAAGTGAGCGCGAGTTATCCCCGGTCTATCACAATCAGTGCGTCGTGATTGCATGGGCCTCGGAAAATGGAAAAGCAATCGTTGACACAAACGCAGGTAGGTCCGCCGATCGACGTTGCGTCGAAAGATAGTCAGTTAATCAGGAGAGTAAATATGCCGCGCTTTGGGATTGGAATGATGCTGTCCATGATAGTAATGGTGTTGGCCTCAGCATCTGCATCGGCGCAAAGCTACCCTTGTCCGAACGGCGCCGGTCCGGGAGAGCGGCAGATCGGTACGGCGGGAGGAGGTAATAGTGGGCTGGCTTCATTTCCCATTTGCGAACGTGCGGATGATCAGCAGCAGTCTGGATCTCCCGCGCTGCAATTTTACTGGGTGGATAATTTTGTTGTCGTGGCGTGGCACCTCAATGCATCTGATGTCTGGGCGGTTTCACGTGCCCGATCAGTTGAGGAAGGAAAAAAGGGGGCTCTGGCACTTTGCGAAGCAGCAATGAAAGACGGATGTACGATTGCGAATGCGGGAAGCAACGGATCAATCGCCATCGCTCGGTCATCGGATGGTTTGTTATGGTCGGGATGGGGTGCGACGCCCAAAAAGGCCAAGGAAGACGTTCTTGCCTTGTGCCTGAAAAAGGGCGCGCGGTGCGCCTATGAAAAAGCATTCACCGGAAAGCCATGGGAACAATTGGCTGGGACCACGCCCCCCTTCCGGTTAGTGCAATACCTACCTCCGCCAGGTACACCACTCCGTAACCGGTATGGCGCGTTGGCTTGGGCAGAAGGCTCGGATGCGCCATGGGATACAACGGTTTGGGTAAGCGGTGGTTTCGACGCAGTGGAAGAAGCGGAGAAGGTCAGCATTGCGCAATGCGAGAAGGACAGCCAGTTAAAATGCAAAATAGGACAATGGAATAGCAACGGGTTCATCATTCTGTATAGAGACGCTCAAAATTCACTTTTCGCTGGTAGTGGACTAAGCAAAAGCGACGCAGAAAAAGGTTCTAAAGAAGCTTGTAAAAAGGCAAAGCGCAAATGTGAGACTTTAGCCGTCTTTGATGTTCGTCAATCCGGTCTCGTTACAAAAAGTTTCCCGAATCGCTCTGTAGCAAAGTAGCGTAGAAAAATGGTGGACGTGTGTGATTGCAGATGATGGTCAAGAAAAGGCTCGATGCCTCCGAAGGCAGGTGTCATACGGGCGCAGCGTTACCAAAAGTAGCCTTGCGCCGTCCTATATGAACGGTAAGATCGAGGCCATGCTGTGGCCGGGTTAGTATTCCGGCCTGCTGCGGGGCTAGGGTGACTTAAGGAGCCTGCAGCAACGAAAGCGGATTTCGTAAGGAAGAATCGGTTTAGTATGGATTTCTAAGGAGTTTTTATGAAAATTCGGATTTTGGCTTGTGCGCTTTTCTTCGTTTCCTCGGTGTTGCTGGCATCGCCGCCCATGTACGAGAGCCACAGCGAATATCGTGATAACGATGTTTTCCTGTTCTGTTCCGATGGCTTGAAGAAGCCGCGAGCATGGAAACCGATTAATCCCATCGCAGCTCTATGGATGGCGGAACCGACCTATTGCCCGATACCGCATGACGGCGGCGAGTGCCCCCTCTGTGTCCATAACTATGGCGTCCATTTCCAGTCCTGGACCCACAACGACTACGATGCCTGGCAGAAGTGGATGCGCATCTGCCCCAGAGGCGATGAGGAAGGCAAGTGGGAAGGCCAGGGCAGGCCCGAGAATACCCCTCACTCGCATTGATTGAATTTCAGCTTCGATCGGTTGCCAAGGATGGCACCTTTTTGCATTCGCCACGGTGGTAACGCGATGCGCGAACCACAGCATTGCCTGGCCCTGGAACTTCACTGCATCTACAATCCGATAGGACTCAGCGAATTAGCTGCTCAATGCTAAACATCGCAGGGATGGGCAGGTCGTCCGTACGAATAAGGAGCCGAAAGACGCTATGAGACACGGAACCAAGCTACTCCTTGTGCTGATGCTGCTGTCAGTCGGCGCATGTAGCGCCGAGACGTCCGAGGACGTTTCCGGGAAACCCGCCGCCAGCAACACCGCCAAGCCGAACGATAAGGAGGCCCCCCCAGTGGCCAACGATTTTCAGAAAAAAAACGTAGTAGAGCCGCCGTCTCCGAGCAGCGTGCTGTATTTCATCTATCAGAAAGACGGCGACGGCGCCCTGTCGTATGAAGTAGAGAATGGCAGCTGGGCGACGTACTGGTACGGCTACTCGTTCGACCTTGGCGGCAAGCATTACTTCACGGGTTTCGCTACACAGACGCCAGATAAGTACGACAAGTCGGAGGAAGAGAACTATGCGGCCCCCGATGCGAAAGTAACGCTCACGCAAGCGACCTTCTTCACGACCAATCCGGAGGCGGAAAAGCCTTGGACGTTCGATGGCAATCAGTATTTTGTCGGTGAGTTTGGTGGTTACGAAAAAGGCAACGTGATTGATGAAATACGGAAACCACAGACTTACCAGACTCCCGACGGCAAGCTCCTGCTAGCTGTGCCGACCTGGTACCTGGCTACTGGCGTCCAGGTCAACACATTTGACCTGCTTTTGTTCAATCCACATGAGTTGCTGAAGGCAGACGACAAGCGTTGGGACTATCTCGGAAACATTGTGATTGGCACAGACAACAGTGCCGCTTGTGATGAAACGCCAGGCGCGAAGCAGGCCTGTGCAAAGAGTGCCGGAACGCTGAGTTTTTCACCGCAAGAAGGAAGCAATCTTCCCTTGTTGAAGGTGCAGCGCAGTGGAACGGAGACTGTTTCCGCCGGAACGGTGCGGACCCTGGGCCCGGGCGATACCTATGAGTACCGTTACGACTCAGAGAAGAAGCAGTACCAGTAAGACTCAAGAAACAGAGCAGCTGTTGACTGACAACATAGGATCCAGGGACGGATCCGGTTGACGCATCGCGGCGGTTCGTGCCGCAAATCAACCTGAGAAGAGGAGAGCCAAGCATGGCGCACGACTACAGTAAGAAGGAAGTTCTCGACATCATCGAAAGGGAAGCGCAGGAAAGGAACATCCCGCGCGATGATTTTATGCGGTTCGCCTATATCGAAACCGGGGGTACGTTCAACGAACTGGCCTCTCGTGGGGCACAAGGGGCAAAAGGCCTATTTCAGTTCGTGCCGGGAACGGCGGACGTTTACGGCATCCGCGGCCGTGAGTTAGATGCTGTGGTCAATACCGATGCGGCAGCCCGCTTGTACTTGGATAATCGAAACGCATTGGTCAATCGACATGCGAACGATGATCGCCCCTACCTGTCAGGCAAGCCAGAACCCGATGGTTTGGATATGTACCTGGCGCACCAGCAGGGCGCGGCAGGCTATAGGTCCATACAGACCGCCATCGCTACAGGCGAGTTCGGCCGCCAAGATACACGCAGCAAGATTCTCAACAATGTCAGCTCCCGCGATTTCGAGGCGGTGACAGGCCAGAAGTACACCGACTTCAGAACCATGTCGGATCGCGACATGGCGACGACATTCACGCAGTACTGGGATACGAAGTTCGATCGGGTACGAATTCCGGAAAAAGGGATCGAGCCGATCACCGATGCACGCCAAAACACACCGGCGCAGACCACATCCGTTCAGAGCACGTCCACGCAAACCGTACCCGCAGCGGGAATAGCGTTGACCGCCGCCCACGACCTGAGCGTGAAATACGATCATGTGAAGTACGCCATGAGCGGCAAGATCCCGGGCGTCGACGGCAAGCATCCGGACCAGGGTTATGTGGATTGCTCTGGCTGGGTGGCGACCATGCAGAACGCGACCATGAAGGAGGTCAATGCTAAGGCAGGGCAGCAGGTCTTCGGCAGGGACGAGTTTTTCAATCTTGGCACCGACGGCGCAGCGATGATCGTCGAGAAGGCCCAATCCCGCTCCGGCGTGATGATCGAGGGCAAGGCGGTCACCCGCGATGCGCTGAAGGAAGGAATGATCATCGGTGAGGACAATGGTCCGACCAAGTGGGATGCAGGCCGCTACAAAGGCATAGACCACATCACCATGGTGGTGAAGGATCCGAAAAGCGGCGAATTGATGATTAGCCAGTCGCGGGGCGGTGAAGGCGTGGAACTGAGCTCGCTGGATCGTTATCTCGAGCGCAAGCAGGCCAATGGCGTGAAGCTTTACGCCACCGATCCGCTGGCCGGGGCGCGCACCTTGCTGCAGGACAAGCAGCAGACGCAGGGACAAACACCGACGCAAGAGAAAACAGAGTCGCAATCGCCTTCTAAACCCTCCGACGGAACTCTACGCGCGGGCGAGAAAGGCGAGAGCATCCGCCAACTCCAGGACACCTTGAACGGCTTCGGCTACCACGACAAGGAAGGCCGCGCGTTGCGCGAGGACGGAGGCTTCGGCGACCGCACCAAAGAAGCCCTGCAGTCCTACCAGCAGGCGCATGGTTTGAAGGCCGATGGCGTAGCGGGTCCGCAGACCTTGGACGCCCTGAAGAAATCCAAGGAAGCGCCGCTGCTTTCCGATACGCGTCATCCCGACAATGCGCTGTTCCAGCAGACCGTGAAACACATGGAGCAACTCGGGCCGCAGGCCTTCAAGAGCCGGCAGGATCTCGAGAATGCGGCGGCGGCCGGCGTATTCGAAGCCAAAGCCAGCGGCCTGACCCGGGTCGACCATGTGCTGCCCAATACCAACGGCACCGGCGTGTTCCTGGTGCAGGGCGAACCGGGCGATCCCGCCAATCGCCGCGTCTACATGGACAAGGCACAGGCCACCGCCGAGCCGATCGAAAAAAGCACGGCGCAGGTGCAGCAGGAGACGCAGAATCAGCCGCAGGTGCAGCAGGAGCGCGAACAGCGCCGCACGATGGGCGTCTGATCGATCCGCCCGAAGACAGAAGCCCCGCGAAAGCGGGGCTTCTTTTTTGCAAGGATACGGCTGAGACTTCGTTCTTCTTGAAGGTTACCGCTGCAGATATCCCATGCTGACCCGCATTCCCTCCGACTTCCTTCAATTTGCACGGAACTGCGCACCCGATTTCGGTCCCGCCACGGCGCGGGCGGCGTTCCTGGTGGCGCCGGACGGATTCGCGCGGGCGGACCAATCGGCGCGCGACAACCGCTACATGGCACAGGCGACCGCATTCGATGCAGGCGCGGCGCAGGCCCAGCACCGGGAGTTGCAGCGCGCGCTGGCGACCGAATTGCCGGTGGTGTGCTTCAGCGGCGATCCGGCTATGCCTGATGCCTTGTTCCCCAACAATGTTTTTGCTACCGCGCCGGGTCGGTTGGTGGTGGGACGCATGCGCCACGAAGTACGTCAGCGCGAAGCCGCACGCAGCGATATCCGCCAGTTCTTCGCCGACCTGCTGGGTTACGAGGAAATAGACCTGTCGGCGCAACCGCATCCTTGCGAACTCACCGGCGCCCTGGTCATCGATCGTGCGCGGGGCCTGGGCTTCTGCGGTTTGTCCGAACGCTGCGACGAGGAAGGCGCAGCGCTGCTGCACGAAGCCTTTGGTTTGCGCGCCACCCTGATGTTCGACCTGGCGCCGGGCGAATACCACGCCAACGTCGTGTTGGCGGTGCTGGCCGGCCGCGCGGCCCTGGTCTGCGCGGACGGGTTCGCCGATGCCGCCGTACCCGAAGCCATCGCCGCGCTGTACTCGCCCCACGGCATTTCCCTGTCCCGGGCCGAACATACTGCCTTCGCCGGCAACGCCATCGCGCTGTGCGACGCGTCGGTTTGGATGAGTGCGGGCGCCGAGGCGTCCCTGACGCCAGCCACCCGCAGCCGCCTGCTTGAGGCGGGCTTTACGCCACGCAGCGTGCCGCTGGAGGCCATCGAAGCAGCCGGGGGCTCGCTGCGCTGCTGCGTGGCAGAGGTTTTCTGAGCAGCAAGGAACCTGAATGAGTCGCACGGGGCTGTGGATAAGTTCAGATCGGATTCACCGCCTGACGCCAGAATCCATCCCCTAATCATTTACAGGCCGGCGTCGGCTCCCGTTCATTCAGGGAAGCCGAAACCCGTTACGATTCCGTTATGCGATTCATGCTCCGCTTTCCACTGTCCCTCTGCGCTCTGCTCGCCCTCTCCGGTGTAGCGGCAGGCAGCGCGTGGGCGCAATCGGCGCAGGAACCGCCGCGCCCCGATCCGCCACCGCGCCAGAACATGCCGCGCGAGAGCATGGTGCCGCAGCGCAATCCCGCCTCGTTGTCGGATTCGGTGCGCCGCGCGCAACGCGAGACCGGCGGCCAGGTCCTGGGCGCCGAGCGGGTACAGTTCGACGGCCGCGAGATCAATCGGGTCAAGGTCATGGACGATCGCGGCCGCGTCCGCTACATGGACGACGATCCTCAGCGTGGCGGCAATGCCCGCGACCGCGACCGTGGTTTTCCGCGCGAGGATGCGCCACCGCGTGCACGCGGCGACAACCCCCGCCGACCGTAAGATGTTCCCTACCCGGGGGCCTGCTGGCCGCCAGTTCTAGTCACAGGAGTGTCCATGCGTATTTTGCTGGTCGAAGATGAAGCCCCCCTCCGCGAAACCCTGGCCGCCCGCCTCAAACGCGAAGGCTTTGCCGTGGATGCGGCGCAAGATGGCGAGGAAGGCCTGTACATGGGCCGCGAAGTGCCGTTTGACGTGGGCATCATCGATCTGGGCCTGCCCAAGATGTCGGGCATGGAACTGATCAAGGCGCTGCGCGACGAGGGCAAGAAATTCCCGGTGCTGATCCTGACCGCGCGTTCCAGCTGGCAGGACAAAGTGGAAGGCCTGAAGCAGGGCGCCGACGATTACCTGGTCAAGCCGTTCCATGTGGAAGAGTTGCTGGCCCGCGTCAACGCGCTGCTGCGCCGTGCCGCTGGCTGGAGCAAGCCAACGCTCGAATGTGGCCCGGTCGCGCTCGACCTCGCCGCGCAGACGGTCAGCGTCAACGGCGGCAACATCGATCTGACCAGCTACGAATACAAAGTGCTGGAGTACTTGATGATGCATGCCGGCGAGTTGGTGTCGAAGGCCGATCTGACCGAGCACATCTATCAGCAGGACTTCGACCGCGATTCCAACGTGCTGGAAGTCTTTATCGGCCGCCTGCGCAAGAAGCTGGATCCGGAAGGCGAACTGAAGCCGATCGAGACCGTGCGCGGTCGCGGCTACCGCTTTGCCATCCCGCGCAACCACGAGGGCTGATGCCCCCGCGCGCGACGGACGCTGCTGCGACACCAAGCGGGCGCGATCCTTTTCAGGGATGGCGCCCGCGCTCTTTGCGCGCCCGGCAGTTGCTGGCCGCCAGCGTAGGACTGGTCGCTTTCCTGTTCCTGGCCGGCTACGCACTGGACCGCGCCTTCGTCAGCACCGCCGAACTCAACCTGCGTAATCGCCTGAAAGGCTATGCGATTTCCTATGCCAACAAGCTGGAATTCGGCCGCGACGGTACCTTGATCCCGCCGGAACTACCGGTCGATCCGCGTTTCACCCAGCCGGGCAGCGGCCTTTATGCCGAAGTGGTGCTGCCCAATGGGCACTGGGGTTCCGATTCCACATTGGGTCCCACCTTACCCCCCACTGCGATGCTCAATCCGCTGCAGGAAACCTTCGAAGGTCCGGTGCCGATGCGCCAGATCGACGGCAACGAAGGTGGGGTGTACCGCTTCGGGCTGGGCACGATCTACGCCAGTCGGACGCCGGATGGCGAGTTCCCTTATTCGCTCTATGTCTCCGAGGATTCGCGGGTGTTGGGCGCGCAGCTGCGTACCTTCCGCGGCGCTTTGTGGGTGTATCTGGGCGCGGCGGGTGCATTCCTGTTATTGCTGCAGGTGGCTGTGCTCAACTGGAGCCTGCGGCCGTTGCAGCGAGTGATCAACGAACTGACCCGCGTGCAACGCGGACAGGCCAGCCGCATGACCGAGCGCCACCCGCGCGAGCTGGAGCCGTTGACCGAAAGCATTAACGCTTTCATCGAGAGCGAACGCGAAAACCTGGACCGTCAGCGCAATACGCTGGCCGACCTTGCCCATAGTCTGAAGACGCCGTTGGCGGTGCTGCGTTCGCAATTGGATGAGGGCATCCATGCCATCGCCCTGCGCGAGGAACTGGATACGCAGTTGAAGCGCATGAACAATCTGGTGTCCTATCAATTGGCGCGTGCGGCTTCGAGCGGCCATGCGCTGTTTGCCGCGCCGGTGCCGATCGAATCCAACGCCGAGGAAATCGTGCGCGGCCTGGAAAAGGTCTACGCAGCCAAGGGCGTGATCTGCGAATTCGATATCCACCCGGATGCGCGTTTCCACGGCGAGCCGGGCGATCTGCAGGAACTGATGGGCAACTTGCTGGAGAACGCGTTCAAGTGGGCGCGTTCGCGCGTGTTGCTGACCGCCACGCCCACCAAGACCGTGGGCAACCGCCGCGCCGGCTTGCTGCTGGCGGTGGACGACGATGGTCCCGGCATCGCCGACGAAGACGTCGCGCATATCCTGCAGCGCGGCGTGCGCGGCGACGAGCGCGTGCAGGGGCACGGCATCGGGTTGGCGATCGTGCAGGATCTGGTCCGTGGCTATCGCGGCGAGCTGCAGGTGGTGCGTTCGCAAGAGCTGGGCGGGGCGCGCTTCGAAGTGATTCTGCCGCAGGGCCTGTAACTCCCCGTCCTGCTTTTTTTGTCTCGCGACTTACGTCGCTCCTACGGGGGCGATGCCGGCGTAGGGCCATAGAAGCGTCGCAGATGCGCGGCCACTCGCGGCATTTCCACCACCAGCAAGGCGGGCGCGGAGAAATGGTATTCGCTGGTGACGGCGAAGAATTCTTCCGGAGATTCCGCGGCGTAGGCATCGATCACGGTATCGCGCCCGCGATCCACGTCTTTGCAGAATGCATCATATTCGCGCTGGAAATCTGCGGCCCATTCGCGTTGCAATCGATGCGGCAACGGCGGAGTGCCGTCCATCGCACCATCCAACGCATCCAGCTTGTGCGCCATTTCGTGGATGGCCACGCAGTAGCCAGCGAAGGGGTCGGCCAGGTCCGCCTGCACATCGGCCCAAGACAGGATCAAGGGGCCGGCCTCCCACGACTCGCCGATGAGTTCGTCTTCGAACTCGTGCAGCACGCCGGCCGCATCCTCATGGCTGCGCTGTACGCGAAAAGCGTCCGGATAGACCAGCAGCTGCGACCAACCGTGCAATCCCTTCTTTCCGAATTCCATCAGCGGCAGGCAGCACAGCGCCGCCAGCTGCGTGCGCGCCGTGGCGTCCAAGGTGAGGTCGGCGAGTGGGGTGATGGTTTTGTCGTGCAGGAAGCGCGCCACCAGCGATTGCAGGACCGCGTCCCGGGTCGCATCCATTCCATGCAATAGCGGAACCGACCGGCGGGTTTCGGCCCAGATTTCGCTATCGACAGAGCGGGGCTGGCGGTTGAGCCAGCCGAACCACGATCCGGTCAGCGGAACATGCCCGGCAGGAAACTGTGCCATTTGGAGCCGCGCACACGCTGCAGACCGTCTTCATCGCCACCACCACCTCCGCCTCCTGGGGAAGCAGAAGCCGGCTTGGCGTATTTGTTGCGGGCAGCGGTGGCCTTGGGATGCGCAGCGCCCGCCTGAGCCGCATCGTCGCGCGCGACCGCTTCGGTTTCCTGGCAGGCACCCGGATTGGGCGGCGCACTACGTCCGTTCTGGGCCAGGGCGTGGGCGCTGGCGCAGATTAACAACAAGGCTAGGCTGATACGCAGCATGGGAGACTCCTGTCTGGCGGACGCTCTGACCGCGCGAACTATAACGCGGTTCGCGGCCCGTTTGCGGCCGAACCCCGGCTTTGCCGATTACCGGCTGCTGCAGTGCGGCAAGATCGTTGCGGAGGTTCATACGGATTCCCTGAACGCGGTGCGCCGGAATGGCAAGCTGCGGCTTATGGCTTGCAGCAACTCATCGATCGCGGGGCACCGTCCGGGTCGGAACCGGCGCGACCCTCGGCGCGCTGCGTGCAGGTCAGGGCGCTTTGATTGTCGCCGCATGGCCAGCGCCGCCACCCTGACGTGCCGCCCATCTCGCGCATAATTACCGCATGCCCACGCTTGTCCTATCCCCCGCGCTGATTCTTGCCGCGTACCTGCGGGTTTCGCGGTCGGGCGATCGGTGCCTGCGCACCATTTCCGAATCGCATTTCGAACGCGCACGCCTGCTGTGCAGGTGCAAGTGAGCGGCGAACGCGGAATCCTGCAGCGGCTCATTGCCGGCCCGGTGTCGGGCGACGCGCTGGCGCAGGAGGCGGGACTGACCCGGGCGGCGATGTGGAAACGCATCGAGGCCCTACGCGAAGCCGGTGTGGAAATCGATGCGCAGGCAGGCCGCGGTTATGCGCTGCGCCATCCGGTCGAATTGCTGCAGGCCGACGCCATCATCGATGCGCTTCCGCCTTTCGTGCGCGCCGGCCTGGCCTCGCTGGAGATCGCCTGGTCACTGGATTCCACCAATAGCGAACTGCTTCGCCGCGAGACTCCCGCGCATGGCGTGGCGGCATTGATCGCCGAACGCCAGACCGGCGGGCGCGGACGCCGCGGGAAATCCTGGGCTTCGCCATTGGCCGCCCATCTCTATCTGTCGCTGTCGCGACAATTCTCCGGCGGCCTGGCGCGGCTGGGCGGCTTGAGTCTGGTCGCAGGCGTGGCCACGGCCGAGGCGCTGCATGAATCGGGCTATGCCGACGTGCGCCTGAAGTGGCCCAACGATCTGGTGGTGGAGGGGCGCAAACTGGGCGGATTGCTGGTGGAAGGCGGCGGCGAACACGCCGGCCCGGTGCGCGCGGTGATCGGCCTGGGTCTCAACGTGCGCATGCCCGAGGCGATGGCCGCGACGCTCGACCAACCCTGGACCGATCTGGCGCGACTCATGGATCCGCCGCCTTCGCGCAACGCGCTCGCTGCGCGGTTGCTTACCCACCTGCTGCCGGCATTGGACCGCTTCGATGTCGAAGGGTTGGCCCCGTTCCTGGCGAGTTATGCGCGTTTCGATGCGCTGATGGGGCGCGAAGTGATCGTGCATCTGGCGGGGGAATCGCAGACCGGGATCGCCACCGGCATCGCCGAGGACGGCGCGTTGCGCGTGCGTGTCGGTGGCAAAGAACGTGTTTTCCACGCGGGAGAAATCAGTGTGAGGGCGCAATGAGCCGATGGTTGTTCGACTTGGGGAATTCGCGCCTGAAGTGCGCACAGCTACACGACGATGGCGGGCTGGGCGAGGTCATTGCGCTGGCGCACGAGCAGACGGAGTTCGCCCGAGAGTTGCAGCAGCTGTTGCCGGAGCGTGCGGATTCGGCCTGTCTCGCCAGCGTGGCGTCGCCCACCCTCACCGCGGCGGTGATCGAAGCGCTGACTCAGCGATTCCGCTGCATTTCCATGGCGCGCACCAGCGCCCAGTTCGGAGCGGTACGCATCGCCTATGCCGAACCGGCGCGCCTGGGCGTGGATCGATTCCTGGCTTTGCTTGCCGCGCATGGGCGTGCGGCGGGCCCTTGGTTGATTGCGGGTGTCGGTACTGCATTGACCATCGATCTGCTGGATCGAAACGGGCTGCATCGCGGCGGACGCATAGGGCCCTCGCCGAGAATCATGCGCGAGGCGCTGCACGTCGCTGCAATGCAGTTGCCGTCGCAGGGCGGCGACTATCGGGAATTCGCTTCCGACACTGCCGATGCCCTGGCCTCGGGTTGCGAAGGCGCAGCCCTGGGCCTGATCGATCGCAGCCTGGCCCAGGCGACGCAGATGCTGGGCGAAGCGCCCACCCTGTTGCTGCATGGCGGCGGTGCTGACATGCTCGCTGCACATTTCCCCGATGCGCTTCACGCGCCCGCGCTGGTCCTGGATGGGCTTGCTGCGTGGTCGCGCGTCGGCACGGTCCCTGGAACCGCCGAATGCTGATCCGCGCCCTAATCGTTCTGCTCATCGTGTTGAACCTGGGAGCCGCTGCCTGGTGGATTTCCCGCCCCGAACCGCTTCCTGCCGCGCTTCCGGCGCAACCGGCGGGGGTACCTAGGCTGCAATTGCTCAGTGAAAGCGGAAAAGCCGCAGCGGTTCTTCCCCAGGCACCGACCTCCTCGGCAATGGCTCCCATCGTCGCCCCGCCAGCCGCTGCTCTCGTTGCGGAACCCGCAACGCCCACCCAGTGCTTCAGCGTCGGGCCCTTCGCCGACCAGGCAGCGGCCAAGTCGGCGGCGGCACGCCTGGGCAGCCAGGCCAGTCGCAGCAATCCGCGAGAAATTCCCGGCAAGGCGGCACAGGGATACAACGTGGTCTTGCCACCCCAGGCCGATCGCGAAGCCGCCCAGGCGCTTGCGCAGCGCATAGGCGCAGCAGGCTTCGACGACTATCTGGTGGTGAACAGCGGCGCGCAGACCAATGGCATCGCTCTGGGCCGCTACCGCAGCCGTGAAGGCGCAGAACGCCGCCAGTCCGCGCTGCGGGCGGCCGGATTCGATGCGCAACTGCAGCCCCTAGGCAACGAAGGCGCAGCGCAATGGTGGCTGGATGTCGCGGTCGCAGCCGGCGTTACCGCGTCGGGACTGCGAAACGGAACTGGCGCCCTGCAATCGCGTTCACTCGATTGCGCTCTGCTGCGGTAGAATCCGCGTCCGCGGTTTTACCCACGCATTCTGCGATGCGTCCCGCGCACCAGCCATGCCGGCATAGCTCAGTTGGTAGAGCAACCGCCTTGTAAGCGGTAGGTCCCCAGTTCGAATCCGGGTGCCGGCACCATCGCGTTGCTATGCGCTCGCTTGCCTTTCGCAGTCGCACTCCCTTCCCAGTCACATCGACGCGGCAGCGCCGCTGAAGCCGTGACCATGACCTAACGGTTGCATCCGCCGCCAGGATTGTCCGCTCTTCATCCGCTTCCAGGTTTCGCGAATGATCGCTTCGCTAAGCGGCCAGTCGAGCCGCTGCCATTCCGGGATGCTGCGTTCGTAGCGTTGCTTGAGCGTGGCGAGCAACTCATCGAGCTCGGCGCGGTAATTGAGCAGATAGAGGTCGTAGCCGAATTTCAAAGTGGGGATGTAGTCGTCGAACTCACGCGAACTGCGGTGGAAAGCGCTTTCGCGGTAGCAACCGCGCCAGTGCCGGAGTTCGGCGTCTATATCCAGCATCACATCTTGCGGAGTCGAACGAATGTCACGAACGGTGCCCATGGCAATCTCCGGCGATCTTTGTTTCCCTGCGCCCGCAGTGTTCGGGAGGGACGGTGACAGGGCCGTGATCGAGGCGTGAGAGCGAGGTTAAGCCTCGGCAGAGCCCATCAAGGCGGTATCAGTGGTGAGTCTTGCTGCACCGCCACAGTGCGCTGCGGCGATCGCAGCTAGACTCGTCCACCCTTGCGCAGCTTGAAGATTGCAGATGAGTCGAACTTTCCCACCCGTTTCCCTTATTGGCGTGCCTACCGACATCGGCGCCGGGCATCGCGGTGCGCGCATGGGACCGGACGCTTTGCGTATTGCGGGCTTAGGCGAGGCCCTGGCCGCGCGTGGTGTCGAAGTCGCCGACCGGGGCAACCTCAACGGCCCGGTAAACCCGTGGCTGGCGCCGGTGGATGGGTATCGCCATCTGGACGAAGTAGTGGCTTGGAACCGCGAATTGATGCAGGCAACGGCCGCCGAACTGCAGCTCGGGCGCATGCCGATCATGCTTGGCGGCGATCATTGTCTGGGCATGGGCGCGATCACCGCGGTGGCGCAGCACTGCCGCGATACCGGCAAGCGGTTGCGCGTGATCTGGCTGGACGCGCATTCGGATTTCAACACCAGCGACGTCACGCCGTCGGGAAATATCCACGGCATGCCGGTCGCCTGCCTGTGCGGGATCGGACCTGACGCGTTGACCCGCCTGGGTCGCGATTTCCCGGCCATGGATGCGCGCGATCTGCGCCAGATCGGCATCCGTTCGGTGGACGCGGAAGAAAAGCGCCTGATCAAGGACAACGGCATCGATGTGTACGACATGCGCTACATCGACGAGAACGGGATGAAGCGCACCATGGAAGCGGCGCTGGAAGGTGTGGACGAAAACACGCACGTGCACGTCAGCTTCGATGTGGATTTCCTGGATCCCAGCATCGCGCCCGGGGTCGGCACCACCGTACTCGGCGGCCCCAACTATCGCGAGGCGCAACTGGTGATGGAAATGATCGCCGACACCGGCCGCCTGTTGTCGCTGGATATCGTAGAGCTCAATCCGGTGATCGATACGCGCAACCTGACCGCTGAACTGGTGGTGGATCTGGTGGAAAGCCTGTTCGGAAAGTCGACGCTGATGCGGGACTGAGTCGAAACTGAATGCGGGGTCGCGCGTTCACGCGGGATGAATGCGGCACCGGTCAGCGTATGCCCAAGGTTGTCCGGGGATCGTTCCGATTGCGTACGGCAACTGACAAGACCTACTTTTAATCAGGAGGAATCAATATGAAGCGTTTACTGGCATTGATGGTGCTGTCCATGTTCTCGATGGGAATGCTGGCCGGCTGCAACACCATGGCGGGCGCGGGCAAGGATGTGCAGAAGGTCGGTGAGAAAGTCGAAGACAAAGCCGAGGATTGTAAAGACGCCAAGTGCTGATTCCAGCGATCCTGCGTTGAATACGGCGTAGCGATACGCCATGGAAAGGGCCGGGAAACCGGCCCTTTCTTTTTATCTGGAATACCCCAGTCGAGCGAAGACCTGAATGGCGTTACGGCTTGTTTTACGCAGGTTTGACCTTGCGAAAACGGAGCTGTTGCGATGCTACGCACACGGTATCACCGCCGTGATTTCCTTAAGAGGCAAGCCATGAACAAGGACACCATCGCCGGTAACTGGAAGCAGTTGAAAGGCAAGATACAGGCCAAATGGGGCGACCTGACCGATGATGATTTCAAGGTCGCCGAAGGTAATTCGGAATATCTCGCGGGCAAGCTGCAAGAGCGTTATGGCTGGGATCGCGACCGCGCCCACACAGAAGTCGACGACTTCGCACGCAGCCTTAATAAATCCGACCTCCGCAACTGACTCCGTTCCCGCATATTGATACGACAACGGGCCTTTCGGCCCGTTGTCTTTTTTATCGCTTGGCTAATCCGCTGCGCCACTCAGTGTGAAGGATCGGCAACGAATCCGTTGGGGAACGCGCGCGGAGCGGAATCGCGGCGGTCGTAGCGCGGGTACTGCCGTGGCATCGCTCCGATGGCCATCAGACGGGGCGCGTCGTCGTAGCGCAGTTCGCTGATTTGCGCCGGGCTGCGGGTAGCGCGCACGAACTGGGTCTGGCCCACCGGCGACCATTCGCGCTGGCCATGCCCGGTTCCCATGCTCTGGCGCGCGGCGCTGTCGGCGGCTTGCTCCTGGATGGCGCCTTGGGTAGCGGGTGCTGAGGCGGACTTGGCTTCATCGCGCTCGTACTCGCGGTCGCGTCTCAGGGAAGGCGCTGGCATTGGGTAATAACGCGGACGCAACTCTTGGAACACCGCCACGCCGATCACGCCGACATTCTGTGGGCGTCCGGTGCGCGCCGCATAGCTGTCGCCCAGGTCGGTGAAGACGAACTGGGCGACGTCGTCCAGCGATTTGCGCCAGCCGGCGATCTCGGTGCTTTCCCAGGGTTCAAGCACGTAGCCGGCCTGCGAAGGCGCGGCGGTTTCGCCGGTGACGGCATTGATGCCGTCGACCGACAGCACCACTAACACCCGTTCGCCGGTGGTGTTGGTCAGGCGCACACCGTAGCGGTCGCCGGGTGTTCCGGCCACCCAGGTATCGCCGCGGTGCGGGTATTCGCGCAGCCATTCGCCGGTGTCGCGGTCCACGACCGAGACATCCACCAAGGGCCTTGCAGAAAGGGGTGAGCAGGCGGCGGTCATCAGCAGCGCCAGCGATATCAGGACGGTCTTGTGGAACATGGTCGTTCTCCTTAGTTGGGCATGACAGGGAACGCTCCAACTTCGCCAGTGGGGTTGGCCTAGCCCTCGCGCTTTGATGCACGAGACGCTGGCGTTTAACCGCCATTGGCCGTGGGAGCGGCGTCCCGCCGCTCCCGCCGGACGCCACGCTCCCACGGCGCGACGGTTAAACTTGGCGTATTCAGTCTCTGGCAAGTCCGACAAATGACCCGCGTCCTTACCGGCATCACCACCTCCGGCACCCCGCACCTCGGCAACTACGTGGGCGCGGTGCGTCCTGCCATCGCGGCCAGCCGCGCCTCCGATGCCGAGAGCTTCTATTTCCTGGCCGACCTGCACAGCCTGGTCAAGGTGCAGGACGCCGCCCGCGTGCAGCGTTCTACTCTGGAAATCGCGGCTACCTGGCTGGCGGCCGGGCTGGAGCTGGACAAGGTGTGGTTCTACCGTCAGTCCGATATCCCAGAGATCAGCGAACTCAACTGGTTCCTGACCTGTGTGGCCGGGAAGGGTGTGCTCAATCGTGCGCATGCATACAAGGCCTCGGTGGACCGCAACCGTGCCGATGGCGAGGACGATGACGCGGGTATCAGCGCGGGTCTGTTCATGTATCCGGTACTGATGGCGGCCGACATCCTGCTGTTCAATGCCGACAAGGTGCCGGTGGGCCGCGATCAGGTACAGCACATCGAAATGGCGCGCGATTTCGGGCAGCGCTTCAACCATCTGTTCGGCGGCGAGTATTTCACCCTGCCGGAAGCGGCGATCGAGGAAAACGTCGCCACCTTGCCCGGCCTGGACGGCCGCAAAATGAGTAAGAGCTACGACAACACTATTCCTCTGTTCGCGCCGCGCGAGGAAATGCGCAAGCTGATCGCGTCGATCGTCACCGATTCGCGCCTGCCGGGCGAGGCCAAGGAAGCCGAAGGCTCGCACGTGTTCCAGCTCTATCAGGCCTTCGCCAGCGTCGAGGAAACCGCGCAGATGCGTCAGGCTTTCGTCGAGGGCATCGGTTGGGGCGACGCCAAGCAGAAATTGTTCGAACGCATCGATGCCGAGGTCGCGCCGATGCGCGAGCGCTACCACGCGTTGATCGACAAGCCCGGCGAGATCGAATCGATCTTGCGCGATGGCGCGCGCCGGCTGCGCGAGAAATATGCGACACCGTTCCTGGCGGAATTGCGGCAAGCGGTCGGCTTGCGCGATCTTTCCCATCGGTCCGAGGCGCAAGACAAGTCGTTGCAGAAGTCGACACCGCCTTCGTTCAAGCAATATCGCGATACCGACAACCGTTTCTATTTCAAATTCTTCGACGGCAACGGCGTACTCCTGGTGCAGAGCAACGGCTTCGATTCGCCGAAGGAAGCGGGTCAGCTGATCGCAGTGCTGAAGCGCGCCGATCAAGCCGATGCGATGGAGACGCCGGAGATCAACCTGCTGGTGCCGGTGCAGGAGGTATTGGCGGCGCTCAGGCAGCTGCGCGAGGCTGATGCCTGATGCCGTACCTCGCGCTCATTCTGTTCCTGCCGTGGTTCCTTTTGCTGGGTTCGCTGTACTGGCTGTTTCCACGCCAACCCCGCAATGCGCGCCGCAAAGCATTCGACCTGACCACGCTGGCTGTCGCTTTCGTGCTCAGCTTCGTCGGCATGCAGTGGGGCTATGCGCTGGGCCTGGCCGATGTGGGCACTGGCGCCATCTGGAAACAGGTGCTGGCCACGCTGGTGGCGTATGGCGCATTCCTGTTCGTGTTGACGGTCGCCATCCCGTTGCGCAGTTGGTGGCTGTCGCGGGGTTGAACCGCCCTAGCGATTGAACGGGATCATCGGATGAACGAGCACGGCATCCATACCATCGACACCGCGTTCCAGCGCGACCATTTCGATGCGGCTTATCTGATCGTGGAGAACGGCCGCGGCGCCTTCGTCGATTGCGGCACCAATCATTCCGTTCCTTTGTTGCTGTCCGCGTTGGAGGGCGCCGGATTGACTCCAGGGGACGTCGATTGGCTGATCGTCACCCACGTGCATCTGGATCACGCGGGCGGCGCCGGCCTGTTGATGCAGCATTTGCCCAACGCCAAGCTAGTCGCGCACCCGCGCGCGGCGCCGCACCTGATCGATCCTTCCAAACTGATCGCCGGCGCCACCACCGTGTACGGCGAAGGCGAAATGCAGCGCAGCTACGGGCAGATCCTGGCGGTACCCGAACAGCGCGTGCAGGTGGTCGAGGACGGGCAGATCGTTTCGCTGGCTAGTCGCGCGTTGGAATTCATCGACACCCCGGGACACGCACGCCACCACCACTGTATCTGGGACGCGCGCAGCCGCAGCTGGTTCACTGGCGACACCTTTGGCCTGTCCTATCGCGAGCTGGATAGCGCTCAGGGCGCATTCGTAGTCCCCACTTCTACGCCGGTGCAGTTTGAGCCAGAGAAGCTGAAGGCTTCCATCGGCCGGCTGCTAGCGCGCGATCCGCAATGGATGTACCTCACCCATTACGGCAGGGTCGGCGAAGTGCGAAGGCTGGCCGACGACCTGTATCGGCAGATCGATGCGATGGTGATGATCGGGCGCGAGTGCGATAGTTTGCCGGATCGCCACAAGCGCATCAAGGACGCGCTCGCCGCACTCTATCTGCAGCGTGCCCGCGAACACGGTTGCCTGTTGGACGATGCGGGCGTGGAAAAGGTGTTGTGGATGGACATCGAACTCAACGCCCAGGGCCTGGCTTCGTGGCTGGATCGCGACAAGCGCTGACCTGCTCGTCGTAGGAGCGGTCTACGGCCAGACGTTGGGTTTTTCGCGCGTCGACTTCCTCGCCATCGGCACCACGCAGAAGCGGTGGCCGCTGGGGGCTTCCATCACCCACCAGCGCTGGCGCACGAACTCGATGCGCTTGGCGCCAAGTTTTTCCAGCCGCGCGGCCTCGGCTTCGACGTCGTCGGTTTCGATATCCAGGTGCACGCGCGAAGGGTGCGAGACCTTCTGCACCTCAATGTGCATGCCGCCCGGTCCGTCCGACAGCGGCGCGTACAAGCCCTGGCCGTCTTCGTCGTAGTCCTCGACTTCCAGCCCTAGTGCCTGACTCCAGAAGTCGGCGGACGCTTCCAGCGAACCGCGTTTGCAATCGATGATGAAACCGGCAAGACGGCTTTTGTGTGCCATAGGGGATCCCGAGGGCGAGGGCTACTGGGAAAGCGCCAGGTCGTCGATCATCGCCTTGAGGAAACGCGCGGCCTCACCTCCGGTCGCGGCGCGGTGATCGAAAGTGACCGACAGCGGGATGATCTTGTGCGACTCGAAGCCGCCCATGATCGGCATGACCTGATGGCGCGCGCGGCCTGCGGCCACGATGGCCACGCAAGGCGGTACCACCACCGGTGTGGCGTAGCGTCCGGCGAACATGCCGAAGTTGGACAGCGAAATGGTGTAGCCGCTCAATTCCGAAGCCGCGATGCTGCGGTCTTCCACCTGCGTGCGCAGGCGGTTGACGCCTTCGCGAATACCGCGCGCATCCAGGATGTCGGCGTTGCGCAGCGCGGGGACGAACAGGCCGTCGTCGGTATCCACGGCGATGCCGATGTCGACCTGCGGATGCAGGGTGCGGCTGAGTTTTTCGCCATCGAACCATGCGTTCAACGCGGGCACCGCTTTGCAGGCTCGCACGATAGAGCGGATCAGGCGCACGGTGACGTCGTTGCCGGGCACCCATGCGTGCACATCCGCATCGTCGTTGAGCGTGGTCGGCACGACCTTGGCATGCGCATCGGCCATGACGCGCGCCATGTTGCGGCGGACGCCTTTTAGCGGTTCCGGCTGTCCTGTCACGGAAACGCCGGGTGGCTGGGTGCGCATGGGTTTGCCGGAAGCGGAAAGCTGGGTGCGTTGCTCTTCCTTTCTCACCTCTAGAGGTGCGGTTTCGAGTGCCGAGCTCTGCGCTTGCGCCGTACCCTCACCCCCGACCCCTCTCCCGGTGGGAGAGGGGAGCAAAGCGGCATCGCCGCTGGCTGCCGCTGCTTTCACGTCTGCCATCGTTACCGTGCCGGAACCGGTGGCGCGAATGCGGGAGAGATCCAGCCCCAGTTTTTTCGCCAGCGCACGCACCGCCGGCATCGCGCGGATGCCGCCGACGGCGACCGCCTGTTCCTGATGCACGGCATTGGAGCTCTGCATCGCGCCGACCACAGTGCCTGCATCATCGCGTTCGGAAGTCGTGGGAGCACCGTCCCCGGCGCGATCTTTTGTTTCGGTACTTTCAGTTGAGAGCTCGCGGCGGGACGCCGCTCCCACGGATGTGGATGGCGCGTGCCCATGTCCGGTGTCCTGCCCGTCGGCGCGTTGCGGCAGATTGGGGTCGGGCTGGAACTCGGCCAGCATCGCGCCCGTCACCACAATGTCGCCGGCGTTGCCCGCGAGCTTGAGCACCTTGCCGGAAACCGGCGAAGGAACCTCCACGATCGCCTTGGCGGTTTCCATCGACACCAAGGGTTCGTCCAGGCGGATCACATCGCCTTCCTTGACGAACCATTCGACGATGGTGGCGTCGGGCAGGCCTTCGCCAAGATCGGGAAGATTGAAAGTCTTGCTGTCGCTCATCGGAAATCCAGGTTGTGTTGTTTGTGCTTTGTAGAGCCGAGCTTGCTCGGCTGCTCTTTGCGCTGAATTTAAAAGCAACCGAGCAAGCTCGGCTCTACAAGAATCAGGTCGGGCCGTCTCCGATCAGCTCGATGGCGCGGGTCGGGATCCAGCCGCTTTCGCCCTTCGCGTTTTCCGCCCACCACCAACCTTCCTGCTCGTAGTGGACGTTGATGGATTCGCCGATGGTGGTCGCCAACTCGCGCGTATCGTAGTCGCCCAGCGCGGTGGCCATGCCGGTGTCGCGGTCGAACAGGGCCGCGGGTATCCAGCCGCCTAGACCCTGCGCCAGCGTGGCCCAGACGAACTGCGGCCAGTCGCTGTCGCGTTCGCCCAGAGTGACCGAATCGCCGGCGGAGACTCGTATCGAGGGGCGCTCCGGAGATCGATGCTCGGCGATGACGCGGGCGCGTTGCATCAGCCGGCGGCCAGGACGCGCTTGGCGGCGGCGACGATCTTTTCGACGCTGGGCAGGTATTTCATCTCCAGCCGGAACAGCGGGATATGCGTGTCGTAACCGGTGACGCGTTCCACTGGCGCGACCAGGTCGTACATGGATTGCTCGGCCAGGCGCGCGGCAATCTCCGCACCAAAGCCCGCCGTGCGCGGCGCTTCGTGCACGATCACGCAGCGGCCGGTCTTGCTGACCGATTCGGCGATGGTGTCGAAGTCCAGCGGCTTCAGCGTCGCCACGTCGATCACTTCGGCGCTGATGCCTTGCTTGGCCAAGGCGTCGGCGGCTTCCAGCGTTTCCTTCACCTGCGCGCCCCAAGTCACCAGGGTCACATCGCTACCGTCGCGCAGCACGAAGCACACGTCCAGCGGCAACGCTTCGCCGTCGTCGGCCACCAGCTCTTTGTACTGGCGGTAGATGCGCTTGGGCTCCATATAGATCACCGGATCCGGATCGCGGATCGCGGCCAGCAACAGCCCGTACGCGCGCTGCGGCGAAGAAGGCATGACCACGCGCAGACCGGGCACGTTGGTGAAGATGGATTCATTGGCTTCGGAATGATGTTCCGGCGCGCGGATGCCGCCGCCCCAGGGAACGCGCAGCACCATCGGGCAATGCAGACGGCCGCGCGTGCGGTAGCGCATGCGCGCGGCGTGGCAGACCAGGTGATCCACCATCGGATAGACGAAGCCGTCGAACTGCGCTTCGGCCACCGGCTTCATGCCCATCGCCGCCATTCCAACGGTCAGGCCGGCGATGGTGGTCTCATCCAGCGGTGTGTCCAGGATGCGGTCGGAACCGAAGCGCTGCTGCAGGCCGGCGGTGGCGCGGAACACGCCGCCGTTGACGCCCACGTCCTCGCCCAGCACCACCACCGAGTCGTCGTGGGCGATTTCCCAGGCCAGGGCCTGGGTGATCGCCTCGATCAGGGTGATCGGCAGGATGGCCTTCGCCGCTTGGCCGGCGGAAGCCTCGGTCGCGGCGGTTAGGCTCTTGGCGACTTCTACGTTCATGAGCGCTGCTCCCTTGGGGCGTTCTCCGCGGCGATAGCGGCGGCGCGCTGGGCGAGCAGTTCCGGCGGCGGGTCGGCGTAGAGATAGTCGAACATCGCCTCCACCGGCTGCACCGGTGTTTCCAGATACGCGTTGACCTCGATGTCGACCAGCCGCCCGCATTCTTCCTTCCATGCGGTTTCTTCCGCCTCGCTCCACAACTGCTGCGCGGTGAGCCAGGTACGCAGGCGGGTGACGGGGTCCCGTTCCCAGGCCGACTTCACCTCCGCATCGTCGCGATAGCGGCGCGCATCGTCGGCGGTGGTGTGGTCGCCCAGGCGGTAGGTGACGAATTCCAGCACGCTGGTGCCTTGTCCGCTGCGCGCACGCTCGGTGGCGATGCGCATGGCTTCCAGCACCGCGATCAGATCGTTGCCGTCTACCTGCAGGCAGAACGCGCCGCCGGCGATGCCTTTCTGCGCCAACGTCTGCGCGCCGGTCTGCGCCGAGCGCGGCACCGAGATGGCCCAGCCGTTGTTGATCACGCACAACACCAGCGGCAATTGGTACGCGCCGCCGGAATTCAGTGCCGCGTAGAAATCGGTCTTGGAGGAACCGCCGTCGCCGCAGGTGCTGACCGCAACGCGCCTTTCGCCACGCAGCTTGAACGCCAGCGCCGCGCCGGCCGCATGCAGGCATTGGGTGGAAATGGGCACGCACCAAGCGAAATCGTGGCGCGGCACGGCGAAGTCGTTGCCGCGTTCGTCGCCGCCCCAGTACAGCAGCACTTCGCGCGGACGCACGCCGCGCATGAACTGGGCGCCGTACTCGCGATAACTCGGCGCAAACGTGTCTTCCGGAAGCGTAGAAGCGCCGATGCCCACGTGGGTGGCTTCATGACCCAGGCAGGATGCGTAGGTGCCCAGCTTACCGGTGCGCTGCAGGGCCACCGACTTGGTGTCGAAGGTGCGCACGAACAGCATCTGCTTGAACAGTTCCTTCAAGCGCTGGGTATCGCGCGCGGCCTCGGGCAGATCGTCGCGGACCAGTTTCCCGTCCGGGCCGAGGTATTGCAGGTATTCGATCTCGAATTTTGCGGCAATAGTCATCGCGTAGTCATCGCGTGTCGGGTTCCTGTTACATGTGAAACCAATGATAAGTCGCGCCATGTTAAGGAACCGGGGTTGTAAAACCGTCGTGCAGCGCAGCAATACCCAAGGCGTTGGTTCACAAAAAAAAGACGCGGCCAAAGCCGCGTCTCCTTTTCTAGCCGCCGTCTCGATGCTCAGAACACGATGACGGTGGTGATGCTGGCGTTGTTGTTGGTGGTGTTCGATTCCGGCGTGAGGGTCGTCGCCGCGCCATTGACCTGCTGCCTGCGGTTGGCCGGAATCGGCAGGGCGTTGACGCGAATCCGGAAATCCGCGCTGGCGCCCGCGGCCATGGGGTTGCGGGCGCTACAACGGAACGTGGTGAGCCGGACCGTGCCGTATTTGCGGCACTGCCAGCCATTGGGCGGGTTGACGGTAGCGGTGGCGTTCATGGTGTTGCCGCTGAACACGACCACCGGCTGTTCCGCCGCCAGCGTGCCCAGGTTGCGCAGCGTCGCCGTGTACGGAATCGAGAACGTCCAGCGCGGCACGGTGGCTGGGCCGCTCAGCTGTAGATCCAGATCCGCGGTGGGTAGCGCGTTGACGCTGATGGCGGCCACCGCTTCATTGTTGGCGCTCGCCGCGTCGAACGACTGCGTGGTGGCGGCTACCGCCAGATTGGCGCTGCCGCCGATCTGCGCCGTGGTGGAAACGGCACTGATCGAGAACGAGGCGGTCGCCGCATTCGCCAGCGCATCGGTGTGGCACGCGATCGAGGTCATGCCGCCCGAGGTCTGGGCCGCATCGCAATTCCAACCGCTGGGGGCGACCACCGCGAATGTGGTCGACTCGGCGTTCAGCGCAAAACCAATCCCGGTCGCCGCGGCCACGTCCGGGCCCAGGTTGGTCACGGTGGCGGTGTAGCGCAGGGTCTCACCCGCGTTGACCGTCGCCGTATCGGTCGTGGCGGCGACCGATAGGTCGGCGCGATGGCGCGATTCGAAATAAGCCACCACCGGATCGTGGTCCGACAGCCGCGAGGGCGAGTTCGCATCGTTGCGCGCGATTTCCGGGAAGTCGGCGTTGATGCGCGCGTGGTCCAGGCCGAAGGCGGTGCTGGATAGGATCAGCTGTTCGTTGACCAGCACGTGGTCCAGGGTTTGCGCATTGCCGCCGAAGACGAACGAATAGCGTTCGTCCTGCGGTTCCAGCACGCCCAGATTCACCAGATCCGGATCGACCAGGTCGATGCCGTCGCCCGGTACCGCGGTCTCGTTGTCCGCGCTGGGCGTGCCCGTCACCACGTTCATGGTGTCGGCAAGACCGTCGTTGAACGCGAACGCGTTGTAGTCGCCCAGGCTGACGATGCGCTTGGCCGGGTCAGCGGTCTGCAACGACTGGATCAGATTGGCCAAGTACTCGGCCTGCTTCTGGCGCTTCTGGCGCACCCGGTCGCCCAGGGTAGTCGGACCGGAAGCTTCCACGCTGTCCACGTCGTTGAGCGAACGCTGATGCACCGCGATGGCGGTGATCGGGTAGCTGCGGCCGTCGGCGTAATGCACCACCGCATCCAGCACCAGCGGCGGACGGTCGTTGAGTAGGCTGACCGTGCCGCTGGGCTCGGTCCAGGTGACGTCCTTGCCCTGCTGGGTCACGCCGAGCACCTGCACGCGCGCCACGCCGGCGGTAACTTCCGCGGTCTTGACTAGGAATCCGACATCGATGCCGCCTACGTCGTTGCCTTCTTCCAGGTAGGCGACATAGTTCGGATCCGGCTGGCCCGCAGCCTCGGCATCGGCGCTGATCTTGCTGGCCAGTGCCTGCAGCGTGGTCAGGTTCTCCACTTCCACCGTGGCCAGGATGTCCGGCGTATTGAGGAAGTCGCGGACGGTGAGCGACGCCTTGTTGAGGCGGTTGGCGAACGCCGCCGCGGTCAGCACCGGCTCGCCGGTATTCGGGTCGTTCACCGTATCGAAGAAGCGTTCCAGGTTGTACGCGGCCACCGTGAACTCATCCGGGTTGGCGACGCGCGCCGCCTGCGGCGACGGGCCCGGCGAGGTGGTGATGGCGACCGCCGGATCGCGCAGGATCGTGTAGCGGCGGAAGCCGTAGTCCAACGGACCGGTCATTCCCTGGATCGTCGCGCCGGCGGCCAGATTGAGGATGAAAGTCGGACCGCCCAGCGAGTCGCTGTCGATGGTCAGCAGTTCCGGGTTGAAATCCCAGCGTGGAATCGGCGGAATGCTGCCGCCGGCAGGCGCCGGGTCGGGTGCCTGGATGCCGGCTTCGCGGAACGGTCGCGGCGTGCCGGTGACCACGGCATTGAGGATGCCGTTGCTGGTGCCGGTGGCGTTGGGTTCGTTGGTGTTGCCCTGGGTGGGCGCCACCACGGTCAGACTGGCGGCGGTCACGCGCATGCCTTCCAAGCGTTCCAGCTGGTCCAGCGCGCCGCTGGGCGAGGGCAGGCTGGTGCTCAGCGGCACCGGCACGGGCAGCGGATTGTCGGTGGAGAGCAGGGCCACGCTCGGGTTACCGGTGATCTCGGTCAACGGCAATTGGTTCGGGTCGGTGCTGGGCACATATTCGATCACCATGCCGCTGACGCGCACCCGGTTACCAACGGCAACGGCCGCGGGCGGCGCGACGCTGGTGAACACGTACACGGCCTGCGAGGTCGCCGGATCGGCATCGGCTTCGGCATCGCTGGTCTGAATGAAGAAGCCGTTGCTCTTGCGCCCGGTCACGATGCCTGTGGTGGTGACCAGCTGGTTGGCGACCGGGGAGGTCGCGCCGCTGCCCTGGATCTCGTGGATGGAAATCAGGGTGACGTCGTCGTTGACGATGGTGGCTTGCGCCTGTGCATCACCAAGCACCGCGCCGCTGATGTTGCCCAGGCCCAGGAAGAAGGTTTCATCGGCTTCCTGCACGCTGTCGTCGGCGACCGCGATGACGACCTGGGTCGAATCGGCGCCTTCGGCGATGGTCACCGTGCCGGTGCCGGCGCTGTAGTCGGTGCCGGCCTGCGCGGTGCCGTCGGCGGTGGCGTAGTCCACGCTGACGCCGCCGGCGCCTGCGGGCTGGGTGAGGGTCAGAGTGAAAGCGAAATTGCCGGTGGCTTCATCCTGGCTGACATCGGCTACGGACAGGATCGGCAGGCCGCCGCCACCGCAGACCAACGCGGCGGACGCCCCGTTTCGCGGCGCCGGCGCGGTGAGCGCGAAATCGGCCACGTTGTTGTTGCTGTCGGTGCAGCCGTTGTCGGCTCGCACGGCAGCGGTCGTGTTGCTGAGGTTGCCGGTGGGGCTGGAGCCTTCCGCGCAGCTGGCGGTGATGCCGAAACCGACGAAGTCGATATTGCCGGCGGGGCAGGCGCCGCTAAGCGTGATCACCGAATTGACCAGGGCCACCTTGCCGGCGGTGCCGGACATGGCGATGGTGCCGGTGGCTTCGGGCGTGGGCAGCGCGGGCGCGGCGGTGTTGGCGCCGTCGGCTTGCTTGATCAGATAGTAGCCACCCGCCGCGATGTTGCCGCTGAGGTTGGTGCGCGCCCAACTGGTGCCGGCGGCGCTGGCGTACTGCACGGACCAGCCATCCAGACTGACCGTGGAAGTGGAATTGTTGTGCAGTTCGATGTAATCGCTGCGCAAGGGCGCGCCGGAGTTGCCGCCGCCGCCATAAACCTGGCTGATCACCACCTGCGCGTGCGCGGTGCCGCTGCAGATGAACGAAAACGCCGCTAGCGCCGCCAGGCGCGCGAACCCGTACTTCATAAACCTCTCCCTAGATATGAATGCAGCACGAGCGACTGACTGCCGGCCGATTGTGCCGCAATCCTCGGGCAGGCGCATGACACCGCCGTGACGCCAGCCGTTACCATGCCCGGATCGCATCCCACAGGTTCCGCATGAGCATCCAGGACAACCAGCGCCCGCTGGAAGAAGGCATCCACACCGATCTGGCCGGCCGCATCAGCTATGCCGGCTACCTGCGCCTGGACCTGCTGCTGGCCGCGCAGCAGCCGGTGTCGGATCCGCCGCACCATGACGAGTTGCTGTTCGTGGTGCAGCACCAGGTGTCGGAGCTGTGGATGAAGCTGATGATCCACGAACTGCGCGCGGCCCTGGTTCACCTGCAGCGCGACGAGGTCTGGCAGTGCCGCAAGGTGCTGGCCCGCAGCAAGCAGGTATTGCGTCAATTGACCGAGCAGTGGTCGGTGCTGGAAACCCTGACGCCTTCGGAATACATGGGCTTCCGCGACCTGCTGGGGCCGTCTTCCGGATTCCAGTCGTTGCAGTACCGCACCATCGAGTTCCTGCTGGGCAACAAGAACGCCGACATGCTGCGCGTATTCGCCCACGATCCGCAGGGCCAGGCCGAACTGGAAACCGTGCTGCGCGCGCCGAGCCTGTACGAGGAGTTCCTGCGTTACCTGGCGCGCTTCGGCCATGCCATTCCCGCCGAGCGCCAGGAGCGCGATTGGAGCCAGCCGCACGCCAACGATCCGTCGTTGCTGCCGGTGTTCGAGGCGATCTATGAGGACACCGGCCGCTACTGGCGCGAATACGCGCTGTGCGAGGACTTCGTGGATCTGGAGACCCAGTTCCAGCTGTGGCGATTCCGCCATATGCGCACGGTGCTGCGCATCATCGGCTTCAAACGCGGCACCGGCGGCTCCAGCGGGGTGGGGTTCCTGCGCCAGGCGCTGGAGCTGACGTTCTTCCCGGAATTGTTCGAGGTGCGGACCCTGATTGACGGCAAGCCGGGGTCGGCGAGCGCAAGCTATTGATCCAGCCCTTATTTGACGCCAAGCGCGCCGGTCGGTGATCCTCGCCTGTCCCGCGCCAAGGCGCGGACTCCTATTTCCCGCTACATCCGAATGCTGAACAAGGGGGCAAATCTATGAGCGCAACCATCCCGAACGCTGCAGAACCGGCCGGTCCACCGCTGGAGGCGCCGCCCGGCAGTGGCGCCCCGCCGCCGCCGTTCGACCAACGCATGGGCCACCCCAAGCCCTTGTGGATGCTGTTCATGACGGAGTTCTGGGAACGCTTCGCGTTCTACGGCATTCGCTGGGCGTTGGTGCTGTACATGGTGGCGCAGTTCCATGCCGGCAATGACGCCGGCGAAGCGCCGTCGAACCTGATCTACGGCGCCTATCTGGCGCTGGTCTACGCCGCCGCGATCTTCGGCGGCTACGTGGCCGACCGGGTGCTCGGCTACCAGCGTTCGATCCTGTTGGGCGCGGTGATCATGGCGGCCGGCCTGTTCATGATCGCGATGCCCGACGAGCAGATCTTCAAGTTCGGCCTAGCCACCGTGATCTGCGGCAACGGCTTGTTCAAGCCCAATATCTCGACCATGGTGGGCAAGCTGTACGCAGTTAGCGATGGCCGCCGCGATGCGGGTTTCACCATCTTCTACATGGGTATCAACCTCGGCGGTTTCCTCGCGCCGATCGTGACCGGAATCCTCGCCGAGCAAGTGTTCGGCACGCAGGCGATGCCGGCCTACAAGTATGTGTTCATCGCTTCGGGCATCGGCATGGTATTTAGCCTGGTGTGGTTTTGGTTCGGTCGCCGCGAGCTCAAAGGCATAGGCCGCCCGCCCGAGGGCGACGGCGGCAAGCAGAAGGTGTTGTACGTCTTCCTGGGCGCACTCGTCGCGATCCCGGCCGTGTACTTCCTGCTGTCGATGGGCGCCGAACCGCTGCAATGGTTCGTGCTGTTGCCGATGTTCGTCATTCTGTGCGCATTGCTGCTGATCGAGGGTATCCGCGAAGGCAAGGTACAGCGCGACAAGGCCATCGCGATGCTGATCATCTTCGTCTTCAACGTGATGTTCTGGATGTTCTTCGAGCAAGCGGGCAGTTCGTTCACGTTCCTCGCCGACAAGATCGTCGACCGCGACATTTTCGGTCCGGGCGGCTTCGTGTTCTCGAATGCATGGTTCCAGTCGGTGAACTCGTTGGCGATCATCGCCCTTGCGCCAGTGATTGCGATCATCTGGATCTGGATGGGCAAGCGCAACATCGAGCCGTCGATCCCGCGCAAGTTCAGCCTGGGTCTGATCTTCAATGGCCTGGCCTTCCTGCTGCTGATGTTCGCGCTGTCCAGCCTGGTCAATGTCGTCGGCAAGATCCCTTTCTGGACGCTGTTCATGGTCTACGTCATCCAGTCGGTCGGCGAACTGTGTCTGTCGCCCATCGGTCTGTCTATGGTCACCAAGCTGGCGCCGGTGCGTTTGGTCGGTTTCGGCATGGGCGGCTGGTTCCTGTCCACCGGCATCGGCAATAACCTGTCGGGTATTTTCGCAGGGCACGTCAGTGGTACGGGTGGGATGACGGTGCAATCCGCGCATGCCGGCTATACCTTCGGGTTTTGGGCGTTGTTGATCGCCGGTGCCTTGCTGTTCCTGCTGGGGCCGTTGATCCAGAAGCTCATGCACGGCGTCAAATGATGCGGAAGGTTCTCTTCAACGCATTGGTCCTGTCGCTGGCTGCCGTGCTGGCAGCATGTTCACAGGAAAAACCGGCGCCGGAGCCAGAGCCGGCGCCCAATCCGCCGTCGATGAAAGCCAATACATCGGCCAAGCCGGATACCTCCCGCCCCGTCGCTTCCGGCAACACGCCCACCGCTGCGGATATCGCAGCGGTAGCGGGGTTGAATGCGTCGTTCGATCCGCTGCGCGATCCGGCCAGGGATCTGGAAACCGCCAAGGTGGAAGCGCAGCGCGGCGGCAAGCGCATCCTGCTGGATGTCGGTGGCGAATGGTGCAGCTGGTGCCACATCCTGGACAAACTGGTCGAAGGAGACGCAGAGATCCGCAGCTTCCGCGACGCCAACTTCGTCTGGATGAAGGTCAACTACAGCGAAGAGAACCAGAACAAGGCGTTCCTTTCTCCGTATCCGGAAATCAAGGGTTATCCGCACCTGTTCGTACTGGACGCCGAAGGCAAGCTGCTGCACTCGCAGTTCACCGGCGACCTGGAAAAAGGCAAAGGTTACGACCGCCGCAAAGTCTTGGCTTTCCTCAAGGAATGGGCGCCCGTCGTGAAGTGACGTCCTTGTAGAGCCGAGCAAGCTCGGCTCTACAAGGTCAGCTCTATTTTTCCGAAATGTTGCCGATGCCTTCGGCCAACTTGACTATCAGCGCGTCCAGTTGCGCGCGCTCGTTTTCGTCCAGTCCTGCCAGCAGGCGACGCTCGCATTCCAGCGCCATGGGTGCGACCTCGTCGTAGACCGTATAGCCGACCGGCGACAGTTCGAGCACCGAGCGACGGCGGTCGTCGCCGTGGGTGTCGCGCTGCACCAGGCCGCGCTCCAGCAAGCGGGCCAGGGCCCGGCTGACGGCGACCTTGTCCATGGCCGTGCGCTCGGCCACTTCGCCGGCGGACAGTTCGGGGAATCGTCCCAACACGGCCATGATCCGCCACTCGGTGACCGCCAGGCCGAAGCGCTGGCCGTACAGGCCGGAGATGGTCTGGCTGATGCGGTTGGACAAGATGCTCAGCCGGTAGGGCAGGAAATGCTCCAGCTCCAGGACGGCATGTTCCTTGTGAGCGGTGGAGGGGGAGGTGCTTGGAGTTGGTTCGTTCATGAAGCTTTCCTAGGTTATGACGCATCGCCGCTTGCAATTGGTTTCATATGAAACTATAAAGTTCGTCTCACAGAGACAACCCGCGAGGTACGAACCATGAGCGCACAGCCCAATCTTGGCATGCAGGTCACCACGTTCGAAAATCCGATGGGTATCGACGGCTTCGAATTCGTCGAATTCGCCGCTCCAGAGGGTCAGGGCGAGCTGCTGCACGACTATTTCCGCAAGATGGGATTCACCGCGGTAATGCATCACAAGACCCGGCCCATCACCATCTACCGCCAGGGCGGGGTCAATTTCCTGGTCAATGAAGATCCGGATTCCTTCGCCGCCGATTTCGCCAAGGCCCATGGCCCCAGCGCCTGCGGTTTCGCCATCCGCTTCCAAAAGCCGGGTGCCGAAGTCCTGCGGACGGTGCTGGGCAATGGCGGCGAAGCGGTCGACCACAAGCCCGATACCCGTGCCGTAGACGCCCCGGTGGTAAAGGGCATCGGCGACTGCATGCTGTACCTGGTCGATCGCTACGGCGACCGCGGTTCGGTGTACGAGGACTTCCTGCCGGTGCAGGGCGCCGACCAGAATCCGAAAGGATTCGGCCTGACCTTCATCGACCACCTCACTCATAACCTGTATTTCGGCAACATGCAGAAGTGGTCGGATTACTACGAGCGGCTGTTCAACTTCCGCGAAATCCGCTACTTCGACATCAAGGGTGCCAAGACCGGTCTGGTGTCCAAGGCGATGACCGCGCCGGACGGCATCGTGCGTATTCCGCTCAACGAATCCAGCGATCCGAAGTCGCAGATCAACGAATACCTGGATGCTTACCACGGCGAGGGCATCCAGCACATCGCCTGCTTCACCGACGATATCTACGCCACCGTGGAAGCGATGCGCGAGCAGGGCGTGGCCTTCCTGGACACGCCGGAAGCGTATTTCGAAGTGATCGACCAGCGCGTACCCAACCACGGCGAGGACGTGCCGCGCCTAGCGCGAAACAAGATCCTGATCGACGCCGACCCGGAAACCCACCAGCGCAAGCTGCTGCAGATCTTCACCCAGAACGCGATCGGCCCGATCTTCTTCGAGATCATCCAGCGCAAGGGCAATGAGGGTTTCGGCGAGGGTAATTTCCAGGCATTGTTCGAGAGCATCGAACGGGACCAGATGAAGCGCGGGTTTCTCTGACGCTTTGCGAAGCCCCTCTCCCATTGGGAGAGGGGTTGGGGTGAGGGTACGGTGGAGCCATGAGACTCAAGCCGCCATTACCAACCACCACGCTCAAAAATTCCCGTCGTTTGCGCAAGGAGATGACGGACGCGGAGCGAAAGTTGTGGAGATTTCTAAGAGCCAGCCAATTGGAAGGGCTGAAGTTCCGCCGTCAGCATCAGATCCCGCCATACATTACAGACTTCTGCTGCATCGAGAAAAAGCTCATCATCGAACTGGACGGGTCGCAGCACACAGAGTCGAGTGATGCTCCAAGAACTCGCGTGCTTCGAGCGCAAGGATGGCAAATCCTCCGCTTCTGGGATCATGATGTGCTGTTGGCGGCAGAAGCAGTAGTTGAGGCGATCTGGAACGCCACTAGCAAACCGTACCCTCACCCCAACCCCTCTCCCGGTGGGAGAGGGGCTCAAGCGTCGAGCGAATCTGATGATGAAACGTGACAACGACTACCAATCCGGCTTCGCCAACCATTTCGCCACCGAAGCGCTCGAAGGTACGTTACCGATCGGCCGCAACTCGCCCCAGCGCGTAGCACACGGCTTGTATGCCGAACAGCTGTCCGGCACCGCGTTCACCGCCCCGCGCGCGGAGAACAAGCGCAGCTGGCTGTACCGCATCCGCCCAGCGGCGATGCATGGCACGTTCGCGCCTTTCGTGCAGGCAAGCTTCCATAACGATTTTGACACCGGGCCGGTATCGCCTGATCAGCTGCGCTGGTCGCCGATGCCTATGCCGGAAGCGCCCACGGATTTCGTCGAAGGGCTGTTCACCATGGCCGGCAATGGTTCGGCGGCTGCGCAGCACGGAGTTGGCATCCATCTGTATGCGGCCAACCGTTCCATGCAGAGCCGCTACTTCTACAATGCGGACGGCGAATTGCTGATCGTGCCGCAGCAGGGCCTTCTCCGCATCGCCACCGAACTGGGCGTGCTGGAAGTGGAGCCGCAGCAAATCGCAGTGATTCCTCGCGGCGTGCGTTTCCGCGTGGATCTTCCGCAAGGGGCGTCGCGTGGTTATGTGTGCGAAAACTTCGGCGCCGCGCTGCGCCTTCCCGACCTCGGTCCCATCGGCGGCAACGGGCTCGCCTACCAGCGCGACTTCGAAACGCCAGTCGCCGCTTATGAAGATGTGGAAGGGGATTTCGAACTAGTCGCCAAGTTCCAGGGCCATCTGTGGCGCGCCGATATCGGTCATTCGCCGCTGGACGTGGTGGGCTGGCACGGCAATTACGCGCCGTACCGCTATGATCTGCGCCGCTTCAATGCAATCGGTTCGATCAGCTTCGACCATCCCGATCCGTCGATCTTCACCGTGCTCACTTCTCCTAGCGATACGCCGGGCACGGCGAACCTGGATTTCGTGATTTTCCCGCCGCGCTGGCTGGTGGCGCAGGACACGTTCCGGCCGCCGTGGTTCCATCGCAACGTGGCCAGCGAATTCATGGGGCTGGTTTACGGGGCTTACGACGCGAAGGCGGAAGGTTTTTCGCCGGGCGGCGCATCGCTGCACAACTGCATGAGCGGGCATGGACCGGATGCAGCCACGTTCGAGAAGGCCAGCAGCGCCGACCTGTCGAAACCGGATGTCGTCGCCGACACCATGGCTTTCATGTTCGAAACGCGTGCGGTGATCCGGCCGACGCGCCAGGCTATCGAGGCGGCGTACCGTCAGCGCGATTATCAGCATTGCTGGGCTGGTCTAAAAAAGAATTTCTCCGCGCCCGCCACATAGAAGCCTACTGCGATGCGGCGGACGCCGGCACCAGATCGAGCTTTTCCAGCGCCGGCAAATAGGGCTCGGGCATCACCTCGGCCAGACGCTCGCGCACGCGCTGGGTGAAGGAACTGGAGGTGGTGCGCTGCAGGCAGTGTACGGCGGCGAGAATATGCGCGGCGGTGGCGTCCGGATCCTGGCAGGCCTGCAAACGCGTCCGGTGTGAGGCGGCCGATTCGTGGCGCTGCAGTTCCAGCATACCAATCATGTAGAGCTTGGCGGCGACGATGGAGCGGCGCGAGGATGCGGCGGGCGCAAGCGGCACCGCTGTCGGTAAGAGCGGGGCAACGGGACGGATCGGTTCGGGCGTGGATGGCGCCACGGACGCAAAGCTTGCCGGGGTGCCTGTCATGATCAGATACCCGGCCGCGCAAAGGCGCTCGATCTGCGCCGCTGCGCTGGACCCCAGCATCGCCCCCAGTTCGGCCAGGTCGCGACGGCCGTCGCACAGGATGAGCGCTTGGCGTTCACGCATGGCCAGCGGCGCCGCATGCGACTGCAGAGCTTGCCGGGCCAGGTCGGTCTTGCGTGGATACATGCGCGCGTGTGGAAACTAGAAGCCGGGCGCAGCGTAGAAGTCGCCGATGAAACGCGCGTGACAGCCACAGCAGGAGCGTTTCACTGGAAGGCGCAGTCCCGCTCCAGGTCGTGTTCCTAGGCCTCAGCCAATAGCATTTGCGACGGATTAACGCGCAAGTGTTAGCGTTCGGTTACCGCCAGACTTGGAGTGCCGCATGCGCCTTCCCCACACCCTGTTATTCCTGGCCATCGCCGGCCTGTCGCTTGCCGCGTGCAAACCCGCTGCTCCGGAAGCGCCCGTGGCTGCCGCCAACGACGCGGCAGCGCCCGCCTCCGCTCCGGCCACGACGCCCGAAGCGTCTCCCGCTCCCGTTGCCGAAAGCACACCCGCGCAAGGCGCCGCAACCGACACCCAAGCTAGCTTCGCCGGGTACGGCGACATGAAGCTCGGTAGCACCGTCGACGAAGCGAAGGCCGCGTGGGGCGGTGAACTCAATGGCAAACCCAGCGAAGGCAGCACCTGCTATTACCTGACGCCGAAGTGGGTGAAGAAGCCGTCCGATTTCGCTTTCATGGCCGAAAACGGGAAGTTTGTGCGCTACGACGTCGGTACCGACAAGGAGGCAGCACCGGGCGGCGGCAAGGTCGGCATGACCACCGAAGAGTTGCAGAAGCTGTACAGCAACGCGCTGCAATCCAGCCCGCACAAATACGTGAAAGGCGGCCAGTATCTGTCTGTCGCGGCCAGCGGAGTGGCGCCCAGCAAGCTGGTATTCGAAACCGATGCGGCAGGCAAGGTCATCGCGTGGCGCGTGGGCCTGAAGCCCCAGGTCGACTACGTAGAAGGCTGCTCTTGAGCCGAGTCGCGATGATATTTTGCCGTGGGAGCGGCGTCCCGCCGCGAGCTCTTGCCCTTTAAAAGAATCGGCACAACGATAGGGGAGAGCGACAATGGCTGAAGCCTGGGGTTTTTTCGCATTGGGTCTGGTGCTGCTGGCGCTGGGCGGTGATTCCATCGTCAAGGGCGCTTCCGGTCTGGCGCAGAAATTCGGCGCTTCGCCCTTCGTCGCCGGCCTGCTGTTGGTGGCCTTCGGCACTTCGCTACCGGAATTGTTCGTCAATGCGCGCGCCTATGTGGTCGGCGCACAGGATCTGGCGCTGGGCAACGCAGTAGGCAGCAACATCGTCAACGTCGGCCTGACTCTGGGCCTGGCGGCGATCGCCGCTCCGCTGCTCGTGCGCACGCGTCTGTTGTCGCCCTTGCTGGTCGTGCTGACGCTATCGACGCTGCTCTTGATCGTGTTCGGGCTGGACGGCGTGATCAGCCGTGTGGAAGGCGGGGTACTGCTGGCGGCGTTCATCGCCGTGCTCGCTTTCCTGCTGGCGCGTGCGCGCCATGAGAACGCGGAAGTGCAGGCCGGCATCGCTGCGTTCGCCGCCACCAAGAGCGCGTTGTGGATGAATGTGTTGCGCTTCCTGGTAGCGTCGGGGTTGCTGTACTTCGGCGCCAAATTCGTGGTGCAGAGCGCACCGATGATCGGCGCGGCCTGGGGCTGGTCGCCCCTGCTGGTCGGTTTGTTGCCGGTGGCCATCGGCACCGCGCTCCCGGAAGTCGCTGCCGCAATCGCCGCGGCACGGCGCGGGCAGGGCGACATGGTGGTGGGTCACGTGATCGGTTCCAGCCTGTTCAACCTGTTGGTGGTGGTAGGCGGTATGGCGGCGCTGCGGCCGATGCCGCTGCCCGAGTCATTCGTGAAGCTGGAACTGCCCGCGGCCATCGCGTTCGTGCTGGTGCTATATCCCATGCTGCGCGGCGACTTGCGGGTCAGCAAGACCGAGGGCGCGATTCTGTTCGTTGCCTTCCTGGGCTGGATCGCGCTGGAGCTGGTTCTGATCTTGAACTGAGGCCGTGCACGGGCCGACCGATATACTCGACGCATGAGTCGAATCAATCCCGTCGCGCGCGGCATCGAACTGCTGCGCGATTTCTTCCGCCTGCAAGCGGCCGCCGGCATTGTGTTGATGGCCGCCGCCGCGCTGGCGATGATCGTGGCCAACTCGCCGTGGCAGGGTGCGTACGAGGCGTTCCGGCATCTGCCGATCGGTATCAGCGTCGGCGATTTCACGCTGGTGAAAGGCGCCGAACACTGGATCAACGATGGATTGATGGCGGTGTTCTTCCTGTTAGTGGCATTGGAAATCAAGCGCGAAACGCTCAGCGGCCAGCTCTCCAGCCGCGAACAAATGCTGCTGCCCGTGTTGTGCGCGATCGGCGGTGTGGCGGTGCCGGCGATCCTGTACTGGGCCGTGAATCAGGGCGGTGCCATCGCGTTGCGCGGCTGGGCCATTCCCACCGCCACCGATATCGCTTTCGCGCTGGGCATCCTGGCGCTGCTGGGTTCACGCGTGCCATTGGGAATGAAGTTGCTGCTGTCGACAATCGCGGTGGTCGACGATCTGGTCGCCATCCTGATCATCGCCATTTTCTATACCCACGACCTGGCTGCGCACCAATTGGCGTGGGCCGGTGCGGGCATCGGCCTGATGATGCTGCTCAACTGGCGTGGTGTGAAGCGGCTCTGGCCCTATCTCTTCCTGGGTGCGCTGGTCTGGTATTTCGTGCTGAAGTCGGGCGTACATGCAACTCTGGCCGGTGTGGTCACTGGTCTATTGATTCCCTTGCGTGGGGACACCACCGACGCGCCTTCGCCGCTGGAACATTCTCCCCTCGAGCAGCTGGAACATACGCTGCATCCCTGGGTGGCTTACCTGGTGCTGCCGCTGTTCGCTTTCGCCAACGCCGGCCTGGCGCTGGGCGATTTGCAAATGAGCGATGCTCTGGCGCCGGTTCCACTGGGCATCGTGCTGGGCCTGGTGCTGGGCAAGCCGGTCGGGATCGTGGCCGTCGCGCTGATCGCGCGCGCCACCGGCATCGCGCGTTTTCCCGAAGGCATGGACTTAAAGGCGATGCTGGGACTGGGCATGCTCTGCGGCGTGGGCTTCACCATGAGTCTGTTCATTTCCAACTTGGCCTTCGCCAGCATCGGCGGCGAGTTCGCAGAAGCTTCGGTGCTGGGCGTGTTGTGCGCCTCGGTGATCTCGGCGCTGGTCGGCTGGGTCTGGCTGCGTTTCACGTTGAAGCCCGGCAACCACTGAATGCGCAGCGCGCTGGTTTTCGGCGGCAGCGGACAGATCGGCATGGCGGTGATCGAAAAGCTGCTGGCGGGCGATTGGCGCGTCACCGCCGTCTCGCGCGCTTCGCAGGGCGATCGCGGAGAGTTGACCTGGTTGCGTGGCGATCTGCAGCGTTCGCCAGGATTGCCGGAGCAGGTCGATGCGGTCTTCAGCCTGGGACCGCTGGATCATTTCTCGTACTGGTACGCGGATACGTTGCTGATCGCGCCGCGCGTGATCGCCTTCGGTTCAACCAGCCTGGAGACCAAACGGGACTCAGAAGACCAGCCCGAGCGCGATGTCGCCGCTCGGCTGCGCGACGCAGAAGCGCGCATCTTCGAGGCCGCCCGGCAACGCCAAGCAGGGGCGACGGTTCTGCGTCCGACGCTGGTGTATGGCGCGGGCCGGGACAAGACCTTGACCCGGATCGCATCGCTGGCGCGTCGCACCGGTTTCTTCGTGTTGCCGAACAGCGCCAATGGATTACGGCAACCGGTGCATGTGCAGGATCTGGCCGACGCCGCCTTGGCGGTGGTCGACGCCGGGAACGCCCGCGGCCGCAGTTACGCGTTGCCGGGAGGAGAAACGCTGCCTTATGCGGAGATGGTGAAGCGTACGCTGGCATCAGTGCAGCCGCCGGCGAGGTTGATCCGGGTGCCGACGCCGTTGTTCAAAGCCGCGTTGGCGGGCGCGCACGCGCTCGGAAAAATGCAGAGCCTGGGCAGCGCGGCGGTAGCGCGGATGCAAGAGGACCTGGTGTTCGATGTGGAGCCCGCGCGCAGGGATTTCGGTTATTCGCCGCGAGGATTCCAGCCGACGAACGGCATGTTTTCCTCGTAGAGCCGAGCTTGCTCGGCCGCTCTTTGCAGAGAATCAAGAGCAGCCGAGCAAGCTCGGCTCTACAAAGGCGTCAGGAGGTGTTTTTCAATACTTCCAGCCCATCTTGCGATAGAACTTGGACAGCACCCAGATCGGGCCGATCATCAGATAGACCAGGTCGGTCAGGAAGCTCGGCTTTTTGCCTTCGATCTTGTGGCCGATGAACTGCGCGATCCACGCCACCACGAACACCGCGATGGCCGAATGCAGCAGCGTCTGCAAACCATAGCGCTGTTCGATCAAACGACAAATACAGCCCATGACGAAGAACACGGCGAGCATCCCGTACCCGATGGGACGGGACAGACGGTTATAGAAAACCCACGACGCGAACATGGCCAGCCCGGCCCAGATGCCGTTCCTGAACAGCGTGCCGAACATCGGGATGCACCACAGCAAGGCCACGACCGACCATAGGATGGCGGGCACCGCGAACACGTGGATCAGTTGGTTGGTGTCGTTGCGATGGTCGCCGGAATAACTTTCGAACCAGCGATCGATGGGGCGTTCTACCGTCGCATTCATACATCCCTCCCGAGGATCAGTGCGCGAGGGTATGGAGCATAGCCGATCAAGGCAGCCGTTTCCGCCCTATCCGCCCCCAATGGGCCATCGACTTCGAGAACAGCGTACCGCCGCGTGCCGGCGACTATTCCCAGCTGTCTGCTTCTTCTGGCTCCGGCGAGAGACGAACCGCCGGAAGATCCGTGATTCAGCGCGGCGTATCCAGTACGCCATCCAGCTTGCGATGCAGATCGTCCAGCGTATGCGACAGTTCGCGGTCGCGCGCGCTGCGCTCGTCGCGCAACTGCTGCAACTCGTGCGCCAGGTTGAGCGCGGCGAGCACCGCCACGCGGTCCACCGCCGCCATCTTGTTGCCGCCGCGCACTTCGCGCATTTTGCTGTCCAGCAATTTGGCCGCCGCCATCAGGCTGCTGCGCTCGCCCGCTTCCACGCCCACGGTGTATTCGCGGTCCAGGATGTGGACGCTGACCGGTTCGTTGCCGCTCACGTGTGTTGCTCCAATGACTTGAGACGCGTGATCATGGCTTCCACGCGCGAACGCGCTTGCTCGTTCTTGGCCAGCAGTTGCGAACGTTCTCCGACCAGTTGCTCCTGCTGGGTACGCAGGCTGCGGTTCTCGTCCGCGAGGCGTTGGCAGCGTTCGACCAGCGCCTGCACGCGCGCGGCCAGGGAGCGGAGCTGTTCGAGGGCGTCGTTGTCCATGGCGGTCACGATAGGGGTGCGCCGGGCAGGCGGTCAAGCGATAACCGACCAGGCGGTCGCCGCGCTCACGAAGCGGCCTTGATCTCGTCGTGGCTCATGCCGTATTCGCGGATGAAGCGCAGGCAGGCGTCCGGAGCCAGGGCATGGGAAATCCAGTGGCCCTGGATCTCGTCGCAGCCGTGGTCTCGCAAGAATTGCAGCTGGGCGGCGGTTTCCACCCCTTCGGCGATCACATTGAGCGATAGCGAATGGCCCATGTTGATGATGGTGCTGGTGATGGCCTCGTCGTCGGTATCGTGGGTCAGGTCGCCGACGAATTCCTGATCGATCTTCAGCGTGGTCAGCGGCAGGCGCTTGAGGTAGGCCAGCGAAGAGTAGCCGGTGCCGAAGTCGTCGATGGCCAGCGACACGCCCAACCGGCGACAGGCACGCAGGGTATCGGCGTTCTTCTCCGGGTTGGCCATGATCACGCTTTCGGTCAATTCCAGTTCCAGGCAGTGGGCGGACACGCCGGTTTCCTCCAGGATCTGCGCAACCACGTCGGACAAGTCGCCGCGCTGGAGCTGCAGCGCCGACACGTTGACCGCCACGGTCAGGCCGGGCAGGCCTTGCTGGTGCCAGCTATGCAGCGTCATCAACGCTTGCCGCAGCGCCCAGGCGCCGATTTCCAGGATCAGACCCGACTCCTCGGCCAGCGGGATGAACTGGCCGGGCGAAACCTCGCCGAAATCCTTGCTTTCCCAGCGCAACAGCGCTTCGACCCCGGTGATGCGGTGCTCGGTGAGGGAAAGGCGCGGCTGGAACACCAAGGCGAGCTCGTCGCGTTCCAGCGCCCTTCGCAAGGCGCTGGCCAAGATCGCACGATGGCGGGTTTTCTCGTCCATCGTCTCCGAATACACCTGGTAGGTGTGGCGTCCGGCGGCCTTGGCCTGGTACATGGCGGTATCGGCATGCTTCAACAGGTCGGTGGGAACCTGGGCGTGGTCCGGATACAAGCTGATGCCGATGGAAGGCGATACCGAGAGTTCCAGCCGCTCACCGAAGCTGAGCGGCAGCATGAAGGCGTCGATGATCTGCTGGGCGATGACTTCCGCGTCCTCCATCGAACCGATGTCTTCCAGCACCACGGTGAATTCGTCTCCGCTCAGCCGCGCGACGGTGTGCTGCGCACCGACGGTCTGCTGCACGCGCGCAGCGGCCGCGCGCAGGATGCGGTCGCCGGTGGCGTGTCCCAGGGAATCGTTGATGTCCTTGAAGCGGTCCAGGTCGATGAACAACACCGCGACTTTGCCGCTTTCGCGGCGCGCCCGCACGATGGCGCGCGACAGACGCTCGGACAGCAACGAACGATTGGGAAGGCTGGTGAGGGTGTCGTAGTTGGCCAGATAGCGCAGCTCTTGCTCGGCGCGTTTCTGTTCGGTGATGTCGTTGAGCACCTGCACGTACAAGTTGCGCTGGCCGCTGGCATCAGGCACTACGTTGGTCTCGATCTTGCACAGGATTTCCTCGCCATCCTTGCGCAGCTTCCACATTTCGCCGGACCAGCGACCGTCGCGGCTGATGTCTTCGCGCATGCGCTCGTGCGATGCGGCGTCTTGCTGGCCGCTGTCCAGCATCTCCATGGGCTTACCGATGACTTCGGTGTCGGCATAACCGGTGATGCGGGTGAAGGCCTGGTTGACGGCGATGAAGTTGTAATCCCAGTCCAGCACCGCCACCGCTTCGCTCATGCTGCGCATCACTTCGCTGGCGATCCGGTGCTCGTATTCGGCGTTGCGGCTGGCGGTGATGTCGCGCGCGGTGCCGGCGATGCGCAGCGGCCGTCCTTGTAGGTCGCGTTCGACCACGCGGCCGCGCGCGCGTACCCAGGCCCAGGTGCCGTTGCCGCCCAGGTCCATGCGGTGCTCGGACATGAACAATGGGGTTTCGCCCTGCAGATGGCTGCGCAACCGCTCCATCACCAGCGGCAAATCCAGTTCATGAATCGGCGGGACGTCGCCCTGCCGAGTCAGCACGGTGATTTCCGCCGAATGCGCGATGCTCTCGTCGGCGCGCATGTGGTGCATGCGGCGTCCGATCAGGTCGTAGTCCCAGAAATGTTCGCCGGAGGCCCACAGCGCCAGTTTCAAGTGCTCATCGCGCTCGCGTTGCGATTCGGTTCTGGGCGGTTCCAGCGACTCGCGCTGCCTGGACTGCCAGTAACGCTGCGCCGCGATCGCCAGCACTACCGCAAGCACCAACAACGCCACCAACATTGCGATCATCCGCGCGCCCTGAAAGGCCGTCGGCATGGCGGTTGCGACGATAATGGCGGCGGATGCGAATAACATGACTCGGTCTGCGGTCCTCGCTGCGCGGAATACGGCCGGCGGATTGTCGAGTGTAGGCACGCCGAGGACCGGACAACAAGCCGTTTGCCCGTGTTTTCGTTGCTACACTTTCCACCCGGGCCGCCGCTGTCCGAATTGCTTTACGGAATACGTTGAATGGCCGAACTTCCCCTCATCGATGAAGTAGCCCAGGCTTCCCGGCGTTCCGGGCTGGCCGCGGAGCCCTCCGAACTGCACGGCGCGTTGTGCGGCTGGTTGTCCGGCGGCGGCGAGAATGCGGCGAACTGGCCGGCACGCGTGCTCGCCGACGATAGCCTGCCCGCACCCGAGCCGGACAGCGCGCTGGACGAATTGCGCAAGGCCAGCGTCGCCCAGTTGGACGACCGCGGTTTCGGGTTCGAGCTGCTGCTCCCGGAAATAGACGATTCGCTCAACGCGCGGGCCGATGCGCTGTTCGATTGGTGCCGCGGGTTTCTTGGCGGTTTCGGCCTGGCGGTGGGCGCCAATCCGCCGTTGTCCGAGGAGGCGGAGGAAGCGCTGCACGACCTGGCGCGACTGGCCCAGGCGGCGCCGGAGAGCAGCGACGACGACGAGGACGAGCACGCGCTGGCCGAGATCGAGGAATTCGTCCGCGTCGCGGTCCTGTTATTGCATGGGGACTGCGTGCTCGCGCCGCGTCATCGCCAGAGCCTGAATTGATGAAGGCGGCGACCGGCATGGCATCGACGGGTATCTCCGCTGCCGAGTTCGCGCGGCGCCGCAAACAGCTGATGCGGATGTCCACCGACGATGCGATCCTGATCCTGGCCGCCGCGCCGGAGCGCGTGCGCAGCCACGACACGCATTACCCTTATCGCCAGGATTCCGACTTCTGGTACCTCAGCGGATTCAACGAGCCGGAAGCGGTGCTGGTGCTGGTGCCCGGCCGCAAACATGGCGAGGCGCTGCTGTTCTGCCGGGAACGCGATCCCGAGCGCGAGGGTTGGGATGGCCCGCGTGCGGGACAGGAAGGCGCTGTCGAACAATTCGGCATGGACGATGCCTATCCCATCGAGGACCTGGACGAAATCTTGCCCGGCCTGCTGGAAGGCCGGTCGCGCGTCTATTACCACTTTGGTCGCGATGCCGAGTTCGATCTCAAGCTGATCGGCTGGGTCAACCGGGTGCGCGAACAGGTCCGGCACGGCGCGCAGCCGCCGCACGAATTCCTCGAGCTCGGCCATCTGCTGCACGAACTTCGCCTGTTCAAGTCGAAGGGCGAACTGAAGCTGATGCAGCGTGCCGCCGACATCAGCGTGGAAGCCCATCGAGTGGGGATGCGCGCCTCCCGACCCGGCATCCACGAATACGAACTGCAAGCGGACATCGAACGGGTGTTCCGCGCCAACGATGCCTGGCCCGCCTACGGCAGCATCGTCGGCGCCGGCGCCAATGCCTGCGTGCTGCACTATCGCGCCAATAACGCGCGTGCCGTCGATGGAGATCTGGTGTTGATCGACGCGGGCGCCGAGTTCCGCGGGTATGCGTCGGATATCACCCGCACCTTCCCGGTCAACGGTCGCTTCAGCAAAGAGCAACGCGCGTTGCACGATCTGGTCGGCGCCGCGCAGGCGGCCGCTTTGACGCAGGCCAAGCCGGGCTTGCCTTACGAGGCAGGCCACAATGCGGCGGTGGAAACGCTGACCGAAGGTCTGCTGGAACTCGGCCTGTTGAAAGGCAAACTGGAAAAGAACATCGCCAACGGCCAATACCGCCGTTTCTACCGGCACAAGACCGGCCACTGGCTGGGCCTGGATGTGCACGATGTGGGCGAATACCGCCTGGCCGGCGAATCGCGGATGTTGGAGCCGGGCATGGTGTTCACCCTCGAGCCGGGTCTGTACGTATCCTCCGACGACCACACGGTCGACGCGAAGTGGCGCGGCATCGGCATCCGTACGGAAGACGATGTGTTGATCACCGCGGAAGGGAACCGGGTGCTCACCGACAAGCTAGCGCGTAGCGCGGATGAGATCGAAGAATTGATGGCGAGCTGATCCCAACGGCAGCGTAGCGATCAGGAAGTCTTGGGCAACGGCAATGAGGCCTGTCCGAACACGTAGCGCCAACCGTCCTTGGTGCGCACATAGGTATCGCTAAACCAGAGTTGATAGTCGAACGGCGTACCGTCCTTGCGCGTGCCCTGCATCCACAGCTTGGCAGTGACCACCGCGGTATCGCCCCAGACGCGCACGGTCTGCTCACTGTCTTCCTGGTGTGTGTATTCGCGGATGCGGTCCTCGGCTTCCTTCAGCAGATCGGCCTTAGTACTGACCGCGCCATTGCCGATGACCAAGATGAAATCATCCGCCAGTATTTTCGCCATGGCCGCGGCGTCGTTGGCTTTCACTGCTGCCTGATATTGCTTATCCAGTGCGGCAACGGCGACGATATCGTCGCTTTCGGAACCCTGCGCCGCGAAGGTCGCCGCAGCGAGGAAGAAGAGGGTGATGGGTTTTGACAACCGACGCATCATGACGCGCTCCGATCAGTAGAAGACGGCCAGGCTAGTGCCCACTCAGGCCGGCCGCTCGCCGTTTTCGGACAAGGTCACCCCGTCCAGCGAACCGCTTCAGGAAGAGGGCAGATGTCTGGGAACCCGGGCGTTCAGCAGCTCCACCAGCGCCGGTTCCATATAGTCGAAATTATCCGGGATCTCTAGGCAGACGACGCGCTTGCCGACCAGTTCCGCCTTGAATTTCGCCGACAGTTTCGAGCGATGCGCGCGTTCCATTACCAGGATCAGGTCGGCCCACCCCAACAGCTCCGGCGTCACCGGATTGTCCGCATCGCGATTGATTCCTGCCGAAGCGGTTTCGATGCCCGGCCACGATGCGAACACCTGTTCGGCGGTCGGACTGCGCAGCCGATTGCGGCTGCATACGAATAGAACGTTCCTAATCTTCGTCGGCTCAGGCCGCCGCCGCGAACGCGGGCCGGGTCAGGTTCACCGCATCGCCTTCGGTGCACATTACTTCGTCCTCGATGCGAATACCTCCATACGGACGGAACGCATCCACACGTGCCCAGTCCACACTGTCCGCATGACCGTTCTTCTTCACTTCGTCCAGCAGCATGTCGATGAAGTACAAGCCCGGTTCGATGGTCACCACCATGCCCGGTTCCAGCACGCGGGTCATGCGCAGGTAAGGGTGACCGGGCGGGCGAGGGATCTTGCCGCCGCGGTCGCTTTCGGCGAAGCCGGCCACGTCATGCACTTGCAGACCGATCGGGTGGCCTAACCCGTGGGGGAAGAACGCGGCGCTGACGCCGGTTTCCAGGGCGGCTTCGGGCGAAACCTTGATCACCCCGAAATCCTTGAGGATGCCCATCAGGGTCAGATGCGAATCGACGTGCAATTGCTTGTAGTCGACACCGGCGCGCACGCCTTCGCCCATCTTGATCTGCGCCGCATCCACCGCATCGATCATGGCCTGGAATTCGCCGGACTTGTCTGTCGCATAGCTGCGGGTGATGTCGCTGGCGTAGCCGTGGAAGCTGGCGCCGGCGTCGATCAGGAAACTGCGTACTGGCGCGGGCGCGCTGCGGCCCAGTTCGGTGTAGTGCAGCACCGCGCCGTGTTCGTTCAAGGCCACGATATTGTTGTAGGGAAGTTCGCCCAGGTCCTGGCCCACCGCGCCGCAGTACGCCATGTGGATGGCGAATTCGCTCTTGCCCTCACGAAACGCCGCTTCGGCGGCGCGATGGCCGCGCACGGCCAGGTGTTGGGCTTCGCGCATCAGCGCGATCTCGTACGGGGTCTTGTAGGAGCGCTGGTATTCCAGGTAATCGACCACCGTGGCCGGGTTGTTGGGCGCGTAATGCTCGCCAGGAGAGGTTCCCAACGTGCTCTGCGGTTCGCCCAGGATCGCGCAGCGCGCCGCGGGTTTGGGCAGCAGCGCCAGCGCTTCGTCCGGTTTGCGGATGATGTGGATGTCGAAATGTTCCACCCACCAGCCACTGGGCGCGTCGGGCACTACGTGCCAGTAGTCGAAAGGCTGGTAGAAGATCACTTTCGGACGCTGGCCCTGGGTGTACACCAGCCAGCTGTAAGGCACGCGCGTCAGTGGCAGCCAGGCCTTGAACTGTGGATTGACCGCATAGGGGTAATCGCGATCGTCGAAGACCTGGTAGTGCTGGGTGCCGCTGGGCACGACGAGATGGTCGAAGCCGCCGCGCGACAGGGCCTCGTCCGCGCGCCGCTTCATCGTGGCCAGGTGATCGGCATACAGGGCATTGAAATCGAGAGGAGTCATCGCAGGCGCTCGTTCGGAATGGTGCAATTTTGCCGCAACTGACGTTTGCGCGCAGCGAAGCCTGGCCTTCCCTCAGTCTGGAGAAGAGTCTGAATCCGGAACGGAGTCTTTGAGCGGGTAGGCCGGGGCTACTGCCCGACGCACGGCGTTCAGCCGCGCGCCACGGGACGTGCGATCCACTGGCGCAGAATCGCCAGCTGGTTTTCCTCGATGGTCAGGAAGCGCAGACCCGCCCAGCTCTGGCCGGGCGTGTTGGCGCTCCCCACCCAGATCAGATGCGCGCCTACGTCAATCGCGACCGACCGGCCAGCAGGGTTGGCGATCTCGAACCGTAGCTGATACAGCGCATCTTCGACCAAGGGTGCGTTGGCTACCAGCAACATGCCCGATTCGGAGATATTGCCCAGCCGGCCGATGATCTGTTCGGACATGGTGTCGACCACCATCACAGGTTCATGCACGTTGCGGCGCTGCGTGCGGCGCGAGTCGTTGCTCATGCGTTCGCTCCGTTGCCCGTTGCCGCCGCGGCGCCGGTGAAATTGCGCAGTGCGCTGACCGTGGCGCGCCAGGCGCGATCGATCAGGCGGCCCTTATCCTGCGTGACCACGTGGACCTGGTCGCGCGCCATCAGTCGCGCCAGGCTATCCATCGACTGTTCGCCGATACGTTGGCCGCGCTGATTGACGAATAGCGCATGGTCGGTGATCGGGCTGTACCAGGACAGGCGCTGGCGGGTGACGTCGCCCTGCTGGTTCTTGACGAACTCGAACCAGGTGCCGAACGGCAGCGTGCGCAGATAGTCGTGGCACTCCTGTTCCTTCGGCGAACGGTCGATATGGATTTTCTTCGGAATCTCGACCTGCTCGCCAAGACGGGCACGGGCTTTGAGGCGGGCGGTCAGTTCGGTTCGCGACGTGGTCTCGTCGTCTTCGGCGCTGGACAAGCGGCGGGCAATGGCCGCGGCTTCGTCGGCGTGATAGCCGACCTGCATCAGGGCGCTTTCGATCCGCGGGGTGAGCTTGGGATCCGCTAGCGGCGCATCCGCCGTGCCGGCATCCGCACTGGTGACGGCGGCGATGCGTTGGGTGATCTCGACCTGCTCGCGCCATTCCTCGGAATCCTGGCCGTTACGCAGCTGGGTAAGGGTGAGCACATCGGCCCAGGCCTGATTCAACAAGGCATGGACGAATTTCGGCGGCACATGGCCCTGCAGAGCGCCATCGATGGTTTCGGCGGCCCGCTGCTTGGCGACCTCGAGACGGTCCTTGCCGCGCGCGGCTTCCACGTGCCGGCGCTCGGTGACTTCCGCCTTGCGCGCCATGGCGCGGAAATGCGCCTGTACGTCGTTGTTGACGCTCTCGAACACCTCGTCGTCGCCGTTGTAGTCGGTGACCACCCGGTCCACGGCGTGGTGCAGTTTCTGCAGCAGCTGTGGGTCCACATCGTCCTCGCCCAGCCAGGCGGCCCCTGATTCAGCTACCGAGTTCAGCAATTCGCGTGCGGGATGTTGGGGACGCAGGAAGAACTCGCGATCGTGCAACGCCGCGCGCACCACCGGTACCTGCAGGCGCATCAACAGGTCCGCCGCCGGCGCGTCGCGCTGCACTTCGCGCTCGATTTCGTTGTACAGCAGGCCGAGCAGTTCGAAGGTGTCGGCATCCTGCTGCACCAGTGCCGCATCCGGTCCATGCTGTTCGCGGACCTGCTCCAGCATGGCTTCCTGCAGGTCCAGCACGGTGCGGCGTGGCTGGCCGGGCCCGACCGCTATCGGCGCAGCCTGTAGCGTGCGCAGCGTGCTGAGTACGTCATGGGTGGACAGGCGCGCGCCCGTGCTATTTATCTCTGTCGGCGGGAAAGTGGCCCCGCCACCCGGTTGCGGAGCGCCGGTCTGGCGAACCTGTCCAATGGAAGCAGCCGGGGTGCGCCCTGCCGGAATGCCAGGTGGAGACGTCGCGATGCGGCGCCCCTGCAGCAATTGCTGCAAAGTGGCGAAAGAAGCAGCATCGCTGCTCGCACGGCTGGCGTCGTCGATACCCGCGACGGCTTGTGCCGCCTCTGTGCTGCCCGAAACCGGTGGCGATGCGCCGCCTGCGGAAGCTCCCGCGTCCAGACCGAATGTCGACCAGGCCGAAGGCGAGGAGTGCCCATACCAATCGGTCATCGGGCGCGAAGCGCCTTCCGCTGCATGGGGGCCGCCCGTGCCCGCCCTGCGGCTTCCTCCGTCGCTGCGTGCGCGCTGCGGCGCGTAGACCAGGCCCGGCAACACGCCTTGCTGGGCGAGCAGGGTGTTGAGTACCTCAATCCAATTGACATAGTCGACCAGGGCTTTCAGGTCGAAGGACTTGTACAGCAACAGCTGAGAATCCAGGTCGATTTCGAAGGCGGCAGCGACCGACGCGCGCAGCACTTTGCACAGCGCCTGCGGTCCGACCGGCAGTTGCGCGGCATCGAAGGCCGGCGAACCGGCCAGCACACCGAAACGCTGGCCCATCAGATAGAGCGGAGTGCGCGCGCGCGCATCGTGACGCAGCGCGATCTCCCGCAGCACGATGTCCTGGTCCATCTCTGCGTCTTCGACCAGGGTCATGGTCCGGTACTCGATGCGCTCGTGCACCTCCTTGGACGGCAGAACGCGCGGCTGACGGATGGTGGCGAACTCGCCCTCCAGTCCCGCCAGAAACATCGGCAGCAGATCGGCGCGGCTCTTGCGCAAGCCGTGCAGATTGGCGAACTGCTCGGCCTGTTTCTCGTTGCTGCGCGCGCGTTCGGCCAGTTTGAACAGCTGCTGCTCGGATTCCACCAGCATCTGGCCGATGCGTTCGCTGAGGTCGATGGAGACCCGACCGAAAAAAACGCCCAGGATCTTGCGCACGCGCGGCGGCAGCGACGACGCTTGCGCGATCGTTGCCGGAGTCGACGAAGGCATTGCGGGCGGTCTGCTGGACATTGGTTCAATAACTCCCCTGATGCCGGTTTTAACACATTACCTCAGCGGCAAGCCCAAGGGTCGGTTCTGTAGCTCTGGTTACCGTTCCAGGAACAGCTCCATCACATCATTGGCGAAGCGACGGCCGAGTTCGGTCGGCACCACCCGATCGCCGGCGACGGTCAACCAACCACGGGCGCGGGCATGGTCCAGGGGATCGGCGATGCGATCGCGTCCCAGACCGGTCCAGGTTTCGAAATCGACCAGCGCAAATCCCTCGTTGAGCCTTAGCGCATTGAGCATGAATTCGAACGGACGCCGTCCTGGGGCGATGCGCTCGTCGCCACCCAACGATTCCTGACTGCCGGCCTCAGCCAAATAGGCGGTCGGGTGCTTGGTCTTCCAGCGGCGCAGGATGTCCTGCTCTGCGCCCAGCGTGAGTTTGCCGTGGGCGCCCGCGCCGATGCCCAAGTAGTCGCCGAAACGCCAATAGTTGAGGTTGTGTGCGCATTGGCGCCCGGGCCGTGCGTAGGCGCTGACCTCGTACTGCGCATAGCCCGCATCGGCCAGCAGGGCCTGGCAATGTTCCTGCATGTCCCAGGCGCTGTCGTCGTCGGGCAGGCCCTTCGGCGGACGGGCGAAGAACATCGTGTTCGGCTCCAGCGTCAGCTGGTAGTGCGAAATATGCGTGGGTTGCAGGGCGAAGGCGCGCTGCAGGTCGTATTCGGCCATCGCCAGGTCTTGCCCGGGCAGCGCGTACATCAGGTCCAGGTTGAAGTTGTCGAAGCCCGCGTCCTGCGCCAGCTTCACCGCGCGTTCGGCTTCGGCGCTGTCGTGGATGCGGCCGAGGCGCTTGAGGCAGCCGTCGTCGAAGCTCTGGATGCCGAAGCTGATGCGGTTGACCCCCGCCTCGCGGTATTTGTCGAAGCGTCCGTGTTCGGCGGTGCCTGGATTGGTTTCCAGGGTGATCTCGAGATTCGGGGCGAAACGCAGGCGGCTGCTGGCGGCCTGCAGGAAACGGTCGATCTGCTCCGGCGGGAACAGGCTGGGCGTGCCGCCGCCGAAGAATACCGAGTGGATGCTGCGTCCCCACACCAGCGGTAGGTCCTGGTCCAGGTCGCGGATCAGCGCATCGACGTAACCGGCGAACGGCAGCGCACCCTTGCCTTCGTGCGAATTGAAATCGCAGTACGGGCATTTGCGCACGCACCAGGGCAAGTGCACGTACAGCGACAGCGGGGGCGGGATCATCATCAAAGGGTGTAACGGCCGAGACGGCGCTCATGAACGGTCAGCACATCGCCCTGCGCGTCGATTGTCGCGTAGCGGGGCGCGGCGGCTTGCTGGAATGCATCGTAATCGGCTTGGCTGCGCCAGCGGTCCAGGGTGAGGTAGGCGCCGGTCTCATTGTCGCGCATCAGCTCGGTGTCCAGATAACCGACATATTCCCTGAATAACGAGACCCACGCGCCTTGCAGGCCGTACAGGGCCTCGAACTCGGATTCCGATCCCGCAAGTACCGTGTATTCCCATATCACCACGAACATGTCGCCTACCCCAACGCGGCGTGCAGGCGTTCGCGCAGCAGCGCCAGCGCTTGGCCGCGATGGCTCAGCCGGTTTTTCAGGTCCGGTTCCATCTCCGCAGCGGCCTGGTCATGGTGCGGATCGAAGAACACCGGATCGTAGCCATGCCCGCCGCTGCCGCGGCGCTCGTGCAGGATGCGGCCGTTCCACTGGCCTTCCACGATCAACGGCTGCGGATCTTCGGGATGGCGCAGCAGCACCAGTACGCAATAGAAGTGCGCAGTACGGCGATCGTCCGGCAGATCGCGCAAAGCTTCCAGCAACTTGTCGATATTGCGCGAGGCATTGCCGTGTTCGCCGGCATAGCGCGCCGAGTACAGGCCGGGTGCGCCGTTCAAGGCATCGACGCAGATCCCGGAGTCGTCGGCCAGCGCGGGTAGGCCGGTGATGCGGGTGGCGTGGCGCGCCTTGATCAGTGCGTTTTCCACGAAGGTGCTGCCGGTTTCGTCCGCATCGTCCACGCCCAACTCGGACTGTGCGATCAGTTCGATGCCGTTGCCGGCCAGCAAATCCCGCAGCTCTTCGAGCTTGCCCTGGTTGGAGGAAGCGAGCACCAGTTTCACGCGGACCGCCCGGGTTGCAGCAGATCCCAGCGGTTTCCGTAGCGATCGCGGAATACGGCGACGGTGGCGTATTCCTCTTCGCGCGGCTGCTCCAGGAATTCGATGCCGTTGGCTTTCATCGCCTCGTAGTCGCGCCAGAAATCGTCGGTCTGCAGGAAGAATCCGACACGTCCGCCAGTCTGGTCGCCGATGCGCGCGCGCTGGGCCTCGTCGCTGGCCTTGGCAAGCAGCAGGCCGCTCTCGTTACTGCCTTGCGGCGCCACCCGGACCCAGCGCTTGCCGTTGCCCAGATCGGTGTCTTCCAGCAGCGCGAAGCCGAGCGCGCCGGTGTAGTGGGCGATGGCTTGGTCGTAATCGTCGACGACCAGGGTGATGAGGCTGAGGGTTTGCTTCATGAGGTGCGGTTGCATGATCAGGTGGGAGCGCGAGTTTTACCGCCGAACCCAAGAGCTCGCGCCGGGACGGCGCTCCCACGTTGAGTTTTCAGAGTGCCAATGCTGCGCGCTGCGCGGCGAACAACTCGCCGATGCCTTTCTCGCCCAGCGCCAGCATGTCGTTCAATTCGTCGCGACGGAACGCGTGGCCCTCGGCGGTGCCTTGCAGCTCGATGAAGCCGCCGCCGTCGTTCATCACTAGGTTCATGTCGGTATCGCAGTCGCTGTCTTCCGGATAGTCCAGATCAAGCACCGGTACGCCACGATAAATGCCGACCGATACGGCGGCGACCGCGCCGTGGATCGGATCGCGCTTGATTTCGTTCCTCGCCTTCAGCCAGTTGACGGCGTCCACCAGCGCCACGTATGCGCCGGTGATCGCGGCGGTGCGGGTGCCGCCATCGGCCTGTAGTACATCGCAGTCGAGGGTGATGGTGCGTTCGCCCAGGGCATTGCGGTCCACGCAGGCGCGCAGCGCGCGGCCGATCAGGCGTTGGATTTCCAGGGTGCGTCCGCCCTGCTTGCCGCGCGAGGCTTCGCGATCGCTGCGGGTGTGGGTGGAGCGCGGCAACATGCCGTATTCGGCGGTGACCCAGCCTTCGCCCTTGCCGCGCAGGAAGCCCGGCACACGGTTCTCCACGCTGGCCGTGCACAGCACGCGGGTCTCGCCGAACGATATCAGTACGGATCCTTCGGCGTGACGGGTGTAGCCGCGCTGGATGCCGACTTCGCGCATCTGTTCGGGGAGGCGGCCACTGGGGCGGGCAATGGTCATGCGCTGATCCATGAAAGGGTAGGCCGTGAAAAGGGTGGGCTAGGTTACCATTCGCTCCCCGCAGCACCGGCCGACCCGATGATCCGCAGCATGACCGCCTACGCCACCGCCGAGCGCGCCACCGATGGCGGCACGCTGGCGTGCGAATTGCGAGCGGTGAACCACCGCTTCCTGGAGCTCGGCCTGCGCTTGCCCGAAGAACTGCGCGTACTGGAACCGGCCCTGCGCGAACGCATCGCCGCGCGCATCGCCCGGGGCAAGCTGGATTTCTCACTGCGCCTGCGTTCGCCGGAAGGCGAGGGCGGGCTGCAACTGAATGCGTCGCTGGTGATGCAGCTGTCCGAATTGGCGCTGGACATGACCGCGCGTTTTCCGGCGTTGCGCACCGAATTCATCGATCTGCTGCAATACCCGGGCGTGCTGCAGGCCCGTTCGACTGATGCCGAGGTTCTGCAGGCCGAGGCGCTGGCCTTGCTGGACACCTTGCTGGACCAGTTCGTCATCGCGCGCGAGCGCGAGGGCGAAAAGCTGGCCGTGGCGATCAACGAACGGGTCGATGCGCTTGCCGCCTGCGCAGCCGAGGTGCGCGAGCTGATTCCGACCATCCGGACTGGCCAGCGTCAGAAGCTGGAAACTCGCCTCGCGGATATAGCCCAGAACGTCGATCCCGGCCGGGTGGAGCAAGAATTGGTGCTGTGGTTGCAGAAGCTCGATGTGGATGAGGAGCTGGACCGCCTGGACAGCCACATCAAGGAAATCCGCCGGGTGCTGAAGCAGACCGAACCGGTTGGCCGCCGCCTGGATTTCCTGCTGCAGGAGTTCAATCGCGAGGCCAATACGCTGGGTTCCAAGTCGGTCGACGTGCGCACCACCAATATCGCGGTGGAACTGAAAGTGCTGATCGATCAGATCCGCGAACAGGTGCAGAATATTGAATAAGGCTGCGAGCGAATGAGCATGCGTGGAACCCTCTACGTGGTCGCCGCGCCTTCCGGCGCCGGCAAAAGCAGCATCGTCAATGCTGTGCTGGCGCGCGACCCGCAGATCGCGCTGTCGATTTCGTTCACCTCGCGCCAGCCGCGCCCGGGCGAACGCCACGCGCAGCACTACAACTTCGTTTCTGCCGACGACTTCCAGCAGATGATCGACGCCGGCGATTTCTTCGAGTACGCGAAAGTGCACGGGGACTGGAAGGGCACCGCGCGCCAGTCGGTGGAGCCGCAATTGAATGCCGGCAAGGACGTGCTGCTCGAGATCGACTGGCAAGGTGCGCGCCAGGTGCGGACCAAGGTGCCCAACGCGGTCAGCGTGTTCATCCTGCCGCCTTCGCGCGAAGCGCTGGAGCAGCGCATGCGCACCCGCGGCCAGGACAGCGAAGCGGTGATCGCGCAACGGCTGGCGGCCGCGCGCGAGGAAATGTCCCACTACGGCGAATTCGACTATCTGATCGTCAACGAGGTGTTCGACACCGCGGTGGAGGAGATGTGCGCCATCTTCACCGCCAGCCGCCTGCGCAAGGAGCCGCAGGTGGCCCGGCACGCGGGGCTGATCCAGACCTTGCTGGGGTAGGGCCGCGGCGGTCTTGCGCCGTCGGGGCCGGATCGAATCCGGTCCCGCATGCCCAAGCTATTGATTAACAAGGCCGAAATGGCATAAATGCTTGCATGCAGCCGGCCCCGGCCCTACAATCCGCGCCCCTTTCTGTATTAATCGCGCGACCCCGGTCGCCGGGAGCCCGCATGGCCCGCATCACCGTAGAAGATTGCCTGGAAGTTGTTGATAACCGTTTCGAGCTGGTCATGATGGCCGCCAAGCGCGCCCGCCAGCTGGCCAACGGCGTGGAGCCGCTCATCGATAACCACGAAAGCGGCGACAAGCCGACCGTGCTGGCGCTGCGCGAGATCGCCGCGCGCAAGATCGACAACGAGCTGATCAACAAGGTCGAGAAGGCCGAACGCGAACGCGCCGAGCGCGAGGCGCTGGAATGGGCCGCCGCCGAAGTGGTCGCCGACGACGATTTGTCGAAGGGCGACGACTGATCGGTTTTCCAGTCTTCAGTTGCCTATCGAACAGCCCGCGAAAGCGGGCTGTTTGCTTTTCTGGCGCCTTATGATCGCAGGTGATGGTTCATCGCGATCCGCCCCTTCAATCGTCATCCCAGCGAACGCTGGGATCCATCTTGATCCTGCTTCTGAGTCTTGAAGCAAAGGCAAAGCGTTGCGCGAATTACTTTCTTTGCTTGTGCAAAGAAAGTAACCAAAGAAACACCCCCTAACGTCGCGCCCGGCGATGCAGCCGCCGGGTCCGCAAGCGGCCCGGGAATTTCCGTAAGGCGCATCCTGCGCCTCCGGAAACGGCGCACATCCTTGTGCGCCGCCCCTTTGGGGTTTGCCCGCCCCACTTGCCGCGTCTCACGGGGTTCCTAAAGCAACATCGACGGCAACGGCAACGGCAACGGCAGCTAGCTAGGCATTCCATCTTAATTTGCCGTTATTTGGCCGCTGGCATAGGCTTGCGGCATGACTCCGAGCCGTTCCAGCAAGACCGTCGATCATTCGCCGCCTCATGAAAATGAGGTGCCGGCGTATCTGCGGCAGTTGGAACAGGCCGCCAGTTACCTTCCTGCCGAACAATTGCCGCTGCTGCGACGCGCCTGGCAAGTCGGCGCCGCCGCCCATGAAGGCCAGACTCGCAAGTCGGGTGAACCCTACATCACCCATCCGGTGGCGGTGGCACAGGTGTTGGCCGAATTGGGGCTGGATGTCGAAACCCTGATCGCGGCGATCCTGCACGACACCATCGAAGACACGCCGCTCACCCACGCCGAGATCGCCGAAGGTTTCGGCGAATCGGTGGCCGAGCTGGTCGACGGCGTCACCAAGCTGGATAAGCTGCACTTCCGCGACCGCCAGGAAGCGGCGGCGGAAAGTTTCCGCAAGATGCTGCTGGCGATGTCGCGCGATCTGCGCGTGATCATGATCAAGCTGGCCGACCGCTTGCACAACATGCGTACGCTGGGCGCCCAGAGTCCCGAGGCGCGGAAGCGCATCGCCAAAGAAACTCTGGACATCTACGCGCCCATCGCCCAACGGCTGGGCATGAACCTGGTGAAGTCCGAGCTGCAGGACCTCGGTTTCCGCGCCATGTATCCGTGGCGCCACGCCATCATCGACAAGCACATCCGCAGCCAACCGGTGGTGCGGCGCGAATCGATGGCGCAGATCGAGGCGCACCTGTCGCAGCGCCTGACCCGCGACGGGCTGGAGCACCGCCTGGTCAGCCGCATCAAGACGCCCTGGAGCATCTACAACAAGATGCATGGCGAAGGCAAAAGCTTCGATCAGGTGATGGATGTGTTCGGCTTCCGCGTGGTGGTGGACAGCGTGCCGCACTGTTATCAAGCGCTGGGATCGGTGCACGCGCAGTACAAACCGCTCGACGCGCGCTTCCGCGATTTCATCGCCATTCCCAAGGCCAACGGCTACCAGTCGCTGCACACGGTGCTGTTCGGCCCTTACGGTTCGCCGATCGAGGTGCAGATCCGTACTGTGGAAATGGATCTCATCGCCGAACGCGGCATCGCCGCGCACTGGACCTACAAGTACGGCGCGCAGGCGCCCAACAGCGCGCAGAGCCGGGCGCATGCCTGGATCATGGAGCTGATCGAAAACCAGCGCGCTGCCGGCTCATCGCTGGAATTCCTGGACAACGTGAAGGTCGACCTGTTCCCGGACGAGGTCTACCTATTCACGCCCAAGGGCAAGATCCTTTCGTTGCCGCGCAGTTCCACCGCGCTCGATTTCGCCTACGCCGTGCACACCGATGTCGGCAACCAGGCGGTGGCCTCGCGGGTGGACAAGAAGCTGGTGCCGTTGCGCACCAAACTGGCCAGCGGACAGAGCGTGGAGATCATCACCGCCAAATCCGCCCTGCCCAAGCCGCAGTGGCTGGAGTTCGTGGTCACCAGCAAGGCGCGCACGGCGATTCGCCACCAGCTCAAGCAGTTGGAGCACGAAGACGCGGTGCAGCTCGGCCACCGTATGCTGGATCGCGCGCTGGAGGATCTGGACAGTTCGCTGGAACGTTTGCCGCAGCAGCGCCTGGAAGCGTTCCTGGCCGAACATCGTTATCCGCGCCTGGAAGCGTTCTTGGCCGACGTCGCGTTGGGCAATTGGATGCCGACGCAGGCCGCGCAGGCGCTGACCGCCTACGCCGAACTGCGTGGCGGCGGGCATTCCAAGCATTCGCAGGAAAAGATCCTGATCAATGGCACCGAGCGCGGCGTGGTCAGCTTCGCCAATTGCTGCCAGCCGATTCCCGGCGACGAGATCATGGGCTACCACACCGCCGGCAAGGGCATCGTGGTGCACCGCCTGGATTGCCCCAACGTGGTCGAATTCCGTAAATCGCCGGAACGCTGGATTCCCATCGACTGGGACACCAGCGTCACCGGCGACTACGACGCCGCATTGCTGATCGATGTGGAAAACCGTCCCGGCGTGCTCGCCCAGGTCGCCGCCGCAGTGGCGCAAAGCCAGTCCAACATCGATCGTGTCGAATATCTGGAGCGCGACATCAATGCTGCGGTGCTGCGTTTCTCCATCCAGGTGCGCGACCGCAACCATCTGGCCGAAGTGATGCGAAGGTTGCGGCGTTTGAGCGTGGTCCACGGCGTCAGAAGGCAATGACGCCCTTGCTTTAGAATGCGCGCAAGCCCCGTTTATGGAATCGCCATGACCCGCCAGATCATCCAGACCGACCATGCTCCCGCCGCCATCGGCCCGTATTCGCAGGCGGTGCGTAGCGGAAACACCGTCTATTTCTCCGGGCAGATCCCGCTGAATCCTGCGACCGGCAACCTGGTCGAAGGGGACATCGCAGTGCAGGCCAGACGCGCGTTCGACAATCTCAAGGCGGTCGCCGAAGCTGCGGGCGGTTCGCTCGCGCAGATCGTCCGGCTCGGTCTCTACCTGACCGACTTGGGTCAGTTCGCCGCAGTGAATGCGGTGATGCAGGAGTATTTCAATGCTCCCTTTCCTGCACGCTCCACCGTCGAAGTGTCCGCGCTCCCAAAAGGCGCAGTATTCGAGGTCGACGCAGTGATGGTGATCGACTGACGGAAGCCGATCGACCGACAAAAACGTGGGAGCGGCGTCCCGCCGCGAGCTTTTGATCTTACTTCGCACGTCGATCGCGGGATGCAAGGTAAAGCTCGCGGCGGGACGCCGCTCCCACTCTTGGATTCTTGCCTTTCGCTTACGCCATCTGCTCGCGCGCTTCGCTCGGCGTATGCCCGGTCCAGCGCTTGAATGCGCGCCGGAACTCGCGCGCGTCGGCGAAGCCGATGCGGCTGCCGACCTGGCTGATGGTCAGATTGTGGTCGTGCAGCAACTCAAGCGCGCGTTCGGTGCGAATGCGGTCGTGCAACCGGCTGAAGCTGATGCCGTCGGCAGCTAACTGGCGGCGCAGCGTACGCTCGCTCAGGTGCATGACGCCGGCGATGGCCGAAAGCGGCGGGTTCTCACGCACGTGCTGGCGCAGGAAGCGTTCCACCGTCGCAGCCAGTTCGCTTTGCGGCGAGGCGATGTCGGCCAGCTGCTTCTGGCACAACTCCAGCACCTGGCGCGCATTGACCGCGTTGTAGGTGGGAAATTCCAACGCCATCCATTCGCTGTCGATCACCATCAGATTGCGCGGACGATCGAAATGCAACTCGCACTGGAACAACTCTGCGTACTTGTCGGCATAGGCAGGCGCCGGGTAAGTCAGCTCCAGCCGCAAAGGGCGGAATAGGGGGCCGATCAGTTCCCGCGCCACCATCAGCGAACTGGCGAACATCTCTTCGCACAGGAACGGCAGGATCGCCGGCATCATCACAGGTGCGCGCGCGGTCATCGCCACTTCGCCAGGGGTGCTGGTGTCGGTGTCGATATCCAGCATGGCGCCGGTGGTGCGCTGGTAGGTCATGCCCAGCAGAACCGCTTCGCCGAAGGTCGGCGCGGTCTTCATAGCCAGTCCCAGCAGGCCGAAATTGCCGACGTTCTGCCGGCAGCCTACCTGTAGGCCCAAGTCGGGCTGGGCCAAGGCCGTCAATGCGCGCGCCACGATCTCGCTGGCCTGGCGATAGGACACGCGGGTGGCGGGGTCGTCGATTTCCTGTGGGTCCAGGCGCATGCCCTTGAACCAGGGGGTGCTGTCCATTGTCCGCTCGCGCGCCAGTTGCACCAGATGGCACAGCATATTGGTCGGAATGACCGCCGCCGCCAGCCGCACTTCGTTGACCGGGTCTGTGGTGACGCGCATCGAAGCCCTCCCCAGCTTGTCCGCTTTGCCCCCCCAAGTATGCCGCTCCTGCCCTCACTCCCGTCAAGGACGGCGAACCAGACTGCATCACCACCTCCGGGTGGATACGCGGCCGTATGCGCCGCCGCCGCCGATACTCCAGGAGATTCCAGATGCGACAGTACGTCGTGGTAGCTACCTTGTTGCTGGCGCTGACCGCCTGCCAGAAAAACGAAACCGCGCCGGCAAGCGCGGCCGTCGCCGCCGGCGATGCCGGTTTCGCCGCGCAACTGCATGAGCGCTTGCTGGACGCCAAGCCGGGCGATGTGATCGAGATTCCGGCCGGCAAGTTCACTTTCGACCGCAGCCTGACCCTGCGTGCGGACGGTGTGACCATCCGCGGCGCGGGCATGGACAAGAGCGTGCTCAGCTTCAAGGGCCAGAAGGCCGGCGCCGAAGGCCTGCTGGTCAATGGCGACGACTTCACCATCGAGAACCTGACCATCGAGGACTCCAAAGGCGACGGCCTGAAGATCAGCGAATCGAAGAACGTCACCATCCGCAAGGTGAAGGTGCAATGGACCGGCGGTCCCAGCACCAAGAACGGCGCCTATGGCCTGTATCCGGTGCTGACCAAGAATGTATTGATCGAGGACTCCGTCGCCATCGGAGCTTCCGACGCCGGCATCTACGTGGGTCAGTCCGACGGAGTGATCGTGCGCCGCAGCCGCGCCGAATCCAACGTCGCCGGCATCGAGATCGAGAACACCATCAACGCCGACGTATACGAGAACGTGGCGACCAAGAATACCGGCGGCATCCTGGTCTTCAACATGCCCAATCTGACCCAGCAGGGCGGCAACATCCGCGTGTTCAACAACAAAGTGATCGCCAACAACACCGAGAATTTCGGCGCCAAGGGCACGCCGGTCGCTAGCGTGCCGGCGGGTTCGGGCATGGTGGTGAACGCCAACGACGACGTGGAGATCTTCGACAACGAGATTTCCGACAACGCCACCGCGAACTTCATCATCTCCAGCGTCTATTCCACCGGGTATAAAGATTCCAGCATGGCCAAGGATTTCGATCCGTATCCGGAACGCATCTACGTGCACGGCAACAAAGTGAGCGGCGGCGGCGATTCGCCCGACGGGATGGACCTTAAGGCGTTGAAAATAGCGATGTTCGGGCTCAGCGGCAGTTTTCCTGATGTGCTCTGGGACGGTTACTACAACAAAGACCGGAAGGTCGATGGCAAGGCCGCGGCTGGGCCGGAAATCTGCTTGCGCAACGTCAGCGGCGTGGTCAATGCCGACGGTCCCGGCGGATACAAGAATCCAAGCAAGGACGCCAAGCCCTTCGAGTGCGATCTGCCGCGGTTGCCGGCAGTGGATTTGGGACGCGGCTGAGGTCGAATTATGCCGTTGCGTGGTTTCACCTTGCTTGTCCTGGTATTGCTGCTGTCGGCGTGCAAGCGTGAAGACGTCGGCGTGCATTTCTTCGCCCAAGGCCAACCCAAGGCGTTGAGCGAATGGCGCGTGCTCAAGGTCGAAGAGGGACGCCTGTCGTTGAACGAAGGCGTGGTGCCGTACGACCTCAACACACCGTTGTTCAGCGACTATGCGCACAAGCTGCGTACGGTCTGGATGCCGAAGGGTAAGTCCGCGTCATACGCGGCGCAGAACAGCTTCGCCTTTCCGGTGGGCACCATCATCAGCAAGACCTTCTATTACCCATTGCCAGGTAATGGCCATTGGGATGGAAAGTCGGTCGCGCGTACCAGCGCCAACTCCGGTCTGCAGAGTGAATCGCTGGACCTGTCTAAGGTGCGGTTGATCGAAACCCGCCTGCTGGTGCGCCGCGAAGCGGGCTGGGAGGCGATGCCGTATGTCTGGAACGAGGCGCAGACCGAAGCCACGCTCAGACGCGCGGGCGAGCTGATTTCCCTCGAGCTTGTGGCCGATGACGGCAGGCGCGAAACCGCGAACTATCAGGTGCCCGACCAGAACCAGTGCGCCAGCTGCCACGCTACCGATAACAAGACCCGCGCTCTGCGCCCCATCGGGCCGAAGGCGCGCAACCTCAATCGCGATTTCGCTTACACGACAGGCAGCGAAAACCAGCTAGCCCATCTTTCGCGGGTCGGTTATCTGGTCGGTGCGCCCGCTCCGGAGCAGGCGCCGCGCAATGCGAATTGGCAAGACGCCGCCCACGAGAAGCTGGAGGACCGCGCGCGCGCCTATCTGGACGTCAACTGCGGCCATTGCCATAGCCCAACCGGCCCTGCGATCACTTCCGGCATGTGGCTGGACGCGTCCATCACCGATCGTCTGAAGCTGGGTTTCTGCAAGCAACCGGTGGCGGCGGGCAAAGGCACCGGCAATCGCCTGTACGACATCGCCCCGGGCCAGGCCGATGCTTCGGTGCTGATGTTCCGCATGGACAGTGACGATCCTTCGGTGATGATGCCGGAGCTGGGGCGCTCGGTCGTGCATCGCGAAGGCGTGGAGCTGATACGGGAATGGGTAAACGCGCAGAACGGCGCGTGCGATACGTGAGGTAGCGACGGACCAATTCGGAACGGCGATGTCTTTGCGACGATTCGCCGCACAGTAATCAAACGGGGAGAGAACGATGAAGTTGATCCAACGTGGACTGGTAGTGGGAATGCGGCGCGCCTTGTTCGGCGGATGCCTGTTGGCGGCGTCGACGGGGACGGTCTGGGCGCAACAGGCGGAGACGGCGCCAGCCGATCCGGCAGCGGCGGCCGCCGAAACCGATGCGACCACCCTAGATCGCATTCTGGTCACCGCGCAGAGCCGCACCCAGGAATTGCAGGACGTGCCGATCGCGCTGCAGGTGCTGGACGACCGCATGATCCAGGACGTCGCGGCCGAAGACCTGGGCGACCTGGACAGCTTCGTGCCTGGACTGCAGATCAACAGCGTACAGCCCACACAGCCCTCGATCGCGCTGCGCGGCATCAGTACCGATGATTTCGGCATCGGCACCGATCCGGCGGTGGGCGTATTCATCGACGGCGTCTACACCGGGCGCAGCGGCGGCATATTGCTGCCGCTCACCGACGTGGAGCGCATCGAAGTCTTGAAGGGCCCGCAGGGTACGTTGTTCGGCCGCAACACGGCCGCGGGCGCGGTGTCGGTGATCACCAAGCGACCCAGCAACGAGACCGAAGCCGCGGCCAAACTCAGACTGGGCAACTACGGCAAGCAGTATCTGGAAGCGTTGGCGAACATCCCGCTCAGCGACCGTGCCGCGTTGCGCCTCAATGGCCTGATCAACCACAGTGACGGTTGGTTGCAGGATGGGGAAACCGGCGAGGACCTGGGTGGCGACAACGTCTGGGCCACGCGCGCGGCCTTGCAGCTGAGTCTCACCGACAACACCACAGCGCTGCTGAGTTGGGACCACGAAAATCTGGATCAGCGCGGACGTCCCACCACCGGCATCGTGCCGTTGCCGCCGGCTCCCGGTCTGCCGGTAGCGCCGGCCGATCCGCTGACCTACCTGGACCCGCGCGATATCGATACTTTCAACGACACCACGGCCAGTGCCGAATGGCGCACCTTCGATGGCGTCACCCTGATCGTCGACCACAGCTTCGAGTGGGGTCACCTGACTTCCACCACCGCCTGGCGCCAGTTCGACGCGCTCAATCGCGTGGAGGAGGACGGCACCAACCGGCCCAACCTTTACCTGGATTCCACCAACAGCGAATCCAACGAAACCAGGTACCAGGAATTCAAGTTCAGCGGCGCTACCGATCGGCTGGATTGGGTGGCCGGGGCGAGTTACTACGAAGAGGACGCCAGTCAGACCAGCGAAATCAACACCACCACCACCGCGGTGGATTCGGCGGTATCCAATCTGGGTCTGGCGCCAACGCCCGACGGTACACTGTTCGGTTACTTCTCGCAGGTATTGGGCGCCTTCGGCATTCCGTTGACGTTGATGGACCATGCTTGGAACGAGCAGTTCTACAACACGCTGAAAACGAAATCGTACGCCGGCTTCGGCGACGTGATCTGGCACGTCAACGACAAACTCAATCTGACCTTCGGCTTGCGCTACACCCGCGACGAGAAGGACTTCAGCTGGTTCAACGACATTCGCAACGCGCCGACGCTGGACGCCACGCTGGACGCGCTGGACGCGGCCGGATTCTTCGCCCTGGCTGGCGTGCCCAAGGAATTCTTCATTTTCGACCTGGCCTTCGTCGATCCGCCCGCGATGATGAATAAAGGGCTGACCACTCGCGCCAGCCAGTCCTGGAGCGACTGGAGCCCGCGTCTGGTGGCGGACTACCACTTCAGCGACAACCTGATGGGTTTCGCATCGCTGGCCAAGGGCTACAAGGCCGGTGGCTACAACGCGCTGCAGATCGGCAGCGAGTTCGACAACGAAGACGTGTGGAACGCCGAAGTGGGCATCAAGCACACGTTGCCGGAGGCGCGCCTGGCTTACAACGCCTCGGTATTCTCCTACCGCTACAACAACCGCCAGTCGATCCGGCTGGATAACACTAGCGCCATCCCGCGGTTCGTGGTGGATACCGGCGATGTGGAGGCCTACGGCGTCGATTTCGACATGCGCTGGCAGGTCAGCGATGCCTTCGCCATCGATTTCAACGCCGAATACATCAATTCCAAGTACAAGGACTACAGCGTCAACACGAACGCCGGTTTGCTGGATCTCAATGGCCAGCCCACCGGCGAGCCTTCCTGGTCGGCGGCGCTGGGCGGCCACTACACCTGGACGCTCGGCGATGCCGGCGATCTACGCTTGGCTTTGCGTCACGCCTACCGTGGCGCCTGCCGCGCCAACGATTACAGCCGCAGCCAGGGAGACTGCACCAGCTTCCCCAGTTTCTCGACCGGAGAATCGCAGAACCGCACCGACGTCCGCTTGGGCTGGGCCTCGGCCGGTGGCCATTGGACCTGGGCGGTGTATGGAAACAACGTATTCGACAACCAGTACGTCGGCCAGTTGAACGTATACGGCCGCGAGGCGTTCGGCACGGTAGGTGCGGTGGTCAGCGAGCCGCGCACTTACGGTATGGAAATCGGCGTGAAGTTCTGAGCCGCGGAGGTACGGCGACTGCAATGCCGGTTCTGATACGCCGTCGCGGCGAATCCTGACTGGCGTTAACGCGACGCGGTCGGCATCCTAGGCAGATGCCGTCCGCGCCACGCAGCGAAGAATCCGCCTTCAACCAGCCCATCGCCGGACAACTCGCCGGCGTCGGCCCGCGCGTGGCGGAAAAATTGGCCGCGCGCGGACTGCTGACGCTGCAGGATCTATGGCTGCATCTGCCGCTGCGTTACGAGGATCGCACTCAACTCACGCCCATCCGCAGCCTCCAGCCCGGCGTGCCGGCGCAGGTAGAGGGTCGGGTGGAAGCGGTTGAACGCGGTTTCCGTTACCGCCCGGTGTTGCGCGTGGCGATCGGCGACGACTCGAATACCACCCTGGTGCTGCGCTTCTTCCATTTTCGCGCCGCGCAGGTGGCGCAGTTCGCTCCTGGGGCGCTGGTGCGTTGCTACGGCACGCCCAAGCCGGGACAGAACGGCCTGGAAATCATCCATCCGAGTTACCGGGTGCTGGGCGAGGCGGATGCCGCTTCGTTGGGCGAGGAACTGGATCCGGTCTATCCCGCGGTCGAGGGCATCGGTCCGGCCTCGATGCGCAAACTGATAGGACAGGCGTTGGATCGCCTGCCCGACGAAGCTTCATTGGAACTGTTGCCGACGGAAATGCTGGACGGCCTGCGTCTGCCTTCGCTGCGCCAGGCCCTGCTGGGCATGCACCGGCCCGCACGCGACGCCGACCTCGCCGCGCTGGCTACCGGCACCCATCCGGCACAGAGGCGCCTTGCGCTGGAAGAGCTGCTGGCGCACAACCTCAGTCTGCGCCGCCAGCGCATCGCCTTGCAGCGGCATCACGCCCCGGCGTTGGCGGGCAAAGGCAAGCTCGCCTCGCAACTGCAGTCGGCGTTGCCATTTTCGCTGACTGGCGCGCAACTGCGAGTGTTCGCGCAGATCCGGCACGACTTGGCGCAGCCTTCGCCGATGATGCGGCTAGTGCAGGGCGATGTGGGCAGCGGCAAGACCGTGGTCGCGGCGATGGCGGCGATGCTCGCGGTGGAAGCGGGCAAGCAGGCTGCGCTCGCCGCACCGACCGAATTGCTGGCGGAGCAGCACCTGGCCAATCTTCGCCAATGGCTGGAACCGTTGGGGATTCGCGTGGCCTGGCTGGCCGGCAAGGTTACCGGCAAGGCGCGCGCGGAAGTGCTGGCCGAAGTCGCATCGGGCGCGGCGCAAGTGGTGGTGGGTACGCATGCGCTGATGCAGGAAGCCGTCGCCTTCCACGATCTGGCCTTGGCGATCGTCGACGAACAGCATCGCTTCGGCGTTCATCAACGTCTGGCGCTGCGCGACAAGGGCGCTTCCGGAAAATCGGTGCCGCACCAGCTGATCATGACCGCCACGCCGATCCCGCGCACGCTGGCGATGGCGGCGTACGCGGACTTGGATGTTTCGGCCATCGACGAATTACCGCCGGGACGCACGCCGGTGCAGACCATCGCATTGAGCGGCGAACGACGGCCCGAACTGGTGGAGCGCATCCGCGCCGCTTGCGCAGAAGGCCGGCAGGCCTACTGGGTATGCACTCTGATCGACGAAAGCGATGAAGTGGTCGCGCAGGCGGCACAGGGCACCTACGAGGCGCTGTCGGCGCAGCTTCCCGAACTGCGCATCGGTCTGGTGCACGGGCGCATGAAGCAGACCGAGAAGCAGACGACGATGCGAGCGTTCAAGGCAGGCGACATCGACCTGTTGGTGGCGACCACGGTCATTGAGGTTGGCGTCGACGTGCCCAATGCGTCGTTGATGATCGTGGAGAACGCCGAGCGGCTGGGCCTTGCGCAATTGCATCAGCTGCGCGGACGGGTGGGGCGCGGCGCGGCGGCTTCCAATTGCGTATTGCTCTATCAGCCTCCGCTGTCGCAGATGGCCAAGCAACGACTGGCGACGATGCGTGAAACCAACGATGGCTTCGTCATCGCCGAGAAGGATCTGGAACTGCGCGGACCCGGCGAATTGCTCGGTACCCGTCAGACGGGGCTGGCCGCGTTCCGCGTGGCGGATCTCGCGCGCGACGCGGGCATGTTGCCGCTGGTGCGCGAACTGGCGGACCGGTTGCTGACCGATTCTCCGGAGATCGCAGACCGCATCATCGCCCGCTGGGTAGGCGGCGCAGCGCGGTATGCGTCCGCGTAGCTCCGACCTACTGTGCGAAACTCCGCTACCGAACTGGAACGATGAAACATGACCGACAAGATTCCCCTGTTGATCGATACCGATCCCGGCGTGGACGACGCCTTGGCCTTGTTGATGGCCTTCAACGATCCGCATCATCAGCTGGTCGGCTTGACCATAGCCGCCGGCAATGTCGGTCTGGACCACACCGTGCGCAATGCCTTGAAGCTGCGCGAAGTCGCCGGACGCGAAGACGTGCCGGTGTTCGCGGGTACTCCGGTCCCCTTGCTGCATCCCTCGCCGGATGCCGGCTATGTGCATGGACAGGATGGCTTCGGCGATGTCGGCTATCCGCTTCCGGCAGGACAGGCCGAAGCCGAGCACGCGGCGCTGGCGATTTTGCGTCTATCGCATGAATACTCAGGCCGCCTGCTGCTGGCGGCGCTGGGGCCGCTGACCAATATCGCGCTGGCGCTGAAGCTGGACCCGACCCTGCCGCAACGGATTGCCCGTTTCGTGGTGATGGGCGGTGCGGTCACCGGGCACGGCAACATCACCCCAGCGGCCGAGTTCAACATCTATTTCGATCCGGAAGCCGCGCATATCGTGTTCCAGGCTTTCGACAAGTTCGATCTGGCCGATTGGGAAGCGACCCTGGCCCACGGCCTGCATCACGATCGGGTGGCCGACTGGCTGAAGGCAGATTCGCCGCGCGCGCAGTTCTATGCAAGCATTTCCGAGAAGACCCGGCTGTGGTCCATAGACCGCCGCGGCGACTACTGGTACGCCGCCGACGCGTTGGCGATGGCCTTGGTTCTGGAGCCGCAAAGCGCGCAGGAACTGCTGGAACGGCCTGTATCCGTCGAATTGCAGGGCACCCATGCGCGAGGCGCCACCGTGGTGGACTGGCGCCGGGAAGGCAGGCATCCGGACAAGGCTCGCATCCTGATGCGCTACGACCAGGCCCGCTTCGAGAGCCTGATCCAGGCTGCGCTGGCGGCCGGTTGACGGGCGGGTTGCGCTGGGCGGGCGGGGCGGGCTAAAATGCCGCTCTTCACTTCCCTGATATCTGGTGCCGCCATGAAGGCCGACATCCATCCCCAATACCGCGACGTCGTCTTCCAGGACGTCACTTCCGATTTCAAGATCCTGAGCCGCTCCACCCTGTCCTCCAAGGAGACGGTGAAGTGGGAGGACGGCAACGAATATCCGTTGATCAAACTTGATATCTCCTCGGCCTCGCACCCGTTCTATACGGGCCAGCACAAGGTCATGGACACCGGCGGACGCATCGACAAGTTCCAGAAGCGCTACCAGCAGAAGTAATTCCCTGCAGCGCGGCTGATCTTGCCTCGAAATTCCGGACGGCCGCGCCCAGCGCGGCCGTTTTTGTTGCTGCGTCGTGGCCATTTCCTTCTTATCCTTTGGTCTGACGGCCGCGTTCTTTTGAGCGACGGCTCCAAAACGCGTGTGCGATAATTCGCCTATCCAGAGCCAATGCCCTGGACTCCCGTCCCGCGCCGCCAGCATCGCTGTCCGGCGCATCCCCACGAAGGAGCGCACTGTGTCAGAACGCGACCAGGCCACACTGACCGCCGGCGATAAATCGGTGGTCATGCCGGTACTCAAACCCACGCTCGGCAATAGTTGTGTCGACATTTCCAAGCTGACCAAGGAAACGGGTCTTTTCACCTACGATTCCGGCTACACCGCCACGGCCAGTTGCAAGTCCGCCGTCACCTACATCGACGGCGATGCCGGCGTGCTGCTGTACCGCGGCTATCCGATCGAGCAACTGGCCAAGCAGTCCAGCTTCCTGGAAGTGGCCTACCTGCTGATGAACGGTGAGCTGCCCACGGCCGACGAATTCGCCAAATTCGATCATGAAGTCGCGCATCACACGATGATGCACGAGGCGTTCAAGAACTTCCTCGGCGGCTTCCGCCACGACGCGCATCCCATGGCGATGATGGTGGGCATGGTCGGATCGATGGCCGCGTTCTACCACAACACCCTGGACCTGGAAGACCCTGAGCAGCGCCGTCTAGCCGCGATCCGCCTGATCGCCAAGGTGCCGACGATCGCCGCCGCCTGCTACCGCTACTCGATCGGCTGGCCGGTGCGTTTCCCGCGCAACAACCACGCTTACGTGGACCGCTTCCTGCACATGATGTTCGAAGTGCCCAGCGAGCCGCTGGACCTCAATCCAGTCGCCGCCAAGGCGCTGGATCTGTTGTTCATCCTGCACGCGGACCACGAGCAGAACGCTTCGACCTCCACCGTGCGCATGGTCGGTTCCACCGGCGCCAACCCGTATGCCTGCGTCGCCGCCGGCGTCGCGGCGTTGTGGGGACCAGCGCATGGCGGCGCCAACGAAGCCGTGCTGAAGATGCTGGCCGAGATCGGCAAGCCGGAGAACGTGAGCTCGGCGATCGACAAGGCCAAGGACAAGGAGTCGGGTTTCCGCCTGATGGGCTTCGGCCATCGCGTGTACAAGAATTTCGATCCGCGCGCCAAGATCATCCGCGAGATGACTCACGAAGTGCTGGCCGAACTCGGCGTCAACGATCCCATGCTGGAAGTGGCCTTGCGCTTGGAAGAGGCGGCGCTGAAGGACGACTACTTCGTGCAGCGCAAGCTGTACCCGAATGTCGATTTCTACAGCGGCATCATCTACAAGGCGCTCAACATTCCTACCGAGATGTTCACGGTGATGTTCGCCATCGCCCGCACCGCCGGCTGGGTGGCGCACTGGCTGGAGCAGCAGGTCGATCCGGAAGCCAAGATCGGCCGCCCGCGGCAGATCTACACCGGCTACGCCGAGCGCGATTACAAGGGCATCGATCAGCGCTGATCGGTCCTGTTCGTGCAAGAGAAAAACGCCCTGCATCGCGGGGCGTTTTTCGTTGGGTCAGTCCGGTCAAGAAAGTGCGACGGCCGGTGAGGCAGGTTCGTCTTGAATGAGTTGCTTATGACCGCGCCTGCAAGAGCCTCTGATAGATATCCAGATCCGTGGCAGAAAAGCAGCAGAAGATGACTTCTTGAATGTTGATCAGCCGGGATATCGATGAAGCGACGGTATCGACCGCAATCTTGGCCGCGAGCTCGATCGGATAACCGTAAATTCCAGTGCTGATGCTGGGAAACGCAATGCTAGCGACGGATTGATTGTCCGCGATCGACAAGGATCGGCGGTAGCAAGAGGCAAGGAGTTCGGGCTCTCCGTAGGCGCCCCCACGCCAGACCGGCCCGACCGTGTGCACGATGAATTTGGCGGGAAGCCGATACCCTTTCGTAAGCTTCGCCTCGCCCACCTCGCATCCGCCCAGAAGGCGACACTCTTGCAATAGTTCCGGCCCCGCGGCGCGATGAATGGCCCCATCCACGCCACCGCCGCCCAACAGGGATGAATTGGCCGCGTTGACGATGGCATCTACTGCCAAGGTGGTTATGTCAGCTTGTTGAGTTCGGATAACCACGAAAATGCTCTAACGTCTGGACCAAATAGACTGCGAAGCGGGGTCGGTTTTGAATGATTTGTTAGGTGCCGCCCGCGACATGTAAGACGGCGGACTCGGCGCCGACCTTGAGGCTAAAGCCGCTCATGAAATTGGCAGTGAGATGGGTGCAACCGTCTCCAGGTTGGTTTGAGGTGAATGCCCGCATCTCAGTCAACAGGTCATCCCACATGAACCCGACAGAATCAAGGCAGTCGTCCTCCGTGAACGGTATTGCCGGATCTCGTTCTTGGACCTTGAACAAGTACACGCCGACGAAGGACATACACAAATCAGATGGTTCCGTCGGCTTTACCCAATCGCCGAGACCGCGACGCCATTGCAGCTCCAGCGTCCGCTGCACTGGGTTATAGGACAATCCTTGAAAGTCAAAGTTGTTGTGCAGGTCAAAGCGATCAGGGCCGCGCTCAAGCGCGATGAAGTTTTCTGCAATTGAGAATCCGATTAGCTTCATGCGGTGCCTAACTCTAGATAGATCCATTAGATCCATATGCGGGGTGACGAGAGCCGCTAAATCCTCCGGCTTTCAGCCGCATCGCTTCGTTTGAAGCAAAGAGGATAAAGACGTAACTAACGTGAAAGATCCGGTACGTACCCCAGGATTTTCTCGTCGGTCAGCAACTGCCGCAACTGGGTCAAGGAAGCTCGTTTTACCGGTCTATCATCCAGGCCCGACAATGGCGCCTGGCGCAAGGCATCGTGCGGAAGCACGGTCACGTCGAACGTCAGTTCCTCGGCGCTGAACAGCCATACCGGAAAGTCATCGCTGCGCTCGCGGTCCAACCGCACGTGACGCGAGCGGGCATCGACAGGAATGCGGTTTTCTTCCAGGAAACGCGGCACCGCGTCGGCATCGTCGGTGTGCAACTGCAGATGCACCGGCGAATGGGAATCGGCAGTGCCGTCCAATACCGGGCCGACCAACCGCGGAGAGAATTCCGCGAAGAACTCCAGCGCACGCGCTGCGGCGTCGCGACGCAGACGCACCGCCTGCTGTTGCGATTGGCCGACGAACAGGCGCTGGTATTCGCGCAACGCGTCCTCTATCTCGCGATTGCGCGGCAGCGAGGCGTCGTCGTGGATCCCGAGGCGTTCGGCGGCTTTGAGCTTGGCCAGGTGGTAGTCGCGGAAGCCGCCTTCGGCCATCAGCCGAGCTGCTTCATGCGCCAATCGATGGCGGCGTTCGCGGGTGCGGGTTTCGGCATGCTGGCGCGCGTGATGCATGGTGAGTCTCCGCGTCGAAACCTGCGCGGACTGTAACCGATGAATGCCGCAAATTGTAGGAGCGGGCCGACCCGCTCCTGAACGGCTCGCTATTGGATCAAAATCAGAAGATGTCGAAAGCGGCCTCGTCGGCAGCGGCGTTTTCTTCGGTGTTGTAGAACTCGTCGCTCTGGATGCGATCCAGATCCTCGGCCTTGACCCATTCGGTCGCGCCGTTGCTGGTCACCTGCACCATGCCGTCCGGTGGATCGTTCTGCGCGATCGGCTGATCCTTCAATGCTTCGCGCATGAAGTCGATCCAGATCGGCAGTGCGGCCTTGCCGCCGTACTCGCGGTAGCCCAGGCTGCGGAAATCGTCGCGGCCCACCCACACAACAGTGGCGTAGCGGCCGCCGAATCCGCCGAACCACGCATCGCGGTGGTCGTTGGTGGAACCGGTCTTGCCGCCGACGTCCTCCCGGTTGAGGACCTTGGCCGCGGTGGCGGTGCCACGTAGGACAACGTCCCGCATCATCGAAACCAGCTGATAGGCGGTGCGTTCGTCGATGGCGCGTGGTGCGACCACCATGTTGGGGTCGACCGGTTTCGGCGCTTCGGCCGGTTTTTTCGGGGTTTTTTCGGCCGCGGCCTTCGGTTTGCCGTCCTCGGCAGGGCTGAAATCGAAGCCGTCCACCACGTTGCTGGCTTGCGCTGGCGTGCCGGCGTTGCCACCGCCACAGGTGCGGCAAGCGGTGGCGGGTTTTTCCTTGAAGATAATGTTGCCTTCGCGGTCCTTGACCTCATCGATGAACCATGGCGTCACCCTGGAACCGCCATTGGCGAACACGGCGTAACCGCGCGCCATCGACAGTGGCGTGAGCGAGGCGGAGCCCAGCGACATTGACAGGTTGGGCGGCAGCTCGGCTTCGTTGAAACCGAACTGGCTGATGTACTTGCGCGCGAAATCCACACCGATGCTGTCCAGCAAGCGTACCGACACCAGGTTGCGCGATTGCACCAGCGCCTCACGCAGGCGCATGGGGCCGCGGAAGCCGCCGCCGTCGTTCTGCGGCCGCCACATGTGGCCGCGGCGGTCGCGGAACACCACCGGCGCATCCAGCACGATGGAAGCCGGATTGAAGCCGCGCTCGAACGCCGCCGCATACAAGAACGGTTTGAAACTCGAGCCGGGCTGCCGCCGGGCCTGGGTGGCGCGGTTGAACTTGTTACCGGCAAAGCTGTAGCCGCCGATGATCGCTTTGACCGCGCCGGTGCCGGCATCCAGCGATACCAGAGCGGCCTGGCCGCGCGGGATCTGGTCGATCTGGTAGCCGACCGGCGTCACGTCGGCCGCCTTGGGCGCCTCGCCCGGCTTGGCTTCGGCAACTTTCGGCGCGTCCATTTTGATCCGCGCCAGGTCGCCGCGCTTGAACAAGGCAGCGGGATTCTTGCCGGTCCAGCGGCTGGCCGAGGCAGGCAGGGTGACTTCGCTGGTGTCGGGCAGGACGACGGTGATGCCGCCATCGCTATTGGTTCTGGCCACTACCGTCGCAATCAGGCCGTTCTGGGTGGGCATGCCGGACACATGCGCCGCCAGTGCCGCCGCATCGGCATCGGCGGTGACTTCGAAATGTTGCTCGATCCCGTTCCAGCCATGGCGATGGTCGTACAGGTGCAGGCCTTCGCGCACCGCTACATCCGCAGCGATCTGCATCGTCGGGTCGATCGTCGTGGTGACGTGGTAACCCTTGTTGACCACATCGCCGCCGAAGCGGGCGATCATTTCCTGGCGCACCATTTCCGCCACATAGGGCGCGTAGACCTCGACCGGGCGCTCATGCGGCTTGGCGTGCATCGCCTCGGCCTTGGCCGCGGCCGCCTCGGCGGCGGTGATCAGTTTGTCCTCCAGCATGCGGTCGATCACGTACACGCTGCGCTGGTGGTTGCGTTCCGGGTTGCTGATGGGATTGCCGCTGGAGGGGAACTTGAGCGCGCTGACCAAAGTGGCGGTCTCGCCAAGGGTCAGCTGGTCCAGCGGCTTGCCGTAGTAGTACTCGGCGGCGGCGGCCACGCCGTAGGCGCGGTTGCCGAAGAAGCTCTTGTTTAGGTAGAGCTCCAGGATCTGGGGTTTGGTCAGCATGCCCTCGATCTTCATCGCCAGCATCATCTCGACCAGCTTGCGGGTGTAGCTGTATTCGGAACTCAGGAAGAACTGGCGCGCCACCTGCTGGGTGATGGTGCTGCCGCCGGCCACGCGCCCTTCCTTGAGGGTGGCGGTCTGCCATAGCGCCCGTGAAATGCCCTTCGGGTCAATGCCATTGTGGGTCCGGAAATTGGCGTCTTCCGCGGCGATGAAGGCGTCCTGGACCTGTTTGGGGACGTTCTCGATATTGACCGGATAGCGCCGTGTCTCGCCGAAAAGCCCGATCAGGCGCCCGTCGCTGGCGTAGACGTAAAGGGGTTCCTGGAGTTCGACCGTGCGCAGGGACTGGATGTCCGGCACCTTGGAGGAAACCACGTAGTAGAGGATTCCCAGACCTATGGCACCTAACAAAAACAGGGCTGTGAACGCGAAAAATGCCCAGCGCAGCAGGCGGCGGAAACGGGACATCCGGTCAGATTCCGATTGCAGAATACGTGGCGCGGGAGTATAGATGACTCGGGGTAGGGCGGTTACGTTTCCGGGGGAAACAGTGACTTGCCCGATATCTTTAGTGAACCGTGACAAGCCGCACAGGCTGGTTAACGGCTATTGCAAGTGGTGAAAACTTCGTTATTAATGTGAGCCGGGGCCTGACCTGATTGTTGCGCCTGTCGGAAGGGGAGATACCGTGGGGCTTATACCTAAAAGCCAGTCGCCGCTCATAGGCGTCGACATAAGTTCGACCGCGGTAAAGCTGTTACAGCTTTCCCGGGTCGGCAATCGCTTCCGCGTAGACCACTACGCTGTGGAGCCATTGCCGCCCAATGCGGTGGTCGAGAAGAACATCGTCGAGGTCGAGGCGGTAGGCGAGGCTATCCGCCGCGCTGTGACCCGTGCCGGAACCAAGACCAAATACGCTGCCGCGGCGGTGGCCGGGTCCGCGGTGATCACCAAGATCATTCCGATGCCCGCCGAACTGGATGAGAACGATCTGGAAGCCCAGGTCGAGCTCGAGGCGGTCAACTACATTCCGTATCCGATCGAGGAAGTGAACCTCGACTTCGAGGTGCTGGGCCCCATGCCCAACAATCCCGAGATGGTGCAGGTGCTGCTGGCGGCCTCGCGTTCGGAGAATGTTGAGCTGCGCCAATCCGCGCTGGAGCTGGGCGGCCTGACCGCCCGGATCATGGACGTGGAAGCTTTCGCGGTCGAAAACGCCTTCGCCTTGATATCCAGCGAATTGCCGATCCCGCACGATGGCGTAGTGGCCCTGGTCGATATCGGCGCCACCATGACCACCTTGAACGTACTGCGTTCGGGTCGCAGTCTCTACAGCCGCGAGCAGGTATTCGGCGGCAAACAGCTCACTGACGAAGTCATGCGTCGCTACGGCCTGACCTATGAAGAAGCCGGCATGGCCAAGCGCCAGGGTGGCTTGCCCGAGAGCTATGAGGTGGAAGTGCTGGAGCCCTTCAAGGAAGCCACGGTGCAGCAGATCAGCCGCCTCCTGCAGTTCTTCTACGCGGGTAGCGAATTCAACCGGGTCGACCAGATCGTGCTGGCCGGCGGTTGCGCCGCGCTGGTAGGACTGCCGGAAATGGTGGAAGAACAGCTTGGCGTGCCGACCGTGGTCGCCAATCCGCTGGCCCAGATGACGCTCGGCCCGCGCGTGCAGGCGCATGCGCTGGCCCAGGACGCTCCGGCGTTGATGATCGCCACCGGCCTGGCCCTGAGGAGCTTTGACTGATGGCGAGGATCAATCTTCTCCCGTGGCGCGCCGAGCGGCGCGCCAACCGACAGAAAGAGTTCTATGGAATGCTGGGCCTGGCCGCCGTCGGTGGGCTGGTACTGTCGTTCCTGATCTGGTTTCACTACAACCAGCAGATCAGCGGCCAGAACACCCGCAACCAGTTCCTACAGGCCGAAATCCAGAAGATGGAGGGCAAGATCAAGGAGATCGAAGCGCTCGACAAGCAGAAGGACCGCCTGCTGGCCCGAAAGAAGGTGATCGAGCAGTTGCAGGCCAACCGCTCGCAGATGGTGCATCTGTTCGATTCGCTGGTGCGCACCATTCCCGATGGCGTGGCACTTGCCAACATCAAGCAGGAAGGCGAAATCCTGACCCTGGAAGGCAGGGCCCAGTCCAACGCGCGGGTCAGCAACTACATGCGCAATCTGGAAGGTTCGGGCTGGATGACCAATCCTGATCTGTCGATTATCGAGGCCAAGGCACAAGAGGGAACGCCGGGTGCGGCCGTGGTGACCTCCACCGCGCGTGCGCTTCCGTATGCCTTCACCTTGAAAGTGAAGCTCGCGAATCCGAATGCGCCTGACGCCGAAGGCAACATTCCGGCTGCAGTTGCGACACCCGGTAATGCGGCTGCCGCAACTCCCGCCACACCGACGCCCGCCCAACCCCCGGCGCCCGCGGCTGCCCCGCCTGCACCTGCATCAACTCAAGCACCGACTGCGCCCACCGCAGCGCCGCCATCCAATACACCAGTTGAAAAGCCAGCGCCGACGAACCAGGGGAGCCCGGCGTCATGAGCCAGAAGAAAGTAAAAATCAGCGACCTCGATTTCAACAACATCGGCAACTGGCCCCGGAACCACAAGATCGGGTTCTGTGTGTTGGTGGGTTTGCTGATCCTGTTGCTTGCGTATTTTCTGTCGATCAAGGGCAAGCGCGAGGAGTTGCAGGGGCTCGAGCGCCAGGAGTCCGATCTTCGCCGCGATTTCGAAGACAAGGCTGGACGCGCTGCCAACCTCGAGCCGTTGAAACAACAATTGGCGCAGATGGAGCAGGTCTTGCAGCAGATGCTGCGTCAGCTGCCCAGCAAGACCGAAATGCCGGATCTGATCGTGGATATCTCGCAGACTGCCTTGTCTAGCGGTCTGGCCAATGAACTGTTCCAGCCAGGCCCCGAAACTCCCAAGGAGTTCTACGCGGAGAAGCCGATCGCACTGCGTATGGTGGGTAGTTACCATCAGTTCGGCGCCTTCGTCAGCGGTGTGGCTTCATTGCCGCGCGTGGTGATCCTGACCATGCACGATATTTCGCTCAAGCCCCGGGATACCAAGGGCCGGATAACCGACAACAGCGCGCTGGAACTTTCCGGCACGGTCAAGACTTACCGGTACCTGGACGAAGAGGAAACCGCGGAGCAAGAGAAGAAGGCTGCCGAAGCGGCCAAGGCGGCGGGCGGTGCGAAGCCTCCCGCAGCTCCGGCCGCAGGCGGTGAAGCATGAGCATGACCCTCAAATCGAATCGTCTGCCCCGCCGGTTCTGCGCATTGTTGATCGTTATTGCGGCAACCGGCTGCGCGCGGAGCACCACCAGTACTCCAGGCGATGCGCCCAATCTCGAAAAATGGGTCGTGGACGTCCAGGCGCGCCCGGCGCCGCCGCTGGACCCTTTGCCGGTTATGCAGCAGTTCGAGACGTTCGAATATGCCGCGCAAACCCTTCGCGATCCCTTCAGCGATGCCTGGAGCAATGCCGATAGCGGTGGTCTGCGCCCTGATCCGAACCGGCGCAAGGAAACACTGGAGCAGTATCCGCTGGACAGCCTGGATATGGTCGGCACGATCGGCAAGGGCGCGGGACTGATTGCATTGGTGATGGCGCCTGACAAGGTCACCTACAGGGTGCGGCCGGGTGCTTACTTGGGGCAAAGCGATGGCCGCATCACCGGCGTCCATGAAGATCGCATTGAACTTGTCGAACTTGTGCCGGATGGTGCGGGCGGCTGGCTGGAAAGGCCTGCGTCGATTGCGCTTGAAGATCAATGATTAGGGGATACACGATGACCGCTTCGAACGTTCACAGCCCGTTGCCCTTCCGGCGCTTGGCCACTCACAGGGTCTGCTGCCTTGGGCTCGCGATCGGTTTGCTGGCCGTTGCCAGCGTAGCCACGGCCGCCGCACCGGTTCCTGCCACGGTCGCAGGCAACTCCGATCCCGCCCGGCAGGCCACCGAAAAACTTGAAATCGCCAACATCGACTTCAAGCGGGGCGATGGAGGGGCGGGCAGGCTGATCGTCCGTTTCAATGGCAAGGGGGCCATGCCGGACCTGCGTAATCAAGGATCCTCGGTGATCCTGGATGTCGGCAATGCCGCCCTTCCCGCCGCCCTTCAGCGGCCGATGAACGTCATCGATTTCGCCACCCCGGTCCAGCGTGTGGACGCGCATGCCTCAGGCAGCGGCACCCAGGTGGTTCTCAGCACCAACGGCGCATTCGAGTCGCTCGCTTACCAGACCGGCAACGAATACATCGTGGAAATCGTGCCGCGCGCGGCCCAGTCCGCGATGGGCGCTTCGGCATCGTCTTCGATTGCCGCCGGGTCCGCGCGCGTGGCTGTCGAACCGCGTGCCTACAAGGGTCGCCCGGTCACTTTCAACTTCCAGGACGTTCCGGTCCGGACCGTGCTGCAGCTGATCGCGGAGGAATCCAACCTCAATATCGTGGCTTCCGACACCGTCCAGGGCAACGTCACCCTGCGTCTGGTCAATGTGCCATGGGACCAGGCGCTGGACATCGTGTTGCGCGCGAAGGGATTGGATCAACGTCGTGACGGTGGTGTGGTCTGGGTCGCGCCCCAGCCCGAGCTGGCGAAGTTCGAGCAGGACAAAGAGAACGCACGCAGGGCGATGGACGAGAGTGTCGATCTAGTCACCGATTACGTGCAGATCAATTATCACAGCGCTTCCGCGATCTACAAAGCGCTGACCGAAGCCAAAGGAATTGGCAACAGTGGCGGCGGTGGTAGCGGCAGCGGCAACAACAATGAGAATGGCTTCCTCTCGCAACGCGGTCGCTTGGTTGCGGATGAACGCACCAACACCTTGATGATCAGCGATATTCCGAAGAAGGTCGCGCAGATGCGCGAACTGATCGCCGTGATCGACCGTCCGGTCGACCAAGTGCTGATCGAAGGTCGGATTGTGATCGCTACCGATACGTTCGCCCGTGATCTGGGTGCGAGATTCGGCATAGGGGTCAACAACATCGAGAGTGACGGCACTGGCGACAGTTATGGCAGCACAGTGATTGGCGGTGGCGCCCCCGGGACGCGTGGGCTGAACGTCAATCTTCCGGCCGGCGGTTTTGTCCGCGGCGCGCCGGCGAGCCTCGCCTACACGCTGCTAGGAAGCAATTTCAACCTGGATCTGGAGCTGTCCGCGCTGCAAGAAGAAGGCCGCGGTGAGGTCATTTCCAATCCACGTCTGGTGACCTCCAACCAGCGCGAAGCGGTGATCAAGCAAGGCAAGGAGGTCGGTTACGTCACCGTCACCGGCGGAACCAGCGGTGGGGCGAGCACGCCGAACGTACAATTCAAAGAAGCCCTGCTGGAGTTGAGGGTCACGCCCACCATCACCAACGACGGCCGCGTCTTCCTCAACCTCAACGTCAAGAAGGATGAGATCGACAGCTTCATCAATCTTGGCGGGTTCGGTGCGGTACCGCAGATCAATAAGCGCGAGATCACCACTGCCGTGTTGGTCGAGGACGGCCAGACTGTCGTAATCGGCGGCGTGTACGAATTCACCGATCGCAGCAGCATCTCTAAGGTTCCGTTCCTCGGAGATATCCCTTTCCTCGGCAACCTGTTCAAGAAGAAAGGACGCTCCAAGGAAAAGGCGGAACTGCTGATCTTCATCACCCCGAAGGTGTTGTCGGTCGCCAAACGCTGACTGCCGTCGTCATTCGATAAGGAACGGGGCCGCTTGCGGCCCCGTTCTCGTTTGAACCGACATTGCTGAACAGGCAGGAACGCGGCCACGGTTCCAGTGAACCATCTGTTTCCCGATCGGTCAGAATCGACCTGTGCCCCATACCGATAGCGCATTCATGGACAGTCAGACTCCCGGGAGTTCCGCGAACCCACCTGTAAGCGCAGACATCTCCCGCCTGCACCAGGCCTTCAGCGCATTGCGCGAAGGCCTTTCCGAAACCATCGTGGGTCAAGCGGCGCTCGTCGAGCGCCTGCTGATTGCGCTGTTGGCCGACGGCCACCTGCTGGTGGAAGGCGCCCCTGGCCTCGCTAAGACCACGGCGATCCGGGCGCTGGCTTCGCGCTTGCAGGCCGATTTCGCCCGTGTGCAATTCACCCCGGACTTGCTGCCGGCCGATCTGACTGGTACCGAGGTCTGGCGACCGCAGGATGGGCGCTTTGAGTTCCAGCCCGGCCCGATCTTCCATCCCATCCTGCTGGCGGACGAAATCAACCGCGCGCCGGCAAAGGTGCAGTCGGCCCTGCTGGAGGCGATGGGCGAGCGGCAGGTTACGGTCGGCCGTCATACCTATCCGTTGCCGCAGCTGTTCCTGGTGATGGCCACCCAGAATCCGATCGAGCAGGAAGGCACCTTCCCATTGCCGGAAGCGCAACTGGACCGTTTTCTGATGCACGTGCGCATCGGCTATCCGGAAGCGGCGGCCGAAGCGGAAATCCTGCGGTTGGCGCGCGAACGCGCACGCGACACCTTGCAGCACACCGCCGAAGCGGTCTCGCGGTTGCCGATCGAGGACGTCTTCGCCGCTCGCGCGGCGGTGCTGGATCTGCACGTAGCCCCACAACTGGAGCGCTATCTGATCGAACTGGTGCTGGCGTCCCGCGACGCCAAGCGCTACGACCCGCAACTGGCACGGCGCATCGCGTGGGGCGCGAGCCCGCGCGGCTCCATAGCGCTGGAACGCTGCGCGCGCGCCCGCGCCTGGCTGGCCGGCCGCGATTACGTAACGCCCGACGACGTGCGTGCGATCGCGCCGGACGTGCTGCGTCATCGCGTGCTGCCCAGCTACGAAGCCACTGCAGAAGGTTGGGACGGCGACAGGCTGGTCGCGGCCCTGCTCGATGTCGTGCCGTTGCCCTGAGCGCGGTACCGGAGCGCGACGCGATGAACCCGACCAGCGGCGATGGAGTTAAGCCCACGCTGGCCGAGTTGGTGGCTCTGCGCGCCACCACGCAACGCCGGCCGCCTGCGCGCAAAGGCCGGCACAACGTCACCGGTCCCGCGCAATCCAGCGCGCGCGGTCGCGGCATGGAATACGCGGAGTCGCGCGAATACGTCGCTGGCGACGATGTGCGCCATATCGACTGGCGCCTTACCGCGCGCAGCGGCCGTACGCATACGAAGCTGTTCCAGGCCGAACGCGAACGGCTGACCTTGATCGTGGCGGACACTTCGCCGGCCTTGTACTTCGGCACCCGCGTTCGCTACAAGTCGGTGCAAGCGGCGCGTGCGGCGGCGGTGGCAGTGTGGGCCGCGGTGCGCGATGGCGACCGCGTTGCGATTCTACGCGGCAGCCAGCAAGAAGCGCCGGTGCCGCCGGCGTCCGGCGCGCGCGGCGCATTGCGTGTGCTCGATGCATTGGTGCGCTGGTACTCGCGACCGCCCGCGGACGATACGGGCCTGGCGGCGGCGTTGGACAACGCCACGCGCCTGTTGCGTCCCGGATCGCGATTGATCGTGCTGGCCGATCCGCGCAGTATCGCGGCGATTCCGGAATCGCGTTGGCCCGCACTGGCGATGCATCACGAAGTCGTGGTTCTGCTGTTGACCGATGCGCTCGAAATCGAACCTCCACAGGCGATGCTGCCGTTCGCGCTCGGTGATCACCGGGTTGAACTGGATCTGGGCAACACCATGCAACGCCAACGTTGGCAGGAAGAATTTGGTCGGCCGGTCGAAAGCGCGTTGGAGAATCTGCCGCGCCGTGGCGTACGCGTGTATTCGTTGCAAGGCGATGCGCCCAGCGAATCCTGGTTGCCATTGCTCGGCCGCGCGCAATCGCAGGTGGCCTGATGCAGGCGCAGGAATTGGTGCTCCGCGACGTGCACGTGCCATCGGCGCCCTCGCTGTGGCCGCCAGCACCAGGTTGGTGGCTGGTGGCCGGCGCGATCGCGCTTGTGGTCGCAATTGCGTGGTGGATCAGGCGCAAACGCCGGCGCAGACTGCTCGCTTGGCAGAAGTTGTTCGATGACGCTTGCGGCGACGCCGCACCCGTCGCTCAAGTCGCGGCTATCTCGGAACTGCTGCGCCGAGCAGCACGCCGCGTGAACGCGAAAGCCGACCATCTGCAGAGCGAGGACTGGCTGCGTCTGCTCGATGGTCAAAAACAGAAGGATTTCAGCGAAGGCGCCGGACGTTTGTTGCTGGAAGGCGGCTATCGACGCGAAGTGCCGGCGAATGAATTCGCAGCGGTTAAAGCGTTGGCTCGTACGCGTTTCCTCGAATTGATGGCCGGCCGGCAATGATCGAGATGCCATGATCGATTCCTGGTTCGAATCACTGAAGGTCGCATTCGGCGGTTTCGCTTGGCCATGGATGTGGTTGGCTTTTCCGCTGCCCTGGTTGGCGGGATGGCTATTGCCGCCCCATCGCAATACTTCCTCAGCGCTGAAAGTGCCATACGGCCGGCGGCTGGATGCCATTGCTACAGTCGGCGGCCGTTCGCGGCATTTGCACATCGCGGCCTTGGCCTGGCTGGCGTGGTTCCTGCTTTGCGCCGCCGGCGCGCGTCCGCAACAACTTGGCGAAGCGGTGGCGCCACCGCAAAGCGGACGCGATCTGATGTTGGCCGTGGACCTGTCCGGCAGTATGAGCGAGCCGGACATGGAGCTCGGCGGCAACGTGGTCGATCGGCTTACGGCGGCCAAAGCGGTGCTGGCGGATTTCCTGGATCGTCGCGTCGGCGATCGGGTGGGACTGCTGGTGTTCGGCCAGCGCGCCTATGCGTTGACGCCGCTCACCCTGGATCGCGATTCGGTGCGCGATCAGCTGCGCGACAGCGTCGCCGGCCTTGCCGGACGCGAGACCGCCATTGGCGATGCAATCGGTCTGGCGGTGAAACGCCTGCGCGATCAGCCCAAAGGCCAGCGCGTGCTGATCCTGCTCACCGACGGGGTCAATACCGCGGGCGTACTCGAACCGCTGAAGGCTGCAGAACTCGCCAAAGCGGAAGGCGTGCGCATCCACACCATCGCCTTCGGCAGTTCCAATAGCGGGCTCTCGATCTTCGGCCTCAATCTGCCCATGCCGGGCGGCGGAGATGAAATAGACGAAGAAACATTGAAGAAGATCGCGCAGGAAGCCGGCGGGCAGTCCTTCCGCGCGCGCGATACCGAACAGCTGGCCGGCATCTACGCCGAACTCGATCGCATCGAGCCGGTGAAGCAGGAGGGCGCACGCGTGCGTCCACGCGTGGAACGCTACGGATGGCCGCTGGCGGCTGCGTTGCTGGTCGCGTTGTTCGCATTCCTGTTGCCGAGGCGAATGCAATGAGCGGCTGGATGACCTCGCTGCACTCACTGCATTTGTTGCGCCCGCATTGGCTATGGGCGTTGTTCGCCTTGCCAGCGCTGTGGGCGTTGTGGCGTGCGCGTCAGCGCAATGACAACGTATGGCGCGGCGTGGTGGATGCGCATCTGCTGCCGCATTTGCTGGAACAGGGCGGCAAGGCCGTGCGTGGTGCGTTGTGGATGGGCGCGTTGGGTTATGTAATCGCCATCCTGGCGCTCGCAGGCCCCAGCTGGCGCCAGGGCGAGCAGCCGTTGTGGCAATCGCATTCGCCGCTGGTGATCGCACTGGATCTGTCCAGCAGCATCGCGGCCTCGGATCTGCCGCCCTCTCGTCTGCTACAGGCGCGCGCTAAGCTGGCCACTTTACTGCGTGAGCGCGCTGGCGGCCAGGTGGCGCTGGTGGCGTATGCGGGCGAGGCCTTCACCGTGGCGCCGCTCACCGACGATGCGGCTAATGTGGCGCTATTTCTCGATGCGCTTGAACCAGACGTCATGCCGGTAGACGGACAACAGCCCGGCAAGGCCATCGCCTGGTCCGTGCGCTTGTTGCAACAGGCCGGTTTCGAACGCGGCGACATTCTGCTGATCAGCGACCATGCCGATGCCGCAGCCAACAGCGCTGCAACCGACGCGTTGCGCCAGGGCTATCGCGTCTCGGCGCTGGGTTTGGGCACGGCAGCCGGCGCGCCCTATCGCACCGCTGACGGCCGCATCGCGCAGGCGCGTCTGCAGTCCGGATCGTTGCGCGCGTTGAGCGCCGTTGGTGGTGGCCGCTACCAAACCATTGCCGCCGACGACTCCGATCTCCGCGCCCTTGATCTGCTGGTGCCGCGCGAAAATGATGCCAGCACCGCACGTGGCAAGAAGGGCCTGGCCTGGCAGGACGATGGCTATTGGCTGCTGCCACCACTGATGTTGCTGGCGTTGTTCGCCTTCCGTCGCGGCGGCGCGTTCGCGGCGGTCGCGCTTTGCCTTTGCCTGCCGCTTGCAATGCCGGGGACGGCGCAGGCCGCAGAACGCCAATGGTGGCAACGAACGGACCAGCTGGAGCACGCGCGCATCGAACAGGGCGCCGATGCCTATCGCAAAGGAGACTATGCCGCTGCAGAACAAGCTTTCACCGGCATCAACAGCGCCGACGCCTGGTACAACCAGGCAAACGCGCTGGCCAAGCAAGGCCGTTACGACCAAGCGATCGCCGCCTACGATCAGGCGTTGAAGCGGCAACCGAAGATGGAAGACGCGATCGAGAATCGCAAGGTCGTTGACGCCGCGCGCAAGCGCAAGCAGCAGGGAGGACAAAACCAGAACCAAGGCCAGGGCAAACAGTCGAAGGATCAGCAGCAGAACAATCCGCAGCCGAACACTCCGCAGCAGACGGGGAACGGAAAAACCGAGCCGAAAGACAAGCCTGCCGACGCACAGGACAAGTCCGACAATCCGCAGCAAACTCCGCCGAAGACCGGTTCCGGACAAGCACCCGAACAACCCCGCACTGCGGAGCAGAAGGCCGCGGATGCCAAAGCGCAGCAGGCCGCCGATACCGCGCAGCGCCAGCGCATGCAACAGGCCATGGCGCAGGCGGGCAAGCAACCCGGGCAAGCAAGCCAGAAGGATCCGCAGCCTGCGGGACCTGCGGAAACTCCGCAACAGCGCGAGCGCAGGCAGGCGGTGGAAGCCTGGTTGCGGCGCGTGCCAGATGAGCCGGGGGGCTTGCTGAAAACGAAATTCCAGCTGGAATACGAACGCCGGCAGAAGGAAGGACAATGAAACGCAACCTGACCTTGGCGGTGGTGACCCTGGCGATGCTGTGCTTGTTGGCATCGGCAATGGGTGCCGATGCGGCCCAGGCCGCGACTCGTGCCTGGCTGGACCGCAACCAAGTCGCGCTGGGCGAATCGGTCACCCTCAACATCGAGACCGATCAAGCCGTCGCGGTTCCGGATTTCTCGCCGCTGCACGCCGATTTCGATCTCAGCGGGCAGTCCAGCAGCAGTCGAATGCAGATGGTCAACGGTGCGGTGACGGCCAAGACCACGTACGTAGTCAACCTCGCCCCGCGTCGCGCGGGCACCCTGACGATTCCCGCGTTGCCGATCGGCAGCCAACGGAGCCCGCCGCTGGCGCTGGTGGTGGGGGCTTCGGCGCCGGCATCGGCACGCGGCAACGCGACCGCTTTTCTGGAAACCGAAGTCGACGATCCCAGTCCTTACGTCCAGCAGTCCGTCGGCGTCACCCTGCGTTTGTTCTACGCGGTGCCGCTGACTTCCGGCCAGCTCGATCTGGATACTCCAGAGGGGGCTTCGTTGCAGCGGGTAGGCGACGATGTGCAATCAAGCCGCGAGCTCAATGGCCGTCGCTACAACGTGGTGGAACGGCGCTTTCTGATGGTGCCCGAGCGCAGCGGCAAGCTGGTGATTCCCGGCGCGCGTTTCGCGGGCCGCGGCGCGGGCGGATGGATGGACGACCTGCTGGGCGGCAACAGCCGCGAGATGCGCGCCAATGGCGCCGCCCGCACATTGGACGTGCAGGCGCAGCCGGCTAATGCGCCGCAGCCCTGGCTGCCGTTGCGCGACCTGCGCCTGCGCTATGTCGGCGCACCGCAATCGCTGCGCGCGGGTGAAGCTGCGACGCTGGTGGTGGAAGTGATTGCGCAGGGCGCGGTGCAGGCGCAGATGCCTGAGCTGCCCACGCCGTCGGTGGCGGGCGCGCAGGTGTTCGCGGAACCGCCGCAGTACGACGAAACCTTCAATACCGGATCCCCGCAGGTGAAGCTGACCCGGCGCTATTCGCTGGTACCCAATGGCGCCGGCAAACTGGCCGTGCCCGGATTGAAGATGGCATGGTGGGATGTGCGGACGGGCGCGGCGAAGACGGCCAGCCTGCCCGACCTGACCCTCCAGGTCGCGCCTGGCACCGGTGGCTTCGCGGGCTCGACACTCCCCATCGCCGCAGGCGCAACCGCTGCCGAAGACAACTCCCTGCTTATCGCCAGCGATCGCATGCGTTCGTCCAATCGTGTCTGGGTCTGGCTGGCGGTAGCTTTTGCTGGCCTGTGGCTGATCACGTTGATCTGGGCACTGCGACGCCGCACCGCAACGCCTGCGCGGCGGCTTCCCCTACCGGACGGCCACCCCGCCGAGCCGCTGCCCACGCAGACCATGGTCGACCTCAAGCGTGTGCTGGACAGCGGCGATCTGGAGGAAGTCGGCGACGTTCTGCGTGGCATGTCCACACCGCCGAGCGCCGATCTGGATGCGTTGATCGCGAGACTGGAGTCGCCCGTGCAGCGCGATGCGGTGGAGCAGTTGCGCCGGGCGCGATGGGCCGACGGAGACGGCGTGGCGGCGCGTGCCGCGCTGCGCGAGGCTTTCCGCAACGGGCCCGCATGGCGTTCGTCGCCCAAGCCGGCCAGGGAAATACTGCCTCCTCTTTATCCCGGCGAGTAACCGCTGCCCTGGCCGTGAGAGGGCGTTTGCTAAGCTGCGCGCTTGTCCGTAGAGGAATCACCGCATGAGCGACGCGCCCGTTTCCGGTAGGAAGAAGCTTCCCTTGCACTGGAAGATGGCTATCGGCTTCGGCCTGGGCCTACTGCTGGGATTAGTGGTGCATGCGACCGGCGGCGGCGATGCGGAATGGGTCAAATGGGTCACGACTTACGTGACTACCCCATTTTCCAAGGTTTTCCTCAACCTGATCTTCATGCTCATCGTTCCGCTGCTGTTCTCGGCGCTGGTGGTGGGCATCGCCGAGATGGGCGATATACGCGCGCTGGGCCGCATCGGCTGGAAAACGCTCGCCTATACCGTGATCCTGTCCTCGATAGCGGTGATCATCGGCCTGGTGCTGGTCAACGTGTTCAAGCCAGGTGCCGGCGTGGATCCGGCGCTCGCACAGAGCCTGCTGACCGACAACGCCGAACGCGCCAAAGAAATCGTCGCTAGCGTCGACAAGCAACCGCGCGGCTTGGACATGTTGTTGTCGATCGTGCCCGACAACGTGATCAACGCCGCCGGCAACAACGGTTCCATCCTGGCGCTGATGTTCTTCGCAGTGATGTTCGGCGTGGGCCTGGTGCTGACGGAAAGCGAGAACACTTCGATCCTCAAGCGCGGCATCGAAGGCGTGTTCGAGATTTCCATGACTCTGATCGGGCTGGTGATCCGGCTGGCGCCTTACGCGGTGGCTTGCTTCATGTTCAACCTGGCCGCCATCTTCGGTTTCGACCTGCTGGTGCGATTGGGACTTTACGTGGGCGTGGTGGTACTGGCGCTCGCTTTCCACATGTTCGTGGTCTATTCGCTTGCCCTCAAGGCCGTAGGCAAATCGCCGCTGGCGTTCTTCCGCGCGACCCAGGAAGCCAGCGTGATGGCGTTTTCCACCGCCTCCAGCAACGCCACCCTGCCCACCGCACTGCGCGTGGCCGAGGAAAAGCTGCATCTGCCCAATCGCGTTTCGCGCTTCGTGCTGACGGTGGGCGCCACAGCCAACCAGAACGGCACCGCGCTGTTCGAAGGGGTGACCGTATTGTTCCTGGCCCAGTTCTTCGGCGTGGACCTGACCATCTGGCAGCAGGTCATGGTGATGCTGGTCTGCATTCTGGGCGGTATCGGCACCGCTGGAGTCCCGTCCGGATCGCTACCCGTGGTCGCCTTGATCTGCGCCATGGTCGGGGTGGATCCGGTCGGCATCGGCATGATCCTGGGCGTGAACCACTTCCTGGACATGTGCCGCACCACCCTGAACGTGACCGGCGATCTGACCCTGGCTACCCTGGTGGCCCATGGCGAGCCTGACGCTGTGCAAGAGCGTGTCATTCAGGACCAGGCCGCCCAAGAGACTCGTTAACACCGGGTCTGAGAGATTCAACCGCGACAGCGCGGCCCCTGGGATGGGACAATAAGTCGCCCGAGTTACGGGCGACCTCCCTAAAATCGCCCCCATGACGACGCCCGCCTCCAACAAGCCTGGCCGCCGCCAGCTCGCCAACGCCATCCGTTTCCTCGCCGCCGATGCGGTGGAAGCCGCCAAGTCCGGCCATCCCGGCATGCCGATGGGCATGGCCGATATCGCCGAAGTGCTGTGGAACGACTATCTCAGCCACAACCCGAAGAATCCGAAGTGGTTCAATCGCGACCGTTTCGTGCTGTCCAACGGCCACGGATCGATGCTGCAGTACGCGCTGCTGCATCTGAGCGGCTACGACCTGCCGCTGGAAGAGCTGAAGCACTTCCGCCAGCTGCACAGCAAGACCGCCGGTCATCCTGAGCGCCATGAAACCCCCGGCGTGGAAACCACCACCGGACCGCTAGGGCAGGGCTTCGCCAATGCGGTCGGTTTCGCCCTGGCCGAAAAGCTGCTGGCGCAACGCTACAACCGTCCCGAATACGAGATCGTCGACCACCGCACCTGGGTGTTCATGGGCGATGGCTGCTTGATGGAAGGCATCTCGCACGAAGCCGCATCGCTGGCCGGCACCTGGCGTCTGGGCAAGCTGGTCGCGTTCTGGGACGACAACAAGATCTCCATCGACGGCAATACCGAGGGCTGGTTCACCGACGATACGCCGGCGCGCTTCGAGGCCTATGGCTGGCAGGTGATCCGCAACGTCAACGGCCAGGATGCGGTGGAGATCAAGACCGCCATCGATACCGCGTTGAAGGCCTCCGACCGGCCGACCCTGATCTGCTGCCGCACCACGATTGGCTTTGGCGCGCCCAATAAGCAGGGCAAGGAATCCTCGCACGGCGCGCCGCTGGGCAAGGACGAACTGGCCGCCGCGCGCGTGCAGTTGGAATGGCCGTACGGCCCGTTCGAAATTCCCGAGGAAATCTACGCGGGCTGGCGCGCCGGTGGGGCCGGTGTGGTGCGCGAGGACCAGTGGAACGCGCTGTTCGACCAATACGCCGCCACCTTCGGCAACGAAGCTGCTGAGCTGTCGCGCCGCTCGCATGGGGATTTGCCGGAAGGCTTCGTTGAGTCCGCCAATGCCTTCATCGCGAAATTGCAGGCCGAAGGTCCTGTGATCGCTTCACGCAAGGCCTCGCAAATGGCCATCGAAGCCTTCGCGCCGCTGCTGCCGGAACTGATCGGCGGTTCGGCCGATCTGGCCCACTCCAACCTGACTTTATGGAAGGCCAGCAAGTCCGTCGCCAGCGACGACCCCAATGCCAACTACGTGTATTACGGCGTACGCGAATTCGCGATGACCGCGATCAGCAACGGCCTGGCGCTGCATGGCGGCTTCATTCCCTTCGACGCCACCTTCCTGGTGTTCAGCGACTACGCGCGCAATGCGGTGCGCATGAGCGCGCTGAATCCGGCGCACGCGATTCATGTCTATACGCACGACTCCATCGGCCTGGGCGAAGACGGCCCGACCCATCAGCCGGTCGAGCACCTGGCGTCGCTGCGCTACATCCCCAACAACGACGTCTGGCGTCCGTGCGACGCGGTGGAATCGGCGGTGTGCTGGCGCGCGGCCATCGAACGCAAGGACGGCCCCAGCTGCCTGGTCTTCAGCCGGCAAAACCTACAGCACCAGCCGCGCGACGAAGCGCAGGTCGCCAACATCGCACGCGGTGGCTACGTGCTGGCGGATGCCGAAGGCGGCAACGCGGAGGTGATCCTGATCGCGACCGGTTCCGAAGTCGGCTTGGCCACGCAAGCCAAGACCACGCTGGATGCGCAAGGCATCAAGACCCGCGTAGTGTCCATGCCATCGACCGACGTATTCGACCGCCAGCCGGCCGAGTACCGCGAATCGGTGCTACCCAAGACGGTGCGCAAGCGCGTGGCTGTCGAAGCGGCGGTTACCGATTTCTGGCGCAAGTACGTGGGCCTGGATGGCGCGGTGATCGGCATCGATACGTTCGGCGCTTCCGCTCCGGCCGAAGCGCTGTATCCGTACTTCGGAATCACCGCCGAAAAAGTGGTGGAAGCGGCAAAAGCGCTGGGTTGAGGATCCCACGCGCAGGCGGATGGAAGCGGTATCGCATCGCCTTCACGGCGATGCTTCGCCGCTTGCGCGATAAAGGACGGGAACTGCGGCGAATGGATTCTGTCGCATAGAGGCGTTCAACGGCGGTTAGGGGTCATGTCGCGCAGGCAGCGGACCATCGATTTCAAGACGGCATCATGGGTGCCCTTGCTGCAGCAGGGCAGGCCCTGGCTGCTTGCGGCCGGCATGATTGCGCTGGCGGGGCTACTGGCGTTCGCGTTCAAGGGCCTATGGCAGGAAATCAGCTACGACCAGGTCGTGGCGGCGGTGCGCGGCGTCGATCCGGGCGATCTGACGCTGGCGTTGCTGGCCACGGCGGTGAGCTACCTGGCGTTGAGCGGTTACGACCACTCGTCGCTCCGCTATGTGGGCGCGTCGGTGCCGTACCGGGTCGTTGCGCAGACTTCGTTCATCGCTTACGCGCTGACCAATACCATCGGCCTGGGTGTATTCACCGGCGGTGCGGTGCGCATGCGCCTGTACGGAGCCGCCGGCGTGGAAGCCGGACTGATTTCGCGGGCCATCGCTTTCAATGCGGTGGCCTTCGGCTTGGGAGTCGGCACGGTTGGGGCGTTGGGCCTGCTGTGGGATGCGCAGGCACTCGCTCCACTCGTGCATGTCCCGGCCTGGCTGCTGTCGACCGGTGCATGGCTGGTTCTCGCCGTGATCGGCGCGCTGCTGGTGTGGTGCCGCGACGGCCGCGAACGCCGCTTGTTCGGCCGCCTGCGCCTGCGCCTTCCGCAGGCCTCGCTGGCGCTGCGGCAGTTGCTGTGGTCGGTGCTGGATATCCTGGCCGCGGGCGCGGTGTTATGGGTGCTGCTGCCTGACGGCGCAGTCGGCTTTCCGGTCTTCATAGGTTTTTATGCTGCGGCGCTGGTGCTGGGCGTGATAAGCCATGTGCCGGGCGGGCTAGGCGTGTTCGAAGCGGTCATGCTGGTCGCCCTCGGCGGACGCGTGCCAGGTGAGGCGTTGGCTGGCGCGCTTGTGCTTTATCGCTTGGTCTACTACGTGCTGCCGCTGGCGCTGGCCATGTTGCTGATGATGTTGCACGAATTGCGCAGCGGGATCGCGGCGCCATTGACCAGGGCGGTCAGCAGCCTGGCACCGTTGCTGCTCGCCGCGTATACGCTGGTCGTGGCGGTGGTGGTGCTGGTATCGGGCGTGACTCCAGCCACCGAAGAAGCCACGGAGTTGCTGGCTTTGCACGTGCCGCTGCCGCTGGTGGAAGCGTCGCACTTTCTCAGCAGCGTCGCCGGATTGGCATTGCTGTTCGTTGCGCGCGGCATGTTGTCGCGGCTGGATGCCGCGTGGTGGGCGGGGCTGGGACTGGCGGGGATGACCTTGCTGATGGCGTTGCCTAAGGGCATTGCAGTATCGGAAGCTGCGCTGCTGATCTCGCTGGTGACCGCGCTGGCGTTGTCGCGAAAACAGTTCACGCGCAAGGCCTCGTTATTGTCGGTGCCGTTCACTGGGGGCTGGTTGCTGGCGGTCGCAGCCATTGTCGCCGCGCTGATCGCGCTGCTGTTCTTCGCTTACCAGGACGTCGACTATACCCATGAGTTGTGGTGGCAGTTCGAGTTCAATGGGCATGCGCCGCGTTCGTTGCGGGCGCTGATCGGTATCGCTCTATTAGCCCTGGTATTGGCGGTGCGCCAGTTGTTGCGTCCGGTATCGTCGGCGCTGGAGCCACCGGACGCGGCCGCGCTGGAGCGCGCGGATCTGATCGTCCGCCGGCAGGACAACGCCGATGGTTTTCTGGCGATGACTGGCGACAAGCAGTTCCTGTTCTCCGAAACCGGCGAAGCCATGGTGATGTTCGGGCGCCAGCGGCGTTCCTGGATCGGCCTGTTCGATCCGTTGGGGCCGGAGAACGAACAGGCCGAACTGGTATGGCGCTTCGTGGAACGTGCGCGCGAGGCCGGAGGACGCGCGTGTTTCTATCAAGTGCGTCCGCAATCGTTGTCGATGTACCTGGACGCAGGCCTGCGCCTGTTCAAGTTGGGCGAATACGCTTACGTGCCGCTGGCCGATTTCTCCCTGGAAGGGAAACGCCGTTCCAACCTGCGTTACAGCATCAAGCGCGCCGTACGCGAAGGCGCCGGCTTCGAGATGGTGCCGGTGGAAGCGGTACCGGCGATCCTCGAGGAGCTCCGCGCCGTTTCCGACGCGTGGCTGGCCGAACACCGCGCGGCCGAGAAACGCTTTTCGGTGGGCGCCTTCATCGACGATTACGTGCTAAGGCAGCCGGTCGCGGTAGTACGCCACGAAGGCCGCCTCGTCGCCTTCGCTACTTTGCTGACCACCGATACCAAAGCCGAGGCCACCGTCGATCTGATGCGCCATCTGCCGGCGATGCCGTACGGCACCATGGATTTCCTGTTCTCCGAACTGATGCTCCATTTACGCGGGCTCGGGTTCCAGCGATTCGGACTGGGCATGGCGCCGTTGTCGGGTATGGCCAAGCATTCGCTCGCCCCGTTCTGGCATCGTGGAGGCCGCCTATTGTTCGCGCACGGCGAGAATTTCTACAATTTCCGCGGACTGCGCGCGTTCAAGGAAAAATTCGATCCGCAATGGGAAGCGCGTTATCTGGCATCGCCGGGTGGCGCTGCCCCGTTGCTGCTGCTTGCCGATATCGCCGCGTTGATCAGCGGCGGTTTGAAGGGAGTCATCGCGAAATGATCAAAAATCTCTTGGTTCTGCTCTTGGCCGCCTCCCTGTCCGCGTTTCCTGCGCGTGCGCAGGAACGCATCTCGCATGGCTCTTTCGACCGCGTCGCGCTGTACCGGCCGCAAGGGGAGGCGGGGCAATTCGTGCTGTTCCTTTCCGGCGACAGCGGTTGGGACGCAACCATGGATATCGCTGCCCGTGCCCTGGCCAAGGAAGGCGCGATGGTGGCGGGCATCGACATGCCGAGGCTGCGCGCGGCCCTGGCCAAGGACGGCGACGATTGCGTGCTGCCGGACGGCGATCTGGAGAATCTCTCCCACTACCTTCAGGGTTACGCGCGTCAACCCACTTACCGCACGCCGTTGCTGGTCGGCTATGGATCCGGCGCCGCGCTGGCCTACGCAATGCAGGCAGTCGCAGACCCAGACACGTTCGCCGGTGCGATCTCGTTGTCGTTTTGCCCGCGACTCGATCTGGGAAAGCCGTTATGCCCACGCGCCGACAAGCACTTCCTGGAAGATACGAAGGGTAAGGTTTCGGTACTCGCGCCCATCTCGGAGCTGCCGCAACCCTGGGTCGTACTGCAGCAAGCCAATGACGGCCGATGCGCGGCCGCCAACGTGCGTGATTTCGTCGGCAGCATTCGCGGCGCCGCACTGTCCACACTGCCAGCTAGCGGCCGAGATTTCTGGACTGCCAAAAGTACATTGCCAGCACTGCTTGCCAGTTACCGCGCCTTGACCGCGGGGCGCAACATCGCACTTCCGCCACCGCCGGCGAAGCTGATCGACCTGCCTTTAATAGAAGTGCCAGCCGACGGCGACAGCGACACCTTCGCCATCCTGCTCAGCGGCGATGGTGGCTGGGCCGGGTTGGACAAGGAAGTGGCGAAGGCGCTCGTGGCCAAGGGAATTCCCGTAGTCGGTTTCGATTCGCTGCGTTATTTCTGGAAAGCGCGCGAACCCGAGGAACTGGCGACCGATGTCGACCGGATCGTCCGTCATTACGCCAAGCATTGGCGTAAGAAGCGGGTCGTTCTGATCGGCTACTCGCAAGGCGCCGACGTGTTGCCTTTCGCGGTCAACCGGTTGCCCGCCTCGTCCCGCGCGCTGGTGGCTCAGACCGTGCTGATGGGCCTGGGGCAGAACGCTTCCTTCGAGTTTCATCTCGCCGACTGGATCGGCAAGGATGACGGCCTGCCGATCCTGCCGGAGGCGATCAAGCTGAGCGATGCGGACACGCTATGCCTCTACGGCGAGGATGAGGACGATTCTCTATGCCCGGACATTCCGCCCGGTCATGTGCATGCGCAGTCGCTGGCGGGCGGGCATCATTTCGACGGCGCTTACGACAAACTCGCCGAGCTTATCGTGCAACGTATCGCGGAACCCTAGCCGGAGGATCGGGATTCGGTTTTCGACAGCGCGAGCGAGACCAGTCTGGCGTACAACCATTCGCCCGCACTGGCCGGTCGGTCGAGGGTCATGCGCTGCAAGGCTTCCGCGTCCTTCGTCCCGCTGGCGAATAGCGCACTGCCGATAGTCCGCAGTTTCCCCGGCAGCGTGCCCGTTTCGGCCTTCAACCAACCCAGGGCCTTCACCAGCCGCTGCTCCACCTCGGTGAAGTCGCTGCCTAAGGGGTAGTCGGGTAGGGTGCCGTCGTCGCGGAATGGCGCCAGGGTGTCGCGCAGGCGTTGCGGTGTATTGCGCGACCATTCCGCTTCGGCGACGAAATCCAGGCGCAATTTCTTAGATTCTTTCGCTTTCTCCAACAGCGGCTCCTGGAATCGCGCATCGGTAATGGCCGCCATCGCGATCACGCAATCCTCGTCGGTCTGCGCCAACAGATCGGCGATGCCGTATTCGTTGACGTAGAGGTCGCGCAAGTGGCGCGGGATGGTGGTGTGGCCGTAGTTCCAGCGCACGCTCGACTCGGCCTTGCCGCCGTCGCCGCGTTGCGAGCGGAACATCAGCACGCTACGCGCGTCTTCCAGCGCATGCGCCATGGCCACGAAGTTGTATTGCCCGCCTACGCCGGACACGATGCGCCCGTCCTCCAGTCCATCGGAGACCGCATCGCCCAGCGATGTGGCCATCATGCAGGTGTTGAAGAAACGCGATCCGCTGCGCTGCAGGCGTTCGAGCGATTCGTGCCCGCCGTAGAGCTGGTTGATCTCGCTGATGCGGCGCATGCCGATGCTACGGCGCTGGTCGTCGGGAAGATGGCGCAGCCAGTCGTAGAAAGCGGGCGAACCCAGATAGAAAGCGCCATGCAAGTACTCGCCGTCGCGTTCCAGCCGGGCCAGATCGCCGAGGTTGGCGGTGCCTTGGACGATGCGCGTCATCAGCGCCTCGTCGTCCACCACCTTGCGACGGATGACACCGGCTTCGACCAGGCGCTTGAAGCCTTCGTTCACCATCTCGCTGCAGCCGTAAAGGCCGATGGCGAACGGATCCATGCCGCCGCTGGCGATCACCGCCGGGTGGTGCGCCAATTCCGGATCCAGCGCACGCAGCACTTCGCGATACTTCTCGTTGTCGAGATGGCGCAGCACCAGTGCATGCGAAAGCGCGTCGGCCAGCGCGCCGATGCCGATCTGCAAAGTGCCGCCATCGCGCACCAAGGTGCTGGCGTACAGGCCGATGGCGTAGTCGGCGTCGGTCACCGGCTGACGCGGCAGCGCGAACAGTTTCGGGTATGGGCCGGGCGGCGCGATCACGATGTCGAAGAAGCTTTCTTCCACCGCGGCGGTTCCGCCGATCCACGGCAGCTCAGGATCGATTTCCGCCACCATGAGCGGACGCGGCAAACCAAGGGCGCGGATCGCGTCGATGGTGTCCTGGGTGGTGTCGTTGTTGCACGACAGGGATAAGCGATTCCCACCGGGTTCCCGCGCCACTTTTTGCAGGATCGCATTGGCGCCGCGCTGGGCCACGCCGGCTGCGGCCTGTGTATAGTTGAGACTGGTATAGGCGCGCTGTGCCTGCGAAGACTTCAACAGCGCGCCGGATTGCATGTAGAACTCTTCCACCTGGATATGCGCCGGCAGGGCATCGCGTTTCATCGCCTGCACGTAATGAAGCGCGGGAAAATCGTCGCCGAAATGGCGTTGCGCGAATGGCGCCAGGAAGCGCCGTTCCAAGTCGCTGCTCGCGGTCGGTGGATCGAGCGATAGCGCGGTGTAGATCTGCATCGGGCGCGATGGGTCTTTCTCTACCCGCCGATACAGGGCATTGAGCAGCCGATGCGGCTTGCCGATGGCCAACGGGCCGGCGATGCGCAAGGTGCCGGGAATACGGCGGAGGATCAGCTCGACGGCGTCATCGAGATTGTCTAAGTGGGTGGTCATGGCGACAGCTTAGGCGATCGGCCCGCAAACCGATAAACGGTCGTCCGGGTACTTGACAGGCTCGTTGATTACAGGCGTAATCGTAAAACATTTACAGGTGTAATCGATATGCAGATCAGCGAAGCCGAGGCCATGGTGATGGAAGTGCTATGGAAGAAGAGTCCGATGGGGGCCGATGAAGTCGTGATCGCGCTATCCGAGCATACCGATTGGGCCGAGCCGACCGTCAAGACGCTGTTGAACCGCTTGTTGAACAAAGGCGCCCTCCAGGCGGAAAAGGAAGGCCGCCGCTATCTGTACTCGCCGGTGCTGGCCCGCGAAGTGTGGATCGGGCAGCAGAGCGAGGGAATGCTGGAGCGGCTGTTCGGCGGGCGCGTGGCGCCGCTGGTGGCGCACTTCAGCGAGCGTGGAAAGTTGTCGGCGGCCGATATCGCCGAACTCAAGCGTTTGGTCCGGGAGCTCGACGATGGCGAATGAACTCATCCAGGCGTTAACGCTCACCACGCTGGCGATGACCTTGGCGCTGTTGCTGGTACTGACGATCAGGACGCCACTGCGCCGATTGTTCGGCGCACGGGTCGCTTATCTCGCCTGGTGGCTGGTTCCCCTCGCGATGTTGGCGGTGCTGCTGCCCGCGCCGGTTCGCGAAGCGGCCACGCTCGCCCGCGGGGCTTTGGTCGCTATGAACATGGCGCCGATACAGTCCGTCGCACCGGCTTCCACAGCCATCGCATTGCCGGACTATCGCCTCTGGCTGCCGTTGCTGTGGTCCTGCGGCATGGTCTTCGCGGCGCTGTTCTTCTATCGCATGCAACGCCGCTACCTGCGTGCGCTGGGGGTCATTTCGCCCGTTGGCGATGGAATATTCGTATCGCAGGCGGCGGATGCTTGTCCGGCAGTGGTGGGGGCTTGGAAACCACGCATCGTGTTGCCTGCCGACTTCGAAGCCCGCTATCCGTCGCGAGAAGGAGAAATGGTTCTGGCCCACGAACGCGCGCATCTGCGCCGCGGCGACACCACTGTCAATCTGACTGTTGTGGCGCTGCGTTGCGCGTACTGGTTCAACCCGTTGCTGCACTGGGCCGCTTCGCGGTTCCGGCAGGATCAGGAAATGGCGTGCGATGCGGTGGTGCTGGGACAGTTTCCCGATCGCCGCCGCACTTATGCAGAAGCGATGTTGAAAACGCAGCTGGCCGTCCTTGGACTGCCGGTCGGCTGCCATTGGCAGTCCAGCCAATCGTTGAAGGAGAGAATCATGATGCTTAAGCGACCGTTGCCCGGAAAACTACGTGGACGGATCGGGGTGGCCAGCGTGCTGGTCGTTTTGCTCGGAAGCAGCTACATGGCGTGGGCATCCCAGCCCTCGAACGGACAAGCCCCTATCCTCCAAGGCTATGTGGACGAACATGCTATTGCGATCGTCAACGTACGTATCCCCGAGGGTATGCAGGTGCAAATGGAAGGGCCTTCCATGTATACCGCTGAGGACAAATCAACCAACGCCATGCTGAACGGATACTCGGACCTCGTCCTGAAATCCGCAATTCCGGAATCGACTTGGTCTATGCGAATAAAAGCGAGCGGCAATGCGGATGCGCCTAGGATCGAATGGACGCTCACCAGCAACGGTCGTGAAACGAAGAAAGAGCAGACGCTGAACAGCAACAGCCCGGTGGCGATCGATCTGGCTTCTCTCGCCGATGCGCAAGGGCGTTCTCCGGTCCTGACGTTTTCAAAAATGCCTCCTGACCGCATCATTCCTCTGCAGAAGGACCGCGTGCAGCGGCGCGCATCGCCCACCTTAGTCATTGACGATGATGGCGCTTTCCGCCAGGTCGAGCCTATCCGCATGGTGGGCATGGTCAAGGACGATGGCGAAGCGACATTATTGCTTCATCTGGATGCGGATGGACGCGTTTTGAGGGTCGAGATCGAGGAAGTCAAGCCGGTTGGTGCCCTCACCAGTAACGATGCGCGCGAGATGGTGGTCCGGGACGTCTATATTCCCCGACGCGTCAATGGAAAGGCGGTTCCCAGCCGGGTGCGGGTGCCGGTGAAATTCTGGCGGGAAACGCCGCCGCTTGAAGAAATGTACCCGGAGTTGGCTAAGGCGAAATCATCGCCCCGGTAGCAGAAGCGACAGCCATTAACTTGGGCGCATTCTCAATCCAGCACATGCACCGCCTGGGTCAGCCGCTTCACCTCATCGGCGGAGTGGCTGACGTAGACGATGGGCAGCGTGGTTTCATCGCGCACGCGTTGCAGATAGGGGATCAGTTCCTCACGCCGCGCCTGGTCCAGCATCGATAGCGGTTCGTCGAGCAGCAGCAGCGCGGGTTGCGAGAGCAGGGCGCGGCCCAGTGCGATGCGCTGGGCCTCGCCGCCGGAGAGGTTAACGGTTCGGCGCTCCAGCAACGGACCGATTCCCAACAGCGCCACCACCGCGTCGAAGCCGAACGCATTGGCTGCATCGCTTGGGCGGCGCCCATATTGCAGATTCCTGCGAACGTCCAGATGCGGGAACAGGCGGGTGTCCTGGAAGACGTAGCCGACGTGGCGGCGATGCGGCGCGATGTCGATGCCACGCTCGCTGTCGAACAGGCGGCGGCCATCGATCTCGATATGGCCGGACAGCGGCTTCACCAATCCGGCAATCGCGTGCAGCACACTGGTTTTGCCAGCGCCCGAATGGCCGCTGAGCGCGATCACGCGCGCGGCGTCTTCGATGCGTACATGCCGCTCGAACGAGCCCCGGCGAAGCTTCAGGTCCAGCGACAACATCAGTGCACCTCATCTTCGCGCTGGCGGCGGGTCAGCCATTCCGACAACAACAGCGCCAGCAGCGAGATGCCTACCGCCACGATTGCGAGTCGCCAGATTCCGGACTCGCCGCCTGGTACCTGCAGCAGTCCGTAAATCGCCGAGGAAAGCGTTTGCGTTTCGCCCGGGATGTTGGAAACGAAAGTAATGGTGGCGCCGAATTCGCCCAGCGCCTTGGCGAAGGCGAGCACCGCGCCGGCGACGATGCCCGGCCATGCGAGCGGCAAAGTGATCGTGCGAAACACGCGCCACGGACTGGCGCCAAGGGTGGAGGCCGCCTGTTCCAAGCGACGATCGGTAGCTTCGATCGAAAGCCGGATTGCACGCACCATCAACGGGAAACCCATGATGGCGCTAGCCAACGCCGCGCCGGTCCAGCGGAAAGCGAAGTCGACGCCGAACGAAGCCAGGAACTTGCCGATCGTCCCCTGGTTGCCGAAGTTCACCAGCAGCACATAGCCGACCACCACCGGCGGCAGGACCAAGGGCAAATGCACCAGCGCATCGAGCAGAGATTTGCCGGGGAAACGCTTGCGCGCAAGCACCCAGCCAAGCGCGATGCCGAACGGAAGGCTGGCCAGCGCGGCCACGCTGGCGACCTTCAGGCTGAGCGCGATCGCAGTGAGTTCATCGGCGGTGAATAGCGACATGCGGACGAGCGATGCCTAGAGCACCTTGAAGCCATGCGCGCGGAAGATCTTCGACGCCGCGGGCGTGGCCAGCCAGCGTACGAATGCGGCGGCGCTTGGATTCCTGCTCGCTGCGATGCGTGCGACCGGATAGACGATAGGCGCGTGGGTATTCTCCGGGAAAACTCCGACCACCCTGACCTTCGGTTCTGCTTTCGCGTCGCTGCCGTAGACGACGCCCAGCGGCGCTTCGCCACGCGCCACCAGCATCAGCGCTGCACGCACGCTCTCGGCCTCGGCAGTACGCGGTTCGAGCGATTTCCATACGCCTAGCGACGTGAAAGAAGCCTTCGCATATTTGCCGGCAGGCACGCTGGCGGTCATTCCAAGCGCGATGCGGCCTTTTTCGCCTAGCCGAGGCAGTAGATCGACGCCCGAACTTAGTTGCACCGGTGCAACATCGCCGCTGGCCGGCGCCACCAGCACCAGTGTGTTGCCCAGCAGATTGCGTCGGGTCTTGGAATCGATGAGCTTGCGCTGCTGCAAATAGTCCATCCACTCCAGGTCGGCAGAAAGGAACACATCAGCCGGCGCCCCTTGTTCTATCTGGCGTGCCAGCGCCGAACTGGCGGCATAGGAAACGCGTACGGTCTGTCCGCTGGCCTTTTGGTACGCAGCGGCTGCTTCATCCAGCGATTCTTTGAGGCTGGCGGCAGCGAACACGCTCAACGGTTCGCTTTTCTCCGCAGCCCGCAAACCGTCGCCGGGCGGAACCAATGAGAGCAGGAGCAACGCAAGCAGGCAACTCCACGCCCTCAGCGTCGGGCCGCTCATGGCGCAGCCACCACGGTGATCGACTGCACCTGGCGCAGCCAGCGCCCGGATCGCGATTCTTCGGGCGCGATCAGGCGCAAGGGGCCGCTGTCATCGGGCAAAGGTTTGTCGTCGCACTGATTCACCAGCATCACGTTGCTGTTGCCGAGCGTGGGCTCCAGCTCGGCCAGCGAATAGATCACGCGCTGGCCATCGCGAGCCGTCACCAGCACGTAGCTGGCCAACGCAGGGCCGTGCAGGTGTTCTGCCGACAACACTCCGGCGCGGGTCAGCAGGGCCGAAAGCCTGACGCCGGTGCAAGTCACGGTCTTGCCCTGTGTGGTGACGACGACGGCCGTGCGTGGAAGCGTAGCCAGCGTCGCTTGATCCAGCGGCACCGACAGCGGTGAAGGGGAGCTGGGGTCGGATGCATGGCTATGATCCTGCGCGCGCGGCGATGAAACGGCGCCAAGCAGGAGGAGGCCTATCGCGACTCTGCAACATGCTGAAAAAACGATCATGCCTTTCTCACAACGAATCGAGGGGAATCCGCAGGTAGCGCACGCCATTGCCTTCGGGTTCGGGCAAGGCGCCGCCGCGCAGGTTGACCTGCAGCGAGGGCAGGATCAAGGCCGGCACCCCGAGTGTGGCATCGCGTGCTTTGCGTAGTGTTACGAAGGCGTTTTCGTCCACGCCGTCGTGGACATGGATGTTGCTGCGCCGTTGCTCGCCGATGGTGGTTTCGCAGGCGACTTCGCGGCCTCCAGGGCCATAGTCGTGGCAGACGAATACCCGCGTGTCGTCCGGCAACCCGTCGTAGAGCCGGCGAATGGAACGATACAGCGTCGCCGCGTCGCCGCCCGGGAAGTCGCAGCGCGCGGTGCCGGCGTCGGGCATGAACAACGAATCGCCGGTGAACAAGGCGTCGCCGATCAGATAAGCCAGGCTGTCGTGCGTGTGGCCGGGTACAGGAATCGTACGCGCCGGCAGGGAACCTATTTCAAAACACTCGTCATCGCCGAACAGCCGGTCGAACTGAGAACCGTCGGTGGCGAGCTCGCCATCGGGATCGAGCGTGGGTGCAAAAGTTTCCTGCACCGCGCGGATGCCGGTGCCGATCGCCAGGATGGCTGCGGGAAGTCTCTGCTTCAGCCACTGCGCGGCCGAGAGATGGTCGGCGTGGGCATGGGTTTCCAGCAGCCAGCGCACGTCGTAGGCCTGCTGTTCCACGATATCCAGCAGTTTCTGCGCGGAGGTGCCGGCGATGCGTGCGGATTTGGCATCGAAGTCCAGCACCGGGTCGATGATCGCCGCCTTACGCGTGGCCGGGTCCGCAACCACATAGCTCCAGGTGCCGGTATCGGCGTGGTGCAAGGGATGGACGATCGGTCGCATGGCGGAGGTCAGTCGGTCAGAGTGGCGTTGAGCAGATCGGCCAGCCGCTTCGCGGCGATTTCCAGCTGCCGTTCGGCCAGCGGCCGCTGCGCATCCAGGTAGCGGCTGTCCATCTTGTGCGACTTGGGATAAAGGCGCTGCGAATCGATCAGCTTGCAGGATTCGCCAGCCCAGTCGGCGGGGTACATGGATTTGCTAGGTAGCTTGGGTGGCCAAGGCAATGCTGACAGCCGATCGGCGTACAGCGAAGAAGACAGACCTTTCGAAGCGAGAATGTAGTAATCCCAGACGGAATGCAGGTTGGTGCCCATCACACCGTCCACGTAGTTTTTCTGCGCGTAAGCCTCCGGCTGCAGGTCGGTACGCAGACTGATCTGGAAATCATTGCCACCCTTGTCCTTGCGATTGCTGGCGTGCAAAGGTTGATGCACGTCGCCGACGAAATGCACCAGGAATTTGAGGGCGTCGCGCCGCGCCGACAGCGACTGGGCGCGATCGCCCAAGATCGCGCGCTGGCGCTCGATCTGGCCTACCACGCAGTTGCCGTCGGGACAGTCGCGCTGGGGACGATAGACGCAGGTTCCGACCGGAAAATTGATGTAATGCCAACGCTCGGTCCTCTTGTAGCTTTCAGGACTGCTCTTGCGCAGCGTATCGGCCCACGAAGCCACGCCGGCAAGGCTGGGCTCCGGTTCGCCTTGCAACAGCGCCGCGACCTGCGCATTGGCGGCCGGGGTGAGATGACGCTGGGCGAGTTCTCCCACCAGCCGGTGTCCCGGGCCGGACCAGGCCAGGGCGTGGGTTGCGAGAAAAGGCAGAAATACGAGCAGGATTGTCTGCAAGAAAGTCGTTAAGAGCGGGCGACGCATTCAGAAACCTTATATTGGGGGGTTAAAGCGAGTGCGGGATGCCGCTAAAATACCGGTCTTTCCCGTCCCCGTCTTCATCACCCCGTCTTCATCATCCCGTTTTCAATCAGGAGTAGCTTCATGGCGATCAAGGTTGGCATCAATGGCTTCGGCCGCATCGGCCGCAACGTGTTGCGCTCGGCGGTGCAGAACTTCGGCAGCGACATCCAGATCGTGGCCATCAACGATCTGCTGGAGCCGGACTACCTGGCCTATATGCTGCGCTACGACTCCGTGCACGGCCGCTTCGATGGCGAAGTCTCCATCGATGGCGATCACCTGGTGATCAACGGCAACCGCATCCGCCTGACCCAGGAACGCGATCCGGCCAACCTGAAATGGGACGCCGTCGGTGCCGAAGTGGTGATCGAATCGACCGGTCTGTTCCTGGACAAGGCCACCGCGCAGAAGCATCTCGACGCGGGCGCGAAAAAAGTCATCCTGTCGGCGCCGTCGAAGGATGACACGCCGATGTTCGTATTCGGCGTCAACGACAAAAAATACGCCGGCGAAGCGATCATCTCCAACGCCAGCTGCACCACCAACTGTCTGGCGCCCATCGCCAAGGTGATCAACGACAAGTGGGGCATCAAGCGCGGCCTGATGACCACCGTGCATGCCACCACCGCCACCCAGAAAACCGTCGATGGTCCCAGCAACAAGGATTGGCGCGGTGGCCGCGGCATCCTGGAGAACATCATTCCTTCCAGCACCGGTGCGGCCAAGGCGGTTGGCGTGGTGATCCCGGAATTGAACAAGAAGCTGACCGGCATGTCGTTCCGCGTGCCCACCTCCGACGTGTCGGTGGTCGATCTGACCGTGGAGCTGGAAAAGGATGCCACCTACGCCGAGATCTGCGCGGAAATGAAGGCGCAGAGCGAAGGCGCGCTGAAGGGCATCCTGGGCTACACCGAAGACAAGGTCGTCGCCACTGATTTCCGCGGCGACGCGCGCACCTCCATCTTCGATGCCGATGCCGGCATCGCTCTGGACAGCACCTTCGTCAAGCTGGTCAGCTGGTACGACAACGAATGGGGCTATTCCAACAAATGCCTGGAAATGGTGCGGGTGGTTGCGGCGAAGTAAGCCGCAACACGTCCAACGGAATATTTACAGGAGCGCCCGAGTGGCGCTCCTGTCGTTTGAGGTACAACAATCCGCTACTGTGGGTCGAGTGGCGCGGCACCTGGGGGAACCGTGTTGCAAATACGTCGGCTTTGACTGAGGCTCGGCAAGCACACGCATAGGGGAAGTACACGGATGGGCGATCTGGCGGGCATACTGGTTCTACTCGGCTTGGTGGTGTTGGCGGTGCCGATCCTGCTGATCATGGCGCTGGTTTCCATCAGTGGATTGAAGCGGCGAGTCGGTGAACTGGAAGAAGCGGTCTATCGCCAGCAGCCAGGCGTCGCAACGCCGGTGCGGGCACACCCCGAGTCTGCCTATCGTCCCCCTTACGCGCCATCGACGGACGAAGAGGCATTCGTGCCGCCAGAGACCGCGCGTGAGCCCACGCTTGCCGAGCTGACGCGCACTCCCTCGGTGCAGGAACCCGCCGCGCCGATCCGGCAGGCGCAAGTGGCCGATCCGACCGTCGCGCCGTTGCCACCGCCCTTGCCCGCTACGCCACGCATTCCTGCCGCGCCACCGCGTCCTTCGCCGCCGCCTCCCTCCACACCGGACGTATTCACCGTGGCCGCCCGCGCGATCAAGCGCTGGTTCACCGTGGGCAACGTGCCGGTGAAGATCGGCATGCTGGTGCTACTGGCCGGCGTGGCCGCGTTGCTGAAGTACGCGAGCGACCAGGGTTGGCTGACCGTGCCGATCGAACTGCGGCTGGCCGGCATTTCCGCTGCCGCGCTGGCGGGACTGGTGTTCGGCTGGCGCCAGCGCGAGAGCAAACGATCGTTCGCGCTAGCGGTGCAAGGCGGGGCCATCGGCGTGCTGCTGCTGACTGTGTTCGCCGCTTTCAAGATGTACGGCCTACTCGAAGCCGCGCCTGCTTTCGGAATCAGCGTCGTGCTGATCGCCGGCGTCGGCGTGCTGGCCGTGGTGCAGAACTCGAAGACGCTGGCGGTGCTCGGCATCCTGGCCGGCTTCATGGCGCCGATCTGGCTGTCCACCGGTAGCGGCAACCACGTCGCCTTGTTCTCTTATTACGCGGTGTTGAACGCGGCGATCCTGGCCATCGCCTGGTGGCGTCCGTGGCGCGTGCTCAACCTGCTGGGTTTCGTTTTCACCTTCGGCATCGGCACGGTGTGGGGCGTGTTGCAGTACAACGCCAGCAAGTTCGCCAGTACCGAACCTTTCCTGCTGCTGTTCTTCGCCTTTTACCTGATCATCCCGATCCTGTACGCGCGCAAGCAGCCCGCCAGCCGTGGAGATTTCATCGATGGCTGCCTGGTGTTCGGCACGCCGCTGATCGTGTTCTCGCTGCAGGCGGCACTGCTGATGCCCACCGACGAAAGTCCGCGCATGCCGCTGGCCTTGTGCGCGCTGGGGCTGGGCGCGTTGTACGCGGTGCTGGCGAAACTGTTCATCCATCGCGAGCGTTACGCGGCGTTGGGCGTTTCGTACGCGCTGCTCGCGGTCGGTTTCGCCACGCTGGCGGTGCCGCTGGCGTTGTCGGCGCGCGCTACCGCTTCGGTATTCGCGCTGGAAGGCGCGGCACTAGCTTGGTTGGGCCTGCGCCAGCGGCGCTGGTTGCCGCAGCTCACCGGCGCGGGATTGCAGCTGGCCGCCGCCGCCGCGCTTTTGATCGGCGCGTCGGCTTACTGGCCGGACGAGCAGGCCATGGCCAATCCCACTTTCATGGGCGCGCTGCTGATCGCTTTGGCCGGATTCGCCAGTGCATGGGCGTACCGCCGCGAAGGCAAATCGCAGATCGCGTTGCTGTATTACCTGTGGGGCTTGTTGTGGTGGTGCGGCAATGCGATCAACGAAATCGGCGGCTTTGTCGCTCCGGCGGTACGCGCTGACGCGCTGCTTGCGTTCGTCGCAGCGACCGGTTGGCTGGCTGCGGAAGTGCATCGCAAGAAGCACGCCTCCGCGCTGGCGCTGACCACGCTAGCTGGTTTCGTCGCTGCCATTCCGCTGGCTTTGGCGCAGATGGACGCGCATGTACAGCCGTTCGCGGGTTACGGTTTGTGGGCATGGCTGCTGTTCGCCGTGCTCGGTATCCGCAGTCTGCTCTGCCTGCGGGCCAGCGCCGATCGATTCGCCGGTTGGGCGCAGTTCGCCTGGTGGCTGGTCTGGCCCACGGTGATCTCGCTGCTGTTCTCATGGTTGGCCGATCGCTTCGAGCTGGCGCAGGGCTGGCGGATCGCGCTGCTGGCTTTGCCGTGGTTGGGCGCAGCAACGCTGTCTCTGTTCCGTTGGAACTGGCTGGCCGCACCGCAGGGCGAGCGTTTCGATCCCTATCGAACCGCTCTGCAGACGGTGTACTTCCTCTTGCTGGGGCTGTGGTGGCTGATCGCCTTGTTCCAGGCCGGCGATAGCGCGCCACTGGCATGGGTGCCGGTGTTGAATCCGATGGAACTGGCGCAACTAGCGGTGCTGGCGCTGGCCGCCCGCTGGCTGTGGTCGGAACAGGCGCCGGATTGGCTGCAAAGACTGCGCATCTTCAAGATGGCCAGTGCCGGCTTCCTGATGGTCACCTTCATCACCCTACGCGCCGTGCATCACTGGGGCAGCGTGGAGTGGGGAGCCGACATGCTCTCCACCAGTCTCGCGCAGACAAGCCTGACCGTGGTGTGGAGTGTGCTGGGCGTGTTGGGCTGGGTGATCGGCTCGCGCCGCGGCCATCGCGGTCTGTGGCTGGCCGGCGCGGTGCTGATGGGTGTGGTGTTGGCCAAGCTGGTATTCGTCGACCGGCAACACCTCGGCAACCTGCTGGGCATCGGCTCCTTCATCGCTTACGGCTTGTTGTGCACGCTGGTGGGTTATTTCGCGCCGGCGCCGCCGCGCACCGCAATCGAGGAAGCAACCGCATGAAACGTTTCGCCCTGATCTTGTCGGCTGCCCTGTTGCCGCTGGCGGCCTTCGCCGGCACCCGCGACGATTACGCGCAGCAGTGGCCGCTGACGCTGGCAGAGCAGGACGCTGGCGCCTATCGCGTGGTGTTGGATCGAACGGTCTACCAGCAGCTGCAGTCGCCTACGCTGAAGGATCTGGCGGTGGTGAATGCCGATGGCGGGGAGATGGCGGCTTCGTTGTTCGATGCCGAACAGCCGCTGGCCAAACCGGCGAATACGGTGGACGTGCCGTGGTTTCCGCTGCCGTCCAGTACCTCGCAATCGCGCGATATCGCCTCGATCAGCGAGATCGCCGCCGACGGCAGTCTGCGCCGCGTGGTGATGAGCGATACCGGAACTACGACAGAAGCGCCCGGCACCGAATACGTGATCGACACCAGTCGTTTGCATGAACCCGTGCGGGCTTTGCGGATCGCCTGGGCCGCAGGGCTGGCGCCGTTCGACCGGCCTTATCGGGTCACCGCCTCCGACGACCTGAAAAGCTGGCGGACCGTGCAGGAAGAAGGCCATCTGGTCGAACTGCAGAACAACGACGCGCGCATCTTCGAAAATCGCATCGAGCTGGACGGCGTGAAGGCGAAATATCTGCGCCTGGAGCCGTTGCGGAAAGATCAGCGCATGCTGGTCCTGACTAGGGTGACTGCGGAGTTCGCGCCGGCGCAGGTCGTAGAGGAATGGCAGTGGGAGGAAATCAGCGGCAAGCGCGTTGTCGATAAAGACGGCGCGGTGTCCTTCGAGTACCAGGTCCAGGGGCGTTTTCCGTTCGAGCGTGCCGACTTGGCGTTGCCCGGCAACAGTTCCAATGAGTGGATCCTGAAATCGCGCGACAGCGAGGAATCGGAATGGCAGTTCGCCGCCGCCCCGTGGATGGCTTTTCAGTTGGAAGGAAACAGCGGTTCCAACCGCTCGCCGCCGCAGGCGCTGCAGCAGTTGAATCGCGACCATTATTGGCGGCTGATTCCCAAGAACAACGCCAATGAAACCGCACCGACGCTGCGATTGGGCTACCGACCCGAAGTCGTCGTATTCCTTGCCCAGGGTAAGGCGCCCTATTCGCTGCTTGCGGGCAGCGCGCGCGCGCAGCGCGCCGAGTCGCCCCTGCCGCAGTTGGTCGATGCCCTGCGTGCGCAGCGAGGACAGGACTGGCAGCCGGCAAGCGCCACGCTCGGCGACAGCCAGCCTTTGGCCGGAGCCGCCGCATTGACGCCAGCTCCGGTGGAACGCGACTGGAAAGCCTGGTTGTTGTGGGCGCTGCTGGTCGGTGGCGCGTTGATCGTGGCTGGATTCGCCTTCAGTCTGTTGAAGAAGCCTGAGCGGCAATAGCTTTTCCCTTCTCCCGCCGGAAGAAGGGAAGCCGGTGGTTTGCCCTCACATCTTGAAGCCCGGACAATGGGGTCTGCCCCCCGACCGCGGAACATTCCCACCATGTCCATCCTTCGCATGACCGATCTCGACCTCGCCGGCAAGCGCGTGCTGATCCGCCAGGATCTCAACGTGCCGATCGAGGCAGGACGCATCACCTCGGAACAACGCATCACTGCATCGCTGCCCACCTTGAAACTGGCGTTGGAGAAGGGCGCCGCAGTCATGGTCACCTCGCACTTGGGCCGGCCCAAGGAAGGCGTGTGGAGCGAAGCCGATTCGCTGGCGCTGGTTGCCGCACGCTTGTCGGAATTGCTGGGCGTGCAGGTGCCGCTGGTCAAGGATTGGGTGGACGGCGTGGAGGTCGCTCCCGGCCAAATCGTGCTGTTGGAGAACTGCCGCATGAACGTAGGTGAGGGCAAGGACGATGAGGCCCTGTCGAAGAAGTACGCCGCGCTATGCGACGTGTTCGTCATGGACGCCTTCGGCACCGCGCATCGCGCGCAGGCCTCCACCCATGGCGTGATCCGCTTCGCCAAACAGGCGGCAGGCGGCCCATTGCTGATGGCGGAACTGGACGCGCTGGCGTTGGCGCTGGAAAAGCCGGCGCGCCCTTTGCTGGCCATCGTCGCCGGCAGCAAGGTATCGACCAAGCTGGAGCTGCTGTCCAACCTGGTCGGCAAGGTCGATCAGCTGATCGTCGGCGGCGGCATCGCCAATACCTTCATCGCTGCCGAAGGCCATGGGGTGGGCAAGTCGCTGGTCGAGAACGATCTGCTGGATACGGCACGCAAGATCATCGCAGACGCCAAGGCGCGCGGCGCCGATATTCCGGTCCCGACCGACGTGGTTGTGGCTCCCGAATTCAAGACCGATGCCAAAGCTACCGTCAAGCGGGTCGCCGATGTCGGCGCGGACGACATGATCCTAGACATCGGCCCCGATACGGCCGCGCATTACGCGAAAATGATCGCCGATGCGGGTACCGTGGTCTGGAATGGTCCTGTCGGCGTGTTCGAATTCGACGCCTTCGGCAAGGGCACCGAGACCCTGGCCCGCGCCATCGCCGCCTCCAAGGCCTTTTCCATCGCCGGCGGCGGCGATACGCTCGCGGCAGTGGACAAGTACGGCATCGCCGACGACATTAGCTACATCTCGACCGGCGGCGGTGCGTTCCTGGAATTCCTGGAAGGCAAGGAGCTACCGGCGGTGGCGGCATTACAGGGGCGCGCAGCGGGATGAGGAAAGAGAGTTAGAGCAGGCCATCGCCATGGCACGCTGACGCTTGGGGGCAGGCGCGACAGCGACGCGATGCGGTCATTTCAACTGTTTCGGGGAAGGCAGGGAAGATGCAGCGGATCATCATGGCAATGCTGCTGTGGGTGGCAGCGACGGCGCAGGCGACGGAAACCCATCGCCGCGGAGATTTCCAGTTCGAGGTCGGGCCTACTCCCGATTTCGTCATCAGCAAGCCTATCCCCGACAAATGGGATGCGAAGGCCCCTGGCGCGGACGAAAAGCGCTGGCGGTACTGGCGCTACGAGGTGCAGTCCGACCGCCGCGGCGGTCGCGACGAAGTCTACGTCGACTATGCGTTCGAACCGCTGTCCGCCGCCCATTTGGGGGACGCGGGCAGATTCAAGATCTCGTTCAATCCGGAATACCAGAGGCTGGTCATACATCGTGCTGACTTGCGCCGCGACGGACGCTGGAGCGATCGTCTGGCCGCGGACAAGGTTTCGCTGGCGCGTCGCGAGGCCGGTTTCGAGAACGATCTGTCCGATGGCGTGGTCACCGCGCTGATCGTGCTGGAGGACGTGCGGGTCGGCGACGTGTTGCGGATCAGCTATTCGGTGATCGGCAGCAATCCTGTGATGGCCGGACAGGCCTCGGATTGGATACGGTTCGCGTCGGCAAATCCGATGCTGGACTCCAGCCTGCGCGTGCTGTTCGAGCCTGACGCGCACCCTCGCATCTATCGCAGCAACGGATCGCCTGAACCCATCATTCGGAAGACCGCCTCGTCGGTGGAAGTGTCGATGCGCGCCACCGCGCGCGCGGCGGTGATCGATGAAGAAGGCTATCCGGTGTGGTTCCAGCCCTACCCCCAGGCGCAGGTAGCGCTGGACCAGAATTGGGCCGACGTGGTGGCCTGGGGCTTGCCGTTGTATCCGCCAGTGCGCGAACTGCCCGCGGAGCTGGAATCGAAGCTGGAACAATGGCGGGCGCTGCCGGACGAACACGAACGCATGGCTGCGGCCTTGCGAACGGTGCAGGATCAGATTCGCTATTTCGGCGTGGAAATGGGCGAGAACACGCACCGTCCCGCAGCTCCGTCGCAAACCTGGCAGAGGAGGTACGGCGACTGCAAGGACAAGGCTTATCTGCTGGCGGCGCTGTTGCAACGCATGGACATCGAAGCCGTACCCGCGCTGGTGTCGATCGACCGTGGCCGTGGGGTGGCGGATTTCGTTCCTTCCGCTTCGGATTTCGACCATGTGATCGTACGCGCCACCCTCAAGGACCGCGTCCTGTGGCTGGATCCGACCCTCATCCAGCAGGGTGGGGATCCAGCGACAGTGGACTTGAGCGTTTACGGCATGGTGTTGCCGCTGACGCCGGGCGGCACCGCATTGCAGGCGGTGGAGCCGCCGCAGACCGTGCTGAAATCGACCACCGTCCAAGAGCGATATGAGGTTCCCAAGAACGGAACGGAAGTGAAACTTTCCATCGAGACGGTATTTCAGGGCGCCGCCGCCAATTATGTGCGCCGCTCCTTCGCCTCCGAGCGCGCCGACGAAATGGCCCGCCGCTATTCCGATTACTACCGCAAGCGTTTCGGCGAACTGTCGGTGTTGTCGGGAGCGGCGTTGGAAGACGACCGCCAGACCAACCGCATCAAGCTCAACGAAACCTACCTGCTCAAGGCTCCTTTCCAGGAGGTGGGCGCCAACAAGGCGATCGACCTCTTCGCCGAATCGATGCAATCCGTTTCCATCCTGCCTTCTTCGATGGCCCGCCAGGGCCCTCTGGATTTCGCCATGCCCGGCAAGTATTCGCATGAGATCAAGGTGGTCTATCCGAAAGGATGGCAACCCACCTTCGTTGGCGATGCCATCAGCCATTCTTCCAGCGCATTCGACTATCGGCGCAAGATCACCGTTGGACCCGATCAGGTCGACGTGCGTTACGACCTGGACGTCAAGCAGCGGGAGCTCGCGGCCGGGGAAACTTCGGTGCATATCGATCAGATTCGCATGGTCCGCGACGATCTCTCGACCCGGTTGAGTTTCGCGCCGACCGCGCCCAGCAGCGGCAAGGAGCGGGAGCAGCGCATCAAAGCGCTGCTGCGCACGATGGAAACGGAAGGGGAGTCGAAATGAAGGCGGTCGCGCGTTTCCGTATTTGTGCGTGTCTGGTGCTGGCGTTGCCTTTGCATGCATTGGCAGCGTCGGCGGTCGTGAGCGTGGACCGGGTGGCGCAAGCGCCCGAGGAAGCCTGGAGCGAATTCCTGCAGTCCAGCGATTTCGACACTGCCTATTCGGCGTATGCGACGCTGGAGAAAATCGGTTACTCCGCTGAAGGGATCGATGCCGAGGCTTGTCGCGAACATCGTGCAGAGCTCGATGACGCTGTAGGTAAGGCCCCCGTAAGCGTGGCGGTCCTGCGCGGAGCGCTGCTTTGCGCGGAAGGCACGGGCGAAACGGAGAAGGCGGAAAAGCTCGAGCAAGCCTTGCTGGCGCTTTCCAAGGAAGCCTTGAAGAACGGTCGCCAGCAGCCGTGGCCGAAGCCGATCCGCGTCTTGGGACCGGCGGATGTCTATGCACTGCTGAATATGGCAGGGTTGAAAGTAAGCAACGAATATTTCGATCTGTACCGTCCGGAACGGCACTATCCGCTGGTGGTGGCGGCTTGGGACGAGGAGAAAGGCAGGGAAACGCGCCTGGTATTCGACTATGTGGATCCGGTGGCTACCCTGAAAGGCACCAATGAATACGCTGGTTATCCGTACTACCGGAATCTGCTGGTCGATTTCTATCTGGATGCGCAGGCCGGCGCCAAGCAGCTCGCCGCGGTCGACCAGCAGGCCATGAACATCGCCAGAGAGACCGCAGGCGCGCAAGCCAAGGTCAAGGCGGTGCGCATCAGCGCGGGATACGGCGGCATCCAGTCGTTGCGGCTGTGGACGACGCTTTGTACCGCCTCGCCCTTCGAAGGTTGCGCGGACGGGCTGGCGGACATCTTGATCGACCTGTCGGAGAAAAAGCAGGCGGTGCCGATGACTCTGCTCGCTTTCCTGCATGCCGAAGGGGTCGGCGTGAAGCGTGATGCCGCCCTGGCCGATCAACTGCTCTCGGCCGCCAGCCACTTGTGGAACGAAGAGGGCGTCGCCCTCGAATACCTCCATATGGCCGACATGACCGAACGTCCCAAGGCCGCCGAGCGAAAGGTGCTGGCCGAGGCCATGCGCAAGCCTGCGATCGTGGCAGCGAAAGCGGCGCAACGCATTCTCAAAGGGGAAAAAGCGCTGTCCGATGCCGAGGTGCAGGCGTTGTCGGCAGCGGGCAGCAACGGCATCGGCGCGGGTCAGTCATGGTTGTCCGAACATTGGCGCCAGCTGGAAAACGAGGATCTGCGTATTGCTTCGCTGCGTCTTGCGGCCGAGGCTGGCGATGCATACGCGCAAAGTTCCTATGCGTTCCACCTGTTGGGAAAAGATTCGTCGCCAGCGGACCGCGATCAGGCGCAGCGATGGATGCGAAGCGCGGCATTAGGCGGCAACGCCGCCGCCATGAAGTACCTCTCCCAGCAGGAATATCTTCAGCACAACTGGAAATCCGCCGCGCGCTGGCTGATGGCGGCGGTGGGATCGAACGATAGCGACGCCATGCTCCAGCTCGCGCAACTCTATGAGCAGGACCATCAGGACGCCGGCCAGACCGTCAAGCAGGCATTCGACTGGTATGTGCTCATGGCAGGCGACGACGATGCGCAGGAGGCGCGCCGCCGGGCAGCTCGTCTTGCCATCCAAGGCAAGGGGACGCCCAAAGACACGGCGAAGGCACTGCAATGGCTGATGCAGGATGCGGAAGCCGGCGATACCACGTCGCAGATGCAATTGGCTCTGGCCTATCTCGACGGCGACTTCGGTGCGGATCAGCGCAAGAGTGCGCAGATCTGGATCGACCGTGCCATGGCATCGGACGACAACGATCCGAAAATGGGTTATGCCGAATGGCTCTTCCATCGCAGCGGTGCGGCCGAAGACCGCACGCGTGCGGTAGGGATCTGGGAAGCGCTGGATAAAGCGGGAGAGCCCTGGGCGGTGAACAACATGGCCTGGGCCTTCTGCACTGCAGTCGAGCCTTCCGCGCGCAACGTCGAGCGGGGCGCGGAGCTAGCCGAAGCGATACTGAAAAAGCCGGACCTTATGGCGCCTTTTCTGGACACCGCAGCTGCCTGCCTGGCCGCGGCCGGGGATTATTCGCGTGCGGCGGAGACGCAGCGAAGGGCGATCTCGAAATATGCCGCGTACTGGGGCTGGGACGCCGATACGGTGATCAACGACAGCAAGGACGAGGACGGCTACACGACCAGACTCAAGCTCTATCAACAGGGCAAGCCCTACGTCGATAAGCGAAGCTCGGAACCAGAGGCATGAGCAGGCCTCCGAACCTCGGCCCCAACATCGACGCCGCAACGTCGCACGGCAGCGATTGGATACCATTTAAATACCAATAGAGACTGCCGGAGTCAGGTTTGTCTCGCGACAATCCGGCCATCTCCTGATTCCGGTATGGAATGGCATCGTAGTGGTCTCGTTGATGTGCTAATTTCCCCGGCTCTCAGAGAGGGGAGCCTCAATCCGTGACCGACCGCCAACGCCGCACCAAAATCCTCGCCACCCTTGGTCCCGCGACCGACCCGCCCGGCGTGCTGGATGATTTGTTCCGCGCGGGTGTCAACGTAGTGCGCCTCAACTTTTCCCACGGCGATCCTTCCGGCCAAGCCAAGCGCGCCGCGGCCGTGCGCGCTGCCGCGCAACGCGCAGGTGCCGAGGTCGGCATCCTGGCCGACCTTCCGGGTCCCAAGATCCGAATCGAAAAATTCGCCGAAGGCAAAGTCCGGTTGAAGACCGGAGACCGCTTCGACCTGGTCGCCAGTGCCGATGCGCCCTTGGGTGACGTCAGCCAGGTGGGTGTCAGCTATCTGGGGCTGCCCGGCGACGTGCAGCCCGGTGACGTGCTGCTGCTCGACGATGGCTTGATGCAGCTGCGGGTGGAATCCGTGGAAGGCGAGCGTATCGTCAACACGGTGTTGAACGACGGCATGCTTTCCGACCGCAAAGGCTTGAACAAGCAGGGTGGCGGACTATCGCTGGGCGCATTGACCGAACGTGACAAGGAGTTGATCGGCATCGTCGCCAAGATCGGCGTCGACTTCATCGCCGTCTCGTTCTGCCGCAATGCCGAAGACATGAATGAGGCGCGCCGCATCGCGCTGAGCCACGGCTGCGATGCGGCGCTGGTTTCCAAGATCGAACGCACCGAAGCCATCGAGAACCTGGCCGAGATCATCGATGCCAGCGATGTGGTGATGGTGGCCCGTGGCGATCTGGGCGTGGAAATCGGCGACGCCGAACTGCCCGGCCTGCAGAAGAAGATCATCCGCGAGTCGCTGGCGCGCAACAAAGTGGTGATCACCGCCACCCAGATGCTGCAGTCGATGGTCGAAAGCCCCATTCCCACGCGCGCCGAAGTGCTGGACGTGGCCAACTCGGTCATCGACGGTACCGACGCGGTCATGCTGTCGGCCGAAACCGCTGCTGGCGCGTATCCGGTCAAGGCGGTGGAAGCGATGGCGCGCATCTGCCTGGGTGCGGAAAAACAATTCCAGATGGATACCGACTTCGAGAAAGCGCCGCGCAACCTGGAACGCGCCGACCAGGCCATTGCCATGGCTACCATGTTCCTGTCCGAGCACATCGGTGTGCGCGCCATTGTGGCCATGACCGAATCGGGCGGCACCGCGCGCTATCTCTCTCGCTTCCGTTCCAGCGCCCCGATCTACGCGTTCTCGCGCCATGACGGCGCGCGCCGCAAGATGGCGATGATCCGCGACGTGTTCCCCATCGCCTTCGACAGCCGCGGCCTGGCCCCGCGCGAAGCCGCGCGCGATTCGCTGCGCATCTTGCGCGACCTCAACCGGCTGGTTCCCGGCGACCGTGTGATCTTCACTAGCGGCGACCATATGGAACAGCACGGCGCGACCAACACGCTGCGCTTGTTGCAGCTGGGGGCCGACGGCAAAGCCGAAGGATTGGGCGAGCTGTAGAACTCTCGTGGGAGCGGCGTCCCGCCGCGAGCTCTTTTGGCTTGAGGGTAAGAGAGCGTGGTGAAACCGCTTGCAAGTGCTGGGTGAAGGGAAGGGCGACAGCGGGCGGGCTATAATTCCGGCCCCTTTCCCAGCCGCGCCCCAGGAACCTCATGAGCATCGAACAGCTTGCCGAAACCGCCCAGGCCATGGTCGCCGCGGGCAAGGGCATCATCGCGATCGACGAATCCACCGCTACCATCGCCAAGCGCTTCGAGAGCGTCGGCATTCCCAACACCGAGGAAAACCGCCGCGCCTACCGTGAGATGCTGCTGACCACACCCAAGCTGAGCGATCACATTTCCGGCGCCATCCTGTACGACGAAACCCTGCGCCAGTCCACTAAGGACGGCGTGCCGTTCGCCAAGTACATGGCCGCCAATGGCATCATCCCCGGCATCAAGGTCGACAAGGGCACCCACTCGCTGGCCGGCTGCCAAGGCGAAGTGGTGACCGAAGGCCTCGACGGCCTGCGCGATCGCCTCAAGGAGTACTACGCCCTCGGCGCGCGCTTCGCCAAATGGCGTGCGGTTATCAACATCGGCGACGACATTCCTTCCGGCACCTGCATCGAAGCCAACGCGCACGCGCTGGCCCGCTACGCGGCGTTGTGCCAAGAAGCCGGCCTGGTGCCGATGGTGGAACCGGAAGTACTGATGGACGGCGACCACGACATCGAAACCTGCTACGAAGTGACCGAAGCCACCCTGCGTGCGCTGTTCGGCGCGCTGTACGAGCAGAACGTGATGCTGGAAGGCACCATCCTGAAGGCCTCGATGGTCGTCGCCGGCAAAGACAGCGAAGAGCAAGCCAGCATCGATGAAGTCGCTGAGGCCACGGTCATGTGTCTGAAGAGCACTGTACCGGCGATCCTGCCGGGCATCGTGTTCCTGTCCGGCGGCCAGAGCGACGAAGACGCCACCGCGCACCTCGATGCGATGAACCGCCTCGGCAATCTGCCGTGGCCGTTGTCATTCTCCTACGGCCGTGCCATGCAGTCGGCGGCGTTGAAGCTGTGGTCGCAGGATCTGGTCGGCAACTTCGGCAAGGCGCAGACCATCGTGCATGCGCGCGCCAAGGAAAATGGCATGGCGGCGCTGGGGCAGTGGGAAGGCTGAAGCAGTACCTTTTTGAGCCCCTCTCCTGCGGGAGAGGGGTTGGGGTGAGGGTACGGCGGAGTGGTGGCGGTGAACGACGGATTTAGCGACAGGTGCGTATTCCGCTTCTTGTACGTGTCCAGTTGTTCCATTGATTCTCCTCCGACGTACCCTCATCCGCCCCTTCGGGGCACCTTCTCCCGCAGGGAGAAGGGTTGTAGCAAACGCCGGCCCAGCGCCGGCGTTTCCAATTGGGAAACGCAATCATGAAAATCTCCGGCATCCACCACATCGCCATCATCGCCTCGGACTATGAGCGCTCTAAGCGCTTCTACACCGAAGTGCTGAGTCTGAAGATTCTCGCCGAGGCTTACCGAAGCGAACGCGATTCCTGGAAGCTGGACCTGCAGGTTTCCGACGGCGTCCAGATCGAGCTGTTCTCGTTCCCTTCGCCGCCGCCGCGCGTCTCGCGGCCGGAAGCCTGCGGCCTCAGGCATCTGGCTTTCGTGGTGCCCGACATCGAGAAGGCGATCGCCCACCTGCGGGATCATTCCATCGAGGTGGAACCCGTTCGCGTGGACGAATACACCGGCAAGCGCTTCACCTTCTTCGCCGATCCGGACGGATTGCCGCTGGAGTTGTACGAGGTCTAGCCGCGCATCGATGCGCTATGGTGTCGACACCTTCCGGTCGATGCCTACCCATGTCCCGTGAAATACGCATTCCCGCCGAAGCGGCGGCCGCCCTGGCCAGAGGCGCGCGCATCGAGGCGATCAAGCTGGTGCGCGAGGCCAATCATGGCGTGGACCTGCGTGGGGCGATGGAGGCAGCCGATGCCTTCGCGTCCGGCAAGCAACGCTTTCCCATCGATCCGCCCGCGGCGGTCCCCACTGCCTCTTTCGATGGCTTGCCGGCGGAAGCACTGGCTGCGTTGTCGCGCGGCCAGTTGATCGAGGCGATCAAGATCGTCCGTGCCGCCACCGGGCTCGGCTTGAAGGAAGCCAAGGATCTGGTGGAGCGATATCGCGATGGGCAAACGCCCGTGCGCGACGAAGCGATGCGCGCCAAGCTGGAAGGCATTGCCCGCAAGCACGGCATGAAATTGCCCGAAGCCGCCCTCACCGCTATGGAACGCGGCGACCTGAAGGCTGCGATGAATCTGGTTCGGCAGGCCAAGGAGTCGGCTCCGCACGCCGTGGGCACAGCGCGTGGCGCCCATACCGTCAGTCGTGAAACCAACCGGTATGGCTGGTTGTGGGCATTGCTGGTGTTGGCGCTGTTGGCTGGCGGCTATCTGTTGCTGGGATAGCGAAACCCCGCGACCCATCGCCTTGTAGAGCCGAGCTTGCTCGGCTGCTCTTCAGAAGGAGGTGCGGGTAAAGATCAAAAGCAGCCGAGCAAGCTCGGCTCTACAAAGGTACGCGTGGCCGTAAGGATGCCTGAGCCTTTGAAGCTCAGCCCAGCGACGACAACCACTCGTCGTCGGAGCCTTCGTTGACCCCTTCGAACAACGGCGTGGAGAAATAGCGCTCGCCGGTATCGGGCAACACGGCCAGCAATACCGAACCTTCGGTCGCGGTTTCGGCCACCTGCAATGCGGCTGCTACGGTCGCGCCGGCGGAGATGCCGACGAAGATGCCTTCCTCGGCGGCCAGGCGGCGTGAGGTGGTGATGGCGTCGACGTCCGCGATGGGCAAGATCTGGTCGGCGACTTCGCGATTAAGTACTTCGGGAATGAAATCCGGCGTCCAGCCCTGGATCTTGTGCGGCGACCACTCGTTGCCGCGCAGTAGCGAGGCGACGGCGGGTTCGGCGGCGGTGATCCTCACTTCGGGACGCGCGACTTTCAGCACTTCGCCCACGCCGGTCAGGGTGCCGCCGGTGCCCCAGCCGGTGACGAAATGATCCAGTCGCAAACCGGCGAAATCGCGCAGGATTTCGGCCGCCGTGGTCTGGCGGTGATAGGCCGGATTGGCGGGATTGGCGAACTGCCGCGCCAGGAACCAGCCGTGCTTGGCGGCGAGTTCTTCTGCGCGCCGCACCATGCCGCTGCCGCGCTCGGCGGCGGGGGTCAGAATCACTTTGGCGCCGTAAGCGCGCATCAGTTTGCGGCGTTCGATGGAGAAGGTTTCCGCCATCGTCGCCACGAATTTGTAACCGCGCGCGGCGGCGACCATGGCCAAGGCCACGCCGGTGTTGCCGGAAGTCGCTTCCACGATGGTGTCGCCGGGTTTGAGCAGGCCCTTGGCTTCGGCGTCCAGCACGATGGCCAGCGCCAAACGATCCTTGACCGAGCCGCCGGGGTTGAACGATTCCACCTTGGCGTAGAGCGTCACGTGCTTGGGCGCGACGTGGTGCAGCTTGACCACCGGGGTGCGGCCGATGGTGTCGAGGATACTGTCGTAGATAGCCATGGGGTTCTCCGTAAGAAAGCGTCAGGCGGCCTGCGGGAGTGTAGGCGCGCCCAGGTTGTCGGAATGTTGCGGGGCGGCGGGCTGCACTGGCGAGGCCAGCGGTGCGGCGCCGAACCAATGCAGCGAGTCCGCGAGTGCGGCCACTTCGCCGAGGATCAGCAGTGCGGGGGATTGCACGCGATGATGGCGCGCGCTTTCCGGAAGCGACGCCAGCATGCCGGTGATCACCCGCTGCTGCGGCCGCGAACCGTTCTCAACCAAGGCAAACGGCAGGTGGGGGTCGACACCGGCCAACAACAGTCGTTCGCGCATCTTTTCCAGCCCGCCCACGCCCATATACACGGCCAGAGTCTGCTTGTCCTGGGCCAGCGCCTGCCAGTCCAGGCCGCTCTCATCTAGTGCGTTCAAAGAATCCTTGCAGTGCGCGGTGACCAGACGCAGCGATTGCGCGTGGTCGCGATGGGTCAGCGGAATGCCGGCATAGGCTGCGCAGGCGACCGCGGCGGTGATGCCGGGGATCACTTCGAAGGCGATGCCGTGGGCGCGCAGGAATTCGAGTTCCTCGCCGCCTCGTCCGAACACGAACGGGTCGCCGCCCTTCAGCCGCACCACGCGCTTGCCTTGCCGCGCATGTTCCAGCATCAGCGCATGTATCTGGTCCTGGCTCATGCTGTGGCGACCGGCAGACTTGCCCACTTCGATGCGGATGGCGTCGCGGCGCGCAAGTTTCAACACATCGGCGCTGACCAGGCGGTCGTGCAGGATCACGTCGGCCTCGTTCATCGCGCGCAGCGCATTCAACGTTACCAGTCCGGGATCGCCCGGGCCCGCGCCGACCAGCGCCACGGAGCCGACCGGCTGCAGCGCTTCTTCGTCGCCCAGCGCCTGCTGCAGATAGACGTCGGCTTGTTCGCCATCCAGACGTTGGCGCAGCAGGCGCGGCAGCGGGCCGGCCAGCAGTTTTTCGAAGAAACGGCGGCGTGCGCCCGGCTCCGGGAATCGCGCGCGGATGCGTTCGCGCTGGCGGGTCAGCAGTTCGGCCAGCGTGCCTAGCGAATCGTCCAGCAGCGTTTCCAGTTGCCGGCGGATATGCCGCGCCAGCATCGGCGCGCCGCCACCGCTGGAGATGGCGATCTGCAAAGGACCGCGCTGCACCACTGCCGGCACGTGGAAGCTGGAGAGTTCGGCGTCGTCCACCACGTTGGTCAGGATGCGCCGGGCAGTGGCAGCGGCGGCCACCGCCCGATTGATCGCGGCATCATCGGTGGCGGCGATCACCAGCCATGCCTCGTCCAGCCAGTCGTCGCTGAATTCGCCGGAACGCCAGCGGATGCGACCGGTCTCCAACCAGGTCTGCAGCCGCTCGCTCAGTTCCGGGGATCCCACCACAGGCAATGCGCCGGCGAGCAGCAGCGCTTCGACTTTGCGCTCGGCCACCGCTCCGCCGCCCACCACTAATACGAGACGATCGCGCAGGTCGGCGAACAGGGGGAATAAGGGTGTGGAAGGGAGCAGCGCGTTCACGGACAGGGCATAAGGGCGGGCTGATGACCCTACGTCCGCTTATATGCAGCTGGAAATGACATGCCGCCCGTTACATATGACGGGCGGTTATAAGATGGAGGCCAGAATTCCTCTACATTCACCTGCCCACCTCTATTTGCAGGAGCCACCGGGCTTCGAGACTACCGATGACGCTGACCCAACTCCGCTACCTGGTGGCCATCGCCGACGCCGACCTCAACATCACCCTGGCCGCTGCGCGCGTGCACGCCACCCAGCCGGGCCTGTCCAAACAGCTCAAGCAGTTGGAGGACGAACTGGGCTTTCTGCTGTTCGTGCGCAAGGGCCGCAGTCTGGAGGCCGTTACTCCGGCCGGCGGCGAAGTGATCCTGCGCGCCCGCGCGGTGCTGGCCGAAGCCAATAACATCCGTACCTATTCGGCCAACCAGCGTCGCGAAAGCCAGGGCCAGCTGATCCTGGCCACGACCCACACCCAGGCCCGCTTCGTGCTGCCGCCGGCCATCGGCCAGATCAAGCGCGCCTATCCGCAGGTCAGCGTGCACCTGCAACAGGCCGGCGAAAGCGCCGCGCTGGATCTGTTGAGCGAAGGCGATGCGGATATCGCCGTCATCAGCACGGCCGGCGACGAACCGCAGGCCGGCATCGCCGTACCGTTGTACCGTTGGCGGCGGCTGGTGGTGGTGCCGCGCGGACATGCGCTGGACAAAGCCGACGTCATTCCCAGCATGGCCGACCTCGCCACCCAGCCGCTGATCAGCTACGAATCCTCGACCCGGCCCGAATCATCGCTGCAGCGCGCTTTCGCCAGCGTCGGCTTGCAGCCCAGCATCGCGCTGACCGCGTTGGATGCCGACCTGATCAAGACTTATGTGCGCGCCGGCATGGGCGTGGGGCTGCTGGCGGAAATGGCGGTGACCTCGGCCGATACCGACCTGCGCGCCTGGGCCGCGCCGTCGGCGATCAACGAATGCATCGCCTGGGCGGTGCTGCCGCGCGAACGCGTACTGCGCGACTACGCGCTGGAACTGGTGCACGTGCTGGCGCCGCAAGTGGATCGCCGCGACCTGCGACGCGTGCTGGATGGCAATCAAGCGGCGGATTGGCCGGTACCGCCTACTTGGGAATCGTTGACGCAGACGATTACGAGTTGAAGAAAAATCCGTGCTCGCCGTCTTCCGCGAGTTGCCGATCAACCGGTCGTTTCGTAAGCTGTCGATCTGCGCCGACAAGGGAGTATGTCGATGAAGGCCTCGAGAGGGATAACAGTTCTGGCGCTGACCGCTCTGACGGGTTGTGGCTTATACGAATCGGTGGTCGGTGTGCCGAGGGCCGTGGCGACCGTGCAGGCGCCCCCCGCAACCGGCGTGGATCGGGTTTTTCAATGCACCGAAACCAGCATCAAGCATTTGGCCCAACCCGATAGTTTCTGGCGAAGCGACGTAACGCGCCGGGATCCCGACGAAGGCATCCTCGAAACAGGCGATTTCGACAAGGCCAACGTGGGCGGTTTCAGGGCGAAAATCACTTTCGATAAGCAGAGCAACGAAATCAGGATCGATCTGAAAGGCGCAGGCGCCTACTACGAAGATATCGGCGTGGAAAAATCGGTCGCGGACCTGAAGAGGGAGATGCAAGGCTGTTTGCAAGCGCGTGCGTGAGGGCGTATTGGAAGTAACCACAATTGCTAAGGATGGAAACTAATGCCTAATTACACTATCGAAGCCCGTTCGCTGGGAGTGGTGGGAGTCGCCAGCCATGATTTCTGGGTCTTGCGCGACGAGAACGGAAAGGCGCTCGACGAATTGCACGGTTTGGCGACAGACCGTAAAACCAATATCCCCCAGCCGATCGGCACGGACGAAGAAAAGCATTCTCTAAGGATCTGGAATTTTCCGCACGATCCCGGCTACGCCAATAGCATCGACGCCAAGGCGACCGGGCTGACCTACATCAAGAACGATCAGACCCACATGACGGTTCTCGATGCGCCCAAGGAAGAGGTGCTGGCGCGATGGAATGCAGCGGTGGCAGCGAAAGAGCCGCTGAACGCGTTGGATTTGAATTATCCGAATCTTGGCTTCAAGGTTTTCGGCGATACCGTGAACAGCAATTCCGCCTATCGGACTCTGGGCGAAACCATGGGCGTGGCCGTCAAGGATTTTCCAGGCGTTGTGGAGCCTGGAATCGACAACCGCATGACCACGAAAGAACAGATCGAGAAGTTGCGGACGCACGAGTATCCCGTTCTCGACAAGCCTATGGTCAACGATCAGGGGCAGTACAAGGAACTTCCGGACAAATCGTCCGCCTTGCATCCTTCGCATCCCGAGCACGCCGATCACACGCTGTACCAGCAGGCTTTGTACGGCGCGAATCAGGCGAAAGTGCCGGCCCAGGAGAATTCCGGCGGCACCAACGAACCGATGGCGGCCAGCTTGACCGTGCTCGCCAAGCAAGCGGGCTTGAGCCGCATCGATCATGTCCTGCTGAGCGAACAAAGGGCCGGCCTGAAAGCGGGGGAGAATGTGTTCGTGGTGGAAGGAAATCCCGGCGATCCCGCGCATAACCGTGCGCAGATGAAAACCCAGACCGCACTGGAAACACCCCTGGGGTCCTCGCTCGGTCAGTTGCAAGCCCTCAACGAATCGCCGATGCAGCGTTCCGAAAGCAAAACCAGCCAGCTGGCGATGGAGCAACCAGGAAAACTTCCCGACCAGGAAGCCCTGCGACGCACCCTGTCCGCTTAGACGGCGCAGGAGGACTTCAATCTGTCTTTCCAGGGGGCAGCGTTCCTCCGGATAGTGCGACTACCCGCCGTTCTTCAAGGCGACGGCTTCCACTGCACGTCTTGCAGCTTCGGCCATGCCTTGCGTTCGCCTGCCCACGCCAAGCCCATCAAGTTGCCATCGGCGATGCAGTTAGCTCGAGCGTACAAATTCTTGCCCGCTGTCGTCGTGCAACCGTAGCCGTTGCTGCGGCTGTTCGTTCCGGCGCAACTGCTGTCGGTGACGGGATCGGCAGGCAAGTCCGGCGCAATGCTGCGTACCTGGGCCAGGAACTGGTCGCGCGCTGCGGCGATTAGCGTGTTCATGTCGCCGGGACGGGTTTCGGTCCAGATCGGCGAATACCAGGCTTTGCGTTTGGTGTTGACCGCTGCAAAGCAGTACATGGGTTCAGCGGAAGCCATTGGCGTTGCGACGTTGTTTGCGGCAGGTTGCGCCCCGTTCGAGGCAATGGTTGGCGGAATTGGCGTATCGACTGCCGATCCGATTTCCACCGACAATTCCAGCATCTTGCGCTCGCGCCACACCTGCAGCGGCGCTTTGAAACCAGGACGCAGCCGCGCGACGATGATAGGCAAGTCGGACGCCTTGTCGACCGATTGCCCGGCGACCTCGAGCACCACATCGAGCGGTTTGAGTCCGGCTTTTTCCGCCGCACTACCTGGGATCACCTGCACCACCATTGCTCCCCGCGCAGGTTGCAGCCCTAGCGCTTGCGCCAGCGTGTCGGTGACCGTGTCGATCGCCACGCCAAGCCTGCCTTGAGCTACAGGTGGTGCCACCGCAGTCGCAACAAGGGTCGGCGTCGTGGGTTGCGGCGATGCTGTCACGGAAGGAATCCACGCCAGATCCACAAAGCGTAGATTGAAACCGCTGAACAGCCTGCGATATTCCTTGCGGCTCTTTTCCGCCTCGGCCAGCGTGTCCTTGAACACGCACATCGTTCCTAGATCCGACACGCCGTGGCCGGGCAGAGCGGTGCGTTTGAATTCGTCGGTGTAGGCGTCGGTTTGGTTGTAGACGGCCATGGGGTCATCGCCCCGCACTGGTTTGTCGAAAACCAAGCTGGCCACCGTCTTGCGCACGTCCGGCTCGACATCGGTGACATAGCAGTAGAAATATTTGTTGGAGACAGCGGCTTTCGCCATTGCCGTCTGTGGATTCCACGGCTTGGGCGTCCACGCCACTTCCTGCCACTTCGAAGCCCAGAGCATGATCCGCTTGGTCCAGTCCTTACGTTGCTGTGCGCTCATCGCTTCCAGTTCGGCACGGCTCGCGGTCGCGGGAAAACAGCTCTTATCGCCCGAACCACCCATGCCGCCGATATACGTATGAAACTCGGTCGCCAGTTCCGCGGTGCGCGACATGCCCCCGGCATCGTCGGCCTGATAGCTGAACTCGAATACCGGCGAGGCCCATATCTTGGCCGTGCCCATGCCGCCGCCCGACATGTCGGTGACGGTGCAGAAGGTAAAGGCCTTGGACGTCGCCGTTTGCGTGCGGCCCGGCAAGGGCGCAAGCGCCATGAGCGAACAGAGAACAACGGCCGCGATACGCGTCATGGATCGGTTTCCCCTGGATTGGTTTGGTCGGCATGCTGCGATCGCATGGCCGTTACGGCGTCCCCACGCCGTCTTCGCACACTAACCGGTATCTCTCAGGCTTGCCATCACACGGACGGCAAGGAAGCGGCATGGATGACAGGCACGGATGCGACAATCGCAGCAGGCCCGTCCAGCCTTGGAGGAAGTCATGCTTCAGATGAGACCCAACTGCGAATGCTGCAATGCCGATCTGCCGTCCGACTCGTCCGAGGCGCGGATCTGTTCCTTCGAATGCACCTTCTGCGCCTCGTGCGTCGACACGGTGCTGGCAGGCAAGTGCCCCAACTGCGGCGGCGGTTTCTCCGCACGTCCCGCGCGCGCTGCGCACTTGCTGGCGAAATATCCGGCCTCCACCGAGCGCGTGCTCAAACCGGAAGGCTGCGGCCGCGTGGCCTGAGCGTCCGGCGTTTGAAGACCCAGGCCGCACTGGGAACACCCCTGGGGTCGTCGCTCGGTCAGCTGCAATCCATCAACGAATCGCCGATGCAGCGTTCGGAAGGCAGAAGCAGCCAGCTTGCGATGGAGCGACCAGAACGACTTCCGGATCAAGAAAATCCGCGGCGTGGCCTGTCTGCTTAGTGCTGCAAGTTGGGTGGGCAAGCGCGGGATTCGGCGATCAGGTGGCGGACTGTCCAGCGCGTGCCGCCGACCTGGGAATCGTTGACGCAGACGATTGCCAGCTGAGGCATTCCGTCATGTTGTTGCAATAGGCCCTGCCTAACTTGGTCATTTCCCCCATTCGGATGATGGCCATGATCCGCACCGCCGCCACTGTTCTGCTGCTTGCTTCCGTCATGCCCGTGTCCGCCGCCGAATGGGCGCTGATCAACAAGGTCGAGACCCCAGCCACCACCCGCGATGCTGTCCGCATGCCCAAGGACGTGGCTGATTCGGCCAACCTCAATCGTTTCGGTTTCTATTCGGACCTGGTCTACGACGCGAAAAGCGGCTACTGGTATGCCCTGTCGGATCGCGGCCCGGGCGGCGGCGTGATCGATTACGCCACCCGCGTTCAGCGCTTGCGGATTCCATACAACGACCGCACTGGCGCCATTGGCCAGCCGGTGGTCGAGAAAACCATCCTGTTCAGCGGCGAGGATGGCGCGGTATTCAATGGCCTGAATCCACAGCTGCTCAACAACGATGCCGCCAAGCTGGGTCTGAGCTTCGATCCGGAAGGCCTGGCCATCGGCAAGGGCGGCCATTTCTTCGTGGCTGACGAATACGGCCCCAGCCTCTATGAGTTTACTTCCAGCGGGAAATTCATCCGTGCCTTACAGACGCCTGCCAACCTGGTGCCGCGGACCAGCACCGATGCGCGTGATTACGTCAACGGCCGCCCGACCATCGTGCATGGCCGCCAAGACAACCGTGGCTATGAAGGGCTGACTTTCAACAAATCCGGGAACAAGCTCTACGCCGTGATGCAGGATCCGTTGGTCGACGAGGGCAGCAGCAACGATGGCCGTCGTAGCCGCAACCTGCGCGTGGTCGAGTTTGACGTGGCCAGCGGCCGCGTCAGCGCGCAATACGTTTACCCGTTGGAGTCGGTTGCCACGCTCAACGCCATCGACCCTTCCACGAGCGATGATTTCTCTGCCACCAACCAAGGCCGCAGCATAGGCCTGAGCGCGATCCACGCGCTCAGCGATACGGATTTCCTGGTGTTGGAGCGCGACAACCGCGGCCTTGGCGTCGAGCCAACGGCAGCCCCGTTGCACAAGCGCGTGTATCGCATCTCGATTGCCGGCGCTACCGATGTGTCCGGCTTGTCCCTGGCTGGCAGCAATAACCTGCCGGCGAATGTGGTGTCGGTGAGCAAGGTGCAGGAAGTGGACCTGATCGCCGCGCTGCGTGCGTCCGGTGCCCGCGACATCCCGGAAAAGCTGGAAGGTTTGGCGATCGGTCCGCGCTTGACCAACGGGCGGCATCTGGTGCTGATCGGCAGCGACAACGACTACAGCGTCACCCAGACCGGCGCCGGTGAGCAGTTCGAGGTATGCGTCAACCGCAGCACGGGCGAGCGTGTATCCGACGTGCCGCTGGATGGTGCGTGCCCGGCAGGCATGAACCGCATCCCGGGAACCCTGCTGGCGTTCGCGGTCGATTTCAGCCGCTGATCGATCCACGCTGGGCATCGATCGATGGAATCCGCTAGGCGGGTTCTGTCCTACGGGTTCTCATTCCTCGATGTGGGTCCCGCACTTGCTGGTGCCACAATGTTCCGCACGCCACGTGACGGGGGAAGCCATGCTCCAGTTGAGGCCCAATTGCGAATGCTGCAACGCGGATCTGCCCCCCGACTCGTCCGAGGCGCGTATCTGTTCCTTCGAATGCACCTTCTGCGCCTCGTGCGTCGACACGGTACTGGCGGGAAAATGCCCCAACTGCGGCGGCGGGTTCGCTGCACGTCCTACGCGGGCTGCACTCCTGCTGGCGAAATATCCGGCCTCCACCGAACGCGTGCTCAAGCCCGAAGGTTGCAGCCGCGCGGCCTGAGCGCCCGGCGTTCTGGAATCTGACGTCTGGCGCGCCGCTCCGGCTTGGCTTCGCTCATTTCTTTGTCTTTGCCGGATCCGCATTGCCCGACCTTTCTGCGCCTGCCTCCGGCGACAGCGTCCGCAATACGGATTTGTCCAGCTTTGCCGCCATGCCGACGCTTCGCCCTGCCAGATTGGCCACCACGTAATGCACCGAGCTGCCCATGACCTGCGCGCATTCGGAAAGGGTCAAGCCATAGTCCTGCTGCAGCCATTGGACCATACCCGAAGTCGCGGCGCGTAACGCATCGTCCAGCGAACCCGCCTGGCCCAGGGCCATGATCTGCGCATCCGATTCCACACGCGGCGTGGCGATGTTCTTTTTGCGGATCACGTCCACGCCGATCTCCACGTCCATCGACGTTTCCAATCCGTACTGCGAGGTTTCGCCGTCGCCCTGCAAAGCGTGCGCGTCGCCCAGATAGAGCAGGGCGCCAGGTTGCGACACCGGCAGATAGACCGTGGCGCCTTCGCGGATCTCGTTGAAATCCATGTTGCCGCCGAATCGGCCGGTGTCGCCGGTAGAAATGGGCGCGGAGCCGAATCCCGGCGCTACCGCCAGACCACCCAGCATCGGACGCATGGGCACCGAAAAATCCTGCAGGCGAGACGAAGGGGATTCCGGATGCGCCATGCCGCGTTCGAGATCCAGTTTCCAGCGCACCGGCTTGCCCAGTTCCGTCGCCTTGGCGGCAAGCGCGGGCGAGAGCGCGCGGCCGACCAGACTGTCCAGGCTGTCGGCGTAATCGCGATTCAAGCGCAGGCGTTTGATGCGGATGACCAGGACGTCCCCAGGCTCCGCACCCATGACGTAGAACGGTCCGGTTTGTGGGTTGCCGAAAAGCGCTTGCGTCTTGCCATGCCGGTCCATGCCGCCCGAGTCGAGCGTCGTGGTGTGCAGACTGTCTCCTGGCCAGAGGGTCAGAACAGGCGCGCGATGGGGAGAGAACTCGTTCGAGTAGCTGGCGGGAACAAACTCGTGCCGTTGCGGCGAGCCGTTCGCCCGTTGCGGAAGGCGTCTTGCGGTAAAGGCGTGCGTCGCCCGCTCGTTCTTGTTGTTGGTGTCGGGGTAGTCGGCGACGCCGGTTATTTGCTCTTGCGTTTGCGTCCCGCTGAAGCGGTAGACCGCAGAGTCGCTTCCGGTCACCACCAACTCCAGAGTTTGGCCCTGGCGGCTCCCTTTCAGCGGATCGCCATCGAAGACGCCGATCAACGGACCTTCTTCATCGGGAAGCTCCAGTAGCTGGTAGGCAGGATTGCCCCACAGATCGGTGGTGACCAACCATTGACCGGTGGATTCGGCTGCCTTGCCGGTTGTTCCCATAGCCAAAAAGAAAAGCAGGAGGAAACGATTTTTCATGGCAATCCAATGTGACTACAAATGTAGTCACATTGTTGGACCTAACGTTCCGGCGGTCAATCCCCAGAGCTTAGGAGATCAAAGTTTGCTTAGGCGATAAGGGCGATCAGTAAGACCCGCACTTCAATTCCCCGGCCGCTGCTCCGGCTTCGGTTCGGTGACTTCCTTGCCGGGCTCGGCCTTGCCCGACATTTCCGCGCCGGCATCGGGCGCCAGCCGCAGCATCATCCACACCGAGCTGCAGGAAATCAGGCCAACGGTGAGGAAGGCGAAACTGAAATTGATCACCGCTTCCAACGGCTGGCCTGTCGCCACGCTGGCCACGCTCAAGGCGTAGCCGCCGATGGTGATGCCGACGGCCAGCGACACCTGCTGCGCCATCGCCGCCAAGCTGCTGGCCTGGCCCATGCGCTCCGGCTCCACGTCGGCGTAGACGATGGCGTTGAGGCTGGTGAACTGCAGCGAGCGGAAGCAGCCGCTGACCAGCAGCACGCCGATGATCAGCGGATAGGGCGTGTCCGCGCGGAACAGGCCGAAGCCGCACAGCAGCAGTGAGGCGATCATCGCGTTGGTGATCATCACCTTGCGGAATCCCCAGCGGCGCAGGATGCGTCCGGCCAGAGTCTTCATGAACATCGCACCGGCGGCCGAGGTGAAAGTGATCAACCCCGATTGCAGCGGGTTGAGGCCGAAGCCCAGCTGCAGCATCAGCGGCAGCAGGAACGGCGTGGCGCCGATGCCGATGCGGAACAGTGAACCGCCCAACACGCCAATGCGGAAGGTTGGCAACTTCATCAAACCCAGGTCGATCAGCGGATGCGGATGGCGGTGCGAATGCGTCACGTAACCCCCCAGCAACCCCGCGCCGGTGAGCAAGCAGGCGGCGGCGACCGGCGTGCTGATCAGATGCCGGCCCATGCTGGCGAAGCCGAACATGGTCAACGCCAGCCCCGTGGCCGACAGTCCGAATCCGCGCCAGTCTAGCGGCCGCGCGCCGCCGCGCAGCATAGGGATGTGCCGCCAGGCCAGGTAGATGCCCAGCAAACCCATCGGCAGGTTGATCAAGAAGATGAAGCGCCAGTTGCTGTAGGTAGTGATCAGGCCGCCCAACGGCGGGCCCAGCATCGGGCCGAGCAGAGCGGGAATGGTCAGCCAGCTCAGCGCCTGCACTAGCTGCGCCTTGGGCACAGTGCGCAGCAGCACCAGGCGTCCTACCGGCACCATCATCGCCCCGCCCATGCCCTGTAGGAATCGCGCGGCCACCAACGTGCCTAGCGACCCGGACGCGGCGCAGCCGACGGAACCGAGCAGGAACACGCCGATGGCAGCCATGAAAGTGGGTCTGGCGCCGAAGCGGTCCGCGACCCAGCCGCTGATGGGAATGAACACCGCCAGCGCCAGCATGTAGGTGGTGAGCGCCAGCTTCAGCGCTACCGGCTCCACGCCCAGGTCTCCCGCGATCATCGGCAGGGACGTCGTGATCGCGGTGGAATCCATGTTCTCGATGAACAATGCGGTCGCGACGATCAGGGGGAGGAGACGTTCCTTTCTCACGAAGGCGAAGCGGATCCGGTAGGCGAGTGGCCGCTATTGTCGCTTACGGATCGTGAAGGCATCGGAGCTCCCCTTCTCCCCTTGTGGCGCCCGAAGGGTGTGCAAGGCTGAGAAGGTGCCCCGAAGGGGCGGAAGAGGGGGAGAGCGAAGTGATCTCCTATCCGTTGTTACGAAAACGATCAGACCTAAATGCCGAATGTTTTAAGAATGGGTCCATCTGCAACGCACTGACTCCGCTCGCCCCTCTCCCGCCGCGCGAAGCGCGTCGACCTCTCCCACAAGGGGAGAGGTGGTCATCGGTGATCGATTGCGGCGGAAACTTCAAACCTCTACGTGGATCCCGCACTCGCGCTTCAGGCCGAAGTAACGCGTGTCTTCCGCACTCATGCCGGGCTCCCAGCGCGACGTGGTGTGGAAATCGCCGATCGACACGTAGCCTTCGTCCCACAGCGGGTGATAGGGCAATTCGTGCTTTTTCATATAGACCCAGATATCGCGGTCGGTCCAGTCGACGATGGGATTCACTTTCAGGCGCCCGTCGCGCTGCTGCAGCACCGGCGTCTGGCTACGGGTGCTGGACTGGCTGCGGCGCAGGCCGGTGAACCAGGTGCCCACGTCCAGTTCCTTCAGCGCACGCTTCATCGGTTCCACCTTGCGCAGACCGTTGTACTGGTCGATGCCGACTACGCCCTGTTCCCACAGGCGGCCATGGCGCGCTTCCATCCAGGCGCGGCTGACCAGCGGGCGGAACACCTGCAGGTTGAGCTTCAGGCGTTCCTGCAATTCATCGGCAAAACGATAGGTCTCTGGAAATAGGTAGCCGGTGTCGATCAGGATTACCGGGATGTCCGGCTTCTGCTGGCTGAGCATGTGCAACATCACCGAGGCCTGCGCACCGAAACTGGAGGAAAGCGCAGCGTTGGCCGGGCCGTTCTGCAGCGCCCATTCCACGCGCTGCTCGGCGCTGCGCGCTTCCAGTTGGGCGTTGAGTTCTTCCAGCGACTCGGGCTCGTTGGCGGCGGTGTTGAAATCGATGTTGACGTTCGGGGCACTCATGGGTGCAGCTCCAGCGGAATCTGTCGGTGTGTGGGGTAAGCGGGTAAAGCGACCACGCCGCTGCGATGCAGGAAATCGCCGAAGCCTTCATCGGCTTCGCGTTCGCCGGCGTAACGCGCGAACAACGGGTCCAGCGTGTCGAGAATTTCGCTCTCGACGATGTTTTCGCGGTACAGCGTGTTGAGGCGCTGGCCGCGATGGTCGGCGCCCAGCATCAGGTTGTAGCGGCCGGGCGCTTTGCCGACCAGCGCGATCTCGCCCAAGTAAGGACGCGAGCAGCCATTGGGGCAACCGGAGATTCGCAGCAGGATCGGCGCATCGCGCAGGCCGTGCTTTTCGAGCAACGGCTCAAGTTTCCCGGTGAAATCGGGCAGATAACGTTCGGCTTCGGCCATCGCCAACCCGCAAGTCGGCAAGGCCACGCAGGCCAGTGCCGCGCGCGCCAGCGCCGTGCCGCCGCGCAAGCCCGCGTCCAGCGCGTGCGAATGGACCAGCGCGTCGATGCGCTTGCGCTCGCTGTCGGGCACACCGGCGATCACTAGGTTCTGGTTCGGGGTCATGCGGAATTCACCGCGGTGCACGTTGGCGATCTCGCGCAGTCCGGTCAGGTGCGGCGCGCCCGGGCGGTCGGCGATGCGGCCGGCGGAAAGATTCAGGGTCAGGTGCCAGCGACCGTCTTCGCCCTGCACCCAGCCGTAGCGGTCGCCGCTGTGCTCGAAACGGAAAGCGCGCGCCGGGGAGAGAGAGAATCCGGCACGGCTTTCGATCTCGGCCACGATAGCGTCCAGCCCGTGATCGTCGATGGTGTACTTGAAGCGCGCGCGCTTGCGAACCACGCGATTGCCGCGATCGCGCTGGGTGGTGACCACGGCAGTGGCGATGGAAATCACTTGCTCAGGGGTGACGAAGCCGATCACGTTGGCCACGCGCGGATAGGTTTCCGCATCGCCGTGGCTGGCGCCCATGCCGCCGCCGATGCTGACGTTGAATCCGACCAGCGCGCCATCCTCGATTACCGCGATGAAGCCAAGGTCGTTGGCGAACACGTCCACGTCGTTGACCGGCGGCACCGCGAAAGCGACCTTAAACTTGCGCGGCAAGTAGGTGCTGCCGTAGATCGGTTCCTCTTCCTCGCCGCTGCCGACGACCAGTTCCTCGTCCAGCCAGATCTCGTAATAGGCCCGCGAGTTGGGCAGGAAATGCCTGGACAGCTTCGCCGCCCAATCCTGGACTTCGGCATGCGCGGCCGATTCCAGCGGGTTGGCTGCGACCATCACGTTGCGGTTGACGTCGCCGCAGGCGGCCAGCGTGTCGATCAGGGTGGCGTTGATCGCCTGCATGGTCGCTTTCAGTTCGCGCTTGATCACGCCGTGGAACTGGAAGGCCTGGCGGGTGGTGATGCGCAGCGAATGATTGGAATAGCGGGTAGCGATGGCATCCAGCTTCAGCCATTGCTGCGGGGTGACCACGCCACCCGGCGTGCGCGTGCGGATCATGAACTGGAAGGCCGGTTCGAGCTTTTGCCGGCGGCGTTCGTCGCGCAAGTCGCGATCGTCCTGCTGGTAGCTGCCGTGATACTTGATGACGGTGGTGTCGTCCTCGCGCAGCGCGCCGGTCAGCGGATCGGCAAGGCTATCCAGCAAAGCGCCACGGAGGCGCTTGCTTTCGGATTTGATGTCTTCGACGGAATGCGTGGTCATATCTTTGGGGCTGAGCAGTGATCAATAAACATCGCGGCTGTAGCGACCCTCCGCCTGCAGTTGGGTGAGGTACCCGGCGGCGGCTTCGGCATCGACGCCTGCCTGTTCGGAAACGATCTGCAATAGCGCGGCATGCACGTCCTTGCCCATCGCGATGGCACCGCAGACATAGAAATGCGCGCCGCTCTGCAGCCAGTCGTAGACCTCGCGCCCGCGTTCGCGCAGACGCTGTTGCACGTAGATCTTCTCGGCCTGGTCGCGGGAGAAGGCCACGTCCAGGCGATGCAGTTCGCCGCTGCGCAGCGCGTCCTGCCATTCGGTCTGGTAGAGGAAGTCGGTATTGAAGTGGCGCGCGCCGAACAGCAGCCAGTTGCGGCCGCGCGCGCCGGTTTCCGCGCGCTCCTGCACGAAGCCGCGGAACGGCGCCACGCCGGTGCCGGGGCCGACCATGATGATGTCGCGGCTGGAGTCGGCGGGAACGCGGAAACGATCGTTGGCCTCGATGTAGACCGGTGCGTGGTCGCCTTCGCCCAGTGCCGCCAGGAAACCGCTCGCCGCGCCGACATGCGCATGGCCGAAGGCCTGATAATCCAGAACGTCGACGGTGAGATGCACCTCCTCGCCCACGCGCTTGCGGCTGGAGGCGATGGAATACAGGCGCGGCGTCAGCGGACGCAAGGCGGCGACCAGTTCCTGCGGCTCCCAGTGGGCGGGCCAGCGGCGCAGCACGTCAGCCAGCTGGTGCGTGCCGAGCAGTTCAGCGAACTCGGCATTGCGGCCCGGTGCCAGCAGGTCGTTGAGTTCTTCCGCGCGCGACTGCGCGGCATGACTGGCCAGGAAGGGGCGGCTGAGCTTGGTCAGCTCCCTGCGCGCGGCCAGCCATTCGCGTAACGGCAGCGTTTCTTCTTTTTCCTGCACCGGCGCGTCGCCGTCCAGTTCCAGCGCCTGCAGCACGCCCTCCACCAGCAGCGACGGATTGCGATGGCGGACGCCAACCGCATCGCCGGGTTCGTAATGCAGGCCTGAACCCTGCAGCGACAGTTCCAGGTGGCGCACATCCTTACCGATGCCACCGTACTTGAGGAAACCCACGCCTTTGAAGTCGCGCCCGCTGACGCGCTGGTTGAGCAGCAGTTCGGCGGCGAAGGGCTTGTCGTGGGTCCAGGCCGGCACGCTGGGCGCCGGACGCAGGGGAGTGACGGTGGCCGAAGGCGCGGCCGTGACCTTCAACAAGGTCTTGGCATGGCCCAGGGCTTGTTCGCGCCAGGGCAGGGCGACGGTGTCGATGTCCAGATCGGCTTCGCCGGCGGCGAACAGGCGGCTGGCGCCGAGTTCGGCCAGGCGCGCGTCCAGACGGCGGCCGATGCCGCAGAAATCGGCGTAGCTGGAATCGCCCAAGCCGAGCACCGCGTACTTCAGTTCAGGCAGTTTCGGCGCGCGCTTGCCGGCGATGAATTCGATCAGGCCAATGGCGTCGTCCGGCGGGTCGCCCTCGCCCTGCGTGCTGATGACGACGTAGAGCAGGCGTTCGTTGGCCAGTTCGCGTTGCGGGTAGGCGTCGGCGCGCACCAGGCGCACGTTGAGGCCGGCGCCTTCGGCTTCCCACGCCAGGGCCTCGGCCACGCGGCGGGCGTTGCCGGTCTGGCTGCCGTAGACGACGGTCAGGCGCTGGCTGGCCTGCGCGGCGCCGCCGGTAAGCACGGCCAGATGCGGGGCCGGATTGCCTTGGGCCAGGCCGGCGGCATAGCCGGACAACCACCACAGGCTGGGTGGATCCAGTCCTTCCACCACACGCGCCAGCAACGCCTTGCGCTCCTCGGGCAAGGGGCTGGGGGCCAACGCGGGCGGTGCAGCGGTCATGCTTTGACTCGCGGGTAGAGCGGTTAGGACGTCCGATGCTAGAGAAGCGTTAACCCATTCAGAAACGACATCTGGTTATGGGGTTATGACCTGCGCTTATTTCTGGACCAAGTCCCAAAGGCCGAATACTCGCCACCCTGCCGGGGAACCTGCCGGCCTTCCGGGGCCAGCTGATAATCTGCCGTACCGGTTCCCGCCCCTTGCGTCCACGAAATCCTTGATGAGTTCCTTACCTTCTCTGTCCCATCTCGACCGCCTGGAGGCGGAGAGCATCCACATCCTCAGGGAAGTCGCGGCCGAATTCCGTAATCCGGTGCTGCTGTACTCGGTGGGCAAGGACAGTTCGGTGCTGTTGCACCTGCTGCTGAAGGGTTTCGCGCCGGCGCCGCCGCCGATCCCGCTGTTGCACGTGGACACCCGCTGGAAATTCCGCGAGATGATCGCCTTCCGCGACCGCCGTGTGGCCGAGACCGGCACCGAGCTACGGGTGCACATCAACCCGGACGGCATCGCCCAGGACATCGGCCCGATCAGCCACGGCGCCACGGTGCATACCGATGTGATGAAGACCCAGGGCTTGAAGCAGGCGCTGGATCAGTACGCTTTCGACGCAGCCATCGGCGGGGCGCGCCGCGACGAAGAGAAGTCGCGGGCCAAGGAGCGCGTGTTCTCCTTCCGCAACGACAAGCACCGCTGGGATCCTAAGCGGCAGCGTCCCGAACTGTGGAATGTCTACAACGCGCGCATCGACAAGGGCGAGAGCGTGCGTGCGTTCCCGCTGTCCAACTGGACCGAGCTGGATATCTGGCTGTACATCTACCGCGAGAGCATTCCGGTGGTGCCGCTGTATTTCGCCGCCGAACGCCCGGTGGTGGAACGCGACGGCGCGCTGATCCTGGTGGACGACGAGCGCCTGCCGTTGCGCGACGGCGAAACGCCGCAACTGAAGAAGGTGCGTTTCCGCACCCTGGGCTGCTATCCGCTGACCGGCGCCATCGAGTCGGAAGCCGACACGCTGGAAGCGATCATCCAAGAGATGCTGGTGACCACCAGTTCGGAACGGCAGGGGCGGGTGATCGATCAGGATCCTACGGCTTCGATGGAGAAGAAGAAGTTGGAGGGGTATTTCTGATGATGTTTGTCTTTGTAGGAGCGGGCCCTGCCCGCGACACTCTTGATGGCATAACGCGAAAGCGTCGCGGGCAGGGCCCGCTCCTACAGGAATGCCCCTATGTCTGACATCGCCGGCTACCTCAAGCAACACGAAGAAAAGCCGCTGTTGCGCTTCATCACCTGCGGCAGCGTGGACGATGGCAAGAGCACCCTGATCGGTCGGCTGCTGTACGACAGCAAGCGGCTGTTCGACGACCAGGTCGCCGCGCTTACCGCCGACAGCAAGCGCCATGGCACGCGCGGCGGCGAAATCGACTATGCGTTGCTGCTCGACGGCTTGGCCGCGGAACGCGAACAGGGCATCACCATCGATGTGGCCTACCGCTACTTCGATACCGAACGCCGCAAGTTCATCGTCGCCGACTGCCCGGGCCACGAGCAGTACACTCGCAATATGGCCACCGGCGCTTCCACCGCCGATTTGGCGGTGGTGCTGGTGGACGCGCGCAAAGGCCTGCTGACGCAGACGCGTCGCCATAGCTATATCGTTTCGCTGCTGGGCATCCGCCATGTCGTGCTGGCGGTGAACAAGATGGACCTGGTGGAGTACGACCAGGGCGTGTTCGATGAGATTGTCGCTGGCTATCAGGCCTTGGCGGAGCAGCTCGGCATCGAGCGCGTTACTTTCATTCCGTTGTCGGCCTTGAATGGAGACAACCTGTCCGCGCATTCCGATGCCATGCCGTGGTACCAGGGTCCGACCCTTCTCGAGCATCTGGAAACCGTCGAAGTGTCCGCGCAGGACACCCGGGGCGGTCTGCGTTTGCCGGTGCAGTTCGTCAGCCGGCCGCACCAGAACTTCCGCGGCTTCGCCGGCACCATCGCCGCCGGCAACGCGAACGTCGGCGATGAAGTAGTCCTGCTGCCCGCCGGCCGCCGCTCGCGCGTGATCGGGATTTTCGTCGGCGACAGCGAAACGGCAAGCGCCCGCGCCGGTCAAGCGGTGACGCTGACCCTCGCCGACGAGATCGATATCAGCCGTGGCGATGTGATCGCCGCTGCCGACGACCCGCCGCAGGTCGCCGACCAGTTCGCCGCGCATCTGCTCTGGATGGATGACGCCGCTTTGCTGCCGGGTCGACCGTACTGGTTGAAGCTCGGTACTCGCACCGTCGCGGCGACGATCAGCGAGATCAAGCACCGCATCGACGTGAACACGCAAGAACACTTGGCGGCCAAGCGTCTGGAATTGAACGAAGTCGCCTACGTTAATCTCAGCCTAGACGAACCGGTTGCCTTCGCCGCGTATGCAGAGAACCGCACCCTGGGCGGTTTCATCCTGATCGACCGCCACAGCAATAACACGGTTGCCGCGGGCACGCTGGATTTCGCCCTGCGGCGCGCCGGTAACGTGCATTGGCAGCACCTGGAAGTGGACAAGGCCGCACGCGCGCGCATCAAGGGCCAGCCGCCGCGCGTGCTGTGGTTCACCGGCCTCTCGGGCGCCGGCAAATCCACCATCGCCAACCTGGTGGACAAGCGCCTGCACGCACTGGGTTACCACACCTTCCTGCTGGACGGCGACAACGTGCGGCACGGCCTGAATCGCGATCTTGGTTTCACCGATGAGGATCGCGTGGAAAACATCCGCCGTGTGGCCGAAGTGGCGAAACTGATGACCGAAGCCGGTCTGATCGTGCTGGTCAGCTTCATTTCGCCCTTCCGCGCCGAACGCCAGATGGCGCGTGCGCGTTTCGAGGAAGGCGAGTTCCTGGAGATCTTCGTCGACGTTCCGCTGGCGCTGGCGGAAGAGCGCGATGTGAAGGGCCTGTATCGCAAGGCGCGTGCAGGGCAGATTCCGAATTTCACCGGTATCGATTCGCCCTATGAAACGCCCGAGCACGCAGAAGTGCATCTGGACGCCGGCAGCGATAGTCCGGAAAAACTTGCGGCGCAGGTGCTGGAGAAGCTGGGCCTGAAGTGACGCTTGCCCAGCGGGATCTGGCCGCAAGGGTCTTTAGTCATGCCTCCGTCAACGGTTTATTGTCACCAGCGTTAACCGTGGACCGGTAAACTCCGGCAATAACCACGATTACGGGAAAGACATGCCGATCCGACCGGGCGCGCGCAGTGTGCTGCTGGCCTTGCTGATTCCGCTGCTCGCGTCCTGCGGCTCGGACAAAGCAGAGCAGCGCGGCGATGCGGCGGCCTCCCGGCCTATTCCCGTCACCACGCAGGTGGTGCAGCCGTCGGCGTGGAGCGACACCTTGCAGGCCATCGGCACGGTCAAGGCGCGCGAATCGGTCACTCTCACTTCGAAAGTCAGCGAAGTAGTGCAGGACGTGCACTTCGACAGCGGCGACGAGGTCCGCGCCGGTGCGCCATTGATCACCTTGCGCGGCGATTCGCAGCAGGCCGCGCTGGTGGCGGCGCAGGCGACGTACGCCGAAGCCGACCAGCTCTACAAGCGCCAGGTCTCGTTGGCCGATCAGCAGCTGGTGGCGCGCGCTTCGCTGGATACGCAGAAATCCATCCGCGACGCCGCCTTGGCGCGTGTGCAGCAGATGCGTTCTGACATCGGCGACCGCAACGTGCGCGCGCCTTTCGCCGGAGTGCTGGGGATCCGTCAGGTGAGTCCCGGCGCCTTGATCACTCCGACCACGGTGATCGCCACGCTGGACGACATCTCGCGTGTCTACGTCGATTTTCCTATACCGGAAAACCAGCTGGCCAATCTCGCCAACGGCCAGTCGCTGCACGCGCGCAGTACTTCCTACCCCGGTCGCGATTTCGATGGCGTGGTCAGCACCATCGATGCGCGTATCGACGAAGCGACGCGCGCGGTGATGGTGCGTGGCGATTTTGCCAACGACGATCGCGCGCTACGTCCGGGCATGCTGATGGAAGTGCAACTCGCGCGGCCGGAACGCCAGGCGCTGGTCGTTCCCGAAATCGCGCTGGTGCAGGTGGGGCGCGATACCTTCGTCTACCGGGTCAAAGCCGACGGCAGTGTGGAACAGGCCAGCATCGAAGTGGGCGCGCGTAGCGCCGGCAAGGCGGAGATCGTTTCCGGAATCAAAGCCGGCGAGCGCATCGTGGTCGACGGCACTGGCAAGCTGCGTCCCGGCAGCAAGGTGGTGGAGGGTGGCAGTAACGCGCCATCAACGGAAAAATCGTCCGAGGCGAAGGGCTGACCGGCGATGAAGCTGTCCGATCTGTCGATCAAGCGCCCGGTGTTCGCCGTGGTGATGAGCCTGCTGCTGATCGTGCTGGGCGTGATGTCCTTCAGCCGACTGACTCTGCGCGAACTGCCGGCGATCGATCCGCCCATCGTCTCGGTGTCGGTCGACTACCGTGGCGCTTCGGCGTCGGTGGTGGAGACACGGATCACCCAGGTGCTGGAGGACGCGCTGTCGGGCATCGAGGGCGTCAGCACCATCGAATCGCGCAGCGCCAACGGCCGCTCCAACATCAGCATCGAATTCAATCTTTCGCGCGACATCGAAGCGGCGGCCAACGACGTGCGCGACGCGGTGAGCCGGGTCGTCGACCGCCTGCCGGAAGAAGCCGAGGCGCCCCAGATCGCGAAGGTGGAGAGCGACGCCGACCCCATCATCTGGCTCAACATGAGCTCCAGCACGATGGATACGCTGCAGCTCAGCGACTACGCCGAGCGTTACGTGGTCGACCGCCTGTCCAGCATCGACGGCGTGGCCCAGGTCAATTTCGGCGGCCGCCAGCGCTACGCGATGCGGATCTGGCTCAACCGCGACGAGCTGGCCGCGCGCGGCCTGGCGGTCGGCGATGTCGAGGACGCCCTGGCCCGCGAGAACGTCGAGCCGCCGGCCGGCCGCATAGAATCGACCGACCGCGATTTCACCCTGCGCGTCACCCGCAACTACCAGAAGCCCGAGGACTTCGCGCAGATCCCGCTCGGCAAGGGAGCCGACGGTTACGTGGTGCGCCTGGGCGATGTGGCCAAGGTGGAGCTGGCATCGGAAGAACGTCGCGCGTATTTCCGCAGCAACGGCGTGCCCAACGTGGGCCTGGGCGTGGTCAAGACTTCCACCGCCAACAGCCTGGACGTGGCGCACGCGGTGCGCGCGGAAGCCGACAAGATCCGTCCTTCCCTGCCCAAGGGCACCGACATCTTCGTTGCCTTCGACACCACCACCTTCATCGATGCGGCGGTGGATCGCGTCTACGAAACCCTGGCCGAAGGCATCGTCCTGGTGCTGCTGGTGATCTGGTTATTCCTGGGCAGCGTGCGAGCGGCGCTGATCCCGGCGGTCACCGTGCCGGTATGCCTCATCGCCGCCTTCATCGCGCTGTATGCCTTCGGTTTTTCGATCAATCTGCTGACCCTGCTCGCGCTGGTTTTGTGTATCGGTCTGGTGGTGGACGACGCCATCGTGGTGGTGGAGAACATCCAGCGTCGCGTGGACCTGGGCGAACCACCGCTGGTGGCGGCCAAGCGCGGTACCGCGCAGGTGGCTTTCGCGGTGCTGGCGACGACGGCGGTGCTGATCGCGGTATTCCTGCCGGTCGGATTCCTGGAGGGCAATACCGGTCGCCTGTTCCGTGAATTGTCGGTGGCGCTGGCGGCGGCGGTCGCGATTTCCGCCTTCGTGGCCTTGTCGCTGACACCGATGATGTCTTCGAAGCTGCTCAAACCGCACGCCAAGGAGAAGCCGAACCGCGTGCATCAGTGGGTGAACCGGCAGTTCGAGAAGGTAAGCGGCGGCTACCGGCGCGTGCTGGAGAAGTCCGTGCACCGGACCTGGCTGTTCGGGGGACTGATGGTGGCCGCGATGATCGCCGCGGTCGTGTTGTTCCGCGTCATCCCCTCGGAATTGGCGCCTGCCGAGGATCGCGGATCTTTCCAGGTCATGATCGACGGGCCCGAGGGCGCAGGCTTCGATTACACGGTGAAGCAGATGCAGCAGGTCGAGCGGATCGTCGCGCCGATGATCGGCGGCGACCAGCCGATCCAGCGTGCCAATCCGCGCGTGCCCGGCGGTTTCGGCGCCAGCGAGGAAATGCACACCGGGCGCATGGCGGTGTTCCTGCAGGATTGGGACAAGCGCGATCAGAAAACCGCCGACGTCGCCGCCGATCTGCAGAAGAAACTCTCGGTGCTGTCCGGCGTGCGCGCACGCACACAGGTCAGCGGCGGCCTGGTGCGTTCGCGCGGGCAGCCGTTCAACATCGTGCTGGGCGGTCCGGACTATGTGGAGATCGCGCAGTGGCGCGACAAGCTGTTGGCGCGGATGCAGGAAAATCCCGGTTTCGTCGGTCCGGATTCGGATTACAAGGAAACCCGCCCGCAGATGCGCGTGGATATCAACCGCATGCGCGCCGCCGACCTGGGCGTGTCGGTATCCGATATCGGCCGCGCATTGGAAACCATGATGGGTTCGCGTCAGGTCACCACCTTCGTCGACAACGGCGAGGAATACGACGTGCTGGTGCAGGCCGACCGAGCCGGTCGCGCCAGCCCCGCCGATTTGCAGGCGATTCAGGTGCGTTCGAGCAGCGGCGCGCTAGTGCCTTTGTCCAATCTGGTGACGCTCAGCGAGTTGGCCGAACCGGGCACGCTCAATCGCTTCAACCGGCTGCGCGCCATCACCATTTCCGCGGGACTTGCGCCCGGTTATCCGTTGGGCCAGGCCATCGCCTGGACCCAGCAAGTGGTGCAGGAAGAGCTGCCCGAGCACGCGCAAGTGGATTGGAAGGGCGAATCGCGCGAATTCCAGCAGGCGGGTGGCGCGGTCCTGTTTACTTTCGCGCTGGCCCTGCTGATCGTCTACCTGGCGCTGGCGGCGCAGTTCGAGAGCTTCATCCACCCGCTGGGCATCATGCTGACCGTGCCGCTGGGCGTGTTGGGCGCACTGTTGGGTCTGTGGGTCACCGGCGGCACCATGAATCTTTTCAGCCAGATCGGCATCGTCATGCTGGTGGGACTGGCGGCGAAGAACGGCATCCTGATCGTGGAGTTCGCCAATCAGCTGCGCGACGAGGGCCGCAGCATCCACGACGCGATCCTCGAATCGTGTTCGGTGCGCTTGCGGCCCATCCTAATGACTTCCATCGCCACGATCATGGGCGCGGTGCCGCTGGTGTTGGCTGGCGGCCCGGGTTCGGCCAGCCGCGCGACCATCGGTGTGGTGGTGATTTTCGGCGTCGCCTTCTCCACGGTGCTGTCGCTGCTGGTGGTGCCCGCGGCCTACACGCTGCTGGCGCCTTTCACCAAGTCTCCCGAAGCCGTGGCGCACGAATTAGAGAAGCTGGAGGGCGAGACTCCGTCGGTGGGCGGGCATGGCTGAGCGGCAGATCCAGGGCGAAGGGTTCCTGTTGCGGCCTTGGCGCGAGTCCGATCTCGATGCGCTGGTTCGCCATGCCGACGACGAACAGGTCTCGCGCGGCGTCAGCGACCGCTTTCCGTTTCCGTACACGCGCCAAGACGGCGAAAACTTCCTCTCCGGCCGGGTCATCGACCTATCCGATCCGGTGTTCGCCATCGAGATCGAAGGCGAAGCCTGCGGCGGTATCGGTGCACATCCGGGCAAGGGCGAGCGCGCGCATTCCGCGGAATTCGGTTATTGGCTGGGCCGCACGCACTGGAGCAAGGGCACTATGACCCGCGCCGTCGCGCTGTTCGCGCCGTGGGCGATGCAGGAGCTGCAGCTGTATCGGCTGTATGCCAATGTGCTGGCCTTCAACGTGGGCTCGGCGCAAGTGCTGCGTAGGAACGGCTTCATGGAGGAGGGCGTGCAACGCGCTGCAGTATTCAAGCGCGGAGTGCTGCATGATCTGCGCCTGTTCGCCAAAGTGCGAAGGAGCCTGGACGATGACCACTAAACCGCCTTCCCCCTGGGACAAGGCTTCCATCCGCACCACCGAGACGCGCAAGCGCGAGAATACCGGCCCGCGCCAGCAGGCGGCATCGTCCGAACGCGAGGAGCGGCCCGCCGTCAGGCATGAGAGCGGCAACAAGCAAGAGCTGCGCTACTACGGGCTCAATGCCGTGCAAGCGGTTTTCGCGCAACGGCCAGAAGCCATCCGCAAGCTCTATCTTTCCGAAGCGCGGATTCCGCAGCTGCAACCGTTGCTCGCCTGGTGCGTGAAGAACCGTATCGGCTATCGCGTGGTCGAGGAAGCGGATCTGGGCAAGCTCGCCGCCAGCTCCCACCACGAAGGCGTGGTGGCGGATGTGCTGCGGATCGATCCATTGGGGCTGTCCGCCTGGCTGCGGTCTCTGCCTGCGGGGCCGGTATTGGCGCTGTGGCTGGATGGCGTGGGCAATCCGCATAACTTTGGCGCGATCCTGCGTTCTGCCGCCCATTTCGGCGTGAGCGCGATCCTGCAGTCGCGCGAATCGACGCTGGCGGTTTCCGGCGCGGCTGCGCGCGTCGCCGAAGGAGGCGCCGAGCAAGTGCCGCTGGTGCGGATGGAGGATCGGGTGGCCGCCATCGCGCAACTGCGCGACGCCGGGTTCCAGTTGGCCGCCACCGTGGTGCGCGGCGGCGTGGACCTGTTCGCCATCGAACTGCCGCAGCGATTGGTCTACGTGATGGGTGCCGAAGGCGAGGGCATGGACGATGCGCTGGCCAAGGCTTGCGATCTGCAGCTATCGATCCCCGGCACCGGCGCGGTGGAAAGTCTGAATGTGGCTGCGGCTACGGCGGTTTTCCTGGCGCAGTGGCGACGATGAGAAAGATGAGCCCGTAGCTCCTTTAAACCCGTCACGTCATCCCAGCGAAAGCTGGGATCCATTTTGACTTTGCCTTTGGTATCAAAAAAAACGAAAGCAAGATCAAGATGGATCCCAGCTTTCGCTGGGATGACGATTCTGACGATGACAACTTATTTGGTGCCTGCGGGCGCCGGTTCCGCCGCTTTCACCACACTACCGAAATCCCCATCCGCTTCCGCCGCCAAATACGCGAACACCGTGTACGCGGCAACGTTCTGCGCAAGCGCTTTCGGGTCGATCTTGTCCAAGGTGTCGTCGGCGTTGTGGTGCAGATCGAAGTAATCGCTGCCGTCCTGCGCCAGCCAGGCCCAGGTCGTGCCCTTCTCCGCGATGGGGCCGATATCCGGACCCGGGCTGCCCTTGTCTGGTGTGTATTCGATGCCCAGCGGCGCCAGCGCTTCGGCGATCTGGCGAGTCGCGGCCTTGGCGTGCTCCGGCGCGCCGGTATTGAAGGCATAGATGCGGCCCGCGCCGAAATCGCTCTCCGCGCCCAGCTGATGCTTGCCCGCATCCGCGGCATGCTTGGCCGCGTAGGCCTTGCCGCCATACAACCCTTGTTCTTCGTTGGCGAAAGCGACCACGCGGATGGTGCGCTTGGGCGCCTGCTTCAGCTGGCCGATCAAATGTCCGGCCGCCATGGTGATGGCCACGCCTGCGCCATCGTCGATCGCGCCGGTGCCCAGGTCCCATGAATCCAGGTGTCCGCCGATCAACACCACTTCCTGTGGTTTGCTGCGGCCGGTGATCTCGCCGATGACGTTGTAGGAAGTCGCTTCTCCGTCCCAGCCGCAATCGAGCGCAACCGACACGCGCACCGGGCCCAACGCCAGCAGCCGAGCCAGCTGATTGGCGTCGGGAATGGTCAGCGAAGCCGAAGGCACCGGCGTCAGGCCCTCCTCGAAGCGCGTGATGCCGGTGTGCGCGACGCGATGGTGGTCCGTGCCGGCCGAGCGCATCAGGAAGCCGATAGCGCCCTTGCGGATGGCCGCCGAAGGACCTTTGCCGCGGATGGCGCCGCCATTGCGGTAATCGCTGCCGTCGCGTGCGGATTGCATCTGGTAGTCGACGAACGCGATCTTGCCGGCCAGCGACCCTTCGGGCGCGGCTTCTAGCGCGGCCAGATCGGCGAAGCGCACCACTTCGGCTTCCAGTTTCCCGCCCGGGCTGCCGCCCAGCGCGGTGATGATCAGCGGCTGCGTGTGGGCGCCCAGGATCGCGGCGCGTTCGCTGCGGCGCTCCCATTTGGGAAAGGTCACCGCTTCGGTCCATACCTTGTCGAAACCCAAGGCCTTGAACTTGGCCTGCGCCCACGCTACCGCGCGCGCATCGGCTTCGCTGCCCGCCAGCCGCGGGCCCACTTCGGTGGTGAGCGATTCGACCGTGTTCCAGCCGGTGTTATCGGCCAGCGCCTTCTCGCGCAATGTCGAAGCCACTGCGAGCGCCGCATCCGGAATGCGCGTCTCGCGTTCCGCCGCGTAGAGGCTCTGGGAAATAGAAAGTGCGAGCAACAACGGCAGCAAACGCATGGCGTGTTCCGGAAAAAGAGAAGCCGCGAGCTTAGCAGCCCGCGGCTTCGGCGCAATGTGCAATAAGTCGGGGAATTACTTCTTCAGCGAATCGCGGATCTCGCGCAGCAGCAGCACGTCTTCCGGGGTGGCCACGGGCGGCGCCTCCGCCGGCTTGCGAACGCGGTTGTAGGCCTTGAGGATCAGGAAGATCACCAGCGCAATCAACAGGAAATCGATCATCGTCTGGATGAAGGCCCCGTATCGGATAGCGACTTCGGCCACCTGCTTGCCGGCCGCATCGACCGAGGCGGGACTGAGCACGTACTTCCAGTCGCTGACGCTTACGCCGCCGGTGAGGAAGCCGATAACCGGCATCACGATGCCGTCCACCAGCGCGGTCACGATTTTCCCGAACGCCGCACCGATGACCACGGCCGTGGCGAGGTCGACCACGTTGCCGCGTGAAATGAATTCTTTGAACTCGCTGATCATGCCCATGCAGCTCTCCTTCTCTATCGGACGCCGACGCGTCCATGCCAGCGGACTATAACGTGGCCCAGGTCAGGCAGCGGTGATGCGCCCGCGAAGTTCGGTCACGCCCTCCAGCGTGGCTACGAACGTGTCGCCCGCCACCATCGGGCCGACTCCGGCCGGCGTCCCCATGAACACCAGATCGCCGGCCTTCAGCGCGAATAGTTTGGAGAGCTCGTGCAGGATGTCGGGCACGTCCCAGATCAGGTCGCTTAAAGCACCGTGCTGGCGCGTTTCGCCGTTGACTTTGAGGGTCAGACCAAGCGTTCCCAGTGCGCTTACTTCGCCGGCGGGCACCAGTTCGCTGATCGGCGCCGAATTATCAAAGCCCTTGCCGGTATCCCAGGGCAGTCCCTTGGCCTTGGCCGCGCCCTGCAGATCGCGACGGGTCAGGTCCAGCCCCACGCCGTAGGCGAAGACCAGCGGGCCGGCGTCTTCCGGAGCGAGGACACCAGCAAGCGCATCCTTGCCCAGAGCGACCACCAGTTCCACTTCGTGATGGAGATCGTTGGTGCCGGGCGGATAAGGCACATCGGCTCCATTCGTGACTATGGCGTCCGCAGGCTTGAGAAAAAAAACCGGCTGGCCGCGTTCGGCTTTCGAAGCCGGCGCCGCCGCGCCCATTTCCCTAGCGTGATCGGCGAAATTGCGTCCTACGCAGTAGATGCGGTGTACAGGAAAAGTGCCGCCACCACGCACGGGAACGCGCGCCTGCGCGGGCGAGGGGATCAGGTCGGTCATTGAGTTCGCGCCATGTGTTCCGGACGCGACAGTTTAAGCGGAACGCCTGCCAGTCAAGGCATCGTGGCGTTGCTTCAATGCGACAGCGGCAACACCGGTTTGCGAACTACGCGGTATTCGCCTTCCACTACGTTGGCGTCCCGCACGGCGATGGGCTTGCCGCGCTGGCTCAGCAGCTTCCAGGCCACGCCGGCCACGATCATTGCCGCGCCCACGAACACGCTGAAGAAGACCAGCAAGCACAGCAGACCCAATCCCACGATGCCGAACGCCAGGCGCAGCAAGGGGTGGCGCGGCTTTCGCGGCGCGAATAGGGAGCGCAGGCGGGAGCTGTCGAAACGGAAGCGGTTGGCGGACATCGGCGTGGGTCGTGACAGAATGCGGCGGAAGCCGGTGGCGCAGTATCGGATGACCGAAACATGACAGTGTGAGAAGTTCGTTAAACCTATGGCCCTGATCGCACTGGATTCAATCGAAGATGGCGGATTCGCCGAAATCGAGGCGTTGGTGGACGGCGACGCCGAATCGTTGATCGTGCATCGCAATGGTGCAAACGCGCGCGCCTGGCTGAACGTCTGTCCGCATGCGGGGCGGCGATTGGATTGGGCGCCCGGTAAGTTCCTGAAAAGCAAGGAAGGGCATCTGATTTGCGCGGCGCATGGCGCTTCGTTCGAACTGGAAAGGGGCGATTGCATCGCCGGACCCTGCAGGGGCGATTCCCTGCGTGCAGTGGCGGTGGAAGTACGCGATGGACAGGTAGTGCTGAGCGACGGTAGTGCGTAGAGCCGAGCTTGCTCGGCTGCTATTCGCACAGAATAAAAAGCAGTTGAGCAAGTTCGGCTCTACAAAGAGCAAGGCCACGCTTCGACCGACTTCCAGTCAATCGATCAGGTTCAGTCCGCTTTCCGCCAGTACGCGCTTCGCCAGCTCGAATGCGTGGTCTTTGACCAGCACATAGTCCGTATCGAACGTGGAGACGGCGAAAATCCCGATCTTGGCCGCCGCCAGCGGCTGCAACACTTTCAGCAGCACGCCAGTCAGCTCGAACGCGAAAGGTCCCTGCAACATCAGGCAGTGCCAGCCGCGCTCGCATTGCACATCTTCGGGCACCTGCGATTCGTCGCAGACGATGGACAGCTCTTCATCGCTCCAGGAAACCGAAGCGAAACCGCCAGGGTGGAACCAGTGGGGCACTTCCGTCGCCGCCGGGAAACGGCAGACCGCAAAAGCTCCGGGAACGGTCTTCAGGGTCAGAGTCACGTTCGGTCAGCCCGCACGAGCCATCCACCAGAACATCAGGTTGATCGTCAGCACCACGACGCAGGTGTAAATCAACGACAAAGGGCCGCCGACACGCCACAACTGCCGGCTGGTGTAGTTGGCGGGACCGGTGATCATCGAGATCACCGGATTGGAGGCGGTCATCAGATTGTTGGAAGCCGACAAGGCGACGATGAGCGCGAAGGCGGTGGGGTTGCCGCCGGCGGCCAGGGCCAGATTGATCGCCAGCGGGACCATCACGATGGTCGCGCCCACATGACTGATCACCAGCGAGAACGCGGTGGTCAGCAGCGCGACCGCTATTTCCAGCAGCCAGATCGGAATGCCTTCCGGAAGCCGTTCCACCGTATGCCCCGCGACCCAGGCCGCGGCGCCGCTGCTGTCCATGGCCCAACCCAACGGGATCAAGCCCGCCATCAGGAATACGGTCTTCCAGTTGATCGCCGCATAGGCTTCGTCCATGCGCAGCACGCCGGTCAATAGCATGCCGGCCACGCCGGTCATCAAAGTCAGCGAAACCGGCAGCTTCGAGGTCAACGCGATGAGGATGGTGATGGCGAAGATGGTCATCGCGATCTTGAACTTGTGCGGACGCTGCTCGCCCTTGGGGTAGTCGGTCACCACCACGAAATCGCGGCTTTCGGCGGCCACCGCCAGGTCCTGCCAGATGCTGTGGAAGACCAGCAGGTCGCCCGCACGCAGCGGGACCTTGCGCACGTCCTCGCGCATGACCTTCTTGTCGCGGTTGATCGCCAGCAGGCTGATGCCCGATTGCTTGCGCAAACGCAGATCGGCGGCGGTCTTGCCGATGTAACGGGAAGTGGGCGGGATGACGGCTTCCGAAATACCCGCGCGGCTGGGATTGAACAGATCGCCGAAATGGCGCAAGCGCGAGGACAGACGCAGGAAATGGTTCTGCGCGAAATCGTGGACCTCCTGTCGTGCGCCCATGACGCCCAACACGCTGCCCACCCAAATCCGCATGTCCGCAGGCGGCGACAACCGCGTGTCGCTCCCGGTCTGAAGAGCGAGCATGAGCGGCGCATCGTGGATCGCTTCGGCCTCGCCCAGCGACATGCCCACCAGCGGGCTTTCGGCGGTGACGGTCATTTCGAACACATCGCCTTCGATGCCGTAGGTGCTGGCGAAATAGCTTTCCGTGCGCGCCGGCGCCACGCTGGTTTCGGTTTCGTCGCGCAGCTTCTTGTCACCGTAGAAACGAAAGTACAGCAGCGAAGCGGCGATCAAGACCACGCCGACCGGTAGTGGCGCGAACATACGCAACGGTTCCAGCGTGGCCATGCCCGAGGGCAGGTTGTTGTTGGCCGATATCAGCAAATCGTTCAGAAGGATGAGAGGCGAGTTGCCGACCATGGTCAGCGCGCCGCCCATCACGATGGCCGCAGCGATCGGCAGCAACAGTCGTTGCAACGACAGACCGCTGCGCGCCGCCAGGCGCGAGGCGACCGGCAGGTACAGCGCCATCACCGACGGGTTCTGCATGAAGGAGGAGTTGAGTCCGGCGATACCGGTGGTCATCAACAGCAGGCGTTGCTCGATGCCATGGCCGCGCCGCAACAGCCACGAGGCCAGACGGTTCAGCGCGCCGGTGCGGTCCAGGCCGGCGCCTAGAATGGTGGTGGCGATGATGCTCATCACCGCGTTGCCCGAAAAACCGCCGAACAGCTCTTCCGGCGCCACCAGCCCGGTCAGGCCCAGGATCACCAACACGATCAGCGCGACGACATCGGCGCGGATGCGTTCGAACAGGAACATCGCCATGGTGAAGCCGACCAGCCCGAGGACGAGCTTCATGTCGTTGGTCAGCGTCAGGGCGGTGTCCATTACGCGCCGCGGTCCTCTTGGTCGGTCATGTCAGCGGCGGTCGTATACAAGATCCCACACCCCGTGCCCCAGCTTCTGTCCGCGGGTCTCGAAATGCGTCTGTGGGCGCCACTCCGGTCGCGGCACGTGTCCGTGCGCTCCCGCGCGATTCTCCAGTCCCGGCGTGGCGTCCAGCACGTCCCACATCTGTTCGGCATAGTCCTGCCAGTCGGTGGCGGCATGCAAGCGGCCGCCCACGCGCAGGCGCGACACGAGCAGCGCGGCGAATTCGGGTTGGATCAGGCGGCGCTTGTTGTGGCGCTTCTTGTGCCAGGGGTCGGGGAAATAGATGCGCACTTCGTCGAGCGAGCCTTCCGCGACTTCGTTGCGCAGCACTTCCACCGCATCGTGGTGATACAGGCGCACATGCTCGGCGCCATCGGCCTCCAGCGCGTTCAACAGCCTGCCCACACCAGGCGCATGCACTTCGATGCCGATGTAGTCGCGCTCTAGATCCTGAGCGGCGGCGAAGCGCAGGGCATCTCCATTGCCGAAGCCGATTTCCAGAACGCGCTCGGCGGAGCGGCCGAAGGCCTCGTCGAAGTCGCGCGGCGTGCCGCGGTAGTCCAGTCCGAAGCGCGGCCAAAGCTCATCGAACGCGCGCTGCTGCGCCGGCGTGAAGCGACCCTGGCGCAGCACGAAACTGCGTACTGCGCGGTGGCCTGTGGTGACCGTATAGGGTTTCGGAGGGTTGGGCGCCGTGCCGGTCATCTCAGCCGATCAGCCCGTCGACCGGCGAGGAGGCGCTGGCATAGCGCTTGCGCGGAATACGCCCGGCCAGGAACGCTTCGCGGCCGGCTTCGACCGCTTTCTTCATCGCGCCGGCCATCAGGATGGGGTCGCGCGCGCCGGCGATGGCGGTGTTCATCAGTACGCCGTCGCAGCCCAATTCCATCGCTATCGCCGCATCGGAGGCCGTGCCCACGCCGGCATCGACCAACACCGGTACCTTGGCGTTTTCGATGATTTCCAGCAGGTTGTATTTGTTCTGGATGCCCAAGCCTGAACCGATTGGCGCTGCCAGCGGCATCACGGCCACGCAGCCGATTTCCTCCAGGCGCTTGGCCAAGATGGGATCGTCGCTGGTGTAGACCATCACCTGGAATCCATCGGCGACCAACTGCTCCGCCGCTTTCAGCGTACCGATCACATCCGGAAACAAGGTGCGCTGGTCGCCCAGCACTTCCAGTTTGACCAGGGTATGGCCGTCGAGCAGCTCGCGTGCCAGACGACAAGTGCGCACGGCGTCTTCGGCGGTATAGCAGCCGGCGGTATTGGGCAGCAGCGTGTAGCGATCCGGCGGAAGCACGTCGAGCAGGTTAGGTTCGTTTGGCGACTGGCCCAGGTTGGTGCGGCGGATGGCCACAGTGACGATCTCGGCCCCCGCGGCTTCGGTGGCGCGGCGGGTTTCGTCGAAATCCTTGAACTTGCCGGTACCGGTGAGCAGGCGCGAACGGTAGGTCTTGCCCGCGATGACGAGCGGATCGTGAAGGCTTGTAGAAGTCATCGGAAGATTATCGCTGATGTTTGCGGGCGCAGGGCGAGATTGTCGTCGGATGCGCTTCGTCAGCTATGCGCACCCACCATGGCGACATATCTAGCGATCAAAACCTAGCCGCCGCCCAGCGCATGCACGATCTCGACCCGGTCCCCTGGCTGCAGACGCTGCGAAGCATGCAATCCGCGGGGCACGATTTCGCCATTCACTTCGATCGCCACCCGGCGTTCGGCCAGGCCTTCGGACTGCAGCAGATCGGACAGGCTGCTGCCCGCGTCGACGATCCTGTGCTGGCCGTTCAATTGGATTTCCATGCGCGCATTTTGCCGCATCGCCCAGCCTATGACCCAACTCTATGACGCAATGCAGCGTGAGCGGCGGCAGGTGAAATGAAACCATGCGCGCCTGTACGCCCCCGTACGTTTCGCCGTGACCCTTGGGTTCCGGATGAATTTGGCCTCTTGGAGAAACTTGATGCAGTCCTTCGTCCGTCCCGTCCGTTCCGCCCTTGCCGTGGCATTGGCCCTCGCCGCGTTGCCGACGCTCGCCCAGAACCACCCCTATTCGCAGACTGTATTCATTGGCGACAGCCTTACCGATTCGGGCCACTTCCGTCCGGCGCTGATCCAAGTCGTGGGACCCAACGGTGCGCTGATAGGGCGCTTCACCACCAATCCGGGCCTGGTCTGGTCCGAGTACGTGGCCGAGTTCTACGGGACCAACGCCATTAGCGACAACCAGGGCGGCACCAACTACGCCGTCGGTGGAGCCCGTACCGGCACCAACACCAGCGGCGCACTCGGCCCTATTCCTTCATTGGCCACCCAGACCACCAATTACTTGGCCAGCGCTGGCGGCCGTGCCGATCCCAACGCCCTGTACACCGTGTGGGGCGGAGCCAACGACCTTTTCGCTGTCGCTGGCGGCGCGCCGGCTCAGGCGACCATCACCGCGGCGGTGACCGCACAGATAGGCGTGGTGGGAACCCTGCAGACAGCGGGCGCCCGCTATGTGCTGGTACCGACCGTGCCGGATCTGGGCGTGACCCCGCAATTCCGCGCGGGCGGCGCGGCCAGTCAGGCCGCCGGCACGCAATTGGCGACGACCTACAACAATGCCTTGTTCGCCGGTCTGGGCGCAGCGGGCTTGCGCGTCATACCGTTGGATACCTTCCATCTGTTGCAGGAAATCGTCGCGGATTCGGGCACGTACGGGATCAGCAATGTCACCGGAACGGCGTGCAATCCGCAGCTCACCGCATCCTCGCTGACCTGCAGTCCAGCGAATTATGCGACCGGCGATGCCGCCACTTCCTATGCGTTCGCCGATGGCGTGCATCCTTCTTCACGGTCGCACGAAATCCTTGCTGATTACGCAGTATCGGTGCTCGAGGGTCCGCGTCAGATCGCGCTGTTGCCGTACACGGCCTCGGTGATCGGCCGCGCCCGCGCCGACCGTGTGGGCTACCACGTCAATGGCAAGCCCGAAGCCGACGGCATGCGCTGGTGGGGCGACCTGCGCGGTGATTCGCTGCGCTACGACCACGGACATGTGTACGACGGTATGGGTCCGACCGGCATGGTCGGCGTTGACTGGTCGCGTGGGCCGCTGGTGTTCGGCGGATTCGGCGGTTATGGCCGCAACGACTTCGACTTCGGCAGTCGTGCGGGCAGCTTCGACGAATCCGATGCCACCCTGGGTGGTTTCGTCGGCTGGTACGGCGACCAGGCCTGGGTCAATGCGCAGCTCAGCTACACCTGGATCTCCTACGACGTGGATCGCACGGTGCAACTCGGGCCGGCTACGCGTACGCACAGCGGTTCGCCGGACGGCACCAACCTCAGCCTCGGTCTGAATGCCGGTTACGAATTCGGCCAGGACGCGTTCCGTCACGGACCGGTCCTGAGCCTGCTCGCGCAACGCATCGAACGCGATGGCTATGCCGAAAGCGATCCCAGCTCCACCGCGTTGGCTTATCCGGACCAGGATTTCGATTCGCTGATCGGTAGCGCAGGCTGGCAGGCCAGCTACGCTATCAACGAGAACGTCCGGCCGTACGCACGCCTGACCTATGACCGCGAATTTGAATCGCAAGACGAGCAGGCCTTCGCCTCGCTGCAGTCGATGCCCGGCCTTGCGCCCTATGCGGTGCCGGGCCTCGACATGGATCGCGATTACGGCACCTTGACCCTCGGCGCGCGCAGCACGGTGTTCGGTTTGGCGGCCGATATGGGCTTGTCCACAACGGTTGGGCAGAAGGGCGGCACCAATATCGGGGCGTTCGCCACTCTCAGCGGCAGTTTCTGAGGTCCATCTACAGGTTTGATCCAACGGGCGCCCGATCGGGCGCCCGTTTGCATGGGCCACGCGCCCGAGAATAGACTCGCGGCCTTGCGGGTGTAGCTCAATGGTAGAGCTGTAGCTTCCCAAGCTACTGACGAGGGTTCGATTCCCTTCACCCGCTCCATCCTGCCAAAAAGCGCAATTACCTTTCCAAGCAGCGCAGCAGGGGCATAAATGGCTACCGTTCGTCTGCTAAGAAATGCCTTTCATCTACTGTGACTAATAATACTTTAACATCTCACACGTAGTGCCAGCCCTCACATTCGGCGCCTGACTTGGCCCCGAAACCTAACCCCAGCAAGGATTTACAAACATCTTACGGTCCGTAGGGGTGTTCGCCTATGCCCGGAAATCGGCCTCATTCTGACGCTCTGCGTCACTTCGTCCGATAGTTGTTGTCTTGCTCAAAAAGCGTGACCCAATACCATTTCACACTTGACGCGAGTTCTTCTTTCGCATCAACGGCTTCTGGGTGGGCACTAGTCGCCTCTCCTGAAAGTTGTGAATTGCTTCCCTTCTGCGCATGCCCTGGCATGGCCTGCATAAGACGAAGTTAAAGGGGTCGGCACCGTCACGCCTTCGTGTCCGGTGGGGTTTTTTGGTCGAAATAAACCGGATTAGGGGATTCGCGTGGCAGTCCGGGCGCGGACTGCTTTCCCGACCTGCGCGTGGCCAAGAGCAACGGGGTCACCAGCCTCAACAACGGCAACGCGACTACCTACACGCTGACCGTCAGCAACAACGGCGGCGCGTCCAGCAGCGGAACCGCAACGGTTGTCGATGTATTGCCGAGCGGCATCACCATTGCAGACGGCGCTGTCGCGCTGGCCGGTGCGCAGGCGGCCAACTGGAGCTGCAACGCCGCTTCCAACGCACTGACTTGCACCTCGTCCACGGTGCTGGTGGCCGGAGCCACCAGCGTTTTTAGCTTCGTCGCGCAGGTGGCCACGGTCGCCAACGGTTCCAGCGTCACCAACCGCGCGCGCATCGGCGGCGGCGGCGACCTCAACAAAGCCGTCCCCGACGCCACAACCACCGCCCAATGCACCGGCAACGACTCGCCGGCGGGTTGCGCGATCGACGTGGATACCGTCAACGCGCCGTTGCTGTCTCTGGTCAAGAGCGACAACACCGACACGGTAGTAGCCGGGACCACAACGTCCTTCCAGCTCACCGTCTCCAACACCGGCGCCGCGCCCACCGTCGGCACCCTCCGGGTGGTCGACGTGCTGCCCACCGGTATGAGCTACACCGGCGCTTCGCCATTCACTAGCGGCGGTTTTAGCTGCGCCTATACCGCGGCCACGCTCAGTTTTCTTTGTGAGCGCAGTACCGCTATCGCCAATGGCGCCAGCGTGACCATCGTCATTCCTGCGACGATCGCCGCCTCCACCGCCAGCGCACTGACCAACCGCGGACAGATCGGCGGCGGCGGCGATCCCGGCAAACTCACTTTGCCCACAGTAGCCACTGCGAGCGCCTGCACGGCACCGATGTCTCCCGATACGACCAGTTCTAACGCCTCCACCGGTTGTGCCGCCGATACCGATGCGGTGACCAAGGTCAGCCTGTCGCTGGAAAAGGACGACGGCCAGCCGTTCATGGCCATCAACGGCCAGACCACCTACCAATTCCGGGTGCGCAACACCGGCAATGCAGCCTCCATCGGCACGCTCCAGTTCCGCGATACGCTGCCCGCGCCGATGAACTGGCCGGCCACGCTGACCAAGGCGGGCGCCAATGCTGCCGATTGGACCTGCACGCGCGTGTCGGCCACCGTGGTGAGCTGCACTTCCGCCACCGTTATCGCGGCCGGGGGATTGAGCAATTTCAGCGTGGTCGCCAACGTGGGCGCGGCCACGTCGGGAACGCAGTACATCAATCGCGCACGTGTCGGCGGCGGCGGCGACGCCGACCTGCCGGCGACGTTGGCCGATAGCGACATCGCCGCCTGCACCGGCAACAATGTGCCGGCAGGTTGCGCGATCGATCTGAACACCGCGCAGAACGCCGCCCAGATCCGCCTCAGCAAGACGCACACCAATCCGCAGACCAAGCAGCCCGGAGAGACGGTGGCCTTCAGCCTGTTGGTGACGAACAGCGGCGGCACCGCATCGGGTACCGCGGAAATCCGCGTGGTCGATGTGCTGCCCGCCGGCATCGCCTACAGCGGCGCCTCGCCCTTCAGCGTCGACGGTTTCAGCTGCACCCATGCCAGCGGTACGGTGACTTGCAACCGCAGCACCAGCCTTGCGGCCGGTGCGACCGCCACTATCACTTTCAGCGCGACCGTTGCCGCTTCGGCCGGCAGCGGCAGCTTGATCAATCGCGCCCAGGTCGCCGGCGGCGGCGATCCGCAACTCGGCGTTTCGACCAGCGTCGACGCAAGTACTACAGCGCAATGCAGCGGCAGCGGAACGCCGTTCCTCGGTTGCGCGGTGGATCCGGTGCCGGTCGTGCTCAACGCCAATCTCTCGATCACCAAAACCAATAACACCACTACGGTGGTACGGGGCGGCACGACCACCTACCAGATGGTGGTCAGCAATGCCGGCCCGGCTGCGGCCGACGGCGCGGTGTTGCGCGATCCGCAAGTCGCTGGCCTGGCCTGCACCACCGCAGCCTGCAGCGCTGCGGGCGGTGCGGCGTGTCCGGCCGCCACTGGCGCTGCGCTGGTAGCGGCCATGCAGTCGGGCGTCGCAATTCCGACTCTGCCGGCGAACGGATCGGCCACCTTCAGCCTGACCTGCACAGTCAACTGAAGCCAAAGCGCCGCCAAATCAGCGGGTGATATCGGCGGACGTCGGCCGCAGGGCTGCGACCCGCCGATCCCCGCGCATCTTCCAGCGAGCCTGCGTGTCGGCGCGATAAACCTAAAGTTCCTTCGTCATACGCGGGTGCTGCGTGCGTGGCATGCTGTGGCCCCAATCGCCAGGCAGGCCATGGATGAAACTCGCCATCCTTTCGCGCAACAGCAAGCTTTATTCCACAAGACGCCTGGTGGAAGCTGCGCGCGCACGCGGACATACGGTCAGGGTATTGGATCCGCTGCGCTGCTACATGCGCATCGCCAGCGATGGTTTCAGCATGCACTACAAGGGCAAGCCCATCGCCGGCTACGACGCGGTCATACCGCGCATCGGCGCATCGATCACGCGCTACGGCACTGCGGTGCTGCGTCAGTTCGAATTGATGGGCAGTTACACGCCCAACCCCTCCGACGCCATTCTGCGCGCGCGCGACAAACTGCGCGCGCATCAACTGCTGGCCGCGCAGGGCATAGGCATGCCGATCACGGTGTTCGGCGACAATCCCGACGACACGCTCGATCTGTTGTCGATGCTCGGCCCGCCGCCGCACGTCATTAAGCTCAATGAAGGCACCCAGGGCGCCGGCGTCATGCTGACCGAAAAACCGTCCGCCTCCCGCAGCGTGGTCGAAGCCTTGCGCGGCCTCTACGCGAATTTCGTGGTCCAGGAATTCATCGGCGAAGCCGAGGGCGCCGATCTGCGTTGCTTCGTAGTCGGCGACCGGGTGGTGGCCTCAATGCGGCGACAGGCGCCGGAGGGCGATTTTCGTTCCAACCTGCACCGCGGCGGCACGGCGGAGCCGGTGGAGGCAAGCGAAAACGAAAAGGAGGTCGCGGTCCGAGCGGCGCGCAGCCTCGGATTGAATGTGGCGGGCGTGGACCTGATCCGGGCGCAGCGGGGCCCGCTGGTGCTGGAGGTCAACTCCACGCCGGGGCTGGAGGGAATCGAGCAGGTATGCGCCGAGGACGTGGCGGGCGCCATCGTCGACCACATCGCGGGCTCAAGAAAGTAATTCAATGAAAATCAATCTGTTAGCTGAGAAATACGTACTCTTCACGCCACTTTAACCTTATTTTTAACGGCGGTTTAATCGCCTTCGGCGTAGCTTCTGCCGACCGCAAGTCTGTGCTCTCAAGCTATCGTCAGTGGCTCTGGAAAACAGGATTACGGTAATCGGGTTATTTTTAAGCCCGGGCCGCGGTTCGTGGCCCGGGCTATTTTTTGTTCCGCCTTGCTCTTGCTCGGGATAATGACCATGTATGCAAGAATCCAAAGTTAAGAGTGCATGGGCTGGGAGCAAATCGGCCGCCGGCCTTTTTTTCTGAATTCGACCCAATCAAACGAGGTATGCAATGTACAAACTGATACTAGGCGGCCTGTTTCTGGTTGCCGCAGCTTCCCCGGCCAGCGCGATGATGGCTTCGGCCACTATGAAGGGCGCCTCGTCGGATGCCCTGAATGTCACCGGGTCGTTCGCCGACCAGCGTCATGCTATCGAGAAGAAACTGACGGACGGCAAGACCTACAGCGAAATCAGCGCGAACGATCGCTCGCTCGTGAAGGACGCTTTGGCCCGTATCTCTACGACCCTAGAATCGGGCGGCGGCATTGAAGCGTTGACCGAAACGCAGAAGACAGCTGTTTTCAATGATCAGGAAGTGATCAACAACATATTGACCAAGGCCGGCGAAGACAGCCGCCTGGTATGCGAGCGGGTGGAAAAGCTGGGCAGCCACCGCAAAACCACGGTGTGCCTGACCGTAGCCGAGCGCCGTCGCGTGAGGGAAAATTCCGAAGACACCCTGCGCAGGGTCCAGAACGCTACCCCATCCTTGAAAGGCAGCTGACCGATGCGCATCCTGGTCATCGAAGACAACAGCGACATCGCGGCCAATCTGGGGGACTACCTGGAAGACCGCGGCCACACGGTGGATTTCGCTGCGGACGGCGTTACCGGCCTGCACCTGGCGGTAGTGCACGACTTCGATGCGATCGTGCTGGATCTCAATCTCCCCGGCATGGACGGTTTGGAAGTCTGCCGCAAGCTTCGCAACGAGGCGCGCAAGCAGACGCCGATACTGATGCTCACCGCGCGCGACACGCTGGATAACAAATTGGCCGGTTTCGATTCCGGCGCCGACGACTATCTGATCAAGCCGTTCGCGTTGCAGGAAGTCGAAGTCCGTCTCAATGCGCTGTCGCGTCGCGGCAAGGGCGTGCAGACCCGCGTGCTGGAAGTGGGCGAGCTGGAGTACAACCTCGACACCCTGGAAGTGCGCCGCCAAGGCAAGCTGCTGCAGCTCAACCCGACCGCACTGAAGATCCTGCAGGCGTTGATGGAAGCCTCGCCCGCAGTGGTTACGCGCCAGGAACTGGAAACGCGCGTGTGGGGAGAAGAGCTGCCCGATTCGGATTCGCTGCGCGTGCATATCCACGGCCTGCGCGCAGTGGTCGACAAACCGTTCGATACGCCGTTTATCCAGACCCGCCACGGTATCGGTTATAGGATCGCGGCGCCGGATGCCTGAATCGGAGGGTCCTCGTAAGCGACGACAGTTGCGTTTTCGGCGAAGACTCCGAACCCGAATCATCCTGTCGTTCTTCCTGCTCGGCACCGGGCTGACGGCGCTCTTCGCCTATCTGACCGATTACACCCGTCAACGGGTGGAGAACCAGCTCGTCGAAGACGTGATGAATCGCAACATCGACGAGTACGCCAGACGCTTCTACGCCAACCCCGCGAAGAACCCTGATCTGCCGGTACAGCAGATCAGGGCGTTCGTATTCACGCCGGACAAATTCGATCGCATCCGCGAAGAGCGCCCGGAATGGGCCAGGCTACCGAACGGAAACCACAATATTTCGGATTTCGACGAAAGCGGCGACCCCCTGATCTATAAATTGGCCGTACGTAAGACGCCAGAGGCATGGTTCTTCCTGGCCTATGACATTTCCGGGACAGCCTCTGGCCAGCGCCAGTTCATGCGTGCCATCTACTTATCCGTACTCCTCTTCAGCGCGTTGTCGCTGGTAGTCGGCTGGTGGGCGGCATCCCGCGTGATGAGCCCGGTATCGGAACTGGCTGCGCGGCTTCGTTCTTACCGAGGTAGCAGCAATCCCAAGCCCCTCGCCACGCACTTCCCGGAGGATGAGGTCGGCGAACTGGCCAAGGCGCTCGACGATTATTCCGCTCGACTCACCGACGTAGTGCAGCGCGACCGCGAATTCAATGCGGACGTCAGCCACGAATTGCGCACGCCGCTGGCTGTGATACGCGGCGCGACGGAATTGTTGCTGGCCCGGCCCGGATTGGATGAGAAAGTGGAGCAGCGGCTGTTCCGTATCCAGCGCGCGGAACAGCAGTGTACCGATTTGATCGGATCATTGCTGTTGCTGTCGCGCAATGAGCGCGGGCAAGGCAATACGCTGGTGGCGCGGGTCGCCGAGCAATTGCTGGATGCGCATCGCGCGCAGCTGGGAAGCAAACCGTTGACGCTGCGCATGGAAGGCGAAAGCGGGTTGACCGTGGATGCGCCCGAGGCTGCGGTTTCGGTGGCGCTGGGTAACCTGATCGGCAATGCGGTGAAGTACACGCTGGAAGGCGACGTGGTCGTGCGCTTGATGGCCGACAGTGTGGAGGTCATCGATTCGGGTCCGGGTCTCAGTCCGGAAGATGCCGCGCGCCTGTTCGAGCGCGGTTATCGCGGCACGCACGCCGGACATTCGCAGGGCGGCGGCATCGGTCTGTCGATCGTCAGCCGGCTATGCGAACTCTATGGCTGGCAGGTGGGCGTGCGGCCCGGCGAAACGCGTGGCGTGACTGCCACGTTGAAATTCACGGCCGACTGAGGCCCGCTGCCGTAGAGCCGAGCTTGCTCGGCTGCTCTTCGCAGGAAGTCAAAAGCAGCCGAGCAAGCTCGGCTCTACAAGCGCTGGCTCAGAGGTAATCCAGCCAGCCGTGTTTGTCTTCCGTACGGCCTTCGAACAGGCCAAAGAACAAATCCTGGATCTTCTTGGTGACCGGGCCGGGTTTGCCGTCGCCGACTGGCTTGCCATCGACCGAGCGCAGCGGCGTGATCTCGGCGGCGGTGCCGCACATCAGCAACTCATCGCATAGGTACAGGTATTCGCGCGGCAGATCGCGCTCGATCACTTCGATGCCATTGTCGCGTGCCAGGCGAATGATCGAATTGCGGGTGATACCCGCGAGCAACGAAGCGCTGGCCGGCGTGGTGTGCAAGGCGCCTTCGAACACCAGGAACAGGTTCTCGCCAGCGCCCTCGCTGAGCAAGCCAGTGGAAGCCAGCGCGATGCCTTCGCCATAGCCGTGGCGGCGCGCCTCGCGCGTGACCAATTGGCCAGACAGATAATTGCCGCCGGCCTTCGCGCCTGCCGGCAGGGTGTTCGGCGCGAACCGCTGCCAGCTGGACACGCAGGCGTCGATGCCTTTCTCCATGCCGTCTTCGCCAAGATAACGCCCGAACTCCATCGCCGCGATGGCCATGTCGATCGGCGTGTCCGCCGCGATGCCTACGCCGCCGTAGCCGCGGAACACGATGGGACGCAGGTAGGCCTTGCTCAGACCGTTGACACGGATGATTTCCTTGCACGCCGCATTGATCTCTTCCAGCGTGTAAGGAATCTCGATGTCGTAGATCTTGGCCGACTGGAACAGACGCTTGTTGTGGTCGTTGAGGCGGAACACCGCCGTGCCTTTCGGCGTCTCATAGGCGCGGATGCCTTCGAACACCGAAGAACCATAGTGGATGGCATGCGCCATCACGTGCGTGGTGGCTTCCGCCCAGGGCTTGATGACGCCGTTGTGCCAGATTTTGTCGGGGAATTTCATACGGGGCTCCTGATTGCAAGGGCATTGTGCCAGCAATCAGACCCGCAACGGCTCAGAGGCTGATCCAGAAACAGTTGTAGCTGCGGCGCAGACCGAACACCGTGCGCGAGGGGGTGCTGCCGTTCTTCAGGGTCTGTTCCAGGCGCAATCCGATCGGGCGCTGCCGCGCCGTCGTCTGCGGGTAGTAGCCATCGCTGTTGTCGTCGATCACGACCCCATTCTGATCGACGATAGGCGGTGGTGCGGGCCGTACCGGCACGATGTCCACCAACGGTCGGTCGACGACCGCCTGCAGCTTGTCGAGGATGCTATTGGCCGCCGCATTGGAAATGTCCGTCCACTGATAGACGCTGGCCAGGCGATTGACGTCTTTGTTCTCGACGGCCGCGGTGATCTGGTAGACCAGGTCGCTCAGCGTCCGCGAACAGCCGGCGCGGTAGAGGCCTCCCGACCTGGTTGAGCTACCGGGCGTTATCTGCGGCAGGCGATCCATGGCACCGATGTCTTCGCAGCGTTTGTCGGAGTAGACCGTTTCGCCGCTCATGGTGGTGCAGCGCTGGACCTCCTGCGCATGGGCCATCCCCGGCACCGCCAACAGGCTGATGGAAAGCAGAGATACAAACAGGAAGAGGAGAGTACGCATCGCCGGTCAGCCTAACCCGCGATCCGCAGCGATGGGAAGCCACAGACGCACGCGGGGCGGTCTGAATGGGATCTTCTGTACAGAATCGAGCGAGATGCTCAAAGCCGCACGAAGTAGCAACCCGAGTACCGCATTACCTCCAGGTCCACGACCTGTTGTCTGGCGCCGTTGCCCAAGGTCAATTGCACGATGCCGCCGTTGGCGCCGGTCGTGCCTGCGTCTGCAAACTGCATGGCGCCGCTGCCGATCTGCGCATAGAACAACCGTACGTCCTGCAATCGCTGCGTCGCCATTTTCTCTAGCCGCAGCATATGTTGCTGGGCCTCCCGATGGGACTTCCCGACCCAGTGGTAGCTCTCGGCCAGACGGTTGACGTTGTGCAATGCCAGCGAACCTTGGATATCCATCGCAAGCTGCCGCTTGTTGCGTGCGCACCCCGAAGTCGGCGAACGCCTGCCGACGTTCGCGAAGACAGGCGCGTCGCCGAAATCGATGTCACGTGAATAGGCGGCTTCTTCGCGCGCTATGCGGGTCAGGAGTTCGCCCGGCAAAGGCAGCGGTCGTGCACCCAGCGTCGCGCAAGATCGATCGGTATAAACAACTTCGCCGTCGGCGCTTTCGCAACGTTGCAGACCGCTGCTGGTGCCGGCAGGCACGGATCCAGGAGACATCAGTGCTGCAATGGCGACAACCGCGGTGGAAATGGAGACGGCGTTCATGACAACGGCGCGTGCATGAAGTTAGCAATATGCTGTTCGCATGCTTGTCTACATCATGTGTTGAAATGCGTCTTGTCTGAACCCTTACGAACCTACACTGGCGGGTGCATTTCTAGAATATTCATTACAAAAAGCGAGTCGCTACTGCGGCTGGCCATTACAGCCGCGAGTTATTGCAGCCGCGCGATCACATTCATTGTTGGCTTGGAGAGATTCAACGTATAGAAGTGCAGTCCTGGCGCGCCGCCTTCCACCAAGCGCTGGCAGAGGCCGGCCACGACGTCGGCGCCGAATTCGCGAATCGCTTCGGCGTCGTCGCCAAAGGCCTGCATGCGCTTGCCGATCCAACGCGGGATCTCGGCTCCGCAGGCTTCGGAGAAGCGCTTTAGCTGGGTGTAGTTGGAGATGGGCATGATGCCGGGGATGATCGGAATCTCCACGCCCAATTTACGCACGGCGTCGACGAAGTGGAAATACGCGTCGGCGTTGTAGAAATACTGGGTGATGGCGCCATCGGCGCCGGCGTCGACCTTGGCCTTGAAATGTTTCAGGTCGGTCAATGCGTCGTCGGACTGCGGATGCGTTTCCGGATAGGCGCCCACTTCGATATGGAAGGCATCGCCATGCTCGGCGCGGATGAACTGGATCAGTTCCGAGGCATAGCGCAGATCGCCTGGATGACCCATGCCGGAGGGAAGGTCGCCGCGCAACGCCACGATGCGCTTGCAGCCCAGAGCGCGGTAGAGGCGCAGCAGCTCGCGGATTTCCTCGCGGCTGCCGCCGACGCAGGAAAGATGAGGCGCTGCGTCGAAGCCGTGGGTCTGGTTGAGGTGACGGACGGTTTCCGACGTGTAGCTCAGAGTGGAGCCGCCAGCACCGAAGGTGCACGACACATATTCCGGCGAGTGCGCTTTCAGCTTCTCCGCGGTGCGGTCCAGCTGCGCGCGCTGCTCATCGGTCTTGGGCGGGTAGAACTCAAAGGAAACGGGTGTGCGCATTGACGTATCCGCGTTCGTATAAACGGATCGTCATTCCCGCCTTCGCGGGAATGACGGCCGAAAAATCGCGGCGAACCGAAGAACGCCGCGCTTTCGATCAGTAGCGGTAATGCTCCGGCTTGTACGGACCGTCCACGTCCACGCCGAGGTACGCGGCCTGTTCGGTGGTCAGCGTGGTCAGCTTCACGCCGATCTTTTCCAGGTGCAGGCGCGCGACTTCCTCGTCCAGCTTCTTGGGCAGGATGTAGACCGTCGGTTCGTACTTGTCCTTGTTCGCCCACAGGTCGATCTGGGCCAGAGTCTGGTTGGAGAACGAGTTGGACATGACGAAGCTCGGATGGCCGGTGGCGCAACCCAGGTTGACCAGGCGGCCTTCTGCCAGCAGGAAGATCGCGCGGCTGTCGGGGAAGGTGTACTTGTCCACCTGCGGCTTGATGTTGAGCTTCACCACGCCCGGGAACTCGTTCAGCGCATCGACCTGGATCTCGTTGTCGAAGTGGCCGATGTTGCAGACGATGGCCTGGTCCTTCATGTGGCTCAGGTGCTCGATGGTCAGCACGTCCTTGTTGCCGGTGGTGGTGACGTAGATGTCGCCGCGACCCAGCGTGCTTTCCACGGTATTGACTTCGAAGCCTTCCATCGACGCCTGCAGGGCGTTGATCGGATCGATCTCGGTGACCACCACGCGCGCGCCGTAGGCACGCAGCGAGTGGGCCGAACCCTTGCCGACGTCGCCGTAACCGCAGACCACGGCGACCTTGCCGGCCAGCATCACATCCATGGCGCGCTTCAGGCCATCGGCCAGCGACTCACGGCAGCCGTAGAGGTTGTCGAACTTCGACTTGGTGACCGAGTCGTTGACGTTGATGGCCGGCACCAGCAGCGACTTGGCTTCGACCATCTGGTACAGGCGGTGCACGCCTGTGGTGGTTTCCTCGGATACGCCCTTCCAGTCCTTGACCACGGTGTGCCAGAAGCCGGGACGTTCTTTGGCCACACGCTTGAGCAGGTTCTTGATCACGCCTTCTTCGTGCGAGGACGCGGGTTCGTCGACCCACTTCGAGCCGTTCTCAAGTTCATAGCCCTTGTGGATCAGCAGAGTGACGTCGCCGCCGTCGTCGACGACCAGCTCCGGACCCTTGCCATCCGGGAAGGTCAGCGCGTCCAGCGTGCAGTCCCAATACTCTTCCAGCGACTCGCCCTTCCAGGCGAACACCGGCGTGCCGGTGACGGCGATCGCAGCGGCGGCGTGGTCCTGGGTCGAGAAGATATTGCACGAGGCCCAGCGCACGTCGGCGCCGATGTCCTTCAGCGTCTCGATCAGCACGGCGGTCTGGATGGTCATGTGCAGCGAGCCGGTCACGCGCACGCCGTTGAGTGGCTTGGCGGTGGCGTACTTCCTGCGGATGGACATCAGGCCCGGCATCTCGTGCTCGGCGATGTCCAGTTCCTTGCGGCCCCAATCGGCCAGCGAAATATCGGCAACCTTGTAGTCGCCGTCGGTCGAGAATTTGCGTACTGCGTTCATGGCATTGCTCCGGTCTATGCGATCTTGGATCGCAGATTATCCGGGCGCCGTTGCAGGAACTGTTCACCGAGCCTGGCCGGACTCCACATTGGTCTCGGTCGCAGCGCCCCTCGGCGAAGGCGCGACATTATATCTCTTATTCGCGATGAAAGGATATACGGGCAAAACGGCTGGGTCCGGCCATGAGCCAAGGTGGCTGGCCTGGTCAGGTTAGCCCGGCGGACACCGGCACCGAACGGCGGGTTCCCATAAGGACATTCGGGTGACCCACAGGAGGTGCACAAGGCCCATTCTGCTGTCCTGGAACAAGCCGCTGTCCCCGATGCCGCATTGCACAAAATGCCCGCGGCTTCGGTTAGGCTTCGGCCTCCCACCTGCTTTGCGAGACGCACTTGCTGATGAACGACCCACGCAGCCTCGAGTTCGCCGCCCCCGATCAGCCGTTGCGCGAAGATGTGCGACGCCTGGGCGCGCTGGTAGGCGACATGCTGGCCGAACAGGTTTCTCCGGAATTCCTGCAGGAAGTGGAGAAGGTCCGCACCACCGCCATCGCTCGGCGCCAGGGCGACGAGCCCCCGGCCTCGCTGGCCGGATTGCTGGCCGGACTGGAACCGCACCATGCCGAATCGCTGATTCGCGCCTTCAGCGCCTATTTCCAGGTGGTCAACATCGCCGAGCGCGTGCATCGCATCCGCCGCCGCCGCGACTACCAGCGCAGCGGTAGCGCGCCGCAACCCGACGGTTTGCACGACGCCCTAATCAAGCTGAAAGCGCAGGGCGTGACTCTGGAGGAACTGGCCGAGTGGCTGCCGCGTATCGACATCGAGCCGGTGTTCACCGCGCATCCGACCGAAGCCGTGCGCCGCGCGCTGCTGGAGAAGGAACAACTGATGGTCGCCAGCCTGGTCAACGACCTGGACGGCCAACGCACGCCCGGCGAGCGCGCCACCGATATCGCACGCTTCCGCATGGCGCTAACTTCATCGTGGCAGACCGCCGATTCCTCGCCGGTGCGCCCGGGCGTGGAAGACGAACGCGAACATGTCGGCTTCTACGTCACCAATGTTCTGTATCGGGTCATGCCGGTGCTGTACGAAACCCTGGAGACTTCGCTCGTCGAGACCTTCGGCAAGGCCATCGACGTACCGCGACTGCTGCGCTTCGGCACCTGGGTGGGCGGCGACATGGACGGCAATCCCAATGTCGACGGGGACACCATCGCCGCGACCCTGCGCGCGCAGCGCCGTTCCGTGCTGCAGCTGTATCTGAAGGAACTGCGTCAGCTGACCACGCTTTTGAGCCAGTCCAAGGACATGGTCGGCGTATCGCCGCAAATCGAAGCGCAGGTAGAGCGTTACCGAGCGCTGCTGCCGCAAGCCGCCGCGCGCTCCAAGCCGCGCCACGCCGACCAGCCTTACCGTCTGCTCAACGACCTGATGCGCGCGCGCCTGCAGGCGACCTTGGACGACGCGCCCGAGAGCTATGCCACGCCACGCGAATTCGCCGACGATGTCGATCTGATCCTGCACAGCCTGGAACAGAACCGCGGCGTGCATGCGGGCTGGTTCGCGGTGCGCCGGCTGGCCTGGCGGGTGCGCAGTTTCGGTTTTCATCTGGCGCGCCTGGACGTGCGCCAGGAATCCAGTGTGCACGCGCGCGCGGTCGCGGCCGCATTGAAAGACGAGCAGTGGGAATCGCGCGATGCAGTGGAAAGAGGAACGTTGCTCGGGCCTTATGCCAGCGGCGAAACCGTTCTGCCTCACAACGACGATGAGATCGGCCTGCGCATGGATGCAGTGTTCGCCGCGCTTGCCGAAGCGCGGCAGCTGCACGGCACCGATGCTTTGGGCGCCTACATCATCAGCATGGCGCACAACCGCGCCGACGTGCTAACCGTGCTTGCGCTGGCCAGGCGCGGCGGGCTCGTTGATGGGCAAGACAATGTGCCGTTGGATATCGCGCCGCTGTTCGAGACCGTGGACGACCTGGAGCATGGCCCGGACACTTTGCGGGATTTGCTGGCCGATCCGGTCTACCGCGCTCATCTGTCAGCGCGCGACAACGTGCAGATGGTGATGCTGGGCTATTCCGACAGCGGCAAGGACGGCGGCATCGCCGCTTCGCGCTGGGGGCTGCAGCGTGGGCAGGTCGAACTGCTGCAGGCGGCTAAAGAGTTAGGCATCAAGCTGACCTTCTTCCACGGTCGTGGCGGTTCCATCAGCCGCGGCGGTGGCAAGACCACGCGCGCCGTGGACGCGTCGCCGCGTGGAAGCGTGGACGGCCGTTTGCGCGTGACCGAACAAGGCGAAGTGATCCATCGCAAGTACGGCATCCGCGCGCTCGCTTTGCGTTCGCTGGAACAAGCGACCGGCGCGGTACTCGTTTCCAGCCTACGCCCGCGTCCGCTGGAGCCGCGGGAAGCGAAGTGGCGGGACGTCATGGATAGTGTGGCCAAGGAAAGCACGTGGGCGTATCGCGGTTTCGTGGGTGCGCCGAAGTTCATGGACTATTTCCGCCAGGCCACGCCGATCGATGTGATCGAACGCATGACGCTGGGGTCGCGGCCGTCTCGGCGCTTAGGCGAAGACGCGGCGCTGACCAATCTGCGGGCGATTCCCTGGGTGTTCGCCTGGAGCCAGTCGCGTGCGGTCATTCCGGGTTGGTACGGGGTGGGTAGCGGTCTGCAGGCGGTGATCAAGGCGGGCGGCGAGGAGACGCTGCGGGAAATGGCGCGCGACTGGCCGTTCTTCAAGACCTTCCTGGACGACATTTCCATGGTGCTGGCCAAGGGCGATCTGAGCATCGCGGCGATGTTCTCGCGCATGGCGGGGCCGTTGCACGAGGAGTTCTTCCCGCTGATCGAACGCGAGCTCGCTCTGACCAAGAAGTGGGTGCTGCGGCTCAACGACAACGAGTGGCTGCTGCAGAACGATCAGCGGCTGGCGTTGTCGATCCGATTGCGCAATCCCTATGTGGATCCGATCAGTGTGTTGCAGGTCGATCTGCTGAAGCGCTGGCGCGATAGTGGGCGCGAGGACGATGCGTTGCTGCGTGTGCTGGTGGCTAGCGTGAACGGTGTGTCGCAGGGCGTGCAGAACACCGGCTAGTTGTTGGTCCGTCATGTCGGCGAAGGCGAGGACCCAGCACCTCTCGCGAACAATGATGATGTCATCCCAGCGTAAGCTGGAAGTGCTTCTCAACAGCCGAATGGCTGGTCATCCATCTTGATCTTGCTCTGCCTTTAGCTCGTCATTCCCGCGAAGGCGGGGACCCAGCGACTTTGCTTTTAGGTTGATCAAAGCAGAGCGTTTCGCGCTATGCGCGAGTCACTTTCTTTGCTTGTGCAAAGAAAGTAACCAAAGAAACACACCCTAACGTCGCGCCCGGCGATGAAGCCGCCGGGTCCGCAAGCGTGCCGGGAATTTCCGTAAGGCGCCTCCTGCGCCTCCGGAAACGGCGCACATCCCTGTGCGCCGCCCCTTCGGGGTTTATCCCGACCCGCTTGCCGCGTCTCACGGGGTTTTAGTGCAGGATCAAAGACAAAAGCGGAAGCGCATCGTGTGTTTCGATGCTCGTAGGAGCGACGTAAGTCGCGAACCTGCGCCGTTTTGGTATCAAACGTTCGCGACTTGCGTCGCTCCTACACCAGCGCGTGCTCAGGCGTCGAGTTCGTTCCAGCGCTGATAGGCGTGTTCTAGCTCGGCTTGCAGCTTCGCCGACGCTTCATTGAAGGCCAGGATCGCTGCGCTATCCTGCTGGTAGAACTTGGGATCGTTCATCGAAGCAGCGCGCGCGGCGATGTCGGCTTCCAGCTGTTCGATCCGGGCGGGCAGCAACTCCAGCTCGCGTGCATCCTTGTAGCTGAGCTTGCGCTTGGGCTCGCTCGCCGCCGCGGTCTGCACTGGACTGGGCGATGCTTTCGCGGGCACCGCGGATTCCGCGTTGAACAACGCATTCGGACGCTGGCGCACCCAGTCGGTGTAGCCGCCCACGTAATCGGCGAGACGGCCCTGGCCTTCCAGCACCAGCGTGCTGGTGACTACGTTGTCGATGAACTCGCGGTCGTGACTCACCAGCAGCAGGGTGCCCTTGTACTCGCCCAGCAGTTCTTCCAATAGTTCCAGCGTTTCCACGTCCAGGTCGTTGGTGGGTTCGTCCATCACCAGCAGGTTAGAGGGTTGCGCGAACAGCTTAGCCAGCAGCAGACGGTTGCGCTCGCCGCCGGACAGGCGGGTGATCGGCGCGCGCGCGCGTTCGGGCGAGAACAGGAAATCCTGCAGGTAGCCGATGATATGTTTGCGGGTGCCGTTGATTTCGATGAAATCGCGACCCTCGGCCACGTTCTCCAACGCGTTGAGGCTATCGTTGAGCTGGCTGCGGTGCTGGTCGAAGTAGGCGACCTGCAGCCCGGTGCCAAGCGTGACTTCGCCGGCTTGCGGCTGCAGCTCGCCAAGCAGGACCTTGAGCAGCGTGGACTTACCGGCGCCGTTGGGCCCGATGATGCCGACCCGGTCGCCGCGCAGGATCGTCGTCGACACGTTATCCAGCAGCACGCGGCCGTCGTAGGCCTGGGTGATGCCTTCGATCTCGATGACTTTCTTGCCGGATTTCTGCGCGGCCGACACGGCCATGTTGACGTTGCCGCCCAACTCGCGCCGCTGCGAGCGCTCGCGACGCAGCGCTTTCAGAGCGGTGACGCGGCCTTCGTTACGGGTGCGGCGGGCCTTGATGCCTTGGCGTATCCATATCTCTTCCTGCGCCAGCAGTTTGTCGAAGCGTGCGTTCTCCTGCGCTTCGGCGTGCAGACGCTCTTCGCGGCGGCGCAGGTAGTTTTCATAGTCGCCCGGCCAGCTGGTCACCTGGCCGCGGTCGATTTCCACGATCCGCGTAGCCAACGCGCGCAGGAAGCTGCGGTCATGGGTGACGAAGACGATGCTGCCTTCGAACTGCTTGAGGAAGCCTTCCAGCCAGGCGATCGCATCGATGTCCAGGTGGTTGGTCGGCTCGTCCAGCAGCAGGATATCGGGCTTGCGCACCAGTGCCTGGGCCAACAGCACGCGGCGCTTCATGCCACCGGAAAGCGCAGAGAAGTCGGCATCCTCCGGCAGTTCCAACTTGGTCAGCACCTGCTGCACACGCAGATCCAGATCCCAACCGTGCTGGGCCTCGATCTTTTCCTGGGCGTCGCCCATCGCTTCCATGTCGCCGTCGTGCAGTGCGTGGTGATAGAGCGCCAGCAGGTGGCCCAGATCGCCCAGGCCTTCGGCGACCACATCGAACACCGTGCCGGCGGTGTCCTGCGGCACTTCCTGGGCCATCCGCGCGACCACCACGCCGTTCTGCAGACGTACTTCGCCGTCGTCCGGGGTCAGTTCGCCGGCCAGCAGCCGCATCAGGGTGGATTTGCCCGCGCCGTTGCGCCCCACGATGCAGACGCGCTCGTTGGGTTCCAGGGTGAGATCGACGTGTTCGAGGAGGAGCGGTCCGCCGATGCTGAAATCGACGCGCTGCAATTGCATGAGAGACATGCGCCATTGTACCCGGCGATGCACGGCGTAGCCCGGGTAGAGCGCAGCGAAACCCGGCAACTTCGCGATTTGCGAGAAAAAGCCCCGGGTTTCGCCTGCGGCTCTACCCGGGCTACGAAGCTACTGGTACAGGTAGCGCACTACGTGGAAGAACACCGGAGCGGCGTACACCACCGAGTCCAGCCTATCCAGGATGCCGCCGTGTCCCTCGATCATCTCGCCCCAGTCCTTCGCCCCCAGGCTGCGCTTGACCGCTGACAGCGCCAGTCCGCCCAGGAAGCCGCAGAGCACGATCAGCAGCGACAGCAAGGCCGATTGCAGCGGGGTGAAGGGAGTAATCCACCACAGCGCCGCACCCACGCCCGCAGCCGACAGACCGCCCCCCACCAGACCTTCCACCGTCTTGGAAGGGCTTACCAGCGGCGCCAGCAGATGCTTGCCGAACAGCTTGCCGAACACATACTGCAGCACGTCGCTCAGCTGCACCACCAGCAGCAAGTAGAACAGCAGCAACAGGTTCTGGCCCTCGTACCCGGGAATGCGCAGCAGCATCAGCGCTGGCGCATGGCTCAGGCAGTACACGGTCAGCATCAGGCCCCATTGGACCTTGGTGTTGCGTTCCAAGAAGTTCTCGGTGTCGCCGGATAGCGCGGAGAGCGCGGGCAGCAACAGGAATCCGAACACCGGGATGCACATCACGAACAGCCCGTACCAATCGATGCCGATCAGCCAGTACTGCAGCGGGATGGCGACATAAAAGCAAAGACACAGCGACCAGTGGTCGCCGCGCCGCGTCGGCGTGAGGGTCAGGAACTCTCGCAGCGCGAAGAACGAAAGCAACGCATACAGCACCAACGTCGCGATCTTGCCTAAGAGGAAACAGACCGCCAGCACGCCGACCATGACCCACCACGCGCGCACGCGTGCATTGAGGTTGTCGACTACCGGTCCCGGCTTGCGTTTGGCCAGTATCCAGCCGATCAGGCTGGCCAGCAGCAGCACGCCGATGACCCCGGCGATCACCCACCAGAATTTCTGCGGGGCGCGAGCAAGGGCGGTATGCAGGAAGTCGTCCAGCGACAGGCTTCCGGACGAGAAATTCGTATTCATGCCAATGCCATCACCGCATCGCGCGCGCGCTGCAGGAAATCCACTTTGTTTTCATCCGGCTCAAGCCGCATCGCCGGGCCGAAACGCACGGTGCAGATCAGCGGCACCGGCAACAGGCTGCCCTTGGGCATGTTACGGCGGGCGTTATCCAGGTAGACCGGAATCAATTCAACGTCGGGAAAGCGCGTGGCCAGATGGAACAGGCCCGACTTGAATGGGAGCAACTGCATTTCGCTGTTGCGGGTACCTTCGGGGAACAGGATCAGGGATTCTCCGGCAATCAACGCGTCGTACAGCGGTTGCAGCGGATCGCCTTCGCACTGGTTGCGGTTGCGTTCGATCAGCACCGCGTTGAAGCCGTTGCGGGCGACGAAGTTGCGGAGGCCGCTACCCCAGTAGTCGCGCGCCGCGACCGGACGTGTGCGTTTGCGCAGGCGCGGGGGCAACGCCGACCACAAGGCCACCGTATCCACGTGGCTGGAATGGTTGGCGAAGTAGATGCGCTGCTTGCGCGTGGGTTTGGAGCCGGCCCAGCGCGGATACGCGCCGAGGAATACCTGCACGAAGAAGACCAGCAGGCGGGAGAACACCGTGTTAGCCCTTCTGATTCAGCTGGCGGGCGATCGCGCGGATGCGGGTGTAACAGGTCAGCGCCGATCCAGCGGCGATGAGGGTCGCTGCCAGCAGCAAGCAATGGCGCGTTCCATTCCAGCGCCATTCCGCTGCACCGACCAGGCAGGCCACGGTCAGTACCGCCATGCGGTGCGGCTTGGCCATGGGCCCGCGGAAATCCTGCGTCAGGCCCGAGCTGCCGCCGAATACGCGGACGTAGGCGGTAAGCGCGGCCAGTAGCGCACCCAGCCAGCCGAGCCACGCGTGCAACGCCGCGTAACCCAGCGCCACAATCAGCAGGGAGTCGGCGATGCGATCGGGAAACTCGTTGTAGAGCGCGCCCGTCGGCGTCTGCTTGCCGCCTTCCACCGCGACCATGCCGTCCAGCAGGTTGCACAGCAGGCGCAGTTGCACGCAAACCGCTGCAAGCAACAGACCCCATGGCGAAATCCCCCAGGTCAGCATCATCGCGCCGACGGTGGCGAAGAAAATGCTGATCATCGAGATCTGGTTCGGAGTGATGGACGAGCGTGCCAGAGACGCGCTAAGCGCGCGCGCCCAGCCACTGGCTCGCGCGGCTATCGGCCTGCGGTTGTCTTCTTTCCCCATCGGGGGATAGTAGCCGATGGGCAGGCGGCTAGCGATTTGCTCCCTCTCCCTTGATGGGAGAGGGTGGCCGAAGGCCGGGAGAGGGTGAACCGGAGCACTTGGCAATGAATTGAAAGATCATGTCGAGTGAAGAAAAGCGAAAAGCACGCATCGCTGCGCTCGCGCTCCCTTCTCCTGCCCTCCGGGCGTCCTCTCAGCCTTGCACACCCTTCGGGCGCCACGAGGGGAGAGGAGAAGAGCAGTTTTTCGCGCTCGATCGGCGGCAGCCGAGCAAGCTCGGCTCTACAACGGTTTGCTTACCAGTCGGTGGGTCGGTAATCCTTCAGGAACTGCCCCCACACATGCTCGCCGGTGTTGATGCCGTGGATGATCGGGTCGACGATGCGGGCCGCGCCGTCGACGATGTCCAGCGGCGGATGGAAGCGCTCCTCCACGGTCTTGCGGGCGGCCAGCTCCACCGGATCTTCGTCGGTCACCCAGCCGGTGTCGACGCTATTCATGTGGATGCCGTCGCCGTGGTAATCGGCGGCCGCGGTGCGCGTCATCATGTTCAGCGCCGCCTTGGCCATATTGGTGTGCGGATGGCGCGTGGTCTTGAAGTTGCGGTAGAACTGGCCTTCGACCGCCGACACGTTGACGATGTGCTTGTCGCGGTTCTCTGTGCGCAGCATCAGCGGCTTGAGACGTGCGTTGATGAGGAAGGGTGCGATGGCGTTGACTAGTTGCACCTCCAGCAGCTCGACCGACGGCACCTCGGCCATTTGCAGACGCCATGAATTGCGGCCGCGCAGATCCACCTGCTGCAGGTCCTGGTCCAGCCGGCCTTCGGGGAACAGGTGTTTCTGGCCCAGCAACTCCTCGGCCAACAGCGGCACCTGCGACAGTTCCGCTGCATGCGTGAGCCCGGCCACTTCGGGCAAACTCTGCTTGATCGCAACCTGCAGCGCCGAAGCCTGCGGCAACAAATCATGGCTGCGCAGCCCTTCGTAGCTGCCCAGCAGCTTGCGCACGTGTTCCGGCGTATCGCGCGGAGCGGCGGTTTCGGCCTCCATCATGTGCGCATAGAACTCAGGCGGCCGGCGCACGGTCTGGCAGGCGTTGTTGATGATGAAGTCCAGGCGCGAGTATTTCGCCGACAGTTCACGACAGAACGCTTCCACACTAGGCGTATGGCGTAGGTCCAGGCCGAACACTTCCAGCCGATGGCCCCACTGTTCGAAATCCGGCTCCTGCGAATACCGCGCCGCGGAGTCGCGCGCGAATCTCGTGGTTACGATCAGATGCGCGCCGGCGCGCAGCAGCTTGAGCCCGGCCTGATAGCCGATCTTCACCCGTCCGCCGGTCAGCAGTGCGACGCGCCCGGTCAGGTCGGCCAGTTCGGTGCGCTTGGCGAAATTGAACTCCGCGCATTCGGGGCACATCTGGTCGTAGAAGTGGTGCACCCGCGTGTACTTTTTCTTGCAGACATAGCAATGCCGCAACTCTTGAGATTCGAGCGGTTCGCGCGCCGTCTCCACGCTGTCCTGTGCGACGAAGCCCGCCGGCGGGAAATAGTTGGGCGTGGTGAACACCGGCGCGCGGCGCAGGGCGCGGATGCCGGTCTGGTCCAGCAGCGCGTCCGCGCGGCGCAGCTTCTCGGCATGGCGCTCGCGTTCCAGCTCCTTGGTCTTCTTCCTGCGCAGCTTCGGCTCGGGGTGGTAGATCGAGGCGATGGCCTTGTGCAGACGTACGCGTTCCGTCTCCGGCCAAGTGTCCAGTACGGTGCGGTCGGCGGCGATCGATTCCAGCAGCTCCAACGTGGATTCGGCGGCGGTTTCGCTGTTCTTTTCGGCAGAGCTATTCACGGCAGGCGATCCAATCGGCATTCACAGTACGAGTTTCGGAAAAACAGAACGGGCCGCTAAGCGGCCCGTCCTTGATGCCTTCTCCCCGCAAGGAGAAGCAGCGGCTTACTTCAGGCCGGCCGCCTTGCGCAGCTCTTCGGCCTTGTCGGTCTTCTCCCACGAGAACGAAGTGGCGGTGTGTTTCTTGCCGGCGCCGTCGGTGTAGGTGAATTCCTTCGGCTTGCGGCCGAAGTGGCCGTAGGCGGCGGTCTGCTGATACATCGGATGGATCAGGTCCAGCATCTGCAGGATGCCGTATGGGCGCAGATCGAAATACTTGCGGATCAATTTTTCGATCTTTTCGTCGGAGATCTTGCCGGTGCCGAAGGTGGTGACCGAGATGGAAGTCGGATGGGCCACGCCGATGGCGTAGCTGACCTGCACTTCGCAACGGTCGGCTAAGCCGGCCGCGACCACGTTCTTGGCGACATAGCGTGCGGCATAGGCGGCGGAACGGTCCACCTTCGACGGGTCCTTGCCGGAGAACGCGCCGCCACCATGACGGGCCCAGCCGCCGTAGGTGTCGACGATGATCTTGCGGCCGGTCAGACCGCAGTCGCCGACGGGGCCGCCGATCACGAACTTGCCGGTCGGGTTGATGTGGAACTGGGTGCCTTTGTGCAGCCACTTGGCGGGCAGCACCGGCTTCAAGATCTCCTCGCGCACGGCTTCCACTAGATCCTTCTGCTTCACGTCCGGATCGTGCTGGGTCGACAGCACCACCGCGTCGATAGCCACGGCCTTGCCGTTCTCGTAGCGCAGAGTGACCTGCGACTTGGCGTCGGGGCGCAGCCACGGCAGCTTGGAGTTCTTCTGCTTGCGGACCTTGGCTTGCTGCTCGACGAGACGGTGCGACAGATGGATCGCCGCCGGCATGTAGCTGTCGGTCTCATTGGTGGCGTAGCCGAACATCAGGCCCTGGTCGCCAGCGCCCTGTTCTTCTGGCTTCTTGCGGTCCACGCCCTGGTTGATGTCGGGCGACTGCTTGCCGATCAGGTTCAGCACGCCGCAGGTGGCGCCGTCGAAGCCGACTTCGGAGCTGTCGTAGCCGATATCCACGATCACCTTGCGGGTCAACGCTTCCAGGTCGATCCAGGCACTGGTGGTGATTTCACCGGCCACGATGGCCACACCGGTCTTGACCATGGTTTCGCAGGCGACGCGCGCGCGCTTGTCCTGGGCCAGGATGGCGTCGAGCACGGCATCGGAAATCTGGTCGGCGACCTTGTCCGGATGGCCTTCGGAGACCGATTCGGAGGTGAAGAGGAAGTTGGACATTCGGCTTATATCCCTTGATCGAGATGAAAAGATGGGTGCGCATGATACACGCACCCGGTCGGGAGTGCATTGTGCCGGTTCAGGAGGGGATTGGCGTTAAGGAATCGGCGTAGCCGAGCCAATCGCCTGTCACCTGGCTGCCGCAAAACCGCAACCAGGCTGACGCCCGCCACGGGCAGGCTGCCGGCGAAACCCGCCGAGGGCGGGCTGCGGGACGAAGCTCATGAACACCCTGGAACGGCAACTGGCCGAACGCTATCCGCACTGGTTCCGCGGTCGCCGCGCCGCCGTCGCGCGGCCGTTGCTGCGTGGGCTGACGCAGTGGTCGCGACTGGAGCATGTCTACGGATTCCTGGACAGTCATGCGCACCTGACCGGTTTCGCGCTGATCGAGGCCGGGCTCGATTTCCTCAACTTGCGCTACACCGTCGATCAGGTCGAGCGTCGCCGCATCCCCGCGTCGGGCAGGCTGCTGATCGTCGCCAATCACCCCTCGGGCGCGCTGGATGCCCTGGCGCTGCTGCATCTGGTGGGCAGCGTGCGCACCGACGTGAAGATCGTGGCCAATGATCTGCTCGGCCAGATCGAAGGTCTGCGCGAGCTGCTGCTGCCGGTGCGGATACTGGGCGGAAAGCCCAGCGCGCAGAGCCTGGCGGCGATCGACCAGGCCTTGCGCGAAGAGCAATGCGTGATCGTGTTTCCCGCAGGTGAGGTGTCGCGCCTGGGTGCGCGCGGCATCACTGACACGCGCTGGCGCCGGGGTTTCCTGCGTTTCGCCATGGACAACGACGCGCCGGTGCTGCCGGTCCGGATACAGGCGCGCAACTCGGCCCTGTTCTACGGCGCCTCCGCCTTGTCCAAACCGATGGGAACGGCGCTGCTGGCGCGCGAGATGTTCAAGCGCAGCGGGCGACGCATCGCCTTGCGAGTGGGATCGGTGATGCGGATGGATCGCGCGGCCGAACCGGAGGCCGCACTGGCACGGGTGCGCCAGACCCTGTACTCGCTGGGCAAGAAAAGCGAAGAGAACGCGCCGCCGCAGCGGACGCTTATAACACCCGTCGATCCGCGCGTGCTGGGCGACGCCGTGCGCGCGTTGGAAATCCTGGGGGAGACCAGCGACGGCAAACGCATTTGCGTGGGCCGCCTACCCGCCGGCTCGCCGCTGCTGCGCGAGATCGGCCGCCTGCGTGAGCTGACTTTCCGGGCGGTGGGCGAGGGCACGGGCAATGCCCTGGACATCGATTCCTACGACGCGCATTACGAACACATCGTGCTATGGGACGAGGCCGCCGGGAAGATCGCCGGTGCGTATCGCATCGCGCGTGGAGCCGCGACGCTGGCGACGCATGGCTTGAAAGGTCTGTACACCGCCTCGCTGTTCCGATACACGGACGACGTCGTACCGCGCCTGGCCGAAGGCATGGAACTGGGTCGCAGCTTCGTAGCGCCGGAGTATTGGGGAAGCCGCAGCATCGATTACCTGTGGCAGGGCATAGGCTCCTATCTGCGCCGGCATCCCAACGTGCGCTACCTGTTCGGCGCGGTTTCCTTAAGCGCGGCGTTGCCGTTGGCAGCGCGCGAGCAGATCGTCGCCTACTACGCCCGCTATTACGGTGAAGTGGAGGGAAAAGCGATCTCGCGGCATCCCTTCCAATACCGCGACGTGCCGCCCTCGTTCGGCGAACTCGACGCCGAGACCGCTTTCGGTGTGCTGAAGGCGAACCTGGACAGCCTGGGCGCCACTATTCCTATGCTCTACAAGCAATACACGGAGCTATGCGAACCGGGTGGCGCCCGTTTTCTCGCCTTTGGCGTGGACCCGGCTTTCAGCGATTCCATCGACGGCTTGATCGAGGTCGATCTGCAGCGCATACGCCCGAAGAAACGCGCCCGTTACCTGAAAGCAGGTGCATCCCAAGCGGAGGCAGCCGTATGAAGGCGGCTGCGACTCCGTCGATGCGCCGGGCGGTGTTCGTTTCCGATGTTCACCTGGGCTCCAAGCATTGCCATGCGGCGCAGTTCGCCGATTTCCTGGAAACCCTGCACTGCCGCCAGCTCTACCTAGTGGGGGACATCGTCGACCTGTGGTGGATGGCGCAGAAGCGCGCGACTTGGAATCACGCGCACAATCGCGTGGTCGAGGCCCTGCACGCCTTGCGCCGGCGTGGTACCGAGCTGATTTATATCCCCGGCAATCACGACCGGCCCATACGCCGGTTCTGCGGACTGGTGCTGCCCGCCATGCAGGTTCGGCGCCGTGCCATCCACGTCACCGCCGACGGACGCCGCCTGCTGGTCACCCATGGCGACGACTACGATGCGGTCACCCATTTCGGCGGCCTGCAGGAGCGCTTCGGCGACTGGCTGTACTACCGCATCCTGACCGGAAACAAGATCGTCAATGGGCTGCGCCAGCGTTTCGGCCTGCGCTACTGGTCGCTATCCGAATATTTGAAGCGCCAGAGCATCGCAGCCGAACGCTACATCACTCGGTTCGTGCAGGCGGGATTGGACGATGCCCGCCGACGCGGGCTGGACGGCATCATCTGCGGACACATCCATCGTGCGGCCCTGATCCAGCGCGAGGGCTTGATCTACGCCAACGACGGCGACTGGGTGGAAAGCCTGACCGCTTTGAGTGAGGAAGCCGATGGCAGCCTCTGCCTGCTTTCGCATACCGGCGAGATTCTGGTGGCATTGCCGGCTCGATTGCGGCTGGTGATGCAGGATTTGCCAAAAGCGGCGTGACATCCGCACGTAGGAGCGACGTGAGTCGCGAAAGAGGATCGTCATCGTTGGCGCCCCTGGGTATCCATCGCGACTTACGTCGCTCCTACGGCAGCAGGCACAGGGACTGTTAGCATCTGGATATGGATTCCGTTACCCACCTGTTCCTCGGCGGCGCCATCGCCGCCGCCATTGCTCCCGCTAAACACCGACGCGCCGCCCTGTTGGCCGGTGCAGCGCTGAACACCCTGCCGGATCTGGACTCGCTATTCATCGCCTTGTCCACCAGCGATCCCGTATCGCTGATGACGGTGCACCGCAGCTTCAGCCATTCGTTGTTCGTGCTGCCGATACTAGGCTGTCTGATCTGGTGGCTGTGCAGGACTCGCGGCAAGCGCGTGGCGGAATCGCCGGTCAGGTGGTTTTGGGCCATCCAGCTGGCATTGGTGACGCATCCGCTGCTGGATGCCTTCACCGTCTACGGCACGCAGCTGCTGTGGCCGATGCACACGCCGCCGGTGATGGGCTCCAGCCTGTTCATCATCGATCCGATGTATACGGTATGGCTGTTGGCGGGTTGTGTGATCGCCTGGTTCGCACGCGAAAAAACGAAGGCGCAGCGCGCGCTGCTCGCCGGCCTGGCGTTGAGCACCGCGTACCTAGGTTGGTCGTTGGTGGCCAAGTCCCTGATCGACGAGCAGGCCGATCGCGACCTCGCCGCGATGGGTCTGCAAAATGCCCCGCGCTTTTCCGTACCCATGCCGCTCAATACCCTGCTGTGGCGGGTGGTGGCGATGACCCCCGATGGCTATGTAATCGGTGACCGCTCGCTGGTGGCCGATCATGGCGCGATGGACTTCAAGGGCTACAAGTCCAACGTGCAGGCGCTGGCCGAAGCCAAGAACATCGAAGCGGTGCAGGAGCTGGCTTGGTTCAACCATGGATTCATGCGGGCGCAGGCCGTTGGCAACGAACTGGTACTCAGCGACCTCCGCATGGGACTGGAACCGGACTACAACTTCAGCTTCGTCGTTGCCGTGCGCCAAGGCGGCCGGTGGCGGGCGATTCCGCCACGGCAGGTGCAGGACGCCTACCGTGCGCCGGTGGCGTCCGGCAAATTGAAGGAGGCGCTGACGGCGTTGTGGCACAGGATCTGGCGCATGCCGGATCCTGAAACAACTCCCACTACGGCCGATTGATCGCAGGTTTGGCGTCGACCCTGGCGATCGTGGCCGCCTTTTGGTGGTAGAGCTCGATCCTGCGTCCGGCCATCAGATCGTTGAAGCGTTCCTCGCCCAGCGCATTCCTGAACTGCTTTTGCGCGCGATCGAAGCTGACGCGGTATTCCGCGTAACCACTGCGTGCACCGACCACCATGCGGACGCCTCGAGGAGTCAGGCCGGTTTCGTCCGCCAGTTGCTTTACAGTGACCTGCTGCTGCGTGTCGTCGGATGCTGCGGGGATGGGCGCAAGGGTTACGGTGGAGTCCCGCGCAGCCGCGGGGGCGGCGATCGCGGCCAACATAGTCAGTGTCAGTAGATTGGTTTTCATGATGTTCTCCTGAAGCTTGGCTCTTCCGTGGAAAGGGGGAATCCATGGTCCGGCGGGGCTAGTCCGGCAAGATCATTTATGCGCCGGAGATGTCGGAAGAACGAGTGCCGGAAAGCACCGTTACCTATGCCATGGTTGTCGTTTCGCGATGTCGTTGAATCGCATCGCGCATCATGAAACACGATGTTTTCGGCTACTCGACGATACTTTCACCATGCCCGGACAACTCCTTCGCCAAGCTTGGCAAAGCCGCTCAGTAAACGGTCGCGCGCGCCTGTACGAACGAGTAGAAGAACACTGCATCGGGGTCGTTCTGTACTTGGTGCATCTCGCGACGCACGCCTTCCACAACATCGTCGGTGACTTTGCCCTCGGCCAGCAGTTGGTCGGCAGCTGACAGCAGCAACTCTTCCCAAAACGCGATCATGGTCTTGCGTCGCGCCGGTTCGCGATTGTCGAAGTGGAAAGTCTTGATCTGCGTGGAGACGTCGCGGTAACCGCCGGCCAGCAACAGATTGCCGAGCTTGGCGCCGATGAACGGGTCGCCGCCGCTGTCGATCTGGAAGTCGTTGAACGCCATCCAGTAGCGCCACACATTGGGCGAATACGGATCGAGCAGGAAAGAAGCGTTCATCACTTCGGTGATGTACACCGGCGAACCCGGGGAAAGCACCCGCCGCACTTCGTTGAGCACCCGCGCCGGCGAAGGGACGTGTTCCAACACCCAGCACAGAAAGGCGCAATCGAAGCTGCGCGGCGCGAACGGCAGATCGGTGGCGTCCGCCTGTTGCAACGCATAACGCCCCTCCAGCCAGGGCATCGCCGACAGCCGTCGGGACGCGGCGCCCAGCTGCGCCGGACTCAGATCCACGCAGGTTGCATGCAGTGCGGGGAACCGTCGCAGCAGGATTTCGGTCTGCGCACCGACACCGCTGCCCACTTCCAGCAGGCGGCTCGCGCCAGCGTAATCGATGTCATGGAAGATGGTCGATTCGGCGATCTGGGCCTGCTTCACCAGGCGCGCCTGCTCCACTTCGGAAAAGCCGTGGAGATAAGGGAATTCGGTGGTGCTGGACGGATCGCTCATGACATTCCTCCGTGGAGTGCGGGTTGCCTGCAACGGGTGACCCAGGCGGATCGGATCAAGCCGCTGCGGATAACTCGGGGACAACGCCGGCAATCAGGGCGTCGAAGTAATCGCGGGTCAGGCGCAATTGCCCGTCCGCGCTTTCGGCGCGGTTGACCACCGCGCGGAACGCCGCGTTCTCCGGCCGGTCTTTGGCGTACCAGCCCAGATGCTTGCGCGCGATACGCACGCCCTGATGCTCGCCGTAGAAATCGTGCAGCGCATGCAGGTGACCCAGCAGGATTTCGCGCACTTCGCGCAGCGTAGGCGCCGGCAGCAGGTCGCCCGTGGCCAGGTAATGGGCGATTTCGCGGAAGATCCATGGCCGGCCCTGCGCGGCGCGACCGATCAGCAAGGCATCGGCACCCGTGGTTTGCAGCACGAAAGCCGCTTTGTGCGGGGAATCGATGTCGCCATTGGCCATCACCGGAATACGCAATGCGGATTTGATCTCGGCGATGGTGTCGTATTCGGCCACCCCGGTGTACTGCTGATCGCGGGTGCGGCCATGCACCGCTAGTGCGGCGATGCCGGCGTTCTCGGCGATCCTTGCGATCCGCAGGCCGTTGCGGTTCTCGCTGTTCCATCCCGTGCGGATCTTCAATGTCACCGGTACGTCCACGGCCCGCACCACCGCCTCGAGGATGCGCGCGACCAGCGCCTCGTCGCGCATCAGTGCAGAGCCCGCCCAGGCGTTGCAGACTTTCTTCGCAGGACAGCCCATGTTGATGTCGATGATCTGCGCGCCGTGATCGACATTGTGGCGGGCCGCACCGGCCAGCATCTGGGGTTCGGTACCAGCGATCTGCACGCTGATCGGCGCGGGTTCGCCGATGTGGTCCATGCGATGCAACGATTTCCGTGTATGCCACAGCTGCGGATTGCCGGTGGTCATTTCCGATACCGCAAGCCCCGCGCCCAGCCGTTTGCACAGTTGCCGAAACGGCTTATCGGTGACTCCGGCCATGGGGGCCAGGATCAGTGCGGGAGCTATCGAATGCGGGCCGATCTGCATATCGGCATTGTAACGGGACGCTTAGGGGCCGGAGTCGGCGATATCGAAGCGCGCCGCGACTTCGGCCAGGCGCGGCATGGCCAGGGCGGCGCCGGCCCGTTCCGTGGACACCGCCGCGTAGCGGTTGGCGAAACGCACGTGGTCGGCGAATGCCAGATTCGCGTCGCCGGCCAGCGAAGCGGCCAACGCGCCGTTGAAGGCATCACCCGCACCGGTGGTGTCGATGGCCTCGACCTGCTCGGCGGCGAGGCGGTAATGGGATTTGGCGTCCCCGCGCAATGCGTCCTCGGCGTGCGATACGAACACGCCCGCCGAACCCAGCGTCAACACCACCGTGCCATGCGCCAGCAACTCGCGGCAGAGCGCGTGCAGGCTGACGCCATCGGTGGCGCCGACATCGTCCGGCTCGATCTTCTCGCCGATATGGCGGGCGACCAGGGCGGAGAATTCGGTTTCGTTCGGGGTGAGGATGTCGGCGAGCGCCAGCAATTCGATGCTGGTCGCGGCATTGGCGGGCGCAGGATTCAACACGCCCACGATCCCATGCGCCCGCGCCAGTTCCAGTGCGGCGATGATGCTTTCGCCCGGCGACTCCAGTTGCACCAGCAAGGCGCCTGCGGCGGCGATTACCTCATCCTGTGAACGCACGAAAGCGGGAGTCAGCGAAGCGTTGGCACCAGGGCCGATCACGATAGTGTTGCGTCCGCGCGTCTCCACGTAGATGCCGGCGGTGCCGGTGGGTTGGTCCGAAACCAGATCGCGCAAATCCACGCCGTCTGCCGCGGCCAGCGAGCGCGCCAGCACACCGCCCGGGTCGTCGCCGAGCGCACAGACGAAAGTGGTGCCTATGCCCGCCCGCGCGGCGGCGATGGCCTGATTGAAACCCTTGCCGCCCGGGCCGCTGGTATAGCTGCCCGAAATAGTGGCGCCCGGCGCGGGCAAAGCTTCGCATTGCCACACGTGGTCGACATTGAAGGAACCCACTACCACTACCGAAGCCATGTGTTTACCCGAAATGCGACAGTACGCCGGCGATGGTCGCGGTCATCAGCGTGGCGATGGTGCCGCCCAGTACGGCGCGCAAACCGAAGCGCGCCAGATCCGAACGCCGTTCCGGCGCCAATCCGCCGATGCCCCCGATCTGGATGGCGATCGAACTGAAGTTGGCGAAACCGCACAGCGCGTAGGTCGCGATCAACTTGCCTTCCGCGGTCAGGCTTGCGCCCGGCACTTTGCCGTTGACGATTTCCGCCAGCTGCAGATAGGCGACGAATTCATTGATGACGATTTTCTGCCCGATCAGCGAACCGACGGTGCTGGCATCCTGCCAGGGCACGCCGATCACCCAGGCGATGGGCGCCAGCACGTAGCCGAAGATCATGGCCAGGTCGGTCGGCTTGCCCAGCATGGCCTGCAGTCCGGTGACTTCGCCGAACCAGGTCAGCGGCCAGTTGACCAGCGCGATCAGCGCGATAAAGGCCAGCAGCATGGCGCCGATGTTCAGGGCCAGACGCAGGCCATCGCCAGCACCCGCCGCCGCCGCGTCGATGATGTTGCTGGAAGTCTTCTCTACTTCCATCTTCACCGTGCCGCGCGTTAGCGGCGTGCCGGTTTCCGGGATGAGCAGCTTGGCGACTACTAGCGTGGCCGGCGCGGCCATGATCGAAGCGGCCAGTAAGTGTTTGGCGTAGAACGCCTGTTGCGCCGGGTCGCCGCCGCCCAGCATGCCGACATAAGCGGCCAGCACGCCGCCGGCGATATGCGCCATGCCGCCGATCATCATGGTGATCAGCTCGGACTCGGTCATCTTGGGAATATAAGGGCGCACGGTCAGCGGCGCCTCGGTCTGGCCGATGAAAACGCTGGCGCAGACGCTGGTGGTTTCCGCGCCGGAGACCTTCATCACCTTGGTGATGGCCCAGGCCATCGCGCGCACGACCGCCTGCATCACGTTCAGGTGGTACAGCACGCCCATCAGCGCAGCGAAGAAGATGATGGTCGGCAGCACTTGGAAGGCGAAGATGAAACCGTAGGTCTTCACGTCCATCATGCTGCCGAAGATGAAGCTGGAACCGGCATTCACGAAGCTGAGGATCTTGACGAAGACTTGGCCCAGCCAGTCGAACACTTCGCGCCCGCCCGGAACCAGCAGCACCAGCGCTGCGAAGGCGATCTGGAGGGTCACGCCGGTGGCGACCAGTTTCCAGTCGACGGCTTTCTTGTTGTTGGAAAACAGAAACACGATGCCGATCAGCACCGCCAGCCCGAACAACCCGAATCCGATTCGCCCCAAACCTTCCAGCATGTGTAGTCCCGCCTGATCCCCGAATCGAAGCAGACTAGAGCAGGGCAGCAGGCTGGGCAAGGCAAATCAGCCTGTGCTCAGCCGATACCACGCAGCGCTACCCAGATCGCCAAAGCCAGGAACACCGCCGCCGCCATGCTACGGGCCAGTTTCAGCGGTAGGCGATCAGCGAAGCGATGGCCCAGCCAGACCACCGGCAAGTTGGCGACCAGCATGCCCAGCGTGGTGCCAGCGATCACCTGCCAGAGCGGCGAATACTTGGTCGCGAGCAGCACGGTCGCCACCTGGGTCTTGTCGCCGATCTCTGCCAAGAAGAAGGCGATCGTGGTGGCGATGAACGCTCCGTGCGCTGGCAGGTTCTCGCTTTCGTCCAGCTTGTCGGGCTTGAGCGTCCACAAGGCTACGGCCAGGAAGCTGCCCGTGACGATCCAGCGCAATATTTCAGGCGACAGCCATTGGGACAGTTCGGCGCCCAGCCAAGCCGAGATCGCGTGATTGAGGAGCGTGGCGGCTAGGATGCCGAAGGCGATGGGCCACGGCTTGCGAAAACGGGCCGCGAGCAACAGGGCCAGCAACTGGGTCTTGTCGCCGATTTCGGCGAGCGCCACCGTTCCGGTGGAAACCAGCAGGGCTTGCAGGATAAGCATGGATCGACTCCGGGACCGGGCATTCGCGAAGGACGCGAAGGCAAACGCCACGCAGCCCGGTCCGGGTAACGCAACGCCTGCCTACGGTCTTGCCCGACGACGAAGCCGAAGCTTCGGCCCTGCGTACCATGGCGAGGATTCCATAAGGAATGCGGCCAAGTATGTTGATGCGCAGACCCCGCACGCGGCGGTTGGGCTACTCCCCGGAGGAGGAAAGTGCGGCGATTGTACAGGGACGCCATCTGGCATGAGTAAACTCTTCTCATTCGCCAGAAACGTTTGGGAGCAATACGCATGCAATACCGACGCCTCGGTTCCTCCGGCTTGCAGCTTTCGGCGCTGTCCTTCGGCGCATGGGTCACCTTCGGCGGCCAGATCGGGCGCAGCGAAGCGCGCAACCTGATCGCGGCCGCGTACGACAATGGAGTCAACTTTTTCGACAACGCGGAGGTCTATGCGAAGGGCGAGGCTGAGAAGGTCATGGGCGATGTGATCGCCGATCTGCGCCTGCCGCGCGATGGCTATTGTGTGTCCAGCAAGGTGTTCTTCGGCGCGGTGGACGATCCCAGGCCGACCCAGCGCGGACTGTCGCGCAAACATGTGTTCGAAGCCTGCCACGCAGCGTTACAGCGCTTGCGCGTGGACCACCTGGATCTCTACTTCTGCCATCGCCCCGATCCGGACACGCCGATCGAGGAAACCGTCTGGGCCATGGATGCGCTGATCCGCCAGGGCAAGGTGCTGTACTGGGGAACCTCGGAATGGTCCGCCACGCAGATCAAGGAAGCCTCGCGCGTTGCGCGCGCGCATCACCTGCATGCGCCGACCATGGAGCAGCCGCAATACAACCTGCTGCACCGCACGCGGGTGGAGCTTGAATACGCGCCGCTGTATTCCGAGCTGGGGCTGGGTACCACCATCTGGTCGCCACTGGCGTCGGGCCTGCTGACCGGCAAGTACAACGAAGGCGTGGCCGCTGAGTCGCGGCTGGGTCAGAAAGATAATGCGTGGTTGCAGCGCATGGTGATAGGGGAGGAAGGAAACAGGCGCATCGATCGCGTACGCCGCTTCACTGCGGTGGCGGCGGAGCTGGGCGAGAAGCCTTCGCAGCTGGCTATCGCGTGGTGCCTGCGCAATCCGCACGTGTCCACGGTGATGCTGGGCGCCAGCCGCACCTCGCAATTGCTGGAGAACCTAGGCGCATTGGAGCTGGTGGACCGCTACGACGAGGCGGTATGGACACGGCTGGAGGTCGCTACCGCCGAATGAACAGAGGTCTTGACGTAGTAATGAGAATCATTATCATCTAATCCTGTTCCCACAGGAGCTACCCAGATGAGCGCACAGCCGATCTTCCTTTCACGCCCCGAACTTTCCCGCTCCGAAGCGGCAGGGGTTCTGCACGAACGCGTCGTCTCCCAGCCGGTACGCGTGGAAGAAACCCTCAGCAGCGAACGCCTGCTCAATGGGCGCCGCGAAATTCTGATCAGCCACGGCGATCGCGTATATCGCCTGCGCCACACCAGCAACGACAAGCTGATCCTGACTAAATAATCCAACCCGCACGCTGCGCCACGCGGGGTCGTGGCGTGGACCGCCGCGCCGTTACATCTCTCTCCACCCGAGCGCCAGCCATCGGTTCGCCAGCTCACCGGGTCATACCTTGCACAGGACCCGTAGAACCGATGAACCGTCCCACCTTGCTCGCTTCCGCGCTGTGGCTGGCGCTTGCCGCCACCGCGCACGCCGAAACCGCCGCCGATGCCGGCGCAGACATCGACGAACTCGAGCGCATCCAGGTCACCGCCACGCGCAGCGAGCGGGCCATTGCCGATGTTCCCAATACGGTCGACGTGATCGAACGCGAGCGCATGGACGAGCTGCTCGTGCGCGACTTGAAGGATCTGTTCCGCTACGAACCCGGTATCACCGTCGGCAGCAGCTTCGGCCGCTTCGGCCTGGGCGATATCCGTATCCGCGGGCTCGGCGGCAATCGCGTGCGCATCCAGACCGACGGCATTCCGGTATCGGACGCATTCTCCATCGGCAGTTTCTCCAACGCCAACCGCAACTTCGTCGATCTCGATACGCTCAAGCGGGCCGAAGTCGTGCGCGGTCCCACCAGCTCTCTTCACGGTTCCGATGCGCTGGGTGGCGTGGTCTCTTTCATCACCAAGGAGCCTTCGGATTATCTGGAGGAGGGCAAGGATGCCTACTTTGGTTTCAAGCTGGGCTACGAGGGCAGTTGGGATGGACTGTTCGGCGGCGCCACCGCCGCATTCGGCGGCGAACACTGGTCGGGCCTGGTCGCGGTGAGCCATCGCCAGGGCAAAGAAACAGAAAATCAGGGCGAAGTCGGTGGCATCGGCGGTGCGCGCACTCAACCTAATCCGCAGGATCGCGATGGCCGCAGTCTGTTGAGCAAATTGGTCTACGCGCCCAGCGCCGACCAGCGTTTCCGCCTGACCGTGGAAGGCAACGAGGATAGTACCGACACCGACCTGCTCACTTCGCGCGGCTTCCAGACGCTGACCGGCGCCACCAACAATCTGGTGCTGGGTCGCGATCATCAGACCCGCGCGCGGGTTTCGTTCGCGCATGAGATGGATGCGGTAAATGCGGGCTTCGCCGACAGCCTGGACTGGCAGGTCTATCGCCAGGACAGCGAGACCACTCAATACACGCTGGAAGAACGCACACTGCCGCCACCGACCCTGCGCGACCGTCGCGAACGCGAGTTCAACTTCGATCAGCGCCTGTACGGCTTGCAGGCGAACTTCCGCAAGGGCTTCGCCACCGGCGGTGTGCGGCACGACCTGGCTTATGGCCTGGATCTGTCGTGGAGCGAAACGCGGCAGAAGCGCGATGGTCTGCGCACCTTCCTCAATACCGGCGTCACCACGCCCTCGATGCTGCCCGACGTCTTCCCGGTGCGGGATTTCCCAATCAGCAAGTCCACGACGGCAGCGCTGTATTTGCAGGACGAGATCAGTTTCGCCGAGGGCGCCTTCCGCCTGATCCCGGCCTTGCGTGTCGACCACTACAAGCTGAAGCCGGAGGTGAACAACATCTTCGCCGAGGACAACCCTGGGGTCCTGGTCAGCGAGGTCAGTGAGACCAACGTTTCGCCGAAGCTGGGCGCCGTCTGGCAATTCGCCGACCAGTGGTCGCTGTTCGGCGGCTACGCGCGCGGATTCCGTTCGCCGCCTTATAACGACGTCAACATCGGTTTCACCAATCTGTTGTTTGGTTACACCGCCATCGCCAATCCGGACCTGAAACCGGAAACCAGCGACGGTCTGGAAGCCGGCCTGCGCTTCGCCGGCGATGCCGTCTACGCCAGCATGTCGGGCTACTACAACCGCTACGACGACTTCATCGAGTCGCTGCGCTTCATCGGATTCAATGATGAAGGCCTGATGGTCTACCAGTCGCAGAACATCGCCGAGGCGAAGATCTATGGCGTGGAGCTGAAGGCGGGCCTGGATATCGGCGCGTTGTCGAAAAAATGGGAAGGCTGGTCGTTGCGTGCCGCCGCGGCCTGGTCGCGCGGTGAGGATGAAACCGCCGATGTGCCACTGGACAGCGTCGACCCGCTGACCGCGACGCTGGGTATCGCCTACGAGCGCGATGCCTGGGGTGCCGAGCTCGCCGGTCGCTTCGTCGACCGCAAGGACCGCGTCTCCGATCCTAGTCTCTACCAACAGGCCGGCTACGGCGTCGTCGATCTGTACGCGCATTGGAGCTTCGCGCCGGGCGCGACGGTCAACCTCGGTGTCTTCAATCTTGCCGATCGCAAGTATTCCGAAGCGGGCGATGTTCCTTTGGTCGATGGCGGTAGCGCCGTGCTCGACCGATACACCAGCCCGGGTCGCAATTTCTCGGTCAGCCTGTCGGTGAACTGGTAAGCATGGCGGCCGCACTGCCCGGTACGGCGCTGAGATCGCATGGGGCAGTTTCAGGTCTGCCGCGCGCGCAGCAGTTAGTCGCGCTTGGCACGGTGCTATGCCTTTATCGCCCGCAGCACGGCAGCGAACTCTCCGGCTGGGCGCGCGCAGCGCAGGTGGAATCGCGCACCGGCGTGGACAGCGATGGCTTGCGCGAAAGCCTGGTGTTCTTCGATGCGGAAGGACGCTGCTGCTGGCGTCTGTATCTGTTGCCGGACAGCGACTTCCTGGCCTGGGACCGACTGCTGGCGTCATTGCTCTGCCGTGATGAGGTCGAGGCGGCGATCGGAGTCGGCGAGCGTCTCTGGCGACGCCTGGCCGGACGCTTGCGCGGCGACCAGTGGCAGGCCTGCATCCTGAGGTTGCACGCCGTGCCCGCAGCGGTGGCGCAGCCGGTTCTCGCCGCCAGCCTGGCGGCGGTTTCGCCCTTGGGCGCAGCTACGGCGCGACGCATCGCTCAGGCCGAAGGAGCCGACGGGACTATCCGCGTGGACGACTGTTGCTGCGCGCGGTCGGCGCTGGCGGCGACGCGAGCCGCGGCACAATTCGAGGCGGAGGACGGTCACGGCCTGCCGCTGGTCAGATTCACTTCCAGGAAGACACCATGAAATCCGTTCTAGCCATCGCTATTTTTCTGCCCTCCGTCGCTTCCGGCATTGCTTCCGCACAAGAAGCAACCAGCGCCGCCCGCGACCGCCAGTCTATTCTGGCCATGCAGGGCGAATACATCGTCGATTTCGCCTTCGACGAAACCGTGCTATTGCAACCGGGGTACGAACGCGCGGCAGCGATGCGCAGCGGCGGCAAAGAGACGGTGGTTGTGGTGGAAGACACTCCCGCCAAGATCGTCCTGCAACACATTCTGGTGGACGGGAAGAGCGGCCACGTCACTAAGCACTGGCGACAGGATTGGGTCTACGAAGCGCGCAGCCGCTTCGAGTTCAGCGCCGATCAGACCTGGACGGTACGCGCCATTCCCGCGGATAAGAACAAAGACGCCTGGACTCAGTGCGTATTCGAAGTCAGCGACGCGCCGCGCTATTGCGGCACCGGGCGCTGGGACTACGCCAGCGGCATCGCCACCTGGACCAGCGACCTGAGCTGGCGTCCGCTGCCGCGCCGCGAGTACACCAAGCGCAGCGACTACAACGCGGTGTCGGCGATCAACCGGCACACGATCACCCCGAATGGCTGGACTCACGAGCAGTTCAACACCAAGGTTCTGCGTAAGCCCGATGGCACCCAGGTGGAGCTGGCGCGCGAGTTCGGCTTCAACGATTACCAGAAGACCAAGGAAGTGGACTTCAATCCGGCCTACAAATACTGGGATGCGACCCAGGACTACTGGGCCAAGGTGCGCAATCGCTGGGACGCATTCCTGGACAAGGCCCCGGGCTTGCACCTGAAGACCAAAATAGACGGCATGGCCATGATCATTCCGCTGTTCACCCAGGCGGGAGATCTCGAGGAAGGCAAGAAGGTCGCCGACGCGGACATCGACAAAGTGTTCGCCGAATGGGTTGAGCGGGCGCCATCGGATAAATAGCCGCTCCGTACGTAGGTCGGCCCTACGCGGCCGACGCTCTGTCGCAACCCACGCGTCGGGGGCGTAGCCCCGACCTACACCGTCTATACTTCCATTTCATCTAAGGAAAGGGGAGTAGACATGTTCGAGACAGGTTTCCTGGCCATCGTGCTGCTGGTCGCTGGCGTGATCGTGCTGTTCAAGACGGTGCGCATGGTGCCGCAGGGTTTCGAATGGACGGTCGAACGCTTCGGCAAGTACACCAGCACCATGTCCCCTGGCCTTCACTTCTTGATCCCGGTGATGTACGGCGTAGGCCGCAAAGTCAACATGATGGAACAGGTGTTCGAGGTGCCGTCGCAGGACGTCATCACCAAGGACAACGCCGTGGTCCGCGTCGACGGGGTGGTGTTCTTCCAGGTGCTCGATGCCGCCAAGGCCGCTTACGAAGTTTCTAACCTGGACCAGGCGATGATCGCGCTGGTGCAGACCAACATCCGCACCGTGATCGGTTCGATGGACCTGGACGAATCGTTAAGCCAGCGCGAGACCATCAACGCCAAGCTGCTGGGTGTGGTCGACCACGCCACCAGCCCGTGGGGGGTGAAGGTCAACCGCATCGAGATCAAGGACATTCAGCCGCCGCAGAACCTGATCCAGTCCATGCAGCAGCAGAAGATGGCCGAACAGAACAAGCGCGCCGCCATCCTGGAAGCCGAGGGCGTGCGCCAGTCCGAGATCCTGCGCGCGGAGGGCGAGAAGCAGGGCGCCATCCTGCAGGCCGAAGGCAAGCGCGAAGCAGCCTACCGCGAGGCCGAGGCGCGCGAGCGCCTGGCCGAAGCCGAAGCCAAGGCGACGCAGATGGTCAGCGACGCGATCGCCAAGGGCGACGTGCAGGCGATCAACTATTTCGTCGCGCAGAAATACGTCGAGGCGTTCCGTGAACTGGCCAACGCGCCCAATGCGAAGTTCGTGATGATGCCGATGGAGACCAGCGGCATCATCGGCTCCATCGCCGGCATCGCCGAACTGGCGAAGGAATCGCTGGAAAAGCAGCAAGCCAAGATCGCCGGCAAACCGCCGGCCCTGCGCTGAGCCATCCAGGCCAAGGAGAACGCCATGCGTTGGGATGTGGTTAGTTGGGCGGCCATCGCGCTGCTGTTATTCGCCGCCGAGGCGATGGCGCCGGGCGCGTTCATGCTGTGGATGGGCTTGGCCGCCGCGGTGGTGTTCGTCGGCGTGTTGCTGATTCCGGGCATTCCGGTGTTGGGGCAGGTGGCGGCTTTCATCGTCTTGAGCTTCGTTTCCATTCAGATCTATCGCCGCTGGTTCCGCAAAAACGAACCGCAGAGCGACCGACCGCACCTCAACCAGCGCGCCAACACGCTGGTCGGGCATGTGACCAACTTGGACCAGGCCATCGTCAACGGCCGTGGGCGCGTACAGATCGCCGATGCGTTCTGGGTGGTGGAAGGCGCCGATCTTCCCGCCGGTACGCCGGTGCGGGTGGTTGCGGTGGACGGCATGATCCTGAAGGTGCAAGAGGCCTGAGCCATGTCTGCCCGGATCGCCACCATGCTGGTGCTTGCGACGCTGCCGATGGCTGCGGGCGCGATCGAGCTGATCGGCAAGACTGTGCCGCCGTATCCGGAAGGCTTGCAGGACGTCGGCGGCTCTTGCCTTTCCGATTCGGCCGATCCGGACCGCGTATGCGATTTCTCGATCGGGCTGCTGGCCGACACAGGCAATGATCCGGGCACTGATTCGAACGCCGAGCCTGTGCCGCGCTACGTCGTGGCCGGCCGCATGGCTGGCCGCGAAGGGCCGCTGGCGCTATGGAAGATCACCGACGTGCAGGTCTATCCGAAAGTGGGCAAGGGATTCTTCTGGCAGGCCGGTAGCTGCCGCGTGGACAAGGTGGACGATGCCAAGGTGATTGCGGTGGTGCGACAGGGCGCTGAACAGGAATACCTGACCGATGTCGCCTGGGCGAGGCGCTTGGATCTGAAAAGCGGCAAGTTCTCGGTGGTCGACGCCGCGCGCGTCGACTGCATCAACGAAGGCTACGGCGAACCGTAATCGTGGAGAGTGGTAGTGGGAGCGGCGTCCCGCCGCGAGCTTTTGCTTTGAGGGCATCAAAGTAGAGGGAGCAGCAGAATCAAGAGCTCGCGGCGGGACGCAGCTCCCACCGCCGCTCACCGCCGGTTCTATCGATGCTTTGATGCATCGCTCCCCGTACCTGCCTGTTCTGGGATAATGGCGCTCTTTCGCAAGGCACGGCCATGACCCAGAAGACCATCCTCAACGACACCCATCGCGCGCTCGGCGCCAAGATGGTCGACTTCGGCGGTTGGGACATGCCGATCCACTACGGTTCGCAAATCGACGAACACCACCTGGTGCGCAGCGATGCCGGCATGTTCGACGTCAGCCACATGACCGTGGTCGATCTGCGCGGCGAGCGTACCCGGGAGTTCCTGCGCTATCTGCTCGCCAACTCGGTGGACAAGCTGAAGAAGCCAGGCAAAGCGCTGTACACCGCCATGCTGGACGAGCAGGCCGGCGTCATCGACGACTTGATCGTCTATTTCATGGCCGAGGATTTCTTCCGCCTGGTGGTCAATGCCGCTACCCGCGACAAGGATCTCGCCTGGATCCAGAAGCAGGCCCAAGCGTTCCAGGTGCAGGTGCAGGAGCGCCCTGAGTTCGCGATGATCGCGGTACAGGGGCCGACCGCGCGCGCGCGGGTAATCGGCCTGCTACGCGACTCCGACCGTGTCGCTGCCGACAAGCTGAACCGCTTCGCCGCGGTCGAGGCCCGCACTTCCGATGGCGTGCCGTTGTTCGTCGCCCGCACCGGTTATACCGGCGAGGATGGTTACGAGATCGTGCTGCCGCAGGAACAGGCGGTCGCCTTCTGGAATGCCTTGCTCGCCGCCGGAGTGAAACCGGCGGGCCTGGGCGCGCGCGACACCTTGCGTCTGGAAGCTGGCATGAATCTCTATGGACAGGACATGGACGAAACCACCACGCCTTACGAAGCGGCGCTGGCATGGACCGTGGCGCTGGATGAAGGCGCCGATTCGAAGCCGCGCGATTTCATTGGCCGCGCCGTGCTGGAGTCGCAGGCCGCTACCGGCGCCCCGCGCCAATTGATCGGCTTGGTGATGGACGAGAAAGGGGTGCTGCGCCATGGCCAGAAAGTACTGACCGCCGGCGGCGAGGGCGAAGTCCTGTCCGGCACTTTCTCGCCGACGCTGGGCAAGGCTATCGCCTTCGCGCGCGTGCCGGCCGGCAATATTCCGCTGGGAGCGGGGGGCGCGGTGCGCGTGGACATCCGCGGCCGCGAGGTGCCGGTGCGGGTGGTGAAATTCCCGTTCGTGCGCGAAGGCCAGGCGCAACCCGGCGTACTGGAATAACGCGCGCGACTTCTTGTCCACTGGACGAATTCCTTCGTTAAACTAGCGCCATCCGCCCACCCTTCAACCCGATCCCCCGGAGCAGCAACATGAGCGAGATCCCAGGCGACCTCAAATTCCTCAAGTCCCACGAGTGGGCACGCGTTGAAGGCAGTGGCCGCGTCACCGTAGGCATTTCGGACCACGCGCAAGGATTGCTCGGCGATCTGGTCTACGTCGAGTTGCCGAACGTCGGCGATCGCGTCGAAGCCGGCAACGCCGCTGCCGTGGTGGAGTCGGTGAAGGCGGCTTCGGACGTTTACAGTCCGCTTACCGGCACGGTGGTCGAAGTGAATGCGGACCTGGCCGACAAGCCGGAAACCATCAACGAAGATGCCTATGGCGAAGGCTGGATCTACGTGCTTGAGATCGAGGAGCCGGACCAGTTGAACGACCTGCTGGCGCCCGACGACTACGCCGAGTTGCTGGAAGACGAGGATCACTGATCCCGTCCCGTCCGCTTCTCAGCTCCCGCTACCGGCCGCCTTGTGCGGCCGGTTTGCTTTTCGGAGTTCGCTCTCGCGAGCAACGGAGCTCCGTCTGTAGCGTGCCGACGAATGGCGGCCAAGCGGTCCTCCGAGTTGTCTTCCGCTCCGCCGCGAAACCGGAAACGGGAGTTTTGCTGCGGCGGCCGGAATCGGAATCGGACGATCGCGATGCGGATGCGAGAGCCTCGCAAGTCGTCTTCGAAGTCTCGGCGACGACGTTCGGCGGCGGAAAAAGTTTGCGCAAATCCGCGCATTTGGACTGGTGCGACGCCGAAACGAGCGGTTCGCGGCAACGTCGCAAACGCGTCCGTTCACTCCTCGGAAGGCGTCGCGTCGACACGCAGGCGCGGTGCGGATCGCAAGCACGTGTACGTCGGCGCGAAAGCGCTGTCACAAAAAAACCGCATTAAACGCGGTGTTTTTGAATGCAGCGTCTCCACGATGCGGAAGTCGGCGCGCTCGCGTCGGCGCGATGCGCGGAAGTTCGCCGTCCTGGCGACGGGATCGCGGTCGGGGCGGGGCCGAAAATATTTTTGCAAAACTGTTGACACATCGAAAAAGCGTGATTAGGTTTCGCCCCAGCAGACGTTTCTGCGGAAGCAAGTGAGCCGAGTCATCGCGACAATAAGCAAAACAAAACGGCCCCCCACCCGCGCCCTCGGCATGACGGACGCAGGCTTCGCTTCCCCGACGAAAACCCAGACCCATTCCCGATACCGCACCCGCGCCGTATGCGACGCGGGTGTTTTTTCATCCGCGCCGACTGGCGCGAACAGGTCGCGGCCATTCCTGGCCGGACTTGCCACCATCCGTTCCGACGCGCCTGGCGCGACGGCGGCTGCCTGCGGGTCCGACTCCCGCGGCGTTCCATTGCAACTGGGCTTTGTAAACGGATTCACCAATCCATAGTTCACTGACGAGGAGCCATAACATGGCAACGAAGAAAGCTGCTAAGAAAAAACCCGCCAAGAAAGCCGCCAAGAAATCGGCAGCCAAGAAGGCCGTGAAGAAGACAGTAAAGAAGGCCGCCAAGAAAGTAGCCAAGAAGAAGCCGGCTAAGAAGGCAGCCAAGAAAGTAGCGAAGAAAGCCGCCAAGAAAGTAGCCAAGAAGAAGCCGGCTAAGAAGGCAGCCAAGAAGACCGCTAAGAAGGCCGCTAAGAAAGTAGCCAAGAAGAAGCCAGCCAAGAAGGCCGCTAAAAAGGCTGCCAAAAAAGTAGCCAAGAAGCCGGCCAAGAAAGCCGCTAAGAAAGCTACCAAGAAGGCTGCCAAGAAGAAGCCTGCTAAGAAAGCCGCCAAGAAGCCTGCCAAAAAGGCAAAGAAAAAGGCTCCGGTAGCGCTGCCGCCCACCCCGGCTCCGCTGATCTAAAAAAAGAAATCCCGATTACCTGTAAGCCATAGAACTCTCTCCCCGGTGCCCAGCGGGGAGGGAGTTTTTTTATGGGTTTAAGGGTGTAGCCTTCGCCCAGACCCCCGGGGAGATCGCGCATGAGAATCCTGAAATGGCTTGTGTGGGGGATGGTGGTACTAGCGGTGCTGATCGGCGGGGGCGGACTGCTCTTGCCGGCGAGCTCCCACCTGGAACGATCGACCGTCATCAAGCGCCCCCCGGCGGAAGTATTTGCCACGCTTAATTCCTTCAGCCGCTTTAACGAATGGTCGCCCTGGTTCGAAATGGACCCCTCCGCCAAGTACACCTATAGCGGTCCCGCGTCGGGCGTCGGCGCCAAGTTAGCCTGGGTGGGCAATAGTTCGGTCGGCAGCGGCAGCCAGGAAATCATCGAAAGCGTGCCGGACGGCAGGATCGTCAATGCGCTGGATTTCAGCGGCAGCCAGGCCAAGGCGACTTTCCGATTGACTCCGGACGGGAATGGAACTCGGGTGACTTGGTCGCTGGATAGCGAGCATGGCTACAACCCGATCAATCGTCTGTTCGGTGCATTTCTGCTCGATGGCATGGTCGGCAAGGACTACGAAAAAGGTCTGGCCAAACTGAAAGGCGTACTGGAAAGCGGACCGCGCTGAATAAGAGAGCGAAGCTCGCGATCCGACGCCTGTCTGGCGTCGAGAGGTGGAATGCAGCTTTATTTAGGCGAGGTTACTTAGGCGAAGCCGAAGCCTTGCTCGAAGAGCTGCCGCTGTCGTTGGCAGGGGTGTCATCCGAATCGGCCATCAGCAGGTCGCTGCCGATCGGCACGTCCAACCATTGCTGTGCGGGCAAGCCCATCGCGCGATCCAGAATGGTGGGCAGCAGCCCGGAAGGCACGCTGCTGTCGCTATTCCAGAGGATGGCGATGCCGAAATCGCGTTCCGGCACCAGCGCTACCAGACCCCGGTAACCCTGCACGGCACCTGCGTGGAATACCACCTGATGCCCGGCGTAGTCGAATACGCGCCACCCGAGCGCATAGCTCGCCGAATAGACGCGTTCGCGACGCCAGCCGGCACGCATTTCGCCCGGCGTGTTGATCAGCGGCGCGTGCAAGGTCGCCAACAGCGGCGCAGGCAGCACGTCGGGACGGTGTCCCGTTTGTGCGATCAGCCACTGCGCCATGTCGCTTGCGCTGGCATTGACGCCCGCAGCGGGCGGAAGGCGGTAATAAGTGGGCTTGGGCATCATCGACACCCAGCCGTTGCGACTGCGCACATGCGGACGCGCCCAGCGCGAACTGCTCTCGATGCCGGTCAAGCCGATGCTGGCGTCGTTCATGCCAAGCGGCTTGAAGATGCGTCGATCCACCGCCTGGTCGTAGAAGCTGCCGGTGGCGGCGAACACCACGTCGCCAATCAGACTGAAGGCGACGTTCTGATAGGCATAGCATTGTCCGGGCGCGCAATCGAGCGGCGCGTAGGCCAGCTTGCGGGAGACGCCGTAGTAGTCGGCATTGGACTCGATGTCGCGGTCGAAGGCGTTGTGGCTCCGCAGACCGACGCGATGGCTGAGCAGGTCGGCCACGGTCACGCGCTGCGTCGCCAGCGGATCGCTGAGTTGGAAGTCGGGCACGTAGTCGGTGACCTTGCTGTCCCAGCGCAAGGAACCGTCGTTGACCAGCAGACCGGTCATGGTGCCGGCGAAAGCCTTGGACAACGACGCCAGCCGGAATACGGTATGTCCATCCACCAATTGCGGCGCGGTCACGTCGGTCACGCCATAGCCGCGTGCGCTCAGCACACGTCCGTTCTGAACGATGGCCATGGCAAGACCCGGCACGCGCTCGCCCACGGTCAGCGCGTTAGCCATGTTCTCGAATGCCGCCACGTCGAACCCTTGCGCCAACGGCATTACGTGCTGGCTGGCCAAGCTGGTGCGATAAGCCTGCGGTTGTGCGGGAGAGCGGTATTGCGAAGTAGGAGCGGGCGAAACGGGAGCGGCGGACGCTGAGACAGTGGTGGGGGTCTGATTCCAGCGGATCGGAGTCTGCGCGGTGGAGGAAAGCGTCAACGGCAGCAGCAGGCCCAGCAGTCCAATACGGATGGACCGTGCAGGCCGCGAATTGCTGTTGTCTTTCATCGTCTGTCGCGCCTGCGTAAGCTGTCTCTGTTCCGGATAATAACGCCGGTTTTTGCAATTGCACAAACGGGGAGAAGTTCGATGACCATCTTGTTCATATTGTTGATGATTGTGGGCCTTGCGGTGGTGGTCGGGCTGTGGGGTGTAGGCATCTATAACGGGCTGGTCACTGCCCGCAACGCGTTTAAGAATGCGTTCGCCCAGATCGACGTTCAGCTTCAGCGCCGCTTCGACCTGATTCCGAACCTGGTGGAAACGGCGAAAGGCTATATGAGCCATGAGCGCGAGACGCTGGAAGCGGTCGTCGCCGCGCGCGCCGCAGCGCAATCCGGCCTTTCGGCGGCCAAGGCCAATCCCGGCGATCCCGCGGCGATGGCCCAGTTGGCTGCGGCCCAGGGGCAGCTGAATGCGGGGCTGGGGCGTCTGCTGGCGGTGGCCGAGGCCTATCCGGATCTGAAGGCGAATCAGAACATGATGCAGCTCACTGAGGAGCTGACCACCACGGAGAACAAGGTCGCGTTCGCGCGGCAGGCGTACAACGATTCTGTGATGGCGTTCAACAATAAGCGCGAGGTGTTTCCGTCCAGCCTGCTGGCGGGGATGTTCAATTTCGGGCCAGCGGCGTTGCTGGATATTCCGGCGGACAAGGCGGAAGTGCGCGAGGCGCCGAAGGTGCAGTTCTGAGCCGAACAACCCTTCTCTGCTCGATGGAGTAACCCTTCCCCTGCTTGCGGGGGAAGGTGCCGAAGGCGGATGGGGGCGCTCTTGGCGGAGTCCATCCGATCAAAGCAATCAAAGCAAAGCGTTCGCGCGTTGCGCGAGTCACTTTTCTTTGAACGGCAAAGAAAAGTAACCAAAAGAAAGCCGCCCCCGTATCAAGTACGGGGCAGGCTCTACGCCGCGCCCCACAATAAAGCCGTGGGGTCCGCAAGCAGGCCGGGAATTTCCGTAAGGCGCTTCCTGCGCCTCCGGAAACGGCGCACATCCTTGTGCGCCGCCCCTGCGGGGTTTATCCCGACCCGCTTGCCGCGCCTCACGAGGATAGTCAAAAGCTAGAAGAGCAAAAACGAGAAGAGCGAAGCAGAGCAGAGCAGAAAGAAACCTAGTATCAATCGCGAACTAATTCGGGCATCACTCCCTCTATGAACTTCTTCGAGCACCAGGCCAAGGCACGCAGTAGCTCCACCCGCATGGTGTTGCTGTTCGCGCTGGCGGTGGGTGGGATCGTGCTGGCGGTGGATCTGGCGGTGCTGGTACTGCTAGGTACGCAGATGGAGAGTGCGGGTGGCATCGCGGCGCTGTTGTTCGTGACCACGGTCGGCACAGTGCTGGTGATCGGCCTGGGGTCGATGTATCGAATGGCTTCGCTACGCGGCGGCGGCGAATCGGTCGCGCTGCAGATGGGTGCGACCGAGGTGCCCTCCAACACCACCGATTTCCAGCTGCGGCGCCTGCGCAACGTGGTGGAGGAAATCGCCATCGCTTCCGGCGTGCCTGTGCCCAAACTCTATGTGATGGAGCACGAGGCGGCCATCAACGCGTTCGCTGCCGGCTACTCGCCTTCGGACGCCGCTGTCGCCGTCACCCGCGGTGCGCTGGAAAGGCTCAACCGCGACGAGCTGCAAGGCGTGATCGCGCACGAGTTCAGCCATATCCTCAACGGCGACATGCGCCTCAACATCCGTCTGATGGGCACGCTGTTCGGCATCATGATGCTGAGCATCATCGGTCAGCGCGTACTGATCTACGGGCGCGGCGGCGGCAAGAATGGCGGCGCGATTCTGGGCGTGGCTCTGGTCGCACTAATCGTGGGCAGCATCGGCGCGTTCTTCGGGCGCATGATCAAGGCCGGGGTCAGCCGTCAGCGCGAATTGCTGGCCGACGCGTCGGCGGTGCAGTTCACGCGCCAGACCGCGGGGCTGGCGGGCGCGCTGAAGAAGATCGGCGGGCTGCACGAAGGGTCGCAGCTCACCGACAAGGCCAAGGCCGAGGAAGTCAGCCACATGCTGTTCGGCGAGGGACTGTCGATGTCCGGCCTGTTCGCTACCCATCCGCCGCTAGTCGAACGCATCCGTCTACTGGATCCGTCGTTCAACGAGCAACAACTGCAGCAACTCGCCGCGCGCTGGATGGCTGCGCCGCCCAACGGAATGCAGGAAGACGCCGCGCTGGGCCTGGCCGGCGCCGCACCGCCGCTTCCGCCGCTCGCGAGCGAGATCAGTGTCACTCCGCCGATGATCGCCGCACAGGTGGGCCTGCCTGCAGAAGACGACTACCGCCGCGCGGGTAGCATCGTCGAGTCGCTGTCGCCCGAACTGCGCCAACTGGCAGCACAGCGCGAAAGCGTCATGCCGCTGCTGCTGGGCCTGCTGGTCGACGACAACGCGGCCATCGCCGCCAATCAGCGCATCGAAGTCGCCGCACGGCTGGGCGATACGGTCGCCGCGCAGGCTTGGTCGTTGCGCGAGCAACAGCTCCCCTCGCTACATCCGATGCAGCGGTTGCCGCTGGCGTCGCTGGCCTTCCCCGTCCTGCGCTTGCGACCGCGGCCGGAGCTCGACGCCTTCCTCGCCGCCGTCCATGCCATGGTGCATGCCGACGGCCAGGTGTCGCTGTTCGAATATTGCCTGGGCAAGCTGCTTGAAGTGCAAGTGCGCGAATCGCTGGATCCCGCGCGTTACGCCCGCTTCGGCCGCCGCAAGCCTGGTAACGTGAAACAAGAGTTCGCGACCCTGCTGGCGGTGGTGGCGCAGTCCGGCAACGACAATGCCATGGCCGCCCAGCATGCCTATCTGAGCGGTCTGCAGCGCGTGCTACCGCGCGATCATCTTCCCTATGCGCCGCCGGCCGAAGGCGTGCTGGCGCTGGAGGGAGTCTGGGAAGGGTTGGACGCGCTGGATCCGCTGGCCAAGCAGGTGATGGTGGAAGCGATCACGGCAGCGATCGGCAATGACGGACGCGTCAGCGTGGCCGAATCGGAACTGCTGCGTACGATCTGCGGCGTGCTGCATTGTCCGTTGCCGGCGATGCTCGAGCGCGGATGAAATCGGGATCGGCAACCGACCAAAGTCGTGATGACTCGATGGCCGCTGCGAACGATGATGCGCATCGGTGCATCGCGGACAAGCAATGAGCAATTCCTCGCCAGTCGCCCGGAGCAGCAACGGTTTGTCCGTGCTCGGGATTTCGTTCGTCGTCGTCTGGTGCACGGGTTATATCGCCGGCAAGCTAATGTTGGGTCATGCGGCCCCGTTCACCGCGCTGGTATGGCGTTTTGGGTTGGCGGGACTGGTGTTTGCCGCGCTCGCGCTAGCGGCGGGTACGCGGGCCGGGCGACGCGATGTGCTGCACAGCATGGTCGCCGGCGTGCTGATCCTGTCGATGCAGTTCGGCGGCGTCTATCTGGCCATGGGCTGGGGTGCGAGTGCCGGTGTGACGGCATTGGCGATCGGCCTCATGCCGCTACTCGTGGCTTTCCTCGCGATGCTTGCCGGCAGCGAGCGATTGGCGTTGCCGCAATGGTGTGGATTGTTGCTCGGTTTCGCCGGCGTGTTGCTGGTCGTGGCCGACCGCGTGGACGGCGCGACGCCGCTGCGGGCCTGGGCCGCATTGGCGGTGGGCTTGGCGGGCATCAGCATGGGAACGCTTTATCAGAAGCGCTATTCCTCGAAGATCGATCTGCGCCTGGGTCTAGCGATCCAGAACGGTGTGGCCACACTTGCCTTGTTGCCCTTGGCCCTGGCCGAAGGATTCCGCTACGAAGCCAGCACGGCGTTCTACGAACCACTGGCCTGGACCGTGTTGGTCAACTCGGTCGGCGGTTTCGCATTGTTGTTCCTGTTGATCCGCCGCGATGCGGCGACGGGAGTGGCCGCGTTGTTCTTCCTGATGCCGCCTGTCACCGCGGTGTTCGGGCATCTGTTGCTGGGCGAACACCTGACGCTGCTGAAGCTCGGCGGATTCTTGTTGGCGGCGGTGGGCGTGTGGTTGGCTACTCGAACTTCTAGCCAAGTGCCCGCAACAAGATGATCCGGTCGAACATAATCAGCCCAGCACGGCTTTGCCCAGGATCAGATCCGAAGCCCGTTCCGCGATCATGATGGTCGGCGCATTGGTATTGCCGCCGATTAGTGTCGGCATGACCGAAGCGTCGATCACGCGCAGGCCTTCCACTCCGTTCACCCGCAACTGGTTGTCGACCACGGCGGTCTCGTCGCTGCCCATGCGGCAGGTGCCGATCGGGTGGTAGACGGTTTCGGCCTTGGAACGGATGAACTCAACCAGCTCGCTGTCGCTCAGGTCGCTGCGTGGCGGCTGGATGGGCGCGCCGCGATAGGCGTCGAAGGCCTTCTGGGCGAACAATTCGCGCGACAGCTTGGCGCATTCCAACATCATCTTCAGGTCGAAACCTTCCTCGTCGCTCAGGTAGTTCGCCTCGATGCGCGCATCGGCGCGCGGATCGGAGCTGTTGAGCGCGATCCGGCCGCGGCTGCGCGGGCGCAGGAAACAGGCGTGCAGGGTGTAGCCGTCGCCCTTCAGGCGGTTGCGGCCATGGTCGTCCAGCATCGCAGGGACGAAGTGCAGCTGGATGTCGGCGCGGTCGTCCGGCGCCAGCGAGGAACGCAGGAAGCCGCCGGCTTCGGCGATATTGCTGCTGCCCGGACCGGTGTGTTTCTTAAGGTAGTAGTTGTAGGCGATGGCGACATCGCCCACCCGATCGTAGGTCACGCGCTGGGTGGAATGCTGCAGCGTGCAAATGTCCAGATGGTCCTGCAGGTTGCGGCCCACATAGGGCGAATCCACCGCGACGGCGATGCCGTGTTCCTGCAGATGATCGGCCGGGCCGATGCCCGACAGCATCAACAGCTGCGGCGAATTGATCGCGCCGCCGCTCAGCAGCACTTCGCGTTCAGCGCGCGCTTGGATTTCCTGACCGCCGCTGGCGTAGGCCACACCGACGGCACGACCGTTCTCCAACAGGATGCGTCGCACCAGCGCGCCGGTCATCACGTCTAGGTTGGGGCGCGATTTCGCCGGTTGCAGGTAGGCCACGGCCGACGAACAGCGCGCGCCGTCCTTCTGGGTGACCTGGTACAGGCCCACGCCGGATTGTTCGGGGCCATTGAAGTCTTGGTTGTGGTGGAAGCCCGCCTGTTGCCCGGCTTCGATGAACACCGACGACAGGGGGTTGGTGTAGCGCAGGTCGGAGACGTAGAGCGGTCCGCCATCGCCGTGCAGCGCGTCGCCGCCACGGGAGTTGCGTTCCGAACGCTTGAAGTAGGGCAGGGCGCTGTTCCAGTCCCAGCCTTCGGCGCCTGCGGTCGCCCAGTCGTCGTAGTCGCCGGCGACGCCGCGGATGTAGCACATGGCATTGATCGAGCTGGAACCGCCCAGCACCTTGCCGCGCGGCCACCACAGGCGGCGGTTGTGGAGCTGCGGTTCGGGCGCGGTGTCGTAGTTCCAGTTCACGCCCTTCTGCCCGACCAGTTTGGCCAGTCCGGCGGGCATGTGGATGAAGGGATGCCAGTCACGGGGGCCGGCTTCCAGCAGCAGCACGTTGATGGCGGGATCTTCGGAAAGGCGGTTGGCCAACACGCAGCCGGCGGAACCGGCGCCAATGATGATGTAGTCGTACACGCCCAGACCTGTTGCAGGAGTGCGGCGACGCTAGCCGCCGGGGGTAGAGCAAATGCTCTGTCGTGGGCCGCGGCGCCTAAGCGACTGAAAGCTGGTGGGGATTGGGCTTGCCGTCGCTGGCGATGTTGCAGTGCATCGGATACCGTGCGCGCTGGCGTGGCGGTAAAGGACGGGAACGAAGTCATGCAGCCGAACCAGGGGCGCATCCACATGGGCGAATGGCGCGGCGTCGCCATTTCGTTCGTCTACTTCTTCTGTGTGCTGGCCGCTTATTACATGATCCGCCCGGTACGGGAACAGTTGTCGTCCGCGGTTGGTTCGACCCAGTTGCCGTGGTTCTACGCCGCGACCTTCATCGCCACGCTGGTGTTGACGCCGGTGTTCGCCGCGCTGGCTTCGCGCTGGCCGCGCCGGGTAGTGGTGCCAGTGGTGTACCTGTTCTTCATCGCCTGTCTGCTGGCCTTCATCCCGGCCTTCACCCACGCGGGCCTGCTCAGTCCGCGTGCGCTAGGTATGGTGTTCTTCGTCTGGGTCAGCGTGTTCAACCTGATCGTGGTATCGGTGTTCTGGATTTTCATGTCTGACATCTGGAGCCTGGACCAATCCAAGCGCCTGTTCCCCGTCATCGCCGTCGCCGGCACGCTGGGCGCGCTGGCCGGGCCAGCGCTGACCCGCTCGTTGGTGGAGGTGATTGGCGTGGCGCCGCTGCTGGTGGTGTCGGCCAGCCTGCTGGGCGTCGCCACGGTCTGTGTGGTGCTGCTGGGCCGCTGGGCGCGCGTGCACGGTGCGCGCCGGCACGAAGCCGGTCACGAGGACGCGGTTGGCGGCGGCATGTGGGATGGTCTGAAGCAGATCTTCGCCGACCCATTTATACGCGGCATGGCGGTTCTGCTGCTGCTGGCCGACGGCATCGGCACGGTCAACTACGCGCTGATGATCGATTACTCCGGCGCGACCTTCGCCGACGCGGCGGCGCGTACGCGCTTCCACGCCGACGTGGACCTGGTCGCGAACCTGCTGACTGTGATCGTACAGGTCACCTTGACCCGCTGGCTGTTGCCGTTGCGCGGGCCGGGCGCGGTGATCATGCTCTGGGCGCTGGTCAGCATCGCCGTGCTGCTGATGGTGGTGTTCTCGCCGGATCCGCATGCGCCGCTGTTCACCTTGCCATTGCTGCTTGGACCGGTGGCGCCGACCGTGTTGGCCTTGATCGTCAGTCGCGGCCTGGCCTACGGCATGGCCGAGCCGGCGCGGCACAGCCTATACACCCGTGTGCCGCGCAACGTTCGCTACAAGGGCCAGGACGCGGTAGACACCGCGGTATGGCGTTTCGGCGACTTGGCCATCGCGACCGGCATGAATGGTCTGAAGTCGTTGGGCATGACGATTGGCGGCTTCGCCGGACTGAGCGCGCTGGCTGCATTCGCCGCGGCAAGCGTCGGCTGGCGCTTGTGGAAGCGGGTGGAAAAGGTGGGGGAAACAGTGCCAGTGCCCGTACAGACGGAAACTGAAAAATGATTCGTTCGTGGTGAGCCCCGGACTTGATCCCGGGCTCACCACGAACTGGAATTTCTCCCGCGCAGTCTTCCGGTATGCTGGCCTGAACCGAATCACCAGAGAGCCGACATGCTAATGCTTGCGCAAATCCTGGTCGCGCTAGTCGCCCTGCTGCATGCGTATTTCCTGGTCCTGGAAATGTTCCTGTGGACCAAGCCGCTGGGTCTGAAGACCTTCCGTAATTCCCCCGAGAAAGCGGAGACTACCCGCGTGTTGGCTGCCAACCAGGGGCTCTACAACGGCTTCCTTGCTGCAGGACTGCTCTGGGGCCTATGTACCCTGCAGTGGAACGTGGTGCTGTTCTTCCTGGGCTGTGTAGTGGTCGCTGCGCTGTATGGGGCATACAGCGTCAACAAGCGCATTTTCTTCGTGCAGGGCGTGCCGGCCATCGCCGCGATCATCGCGGTGTGGTGTCTGACTCGCGGGGTCTGATTGCGTATTCGCGCATGAAACCGTGGGAGCGGCGTCCCGCCGCGAGCCCTTGGCTCTTTAATCCACGCGCAGAAGCATGCGGCGGGACGCCGCTCCCACGTCGTCCTAGACGCGGGCCGGCTTGGGTGAAACCCACATCGAGATGCGTGCCTTGAACACGGCCTCGCCCTTCGGATCGGTCACCACCACGTTCACCGGCAACTCGTAGCCTTCGGCCGCTTCGCGCGGCGGAAATTCCGGCGTGGCCACACCGTGCTGGGTGCCGACCGCCTTTTTCAGGTATTCCACGGTCATGCCCTTGGGGATCCAGCGCATCGACGCCGGGATGCTGACGTCGGTCATCAACCCGCCGATGAATTCGGCCAGGTTGCACAGCGCGATCGCATGCACGGTGCCCAGGTGATTGGTGACGCTGCGGCGATGGGCGATGCTGGCCTCGGCGCGGTTGGGCTCAAGCACGGTCATGCGCGGCTTTATGCTGCCGAAGTAGGGCGCCTTGAAACAGATCAGACGTGAGAACAGCCAATGACCGAACGGCTTGCGGGTAATGCTGTTGTAGAGCTGCAGAACGGAAGCGCTCATGTGGTGCCTCAGGCTTGGCCCCCTCCCTTGCGAAGCAGGGGAGGGTTGGGGAGGGGTAGCTCTTGATCTTGCTGTTGCTTAAAGCCTTATCAGCGGGAAGTCAGCGCAAAGAGCACCCCCTCCCAACCTCCCCCAGCTGCGCAAGGGGTGGGGCTCAAAACCTCAAGCCGCTTCGCGCGACTGCCCACTCTCAGCACGATACTTGTCGTAGTAACCGGCGGACCGCAACTCATGTGCGTCGAAGTCGTCCACGGTGATGGTTTCCAGCGTGATCTCGCGTAGCTCTTCCAATTGCTTGCGCTCGTCGGCCGTGATCCAGCCCTCGCGCACGCCTTCATCCAGCTGCGATGCGAAATCCAGCGCTTCGATATCGCTGTTCTTCAGCGCCTTGATGAACTTGCGTTCCACCGGCTCGGCCAGGATGGCCTTGGCCAGGTAGCTGTTGATGCGGCCGCCCGGGTTGTTTTCGCACGGGGTCAGGAACACACCCTCACCCAAGCGATCGCGCGCCTCGTTCGGCGTCATCAGCAGGGCGGCGACGCGGTGGCCCAGGCGGTCGCTGGGAGCGACGGCGCGGCGGCCCCACGGAAAGATCAGCGGCCACAGCAGCCATACCACCGGACGGATCGGGAAGTTACGCAGTGCTGCCGACAGGGCCTGTTCGATCTTGTGCACGCTGTCATGGAAGGCCCAGGCCAGCAGCGGCTGGTCGGCCACCGACGCGCCTTCATCGTGATAGCGCTTGAGCATGGCGCTGGTCATGTAGATGTGGCTCAGCACGTCGCCCAGGCGTCCGGACAGCGACTCCTTGAATTTCAGCTTGCCGCCCAGCAATAGCATCGACACGTCGGCCATCAGCGCTAGGTTGGCGGAATAGCGATCCAGCTTGCGGAAGTAACGGCGCGTGTAATCGTCTCCCGGAGCCGAGCCGATCTTGGCGCCGGTGAGACCGAACCAGAACGAGCGCACTGCGTTGGAGATGGCGAAGCCGATGTGGCCGAACAAATTGCGGTCGAACTCTTCCATGCCGGCCTGCTGATCCGGATTGCCCGCGGCCTTCATCTCCTTCATCACCCAGGGGTGGCAGAGGATCGCGCCCTGGCCGAAGATCAGCAGGCTGCGGGTCATGATGTTGGCGCCTTCGACGGTGATGGCGATCGGCGCGGCCTGCCAGCTGCGGCCGGCGAAGTTGCGCGGCCCCAGGATGATGCCCTTGCCGCCGACCACGTCCATCACGTCCTTGGACACTTCGCGGCCCATTTCCGTGCAGTGGTATTTGGCGATAGCCGACGGCACCGATGGCACGTCGCCACGGTCGACCGCCGCCGCAGTGGCCTGCGAAAGCGCGCTGATCGCGTAAGCCTTGCCGCCGATGCGGGCCAGCGCTTCTTCCACGCCTTCGAAGCGGCCTACCGACAGCCCGAACTGCTTGCGGATGCGCGCGTAGGCGCCGGTGACCAGCGCGCCGGCCTTGGCACCGCCGCTGGCGGTGGAGGGCAGGGTGATGGAACGACCCACCGCCAAGCATTCGTTGAGCATGTTCCAGCCCAGGCCGGCCTTGTCCACGCCGCCGATCAACTGGCTGAGCGGGATGAAGACTTCCTTGCCGTGGATGGGACCGTTCTGGAACGGCGAATTGAGCGGGAAGTGGCGACGGCCGATTTCCACGCCTGGGGTTTCGCGCGGCAGCAGCGCCAGGGTGATGCCGATGTCACGCGTGTCGCCGATCAGCTTGTCCGGGTCGTACATGCGGAAGGCCAGGCCTATCAGCGTGGCCACCGGTGCCAGCGTGATGTAGCGCTTGTCGAAGGTCAGCTTAACGCCCAGCACGTTGGCGCCGTTCCACTCGCCCTTGCAGACGATGCCGAAGTCGGGAATGGAGGTGGCGTCGGAACCGGCAAACGGACCGGTCAGGCCGAAGCAAGGCACTTCTTCGCCCGCAGCCAGGCGCGGCAGGTAGTAGTCCTTCTGTTCGTCGGTACCGTAGTGGTTGAGCAACTCGCCCGGGCCGAGCGAATTGGGCACGCCGACGGTGGAGCTGACCACGCTGGAAACCGAGGCGATTTTCTGGATCACCTTATGGTGGGCCAGCGCCGAAAAACCCAGACCGCCGTATTCCTTCGGAATGATCATGCCGAAGAATTTGTTCTTCTTGATGAAGGCCCACAGCTCCGGCGGCAGATCGGCATGGACGTGGGTGATTTCCCAGTCGTTGGTCATGCGGCAGAGTTCTTCCACCGGCCCGTCGAGGAAGACCTGTTCCTCGGCCGACAACTGCGGCTTGGGATAGTTGAGCAGCTTGTTCCAATCCGGGTCGCCGGTGAACAACTCACCTTCGAAGCCGACCGAACCGGTTTCCAGCGCGATGCGTTCGGTCTGCGACAGCGGCGGCAGCACTTTGCGGAAGAACTTCAGCAGCGGCGCGGTCACCAGCGGCTTGCGTATGGCGGGGATCAGCAGCGGTACCGCGATCAGCGCGACCAGCAGAGCGGCGACGAGGGTCGCGGTGTGATTGGCGCCGAGCAGCCAGCATGCGACCAGCAGGGTAGCGGTGATCGCGGCCCAGTAGGCCAGCCGGATGCGATGGTAGGCGGCGAACGCACCGACCAGCAGGAAGGCGAAGAAGGGGGCGGCGATGCTCATGATGCGGCTCCGGGTGCTGCGTTGGTGACGGCGTTGGTGACGGCGGATTCGCCAGTGGCGTTAAGTGCTGTTGCGTCTGCGTCGGCCGTGGACAGATCGGCCAGGTATTCCAGCACGGTGCTGGTAAACGTGTCGTTGTCGTCGCCGGCCAGCATATGCGTGGCCTGCGGCAAATGCGCGTGACGCGCGTGCGGAACCAGCGCCTGGAATTCTTCCACGGTCTTGGCCGAAACCAGATCGCTGCGGCCGCCGCTGATCAGCAACACCGGGCAGCGTATGTTGCGCGCAGCGTCGACGATGTCGTCCTGGTGTTGTGCGCAATCGCGCACCAGGTCGTCGATCAGACGCGCGTCCCAGTGCCAGCGCCAGCGGCCGTCGCTGCCTTCGCGCAGGACTTCACGCAGCTCTTGCGGCGTCTTGCGCGCACGGCGATGCGGCAGGTAGGCGGCGATGATGTCGGCGGCGTGGTCCAGCGAATCGAAACCCTGCGGGAACGCGGTGACGAAACCGAGAATGCGTTGCAGTCCGGCTTCTTCCCAGCGCGGAGTGATGTCGACCAGCACCATGGCGCGGAACAGGCCCGGCCAGCGCGCTTCGGAAATCATGCCGAACAATCCGCCCATAGAGGCGCCGATCAGCACCGGCGGCTGCACATGTTCGCCGGCGACGATGATTAGGTCGTCGGCGAGTTGCTCGCCGGCATAAGGCAGGTCCTCTGGATTGCGTGCCGACTCGCCATGACCGCGCGCGTCGTAGGAAAGCCCGGCGTAGCCTTCGGCCGCCAGCGCCATACCGCTGCGTTGCCAAGCACCGCGCGTCTGGCCGAAGCCGTGCGCGAAAAGCAAGGTATTGGAAGCCTGCAAGGGCGAGGCGGTGGGAAATGCGGTAGCGGCGAGGGGAAGGCCGCCAGCGCCTGTCAGGGTCCTCAACTGCGGGGGCAGTTGGTCATAAGAAAGCCTGGAAGAAGTGGATACCATACGGACTAGTATGGATCCCACAATTTAGAGTAGTCAATCGGTTTCGGCGTCGGCCGCCCAGATCCTTGCCGCTGCAAGCTGCTGATTTCAGAGATGTTCGACGCAAGGCGGTAAAACATACCGCAACAAACCTCGGCGTATGGTTAAATGTGAAATATGACTTCGAATGCGCCCGAATCGGCTTCAGCCAACACTTCCCGGCCCGCACGTCTCAGCGCCGAGGATTGGGCGCAGGCCGCGCTGGATCTGGTCGCCGAACAAGGAGTTGCGGCGGTAGCGGTGGAACCGCTTGCGCGTCGGCTGGGCGTCACTAAGGGCAGCTTCTACTGGCATTTCCCGTCGCGCGACGCGCTCTTGCAGGCGGCGCTGGAACGCTGGGAAGCGATCGAACAGGAAAGCGTGTTCGGCAGCCTGGAGGCCGTACCGGATCCGCGGGCGCGCTTGCGCGAGCTCTTCCTGCTGGTCGCCCACGAAGTCAAACCACACGTTATCTATAGCGAGTTGCTGAAGGCGCTGGATCATCCGGCCGTGCAACCGGTGATCAACCGGGTTTCGCAGCGGCGTCTGGAGTATCTGGTCGCTTCCTTCCGCCAGGCCGGCTTGGGCCGTACCGAGGCCCAGCACCGCGCTCGCCTGGCGTATTCGGCCTATCTGGGCTTCCTGCAGCTGGCCCTGCAGCTGCAGCAGCCGCGGTTGCATCATGAAGAGTTCGAAGCTTATGTGGAGCACGTGATCAGCACGCTGATTCCGAACTGAGCCCGCTGGTTTCGCCATCCCCGCGAAGGCGTGGATCCAGTGCCTCTCGCGAACTAATGATGACGTCATCCCAGCGAAGGCTGGGATCCATCTTGATCTTGCTTCTAATTCCATAAGCCAAAAGCGTTGACCAGCCGTTCGGCTGTTGAAAGCCGCGCGTTGCGCGAGTCACTTTCTTTGCTTGTGCAAAGAAAGTAACCAAAGAAACACACCCTAACGGCGCGCCCAGCGATGAAGCCGCTGGGTCCGCAAGCAGGCCGGGAATTTCCGTAAGGCGCATCCCCGTATCAAGTACGGGGCAGGCTCTGCGCCTCCGGAAACGGCGCACATCCCTTTGCGCCGCCCCTGCGGGGTTTATCCCGTCCCGCTTGCCGCGCCTCACGGGGTCGGCAGGCAGCAGAGCCAAGCGAATCCAGAGCCGTGCTGCGCTTTTTTGCTTTATTAATGGTGCCGCCTTAAACCTAACGGCCCATTGCCGCATCCCAATGTCTATGCTGACCGCTGCCATGAGCGAATCGATGACCGACACGACCACCGCCGAGGTGGCCGCCGCTACCGATGCCGCGCTGGCGCGTTCGGCCGCTGCAGGCGATGCCTGCGCTTTCGAGTCGATCTACCGCCGCCATGCCGGACGCGTACACGGCGTCATCGTCAGGCTGGTGGGTGCGCAAGGGGTGCGCGCGGAAGACCTGACTCAGGAAGCCTTCGTCCGCGCCTGGCAGGCGCTGCCGAAATTCCGTTTCGAAAGCGCCGTCTCCACCTGGCTGCATCGGCTGGCGGTCACCACCGCGCTGATGGAGCTGCGCAGCCGCCGCGGCGGTCCGCGCTTCGACGAAGACGAAGACGCGCTCGATGGCCTGGGCATGACGGATTCCGCAGGCAACGGCACCGCGCTTTCGATGGATTTGGAACGCGCCGTCGCCACGCTGCCGCCGCGCGCTCGTGCGGTGCTGGTGTTGCACGACGTAGAGGGTTGGAAACACGAAGAAATCGCCAACGAACTGGGTATGGCGGTTGGCAGTTCGAAGGCGCAGTTGCACCGCGCGCGGCAGTTGCTGCGCGGACGTTTAGGAGGTGAGGTATGAACGCACAAGAGGAAGAGACACTGCGTTGGCAGCTGCGAGGGCTGCGTCGCGATGTGGAACCGCAGGCTGATCTGTGGCCGGGTATCGCCGCGCGTATCGCCGCCACGCCGCAGGAAGCGGCCGTGCCGGGAAAATCGCGGACGCGGCGGCTCGCCCCTTGGGCGATGGCGGCCTCGGTGCTGCTTGCCGTCGGCATGGTCTGGCGAATGGTGCCCGTCGCACCGCAGCAGGCGCCTGTCGGCAATCCCTTGATCCGTCAGCAGGCGGTCGCCATGGCGTTGGATTACGAACGCGCTTTTGCCCACTTGCAACAAAGCGATATCCAACCCGAGATGCACGGCGCGTTCGGCGAACTCGATCGCAGCGCGGCGCAGATTCTCTCCGCTATCGACCGAGATCCTGACGCCTCGTTCCTACTAGAACAACTTCGCCGCACCTACGCACGACGCCTGCAGTTGACGCAGCGCGCGGTCATGACCTGAGGAGATTCCCATGCGCTACACAGCCCCTGTCGCTTCATTGTTCTTCATTCCGTTGCTGGCGCTTTCTGCAGTGGCCAGCGCCGCCACGCCCATCGACCAAACGCGTCCACTGGATGCGCAGGGCCGTGTGGACATCGAAAACATCAAGGGAAGCATCCAGGTGCGCGCCTGGGACCGCAACGAAGTGAAGATTTCCGGCACCCTCGGCGATGGCGTGGAAAAACTGGTGGTGGAAGGCGACTCCGAGCATCTGGTGGTGAAGGTGCAATATCCCAGCAATGGCGGCTGGGGCGGCAACAAATCCGGACCTACCGATTTGCAGCTGATGGTCCCGGTACGCGCGGAACTGGACATCGACGCGGTCTCCGCGGACGTGGATGTATCCGGCGTAGCCTCTTCCAAGCTGTCCATCGAAAACGTCAGCGGAGACGTGATGCTTGCGGCAGCGCCCCGGGAGGTCGATGTGGAAAGCGTCAGCGGCGACCTGCGGTTGACCGTCAACAGCGCTGATGTCCGGGCGCAGACCGTAAGCGGTGGAATCATCCTGCGTGGCCGCATGAACGGCGAGATCAGGACCGAAACCGTTTCGGGCGACATCGATGTGGCCGTCAACGGCGAGCGCGTCCGCGAACTTTCGTCCAGTACCGTCAGTGGAAACGCCGAGGTTCGTACGGCGCTGGCGTCCAAGGGCGAGATCAGGATGGAGAGCGTCAGCGGCAGTCTGAGGTTGACGCTACCCAAGAACCTGTCCGCGCAGGTCAGCGGGGAAAGCTTCAGCGGCGATCTCAAAGCGCCAGGTGCGAGGATCGAGAGACCGGAACATGGTCCTGGTTCGAGCTTCAATACCCGTTACGGCGCGGGCGAAGGCGAGATCCACCTCGAGACGTTCTCGGGAAATGCGGAGTTGAGACTCGAATAACAGCCTTCCCAGGCACGGTGCGCCGCATGGCGCTACGGTTTGTGCACGTCGCGATACAACAGCATCTCGCGCAGGCGTAGTTCGTTGTTCTCGTCGAAGCCGCAGGTCGCCTTGAATTCCTTGGGGTTCTCGTAGGTGCCGAACAGCATGTCCCACCAAACGATGTCGCCGTAGTTGTTCTTATGCCTGCCGTATTGATGATGCACGCGGTGCATCTCCGGACGCTGGAAGAAATAGCCGATCCAGCGAGGCGTCCTGATGTTGGTGTGATAGAAAAATTCGCCTAGTGCGGTGCATGCGGTGTAGGCCATGCCGCCCTCCATCGACAGGCCCAGCACGGTATAGACCAGCAGGCTGCCGATTAAGGAATTGACCACCATCTCGCCTGGATGCTTATAGAACGAAGTGATGACCTCGATCCGCTGTGGACTGTGATGGATCTGGTGGAACAATCGCCACAACGCATCCACTTCATGACGCCAGCGATGCCACCAGTAAAAGACGAAGGTGGCGATAAAATAAGCGATGAGGCCGCCTGCAACGGGTGGAACATGCGCCGAGAGATCGAAGAGGGAGAAAGAGGAAAACCATTTCTCCCAGGTAACGCCAGCCAGCAAGACCACGCCCAGTTGGAGGATATTGATTGCGATCACCCGAATCGGCCACGTCCTGACCTTCGGCAAGCGCCAGCCAGGGAACAATCGTTCTATCAGGAAGCAGAGTGCGGCAATGGCGAAGAGAGCGGGCAGCATGCGGGGCTTCCTTGTTTCGATCTATCTGCGAGAAACTCAGGCAGGCCCGGTTGCGGTCTGCAGTGTTCCGTTGCGCCATTCGGTCTGGCGCAGGACATGGCCACGTTCTTCCAAGTAGCGGAAGATCGAACGTACAGTGACGATCGGATAGTCGCCTGACAGGCGGGTGCCGACGGAGTGATCGGTAAAGATGGTATTGGCGCCAAACAGTCCGCCCAACACGCGCTTTGTATAGGCGATATGGACGGTGTCGGGCCTGAAGCCATCACGTTGCGCCCACAAGTACGCGACGCGACGATCTTGCAGTTCCGGCGTCGAAGCAGTCGCCGCCAGCGTTTCCAGAACCCAGGCGGTGGAGTTCTGGTACTCGTTGCTGCCGGGACGCGCGATCAGGTTGTAGGCCTTCTCGTGCAGAGCATTCTGCGGAAGCCCACGCAGGTGATCGGCCAGCCGCTGCGCCAGCGCCGGTTGCAGCCAGACGATGCGAGCGTCCTGATTCACCAGATCGTCGGAAAAGAAGTTCACCAGTCCTTGCGCATGCAGAGCCGAACGTGCGGTGCCGCACTCGTTGAGCAGGTGCAACACCGTCCAGCGGCCATCGTCGTGATCGCGCAGTGCGAAACCGACATGGCTGTAGACCAGGCCTTGTTTAGAAAGATCGGTGCCCACGCGCGCGACCAGCGCAACGGGCGCATCGGCTGCTTCCAGCGCCGCCACCACCCGCATCGCGGTGGCGGTCGCGTCGGCGAGCTTTTGCGGCGTAGCCGGCTGGATTTCGCATTGCGTCCCGGCATCAGCGGTCAGCGGCCATGCCAGGCAGAGCGCCAGTAACCAGGCAGGAGATCTCATAGGCTGATCCGCCGGCTATGTATGTGGGCGCGCGCGCTTGGTTCGGGGATGAAAGCGATCGCTGTGCTGCCCACCATCAGCAGCAAGCCCCCCGAAACCACCAGCGCCGTGCCCACGCTGGTCTCGGGTGAGCCGGAAAGCAAGTTGTAATCGGGTTCGACCAGACCAGCCAGCAGGAGGGAACCGAATGCGGGTGCGACCGAAATCGTCAGCACCGTGCCGCGCGCGCTGGCTTGCACACCAGTCACGGCGAAGTGCGCGCCGGCCTTCAACGCATCGTAAACGGCGACCGGGACTTGCACGGAAGCATCCAGGCTAGCAGCCGAGGCATCGCTGACATGGTTGGATTGCGCACTGGCCGGGCCGTGGAAGCTGCCTAGCAACACACCCAATGCCAGGATCGGAAAATTGAGGTGGCGACGCAGCATGATCAAACTCCGGGTTCGGTTTGATCGCAGCTTGCGCACCCTCCGCCACAACTCAACATCTTTCTACTAGGTGGCCAGATGTTGTGGGTTGGGTATACGATTCCTAGACCTATGGCCCTCTCCATCGAACTCGTTGACTCCCTGAAACGCTGCCTGCGCGCGCAAGGTCTGACCTATCGCGATCTGGCAGCCCGATTGAAGCTGAGCGAGGCGGCGATCAAACGCATGTTCTCGCAACGCGCCATGAGCCTGCAGCGACTGGAGCAGATCTGCGATGCGCTGGATGTGGGTCTGGCCGAACTCAGTGCCGAATCCGCGCGTGGCCGCCCGGCCATGGCCAATCTCAGCGAATCGCAGGAGCAGGCGCTGGTGAGCGAGCCTGCGCTCTTGCTTGCGCTGTTCCTGACCATCAACCGCTGGCGTCAAGAAGACGTGCTGGCTCAATTCGACTTCAATGTAGCGCAATGGACCACGCTGCTGGTAAAGCTCGATCGCCTGGGCATCATCGAACTGATGCCGGGCAACCGCGGACGCCCGCTCACCGCGCGCAATTTCCGCTGGCGCGCCAATGGGCCGATGGAACGCTATTTCCGCCTGAACCTGCTCGGCGATTTCTTCGCCGACCCGTTCGATGGCGAACAAGATGCGCTGCTGCTGCTTAGCGGCAGCCTGAGCATCGAAGGCGTCAAGCAACTCCGCCTGCGCTTAGAGGAATTAGCGCGCGAGTTCGATGCGCTGCTGGCTCGCGATGCGACTTTGAGCGCGCAGGAACGGGTCGGGGTCAGTCTGGTGCTGGCGCAGAAGCCCTGGCTACTGCAGTTATTCCAGCCCTATCGACGCGCGCAGAACGGCTGATAACGTTTTCATAAATTCCCGTAAATAAACTCCCATAAAACCGGGTCTGCACTGCAGCAAGACCCCGCCTCCCGGCGCGAGTACTATTTAGTTGCATTCGTAACGATATGGTCGGCCTGGGAGGGCGCGCATGAACGCAGCGATTTCGTACTTCGACGAAAAGCATCCGGTCGCCAGCCGACTCGAGAGTTTGAACCGCTGGGTCGCCGAGACTGCGGCGCTAACCCGGCCGGATTCGATTCATTGGTGCGATGGCAGCGAGGAAGAGAACGCAGCGCTGCTGCGGTTGATGCAAGCGGACGGCACACTGCTGCCGCTCAATCCAGAGACGCATCCTGATAGCTGGCTGCACCGCTCCGACCCCAGCGATGTCGCGCGCGTCGAGCACCTCACCTTCGTCTGCAGCCGCGACCGCGACGATGCCGGCCCAAACAACCACTGGATGTCGCCGGCCGAGGGTCATCGGCGGATGGATGCCTTGTTCGCTGGCTGCATGCGCGGCCGCACGCTGTATGTCATTCCCTATTGCATGGGCCCGATCGATTCCCCACTGGCGCGATGCGGCGTTGAAATCACCGATTCGCCTTACGTAGTCGCCAACATGCGCCTGATGACGCGCATGGGCGCACCGGCGTTGGCGCGCATCGAAAAGGAAGGAGTGTTCGTCAAAGGCCTGCATTCCACCGGCGAGTTGGATCCGGATCGCCGCTTCATCATGCATTTCCCTGAAGAGCTCAGCATCAAGAGCTATGGTTCGGGCTATGGCGGCAATGCCTTGCTGGGCAAGAAATGCCACGCCTTGCGCATCGCTTCCTGGCAGGCGCGGCAGGAGGGCTGGCTGGCCGAGCACATGCTTATCGTCGGCATAGAGAATCCGCGCGGCGAGACCCATTACATCGCTGCGGCCTTCCCATCGGCCTGCGGCAAGACCAACCTGGCCATGCTGATCCCCCCGGAAAGCTATCGCGAAGCCGGATGGAAGGTGTGGACGGTGGGCGACGATATCTGCTGGATGCGTCCCGGCGAAGACGGCCGCCTGTACGCCATTAATCCGGAAGCCGGGTTTTTCGGCGTTGCGCCGGGCACCTCGGAGAAATCCAATCCCAATGCGCTGGCCACCATCGGGCACGACACCATCTTCACCAACGTCGCGGTAACCGCCGACAACCAGCCCTGGTGGGAAGGTCTGGATTCGGGACTGCCGTCGAAGGACTGGCAGGGCCGCGATTTCGATCCGGCCAATGGTCCGGCTGCACATCCCAACTCGCGTTTCACGGTTTCGGCCCGGCAGTGCCCAAGCTACTCGGCGCGCGCCGAAGATCCGCAGGGCGTTCCGATCTCCGCCATCGTCTTCGGCGGCCGTCGCGCTTCGCTGGTGCCGCTGGTGTTCGAAGCCCGCGACTGGACCCACGGCGTGCTGGTCGGCGCCAGTATGGGTTCCGAAACCACCGCCGCCGCTACCGGCGATGTCGGTGTGATGCGTCGCGACCCGATGGCCATGAAGCCGTTCTGCGGCTACAACTTCGCCGACTACTTCGCCCACTGGCTGTCGTTCGACCGGCCCGGCGCGAACTTGCCGAAGGTCTTCCACGTCAACTGGTTCCGCAAGGGTGAGGAGGGCCGGTTCCTGTGGCCCGGTTTCGGCGAGAACCTGCGGGTACTGGAATGGATGATCGAAAGGGTAGAGGGCAGGGCAGGGGCAGTAGAGCTTCCGGTCGGGCTTCTGCCGGAAGGCGGCGAACTTCGCCTGCAAGGCCTGGACCTTGCGGACGGCCCGGCGGAAGCGCTTTTCGACTTTGATCGCGCGGGCTGGAAGGCCGAGTTCGAACAGGTCGGGGCTTATTTGCAGGAATATGGCTCGCGGATGCCCCCCAGTCTGCTCTCCGAAGCAAGCAAAATCCTCAAGGCATTGGAATAGCGCAGTTCGGTCTTTGGCCTGACAAGTTGAACAACGCGTTCAGCTGGAATTGGGTCTGGAGTTTTTTGAATAGGCGAAATGTAGTACCTATCACAATTCCATAACAACGTAAGTCATTGTTTTTCAATTGTTTTGCGGCGTAAGGATTAGTTTCATGTGTAGTCCTTCCCCCTACCGTAAAAATTACGTTATCCTTCGGCCACCAGACGTTGCTCCATTTCACGTCTGTTTATTTGACTTGGGTCCCACGGGGACCTGCGTCTTCAACTCGACTTTGAGAGAGAGCATCAAATGACCAACCTTAAGAAGCTGCCAGCCGCGATTCAATTCGCGTTGTTCGCCGGCGCGGCGACGCTGGTTTCCGGCAACGCCATTGCCCAGGAAGCCGAAAGCGGCGACGCCAAGACCCTCGACCGCATCGAAGTTACCGGTTCGCGCATCAAGCGCGCCGAAATCGAAGGCGCCCTGCCCGTCACCGTGATCACTCGCGCCGACATCGACGTCAGCGGCAAGATTTCTGTGGCCGAACTGCTGCAGAGCTCCACCTTCAATTCCTTCGGTTCGTTGACGCCTGCTTCGGGCAGTTCGGCACAGTCGTTCTCCGAACTGAGCCTGCGTGGCTTGGGCGGCGGCCGTACCCTGATCCTGATCGACGGCCGTCGTGCGCCGGTTTCGCCGCAGACTGGCGAAGGCCAGGATTTGAACTCGATCCCGCTGGCTGCAGTTGAGCGCGTCGAGATCCTGTCCGATGGCGCCTCCGCTATCTACGGCGCCGACGCGCTGGGCGGCGTGGTCAACATCATCACCCGTAAGGACTTCAACGGCGCCGAAATCACCATGGGCGTCAGCAACAGCGAGCGTGGCGGCGATACGGAGACCGGTTCGGCTCTGTTCGGCGTTTCCGGCGACCGCGGCCGCCTGCTGGGTGGTATTTCCTACAACAATCGTGGCATCACCTATATCGGTGATCTGCCGTGGGTGGGCGCGGGCGCTTCTTCGTACGGCAACAATTACTACGATTTCGCCCGCAACCCGCAGGGCAAGCCTGTTGCGACCGCCAACCGCGGCGCGGTACCCGGCGGCTGCACCAACACCGGCTTCTACATGTCCGGCACCAGCTGCTTGTACGACTTCAACCTGGTGGCCGCCGATACGGCTTCCATCGAGCAGAAAGGCCTGTTCGTCCGCGGCGATTACCAGATCAACGACGACTGGAACATCTACTTCAGCGGCAACGTGACCCGCGTCGAGAGCTTCGGCCGCTTCGCGCCGACGCCCGAGTACATCTTCGTCCGCGCCGGCACGCCGAACAACACCCGTGGCGTGGATACGCTGATCAAGCACCGTTTCGCAGCCCTGGGCCCGCGCGACAACTACGACGACACCAACGTCTACGACTTCACCTTGGGCGCCAACTGGCAGGCTTCCGAGAAGGTCGCCGTGGACTTCGGCCTGCGTCGCAGCGATTCGACCTTCCAGTCGCACGGCTATAACTACGTCAACATCCCGCGTGCGACCGAGCTGTTCAATTCCGGCGCCTACAACGTGTTCAATCCGGGCGGCAATTCGGAAGTGGTGCTGAACGACATCCGCGCCACCACCGCGCGCACCGGCCACTTCACCCAGGACGAGCTGTTCGCAGTGGCGAACATCGACCTGTTCGAAATGGCGGGCGGCACCTCGGTCGTCGCCGTCGGCGCCGAACACCGCAAGGAAGACTATGCGGACATCTACGACGCACAGTCCGCAGCCGGCAACATCGGCGGTTCCTCGGGCAACTCGTCGTTCGGTAGCCGTACCCTCTCGTCCGTCTACGGCGAGTGGATCCTGCCCTTCCTGCCGTCCTTGGAAGCCGACCTCGCCGTTCGTTACGACGATTACTCGGACTTCGGCGATTCCACTTCTCCGAAGGTGTCGTTGCGCTGGCACCCGATCGACAGCCTGACCTTCCGCGGTTCGTATGGCGAAGGCTTCCGCGCTCCGCCGCTGACCATCATCAACGCGCAGTCGGCTTTCTCTGCCGACACCGTGGTTGACGGACCGACGGCGATCCAGCTGGGCCGTCCGCCGGGCGCATCCATCCAGGTCGACGGCCTGGTGGTCGCTACCCCGACCCTGCAGCCGGAAGAGTCCAAGCAGTGGAGCCTGGGCGTGGTGTGGGATGCGGCTGACTGGGTGAACCTGAGCCTGGACTACTACAACATCGAGATCACCAACCAGATCAAGAGCTACTCGGCGCAGACGGTTATCAATCGTGCGCGTTTGGGCCAGTTCCTGCCCTCCAACCTGGGCGTTACCCGCGATCCGATCACCGGCGCACTGGTCCAGGTCCGTCGTGGTGCCGGCAACGAAGGCGTCATCAACACCGACGGCTTGGATTTCGGCGCCCGTACCAACTTCGATTTCGGCGAGTGGGGCGAGCTGAAGAACTCGCTGCAGGTCAGCTGGGTCAACAAGTACGAAATCGCTGATCCGATCTCTGGCGCCGACGACCTCGTGGGCACCCAGGGCGTTCCGGAATGGCGTGCCTCGCTGTTGAACACCTGGACCAAGGGCGACTTCTCGTTCAGCTGGACCGTGAACGCGATTGCTTACGATCCGGAGTTCTACATCGACTACCTGGCCGAGAACTATGGCTACAGCTGCCAGGACAGCATCGATGCGGGTTACGTGCATACCTGCGAACATAAGGCGTATATCACCCACGACATCCAGGCTAGCTACAAGACGCCGTGGAACGGCAAGATCACGCTGGGTGCGCTGAATGTCGGCAACAAGAAGCCGTCGCTCGACACGTCGTACACGCAGGGCTACAACCCGTCGCTGTACAACGCGTTCGGTCGCCAGGTCTACCTGCGTTACACGCAGACCTTCTGATCCAACGTAACAGAAGTGGTTTTCCCCAAAGGGGCCCGCAAGGGCCCCTTTGCTTTTGCGTTCTTTCCAACCAGAATCGTCGTTCGAAACGATGAGATGAAATTTACAGAGCCATGAACGACCCGACCGAACTGCTGCGCCAAGCAGAAAAAGCCGTCGCCATGGCCAACTGGCCGGAAGCGCGGAGACGTTTCCTGCAGGTGTTGGAAGTAGTCGAGCATCCCGATGCCTTGCTGCACCTGTCCTATATCGAGTCAAACGCAGACCATTACAGCCTAGCCAGGGCGTACGCGCTCCGCGCTTGCGCGCAACGGCCGCGCGCGCCCGCGACGGTGGTCCGGCTGCTCAATCGGTTGCGCAATTTCAACGAGATGGGAGCGATCAACTGGTTCATCGAGCAATCGCCGTTCTTACTCGATCTGGATGCCCAGGGGCTGCAGGTGGTATCGGCCCAGTTGAGCTACATGGGAGAGCAGCAAAAAGCGGTGCAGTATCTGGATAGAGCAATTGCCCGGCGTCCCGGGGTCCCGCAGCTATTGCTGGCACGCGCTCAGGTAAAGGTGTTTCTTGGCCTGTTCGATGAAGCGGAACAGGACTTGGCCGAATGCCTGAAACTATCGCCGGGGATGCCCAATGCCTGGTGGACCTTGGCAGGCCTGCGCAAGCAAACGGCGGCATCGAATCACGTCGATCAGCTGCAGAACCTCATTGCCTCACGCGCTCATCCGGCCAAGGACAAGACATATCTTTATTACGCGTTGCACAAAGAGCTTGACGATCTGGGGGATATTCCCGCCGCCGCCCAGGCCCTGGACGCGGCCTGCAAGGCGCAGAGATCGGAGTTGAAGTACAGCGATGCGCAAACGCGCGCCTTATTCCGGCAGTTGAAGGCGATGCCGACCGGCGCGAGAAGCTCCGCACGCGCTGGATTCACGCCTGTATTCGTGGTGGGGATGTACCGTTCGGGGACAACGCTGCTGGAGCAATTGATCGGCGGAAATCCGAATATCCTCAACGCTGGTGAGCTGCAGGATATGACCGGCTGCATGCGCAACGCGGTTGACCATTACTGCCATGGCGTGACTGATGAGATGGTTATCGCGCGCGCCAAGGGAGTGGATTTCACCCAGGTGGGCATGCAGTATCTGCATGGAGTCAGTTGGCGCTTGAATGGACATACGCACATCACCGACAAGTGGCCGCCGAACACCATGAACGTTGGTTTCATCTGCCAAGCGTTGCCGGATGCGAAGGTCATCCACATGACCCGCGATCCGGTGGAGACTTGTTTCTCCATTCTCAGGGAGATGTTTAGCGGTGCCGCTCAGTATTCCTATGACCAGGCCGAGCTAGCGAGCTACTACCTTCAATACCAGGACTTGATGCGCCATTGGCACGAACGCTTCCCCGGCCGCATTCTGGACGTGGATTACGCTCGCCTTACTACCGACACCGAGCAAGTCATGCGTGAAGTGTCCGAATTCTGCGGCTTTTCCTTCCTGCCGACGATGCTCGATCCACGTTCTGCCTCGCGCAGTGTGGCGACCGCCAGCGCCGTCCAGGTCAGGGGACCTGTGGTCTCCAGATCGAAAGCGAAATGGGAGCCGTACCGGGACTATCTGCAGCCGCTGATAACAGGATTGGGTCTGCAATAAGCGACGCGGTCAAAGCAGTCCGGCGCCGGACAGGCGCTCGATCAGCGGAGCCAGATAGTCGCGATAGGAAGACCACTTGGGCTTTGGCGGAAGGGCGGGCTTGCTTCGCACCTGAATTGCGCTAGCTGTGGACACGCTTCGCGAACGGTCCGAGGTATCCAGCATGGCGGGAACGTAGTCCAGTCCGCAGAATGCGGTGATCCGTCGCAGACTGCCCTCCGGGTCCTGAATCAGGTCTCTGTAATCCACGTCCAGAATGCGGCCGGGGAATGCATTGTGCCAGTGCGCCATCAATGCGGCATATTCCTTGTAGTAATCCGCCAGCTCGGTCTGGTCGTAGGAATATAGGCAGGTCGTTTCCGAGAAAAATTCGCGCAGGTTGGAGAAACAGATCTCCATCGGATCGCGCACCATATGGATGATCCTGGCCTGCGGAAGCGCGCGGACGATGAAGCCGATATTCAGGAAATTGGACGGCAGTTTGTCCGTGATGTGACTCTCGGTCGTCCTGCGCCAGTCCACGGCGGACAGATACCCTTTTCCTATTTCTTCAAAATCCAGTCCTGGCGCGCGCCGGACTATCTCCGAATCTATTTCGCGCCGGCAATGATGGTTCGCCGCCAGCCGCATTTGGATGGTGAAGTCGTACAACTCTCCTGCGCAGTGGATCTGCGGATGGCCATCCAGAAATTGCTCCAGCAGCGAGGTGCCGGAGCGGTGCATACCCACGATGAAGATCGGCGTCAGCGAGCCTTCTGCAGCGGTCGTAGCAGACGGTACGCCGTCGACCGGCATTGCTTTAAGCTGTTCGAAAAAGTCGCGTTCCTTGATGCCGGAATATTCGACTAGCCCACGCATGGACTTGTTGGCGGTGTCCAGGGCCTCCGACGCTTCCTTAATCTGGTCCAGGTCATCGAGTTCTTTGTGCAGCGCATAGCCGAGGAAAGCGATGTCCTGTGGATGCATCGCCTGGGAAAGCTCGTTTCTCAACGCGTCGACGTGGTTCGATGCGGGAGTTTGCTTGCGGAGGCGCGCCAGCATCCACCAGGCGAAAGCCAATCCTGGCCTTTTCCGCAGGCACTCCAGCAGGAACTGCTCCGCATCTTCGATCCGCCCGAGGAACATGAGCGTCTGCGCCTTGGACAATTGCAGAGGTATGGACTCGGGGTCGTTGGCTAGACCGCTTTCCAGGTAGGGCAGAGACTTTTCCGGTTCGTTGAAAGAGTTGAGCAGGGTGGCGACCAAATCCACCACTTCACTCTTTCCGAGCAACGACGGTGAAAGGGCCGAAATCGCGCCATGGATCTCCGGGGCAAGTCCGAATGTTCTAAGCCTACGCAGCAGGTTGACCGAATCGCGCTGTCCCTGCGCGCCCGCAGCGTAAGCCTCGAGCGTGGAGGCTCTGGCCAAACGGTAGTTACCCGCGATGGACTCTATCCTTGAGCGCTGGATCAGCGCGCCGGCATGCTGCGGATACTCGAACAGAATCCCGGCATTGATCTTTCGCGCCTCGCCGAGATTCCCGGATGCGATATGCCTGCGTGCAAGTCCTAGCTTGGCCTCAAGGCCATCCTGAGAGGTCATACGATCTTCAATGGGAGAAACCGGAACAAGGACGACTGCGGGTGATTACAGGTCTTGCTCGTAACGTACGTAGGGCACTGTGCCCTCATCGCTGCCTTCGTCGCTTGGCGAGAAGGGATTCTTGCCGCGGGTAATGACGTTCTCCGCGCCGACGGTCAGCTGGCCGCTCCATGGGGTACGCCAGGTCAGGCCCAAGCCCAGGCCTTCCCATTTGCCCGGCTGGCCGGGAACGTCGACCACGCGGCCGACGATGTTGGCACTGAAGGCGCCATAGCCACCGCCGACACTGAGACTCTTGGTGTTCCAGCGATCGGCCATGGCGGGGACGTCGGCAATCGGCACTAGGCGCGCTCGGGCTACCGCGCCACCAATCCGCACGTAACCTTCGCGGCCGATGTTCTTCTGGCCGAATATAGCCAGATCGTTCTGTTCGACGCGCGCGCCGGGATTGGAGGACAGCCAAGCGGGCAGGGTGTCGCGGCCGCTGCCGGCAGACAGTCCCAGCTTGCCGCCCGGGCGAGTCAGGGAGGTGCCGACGCTGACCCGCTGGCTGCTCCCGTCGTTGCTATCGGTGATGAGTTCGGCGACAGCGCAGTTGCTGATCAGGCTGCCGATGCTGCTGGCGCTCTGGCGGTTGCAGACCAGGCCAAGGGAGTCGCCGGCTTCAAGGCCAAAGGCCGCTCCTAGAGTATTGCTGCCCAGACGCCAGCTGGCGCCCGCGGAGGCTTCGCCCGTCGGTTCCAGCAAGAGCACGGCTTCGACCTTGCCGCTGGTGTTGTTCCATACCGGAAGAACCGTGGGGTCGCGCTTCGAGGCTTGCGGCTTCTTGGATTGCGCGTGCGCGCCAGTTGCCACGCCAAAGGCGAGCAGCAAGGCAAACGGCAGATGCAGAAGACGCAGTTTCATAGCTCGTTTAAGACTCCCAACCCCGCGCTGGGGTTCCCCTCCCAGGGGATCTGATGCTATTCGGTTTATGTTTCTTTAACAAGTCCCCGATACCCACGCGAAAAGCTACTGGAGCCGTTCAGGGGCCTGTATTCCGACCGGCGGCAGGGCAAAAAGTTCGTCGATCTCCCCGGCGCTGAAAATATAGCGCTGGTCACAGAACTCGCAACGCACTTCGGCTTGGCCGTCGGCCAGGGCCGCATGGGCCTCTTCGCTTCCCAGCGACTGCAACATGGCCGCCACCCGCTGCTGGGAGCACGAACAGGCAAAGCGAAGGGGGCGTTCGGCCAGGATCGACCATTCCTCCTCATGGAACAGGCGATGCAAAAGTTCGCCTATGGGAAGGGCCAGAAGCTCGTTGGACTGTAGGGTCTCGAATAATGCCCCCGCGCGGTTCCAGCCGTCGCTGTCGCCTTCGTCGCCCGGCCGACTGTCGAAAGGCAATTGCTGCAGCATTAGCCCGGCGGCGGCGTTGCCGTCGGCAGCCAGCAACAGGCGGGTCGGGAGCTGTTCGGATTGATGGAAGTAGTTCTCGAACGCCTCCGAAAGAGTAGCGACCTGCAGGGAAACCAGGCTCTGGTATCGCTGCGGCTCGCGCGGGTCGAGGCCGGGGTTTTCGATGGTGATGGCCAGCAGGGCGTCCTCGCCCAATTCACGCAAGTCGTGCGGAGCGGCTTCGCCTTCCGCCATCCGGGCGATGCCGCGCAGGGTTCCTTGGGCGGTGCATTCGGCGAACAGCGTGCGCAGCGCACGCGAACTCCGCAGCTGCAGGGACAAGCGGCCGTTCACCTTGGCGTGGCCAGTGAACAGCGCAGAGGCCACGCAGGCCTGGCCCAGCAGATCGCGCGCCCGGTCGGGATAGGAAGCATGGGACAGGATCTCCTGCCAGGTGTTTTCGAGACGCACGCCGACTCCGCGCACGCCGGCTTTGGGCAGGAGGAAGCGGGTCTGGTTGTCGTCGGCGTCGCTCACAGTTCTCCGAGATCGGCGTTCTCGCCGTAAAAATTCATGATGCTCTCAACGGTGTGGGCTACCAGCTGCCGTTCAAGTGGCGTAAGCATGGGGTGCCATACATCGAAGATCAGCACGACCCGTAACCGGTCGCTGTAGTTCCATGCTTCGTGGGTGATGGTGTCGTCGAACACGACCACCTTTCCGGGCTGCCAAGTATGGGTTTCGCCGCCAACGCGCAGGCCGCAATCCGGCGGAACGATCAGGGGCAAATGCACGGTCAGGCGTGTGTTGGTCGCCCCGTTGTGCGGCGGAATATGCGTGCCTGGCTTCAGCGCGGAGAAAAAAACCACTGGCGCTCGGTTGGGAATGACGTTCTGCGGCGTCTGGCTTATGGCCGCCTCGGTGCGTGGGCATAGATCGGCATTGGAACTGATGCGCGCTCCGTTTTTCCAAAGGAAAAGCGCGCCCCAGTCCAGGTTGCGATCAAGCGCATCGAACTGCCCGGTGGGTGTTCCTGCCTGCGTTTGCACGTACGGCACGAACAGATCGGGCTGCTGCAACAGCGATTCCAGCTCCCTGAGTATGTCGGGGAAAGCAGCCTCCACGCCCGGCACCCAATCAAACGTCGAAGTGTCAAAAAAAGGAATGGCGGGGAGCCTGGGATAAGGAAGCATCAATGGGCGTGCGGTCACGAACTCACGGCGTCCGGTCACGATGTCCAGACAGTTCTCGAAGCGTTCCAGCTCAGGACGACTTCCTTTGCCCATCAAGCCGTGCATGCGGTCCTGGAGAAACTCGCGTAATGCTTCCTGGTTTTCGCTTACGGCTTTTCTCGCTTGTGCGACGAGCTGCTGCAGCTGCGCCGACTGTGCGGCCGACTCGGGCATGTAGGCCAGCGCTCGCCCCCAGGAGGCCGCTGCTTCCCTCGGCTGGCCTTTCACTTCCAGCAGCCGTGCCCTTTCCATATGAGCGCCCCAGGCGGCGGGGTCGGCAGCGATAGCCTGGTTGATCGAAGCCAGAGCGGCGTCGGTATCGCCTTGCGCGCCGTGCAACCGCGACAGATTGGCGTGCGCCATGGCGAATTTGGGGGCGGCCGCCACCGCCCGCAGCAGGTATTCGCGAGCCACGGCGAAATCCCCGCGCGCCATGCTGTAAACGCCGATGAAATTGAGTGCTGGCGGGTAGTCGGACTCGATGTCCAGAACCTGTTTCCAACGGCTGACGGCCGCCTCAGACTGGCCGCGCCGGGACAACTGGTCGGCTTCCATCATCAAGGCGGCTATCCGGTCTTGTCCTTGCATGGGCGCCCTTCGATATGCTCACCGTGATGGACGAAAGGTTAACATTGCAGCCAGATTTCGAACCATTCGCCAGGACCCTCCATCATCGATCTGCCTTCTCCCGGACGAACCCGATCACGTCGCCGCTGGTTGCGCTGGCTGTCGGCGCTGCCATTCCTGTTCGCGGTGGCTAGCATCCTGCAGGTGGCCGTATTGCGTTTCGTGGATCCGCCTTTCTCTGCGTTCATGGTGGCCCGGCAATTGGAAGCCTGGGGCGCGGGCGATGGAAGCTTCCGCGTGGCCTACGACTGGCGGGACATGCGGGATATTTCCGCCAACCTGCCGGTGGCGATGGTGGCTGCCGAAGATCAGAACTTCGCCAGCCATAGGGGGTTCGATTTCAAGGCCATCGAAAAGGCGCGAATCAACAACGCCAAAGGCCGCAGGGTGCGTGGCGCAAGTACGGTCAGCCAGCAGGTCGCCAAGAACCTGTTCCTGTGGCAAGGTCGCAGTTGGGTGCGTAAAGGTGTGGAAGCCTGGTACACCTTGCTGATCGAACTGATGTGGCCAAAGACGCGCATCCTAGAGGTTTACGCCAACATCGCCGAGTTCGGCGACGGCATTTACGGTGCCCAAGCTGCGTCCCGCAGTTATTGGCGCAAGGACGCGAGCCGCCTTTCTCCGGCTGAAAGCGCCCGGCTGGCGGCGGTGCTGCCTGCTCCGCGACGCTACAGCGTTGCCCGCCCTGGACCCTTCGTGCAACGGCGCGCCAATTGGATCCAGCGCCAGGCGCGGCAGATCGGCGGGACCGGCTATGTACAGGCATTGGATTGAACATGGCCCGCGATAGGGATCGCCTTACCGTGGTGGTGGCGGCGCGCAACGAGGCCGGGGCGCTTCCCACGCTGCACCCGCGCATCGCTGCCGTGCTCCATCGTCTGGAGGATGTGGACGCTCAAGTGCTGTACGTGGACGACGGCAGCACCGATGCCACCTGGGAAGTGATGCAGGGCCTAGCTCGGCAGGACCCGCGCGTCTCATTGCTACGCCTGTCGCGGAATTTCGGCAAGGAGCTGGCGCTGACAGCGGCCCTGGACCAGGTGGAAATCGGCGCGGTGCTGATCCTGGACGCCGACGGACAGGATCCGCCCGAGCTGATTCCGCAATTCGTTTCGAAGTGGCGGGAAGGCTACGACGATGTGCATGGCACGCGTATCCAGCGAGAAGGCGAGGGCTGGCTGAAGCGCGCCACCGCAGCCGGTTTCTACCGCGTGATCGGGCGTCTTTCCAAGACCCCCATTCCAGCCGATACCGGCGATTTCCGTCTGTTGTCGCCGCGCGCGCTGGCCGCGCTGCGGCAGCTGCGCGAGCGGCACCGTTTCATGAAAGGGCTGTTCGGCTGGGTGGGCTTCAACCAGGTGGCCATTCCCTATCGGCGTGAGGCGCGTCTTGCGGGGCGCAGTAATTTCGGCCTCTGGAAGTTGTGGAACTTTGCGCTGGAAGGCATCACCAGTTTCTCCACCGCACCGTTGCGCGTGGCCACCTATTTCGGTCTGCTGACCGCGGTTTTCGCTTTCCTGTTCGCGGTCTGGATCATCGTCAAGGCCGCTCTGTACGGCGACCCCGTCGCCGGCTGGCCCACGATGATGGTGGTGATCCTGTTCCTGGGCGGCATCCAGCTGATCGCATTGGGATTGATCGGCGAATATCTGGGCCGTCTGTACGACGAATCCAAGCAGCGGCCGCTGTATCTGGTGGATGTCTGGCAACCGGGCGTAGGAGGAGTATTCTCGGCTCAGCAACCCGGTGCGAAAGGAGAGGTCGATGCATACGCTACGCCAACTGTTGGGAAGCAAGACTCCTGAGGTCTACGCCGTCGCCCCCGGCGACTCGGTGTTCGACGCCATCCGCCTGATGGCCGAAAAAAGCGTAGGCGCGGTACTGGTGATGGACGGCGCAAGCCTGGCCGGCATCGTTTCCGAGCGCGATTACGCGCGCAAGGTGGTGCTGCATGGCCGCTCTTCCGCGGACACTTCGGTGCGAGACATCATGACGGCGGGTGTGATCACGGTCGGGCCCAATCACACTGTCGAACATTGCATGCAGTTGGTGACCGAACACCGGATCCGCCATCTGCCGGTAATGGAGGACGGTGAAGTGATCGGCGTGATCTCGATCGGCGATCTGGTCAAGGCAGTGATCGAGGACCAGAAGGTTCAACTGGATCAGTTGCAGCGGTATATCGCTAGTTAGGCGCCACGTGTTCGATCAACTGGACCAAGCTATAAGGGCAAATGACCCTGACGCGCTTCAGCAGGCAATCTTCGATACTGGCCAACTGCGTGACGAGAATGGGCTAGTTCCTGACGAGGTTTCCTTCAAAATTATTGATGCTGTCAGGCGGCCTGAGATGGTTGCATCCCCATTAACAGCGCACCTTTTGAATCACTTTGAGTTTCACTCGGCCAATCTTTCAGTAAAGGCCAAGGACAGGTGCGTCGGTTTTTTTATTGCCTGGGGAGACAGCCTTACTCACTTTCATGCCCAGCAAGTTGTCGCAGAGCTTCGTCATGGCGAGTACTTGACGGGAGTGGCAACCAACAAATCATTCAAGCCGAACCCACTTCACGGGCGTTAAACCGCGCCAACTGAGTCGCGCTCTACTTAGCGTATTTGCCGCCGCAGCTACTGTCTTTTCCGGGTCCCAGTTCCAGCGTCGCGAGCAGAGCGGCAGGCGGCGCGATGCTGCCCAACGCAAGAGCCACCGCACCGCGCAACCCCAAGCGTTTGAAGTCCGGATGGAAAGACGGATCCTTGAACGTGCCGCCCACTACCAGTGGCGAACGCAGTGCCAGGATGCTTCGGTCCTTTGGCCGCGGGCGCAGCTCCAGATCCAGGGTTTCATTCTTCAGGTTGATGTCACCGTTGCCGACGATTATCGTATCTTCGGTGTCGAAGGCGAGCGCACGCGAATGCATCATGCCGTCCTTGACGGCGAAATCGCCGAACGCGCAACGGATGGGCACTTTTTTATCCTTGGTCAGCAGGAACTTCAACGCCTCGGCGATATCGATGCCCGCCAACTCCATCAGCAGGTTGCTGATCTGGCCGCGACCCATGCCCAGGGCGATGTCGCCGTCGGCGCTGCCCAGCATCGCGGCGATTGAATTGCCGGTGCCGGCGATCGCCATATCGCCACCTATCAAGCCCACCGCATCCTTGGTCAGTTTCACATCGGGAAACAGTTTCGACAGGTTCAGGCGTCGTACCGAAACCTTCGCCTGCGTGCGTATGATCGCTTCGCGCGCATCCATGCGGATGGTGGAGCGGATGTCGCCACCGGCGACTCCGAAGTTCAACGGCACCAGTTCCACGATGCCCGCATTGAGCTTCAGATGCGCATCCATGTCGTCCAGAGGCAAGCTAGGCGCGTTGATCCGATGCGCTTTCAGCCGTACATCCGCGTCCATCGAACGCAGCTTTGTTAGATCGTAGGGCTTATCGGGCAGCACGCGCGTATCGGCAGCAAGCTGCAGCGTTTGCGCCCTCAATTCGGGATTGGTGGATTCATTGCCGCCGGCCTGCGGCGGAGCGCCGAGGAAACCGGCCAAATCGTCCAGGTCCAGACGTTTGGAAACCAGGTTGGCTTCCAGAAACGGACGCTTGCGCCCCGCGGTGACGGTAGCGGTGCCACCCAGATCGCTGTCGCCGACCACGCCTTTGAAGTCCTGATAACGCCAGACATCTCCCTTGCGTATCAGTCGCCCGTCCAGTTTGTACGGCGGGGTGGACGGGGTGGCGATACCGATTAACGGGTACAGGTCTTCCATGTTCTGACCGGAAAGCGCGAGTTGTAGATTGAAATCGCGCAGTTCGAAGGGATTGATCAAGTTGCCGCGCGCATGCGCGTGCGTCGGCCCCGCGTCGGCACGCAGATTGATGCGGTAGGGTTCGTCGCTGTTGCTCAATTCCAACGGAGATTCGGCGCGGCCGGAGATATTGAACGGGTTGCCGATCCAGCGTCCCTTACCTTCGACGTCGATGGGCGGGGCCGCGTCTTCGCGTCGGGGTTGCGAGCTGTTGACGCTGATGTCGACGTCGGTTTTCTTCGGTGCATTGAAGAATTGCAGACGGCCGTCGTCGATCCATATCTTGCGGAACCGAATGGGTTCTCCGTCCGGATCGCCGAATACCCAATTGCCCACGCCGTCCGGGCCGGTTTCAAGGCGCAGCGTCGGTTTGCTGAGACGGATTTCTGGAATGCGGGTCTGGCGTTCGAACAAGAGAGGCCATATCTCGATATCGAACTCGGCGCGATCGGCGCTGGCCATGGTCGGCTCCTTCGACCATGCTGCATTGCCGAAAGTCAAAGCCTCGCCGCTGATGGTAGTTGTTCGGCCGAGATCCACGTTTAGGTCGCCGCCGATGCGGAATTCACGCCCGGTCTGTGCTTGCACCAGACCTTGCACCGGTCCTTTAAGCCAATTCCAGTCGAACAGAACGATAAGGAGTACCAAGGCCAGCGCCAGAACGCCCAATACGACCGAAGTCCTTCGCGAAGGCCTGCGTCGATAAAATGGCACGGGTTTTGAGGCGGCATCGTTCATATGCCGCCAATATCGGGAAAAGTGCGTTCAGGTTGCGCGAAAGTGCGCTTTAACCGTTCATGTTATGGGCCTCGGTCCGCTATAAGCGCGGAGCGAGCACTTGCGCAGTCACCGCGATGAAATGGCAGACGCTGCCGCCGATCACGAACATGTGCCAGATCGCGTGCGAGAAGCGGATCGATTCGCGATGGTAGAAATACGTGCCCAGGGTATAGAACAGGCCACCCAGCAGCAGCCAGCCCAAGGTCCAGCCGTCCAGCGCGATGAGCATCGGTTTGATCGCCACGATGACCAGCCAGCCCATGGCGATATAGATCGCCGTCGATAGCAGCTTGAAGCGGCCGGTGTAGAACAACTTGAACACCACGCCGAACACCGCCAGCGTCCAGATGGCGATGAACAGGCCCCAGCCCCACGGCCCGCGCAGGCCGATGAGCGTGAACGGGGTGTACGTGCCCGCGATCAGCAGGTAGATCGCGCAATGATCGAACACCTTCAATCGCGCCTTGGCGATCGGATGTTGGATGGAGTGGTACAAGGTCGAGGCCACATAGAGCAGCAGCAAGCTGATGCCGAATACGATGGAGGCGCCCAACTGCCAGGCATCTCCGTACAGCGCTGCTAAGGTGATCAGCACCGCGCCACCGGCGAGCGCCGCCACCGCACCGAGACCGTGAGTCAGGGCGCTGGCGATTTCGTCGCGGTAGTCGATTTTTTCGCCGTGCGGGGGACGGGAGGCGGAAGTCATGCCCTGCAAATTACCGCAATGCAGCAGCGTCTGCATCCGTGCTTGGTTCACGTTTCTAGTGGCCGCGTTTCCAGAAGGGTGCCACGACGCTGCGCTCCCGCAGCATGCCCCTCAGCAGCAGCAGACTGGCGATGCCGCAAGTCAGCACGGTCAGCACCGAGGCTTCGGCGCCAAAACCGCCTCCATCCAGCCAGTCCGGCCCTTGCAGCTGCGAGTCGAACAGGCCATCGACCTTGATGCCCGAGACCGGTATTCCGAATACCGCACCCTGTACGAAGTTCCAACCCGCATGCAGTCCGATGCACCACCAAAGCGAACGGGTGACGTGGTACAGCAGTCCGAACAGCACGCCGGCTTCGATCGAGATCGCCGCCGAACTCCATACGGTCGCACCGGGGTTGAACGAATGCGCGAAGCCGAAGAACAGCGCCGATACCGCCAATGCGATCCACGTCCCCAGGCCTTCCTCAGTTAGCCGGAACAGGATGCCGCGGCTGATGATTTCCTCGGTGATACCGGGTACCACGGCGGTCAACAGGAACAGCGTCCACAACGGCGCATCGCCGAAACTGGAGACGGTGTAGGCCTGCGCGGCCCAGAGTTCGGCGGTCACCAGTGCGAACAGCAGCAGCGCGGCGAACAGGCCCCACAGCAATTGCGGGGACTTGCGCCAGTCCAGTTCGGACAAGGGACGTCTTTCGATGAATTTCGCCAGCAGCCAGTAAGCGAGCAGGTAGGGCAGGACGGTCAGCACGGTGAACGCGAAGTTCGCGCTCATGGTCTTGAAACTATTGGGCGGGATTCCGGCCGACTGCGCTGCCCATGCAAATACGTATCTGAGCGCGATCAGCATCGCCGCGAAGTAGGCCATGCGTGCCAATGGCGAGCGCAGCAGCCTGGACAGGACCTGACGGTGTAGGCCGGGCTGCCGTGCTTCCATTCGTCAGTCCAGGCTTACGCTGTGCGCATGCTCGCGCGTGGCCATGAACTGCACGTCCGGAGCACGTTCCTGCGCCAATTGCAGATTGACGCGCGTAGGCGCCAGGTAGACCAGTTCGCCCGCCGCATCCAGGGCCAGGTTCATCGCGTTCTTGTCGCGGAATTCCTCCAGCTTCTTCGCGTCGGCGCAGCGGATCCAGCGTGCGGTGACCACACCGACCGGTTCGAAGCTGGCGTCCACGCTGTACTCGTCCTTCAGCCGGTAAGCCACCACATCGAACTGCAGCGTGCCCACTGCGCCCAGGATCAGGTCGTTGCTCATCAGCGGGCGGAAGAACTGCGTCGCGCCTTCCTCGCTCAATTGCGCCAGGCCTTTCTGCAGCTGCTTCAGCTTCAGGGGATCGCGCAGACGCGCGCGGCGGAACAGTTCCGGAGCGAAGTTGGGAATGCCGGTGAAGCTGATCGCCTCGCCTTCGGTGAAGGTGTCGCCGATGGAAATGGTGCCGTGGTTGTGGATGCCGATCACGTCGCCCGGCCACGCTTCGACCGCGATCTCGCGGTCGCTGGCCATGAAGGTCAGCGCGTTGGCCAGCTTCATTTCCTTGCCGGTGCGCACGTGGAAGCTCTTCATGCCCGCGGCGAAGCGGCCCGAACAGACGCGCATGAACGCCACCCGGTCGCGGTGCATCGGATCCATGTTGGCTTGGATTTTGAACACGAAGCCGCTGAGCTTGGCTTCGCTGGGATCCACCGTGCGCGTGGTGGTGGCGTGCGGTTGCGGCGAAGGCGCGTGGTCGACGAAGAAGTCGAGCAGCGGCTGCACGCCGAAGTTGTTGACCGCCGAGCCGAAGAACACCGGTGTCTGCTTGCCCGCCAGATACGCTTCGGCGTTGAAGGGGTGCGAAGCGCCCTGCACCAGTTCCAGTTCTTCGCGCAGTTCGGCAAGCAAGTTCTCGCCCAAGCGTTCGACCAGTTGCGGATCGTCCAACGAGCTGAAGATCGCCGAATCCTGGCGAGTGAAGTTGCGGCCCTGCTCGTACAGATGCACTTCGCCGCTGACCAGATGCACAACGCCCTTGAGGCGCGAGCCCATGCCGATCGGCCAGGTCACCGGCGCGCATTGGATGCCGAGCACGCTTTCCACTTCGTCCAGCAGTTCGATCGGATCGCGGCCCTCGCGATCCAGTTTGTTGATGAAGGTCATGATCGGCGTGTCGCGCAGGCGGCACACTTCCATCAGCTTGATAGTGCGTTCCTCCACGCCCTTGGCCACGTCGATCACCATCAACGCCGAGTCCACGGCGGTGAGCACGCGATAGGTGTCCTCGCCGAAGTCGGCGTGGCCGGGCGTGTCCAGCAGGTTGACCATGCGTCCTTCGTAAGGGAATTGCATCACCGACGAAGTCACCGAGATGCCGCGCTCCTTCTCCAGCGCCATCCAGTCGGAGGTCGCATGCCGCGCGGCCTTGCGGCCTTTCACGGAGCCGGCCATTTGGATAGCGCCGCCGAACAGCAGCAGTTTCTCCGTCAGCGTGGTCTTGCCCGCGTCGGGATGGGAAATGATGGCGAAGGTGCGGCGGCGCGCGGCTTCGGTAGAGACTTCGGACATGGCGATAGCGCCCGCGCGGGCGCGTTCATAAGGACAGGGAGGCGCGAATTATAGCGCCTGCGGCCTGTTCGCCCGCGCGGACTCACCGGCTGCTGGGAAACTTCAGCTCGCCCAGCGGCCCGAACATGCGGAACGGGACCGACTCCAGGCGCATACCGCGGTTGACCTGTAGTACGAAGTGCAGATGCGGCGCGGTGCTGAAGCCGGTGTTTCCGGATAAGCCGATGCGTTGGCCCAGACGCACGCGTTGGCCGGTGCGCACTTGCACCCCTTCGGGCTGCAAGTGCGCGTAAACGGCCATGCTGCCGTCGTCGTGCAGGATGCGGATGAAGTTGGCGCGGCCGCCGTATTTCTCGCGGTTCAGGCCGGCTTTGTCGAAGTCCGATTCCACCTGCATCACCACTCCTTCGCGCACCGCCACGATCGGCGTGCCCTCGGCCAGCGCGAAGTCGATGGCATAGCGGTTTTGCGGGTCGTTGTGGCTGAAGCCGCCGCCCGGGCCCTGGTCCACGCGCACGCGGGCGTAATCGAAGGGCAGGCGGTAGTCGTAGTCGACAGGTCGCGCCGACGGGCTGCCGGGAAGGCCATCGAGCAATAGTTCGAAATCTCCCCCGCGGATCGGATCGGTGATGGTCAGCGTGGCGACCAGCACGCTGCTGCGTGCCGGTACGGTGGCTTCGGCGGGCAAAGTAGGACTACCGAAGACATTGCGGTCGTGTTTGAAGCGCAGCATCACTTCGACCGGCCCGTGCAGCAGATTGTCCGCCCAGGCTTCGTAGCGGCCGCGTTTGTTTTCCAGGCGCAGTCGGACCAGGGCGCCGGGCGGATTACGGAAGCGGACCACGTTCACGTCGCTGGCCGGAAGTTCGTCGGCTGCCGGCGGCTGGTCGCCGTACTGGGTCACGCCATGGCGATCTTTCCAGCGATACAGGCGCGCGGCGTCGGCGTCGGCCATGCCCAGCAGCAGCAACGCCAATCCTAAACACCAGGCCGTGGCGACGCAGACCGCTTTCATCGCATGCAGCGGTCCGACAATCCCAGTGCGCGCGCGACATCGCGCAGGTCGAACGCGGCCACTGCCTTGTCGTCATGCAATGCGAACAGCGCACCGGCCGGGAAACGAGGCGTGCCTGCCGCGTAGAGCACTTGTCCATCGGTATTGGCGACGACCTGACCTGAGAATGTCTTTAAAGGTTGCAGGCTGGTGCGATCGAAGATGCGGAATACGGTCGGCCGCAATTGATCCACGGCGATCCAATAGCCCTCGCCGGAATCGCAGGCCCATAGCGCCACGCCTTCGGCATCGGCATCGAACGGCGGCAGGCTGTGGGCGCGGTACAGGCCTTCCAGCGTGTATTCGCGCAAGGTCGAACCCACCCGCCGGTCCTCATCGGCAATCAACAGGCGATCGTTGATCGAGTCGCCGGCGATCGATTCCACCATGCGCAACGCGCCGGCTTCGCTGGTATCGCCGAACGCGCCCAGGTATTTCGATTGCAGCTTGCCCTGGCCGTCCACCTGCACCTCGAAGCGCTTCACGCGCTGGTCCAGTTCGCCCATGGGCGGCAATTCGCCGGTCCTGAAATTCGCCATGAAGCTGTCGGTGACGAACAGCTCCAGGTCGTCCGGACCGTTTTCGCGTACCCACAGGCCATAAGGAACGCGCAGTACGTCCTGACCGACGAAACCCAGAGGCGTGAAATCGGGAAGCTTGAACACCTGAACCCGATGGTTGTCGCGTTCGGCCACGAACAACAGGTCGCCATACACCGCGATGCCGTTGGGACGATTGAATTGCGATACGCCTTCGCCGCGTTCGCCGACGCTGCGCAGGCGTTGACCGGTCTCGGCGTCGTAAACCACCAATCGATGGCTGGACTTGGCAGTGGCGATCAACCAAAGGTGGCCGTCCTCGGTGGGCCAGACCGCCAGCGAATCCAGTTCGTCCTCTGGGCTTTCGGTGGAGACCCAGGCCTCGGCAATCACTGCATCCACCGCGGTCGTGGGCGCTGGAACCTGGGGCGCGGAAGTGTGCGGGACCGGAGCAGTGGCGCAAGCCGCCAGCAGCGTCAGGCAGGCGCCGAGAACAAGCCGCGCCAGAGCAGATCGGGCCAGAGCAGGTCGGAAAGGAGTCATATGCTAATTATGCGTTAAGGCCGGCGTGGCTTGCGACAGGTATTGTGACCTACTCCATCGCTTTATCCGAATAAAGCGATTGACATGTCAAAAAACGGCTGGCAAGCTGGCGCCACCATCGAGACCGGCAGAGGGACAGGCCCTTTGAAGCCGGGGCAGCCAGGCGACGCGCAAGCGCCGCCCAGGTGCCAAATCCTGCGGAGACCTCTGCGTCTACCGGAAGATGGTTCGATCCTGCCTTGTGCGGGGGCGAACGCCGAGCTCCGCGAAGCTCGATGGTTGTAGTCCAAGTTCCTCCACTGGATACCGCCATGAGCTTCGTCAACGCCGCCCTTCATGCCGTTCCTTCCCTGCCGCCGTTGCCGGCCTACGAGCTGTCGACGGACCCATTGTCGACTGCTCCGTTGTCGACTGCTGCCGCGCGCGACCAGCGCGGCGAAATCAGCCTGAGTCTCGACTTGCGCCATGCCGGCATCCGTCAGGTGACTCTACGTTACGAGTTGCTCGGCGAAGCGGGATTGCCGGTCGTGTTCGTGGCGGGCGGCATTTCAGCGCATCGCCACGTGGTGGCCAGCGAAACCTTCCCCGAGAACGGCTGGGCCAATGCGCTGGCGCAAGCCGGTCGTGCACTCGACCCAGCGCGCCGCCGTCTGCTGGCCATCGACTACGTCGGCGCCGACGGCAAGCTGGACGTGCCGCTGGAAACCGCCGACCAGGCCGATGCCATCGTGCAGTTGCTGGATGCGCTGAAGATCGAACAGCTGCATGCCTTCGTCGGATATTCGTATGGCGCGCTGGTGGGCCTGCAACTCGCGGCGCGCCATCCGTCCCGTCTGCGTAAGCTGATCGCAGTGAGCGGTGCGCATCGTGCGCATCCGTATGCATCGGCTTGGCGCGCGCTGCAGCGTAAAGCCGTGGCGTTGGGCCAGCTGCAGTGCGCCGATGCGCAAGGGCTTTCGCTGGCGCGTCAGTTCGCGATGCTGAGCTACCGCACGCCGGAGGAATTCGACGAGCGTTTCGACGCCGCTCCGGAAATCATCAATGGCCGCGTGCGTTGCGCCGCCGAGGACTACCTGGACGCGGCCGGTGCGCAATACGTGGCGCGCACGCCGGTCACCGCCTACCTGCGTCTGTCCGAATCCATCGACTTACATCGTCTCGATCCTGCCCAGGTCGGCGTGCCGACTGTGGTGGTCGCCGTGGAAGGCGACCGTCTGGTGCCGCTGGCCGATTCAGTGGCGCTGGTCGAAGGCCTGAACACACAAGGTTCCAGCGCGCGCGGCCAGCTGCGCGTACTGCGTTCGCCTTACGGCCACGACGCCTTCCTGAAAGAAACCGATCGCATCGACAACATCCTGGTGGCCGCCCTGCGCGATGCCGACCGCAACGAGACTGGAGAAACCGCATGAGCCGCCCCACCGACAGTAAAGAAAGTCCCTGTAGCTCCGCCACTTCGGCCGTACGCGCCGGCATAGATCGCGACACCGCCTATGGCGCGGTCACGCCGCCCATCGTGCTGTCGTCCAACTTCAGCTTCGACGGCTTCGGCAACAAGCGCCAGTACGACTACACGCGCAGCGGCAACCCGACCCGCGATCTGCTGGGCGAAGCGCTGGCCGAACTGGAGGGCGGCGCGGGCGCGGTAATCACTTCCACCGGCATGGCCGCCATCACCCTGGTGCTGAACGCTTTGCTTGAACCGGGCGACCGCTTGGTAGTGCCGCACGATGCCTACGGCGGAAGCTGGCGCCTATTTAATGCGCTGGCGAAGAAAGGCCATTTCGAGCTGATCACCGCCGATCTGACCGATCCGCGCTCGTTCGCCGATGCACTGGCGCAGTCGCCGAAGCTGGTGCTGATTGAAACGCCTTCCAACCCGCTGCTGCGCATCACCGACCTGCGCTTCGTCATCGACGCGGCCAAGAAGGCTGGCGCGATCACCGTGGTCGACAACACCTTCCTGTCGCCGGCCCTGCAGAAGCCCATTGAGTTCGGCGCCGATGTGGTGCTGCATTCCACCACCAAATACATCAATGGCCACAGCGATGTGGTCGGGGGTGCGGTCATCGCACGCGAAGCGGAAACGCATGAAAAACTCGTGTGGTGGGCCAATGCGCTGGGCCTGACCGGTTCGCCGTTCGACAGCTTCCTGACCTTGCGCGGGTTGCGCACATTGGATGCGCGGCTGCGCGTGCACCAGGAAAACACCACCGCCATCGCCACGTTGCTGGATGAGCATCCTGTGGTTTCCAAGGTGTATTTCCCGGGTTTGGCCTCGCATCCCGGCCATGCCGTCGCCGCACGCCAGCAAAAGGGCTTCGGCGCGATGCTGAGCGTGGAGCTTCACGGCGGCGAAGCGGCGGTGCGCGCCTTCGTCGACGGGCTGCGCTATTTCACTCTGGCCGAATCGCTGGGCGGCGTGGAAAGCCTGATCGCGCATCCGGCGACGATGACCCACGCGGCGATGACCGCCGAAGCGCGGGCCAAGGCCGGTATTTCCGACGGCCTGCTGCGCCTGTCGGTAGGCATCGAGTCCACCGATGATTTGATCGCCGATCTGTCGCAGGCGCTGCTGCGCGCCGAACGCGCCATCGCCAGCCAGGCGGAGGACAAACGCATCCTCGTCGACGCATGAGCAGCGTCGTGCGTCTGGCGACGGCGTACCGTTCGGTGCCGGCGCCGAAGTTGGCCCTGCTGGGCACTGGCGTAGTAGGTACAGCTTTCGTAGCCCGTTACCAGCGACTGCAGCAGTGCGGTCATCCCCTGCCGGCGTTCGCGTGGCTCGCCAACTCGCGCGTGCTGCAGTATTGCGATGAGTTGCCTGCGCGCGCGCTGGAGGAAGCACGCGCCTCCACGCTGGAAGTCGGCGCGCTTCCGCCCTGGGCGGAAGCCGAAGCGCTGCGCCGCGGCGACGTGCTGGTCGACGCGACCGCAAGCGAAACCGTGGCCGACTGGCATGCGAGCTGGCTGGCGCGTGGCGTGCACGTGGTCACCGCCAACAAGCTCGGCTATGGCGGCGCGCTTTCACGGGCGAGCGCCATTGCGGAAGCGGCGCAGGAAGGCAATGCGCGCTACGGCGACAGCGCCACCGTCGGCGCGGGGCTGCCGCTGCTGCGCAGCCTGCGCGAACTGGTGGCCGGTGGCGATCGCATCCATCGGGTCGAAGGCGTGCTGTCGGGTTCGCTGGCTTGGCTTTTCCATCACTACGACGGCATGCGTCCGTTCTCGGGTTTCGTACGCGAAGCCCGCCAGCTCGGCTATACCGAGCCGGACCCCCGTTTGGATCTTTCGGGCGAAGACGTGCGTCGCAAACTGCTGATTCTGGCGCGCGCGGCGGGATTGCCGCTGCATGCCGAAGCGGTAGAAGTGGAATCGCTGGTGCCGCAACGGCTCGCGGCGCTTCCGTTGCAGGAAATCGACGAGGAGCTGGAACTGCTGGACGCGCCGCTGGCGGCGTGCTTCAAGGACGCCTACCGCACTGGCGCCAGGCTGCGCTTTCTCGGTCGCTTCGACCAGGACGGCGCACGCGTCGGCGTGCAGGCGTTGCCGGCCGAGCATCCACTCTGCGGCGGAGGCGGCGCCGACAACCGCGTCGCTATTTTCAGCGACCGCTATAGCGAGCAGCCGCTGGTGATCCAGGGGCCGGGCGCGGGCGCGGAAGTAACGGCGGCGGCGCTGCTGGACGATGTGCTGAACGTCGGCGCATAGGCTTGCGATATCGGTGCCGGCTGGCGATGCGGTTATCCGCTGATATCCACCGACCCGCTTCCGCTAGAATGCCGATGCAAGCCGCGGGGCGGCGATGAGTGATACGAGATGACCGCGTCTATCGATGCCGACCGCGCATTGCGTGTGGCGCTGCTGGAGGACGACCTCCTGCTGCGCGACCGTGTGCTGCTGCCAGGGCTGAGGGATTTCGGTTTCGAAGTCAGCGGCCTGGAGACGGCGGCCGAACTGCATGAACACTTGAAGACGCAGCCCACCGATATCGTGGTGCTGGACGTGGGTTTGCCGGACCAGAGCGGGTTCATGGTGGCGCGCCAGCTGCGCAGCCAGTCGCCTTCCTTAGGCATCGTTATGCTGACGGGACGGGGAGAAACTCCTGATCGCGTACGCGGCCTTAGCGAAGGCGCCGACGCTTACCTGTCCAAACCGGTCGAAATCGAGCTGCTGGCGGCCACGCTGCACAGTCTGGCGCGCCGTGTGCAAGGGAAAAACGATCCTGCCGCCGCCTCGCAGGGCTGGCGGCTGGACGGCGGCGGCTGGTGCCTGGTCGCGCCTGCCGGCGGCAACGTGGCATTGACCAAGAGCGAGCGTCGTTTGTTTCAGCGCTTGCTGGCTTCTTCGGGCGAGATCGTAACGCGCGAGGCGCTGATTGCCACGCTCACCGAAAATGTCTACGACTTCGATACCCATCGGCTGGACTCGATGATCCATCGCCTGCGGCGTAAGGTGGCCGAGGCCTGCGGCGAACGGTTGCCGCTGATCGCGATACATGGCGAAGGCTACGTGCTGAACGCACTCAGATAGCTTCGGGAGTTTCCGTCGCGGGTACGGGGGTCGCGGAGGCGCCGCCTTGCTGGGCTGCCGCCAGCGGCAAAAATATGCGAAACAGGGTGCCGCTGCCCGGCGTGCTGACTACTTCGATCGTACCGCCCGCGTTTTCCGCCAGATCGCGCACCACCGACAAACCCAAGCCGGTACCGCTGTCGGCGGGCTTGGTGGTGTAGAACGGTTCGAAAGCGCGGCGCAGGATTTCTTCGCTCATGCCGTGGCCGGTGTCGGCCAGGCCGATCTCGATGCAATGGCCGCGGTTGGCGGTTTGCGCGCGTCCGGCAGTAATGGTGAAGCGTCCGCCCCCGAGCATAGCGTCGCGCGCGTTGGCGGCGATGTTGAGCACCATCAGTTCGAATTGGCTGCGGTCCAGGCGCACCGGTAGCGGCGCCGGATCGATCCGGGTTTCCATTTGTATATCGGCGTCGAACAGCTGACGCAGCATCGGCCGCAGTTCCTTGATCGCATGACCCGCATCGAAGGACTCGACATGAGCCACATCATGGCGGCCGAAACGCAGCAGCTTGCGGCTGATCGCGGCGCCGCGACGGGCGGCGATTTCCACGCCTTCCAGCGATTCCTCCAGGCCATCGGCGCGTTCGCGGTCGCCGATGCCCGGTTCGGCCCTGTGGCGCTGCGAGGCGAAGCCCAGGATCACGCCGAGGATATTGTTGAAATCGTGGGCGATGCCGCTGGCCAGACGGCCGGTGGCTTCCATTTTCTGCGCGTGGATCAGTTGCGACTGCGCGCGTTCGCGTTCGGCCATCTCGCGCTGCAATTCGCGGCTGCGCGCGATCGATTCATCGAGGCTTTCGCGCAGCGCCTGGATCGTGCGGTCGAGGACCGCGGTGATCAACAGATGGCTGATGAGCACCGCCGGCACGTTGAGCAGAGCGCCGCGAATGGCCGCGGCGTCGCTGCCGTCGGCTCTGATGTCGGTGATGAAACCGATGCCGAATACCATCATCAGCAAACCGAACACGGCCCACAACGCGCCACGGCCCAGAACCAGACCGGCGATCACCAGCGGCAGGATGGTCGGCGCCGGATCGATCACTCCGGGCTGGACCCCGAACTGGAAGAACACGATTCCCAGCGAAATGAGTTGCGGCGCCAGGAATAGCATGATCGCGGGCCGGAACCGGCCGCGCCGGATCATGGCGATGCTGACCCAGGCCAGAGCCACGATGACCACGTCCATCAACAGGACGATCATCCTGCCTTCGGTGGGGAGCGCGCCGCGGGCCAGGATGCGCCAGACCCAGTTCAACGGTAGCAATAGGCCGTAGCAAAGCAACAGCAGTTGCATGACCGGTGCGTTGCGGCGATCCACCGGGTCGGCGATCGGCGCGCTGCGCAGCCAGTTCTGTACGAGCTTCCACATCGGCGAAAGGGGCCTTCGGGGAGGGTGCGGGACGGCCGCCCCTGACGCGCCCGACCCGGCTGCCGGAGCCGCCGATCAGGCGGTGAGAATGGCGTGAGTATCGAGTGAGAACGTGCGCGTGACAACCGAAGCGCCGGGGCCGTACTTTCGACCACGGCCCAAGGCGGTGATCTTTCGGGGCACGCCACACGAAAGCCAGACAGTTGCCCAAGGCGGGGGCGGGTCTCAAAAAAACTGCAAAACGATGCTGCGGCAACGTCCGGCTCGATCCGGGCGTTCATGGCCGACGGGCGTCCTTTGCTCCTAAAAAAACTATCTGGTGAGAGAGGGGTTGGATGAACAAGGTATTCAGTCTGGTATGGAGCCGGTCCAAGCAAGCGCTGGTGGTCGCGTCTGAGCTGGCGTCGGCGCAGGGCAGGAAAGAGAGTCGGCCGCGTTTGCGCGATGCCACCCTGGATGCGGTGCTGCTGAGCTGCGGTATCGCCATGGCGCTGCCGGCGGCTCACGCCGCGGAGCTCACCATCGAACGCGAGGGCGATGTCTGCACTGCACGCGTGGCGGGCCAGACCGAAGGCAGGCACATCGACTGCGCTTTGTTCGACCAAGCCAATGTCGGCATCAACGCGGTGGTCGGCAGCGGCTACTTCCTGGCCGACGGCGTCGGCGACGGCAGCGACGACCCCACAGTTTCCGGTGACGGTGCGCTGGCGGCCGGCCGCAATAGTTTCGCGGTGAATAACGCCACCACCGCGGTCGGCAGCGAAAGCGCCGCGGTAGGTTTGGGCGCCAGCGCGTTCGGCCAGGGCGCCATGGCGTTCGGCGACGCCAGCGTCGCGATCGGACAAAGTGCCTACGCCTCCGGCGATGGCCCGGTCATGGGTTTGGGCAACACCGCGATCGGTGCTTCGGCTTCGGCCGAAGCCGAGCAGGGCGGCACCGCGGTCGGTGCGCTCAGCCTCGCTGCCGGTACCGGTTCCACGGCCATCGGCGGTGATGCGCAGGCCTATGGCGATGGCAGCCTGGTGGCTGGTTTCGGCAGCGGCGCCAATGGCGAGGCCGGCGTAGCGCTTGGCGCCAATTCGCGGGCCCTGGGCGGCGACTTCGGCGTCGCCATCGGTGGCTCCAGCTATGCGATCGGCCAAGGTGCCACCAGTGTTGGCGGTCTGGCCTGGGCGGAAGGCGATTACGCGCTGGCATCGGGCTATTACTCCACCGCCGTGGGTGATGGCAGCATCGCGCTCGGAGGCGGTATCGGCGTGGATCTCGACGGCGACGGTTTGATCGGTCCGGGTGAGGCCACCCTTGCAGCGGGTTCTCACGCAGTCGCGCTCGGCTATCAGGCTGCGGCTCTCGGCGACGGTGCATTGGCATTAGGCGATCAGGCCCAGGCCTTGCAGCTCAACGCCACCGCCGTCGGCGCCATGAGCGTGGCGGCGGGCGAATCCAGCACCGCCACCGGCGCCAACAGTGTGGCCAACGGTGTGGAGAGCAGCGCTTACGGCGCCAACAGCTATGCCGACGCTGATTATTCGACCGCGCTGGGTAGCGGCAGTCTGGCCTTGGGCAGTGGTTCGACCGCAGTCGGCGCCGGCGCCAACGCGTTGGGCACGGAGAGCGTGGCCAGCGGCTACGGCAGCATCGCCCTCGGCGAATATTCCACTGCGCAAGGCAGCAACAGCCAAGCACTGGGCACGGCTTCGGTCGCGATGGGCGTCGACAGCTTAGCCAGTGGCTACGCTGGCATAGCGGTCGGCGCGGGTACCGAAGCGAGCGATTTCTCTACCGCCGTCGGTATGTCGAGCATCGCTTCCGGATACGCCTCCAGCGCCTATGGCGTCGAATCGTGGGCACTGGGCGATCAATCGCTGGCGATAGGTCTTCAGGCCACCGCCACCGGTGCTAGTTCTATCGCCATCGGCGTCCAGGCCAACGCATGGGCGCCTGGCGGCTATAGAAGCGTCGCCATCGGTGGCATGAGCACGGCCAATGGCCAGGACGCGGTTTCCTTAGGCACTTTGAGTCAGGCGGGAGGTTCCAGCTCGGTCGCTATCGGCGGAACGATGACTTGCATGGATTTCATGTGCATCGAACAGAACACAGGCGCCTGGGGTATCAACAGCATCGCGCTTGGCGCCGGTGCGGGCGCGCAAGGGGACCTCAGCGCCGCGCTGGGCGGTGGTGCCAGCGCATTCGGGGTGAGTTCGCTTGCGCTGGGCTCGTACTCGCAGGCGTGGACCGACGGCTCGGTCGCACTTGGCCAGAATGCGCTGGCGACTAGCGAGAACTCAGTTGCGATAGGCGCCAATTCGGTCAGCACGCGCGACAACACGGTATCGGTGGGCAGCGAGTGGTCGGGCACCACGCGCCAGATCACCAACGTCGCCGCCGGTACCGAAGACACCGATGCGGTCAACGTGGCGCAGTTGAATGCGGTGGCCGACAGCGTCGGCGACGCCAACGACTATCTCTCGGTCAACGGCTTGGACGACGGAACCGATGCGGCCATTGCCGAGGGCGAGAACGCCAGCGCGGTGGGCGCCAATGCGGTGGCCATCGGCACAGAGAGCAGCGCATTCGGTTACCAGAGCAACGCCGTCGGCGATTACTCGACCGCGATAGGCGGCGGCAGTCTGGCGTTGGGAACGGGCTCGTCGGCTGTCGGCACCGGCGCCAGCGCTATCGGCGATTACAGCAGCGCCAACGGCTATGGTGCGATCGCGGAAGGATCCAACAGCAGCGCGTTCGGCAACAACGCATGGGCGGCGGGCAACAACAGCTTCGCCGGCGGCGATAGCGCGCAAGCCAATGGCGGTGGCAGCGTGGCCTTGGGCGACAGCAGTGTCGCCAATGGTACCGGCGGCGTTTCCGTCGGTGCCGGTAGCGAGTCGAACGGCCGCTCGGCCATAGCGATCGGCGGCTTGGCGCTGGCCGATGCTCCGTTCACGACGGCGATCGGCGCCTTCGCAACAGCGAACGGCTGGCAGAGCGTCGCGATCGGCACAGGCGCCTACGCCACCGATTTCAACGCGACGGCGATCGGCTCGAACAGCATGTCAGGCATCGGCGGCGTCGCGATCGGCGCAGGAGCGGCCTCCGGGTACTGGTCCTTCGACGAGGAAAGCGGCCAGAACGTTTTTGTCGGGTCGCAAGGCACGGCTGTCGGCCAGAACGCTGCGGCAACCGGACAGTTCAGCACCGCACTAGGCGGGTTCTCGGACGGCTCATTCGCTTCGGCGGGTGCGGCAGGGATGTACAGCACGGCCCTGGGCGCAGGCGCTTATGCAGGTTCGTATTGGGACAGCACCCTGGTCGGCGACTACACCACCGCAGTCGGAGCCGAAAGCTGGGCGACTGGCGGTTCGGCCACCTCGCTGGGCTACAACAGTTTCGCCCAGGCCGACCACGCCACTGTGCTGGGTGCCAATGCCTGGACCACGGCCGACGCGAGCAACAGCGTCGCGCTGGGCGAAGGTTCGTTGGCAGATCGGGCCAACACGGTCTCGGTGGGCGCGGCCCAGGCATGGACCGATGCCGGCGGCAACGTGCATGCGGCCATCGATCGTCAGATCACCAACGTCGCCGCAGGCACCGAGGCCACCGATGCGGTGAATCTGGCGCAGTTGAACGAGGTGGCGGACAACCTGGGCGAATTTACCCAGAACGCGGTCGCCTACGACGACGATGATCACAGCACGCTGACACTGGATGGCGCGGACGGCAGCACCATTTCCAACCTCGCTGCCGGCACCCAGGCCACCGATGCGGTGAACGTGGAGCAGCTGAACTCGGTCGCCGCCGCTTTCGGCGGTGGCGCGAGCCTGGGTCCGAACGGCATGCTGATCGTGCCGACCTACACGATCCAAGGCGGTAGCTACGGCAACGTCGGCGATGCGTTCGGCGCCATCGACGGCATGCTCAGCGGATTGAACGGACGCCTGACTCAGATCGAGCAAACCATAGGCGGAGGCGGCGGCAACGGCGCGCCCACGGGTACCGGCGACGGTCTGGCGATCGGCACCGGCAGCAATGCGACCGACACCACCGACACCGCCGTGGGCAACGGTGCCAATGTCGGCGCCGACAACGGCACTGCGATAGGCAACAACAGCAGCATCGCCGCCAGCGCCACCGATTCGGTCGCGATAGGCGCCGATGCCAGCGTGACCGCAACCTCGGGCACCGCCATCGGCCAGGGCGCCACGGTGACCGGCGCAGGCTCGGTCGCTTTGGGCCAGGGTTCGGTGGCCGATCAGGCCAATACGGTCTCGGTGGGCAGCGCCGGCAATGAGCGTCGCGTCACCAACGTTGCCGCCGGCGTCGCCGTCACCGATGCGGCCAACGTGGGACAGATGCAGGCCGGCGATGCCGCAACGCTGGCTTCGGCCAACGACTACACCGACGCTACCGCGACCGAAACGCTGTCGGCCGCCAACGCCTACACCGACAGCCGCTTCCAGACTTTCGACGACGACTTCACCGCGCTGCGCAACGATGTGGACCATCGTTTCAGCCAGCAGGATCGCCGCATCGACAAGATGGGCGCGATGAGCTCGGCGATGATGAACATGTCGATCAACGCCGCCGGCAGCCGCAGCCCGCGCGGCCGCATAGCGGTCGGCGCCGGTTGGCAGAACGGCGAGAGCGCGCTGTCGGTCGGTTATTCGAAACAGATCGGCACGCGAGCTTCCTTCAGCATCGGCGGCGCTTTCAGCAGCGATGAGAAATCGGCCGGCGTCGGTTTCGGTCTCGATCTCTGATTCCCGGCTTCTTCCATCCCATGCATGGCGGGCAGTCGACGAAGACGCCCGCCCCATCACCCTGATCCTTCGGAGAAATACCCATGAAGAACAAGCGCAATCTCACCGCCAGTATTCTGGCCGTTTCGGTCATCGCCGCCGTCACCTCTTATGCGGCCAGCAACAACGGCGCCGGCGGCGTCAGTTTCGGCGCTGCCGCCAGCGGCTCGACCGGCAATCCGACGCGCGCCGCAGTCGCGCAAACCGGCAGGAAAAACCTGTTGTCCGCCGCGCCGGCGCAAACCGGCTTCGATCGATTCATCGTCAAGTACAAAGATGGCAGCGCCGCCAAGCTCAGCCGTAGCACTTTGATCGGCAACCTCACTGCCGCCGGAGTCAGGGCTGGCGTGATCACTTCCTCGGCGAGCAGGGGCGCGCCTGCGGCCATGGGCTTCAGCCATGTGCGCACGCTGGGCATCGGCGCCGACCTGGTGCGCGCTTCGCGCCGTTTGACCCCGACCGAAAGCACCGCGCTGCTGACCCAACTGCGCGCCGATCCGAACGTGGTTTACGCGCAGCCCGACTACATCAAGCAACGCCTGGACTTCATTCCCAACGACACACGTTTCGACCTGCAGTGGGATTTCACTGATCTGACGGTGGGCATCGGCGCGCCCAAGGCCTGGGACACTTCCAGCGGTACGGGCGTGGTGGTGGCGGTGCTGGACACCGGTTATGTCGATCATGCCGACCTGGACGGCAATGTCGTGTCGGGCTACGACTTCATCATCGACACTACGGTGGCTGGCGACGGCGACGGCCGTGATGCCGATGCGCACGATCCCGGCGACTGGGAAGGTGGCGGCAGCAGTTCCTGGCACGGCACGCACGTGGCCGGTACGGTCGCGGCGGTGACCAACAACGCCAAAGGCGTAGCCGGCGTAGCCTACGGCGCCAGGATGATGCCGGTACGCGTGCTCGGCCACGGCGGCGGTTACACTTCCGACATCGCCGACGCCATCACCTGGGCTTCCGGCGGCACGGTCGCCGGAGTGACCAGCCTGGATCCGGCCGATGTCGCCGACGTGATCAACATGAGCCTCGGCGGTTACGGCGCATGCAACGATGATCCGGTGACCCAAGCCGCAGTGGATGGCGCTATCAGCCGCGGCACCACGATCGTGGTGGCGGCCGGCAACGACAACGACGATGCCGCTTTCCACTCGCCGGCCAGTTGCAAGGGCGTGATAGCGGTTGGCGCCAGCGGCGTGGACGGCGGCCGTTCCTACTTCTCCAACTATGGTCCGACCGTGGCTCTGTCGGCGCCGGGCGGCAATGCCACCAGCATGTCCGATCCGGACAACCGCTGGATCTGGTCGACCGGCAACAGCGGCACCACCACGCCGGTCGCCAGCCCTGCGGGCGACGTGCTGATGGGCTACATCGGCACCTCGCAAGCCAGCCCGCACGTGGCCGGCACGGTCGCGTTGATGCAGTCCGCCCGCGTCGCCGCCGGCAAGGCGGTATTGACCCCGGCCGAGGTGAAGACCATGTTGCGCAACACCGCCAAGCCGTTCACGGTGTTGCCGCCGCTGGCCAAGCCGCAGGGTCCCGGCATCCTGGATGCGGCCGCGGCCGTCTTTGCCGCGACCCAGGACATTCCGGCCGATACCAGTACCTTGCTGACCAATCGCGTGGCGCTGGCGGGCCAGAGCGGCACGTCCGGTGAAGCGGTGGTCTACAAGATCGTGGTGCCTGCAGGCAAGACCAGCGTCAATCTGCGCACTTATGGCGGTACCGGCGATGTTTCGCTGTATGTGGCCCGCGACCGCGTCCCCACCGCATCCAGCTACGACCGCAAGTCGGTCAAGTCGGGCAACAGCGAAACCGTGGTGATCACCAGCCCGGCCGCCGGCACGTACTACATGACCGTGGTCGGCGAAACCGCGTTCGCCAACGTGTCGGTGCTGGCTTTGTACTAATAACCAGCGCAGGAACGGGAGCGATCCCGTGCCCTCTGCGAGTCGATCAGCGCCCGGGATACCCGGGCGTTTTTTTGCGGTGCGTTCTGCTTAAGCCCTAAGCCGGATTCGTATATGACGTTCGAAGTCGGCTGCCGACATTGGTCGCCCGAACAGATAGCCTTGCGCCTCGCCGCAATCGCAGGCCAGCAGCGGTGCGAGTTGGGTTTCGCGTTCTATACCTTCGGCGACCACGGTCATGCCCAGACTGTTTCCGAGCTCGGCCACCGCGCGCACGATTGCCCGGCCGGGACCGACCTGATCGATCTGGTCGATGAAGCTACGGTCGATCTTGAGTTTGCCGAGCGGGAACTGGCTCAGGTAGCTGAGGCTGGAATAGCCGGTGCCGAAGTCGTCCAGCGCGATCACCACGCCCAGATCCGACAGGGCGTGCATGGTGGCGATGCTCGATTCGGGGTCGTACATGATTTGGCGCTCGGTGATTTCAAGTTCCAGGTCGCCGGCCGGATAGTCGTGCTGATGCAGCGCCTCGGTTACCGCGTCGCGCAGGCGGGCGGCGTTGCGGAACTGGGTGCCGGAGACATTCACCGCCATGCGCAACGAGGCCAGGCCTCGCGCGCGCCATTGCGCCGATTGGCGGATGGCTTCGATCAGCACCCATTCGCCTAGCGATTCCATCAGACCGTTCTCTTCGGCGACCGGGATGAAGGTGGCGGGCGTGATCCGGCCGTGCTTGGGATGATCCCAGTAGACCAGGGCCTCGGCGCCGATGACGCGTCGGCTCTGCAGTTCGACGATAGGTTGATAGAGCACGACCAGTTGATCGCGTTCGGTGGCCTGGCGCAGTTCGTTGAGCATGATGAAGCGGCGCGTGACGGTCTCCTCCATGTCGGTCTGGAAGCGCAGGTGTAGGTTCTTGCCCGCCGCCTTGGCGTGGTAGAGCGCATTGTCGGCGCGGCGCAACAGCAAATCGTGTTTGTCGCCATGCTCGGGATAGCGCACGCTGCCGATGCTGAGAGTGACCGCCAGTTGCTCGCCCTCGACCCGCAGCGGCAGCGATATGCGTCGGATCAGTTCGTTGGCGATGCCGTCGTCCCGGAGCGTGCTGCCTGCCGGCAGCAGGACGATGAACTCATCGCCGCCGAAGCGGAACACTTCGCCATTGATGCCGACCGCATCGCGCAAGCGCTGCGCTACCTGGGTCAGGACGCGGTCGCCCGCGCCATGGCCGAGCGAATCGTTGATTTCCTTGAATCCGTCCAGGTCGGTGAACAACAGGCCGAAACCGGCATCGCCGCGGCGATTCACCAGCTCGGCGAGGCGAAGCTGGAATTGGCTGCGGTTGGGCAGTCCGGTCAGGCCGTCGAAGTAGGCGAGGCGTTTTATATGTTCCTCCGCCTGCTTGCGTTCGGTGAGGTCGATAATGGTGGCCAGTACCACCTGGCGATCATCGACCGTCAACGGGTTGAGCCGGAGTTCTACTGGAACCTCACTGCCGTCCTTGCGCAGACAGTACATGTCGCGTCCGGCGTCGATCCGGCGAAGCTGCGGGATCAGGTTGTAACTGTCGCCAAGCCCGCCATGCCCGAGGCGGAAGCGGGCCGGCACCAGGAGGTCCACGGATTTGCCGATCAACTCGGTTTGCGGGTAGCCAAGCAGGCCTTCGGCTGCGATGTTGGACAGCATGATGCGGCCGTCGCTGTCGACCATCAACATCGCGCTAGGCGTGTTCTCTACTAAAGTGCGAAAGCGCTGCTCGCTGGCGCGTAGGTCGCAGGTCAGTTCCCAAGCAAGCGCTTCCGCCTGCGCGCGCACCTCCGCGCTATGGGTGAGCTTAGCCTCGGCGTCGCGGAGGTGCTGCCGAGCCCTGCGTTGATCGCGATGCGAGCCCACGGTCATCACCGCGAGGAACAGCAGGGTGTTGCTGACGATGGCCAGACTCAGTTGCTCGCCGGGTACTGCGTTCGGACGCGTTGCGCAATAGGTTTCCGGGCCGAGCAGCATGGCTTGCATGCCGGTGTAGTGCATGCCGCAGATTCCGAGCCCCATGAGCGCCGCGGCGCCGACCTGGATGTTGAAATGGCTCTCGCCACGATCCCAGGAGAAGCGCGTCAGCAACACAAGCGCGATCAGCGAGACCACGACCGCTACGGCGACTGAAGCCGCTACCCATGCGATCGACCAAGCGGGTGGCGGGACGAAAGTGATCGCGGCCATGCCCGAGTAATGCATGACGCAGATTCCGAGCCCCATCAACAGTGCCGCGAGCAACAACTGCGGCCATTCGCGTTTGCGCGTGCCGGCGATATACAGGGCTAGGGCGGAAGACAGGATGGCCGGTAGCACCGAGGCCGCCGTCATAGGCAGGTCGTAGAGAATGGGCACCGGCAGATGGAAAGCGAGCATACCCATGAAATGCATGGACCAAATGCCCAGGCCGAGCGCCGTTCCGCCCGCCCATATCCACAGTACGGTCCGGTGCGCCGCTGCCTCGCGAACGCGCCCGGCGAGCTGGATCGCCACGAACGCTGCGAACCAGGCAATCAGGAACGACAGGATGACCGTCCATAGGTCGTATTGGCCCTGCACCGACGCTCCCCTAGAGACGTGACCCGCATTCCAGGCCGGGATGCTGGCACTGTAGTTGCATAAAATGCGGCGAAGCGTGCGCTATGACGCGTTTATGACAACGACGGTGGGCGTACACATCCAGGGGCGAAGCGCTCGCCCGAGCCTCCGTTGGGACGCTGTTGTATTTCCGCGCGGCGTAACGCCGCTTATCGTTTATGTAAGATCAGTAAGCGTTGCCGCCTAGGCATAGAATCGAGAACGATCGACTGTTCGATGCTTGCCGAGACGCGTCCGGCTCAGCACTCGATGACGTTGACCGCCAGTCCGCCGCGGCTGGTTTCCTTGTACTTGTCCTGCATGTCGCGGCCGGTGTCGCGCATGGTCTTGATGACTTTATCCAGAGAGACTTTGTGCTTGCCATCGCCGCGTGCGGCCATTCGGCTGGCGTTGATGGCCTTGACCGCGCCCATCGCATTGCGTTCGATGCAGGGAATCTGCACCAGTCCACCGATCGGATCGCAAGTCAGTCCCAGGTTGTGCTCCATGCCGATTTCGGCGGCATTCTCTATCTGGCTGGACGTACCGCCCAACGCGGCGACCAGACCGCCGGCCGCCATCGAACACGCCACTCCCACTTCGCCCTGGCAACCGACTTCGGCGCCGCTGATCGATGCGTTTTCCTTGTAGAGGATGCCGATGGCCGCGGCGGTCAATAGGAAATCGAAGACGCCTTGCTCGTTCGCGCCAGGGCAGAAGCGGTCGTAGTAATGCAGCACTGAAGGGATGATGCCGGCCGCGCCATTGGTGGGCGCAGTGACCACGCGTCCACCCGCTGCGTTCTCTTCGTTCACCGCCAACGCGTACAGGTTTACCCAGTCCAGCGTGGTCAGCGGATCGCGCATCGCCGCTTCCGGTTTGCTGGACAGTTCGTTGAACAGGGCAGGGGCGCGGCGGGTGACGTGCAAGCCGCCGGGTAAGGTGCCTTCCTGGCGGATGCCGCGGGCCACGCAGCTTTGCATCGCTGTCCAGATCTCGCGCAGACCGGCCTTGATCTCTTCCTCGCTGCGCCAGGATTTTTCGTTCTCGAACATCAGCTGGGCGATGCTGAGTCCGCTGTCGCGCGATTGCGCCAGCAGTTCGTCGCCGCTGTGGAACGGGTAAGGCAACGGGGTTTCGTCGGCGACGATCCGGTCAGAAGCTGCGTCGTCCTGGTTGACCACGAAACCGCCGCCGACCGAGTAATAGTCGCGCGTGGCGATCACTTCGTCGTTGGCGTCGAATGCGGTGAAGCGCATGCCGTTGGTGTGGAAAGGCAGCTTCTGCCGTTTGTTCATCACCAAGTCGCGCTTTTCGTCGAAGGCGACCGGATGGCGGCCCGACAGCAGCAGTTTCTTCTCGCCACGGATGCGGGCGAGCGCGGCGGGTATGACATCGGGATCGATCAGGTTAGGCATGTGGCCTTCCAGCCCCATCAGCACCGCCTTGTCGGTGCCGTGGCCGCGTCCGGTCAGCGCCAGCGAACCGAAGACCTCGGCGCGCAATCGCACGACGTCCTGCAATCGCCCCGGCTCCTCGATCCAACGCGCGACGAAGCGCGCCGCGGCGCGCATGGGGCCGACGGTGTGGGAGGAACTCGGCCCGATGCCGATCTTGAAAAGGTCGAAAGTGCTGACTGCCATGGCGCTATTCTATGCCTTCGCGATGAACCGCCCTCCTGCGGCGCAGCACTTTCCCGGAATTCACCGCTTGCCACTGATCCTCTACCAGCGCGACGACTGCCATCTCTGCGACCTAGCCCTGGAAGTACTGGCAGCGGCGCGGCTGCCCGACTTCGAAAGCGTTTTCATCGATGAGGACGACTTGTTGGAGGCCGCTTACGGAATCCGCGTGCCCGTTTTGCGCGACGAATCGACCGGGCGCGAGCTGGATTGGCCGTTCGATGCCGAAGCAGTGGTGCGCTGGCAGCGTGGCGCTTAGCTGTCGGCTAGCAAAACGACAGCACCGAGGCATAGTTGGGTGCGCCGGAATCTGGTTAGGCTCTAGCCATCCGGACGGGAAAAGGGAAGCAAAGTGAAAAGGCTAGCCCTAGGGCTCGGATTGGCGGTAATAGCGGCGCTCCCGTTGCAGGCGCAGGCGCCGCCATCTTCTCTCCCGCCCCCCGATCTGCGCTCCGTGCTGCAACGTATACATGCCGACTATGTAGACGCATTCGTGGTCAGTGAGGGGTTTGGCAAGAGTCGGCTGACGCCGATGATGCGGCTGCTCTGGAGACCTTATCCCATCGACCACGGGGAACTCAGGGTTCGCGACGTACAACTGGTGGGTATCGCCAAGCACGATCCACCAGTGGTTTATACATCGGTATTCCAGGGTTTCGAGCATGGCGAGAATGGCCCGGAACTCGCCGAGCTCCAGACACGCGGGGTGAACGCCGAAGAAGCACGAGCACTGCTTGTTCTGGCCCGAGGTGAAAAGATCGTGTTCAGCACCGAACCTGGCGGGCTGCGGTTGTTCGGCCCGATCCACGCGCGCTCCGAATGTTTGGACTGCCATCGCAACAAGCAGGCGGGCGACTTGTTGGGTGCGTTCAGTTACCGGCTTGAGCCGGCCCGCTTGCAGAAGCAGTAGCACTTGGCGCAGACGCTGCGCGGTCCGGCAGATGATGCTGGAGGAAGCCCATTACACGGGCTTCGTAGCCAGCGGGATCGAGGTGCTGAAAATCCTGGTGCGCAGCCTGCGCAAGCAGCCAGTATTCCTTGGGGTCCTTGGCGCGAGCGAATAGCGCCGCCGATTCTGCGGGTGTGGTGTGCTGGTCCCTGCCTCCGGCGATGACCATAACGGGGGCGCCGATTGCGGCGATGTGATCGATGGGCCGCAGCTTGTCCATCGAGATTCCCAAACGCGGCTTGATCTGCACCTCCAACAACCTGCTCAGCAACGGAGCGGCATATCCGAAACGCATTGCCATGCGGTTCCGCAACGCCCGCTGCGCATCCGGATATACGGCTTCCAGTACGACGGCATCGAATCCGCTTGGTGAAGGACCCAGCAGGATCGATGCGCCGCCGAGCGATACACCGATGGCGGCGATGGGCTTGCTCGGACGCCTGCTTCGGATCCACTCGCGCGCCGACTGCACGCCAGCCGATTCGCGCAGCCCCAAGGTAATCGCTTCGCCGGAGCTCTCGCCATGCGCCTGCAGATCGACCAGCAGCACCGAGTAACCATGCTTAGCCAGCAATCGCGCGCGCCCAACCATCGCGGTGCGATTTGCACGGATGCCGTGCAACAACAGCGCCGATCCCTTGTCGGTATCGCCCGAAATCCACCAGCCGTGTATCGGCCTCGGTTTGCCCGCAATCACGACAGGTACGGCATGCAAATCTGCGGGAGGCGGACCGATAACCGTGGGACGCGGAGCCACCAGTTGACCGCCCACCCAGTAGCTGAAGGCAAGTCCGGATGCTCCAAGGAGAATAAAAAACAATGCCGTCCCCTTGAGGACGGCATTGCGTTTGCTCGTGAGCATAACTCTCTTACTTGGCAGACTTGAACACGACCTTCGTACTCACCGCCACTTCGTTCGGAATGGTTTTGGTATCGGCCCAGTCGCCGGTGCCGACGCCGAAGTCCAGGCGTTTGACCGTAGCCTTTCCGCTCAGCACCGGTTGCGCACCCGGGGTCCAGGTGAAGGTCAGGGTGACCGGCTTGCTGACGCCGCGCAGGCTCAGGTTGCCGTCGGCCGCGTACTGGTTGCCGCCTAGCGAACGGAATTTCGTCGCCGTATAGCGGGCTTGCGCGAACTTGGCGACGTTGAAGAAATCGGCGCCCGACAATGTGGAATCGCGGTCGCCATTACCGGTGCTGGTGCCGGCCAGCGGGATTACCACCTCCAGCTTCGAGGTCGCCAGCTTGGCCGGATCGAAGCTCAGCGTAGTGGTGAAACTGGCGAATTTGCCGGTGAATACCTCGCCGTCGTACTTGCTGGCGAACACCAGGCTGGACCCTGGCGCCTGCACATAGTCGGCAGCGAAGGCAGGCGCGGTCGCCATAGTCGCCACCAACGCGGCAGCGGTGAGCAGGGGGGAAGCGAAGATGCGCGATTTGGAATCAGGAGACATGCGGGGGTTCCTCGGGTTTCGTGGCGATTGCGGGAGCGGGTTCGTTATCGTCGATGCGCGGTGAACGCTGGGGCAACATGCGGGTAAGCGTGGCGTCGCGCTGGAAAAAATGATGGTAGAAAGCGGCGCCCGCGTGGGCGACGACCAGCGTCACCAGCAACCAGAAACCCCATTCGTGCACGGTAAGAGAAGCGTCGCGCAGCGATTCGTTCGGCGGGCTCAGCTTGGGCATCTCGAACAGGCCGAACCAGCGGAACGGGCGCAATCCGCTGGCCGAGTCGTACAGCCAACCGGAAAGCGGCATGATCAGAATTAGCCCGTACAGCATCCAGTGGGTGACGTCGGCGATTTGTTTCTGCCATGTCGGCGTACCGGGCACCGGCTTGGGCTTGCCCGCGTATAGGCGCCACGCCAGCCGCGCGATGACCAGCACCAACACTGTGATGCCGGTGGATTTGTGCGCGGTGTAGACCCAGAAATACTTCGGTGTCTTCGGCAGCTCGACCATGGTCAGGCCGACGATGGCCATGCCCAGGATCAGCAGCACGATCAACCAGTGAAAGGCTTGGCTTACCGGGCCCCAGCGGTCGGCGGTGTTCTTCAGGGTCATGGCGTGGCTGGCTCCGCGGTTTGGGTAGGCGTGATGGGTGGCGTGGCGGGCGGCGGTACGCCGTCATGTTCGTCGTTGTCGTCATCGTCCTTGCGGGTGCGCGTGGCCTCCACCTCCAAGCGTAGCTCCACGCTGTCGCCGATCACCGACTTCCATGCATCGATACCGAAATCCGCACGGCTGAGGGTGGCGGTGGCGGAAAATCCTGCGGTGCGCCGGAACGGCGGCAGCGGATGGCGCTTGAGCGCATTGAGAGTCACCTCCAACTTCACTTCCTTGGGGACACCGTGCAGGGTCAGCGTGCCGTATACAGAGGCATGCTGCGGGTCGATGGGTTCGATTCGGGTCGAAACGAAGGTGGCGGTCGGGAATTCCTCTACGTCCAGCAGATTGCGCGCCAGTACGGCCTGGTTCCATTTCTCGTCGCCCAGGTCCAGCCGCTGCAGGGGGACGCTGACCTCGAGCCGGGCTGTATTCCAGTCCTCTGGATCGAATTGCAGATGGCCGCTGCTGCCGGACACGGTGCCGATGGCCTTGGAAAAGCCGGCGTGTTCGACTGCGATCATGACCCGGGTATGCACCGGATCCAGTTCATAAGCCGCGCTCGCCGCCCACGCCGGCAGGGCCGACAGCGATATTAAGAGGGCGACGCCAAGGCGGGGGCACGGGTTCATAGGCCCGGGATTCTAGGTGGGTGCTGCTGAAGATACGCCGCTTGCACATGCAACGGTCCGTTGCGATGCTGCCCGCACAGGGAAGCAGGCCAGGTGGGGGTAGGGAATGAAGCGGTGCCTTTGGTTGCTGGGGCTGGTCATGCTGTGCGCCGCCGCGCAGGCGACGGTACCCGAGATACCGCGTTTCCGATTGCTGGGATCTGCCGATGGGCTGCCCGCCACCACTATCCCGGCGCTGGCGCGGGACCGCGAAGGCTACCTGTGGATCGCCACGTGGGATGGGCTGGCCCGCTACGACGGGGTGGGCTTCCAGGTATGGCGGCACAACCCCGACGACTCGGCTTCATTGCCCGGCAACGTCGTGCAGGCGCTGCACATCGATAGCGAAGATCGCATCTGGGTAGCCACGGAGAATGGCGGCCTCAGCGTAATGGGAAAGGAACGTAAAGGTTTCCACCATTACCGCCTGGCCGACCATCCAGAGATGGGTAGCGACGATGTTTTCACCATTGCCAGTCAGGGGAAGGATCTGTGGTTCGGCACTTTCGGCGGCGGTCTGCATCGTCTGTCTCCGCAAGGACTGATCACCGGCTTCCGCGCCGACGAGAAATCGCCCGGCGGCCTGCCGTCGGACACGGTGCTATCGCTTTCCTTCGACCAGAAAGGGGAGCTGTGGATCGGCACCATGGGCGGGTTGGCCCGTTTCGACGGCAAGGCCGTGCACCGGGTCGCGACGCCGGCCGGCGAAGACCTGATGGTCTATTCGGTGACCCGCATCGGCGACACACAGTGGGTCGGCACCTCCGAAGGCGTTTTCCAGTGGCGCGCCGACGGCCATTGGCAGACGCCGGAGTGGTCGCCGATGTTCGCTCGGCCCAATGCGGTGATGACGATCTTGAGCGACGGCAGCGGCGAGTACTGGCTGGCCAGCCAGGGCGGTCTGTGGCGGACCGAAGGCAACGGCGCTCCGGCACCTGTGGTCCACGATGATCTGGGCGCCGGCATAGGCCGCGTAGTGCAGACCGCGTTACTGCAACCCGATGGCGGCATGTGGGTACCGGTGCCTACCAAAGGCTTGGCCTATTTGCGCTCGGATTGGCGGCGCATCGCCGCTTTCTCGCGTGCGCAAGGCCTTGCCGGCGGTGTTTATCGCGGCCTTTCCGCGGCGGGTGCCGACCATATCTGGCTGGCCAGCACTATCGGCAAAGTGGAACGTCTCAATACTCGTACCGGCGAAATCTCGCCATTGGGAATGCACGAAGAAGAGCTCAAGGATATCCGCCTGATTTCGGCGCTGGAAGACAGCAAAGGCCGCCTGTGGCTGGGCTATCGCAAGGGATTGATACGGATCGACTTGGCGACCCGCGAAATGCGCATCTGGGAGACGGAAGACCCGCACGATGCCCATCCCGACGAAAGTACGGTGGATTGGCTAGTGGAGACGCCCGATGGGTTGTGGCTGTCCACTCAGATGGGCAGCGTGCAGCATCGTGACCTGGACACCGGCAAGGTGCTCGACAACTTCGCGGTAGACGCGGATGGTTCGCCGCAATCGGACGTGGAAGCGATGGTGCGCGCGCCCGATGGCGGTTTGTGGCTGGCGGGTGCGCAAGGTCTGCGGCGTTGGCAATCCGAACAACGCAAATTCGTCGCCTTGCCCGCGTTCGGCGAACAACGCGTGTTCGGGTTCGTATTCGAGAGTGCAGATAGGCTCTGGCTGCATCGCCTGTCCGGCCTGGAGGCCTGGCATCGCGACGCTTCCGGTGGTTGGGCACTGGCAAAGCGCGTCACCAATGCGGACGACCTGCCGGCGCTGGAATCCACCGGCTTGCAGATAGACGCGAAGAAACGGCTGTGGCTGGCGACGCGGCGGGGTCTTTTCCGTTTCGATCCGCAAACCAACCAAGTGCGCAATTACGGCGTGCGCGATGGCTTGCTCAGCCAGGAATTCAACGATCGCGCCCTGCTGATGACCGGCGATGGCGTGTTGGCGGGAAGCGCGGCCGATGGTTCGGTGATGCTGCTGGACACGCGCCTGCCCGATCCGGCGCCGATCACCCCGCACCTGGTGCTGGATGCGTTGCAGGTCAGCCGCGAAGATGGAGTCGTCGTGCTGCCGGCTGCGGGCGGATTCACTTTGCAGCCGGGCGACCATGAATTGCAGATCAGCGCGCGCCTGCTTTCCTTCGACGATCCGCTGGTCAATCGCTATCGCTCGCTGCTAGAAGGCTTCGACAAGGATTGGGTGAACCAGGGCGCCAGCGGCGAACGCGCGTTTTCCACGCTGTCGCCGGGCAATTACGTGTTGCACGTGCAAGCGTTCGACGATGTGGGCAACGCCTCGGCCGAACGCATTCTGCGTTTCCAGGTGTCGCCGCCCTGGTGGCGCAGCAAATGGGGAATCGCCGCGTTCGTAGTGATCGGCCTGTTGCTGCTGGGCGTCGCCGGCGCCCTGTATCGGCGTCGCTTGCGTCGCCGTAGCGCTTGGCAGCTGGCCGAGCACAAGCGCGACGTGGCCGAACAGGCGTCGCTGGCCAAGACTCGCTTCCTGGCCACGTTGGGCCACGAAGTGCGCACGCCGATGACCGGCGTGCTGGGCATGAGCGAACTGCTGCTGGCCACGCCGTTGGATCAGAAACAGCGCGGCTATACCCACGCCATCCAAAACGCCGGCACGCATCTCTTGCGTCTGGTCAACGACGCGCTGGATATCGCGCGTATCGAGGCCGGCAAGCTGGAATTGCAACAGCAGGCTTTCGGCGTGCGCGCGTTGGTGGACGAAGTGGTGGGATTGACCGCGCCCATGGCCGAGCAACGCGGCCTCAGCTTTTCCGACGAAGTAGCGGCGAGCGTGCCGGCGGCGCTGCAGGGCGATCCGGTGCGGGTGCGGCAGATCCTGCTCAACCTGCTGGGCAATGCGATCAAATTCACCGAGAAAGGAGGCGTGACCTTGCGTGTCTCGCCCTCTTTGCCGCAGGGAATACGGTTGGCGATCGGCGACACCGGTCCTGGTATCAGCGAGGAACAACAGACCCGCTTGTTCCAGCGTTTCGAGCAGGCCGAGGGCGCGCGCACCGCCGCGCGTTACGGCGGCAGTGGCCTGGGTCTGGCGATTTGCCAGGAGCTGGCGGTGGCCATGGGCGGGCGGATCAGCGTGGAAAGCACGCCGGGGCAGGGCACTTGTTTCACCGTGGAGTTGCCGCTTGCCACCGCCGCGGACCTGCCTTGGCAGCGCCCCGCCGATCCCTCGGCGCCGTCGCCTTCGCTGCGCGTCCTGCTGGTCGAGGACGATGCCACCGTGGCCGAAGTGATCACCGGTTTGCTGCGCGCGCGCGGTCACCAGGTCAGTCACGCAGCACATGGTCTGGCGGCGCTGACGCGAACCGCGACGCAGGCGTTCGACATCGCGCTGCTGGACCTGGATCTGCCGGGTCTGGATGGGTTGGCCCTTGCCCGTCAATTGCGCGCCCAGTCGTTCAAGGCGCCGTTGATCGCGGTGACCGCGCGCGCCGACGCGGAAGCCGAACCGCTGGCGCAAGCGGCGGGTTTCGATGGTTTCCTGCGCAAGCCGGTCACCGGCGATCTGCTGGCGGTAGCCATCGAACAAGCTGTGGCGAGAAGCGAGGCCGCTCCGTAGTGAACCTGGCTTTGTTCGATTTCGACGGCACCATCACCACTCCGGAAATGTTTCCCGATTTCATGCGCTTTCCCGTGGCCCCGCGGCGCTTGGCCGCTGGAAGTGACCTGATCTCTACGCCTAGTCCGACCAGGCTTCCGCGTATACGGTGCGTTGCGGATCGTCCTGCTCCGGGTGGACCCAGATGCCGCCGACCTCGCTGGTCTCCAGATACAAGCCTTCTTCGCTTTCGGTCATGGCGCAGTTGTTCTCCACCAGTGCGGCGGGGTTGTCCTGTTGCGCGCTGCAACGCGCTTCGATGAACTGCTTCAACGCGTCGCGTGCTTCTTGGTAGGGCCGCTGCAGGATGTACTGGTGGTCGCTCCACAAGTCCGAATCCATCAACCGCACCTCGGCCAGCGGCTGACCGGCGAATTGCGCCATGCCGGTTTTGAGAAAACCGGTGATGGTGGTGGCCAGCATGTCGAAACCGGCGTCTTCTTCCTTAAGATCCTCGCATTCCAGATGGACGCGATCGATGCTGCGTTTCCATAGCGGATCGAGTTCGTCGATGCGTTTCGCGCGAATCTGATCGCAGGCCATCGGCAGCTGATTGCCGGCTTCGTCGAAGCTCGGCTGGTGCACGGTCAGCTCGGGGAAATCGCCGCCCGACAACTGCAGTACCGGTGCGGGTGTTGCCGCCCACGAAGACCACGCCAGGGTCGATAGACCCAGCAACATGACGAAGGCGAAGCGGCGGCATTCCATGCGGGCTCCAGGACCGTGCAGGACCAGGAAAAACTCAGGCGGGGTTGCGCGCGGACAGCGTGTGCACGGCATCCACCAGTACGCCCACATGCTCGGGATCCATGTCCGGCGACATGCCGTGGCCGAGGTTGAAGACGTGGCCCGAGCCCTGACCATAGCTGTTCAGCACGTTGCCCACCTGGGTGCGGATCGCTTCGGGCGAACCGTACAGCACCGCCGGATCCAGGTTGCCCTGCAGGGCAACCTTGCCGCCGGTACGGCGGCGCGCTTCGGACAATTCCACCAGCCAGTCCACGCCCACCGCATCGGTGCCGCTTTCGGCCAGCGCTTCCAGGTGCGCGGCGTTGCCCTTGCCGAACAGGATCAGCGGGGTGAATTCCTCGTTCTTGCCGCGGTCCAATTCGCGCGCGATGCGGGTCAGGTAAGGCAGGGAGAATTCGCGGTACATGGCTGGACTGAGCACGCCGCCCCAGGTATCGAAGACCTGCAGGGCTTGCGCGCCCGCCGCGCGCTGCGCGGAGAGGTAGGCGATCACCGCGTCGGTGTTGACCGATAGCAGTCCGTGCAAGGTGGCGGGATCGTTCAGCGCCATCGCCTTGATCCGCGCGAAGTCCTTGCTGCCGCCGCCTTCGACCATATAGCAGGCCAGCGTCCACGGGCTGCCGGAAAAACCGATCAGCGGCACCTTGCCGTCCAGTTCGTCGCGAATCACGCGCACCGCGTCCATCACGTAGCGCAGTTCGGTTTCCATGTCCGGCATGCCGAGCTTGGCCAAGTCGGCGGCGCTACGCACGGTGTTGCGGAATTTCGGGCCTTCGCCGTCGACGAAATAGAGCTCCAGGCCCATCGCATCGGGAATGGTGAGGATGTCGGAGAACAGGATCGCCGCATCCAAGTCGAAACGCGCCAGCGGCTGCAGGGTGACCTCGCAGGCGATCTCCGGATTCTTGGCCATGGCCAGGAAGCTCCCGGCCTTGGCGCGGGTGGCGCGGTATTCGGGTAGATAGCGTCCAGCCTGGCGCATCAGCCAGACGGGAGTGCAGTCCACGGGTTGGCGCTTGAGCGCACGCAGCAGGCGGTCGTTCTTCAGAGCAGTCATGGTAAATCCGGGGGAGAAAAAGTGGAGTCAGGTCGCAAGCACGTTCATTTGGGCGCGTCGGCGCCGCGCACGAAAGTGACCTGGAAGCCGCGTTTGACGTGGCCGTCGCGCGCCTTCTCGAAGGCCGCGGTGGCCTCCTCCTGCAACAGGTACTGCTCGCGCTTGAGTTGGGCACGGCCGCCGAGCTGCCCGGTCTCGCGCAGCAGCTCCCAACCGCCGAACAGATCCGGCTGCAAGGTCAACTGCACGTAGCGGGGCGATTCACCCGCGGTCGGGCGTTGCTGAAGGAAGAGGCGCATGCCTCATTTTAGCCGGAGAGCACCGCCAGCACGCGGCTTTCATCCACATCCGGCACCACTTCGGCCCGTCCGATCCCGCGCCACAGCACCAGCCGCAGGCGGCCGGCCAGGTTTTTCTTGTCCAGGCGCATGCGCGCCAGCAGTGCTTCGGGCGCAAGGCCCGCCGGTATGGAGGTGGGCAAGCCGTAGGCCCGCAGCAAAGCGGTCAACCGCTCGGTGTCGGCGCTTTCCGCCAGCCCCAGCATTGCGGACAGGCGCGCGGCCAGCACCATGCCGACAGCGACCGCTTCGCCGTGATTGAGGTTGTCGTTGTGCGGACTGCCGTAGCCCTGCTCGGTCTCGATGGCATGGCCGAAGGTGTGGCCGAGGTTGAGCAGGGCGCGCTCGCCGCGCTCCAGCGGATCGCGCTCCACGATCTCGGCCTTGTGCTCGCAGCTGCGCGCGATGGCCATGGCCAGAGCGGCATCGTCACCGGCCAGCAATGCCTCGCGCTCGGCTTCCAGCCATTCCAGAAACAACGGATCACGGATCGCCCCGTATTTGATGACCTCGGCCAGTCCCGCACGCAGTTCACGCGGCGGCAGGGTGCGAAGAGTGGAAGTGTCGGCGAATACCGCACGCGGCGGATGGAAGGCGCCGACCAGGTTCTTGCCCTGTGCGATGTCGACCGCGGTCTTGCCGCCGACCGAGGAATCCACCATGGACAACAGCGTGGTCGGCAACTGCACGCAATCCACGCCGCGCATCCAGCAAGCCGCTGCGAAACCGGCAAGATCGCCCACCACGCCGCCGCCCAGGGCGAAAATGCAGGCGTCGCGGGTTGCTCCCAGGGTGGCCAGGGCCTCGATCGCCGCGCCGAAATTCGCCAGCGTCTTCGAAGCTTCGCCCGCCGGCAGCACGAAAGTGCCCACCAGCAGGTCGGGACGCGCTTCGTGCAGGGCTTCGCGTACCGTGGCGACATACAGCGGCGCCACTGTGGAATCGCTCACCAGCAGCACGTGTCGGCCGCGGACGTGGCCCGCAAGCAAAGCTCCGTCCGCCAGCGCGCCGGGACCGATCACGATCCGGTAGGGAGAGTCGCCGCCTACTTCGACGATGCGCGAAACCTCATTCATGCCGCACGCTCGCTTCGTTGCCATTGGCTCGCAAGTAGCTGCGCCAGGGTGGAGGTCGCTCCACCCGGCGACAGACCATCGGTATCCAGCATCAGATCGGCCACTTCCACATAAAAAGGCTCGCGAACAGCGGTCAGATCGCGCAATACCTGCTCGCGGTCGCCACGCTGCAACAAGGGTCGGGCGCGGTCGCGCCCTAGGCGCTTGAGTTGCGCTTCCACACCCACGCGCAGGTAGACCACGAATCCGCGCCGTTGCATCAACGACCGGTTGTCGCAGTCCAAGACCGCGCCGCCGCCGGTGGAGATCATTTTTCCGTCCTCGGCCAGCAGATGCGCCAAGGCGGCCTTTTCGCGCTCGCGGAAACCCGCTTCGCCCAAATGCTCAAAGATGGTGTTGATGGTGGCGCCGCAACGCTCGACCACCACTTGGTCCACGTCGGCGAACTCCAGGCCGAAGCGCTCGGCAAGGCGCCGGCCGATGGAGGTCTTGCCGGCACCCATCGGGCCGACCAGGATCAGATTGGGGGCGGGATTCATGGTGAACAGATGCTATCACCGGCCCGCACCGCTCGGCATTTCTTGCGCAACGTTAACGGTCATGGCGCTACTTTCGTGGGCCCGGCGTAACCCGCCCATATCAAGGAGCAAGCCATGTCGATCGCCAAGATCATCGAAGTCAACGCCTCATCCAAGACCAGCGTCGAAGATGCGGTGAAAAGCGGTCTGAAGAAGACAGCCGAAACGGTGAAAGGAATCAAGGGCGCCTGGGTCAACGAGATCAAGGTGGTCACCGACGACGGCGGCAACATCACCGAATGGCGGGTCAACCTGCGTATCAGCTTCGTAGTCGAGTAAAGATAGAGCGGGCAGTGCCCGCCCCCTGGATCTAGTACGGGGCAGGCTCTACGAAGGCCGCCGTTGCTCATCGAGGGCAACGGTTTTGTCCGCGATGGTGGGCAAGGTGCGCAAGGCCTGCCGGCTAACGCGTTCGAACAGCCGTACGAAACGCTCTACTTGCGGCCGGCTCATCGCTGCGCGTTCCGGATCGCTGGCCTGCAGCGACTGCTCCTGCTGCCAGCGCCACCCGGGAACGACATCGAAGTCCGGCCCCTGCAGGAACCACAACGCGTCGATGGTTTGCCACAGACGGGGATAGTCGTCGGCCAGCGCCGCGTTGCACCACCTGCGCCAGCTTCCACCGGGATCTTCATCCCGCTCCAGCGCATTGATCGGCTGCAACAGCTCATCCGGGTTCTGCGGCGGTGTTTTCAGGAACCAGCCTTCCAGCAGAACGAAATCGCAGCGCCGCTCCATGCTGGGCCAACGCGCCGCAGGCTCGCGGTCATCGGCAAGTTTGTCGAAACGCGGCAATCGCGTCGGTCGGCCTTCGCGCAAGCTCCCGATGGTTTCCAGCGCCAGACCGAGGTCGTGGGTGCCGGGCGGTCCGCGCGTGGCGAGTAGCGGATGCACCTCGCGGGCCAGTTGCAGGCGCTGGTCTTTGCGGAGATAGAAATCGTCGATGGAGAGCACCGCAACGAGATGTCCTCGCGTGCCGGCGAGGGCCGCAATTTGGGCCGCAAGCGTCGATTTCCCGCTTCCCTGCAAACCCGCGATGGCGAATACCGGCGTGGGTTGAGCAAGCGAAAGCGCGGCGTCCAGCGCTGCGGAAACCAACGGCTCCTCGAATCCTGCAGGGCGTGCGTGCGTGTCGACAGTCATGGAGCGACAATAGCGCAAGGCCGGGCCTGGCTGCCGACTCCCGCATTCTGAGAAAAAAACCGATGATCGACCTGTACGAAGAAGCGCTTTCCACTTTCTCCGGACTGTTCGCGGAGGCCAAAGCCAGCAGTGGAGAGATCGAGCCCAATGCCATGGCCGTGGCGACCGCGACCGCCGATGGCCGGCCGTCGGCGCGGACCGTGCTGCTCAAATCCTTCGATGAGCGCGGCTTCGTGTTCTATACCCATCTGCACAGCCACAAAGGCCGAGAACTGGAAACCAATCCGCGCGCCGCCCTGCTGTTCCTATGGCGCAGGCTGCGGGCGGCGGGCATTCAGGTGCGAATCGAGGGCTTGGTGCAGGTGGTGGACGATGTGGAGGCCGACGTGTATTTCGCTTCGCGCCCGCGCCCCAGCCAGATTGGCGCGTGGGCTTCCGCTCAGTCGGAAACCCTAGGCTCGCGCGACGACTTCGACGACCGTATTGCCCAGGTGGAAGCGGAATTCGAGGGGCGCGAGATTCCGCGGCCGGAAGGCTGGAGTGGGTTCCGGGTGATTCCGGAGGCGTTCGAGTTCTGGTACGGCGCCGAGTTCCGCCTGCACGAACGCTGGCGTTACGAATGCGATGCCGATGGCCAATGGTCTAAGCGGATGCTGTATCCGTGATGATGACGGTCTGCAATCGCAGGGCCGACCAGAGGAATGGCCTACGTTGGGGCATCCGGTGACGGGTCCGCAGCGCATCGTCTGCCTCACTGAAGAGCCCACCGAAACGCTGTATGCGCTGGGAGAGCAGCACCGCATCGTCGGTATCAGCGGCTTCACCGTGCGTCCTGCCATCGCACGCAAAGAAAAGCCGAAAGTCAGCGCGTTCACCAGCGCCAAGATTGGCGAGATTCTCCAACTCAAGCCCGATTTCGTGGTCGGCTTCTCCGATATCCAATCCGAGATCGCGGCCGAATTGATCAAGCACGGAGTGGAAGTCTGGATCTCCAACCACCGCAGCGTGGACGGCATCCTGGATTACATCCGCCGGCTCGGCGCGTTGGTCGGAGCGAGCGGTAAGGCCGACGCTTATGCAGACGAACTACAGCGCGGACTGGATGAAATCGAACGGGAATCAGCGGCATTGCCGCGGCGTCCCAAAGTCTACTTCGAAGAATGGGATGAGCCGCCGATCACCGGCATACGCTGGGTGGCGGAACTGATACGGATTGCCGGCGGCGACGATGTGTTCCCGGAACTGTCCGTCGAATCGTTGGCCAAGCACCGCATCCTGGCCGATGCCGGAGTGGTGGTGCAGCGTGCGCCCGACATCATCCTGGGTTCATGGTGCGGAAAGAAATTCCGGCCGGAGAAAGTCGCCGTACGTCCGGGTTGGCAGGCGATACCCGCAGTCCGCGATGGCGAACTTCACGAAATCAAGTCGCCGTTGATCTTGCAGCCCGGGCCCGCGGCATTGACCGATGGCGTGCGCGAGATGGCGCGCATCATCCAGGCCTGGTCGGGGCGAAACAGATGAGCGCGCCTTCCTAGAAGTTGCGCTGGAACTTGAACGTTTCGTTGCGAGAACCCGACTTCAGCGTCACTTCGAAGCGATAGCTTTCGCGGTTGCTGATGGCGAAAGTGCCGATATGGTCGGTGTAGTCGCCGGTCTTCGCCGCATGGAAAACGATGTTCTGCCGCATGCCTTGCAGGTCGTAGGCGATGGCGGACACTTCCCCCTCGGCCGCTTGTTCCTCGCCGTCGGCGACGCGGCGCAGCGCCACCACAATCAGCCCGGTACCGGCATCCTTGCTGACGCTGTACTCGCGCGCCACCGCATCGTTAAGGCTCAAGGTGGGCAACGCGTTGTAGTGCACGCGCAGGTCGCCGAAGTCGGCGGAAGAAACGGCAGGTGGAACGAATTCGGCGGCGCGCGGCTTTTCTCCCGCTGAACACGCGGCGATGAGCAGGATCAACAACAACAGCGCAAAATGTTTCATGGGAGGGTCTCGAGAGTCTTGATGTCGTTCAGTCGTTCGCCGCCGACAATGCCTTGCCGCGCTTGCTGGCCGCATGGATCGCCTTGCCGACCAGTTTCGCGAAGCCGCCTTCCTGGAACGTTTCGATCGCTGCCTGGGTAGTGCCGTTCGGCGAAGTCACCCGCTTACGCAGTTCGGCGGGCGCTTCGTCCGATTCGGTCAGCATGCGAGCCGCGCCCAGGATGGTCTGCAACACCAGGGTGCGCGCGGCATGGTCGGATAGGCCCTCTGTCTTCGCCGCCTCCTCCATGGCTTCGGCCAGCAGAAAGACATACGCAGGACCGCTGCCCGAAACCGCAGTCACCGCGTCCATCTTCGCCTCTTCGTCGATCCATACCGTACGGCCGGCGCTTGAAAGCAGTTCCTCCGCTCGTTCTCGCCCGGCCACATCGACTTGCGCGGTGGCGAACAGCCCGGTCACGCCCGCGCCTAGCAGGGCGGGGGTGTTGGGCATGGCGCGAATGATGGCGATATCGCCGCCCAGCCAGCGTTGCATTTGCACGGCGGTGATGCCTGCGGCGATGGAAACCACCAGCGGCCTGCCGGATCGCGCGCTGGCCGCCAGTCCTTCGCAGACGATCCGCATCACCTGCGGCTTCACCGCCAGCACCCACAGGCTTGCGTCAGCAGCGGCTTCCAGCGCCGTGGCGAATACGGGCACGCCGAAATCCCTCGCCAGCGATTCCCGAACCGCCTCGACCGGTTCCGCAACCCGGATGCTTGCGGCGCTTACGCCGCGCGCGAGCAAGCCGCCGATCAGGCTGCGCGCCATGTTGCCGCCGCCGATAAAGGCGATTGATTCCTGATGTCGCATGCGTTTCCTCAAGGGTTCGCGGCGCGCGGGCCGAACAGGGCGGTGCCGATACGCACCATCGTCGCACCTTCGGCGATGGCCAGCGGGAAATCGTCGCTCATTCCCATCGACAACGTATCGACCGAGGCATAGCGAGTGGCCAGCTTGTCGAACAAGGTCGCCATGTCGCGGTAGGCGGGGCGGCGCGATTCGATGTCCGGATGCGGCGTCGGAATCGCCATCAGTCCGCGCAGCACCAGGCGCGGTTCCTGCACGATGGCTGCGGCCAGTTCCGGCACCCGTTCCGGAGCGCATCCGTGCTTGCTGGCCTCGTCGTCGATATTGACCTGCACCAGCACATTCAGCGGCGGGCGATGCGGCGGACGGAAACGGGCGAGCGCGGCGACCAGTTTCAGCCGGTCCACGGTCTGCACCCAGTCGAAGATGTCCGCGGCCACATCCGCCTTGTTGGATTGCAGGTGACCGATCAGATGCCATTCCAGTCCTGCGTCCGCCAGCGCGCGGATCTTGGCCTGCGCTTCCTGAACGTAATTTTCGCCAAAAGCGCGCTGTCCGGCGGCGGCTAGAGTCGCGACCGCCGTCGCAGTTTGGGTCTTGGAAACCGCCAGTAACCGGGGCAATGGCCGATGGCTCGCGATAGCTGCGTTTTCAAGGCTTTGTAGTGTCGCGTTGAGCCGTTGTGCGAGCATAATCCTTCAACCGTTGGATATCGCGGCAAGGGCGCTATACTGCCTCTCGGGGATGTATCGTTCCAGCTGTCGCAGCAATTTTGGGGAAAGCAGCGTATGGATATCGCCGAACTACTGGCGTTCTCGGTCAAGAACAAAGCATCTGACCTTCATCTGTCGGCCGGCCTGCCGCCGATGATCCGGGTGGATGGCGATGTGCGCCGCATCAACATTCCGGCGCTGGACCACAAGCAGGTGCACTCGCTGGTCTACGACATCATGTCGGACAAGCAGCGCCGCGACTTCGAGGAGTTCCTTGAGGTCGACTTCTCCTTCGAGATTCCCAGCCTGGCGCGCTTCCGCGTCAACGCCTTCAATCAGAACCGCGGCGCCGGTGCGGTGTTCCGTACCATTCCCTCCGAAGTGCTGACGCTCGAGGACTTGGGTTGCCCGCCGCTGTTCAAGCAGCTGATCGAGCAGCCGCAGGGTTTGATCCTGGTCACCGGTCCCACCGGCTCGGGCAAGTCGACCACGCTGGCGGCGATGATCGACCATATCAACAAGAACGAGTACGGCCACATCCTCAGCGTCGAGGACCCGATCGAGTTCGTGCACACCTCGCAGAAGTGCCTGATCAACCAGCGCGAAGTGCACCGCGATACGCATGGTTTCAACGAAGCCTTGCGCTCGGCGTTGCGCGAAGACCCCGACATCATCCTGGTCGGCGAGTTGCGCGATCTGGAGACCATCCGCTTGGCGTTGACCGCCGCGGAAACCGGACATCTCGTGTTCGCCACCCTGCACACCAGCTCGGCGGCCAAGACCATCGACCGCATCATCGACGTGTTCCCCGCCGGCGAGAAGCCGATGGTCCGCTCGATGCTTTCCGAATCTTTGCGCGCGGTGATCTCGCAGGCGCTTCTGAAGAAAGTAGGCGGCGGTCGTACCGCGGCTTGGGAAATCATGGTGGGCACGCCGGCCATCCGTAACCTCATCCGCGAGGACAAGGTGGCGCAGATGTATTCCGCCATCCAGACCGGTCAGCAGAACGGCATGATGACCCTGGACCAGCATTTGCAGGATCTGGTGAAGCGCTCGTTGATCACGCGCCACCAGGCCAAGGAATACGCCAAGGACAAGCGGTTGTTCGAATAACCAGGGCGCAGGGTAGGGGGAACAGGCACGTCGCCGCCCCTCCCTGGTCCCAGTTCCCAGTTCCCGGAGACAGCCATGAGCACCATCGATTTCACCTCGTTCCTCAAGCTGATGGCGCACCAGAAAGCGTCGGACCTGTTCATCACGTCCGGCATGCCGCCGTCGATCAAGGTCAACGGCAAGATCTCGCCGATCACGCAGACGCCATTGACCAGCCAGCAGAGCCGCGATCTGGTGCTCAACGTGATGACGCCGGCCCAGCGCGAGGAATTCGAAAAGACCCACGAGTGCAACTTCGCCATCGGCGTCGCCGGCGTGGGCCGTTTCCGCGTCAGCTGCTTCTACCAGCGCAATCAGGTAGGCATGGTCCTGCGCCGCATCGAAGCGCGCATTCCCACCGTCGAAGAGCTGAACCTGCCGCCGATCATCAAGACGCTGGCCATGACCAAGCGCGGCATCATCATCTTCGTCGGCGCCACGGGTACCGGTAAATCCACTTCGCTGGCGGCGATGATCGGCTACCGCAACCAGAATTCCACCGGTCACATCATCACCATCGAAGACCCGATCGAATTCGTGCACAAGCACGAGGGCTGCATCATCACCCAGCGCGAAGTGGGCATCGATACCGACAGCTGGGACAACGCGCTGAAGAACACCCTGCGCCAGGCCCCGGACGTGATCATGATCGGCGAAGTGCGCACCCGCGAAGGCATGGACCACGCGATCGCCTTCGCCGAAACCGGCCACTTGGTGCTGTGCACCCTGCACGCCAACAACGCCAACCAGGCCATGGACCGCGTCATCAACTTTTTCCCGGAAGACCGCCGCGGCCAGTTGCTGATGGACCTTTCGCTGAACCTCAAGGGCGTGGTCGCGCAGCAGCTGATCCCAACCCCCGACGGCAAGGCCCGTCGCGTGGCGATGGAGATCATGCTGGGCACGCCGCTGATCCAGGATTACATCCGCGAGGGCGAAATCCACAAGCTCAAGGAAGTGATGAAGGAATCGACCAATCTGGGCATGAAGACCTTCGACCAGAGCCTGTTCGAGCTCTACCAGGCCGGTGAAATCAGCTACGAAGACGCGCTGCGCTTCGCCGACTCCCAGAACGAGGTCCGCCTGCGCATCAAACTGGCTCAGGGCGGCGACGCCCGTACCTTGGCGCAGGGGCTGGATGGGGTGGAGATCGCCGAAGTACGCTGATCTTTCGCCGATAACCGCGAGACCGAGGGGGCAGGCAACTGCCCCTTTTTCGTGGACAATCGAAGCATGGGCGCGTGCTTACAGGAAATTGCCGACCCCGCCGAGCGCCTGCGCGAGTGGTTGGCCGGCTTCGACCGTGTGTTCGTGCTCACCGGCGCCGGCTGCAGCACTGGCTCGGGCATTCCCGACTACCGGGATGCGCAAGGCGGATGGAAGCGAACGCCGCCTGTGAACTATCGCGGCTTCATCGATGATCCGCTGATGAACGCGCGCTACTGGGCACGCAGTTTTATTGGCTGGCCGATCGTTGCGCGTGCTGCGCCCAATGCCGCGCACCATGCGCTGGCGCAATGGCAGGCGCGTGGCGGCGTGGCTCGGCTAGTGACCCAGAATGTGGATGGCCTGCACGAGCGCGCCGGCAGCATGGAGGTCACCGATCTGCATGGGCGCATCGACCAGGTGATCTGCCTGCAATGCAACGAGCGTTATTTGCGGGCCCACATCCAGCAACGCTTGGCCGAAAGCAACCCGCAATGGGAAGAGCTCAGTGCGCAAGCGGCGCCCGATGGCGATGCGGACTTGGAAGGATGCGATTTCTCGAGCTTCAGCGTCCCCTCTTGCGAAGCTTGTGGCGGCATGCTGAAACCGGATGTGGTGTTCTTCGGTGAAAGCGTGCCGCGTGCGCGTTATGAAGATGCGCGCGCCGCGCTGGCGCAAGCCGATGCATTGCTGGTGGTCGGCTCGTCGCTAATGGTCTATTCCGGTTTCCGCTTCGCGCGAATGGCACATGAAGACGGCCAGCCTATTGCCATCCTCAACTTGGGCCAGACCCGCGCCGACGATCTGGCCGCGCTCAAAATCGAAGCTGATTGCGCGTCGACGTTAGAATGCGCCCTGATTTCGTAGCGTAAAGCAAACGAGGAACCCTTCTCTCGCTTGCGGGAGAAGGTGGCGCGTAGCGCCGGATGAGGGCAGCTTGGGCTTGGTTGGCTTCGGCTGCGCCCTCACCCGCCTTCGGCACCCTCTCCCGCAAGCAGGAGAGGGGCTTGGATCATGGGTCATATGGGATCGGAGTTACTTGTCTTTCCGCATCCACGCCGGCTTGCGCTTAGCCGCACGCTTGAAGGTCGGGCAGCCCTCGTGGTGCGCGCCGGGCAGGTAGCCCAGGCTCATCAAGAATTCGCCGGTGATCTCGCCGCCGGTGAAGCGGAAGGTCTTCTTGAACAGTTTCACCCACTCGGCCTTCGGCAGCGGGTGGTGCGCCTCCAGCCATTGCGAGAATCCGCCATGCGACTTGCGCAGGCCGCGGATAACCTGCGCGTTATGGATGGCCGCGTCGACTTTCAGCCGGTTGCGGATGATGCCGGCGTCGGCGAGCAGACGGGCGCGGTCCTTTTCGCCGTAGCGGGCCACTTTGTCCACGTCGAAACCGCTGTAGGCGCTTTGAAAACCCTCGCGTTTCTTCAGGATGGTTTCCCAGCTGAGACCGGCCTGGTTGATCTCCAGAATTAGGCGTTCGAACAGGTTCGACTCCTCGGTTTGCGGGAACCCGTATTCCTGATCGTGGTACGGGCCATGGACCGGGTGTCCGGGCGCGAAATCGCAATAAGTGGTCATGACAACAGGTTAACCCGGAAGCGATATGAGGCTCTAGAATGGATGCATGTCCGCCAGTCCCGCCGCCAACCCCGCCAAATTCACCAACCAGCTGCTGATCGCGCTGCCGGCGCTGAACGACCCCCATTTCGCGCGCAGCGTGGCGCTGATTTGCCAGCACGACGAAGAGGGAGCGATGGGCGTGGTGGTCAACCGCGCTTCCGAGTACACCCTGGGCGACGTGCTAGCGCAGATGAACCTGGAAGTGCGCGATCCCGCACTGGGCAGCCAGATCGTCCTGAACGGCGGACCGGTGCACCCGGAGCGGGGATTCGTTCTGCACGATGGCGACCGTCAGTGGGATTCCACTTTGACGATCGGCAACGGACTGGCGCTGACCACCTCGCGCGACATCCTGGAAGCGATGGCCGAAGGCGCCGGTCCGATCCATGTTGTGGTCGCGCTGGGATGCGCCGGCTGGGGGGCTGGGCAGTTGGAGTTCGAGCTTGGCGAAAACAGCTGGCTCACGGTGCCCGCCGACAACGAATTGCTGTTCGCGCTGCCTTTGGAGCAACGCTGGCATGCGGCCGGCGGACGCATCGGCATCGATATGACCCGCGTGACCGACTACAGCGGACACGCATGAAAGGCCGAGCATGAAACTCGATGGCACAGTGCTCGGGTTCGACGTTGGCGCCAAGCGCATCGGCGTGGCGGTGGGCAGCGCTTTCGGCAACGGCGCGCGTGCGCTGGCCGTGATCGACGTGCATGGCCATGGTCCGGACTGGCAGGCAATCGACAAGTTGCGCGAGGAATGGCGTCCAGATGGGTTAGTGGTTGGCGACCCTATGACTCTGGAAGGCGGCGACCAGCCCATCCGCCAGCGCGCCCACGCTTTCGCGCGCGAACTGCAGGCGCGCTACAAGTTGCCGGTGGTGCTGGTGGACGAGCGCTCCAGCTCGGTCGAAGCCGCGCAACGTTTCGCGCTGGACCGCGCCGAAGGCCGCAAGCGCCGTCGCGATGCGGTGGCGCTGGATGCGGTGGCCGCTGCGGTGATCATCGAACGCTGGCTGGCGGCGCCGCACGATGCAACGCAGATTTAAGCTTTTCCTTCTCCCATTGGGAGAAGGTGGCGCGAAGCGACGGATGAGGGAGGGAGAATTCCAACCCACGGAAAGTCCATTACAAACCGACAATCCATTCCCTCATCCGCCCTTCGGGCACCTTCTCCCGGTGGGAGAAGGAACATACGCTTCATGACCAGGAACCCAAGCATGACCCTGCAACTCGATTCGGACGGACACCTGCGCCATCTGCTGACCCTGGAAGGACTGCCGAAGGAAACCCTGTGCCGTTTGCTCGATCGCGCTGGCCAGATCCGCGACGCCGCGCTGGGGCGCGCCCATAAACGCAATTCGTTGCTCGGCACTACTATCTGCACGCTGTTCTTCGAGCCTTCGACGCGCACGCGCAGTTCGTTCCACATCGCCGCGCAACGCCTCAGCGCCGATGTCATCAATTTCGATGCCTCCACGTCTTCCGCCCGCAAAGGCGAAACGGCCCTGGATACGCTGAAGAATCTGGAAGCGATGGGTGTGCGCGGCTTCATCGTCCGCCACCCCGAAGACGGCGCTGCCGAAGCGCTTGCAATGCAGGCAGGCGAGGGCACCACGGTGATCAATGCCGGCGACGGCCGCAGCGCTCATCCCACGCAGGGGCTGTTGGATGCCCTGACCTTGCGACAGGCGAAAGGAGCCGACTTTTCGAGGCTCAAAGTCCTGATCGTCGGCGACGTGAAGCACTCGCGGGTCGCGCGTTCCGATCTGCATGCGCTACGGACGCTGGGCACGGGAGAGATCCGCGTCTGTGGTCCCGCCTCGCTGCTGCCCGATGACGGCACCCTCGAGGGCTGCGCCACCAGCGATGACTTCGATGCCATGCTGGAAGGTGTGGACGCGGTGATGATGCTGCGCTTGCAGCGCGAGCGGATGGAGGAGGGGTTGGTTGCCTCGCTGGAGGATTACCACAGGCAATATGGCCTTACCGCGGAGCGTTTGCGCCGTGCGGCTTCCGATGCGGTGGTGTTGCATCCAGGGCCCATCAACCGCGGCATCGAGATCACTGACGAAGTCGCCGATGGTCCGCAGTCGCTGGTCCTCCGCCAGGTCAGCAACGGCGTCGCGATTCGCATGGCGGTTCTGGAATCGTTGCTGGCGTAGGAGCGACGTGAGTCGCGAATCCTCCTGCCGGGTACAAATCGATTTCGCGACTCACGTCGCTCCTACGCGTTCCTACGTTGCCCCAGCGAAACGCCAACCAAAGCGTCAGTGATCGGCCTTGCGGTGCAGCGCCAGGGCTTCTTCCACCAGCGCCAGCTGCTGTTGCGCTTCCAGATTACCGTCGGCGGCCGCCTGCCGGACCTGATCCATATCCGGGTGCGACACGATCAGCAAGGTGTTCTCGCAAGCTGGGCAGGCGTAGTCCGTCACTTCCTCGTGCAGCTCCATCTGCATTTTGCTGGAATCGCCTTCCCATCCGCATACGCAGCTGATGCGATCAGTGCGCCAGCCAGGCGTGAAATAGTTACGGATGATTTCTGCCATGGGCGCTTGCCGTCTCAGTCCCGGCGCTGGGCGAATAGCCACGTCCACATGGCATCGTGGTTATAGGTAGCGTCCCAGGAGTTGTGGCTTTCGTCCGGAAATTCGGTGTATTGCACGTCGGCGCCAACGGCCTTGAGCGCAGCAAAGGTCTTGCGGTCGTCGTTCGGCAGCACCACGTCATCCTTGGCGCCGTGAAAAATCCAGATCGGCACATGCTTCAGCTGGGACGCCAGGGCGGCATAGGGATCGGGAGCGTTGGCCACTTCGGTGACGTAAAGCGCGCGCCCGCCGCCGGGCATCAGGATCCCGCCGCAGATCGGGACCAGCGCAGCGAAGCGGTTGGGCGTCTTCAGCGCCGTTTCCCAAGTGCCATAGCCGCCCATCGACAGGCCGGTCAGATAGATGCGGCGAGGATCGCCGTTGAATTCCCTGGTCGCCGCTTCGGTCGCTGCCAGCGCCATGTCCACGTTGGCGCCCATCCATTCTCCGTTCTCTTCCACCTGCGGGAATACGACGATGGCGGGAAAATCCGCAAGATGCTTGCGCACATAGGGCCCTAGGCCAGCGACCAGCTGCAGCTCGTTGTCGGAACCGCGTTCGCCCGAACCATGTAGGAACAGGATCACCGGCAATTTTCCCTTCGACACCGAAGTAGCGGGCACGAAGACCTGGTAGCGGCGTTGCACACCCTGGAGGGTGACTTCGCGCTCCAGAAATTCGCCAGTCGTCCTGTTTGGCAAGCTGCTGCAACCCGGCAATGCGATTGAAAACATCAACATCAATCCGATCAGCGAGGCGTGACGGAAGAATGGCATGCGAAGAGCCTCCAAGTGTGCTTGTAAGGATGATAACGCGGCACCTGGCGATCCGTGGACGACGATGCGATGCGGCGGTCCTCAGCGAAGCAGAACCACCGTGGCCAGGCCCAGGAAGCTCAGGAAACCCATCACATCGGTGACCGTGGTCAGGATCACCCCGCCGGCCAGCGCTGGATCGAAGCCCATGCGCTTGAGCGTCAGCGGCACCATCACCCCGGCGGTCGCGGCGGAAAGCAAGTTGATGGTCAGTGCAGTGCCGATCACCAGGGAAAGCGGAAGGTCGTGGAACCAGAGGAACACGATGATGCCGAGTACCAGTCCCAGACTCAGCCCATTCATCAGCGCCACCCGCAACTCCTTCCACAGCAGGACGCGCACGTTGGAGGCGCCCACCTGCCCGAGCGCCAGGCCGCGCACCATCAACGCCAGCACCTGGGTGCCGGCGTTGCCGCCCATGCCGGCCACTATGGGCATCAACACGGCCAGCGCGACGATCTTCTCGATGGTGCCTTCGAAACGGCCGACCACGGAAGACGCGAGGAACGCGGTGCCGAGGTTGATGCCCAGCCAGGTCAGGCGGCGGCGGAACGCGCGCGCCACCGGGCTGAAGAGGTCCTCGTCCTCGTCCAGACCCGCGGCGCCCAAAGCCTGGTGTTCGGCCTGTTCGCGGATGATGTCGACCACGTCGTCGATGGTGATGCGGCCGAGCAGGATGTTGTTGTCGTCCACCACCGGGGCGGAGATCCAGTCGTGGTCGGTGAACTGGCGCGCGACCGCGTCGGCGGAGTCTTCCACCGCGATAGCCGGCTGCTCGTCGTCGATCAACCGGTTGATCGGGGTGCTGTCGTCGTGGGTGACCAACGAGGCCAGCGACAGGCGCCCCAGGTACTGGTGACGGCGGCTGACCACGAAAAGATGATCGGTGTGGTCGGGCAATTCGCCGCGCAGGCGCAGATATCGCAGCACCACATCCACGTTGACGTCGGCGCGCACGGTGACCACGTCGGGGTTCATCAAACGGCCGGCGGTGTCTTCCGGGTAGGACAGGACCTGCTCGAGGCGCTCGCGGTTCTCGCGGTCCATCGACTTGAGCACTTCGTCGATGACGGTATCCGGTAGGTCTTCCACCAGATCGGCTAGATCGTCGATGTCCAGATCTTCGACCGCGGCGATGATCTCGTCCGGGTCCATGTCCGCCAGCAGGCTTTCGCGCACTTCGTCGCCGACATGCACCAGCACTTCGCCGTCGTCTTCGGGATCGACCAATCCCCACACCACTTCACGCTTGCCGGGCGGCAGCGATTCCAGCAAGTTGCCGATTTCCGCCGGTGCCAGGGTGTTGATCAGGCGCCGCACAGGGCCGAGCCGGCCACTGTCCAGTGCATCGGACAGCAGGCGAAGCTGGCGCGCGGTTTTGTCGTGGCGGACGGCTTCAGCCATGCGCGACTCCCGGTAGCGGTGAAGCCACTTCCGTGAGGGAGGCGGCAGGTCAGGTGTTCATCGCGGCATTATCCCCCCACCGCCGAACAATGCCCACCCTTTGCGCCTACGACAGCGTCGCGGATTCCAGCCAGCTTTCGATGCCGGCCCGGTCGCGCGCTTGCAGTAGCTTGTCGACGCGCGCCTTGAGCGCGGACAGGTCGCTGCCGCGGATGGCCTTACGCACTTCCAGCAAGGTCGCCGGATGCAGGCTGAACTCGGTCAGGCCCAACGCCAGCAACAAGGGCGCGAGCGCAGCATCGCCAGCGATTTCGCCGCACACGGCCACGGGGGTGCCGTATTCGTTGGCGGTGTTGATGATGTGTTTCAGCAACCGCACCACACCGGGGTTCAGTGGCGAATAGAGTTCGCCCAGCGCTTCGTTGTTGCGATCCGCCGCCAGCAGGTATTGCACCAGGTCGTTGGTGCCGATGGAGAGGAAGTCCACGATGTCCACGAAAGCATGCAGCGCAATCGCCGCAGCGGGTACTTCGATCATCGCGCCCAGTGGGATATCGTCGGCGACTTCGGCCCCCTGCCTGCGCAGCTTGTCGGCAACGCGCTTCAGGCGCTTGCGCACCGCCACCATCTCTTCGCGGTTGCTGACCATGGGCACCAGTACGCGCACGGGCCCGTAGCCGGAGGCGCGCACAATGGCGCGCAACTGGGTGTCGAACAGCTCGCCCTGGGTCAGCGAAAGGCGCACGCCACGCAGGCCCAGCGCCGGATTGTCCTCGTTATCCAGCGTCAGCCCGGTGCGGTCGGCCTTGTCGGCGCCCAGGTCCAGGGTGCGGATGGTCACCGGCCGGCCGCTCATTCCCAGCACCACGTCGCGGTAGACGCGGAACTGTTCTTCCTCGTCGGGCAATTCGTTGCGTTGCAGGAACAGAAATTCGGTGCGGTACAGGCCCAGTCCGGAAGCGCCCAGGGAATGCGCCTGGGCGACGTCCTCGCCGGACTCGGCATTGGCCAGCAGAACGATATCGACGCCATCCTTCGTGCGCGTCGGCTTGGAACGCAGGCGTCCGAGTTCGCGTTGTTCCTTGGCCAGATCGCGCCGGCGCTGGCGGTAGGCGCGCAGATCGTCCGGACCGGGCTCGATCACGATCGAGCCGCTGGCGCCGTCGACGATCATCACATCGCCGTCGTTGATCTTCTGCAAGGCCTTGCTTGCGCCCACCACCAACGGCATGTGCAGGCTACGCGCCAGGATGGCGCTATGCGAAAGCGTGCTGCCAGCGGCGGTGACGATGGCGACCACACCCTGGGCCTGCAGCTGGGCCAGCTCCGAAGGCGCCACGTTATCGCTGATCAGGATGTCGCCGGCCACGCCCTTGGGCCCGCCGGTGCGCTTGTGCAGATGCGCATGGATGCGGCCGATCACATGGTCCAGATCGTCCATGCGACTCTTCAGATAGGGATCGTCCATGCCGTCGAACACTGCGGCCAGACGGTCGCGTTGCAGGCGCAAGGCGTAATCGGCGGTATAGCGACCGGCGCGGATCAACTCGTCCAAGCCGTGCAGCAGTTCCGGATCGTCCAGCAGCAGCGCATGCAGATCCAGGAATTCGCCGACTTCCTTGACCAGCGCGCCGTGAAGGCGTTCGCGCAGGGTATGCATCTCGCCGCGGGTGGAATTCACCGCCTCGTGCAGGCGCCGCAGTTCCTTTTCCACCGCGCCCGCGGCGATGCGTTGCTCGACCACTTCCAGCGCATGCGGCAACCTCACCCGGGCACGGCCTAGCGCGCTGCCGCGCGATGCGCCGTGGCCGGAGAGCTGCAGGCGCACCGGTCAGGTTTCCTCGTCGAATCGTCGCTCGAACAGCGCCGCTACGGCTTCCAGCGCCTCGGCTTCGCCCTCGCCGTCCACGCGCACCATCACCGGCGTGCCCTGGCCGGCCGCCAGCAACATCACGCCCATGATGCTTTTCGCGTTGACCTCGCGTCCCTTCGCCGACAGGGTCGCGTTGCAGCGATAGGCCGACAGCACCTGCACCAGCTTGGCGGTGGCGCGGGCATGCAGTCCCAGGCGGTTGGAAACGGTGAGTTCGCGTTCAAGCATCGTCGACTATGGCTCCATTGCGTGTGCCGGCGGCAGCTGTCGCCGGAAGTTGATCCAATCCCTGTTCCGCATAATTCATCACCCGTAGCAGCATCGGCAAGCTCAGCGCGGAAACGCGCCTGACCGGCGTCCCCAACCGGGCCAGTTCACTGGCCAGATTGCTGGGGCTGGCGCCGTAGAGATCAGTCAGCACCAATACCCCGTCGCCGCTGTCCACCCGTCTCAGCGCCGAGGAGGCTTGCGGCAGCAGAGCCAGGAAATCGGCGTCGAAAGGGACTTCGAACGCCTCCGTTTTCAGCGGCAACTGGCGCAAAAGACCTGTGGCCACTGCCAACAGCGACGCGCCGATCCCGGGGTGGGTTACAAGGAGAATGCCACAGGCCATGGGAGAACGTTAGCAGACCGGCGTGACCGGCCGAAAGGCGCGCCAAGCCTTAGTCCAGCTCCCGATGGAAAGTGGCCACTTCCTCCCAGCCCTGTTCCCGCGCGTGCGCCGCCAGCCGCTCGGCAAGGTATACGGAACGGTGCTTGCCGCCAGTGCAGCCGAAGGCGATGGTCACGTAGCTGCGCGTCTCCCCGCGCAGGCGCGGCAGCCAGGTATCGAGGAAGGCATTGACCTGGCCGACGTATTCGCTGACTTCCGGTTGCGCATCCAGGTAATCGCGCACGCCGCCCTCGCGTCCCGATAGCGGACGCAGCAGCGGATTCCAGTGCGGATTGGGCAGTACCCGCGCGTCGAACACGAAATCCGCGTCCGCCGGCACTCCGCGCTTGTAGGCGAACGACTCGAACAGCAGCGACAGCGACGAACCGTTGTTCAAGGCGAATTCGGCGATGATCCGCCGCCGTAACTGGTGCACGTTGAGCGCGGTGGTGTCGATGATCACGTCGGCTTCGCTGCGCAGCGGCGCGGTGATCTCGCGTTCGCGGGAAATGGATTCCGGCAGCGACAAGCCGAAGTGCGCCAGCGGATGCTTGCGGCGGGTGTCGGCATAGCGACGCAACAATACGTCGTCGCTGGCGTCGAAGAACAAGAGGGTGGCGCGCAAGCCCAGTTCGGTGACCGCGGCCCGCCATTGCGCCAGCTTGGACAGATCGCTATGGCGATTGCGCACGTCGATGCCCACGGCAATTTTTTGCGGCAATGCGTCGTCGCGCATCAGACTACGCACGAACGAGGGCAGCAGTTCCACCGGGAGGTTGTCGACGCAGTAGTAGTCCAGATCCTCGAAAGTCTTCAGCGCGACCGATTTGCCCGAGCCGGACAGTCCGCTGACGATCACTACGGTCGCCGCCGGACCGGCGGTTTGAGGTTCTACGGAGCCCTCATCGCGCTGGGGGTGCGATGAGGTGTCGGCGGGCTCCCCGCTCATGGTGTAGTGCGTTCCAGCAGATTGCTGTGCCGGGCGATGAACATCGCCGCCGGGTCGATGCCCTTGGTGCGCAGGATGTGCAGGCGGGTGGCCGCTTCGGTGAGCACGGCCAAGTTGCGGCCGGGCATCACCGGCAGGGTAATCAGCGGCACGTCCAGGTCCAACACATGGCGGCTGCCGCTGTCACCGGTGAGGCGCTCGTAACCGTGCGGGTTGGGTTCGGTCATGGGTCTGGTGAGATGAACGATCAGGCGCAGATACTTGTTCTTCTTCACGGCCGTGTCGCCGAACATGTCGCGCACGTTCAGCACGCCCAGACCGCGGACCTCGAGCAGGTCCTGCAGGAGCTCCGGGCAGGTACCGTCGAGCACATCGGGCGCGATCTGGGTGAATTCGGGCGCATCGTCGGCCACCAGGCGATGGCCTCGGCTGAGCAGTTCCAGCGCCAGCTCGCTTTTGCCCGATCCGGCTTCGCCGGTGATCAGCACGCCGATCGAATAGATTTCCATGAACACGCCATGCAGCGTCACCCGCGGCGCCAGCGTGCGGGCCATGTGATACGAAAGGTGGTTGAGCAGCTCGTGGCCGCGCTTGGGCGAGATCCACAAGGGCGTCTCCGATTCCTCGGCCGCTGCGCGCAGGTCTTCGGGGCAGGACTGATTCTTGCTGATCACCAATGCCAGCGGGCGGTATTGCACGATCTTCTCGATGGTTTCCCAGCGTTGCCGTGAATCCAGCGAATCCAGCCAGGCCAGCTCTTCGCTGCCCAGGATCTGCACCTTGTTGGGATAGATGGCGTTGAGGTAACCCGCCAGCGAGGGCCGGCGGGCAATGGTGTCCACCGCTTCCAGCATGCGCCGGTCGCCCTTGGCTCCGGCGAGCCAGCGCAGGGCGAGCTTGTCTTTCTGCTGATCGAACAATTCGCGGGCGGTGATGCTGGTGGTCATGCGGCGGCTTTGGGCGAGTGGGGTTGGTCCAGCAATAGCTTACGCATCGACTGCGCATCGGGTGCGTTGCGCAGCGCGGTACGGAAGCGCGGATCGGAAAAGCGTTCGGCCAGTTCCGACAGCAGCATCAGGTGCTGATGGGTGTAATGATCGGGCACGGCCATCGCAAACACCAGGTCGACGTTCTGGCCATCGTTTGCGTTGAAATCCACCGCCGGCTGCAGCCGCAGCAGGACGCCGCGCGGCGCTTCCAGCGTAGCTGAGCGGCCGTGCGGGATGGCGATGCCATGGCCGATCGCGGTGCTGCCCAGTCGTTCGCGCGCCTGCAGGCTGACGCGGAGATCGTCGGCACCGGCCTGCTGGCAGGCCAGCAGGCCGGCGGCCATTTCCAGCACCGCATCGCGGTCCGCTGCCTTCAATACGGAGGCGCGAACGTCCGCCAACTGGTCGGCAAGGGACATGTCAGGGAAGGGACATATCAGCAGAAGGAAGGCGGGAAAGAAACCGCGACATAGAGGACTGCGGTTTCTTCCCTTTTCATCCGCGCGCCATTGGTTGGCATGTTGTTATTCAGCGCGCTGTCGATCGGCGTGTTGTTAATCGACATGCTGTTAATCAGCATTCTCGCCGCGTGGCCCGCGTTCCTTGTCGATCTTCTTCTGTTTGTGCTTCAGCAGCAGCCGATCCAGCTTGTCGGCCAAAATATCGATGGCGGCGTACATGGTTTCGGCGCCGGCGTCGGCATGTAGGGTGCGGCCGGCCAGGGTGAGCGTGGCTTCGGCGAGGTAGTCGGGTTTGCGTATGCCCAGTTGGGCGCGGACTTCCAGTGGCTGGTCGAAATGGCGTTCAAGTCGCTTGAACTTGGTTTCAACGTACTCCCGCATCGCGGGGGTGACTTCGATCTGCTGGCCATGGGTCTCGATACGCATCGCTTACCTCCTTACGGTTCGATGGGCCGCGGAATCCGCGGGTGACACTGCCTTGCTTGTGACCTCGAGTGGTGGGTGAAGTTCGGCCTCCTTGAAAAATAGGGATGCGTCGGGAAGGGATTCAGCGCTTCGGGTTCATCATGAACCATGGTTCCTTATGGGAGCGTTATCAACCGATGCGCACGCGTTCATGCGACGAAAGTATTTCCATAGCTTCACGATACTTCGCCACGGTACGGCGCGCCACCGGTACACCAGAGGTCTTGAGCAGGTCGGCCAGCTTGGCGTCGGACAGCGGCTTGCGCGGGTTCTCGTTTTCGATCAGACGGCGGATCATCGACTGAATGGCGATGCTGGACGCTTCGCCACCGCCCTCGGTGCTGACGCCGGAAGCGAAGAACGCGCGCAGCGGCAAGGTTCCACGCGGAGTCCGCACATACTTGCGTGCGATGGCGCGTGAAACCGTGGATTCGTGAAGACCGACTTCGGTCGCGACTTCCCTCAGAGTCAGCGGTCGCAACGCCTGTTCGCCGAATTCCAGGAAGCCGGCTTGCTGCCGCAACAGGCAGCGGGTGACCTTGAGCAAGGTATCGCCCCGGGCTTCCAGGCTCTTCAGCAGCCAACGGGCCTCCTGCAGGTGGCTCCGCAGGTAGCCGGCGTCGTTCTCGCCGCATTTCCGGATCATCTGCTCGTAGCCGCTGTGGATGGTGATCCGGGGCAGGTTGTTGCCGGCCAATGCCGCACGCCAGACGCCGCGCTGGCGCCAGACCACGCAATCGGGGACCACGTAGGTGTCATGGGTGAGCTCGCCGATCTGAGCCCCTGGCTTGGGGTCGAGCGAACGCAGCAGCTGCACCACTTCCTCCACTTCTTCCACCGGTCGCTTGAGCTCGGCCGCCAGCCCCGCGATGCCGCTTTTCGGCAGGCGCTCCAGCGAGGTGCCGTCGACGATCTCCAAGGCCAGCGCCCTGCCGGGCGTATCGTCGCTCAACACCGCCAGTTGCAGATGCAGGCATTCGCCTAGCGTCCGTGCGGCCACGCCTACCGGGTCGAAGCGCTGCAGTTGATGCAGTACGGTAAGGATCTCATCCTCTCCGGCGGTCACTTCCGGAAGCAGCGTCTCCGCAATGCCGGACAACGGTTCGCGCAGGTAGCCATCGTCTTCCAACGCATCGATCAGCGCCGCACCGATCCTGCGGTCGCGCGGCGACAAGTGCGAGAGATGGAGTTGCCACAGAAGATGATCCTGCAGGGTGTCGATCTCGGCGACGCGCTCGGCTGCTGTGCCTTGATCGTCATCGTCGTCGAAGGAGCCGCCGCTGCCGTGGCTGACGCCGTCCATCGACCAGGGCGATTCGTCGGGCGACCATTCGTCGCTCTCGTTGTCGCTGGGGGTTTCGCGTGGATCTTCCGGAGGGGTGTCGGCGGGAGCCGCATCGTCGCTGCTCGGGGCGCTGTCGTCCCAATCCAGCAGGGGATTGGTCTCCACCGCTTCGGTGATCTCGATTTCGAGTTCGGCCGCGGACATTTGCAGCAAGCGTATGGCCTGACGCAATTGCGGCGTCATGACCAGTTGCTGACCCAGCGATGTCTGGAGGCGTGGCTTCATTTCCGCAATCCGAAATACAGTGTGCGCGGCACCGGGCCGCGCGACGCGCTTCAGAGGCGGAAAGTTTCCCCAAGGTACACGCGACGCACGTCCGGATTTGCCAGCAGCGCGTCCGGTGCCCCCTGCGCCAGTACGCTGCCTTCGTTGAGGATATACGCCCGGTCGCAGATTCCCAAGGTCTCGCGCACGTTGTGGTCGGTGATCAGTACGCCGATACCGCGATTCTTGAGGTGCTTCACGATCCGCTGGATCTCGCCGACCGAGATCGGGTCGACGCCGGCGAAGGGTTCGTCCAGCAGTATCAGCCTGGGTTTGGCGGCCAGGGCACGGGCGATCTCGCAGCGCCTGCGTTCGCCGCCGGACAGGCTGGCACCCAGTTGCTCGGACACGTGGCTGATCTGCAGTTCGTCCAGCAGCGAGGCCAGTTCCTTGTCCACGCCTGCCGAATCCAGGTCCTCCCGCAGCTCCAGAACCAGGCGAATGTTGTCCGACACGGTGAGCTTGCGGAACACTGAAGGCTCTTGCGGCAGATAGCCGACGCCCAGCTTTGCGCGCTTGTACATGGGCTCGGCGGTGATGTCGCGGCCGTCCAGCTCGATCTTGCCGGCGTCGGCGGCCACCAGGCCCACGATCATGTAGAAACAGGTGGTCTTGCCGGCGCCATTGGGCCCCAGCAGCCCGACCACCTCTCCCGCATCCAGAGTCAGGCCGAAGTCCGCGACCACCTCGCGCTGCCGGTAGTGCTTGCGCAGACCCTGAGCGGAAAGCATTACTTGGTTTCCCCGGGTTTCTTTACTGCGCCGGCCGATTTTGGCTGGATTACGGTTTTCACGCGCGTACCGTCTCCACCACTCTGCATGTTGCCGGTCTTGGTGTTGTAGACCATGCGCTGGCCGCTATTCGAACCGCGCGGGGACTTCACCGTGTAGTTCCCGATCAGCGTGATGGTTTCGGTGGACATGTCGTATTCAATGCGACTGGCCGTGGCATCCATCCACGTGCCGTCGTCCTGCTGCTGCTTCAGCTTCACCGGGGTACCGGTAAAAACCGCCTTGGACGGGTCGCCATCGCGCTGGGTGAGTTCGGCGCGCTGCGCGGCTATATCCAGCGTGCCCTGCTTGAGGGTTACGTTGCCAGTCCAGACATTTGTGCTGTTGCCGTCCATCACACCTTCCTGGTTATTGGAATCCAGATAGATGGGCTGGTTGCGATCGGACGACTTCGCCCACGCCAGTGCCGGCACCGACAGGGCGATTATGGCAATGAGGCTAGCGCGCAGACTTGGGTTCATATCGGGTCTTGACCTGGGACTTGAAGGTGTATTGCTTGGTTTTGGTGTTGGTTTCAAAACCTACACCGCTGAGTATAGAACCCGGACGGGTGATGGTGACCGCATCGTCGGTGGAAGCGAGGTTTTTGCGGGGGAATACATTCAGTCGCTGAGTATCGAAAGTTGTGGGTATGGCGCCTTCCTTAGGGCTGGTTCCCTTCACATCGCCCGACAGCCGCAACTCGTCGCCATTGGGGCTAACCCAGGCGGTTTTGGAACGCATTTCCCAATGGTGTCCATCGGTGTCGGGAAGCAGGAACAGGGGCGTGGCGATCGTGAAGGTTTGATCTCTGGGATTGCGCTGCATCTCCGGCGCACGCAGGGTGATCGACTCCTGGCCCTGGTCGTCCAGGCCGATCACCTCGAAATCCCGCATGAGGTAATCGGGGCGCTCGGAAGAAGGGGCATCCGGCTCGGCGACGTCGCGCTGCTTCCACGCCGACCAGCCGCTGGTGATCGCGGCCACCAGCAATACCAGACCCAGCACCGTGCGCCAGTTCATCGGGTCCACTCCGTCAGCAGCGCTTCGGTCCGGTCTTGCGCGTCGAGCAGCAGATCGCACAACTCGCGTGCGGCACCTTCGCCGCCGCGCGCGGAAGTGACCCAATGCACGCGTTCGGCGATCCAGCGGTGCGCGTTGCCCGGCGCCACCGCCAATCCCGCGGCGCAGAGCGGCGCCAGGTCGGGAAGGTCGTCGCCCATGAAAGCCACTTCGTCCAGGCCGATGCCCTGACGCTCGCACAGCGCTCGCACCTGGCCCAGTTTGTCCTTGGCGCCGGTGAATACCTCGATGCCGAGTTCGGCGGCACGCCTTTCGGCGGCCTTGCTGTTGCGCGCGGTGATCAAGGCCACCGCGATGCCGGCCCGCTTCAGCAGTACCAGTCCTTGTCCGTCGAGGATATGGAACGCCTTCGATTCGCCGCCTTCATCGTCGTAATAGAGACGTCCGTCGGTTAGGGTGCCATCCACATCGAAGCAGGCCAGCTTGATTTTGCGGGCACGCGCACGGAGATCGGCATCGAGAGGGGAGGCGGGGGAAATCATGCGTTTTCTTTAGACCACGCGGGCGCGCAACAGGTCGTGAATGTTGAGCGCGCCGACGGCACGGCCGGCTTGGTCCACCACGACCAGACCGCTGATCTTGTGGGTTTCCATCAGGCGCGCGGCTTCCACGGCCAGCTGGTCGGCGGCGATGGTCTTCGGACCGCGCGTCATCACATCGGCGATCATCGCGGTGCGGACGTCGAGCGCCGCATCGTCGAGGGTGCGGCGCAGGTCGCCATCGGTGAACAACCCGATCAACTTGCCTTCGTCGTCGACCACGGCGGTCATTCCCAGCCGCTTGCGGCTCATTTCCATGAGAGCTTCGCTTAGCGTGGCGTCCAGGCCCACGCGCGGCACGTCATCGCCGGCGTGCATCACGTCGGTGATGTGCAGCAACAGGCGGCGGCCCAGGCTGCCGGCGGGGTGCGAACGTGCGAAGTCGTCGGCGGTGAATCCGCGCGCTTCCAGCAGCGCTACCGCCAGCGCGTCGCCCATGGCCAAGGTAGCGGTGGTGCTGGAGGTGGGCGCCAGATCCAGCGGACAGGCTTCAGCGGGCACGCTGACATCCAGATGCACATCCGATTCGCGCGCCAGTGTGGATTGCGGCCGGCCGGTCATCGCGATGACCGCATTGCCCTGGCGCTTCAGCACCGGTAACAGGGTCAGGATTTCGTCGGATTCGCCCGAATAGGACAGAGCCAGCACCACGTCCGCGTCGGTGATCATGCCCAGGTCGCCGTGGCCGGCTTCGCCCGGATGCACATAGAAAGCAGGTGTGCCGGTGGAGGCCAGGGTGGCGGCGATCTTGCGTGCGATATGCCCGGATTTGCCCATGCCGGTGGCGACCACACGACCCTTGGAGGCGAGGACCAGCTGGCAGGCCGCGGAGAATCCTCCGTCGATCCGGGTCGCCAGATGCTCCAGCGCGCGGGCCTCGATTTCGACCACGCGACGACCGCTGGCGGCCAGGCTGGCGTCGGTCGGTTCGGCGATCTGGGGCAGCAACTCAGGCATGCGGGCGTCGGGCGGAGGTTAGAATGACCGTTCATTTTATAAGGAAAGGCACGTTGGACGCCGAAACCATCCGTAAACTGATAGAAACCGGCCTGCCGGGGGCTGAAGTACAGGTGCAGGGCGACGACGGCGTGCATTTCGAGGCCAGCGTGGTTTCGGAGGCGTTCCGCGGCAAGCTGCCACTCGCCCGTCACCGGCTGGTCTACGCCACTCTGGGCGAGCTGATGGGCGGCGCGATCCACGCCCTGGCCCTGAAGACCGTGACGCCCGAGGAAGCCGCGCGATCCCACTGAGCTATCTCCTGCTGCGCTATCCCTAGAAGGCTGCGCCTTCTCATCTCCCATTCCTGAGCCAGACGACCCATGCAGAAAATCGTAGTTACCGGCGGCAACCCGCTCAACGGCGAAGTCACCATTTCCGGCGCCAAGAACGCGGTGCTGCCGATCCTGTGCGCCACCCTGTTGGCCGATGCACCGGTGGAAATCACCAATGTGCCGCATCTGCACGATGTGGTGACCACGGTGAAGCTGCTCGGCGAACTGGGCGCGGGCATCAGCATCGATGAGGGCACTTTGTCGAAGGGCAGCGCGATCACGGTGGATCCGCGCAGCGTCAACCAGCACGTCGCGCCCTACGAGCTGGTCAAGACCATGCGCGCCTCGATCCTGGTGCTGGGACCTTTGCTGGCCAAGTACGGCGCAGCGGAAGTCTCGTTGCCGGGCGGCTGCGCGATCGGTTCGCGGCCGGTCGACCAGCACATCAAGGGTCTGCAGGCGTTGGGTGCCGACATCACGGTCGAGAACGGCTTCATCAAGGCTACGGCGAAACGGTTGAAGGGCGGGCGCTACGTGTTCGACATGGTCAGCGTCACCGGCACCGAGAACGTGCTGATGGCCGCTACCCTGGCCGACGGCACCACCGTGCTGGAGAACGCGGCCATGGAACCGGAAGTCACCGATCTGGCCGACTGTCTGATCGCATTGGGCGCGGATATCGAAGGCGCCGGTACCTCGCGCATCGTGGTGCGCGGTGTGGAACGCCTCTCCGGCGGCCGCCATGCGGTGCTGCCGGATCGCATCGAGACCGGCACCTTCCTGGTGGCCGCGGCGATGACCGGCGGCCGCATCGTCGCGCGGCGCGCCCGTGGCGATACGCTGGACGCGGTGCTGGGCAAGCTGACCGAGGCCGGCGCTTCCATCCAGACTACCGCCGACACCATCACTCTCGACATGCAGGGTAAGCGTCCCCGCGCGGTCAGCCTGACCACCGCGCCGTATCCCGCTTTCCCCACCGACATGCAAGCCCAGTTCATGGCCATGAACTGCATCGCCGATGGCGTGGGCGTGATCAACGAAACCATCTTCGAAAACCGTTTCATGCACGTCAACGAGCTGCTGCGTTTGGGCGCCGACATCCGCGTGGAAGGGCATACCGCCATCATCCGCGGCGCCGACAAGCTCAGCGGCGCACCGGTGATGGCGACCGACCTGCGTGCTTCCGCTTCGCTGATCCTGGCCGGTCTGGTGGCGGAAGGCGACACCACTATCGACCGTATCTACCACCTCGATCGCGGTTACGAGAACATCGAGGAAAAGCTCAGTGGGTTGGGCGCCAAGATTCGGCGCATTTCGTGAGCCTGCCGACATGAGCGCAAACACGGTGAAAACCAAAAAACGATTCTCCACGCGCCGCAAGGCCGTGCTTGGCCTGGTTGTGATCGCGTTGGGGGTGGTCGGTTGGCTGCAGTATGTCGGCGCGGCGGGCATCAGCGGCATTCCCACCAAGGAGATGGACTGGAACGCAGATGGCACGGTGACCCAGCAGGAAATAATGCAGTCGTTCTATGCGGTCGGCGTAACCAAGACCAGCCAAGGACAACGCGAATGCAGCGAGTACTACTGGCGCGAAGGCAAACGGAGCATCCGTGTCGATTGTCGTACCACCATGGCGACGGAGCCGAAGAAGGAATAAAAAAAGCCCGGCGATGCCGGGCTTCTTCTTTTGCAGCAGCTTATGCGGCGCCGACAACGCGCCGGGTCGTCAGTGCCAGGCTTTGAGCTGCAGATCGATCGAATCCTGTCCGTCTTCGCGCTGCAGGATGCGCGCGGGCACCGGCATGTTGGGCACCACCCATACGATGGTCTGCTTGTTACCCGAGGTGCGTACCACCTTGGTGGCGTCGCGTGATTGTCCGCCGACGGTGATCTTTTCCTTGCCGGCCACTTGGTAGCTCATGGTTTTGGCATTGCCGTTCTCGACCATGCGATAGGTAAGCGGCTTGCCCGCAGCGACATCGCGCACCAGGGCCAGGTTCACCAGCAACGCGTCCATATCTCCAGTCTTCAAAGCGACCGGTCCGGCACGTTCCGGCTTGACATCGCCATTCCATGTGGCCTGGTTCTTGCTCCAATCGAAGTTGGCATTGACCGCTTTCTTCTTCACTAGCACCCGTGACAAGTCGGCGCTGGAGAGAGGACGCAGCCAGCCGTTCTGTTCGTCGAACACCGTCTTCTGGCTCAAGTCCACCAACTGGTTCTTGATGGTGAGGCTGTACTGCCAGCGGTTGCCGCCCTGCGAGGTGATCGACATCTGGCCATCGCCCTGCATGCCCATGGCGCTTGCCTGGTATTGGGCGGTGAAGGCTTCGACGGCAGCGGCAGGCAGACTGGCCACGGCCAGCAAGCCGGCGGCGATACCCGCGAGAATTGGAATTTTTTTCATGGCTTATTGCACTCCTTGGTATTCGACCAGGCGCAGGTCAATGGTGTCTTGGCCGTTCTCGCGGCGCAAGATCCGGACCGGGGTAGGGACGCCGTTGGCGACCCAGAATATGGTTTCATCGTTGCCGCCGTTGGTGCGGGCTACGCGCATGGCGTCGTAGCTGAGATCATCCACGGCGACGATTTCGGTCTGTTCGGCAACCGCGTACTGATAGTCGCGGACGCGGCCGTCGTCGACCACACGGTAACTGAGCGACTTGCCGGGCTGGGCATCGCGGATCACCGCCAGGTTCATCAGCAGCGAGCTCATGTCGCCGTCGCGCAGCGGCACCGGCGCGGTGCGCGTCTTCTTGACGTCGCCCTGCCAACGCGCACTCAGCGCATTCCAGTCGTAAGTGCCCGAGATCTTCTTGCCCGAAAACAAGGCGTGCTTGACCGTGGCCTGGCTGAGCGGGCGATACGCATCGCCCACCGCGTCGAACAGCGTGCTTTGTTCGATGTTCAAGCCCGCCAGGCGCGCGAAACCACGGGTGCCGCGAATGCCCAGGTCCACTCGCCAGCGGTTGCCGCCGTTTTGCACAACCTGCATCTTCGCGCTGCCGGCGAGCTTGCCTTCGTTGTAGGCCTGGTAAGTGGCCACGAAAGGCTCGAGCGCAAGCGCAGGCAAGCTGGCCAGGGCCAGCGCACCGGCCAGGATTGCGCGGGGGAGCAGGGAGATCATGGAGAGGAGATGGCGTCCGGAGGCGTCAGATTACCGGCAGAATCTAGACGCAGAGGTCTAAATAAGGGCTGACCATCGCAAAACGCCATGCCGTCGCGTTCAGCAAGCCGACCGCAGATGGCCAGGCGCAGGACCGCCGCCAGCAGCGCATGTTCCTGCGGGAGCAGCCTGTGGGCCAGGGTTTGCGGCGTATCTCCAGGCTGCACGGGAATGCTGGCCTGGGCGATCACGCTGCCGGCGTCCAGTTCAGGTATGACGAAGTGCACGCTGGCGCCGTGGCGCTCGTCGCCGGCCTCCAGCGCGCGCGCGTGGGTATGCAGGCCGCGGTATTTCGGCAGCAGGGAAGGGTGGATATTGAGCAGCCGACCGCGGAAACGCGCAATGAAATCATCGCCCAGGATGCGCATGTAACCTGCGCACACCACCCATTCGGGTTGGCAGGCGGCGACCGCTTCGCCCATTGCGTGGTCGAAGGAAGCGCGGTCCGGGAACGAACGCGCATCGGCCGCCCAGCGTACGGTTTGCGGAACGCGCTCCAGCGCCGGCGCCTGCGATTTGTCGGAGAACACGCCGACTATTTCCGCTTTCAACCGTCCGTCCGCGATCGCATCCAGCAGCGCTTGCAGATTGCTGCCGCGGCCGGAGACCAAAACGGCGATGCGCCCACTCACGGAACGACCGCTTGCACAGCAGGATGCGTGAGCACATCGCGGCGCGGCCATGCGCTCAACGCGCCCAGCGTCGCCAGCAACATGTCGGCATGCGCATCCCACATATCTCCCTGCTGGCCGTTGTACGACTCCGCCGCTTCGGGCGAGAGCGTCAGGGCGATGGCCCATTCCAACCACTCGTACAACAGGCTGCTGCACATGATCGCCATGACCGCGAGCACGAATGCCTGGCGCGGGCTGAGCGGCCAGCGCTGGCGCAGGTAGTGGAGGGCCGCAGGAGCAAAGCAAACGCCGTAGAGAAGATGGATCAGCCGATCCATGTTGTTTCGTTTCCAGCCGAACGCGCTTTGCGGCGACCATCCAGTTGCTGCCTGTATCCACTGGTCGTACGGCAGATTGGAATACAGCCAGCGTGCGGCGATGCTGTGCACGCAGATGAAGGCGCAGATCAGCGCGAATTGCCAGGTGAGCAGCGGCCAGCGGTGGTCGTGCCGCCAAAGCCAGACCAGTCCGACCACCGTGAGGCTGCTGTGCAGAGCCTGTTCTGCGGGCCACAGCGGCGCGATCCAGCTCGCCGCGAACACGGCAAGCGTCAGCGCCAACGCGATCCTCTTTCCGGCCGGCATGCGCGGCGTCAGCCGATCTTCAAGCGTTCGGCGCCGTCCGACTTCACCACTTCACCGATCCGCCAGTGATCGAGGCCCAGACGTTCGATATCCGTCTCCAGCGCGGCGGCCTGATCCTGCGCGACCATCAGTACGAAACCGATACCGCAGTTGAAGGTGCGCCACATTTCGGCATTGGCCACTGCACCTTCGCGCTGCAGCCAGTCGAACACCGGCGGCAACGGCCAGGAGGTCGGATCGATTTCCAGCCCCAGCGATTTGGGCACCACCCGGATGATTTTTTCGATCAACGCGCCGCCGGTCACGTGGGCCATGGCGTGGATATCGTGTTTCGCAAGCAGTTCCAACACCGGCTTCACATAGATGCGCGTGGGTTCCATCAGCGCGTCGCCCAGCTTGACGCCACCCAAGTCGAGGTCGAGTCCGCCGTTGCCCGGTGCGACGCCGGCGCGCGCGAGAATCCTGCGGATCAGCGAATAGCCGTTGGAATGCGGACCGCTGGAAGCGATGCCGATCAGTACATCGCCCTGATGAACCAAGCTGCCGTCGATCAGTCTGGCCTTTTCTACCGCGCCGACCGTGAAACCAGCCAGGTCGTATTCGCCAGGCGGGTACATGTCGGGCATTTCCGCGGTTTCGCCGCCGATCAGGGCGCAACCGGCGATTTCGCAACCTTTGGCGATGCCGCCCACCACATCGACCGTGGTCTGCACATCCAACTTGCCGGTGGCGAAATAATCGAGGAAGAACAGGGGTTCGGCACCTTGCACGAGCACGTCGTTGACGCACATGGCGACCAGATCGATGCCGATGGTGTCGTGGCGGTTCAGCTGCTTGGCGAGGATCAGTTTGGTGCCGACGCCGTCGGTGCCCGAAACCAGCACCGGCTCTTTGTACTTACCGGACAGATCGAACAGCCCGCCGAAGCCACCGATGCCACCACCCAGCACTTCCGGGCGCAGGGTGCGCCGAATGGCCGGCTTGATGCGTTCTACGACTTCATTGCCCGCATCGATATCGACCCCCGCATCGCGGTAGGTCATTGGGATTGGTGCGGGCGGGGTGGGATGGGTCACGGAAGAGCCATGGCGAGGGCGGGAGAACCGTTGATTTTAAGGGAATACGCATGCGAATCGTCCGTCCTGAACGACCCAGATTGGCGCCAAGCACGCATTCGGGCAACAATTCACCCGTTCGCCAGGCAATCGCTGGCTACAGGGATGCTCTAGATGCGCCGGATTTCTGGATTTGCGTTGGTCGCGGTTCTTTATTTGCTATCGCTTTCTTTGCTGCCGGCCTCCACGGCCTGGGCGCAAACCGATTTGCGTACCGAAGGCGACCGCGCTGGCGCACAAGGCATGTACGACGCCGAAGTACCCGTTAACGGCCAGGGAGAAGCCGAGCGCAACAGCGCCTTCGCCCGCGCCCTGAGCATGGTGCTGGGCAAGCTCAGCGGCGATCGCAGCGCAGCGGGCCGACCGGGTGTGGGCGCAGAACTACGCAATGCCAAGAACTATGTCGCCAGCTACGACTATCGTCAGGACCAGGGAACTTCTCCCTCGGGCGCTCCGACCTTTCGCAGCACCCTGGTGGTGCGTTTCACGCCCGCCGAGGTCGATTCGCTGATGAGCGCGCTGGGTCTGCCGGTATGGCCGCAGCCGCGGCCGAAGCCGGTGATCTGGCTTGCCATCGACGATGGCAGCGGTCCGCGACTGGTGGGTCTGCCGCAGGCCAATGCCGTCCGGCCGTTGTTGAATCGAGCCGTCGAACGCGGCTTCAAGCTCGGCCTACCCACCGGCAATGCCGCCGAGCAAGCTTTGGTCGGCGCCATCTGGCGTCAGGACAGCGCCGCCGTGGCGCGCGCTTCGGCCAAGTACAGTCCGCCGATGCAGCTGCTGGGCAAGCTCTATCGCGGCAAAGGCGGCTGGGTAGCCGATTGGGTGTTCGTCGACAACGGCAAGATACTGTCGAAATGGACCAGCAAGGACGCCGATGCGCGTGGCGCCATGGCCGCCGGTGCCGATGGTGCCGCCGAGGCATTGATGAAGCGCTACGGAAAGCGCGGCAGCGGAGGTTCCTCAGGCACTTATCGCCTGATCTTCACGGGCATCGATAGCGCCGATGACTACCTGCGCCTGTCGGCCGCATTGCAGGGCATGAGCGTGGTCCGCAAGATCACCCCGGTGCGCGCCAGCGGCAATACGCTGGAAGTGGACCTGGAGTTGCTGACGGGAATCCCGGGCTTTAAGCGCACGCTGGGCGACGACAGTCCGCTGGAAGGCGGCGAGGGCGATCCTCCTGTGTACCACCTAAGGTGACCACTCAAGTGATCTTGGCATGACCGATACCCCCGAATTCGAAATCGCGCGCTTCCTGCGTCGCCTGCAGTGGGCTGCGGTCGGCGTAGGTGCGTGCTGGCTGCTGTGGCTGCTGGCGCCCATCCTGACGCCGTTCGCGGTGGCTGCCTTGCTGGGCTGGCTGGGCGATCCGCTGGTGGACCGCCTGGAATTGGCCGGACGCTCCCGCAACACCGCGGTAATCCTGGTGTTCACGCTGATGGCGCTGCTGCTGGCGCTGGTGCTGATCATCCTGGTGCCGATAATCGAAAGTCAGATTTCGACCCTGATCGAATCGCTGCCGCGGTACCGGCTCTGGTTCACCAGTGTGGCCATTCCCTGGATCGAAGGACGTTTCGGCGTCCAGATCGCCTCATGGCTGGATCTGGACCATCTGATCGAGCTGGTGCGTAGCAACTGGGAACGCGCCGGCGGCATGGCTGCGACAGTGCTGGGATATGTGTCGCGTTCGGGCTTCGCACTGATCGGTTGGATGGCCAACATCGTGTTGATCCCGGTCATCACCTTTTTCTTTCTGCGCGACTGGGACCTGATCGTGGGCCGTGTGGCCTCAATGGTGCCGCGCGACCACATCGAGACAGTCAGCCGGCTGGCGCGGGAATCCAGCGATGTGTTGGGCGGCTTCCTGCGCGGTCAATTCCTGGTGATGATCATCCTGGGAATCATGTACGGCATCGGCCTGTGGGCGGTGGGCCTGGACCTGGGCATCCTGATCGGCATCATCGCCGGACTGCTGACCTTCGTGCCTTACCTGGGACCGACCAGCGGCGTGGTGCTCGGCGTGATGGCCGCGCTGATGCAGTACGGGGACTGGAAGCACATCGCAGGCGTGCTGGCCGTATTCGGTGTGGGCCAGCTGATCGAAAGCTACTGGCTGACTCCGAAGCTGGTGGGCGACCGCATCGGCCTGCATCCTGTCGCGGTTGTGTTCGCGGTGTTGGCCGGCGGCCAACTTTTCGGTTTCCTGGGCATGCTGCTGGCGTTGCCGATGGCCGCGGTTGTCAACGTACTGCTCCGCTACGCGCATGAGCGTTACACGCAGAGCCATCTCTATGCGGGCGAACACCCCACGATCATTCTCGACACCTATGTAGACAAGAATGTCGTGGACGAGAGCATCATCGTAGAAGAAGCCTCGCCCAAGGTCGCCGACGAGAAGTGAGCGTCCCGCAACTGCCGCTGGCGTTGCGCTATCCGCCCGACCAGCGCCTGGAAAGCTTTATCGCCGCACCGCCGGGGGCAATCGCGCAGCTGCGTGAACTTGCGCGAGTGCAGGGTGCGGATTGGCTTTACCTGGCAGGCGCCACTGGAACAGGCAAGACACACCTGGCGCTCGCGCTTTGCGCCGATGCGGAACAGGCGGGACGCCGCTCCGCGTATCTGCCGCTAACAGCTGCGAGCGGGCGGCTGCGCGACGCGCTGGATGCGCTGGAAGGCAACGACGTGGTCGCACTCGACGGGTTGGAAGCCATTGCCGGTCATCGCGACGACGAGATCGCTCTATTCGATTTCCACAACCGCGCACGTAGTGCCGGATTGAATCTGCTCTACGCGGCGCAGGAGGTGCCCGACCTGCTGGATCTCGTCCTGCCCGATCTGCGTTCACGGTTGTCCCAGAATGCCCGCATCCTGTTGCATCCGTTGGACGACGCATCCCGCGCGGAAGTACTGCGCGACCGCGCCCAGCGGCGTGGCCTAGTCCTCGAAGAGGCGGCCATCGACTGGATGCTCTCCCGTACCGACCGCAATCTGGCCAGCCTGGTCGCATTGCTGGATCGCCTGGATCGCGAATCGCTGGCCGCGCAGCGAAGGATCACGGTGCCTTTCCTGCGCCAGGTAATGGATGCGTCAGCCTGAAAGCAAGTATCGACGCGACTTTTTTTTTTGGCATTGATCCGCCGTACGCAGCAGGCTGTTGCTAGCGGCAGGTTTCCGGAACTTTCGCCCAGACCACCGGTTCCCAGTAGGCGTTGTCGCGGATGCTTTGCGCATCCAGCTTGTCCTTGAGCAGGCGCGCGCCGATGCGGTAGCTGATGCCGGGCTCCACGTCGACCACCAGCGATTTGTAGGCGCGCGCCATCGCAAACTTCTTCATCTTCGCGATCTGCAGGAGTTGCGCGGAATTCAGGCGCGCAGGATCGATGAACTCACGCACCACCAGGACATGCTTGCCGGAATGCACACGGTGGCGCAGCGTACGCTGGATCGGCGTGCTACGTCCGTCGACTTGGGTGATTTCAGCTTGAAATACGCCCTTGCTGCGGGGAACGACGCCTTCCGCACTGACATAGCCGCACGACTTGGTGTTTCCCTGCGACGCAGAGTTGGCGGTGTCCGCGCGGCCCGAAAGCACCAGCGTTTTACCGTTGCGCACGGCTTCCACGCGCAGCGCGCCATCGCTTTCCTGCAACGCGTTTTCAATTGCCGATGAAGGTTTTGGCGAGCCGTCTAGGCGATGTCCGTTTATAGCGCGCAATTGGTCGCCCGCTTGCAACCCCAATCGGTCCGCAGCTCCGCCCGGGGTGATCGCAAGAATGGTAACGCCGTTGGCGTTGGGTCTTCGCACATCGACCACTGCGCCCAGTTCATACCGTGTCTGATCGGAAAGGGTGTCGGCCCGTGCATTGGCGACAACGAATCCCGCGGGTTGCTGGCCCACTGCATGGGTGGTCGCCAGCAGGCCCGTACTGAACAACGCGCCGACAAAGAGAGCACGGAACGACATGACGGTAACTCCTGAATCAAATTCCATTGCGCCGGACGGCAGGGCGACCGGACCTTATGCCCGCAAACAACGCATCGCGGGTCACCCACATCGGCGCTATTTCTGCGTCGCTGGCACCGCGGTCGTAGGCCGCCTGCAACGCTTGGTCAAGCGCGCGCAGTTCGGCCTGCGGATCTTGTCCGCTATTGGCTTGTCCACCATCGGTGGACTGTTGCGCGATCCCTTGTTCGTCGCCCTGCGTAGCTTGGGTGCCAGTGAGCATGGGACTGAGCAAAGGCGCCGCCATTACCCCCACAAGCATCAGCGCCGCAATTCCGCCGCCGAGTTTCCGCCGCCGGATTTTCCGCTTGCGTCCGGCTTCCACTCGCCGCCACAGCCTATCGGGCAGCGCGATCTCAGGTAGGGCGTTCAGTCGTTCGCGCAGTTCGGTAGAAAGTTCAATCATCGGTAATTCCTGTTTCCAGATCGTCGCGCAGCCGCGTCAGGGCGCGTGAGACGATCGACTTCGACCAACTCGGGCTGCGGCCAAAACGTTCCCCCAGTTCCGGGTGGGACCAGCCTTCCATTTCATGTAGCCACACTACGGTACGCGCCAGCGGCGGAAGGCGTTGCAGCAGGCCCAGGATTTCCATGTTCTCGGTAGGATCGGTACTGTCGTCGGGCCACGCATCATGGTCGGCCTCCGCCACGAAGCGTTGCTCGCGGCGCAGTCTGTCGATCGCTGCGTTGGCCGCTACTCTTTTCAGCCAAGGCCGTAAGGGCGCGTCGCTGCGCAATCCTGAAAGGAAGCCCAGCATTTTCAAGAAGGTGTCCTGGGTGATGTCCTCGGCCGCCGCGGCATTGCCGGTCAGGCGATACGCCAACGAGTGGATGGCCTTGGCATGCATCCGGTAGAGCTGCGCGAATGCGGCGTGGTCGCCCCAGCGTGCCTTGCGTACCAGCGCGGCTTCTTCAGGATTGGCTTCTGGGGCGGGATGCATTGCAGGAGGATACGGATACGGAGCGCCTTGCGTCGCAAACCCTGCCGATTGGGCGTAGTCAATCGGGCGTGGTCAGTCGTCGATCCAGTTCCTCGAGTCGCTGCGGCGTGCCTACATCGGTCCAGCGGCCGCCGTGATATTCGCCACCGATCATGCCGGACGGCATATGCGTGCGCAGCACCGGGGCCAAGCGGAAGCGCGGCGGTTCCTCCTGCGCACCGGCGTCAGTGACGATGTCGCGCCAGCTTTGCAGCAATTGCGGCCGGTACACGCCGAGTCCCGCATAGGTAAGCAAATGCGGGCCATCGGCGCGTACGTGGCCGTTCTCGTCGAGGGCGAAGTCGCCATGGGTGGCCTGAACCGGGCGGTCCACCATCACCAAATGCGCCAGTCCTTCCGGTTCACGCGGAAGGTGAGCAAAATCGTAGTCGGTCCAAATATCGCCATTGACCAGTAGAAAGGGGGCGTCGCCCAACAGAGGCAGGGCGTGCAACAGGCCGCCCCCGGTTTCCAAGGGCGTTTTGCCTTCATAGGAATAGGCGATACGCAGACCCCAGCGTTCGCCGTCGCCCAGTGTTCGCGGAAATTGCTCGGCCAGCCAACTGGTATTGATCACCACTTCGCGCACGCCGGTTGCAGCGAGTTTTTCCAGGTGCCAGACGATCAATGGTTTGCCGCCTGCCGTCAGCAGCGGCTTGGGCGTGTGCTCGGTCAGCGGGCGCATGCGCTCGCCCAGCCCAGCGGCGAAAATCAAAGCCTTCATGCGGAGGCCTTCGAGCGCAAGGCTGGTTTGATCCTGGTTTTCAGCAGATTGGCGAGCGGCTGCAGTTCCGGATAGCGCGGCAGTACTTCATCCAGGTAAGTGACGAACCGCGGCACGTCCGGCAGGTATTTCGCTTTGCCGTCTCGATAGTGCAAGCGGGCGAAGATGCCCAGGATCTTGAGATGGCGCTGCACTCCCAGCCAGTCCGCGTCACGCTGGAATTGCGTTAGTGTCGGCACCGGCAATCCTGCGGCGCGCGCGCGCTGGTGATACTGCGCCAGCCAGCCATCCACCCGCGCCAACGGCCAGCTGAGGAAGGCGTCCTTGAACAGGCTGATCGCGTCGTAAGCGACCGGGCCGCGCACGCAGTCCTGGAAATCCAGCACCGCCAGTTCCGGTTTCGTGGGCATAAGGTTGCGCGGCATGAAGTCGCGATGAGTCAATACCTGTGCCTGTATTAGCGCGTTGTCCATTAGCCGGCGCTGGACGAGCTGCAGGTTCTCCGAGTCCTTGCAATCCAGAGCCAGGCCCAGGTGGCGGCCCAAAAACCATTCCTCGAACAGACCCGCGTCGCGTTGCAACAGCGCCTCGCCGAATTCGCCCATATCCGCAGGTGGGACAATCGATTGCAGCCGCAGCAGCTGGCTGATGGCTGCCTCGAAATATTCGTCGGCGTTCGCAGGGTCGAGGACCTGGGCCAAGGTCGGTCCTCCCAGATCTTCCAGCAACAGAAAACCGGCGTCCACATCGCGCGCCAACACCTGCGGCACTCGCACGCCACCACGCTCCAGAAGATCGTGCATGCGCAGCCATGGCCGCACATCCTCCAGGTCGGGGGGCGAATCCATCACGATGCGGTTCGGGCCTGCGCCCGTGCTGCGCCAGTAGCTTCGGTGTCCCGCATCTACCGACGCACGCTGCAGGCTCGCATCGGCGTCGCCAAGGGCGCGTCGTGCCCAATCCAGACGGGTGGATTCGCGCTCATCATGATGTAAAAAGTCCAACGTCATCCGATTTATCCGGATCAAAAGGCTGTTAAGGTCGACAGGGTAAACTGCGCCGCCCATTACTAGCGAGGAAATGCATGGCTCTTCTGCAGCCTGTTTTGTTGTCGGGTGGTTCTGGCACGCGACTTTGGCCATTGTCGCGTGAGGCTTACCCGAAGCAGTTCCTACCGCTGGTAGGCGATGACACCATGGTGCAAGCGACCTGGCGCCGGGTGGCGCCCCTAGCCAGCGCCGCGCCGATCATAGTGGCGAACGAAGAACATCGGTTCCTGGTGGCCGAACAATTGCGCCAGATTGGTGCACCCGTGCCTGCCATCCTCCTTGAACCCGTGGGCCGCAATACCGCGCCGGCAATCGCGGCCGCGGCTTTGCAGGCCCTGGCGGGGGGGCAAGACCCATTATTGCTGGTACTGCCGTCGGACCATGTGGTGCGTGATCCGGCCGCGTTTCGCAATGCCGTGATGGAAGTCGTCGCGGTCGCGGAGGCCGGTGCGCTGGTGACTTTCGGCATCATGCCGGATGCACCGGAGACCGGCTTCGGTTACATCCAGTCGGAAAAAGGATCCGGCCCGCAGAAAGTGCTGCGCTTCGTGGAAAAACCGGATGAAGCGACCGCGCAGTCGTACTTGGACGCTGGCAGTTACTACTGGAATAGCGGCATGTTCCTGTTTCGTGCCAGCCGCTACCTGGAGGAGCTGCGCAAGTTCCGGCCGGATATCGTGGACGCGGTCACCCTTGCATTCGATTCCGCACAACGTGACGGCGATTTCGTCCGTCTGGACAAAGAAGCCTTCACCGCCAGTCCGGCCGATTCAATCGACTACGCAGTGATGGAGAAGACCGCCGATGCCATGGTTTTACCGGTGGATATCGGCTGGAACGATGTCGGCAGCTGGTCGGCCCTGTGGGACGTGGCCGACCACGATGCCGACGGCAATTCCCACCACGGCGATGTGATCGCAGTGGACACCCGCAACAGCTATGCCTATGCACAGCGTCTGGTGGCGCTGGTGGGGGTGGACGATATCGTGGTGGTGGAAACCGACGATGCGGTGCTGGTGGCGCGCAAGGATCGAGTGCAGGAAGTAAAGCAGGTGGTCGCCCGGTTGAAGGATGCGCAGCGAAGCCAGGCAGTCCTTCACCGTGAAGTGCATCGTCCCTGGGGCAGCTACGATTCCGTGGATGTGGGCACGCGCCATCAGGTCAAACGAATCAAGGTCAAGCCGGGCGCGCAGCTGTCGCTGCAGTCGCACCGGCACCGCGCCGAGCACTGGATCATCGTCAAGGGCATCGCCAGGGTGACCCGCGACAACGATGTGTTCGAACTTTTCGAGAACCAGTCCACCTATATTCCCATCGGTGCGAAGCATCGTTTGGAGAATCCAGGCACCGAGTGGCTGGAATTGGTCGAGGTGCAGTCCGGCGACTATCTGGGCGAAGACGACATCGTCCGCTACTCGGATATCTATGGCCGTAGTGGCTGATTGGCAGGAATAGAGCGGACCGCCAAAACAGAACGCCCGCTTGCGCGGGCGTTCTGTTTTTTTAGCGAAGAGCGTGATCAACGCGGCGGCAAAGCGCCACGCTTCTTGCCACGGAGCAGGCCGACGATCAGCAGGATCACGATGGCGCCGATTAGCGCGCCGATGAATCCTGCCGCTTGTCCTGGGGCGTACCAGCCCATTTGCTGGCCGATGAAACTGGCCAGCACCGCGCCGGCGATGCCCAGCAGAATGGTCAGGATAATGCCCATGCCGTCATTGCCTGGCTTGAGGAAACGTGCAAGCAGACCGACGATGAAGCCGATGAAGATGACGTAGAGCCAGCTACCGCTACCGAGCAGACCTTCCATTACGCACTCCCCTTGGGTTAGGTGTGGCGGAGATTAGCAGCCCGCCACACCGCTGTCAGGCTCAGCAGCAACCGTGCTCGCCGTGCTGGTCGCCGCCGGCCACCGCGGCCACGCCGGTGGTTTCGCCACGCACGCTGGCGCCGTGATGATCGGCGATGACCTTGGCCACGCAGGCGGTAACGCGCTTGCCCATGGGGATGTGCAGGAACTCGTTGGGACCGTGCGCATTGGAATGCGGCCCCAGCACGCCGGTGATCATGAACTGGGCGCCAGGGAATTTTTCGCCCAGCATGCCCATGAACGGGATGGTTCCGCCTTCGCCCATGTACATCGCCGGCTTGCCGAACGCAGCCTGCGAGGCGGCTTCGATGGCGCTGGACAACCATGGCGAGAGCGCGGGCGCATTCCAGCCACTGGACGCCTTTTCAAGCGCAAGCTCAACTTGTGCGCCATAGGGCGGATCGCGGAGCAGCAATTCTTTCAATATCTCGCCGCCGCGCTTGCCATCCAGTGTCGGCGGCAGGCGCAGCGACAGCTTCACTGCGGTCTGCGGACGAAGCACGTTGCCGGCCGACTCCAGTGGTGGCAAGCCATCGGCGCCGGTGATCGACAGAGCAGGACGCCAAGTGCGGTTGAGCACCAATTCGGTCAGGTCGTCGGCCATCGGCTTCATGCCCGGCAGGAACGGGAATTTGTCGTAGACCTCGTCGCCCAGTACGCCGGCCACCTTGGCGGCTTGTTCCCGACGTTCCTGCGGGATGTCGACGGACAAGCCTTCCGGCTTGATCTTTCCGGTGGCTTCATCCTCAAGTCGCGAAATCAGTTCGCGCAGGACGCGGAAGCTGGACGGCACGATGCCCGAGGCGTCGCCGGAGTGCACGCCTTCGGACAGCACCTTGACCGAGAAATTTCCGCCAGCCATGCCGCGCAGCGAGGTCGTGCACCACAGCTGGTCGTAGTTCCCGCAGCCCGAATCCAGACATACCACTAGCGAGGGTTTGCCGATGCGCTCGGCGAGATGATCAACATAGGCGGGTAGGTCGTAGCTGCCGGATTCCTCGCAGGCCTCGATCAGGATCACGCAGCGCGCATGCGGCACGCCCTGTTCCTGCAACGCCTGGATCGCGGCCAGCGAACCGAAGATGGCGTAGCCATCGTCGGCGCCGCCACGGCCGAACAGCTTGTCGTCCTTGAGCACTGGGATCCACGGTCCCAAGCCGCTGTCCCAGCCGGTCATCTCGGGCTGCTTATCCAAGTGCCCGTACAACAGCACGGTATCAGCGCCGGTTTCAGGGCCGCTGGCCGGGATCTCGATGAAAATCAGCGGGGTGCGGCCTTCCAGTCGCACCACTTCCAGGGCCATGCCCGGTATGGATTGCTTGCGTGCCCAGGACTCCATCAGCTTGACCGCATCGTCCATGTAGCCGTGGGCCACCCAGTCCTTGTCGAACATCGGCGACTTGTTGGGGATGCGGATGTATTCGACCAGCTGGGGGACGATTTCGTCATCCCACAACCCGGAAACGAAACGGTCGATCTTGGCGGTGTCCATGGATTCTCCAGTGCCCTTGTCAATACGCCGATTCTACGCCCGTGCATGTTGGGCAGTCGTTGAAGCGGAACGCCGGGTAGGAATTTCCCTACGCCACGGCGGGGCTTCCACCGGCATCGCCGGCAGGACTAAGGCGATATTTTGACCGTGCCCTGGAGCGGAGACTGTTCACACCGGCGGACGGAACAGATTCCGGCCCCGGCGAACCCTAACCCATCGCCACAAGGAGAGTTGCCATGAAATCGTTCGCCATCATCCTCAAATCCCTCGCGTTGTCGTTGCTGCTGGCCACAAGTGCCTATGCCGCCGACAAGGTCAATATCAACACCGCCGATGCGGCCACTATCGATGCGGTATTGGTCAATGTCGGTCCCGCCAAAGCGCAAGCCATCGTCGACTACCGCAAAGCTAATGGCGTGTTCAAGAGCCTGGAAGAACTGGCCATGGTCAAGGGCATCGGCCTGAAGACGGTGGAAAAGAACCGCGATCGCATCGAGCTGGGACGCACGGCGGCGGTCCAGAAGAATGCGCCGGCGGCGGCAACGGCAAGCAAGGCCAAGCCAGTCGCGCGACGCTAATCGAATATCCCCACGTCCCGGCCGGTGCAGGAAGCGCAGGCGGGGCCAAGGGGGCAGGAAGCCAGGGGGACAACGGCAAGGACGCCTACAAGGATGTGCTTACACGCAGGCAGCAACCTCGGTTGCCTGGAAGGTAACGGGGCAGGAAGCCGCAAACATCGGCAGGAAGCCTACAAGGAAGTCACCATCGCCCGGCCGCACATTGGATGTGCAGCCGGGCGATGTCTTTTCTGGCGGTTAAACTCCTCTCAGATCCAATGAGGAATCGATGCATGCTGGACAGGTCCCGGGTCATAGCGGCGAACGAATACCGGCGCGAGCGTTGGAAGAACGGCACCGGCTGGACACGAGAGATTCTCCGTATGCCGGATCAGACGGACTGGAACTGGCGTCTTTCGATCGCTGAGATCGAGCGTGATGGGCCGTTCTCGGTTTTCCCTGGCGTCGACAGAGAACTCGTGCTGATACATGGCAACGGCCTACGCCTGCGCTTTTCGGACGGAGAAGTGCGCGAACTGCAACCGCCGCACGGCCGGATTCGTTTCGCGGGCGAGCGCGATGTGAACAGCGAACTCCTGGACGGGCCTACCCACGACTTCAACCTGATGTGGCGACGCGATGCCGTGGTCGCCGAGTTGCTGCATCGCCCATTGGTGGGGCCGATGCTGTTCTTTACCGAGCCCGGAGTCGCCTGGGCGATCCATCTGCTGGCCGGGCAGGCAAAGTTCGACCAGGCGTCGGAGTTGCCACCACTGTGGGCTGGCGACACTGCGTTGCTGGTGGATGGGGAAAAGCGTGGACGCTATGCGCTGGAAGGCGGTGGAGAACTTCTCGCGATCAAGCTGATGCAGCGGTAAGAAGAAGCGTCTGGCGCGCCTTCATGGAACAGGCGGTCAATAGACGTCGCGGCGATAGCGACCTTCGGTCAACATGCTTTCTACGTTCGCATCACCGAGTATCTGCCGCAGCGCGCCGTCCACGCCTGGCGCCATGCCGGCAAGACTTCCGCAGACATAGATAGAAGCGCCCGCCTCGACCCATTCGCGCAGAGGGTCGGCCGCGGCCAACAGCTTTTTCTGCACATAGACAGATTCGGTCTGGTCGCGCGAGAACGCTAGGTCCAGGCGCTCGATGTGGTTCTGCGCCTGCCATAGCAGTATCTCGTCGCAGTAGAAGAAGTCGCGATCGGAGTTGCGCTCCCCGAACAGCAGCCAATTGCGCTGCGCGCCGACCGCGATGCGATGCTTAAGGTGCGCGCGTAATCCGGCAATACCTGTGCCGTTGCCGATCAGGATCATGGGTTTGGCAGGGTCCGGCGCATGGAAGTTGGGATTGCTGCGCAAGCGCAGTGCGATCTCTCCACCCACAGGGGCATAGTCGCAGAGCCAGCCGCTGCCGATGCCTGGGGTTCCGTCGGCACGCAGCAATCTGCGCAGAAGAATGTGCAGGCTGCCATCGCTGGGCAGCGACGCGATGGAATACTCGCGATGCGGCAACGGCTTCAAGGTCTCGGCCAAAGCTTGCGCGTCCCTATCGCGGATTTCATCGAGGGCAGGCAGATGAGAGCCAGCCAGCAGTTCGGCAAGCGATTGCGGCTGCCCGTCGATCATGATGCTGGCGTCTGCGGCGATACCGGCCTGACCAAGCAGTGCTGCGACAACCAACGGGGAATGGCGCGGCCCGATCTCGGCGATGTCACCGGCGACCCAGTGGCCCACCGATTCCGTGGGTGGGGTCATGGCCAGGTGGAATGCGCCGCCACCCACGCTGCCCGGATTGAGCTCGCGTCGTTCGACCAACGTCCACCGCTCGTAGCGCGGCTGCGTCCAATCGGGCAGGTCGGTCACGCCGCTCAGCTGGCCGAGATGGTGTTGCCAGTGGCGCAATGCGCTTTCGTCGGCATTGTCGACTTCGACTATATCGAACAAGGACTGTGCACCGTGCTGCCGCAGCCAGTTATCCAGTTGATGGCCGAAACCGCAGAAATGCTCGTATTCGCGATCGCCCAGCGCAAGTACGGCATAACGCAGATGCCCAAGCGCTGCCGGTTGCCCCATTACGTCGCGCACGAAAGCCAGCGCTTGGTCCGGTGGGTCTCCCTCGCCGGTCGTGCTGGCGACAAAAAGCGCACGACTGGTCGTGGCCAGCGTTGCGTTGTCGACTTCGCCGATGGCGCGGAATTTCACCGCCAGTCCCGAACTGCGCAGGCTCTCCGCGCTGCGTTCGGCCAGTTGCTGCGCGAAGCCGGTCTGGCTGGCATGGATTATCAGCATGAGCGAGTCCCGAGTCGCGGCATTGGAGGTATCGTCGTTCGTCGTGAGCGTACGGGATCGCCAAAGGATGGCGGCACAGAACAGAAGGTAGGAAAACAATGCGATCGCCGCACCGATCCAGCGATCCGTGCGGGGCATTGCGGGCCACCAATCGCCTTGCTGCAGGGTGAAGAACGCGGCGGCGATCGACACCAGCAACGCCAGCGATGCGAAATTCCCCCAGAACGTTCGCGAACGCCAGGACGCTGTATCGCTGTTCACGCGGGCAACCGTGCGCGAAAGGCGTCGGTCATGCTTTCGATCGGTCCGCACTCGCCGCGCATGACGAATCTTGCGGCGATATTCCGTTGTTGCGCGAACTGGTGGCCAGCTTCGGCCCCCATCACCGTCAATGCCGTCGCCCATGCATCGGCATGCATGGCGTCGTCAGCGATGACGGTGACCGCGGCAGCTGCGGTTTCCACTGGTTTGCCGGTGCGCGGATCCAGGGTGTGCGAATAGCGGGTTCCGTCCTGTTCGAAGGCGTGCCAGCGGTCGCCCGAGGTGGCCACCGCGATGTCATCGAGCGCGATCACGCAGGCTGTCCCCTCATCGGATTCCGCATCGGGCGCCGCTTCAACCAGTATTTGCCACGCCGAGCCATCCGCTTTGCGACCATAGCCGTACAGTTCGCCTCCGACTTCGATCAACGCCGCGGCGATGCCTCTATCGCGTAGGTGACGGGTCACCAGATCCACGCCATAACCCTTGGCGATGGCGGAAAGGTCCAGTTGCACGCCGCCGGGCTGCAATGCGCTCATATTCTCCGAACGTAACAGGATGCGCTGCCAACCGAGACGGGCCTGCGCCGACCCCAGCTCGCCTTCGCCTGGAATCCGATATCCGCTTTGTGCCGGACCGAACCCCCAGGCGTCGACTAAGGCTCCGATAGTGGGGTCGTATGCGCCATCGCTTTCGCGCGCCGTTTCCATTGCGCAGGAGAGCACCGCGAAGAACTCCGGCGGCAGCGGCAGCCACGTATTCGCGACGGAGCGGTTGAAGCGACTGATGTCCGAATCCGCTTCCCAGGTGCTCATCTGCGCAACCACGCAATCCAGACGCATCTGTATTCCAGCATGCACTGCATGCAGATCCGCGCGCGGCGACGCCACCAGCTTCACGCACCACGACGTTCCCATGGTTTCGCCATGAAGCGTGTGGACGGAAGCCGGTGTGGGGGTGTGGTTGGCGGCGGCAATCGTCATCGGAATTCGCCGCCGCACTCTCCCGCTTTGTTTATCAGCAGGCGAGAGCGGCGGCCTTGTTCGTAATTACTGGGGCAGCACTTCCAGCGTGGCCACGTAGCTCAGGCGACGTTGCTTGGCCTGGGGCAGGGAAGTATTGGTGTCTTCCGATACGGTTTCCAGCCAGTACATGCCCGCTTCGGGCCAGGCCACGCTGAACTCGCCGTTGGCATCGGTCTTGGCTTTGATCTCTTCCTGCGCATTGCGATAGCGGGTGCCGCCGCGCACGATCTCGACCTCCAGGCCGACCGCAGGCTTGCCGTCGATCTGCAGCTTGAACTTGGCCTGCTCGCCCGCGACCAGGTCGTTGGGATGGGTCACCGGGACCAGCTCGATGCCTTCGCCCACCGGCTTCAGCGCAGTGTCGTTCGGCGAACCGTTGGTCACGAAAGTCTCTACGCGGCCCACCGACTGCGTGACCTTCAGGTCCTTGGCGTCCTTCGGGACTTCGCTGGCGAATGCCGCAGCCGTGCCCCGCCAGCGCTTGGGCTTGCCGCCCTCGTCCCAACTTGCAGACAGGCCGCTATTGACCATCGCGATGCGATAGGTGCCTTGCTGTTTCAGCTGTACGTCGAACACGCTGCGGTATTTGCCGGTCGCTCCGTTCTGCGCGTCGACCTTGCTGCCATCCGGCGCGGTGATGGCCAGACGTTCCAGCGGCAGCGGTACGTGGTTGAAATAGAACAGGTCGTTGGAGACGGCGGCGTCCACGGTCACCCAGGGATCGGCACCGGCCAACACGGTTTCCGACGGCTGCAACCAGGCCTTGTGCGCCATGGCGGTGAAGGGCATGACGGCGAGCGAAAGGACGAGTGCGAGTGCGGTGCGTTTCATCGATGACTCCAGCAAAGGTGGGAATGGATTCGACACTAATTTAGGAACGAGAATGTTTTCCGTATCAGGGCTTGACGGCTAGGGTCACCGCGCCGATCTCGCTGCTGCCCTGCGCCTTGCCGGACTGCTGCGCTTTGGCCGGCCAGGTAAAGGGAATCTTGACCAGTTCGCGTCCGCCTACTTCGCGCGCGGCTTCGATTACGAGCGTGTAACTGCCGGGCGCGAGCTTCGCCAAAGCGGGCTGCTTGTCGGTGAACTTCAACGCATGCTTGCCCACCGGCCGCGTTGGTCCCGTCACGCCGTCCACCGGCACTTTCAGGCTGCGGCCGGACTTGCGCCACCACTGGCGTAGGTCAGGTAACCACTTGGTGCCATGACCCTCTTTGGTGTCCTTCATCTGATACCAAACAGAAAGATCTGCGGCGACTTTCTGGTCGGCGCCTTCCAGCCAAATCGCGACATACGGGCGATGGTATTCGGCCACATTCAATTGTGGAATTTCGACGCTGAGGTTCAGTTCTGCCGCATAGGCGGGAAGCGCCAACGCGCCGCTCAGGGCGATGGTCAGCTTGGTGGCGATGTTGATCTTGGACATTGGGTCGCTCGATGAGGAATTAGTGAATGAAGAGCAGGGCAAGCAGCAGCGGCACGATCAATCCCAAGCCGACATACGGCCAGGTCATGCGCCGCTGTTTGGCGTGCATTTGCAGCAGGAACAGACCGGTGACGCAGAACACCAGGCAAGCGATGGCGAACAGGTCCAGGAACCAGCCCCATGCCGGTCCCGCGTTGCGGCCCTTGTGCAGGTCGTTGAAGTAGGAAATCCAGCCGCGCTCGGTGCGCTCGAATTCAACCGCGCCGGTGCTGCGGTCGACACTGAGCCAGGCGTCCGCGCCAGGAGTGGGGAGGGACAGATAGATCTCTTCCGTCGACCATTCGGCCGGGCGCGAGCCGATGGAAATGCCAAGCTCGTCGCTGAGCCATTCCACGCTGGCTTTCGGCAAGGGCGCATTGCCTTCTACCCGATTGCCAAGGCCGGCGAGCAGTTCCGGCGACAGCTTGGCGGTTCGGTTGACGACTTCCGGCTTGGCTTCGATTTTCGACGCATGATTGAGAGTGATGCCCGTAGCGGCGAACAACAGCATCCCGATCAGGCAGACAGCCGAACTGATCCAGTGCCACTGGTGCAGCGTGCGCAACCAGAAGCCGCGCCGTTGCTGGGTGCTGGAGATGTCCGTGGAGGAGGAGTTGCGCGACAAGCGGTGGTACCGGGAGGGCGGACAACCGCTATTACAGCATAGATGAGAATCACTCTCAATTAGTGCGAGCGGTCATTCCGGTCGCGCTTCAGACTTCGGTCCATTGCCGCAGGAGGTTGTGATAGACGCCGGTCAGTTGCACCAGGGCGGGGTGATCCGGCAGTTCTTGGGTCAGGCGGCGGATCGACACGTCCAAGTCGAACATCAGCCGGCGCTGCCCGTCGTCACGCACCATGCTCTGGATCCAGAAGAAGGACGCCAGCCGCGTCCCGCGGGTGACCGGTGTGACCTTGTGCAGACTGGTGCCCGGGTACAGCACTAGGTGTCCCGCCGGCAGTTTAATGCCGTGGGTGCCGTAGGTGTCTTCGATGATGAGCTCGCCGCCGTCGTAGTCCTCGGGCGCCGAAAGGAAGAGCGTAGCGGACAAATCGGTACGTACCGCTTCCGGTGCGCCGCGGCTGCGGTCGTAGCGCACTGCGTTGTCCACATGGAAACCGAACGATTGCCCCCCCGCATAGCGATTGAACAGTGGTGGATAGACACGTTTCGGCAATGCGGCGGAGAAGAAGGTACTGTTGCGCGACAGCGCTTCGAGCACGGCCGCTCCCAATTCACGCGCTAAAAGCGAGTCCTCCGGCAACTGGGCGTTGTCCTTGGCCTTGGCCGACTGGTAGCCGGCGGTGACGCGGCCATCGGCCCAGTCGGCGACCTCCAGCCGTGTGCGAAACGAGGCCACTTGCTCGGCATTGAGGACGTCGGGAATGTTCAGCAGCATCGGCAGTAGCCTCGACCATGAAAAAAAGCCCCGCCCATTGTGCATGGGCGGGGCCGCAGTGTGTTGCGTCACGCGCGGATCAGAAAGTGAAGGTCGCCGACAGCACCGCCGAACGGCCTTCGCCCGGGGTCGCCCAGCCGTTGTTGCGGATGCGCGTGTAGTACTCCTCGTCGAACAGATTATTGACGTTCAACTGCAGGCCGATGCTGTCGTTTACCTGGTACCCGATCATGGCGCGGTGGGTCCAATAGTCCGGAGTCTTGTACAGCGCGGTTTCGGAAACCACGTTGTTGCTGACCACGATATAGCTGTTGTTGAGATAGAACTCGCCTTGGTAGGTCGCGCCGTAGCCGAAGGTCCAATCGTTCAGACGATAGGTCGTCCACAGACTGGCCGAGTGTTTCGGCGTACTGGTGAGCGGATTGCCCTTGAGCGGATCGGGATATGCGGCGGAATTGACGCAAGCTGCACTGGGGTTCGCACGGCAGAATTCCGAAACGCCGCTGAGCACTTCGCTGTCGAGGTAAGTGTAGTTGGCGAACACCGACCATTCCCGGGTGATGTTGCCGGCCACGCCCAGGGCTAGTCCTTGTACGCGCGCCTTGCCGTCCAGCTGCTGTTCGCCGGTGGGATTGGCCGGATTGCCCGGATCGGCGACCTTGTAGTTCTCGCGCTCATTGCGGAATAACGCGGCGTTCAATGCCAAGCGGCTGTCCAGCAGCTCCCACTTGGTGCCCAGTTCGATATTGACCGCGGTTTCGGGATCGACTTCGCAGGTCGCCGCCGTGCACGCGCCATTGACCGAGGCTTTAGACGGGGTCTTGGAGTTGGCGTAGGCGAGATACACGGTGCCGTTCTGCACGGGCTTGAACACCAGGCCGGCGCGATAAGAGAACAGGTCGTCCTCGTTCTCGAACACGTTCTTGCCGTTCACCGTACCGATGGGACCCGTGGGGCCAGCCACCGTGTTGACAACCCAAATACCGCTGTCGCCTTCGTTATGTTCGTAACGTGCGCCAAGGTTGAGCGACAACTTGTCGTTGAACTTTAAAGTGTCGAACAAGTACACGGCCTGGTTACTCAACGTGCCGGTGGTGCGTCCAACCAGGGTTTTGTTGATCGGGCCGGCATAGAGCGAGTCCGGATTGTAGATATCCATGAACGGCAAATGGTTGGGCGCAAGGTAAGGATTGCTGCCGTCCGCATTGCGGAACAGGTTGCTGGTATCCAGGTCGAAGGTTTCCTGCGAGAACGACACGCCCACGACCAGGGCATGTTCGACCGAACCGGTGTTGAAGTGCGCGGTCAGATCGGTTTGGCTGATAGCGATGGCGTTGCTGGTGTCGCGTACATAACCGCGCGGACCAGTGGGCATGTACTGCCCGACGGGAACGGTAATCGCGGCGGCTCCGGTTCCAACCGTGCATGACGTCCCGGTGGGAGTCAGGTTGTTCGGCATGCACCAGGTGCCCTGGGTGGCGTCGACCGTGGAGACCTGGTCCACCTTCTGGTAGCGCGACAGGCTGCGCAACGTCACCTGATCGTTGAAATCGTGCTCGAACACGCCGGTTAGCATGTCTACATCGATTTCCTGCTCGTCCACGTTGTGGTAACCGTAATAGTTGCTGGAGTCCACGCCGGGCAACGGACCGTCGTAGAACGCATTACGGTAGTAAGGCACGCCGTATTGCGGCGTGTTTTCGTCGCTCTGGTGGAAGTAGCTCAGGGTGAAGCGGGTGTCCGAACCCAATCCGAACGCCACCGACGGCGCGAAGCCCCAGCGCTCGAACTTCTCGTAGTCGCGGCCCGGCACGTCGTTCTGGTGCGCCATCGCATTCAGGCGCACGGCAGTGCCGTTGTCCAGGTCGAAATTGCTGTCGGCGGTGACACGTCCGTAGCCATCGGTGCCGGCACCGAGGGTGAAGGCGTGCGAATCGATTTCGTGCGCGGTCTTGCTGACCAAGTTGATGCTGCCGCCGACCGAACCAGCACCCGAATATACCGAGTTGGCGCCGTTCACCAGTTCTATCGAATCCAGGTTGAAGTTGTCGGTGCGGCTGTACTGCGCGCTGTCGCGCACGCCATCGGTGGTGATGTCGCTGTTGGCGGTAAAGCCGCGTAGGTTGATGCTGTCGCCGTAGCCGCCGCCGCCTTCGCCCGCGCCGAACGTGATGCCCGGCAGCGTGCTCAGCACGTCGCGCAGACCGATCAGACCTTGCTGGTCCATCGTGGCCTTGTTGACCACGGTGATGGTCTGCGGGGTATCGAGCAGTGCCTCGGTGTATTTCGGCGAGGAAGGTTTGTCGATCTTGGCGCCCTGGACCTCGACGGCGTCCAACTCCGTGGCGGACTTGTCCGGTGCCAAGTCGGCGAGAGCCGGGGTGGAAATAACCAGCAGTAAGGCGGCGGCAAGGGGGGAGAGGCGCAGCGTGGAATTCATTCTTGGCTCGAGGTGGTGGGGCTGAGCCCCGGTCAAGCGACAATGTTAATGAGAATGATTCGCGGTTACAACTATTTATTCACAATTGAGGACGCTCCGACCATGTCCTCAGTCGCGGTCGTCGCGGGTCCAGATGGCGTCATGCTCCAGCTTGACCGGAAATTTGGGTACGCCGGTATAGGCCGGTGCGCACAGCGGCGCACCATTGCGGATGTCGAACCGTGCGCCATGCAGTACGCATTCGACGGTGGCTTCCTCGGCGTCGTAGTTGCCGGCCGAGAGTTCGAAATCCTCGTGGCTGCACTTGTCCTCAAGCGCGTAGTACTCGCCATCGTAATTGAACACGACGATCGGCACCGAGGTCACTTCATCCCAGGCAGTCTTCATTTCTCCGGGAAGCAGTTCGCTGATTGCGCAGACGAAGGTCCAGGCCTCGCTCATGCGGCGTTACCAGCCAGGGATTTTTCCAGGACCTCGAAGCGCAAGTCGTCGCGCTTGGGAGTGCCGTAGCGCTCGTCGCCGTACGGGAAGGGCTTGGTGACGCCGGTACGGCGGTAGCCGCGGCGTTCGTAGAAGGCGATCAACTCATCGCGGATGTCGATCACGGTCATGCGCATCGCCGGTAGCTTCCATTCGTCGCGGGCGATGCGTTCGGCTTCGGCCAGCAAAAGCTTGCCCACGCCGCCGCCCTGCAGATCGGGCTTGACCGAGAACATGCCGAGATAGCCGGCGCCGTCATCTTGCGCGACGTGCACACAGGCCAACAATTGCGCTTCGCGCTCGGCGATGACTATCAAACTGCGTTGGCGCTCGATGTCCTTGCGCAATACTTCGGAGTCGATGCGCTGTCCGTCGAGCAGGTCGGCCTCGGTGGTCCAGCCCTGTTTGCTGGCGTCGCCCCGGTAGGCGGAAGTCACCAGCATTACCAGGGCGTCGATGTCCGCGAGCGTCGCGTGGCGGAAAGTAAGGTCTGTCATGGCGGAATTTTACCCGCTTTCCGACAGGTCGTAAGGAGATCAGGCCAGCAGGCTGCGTGCCTTCTTCAACGCGACCACGAACCGCTCGATCTCGTCGTGCGTGTTGTAGAACGCCAGCGAGGCGCGGCAAGTCGCCGCGACACCCAGGGATTGCAGCAGGGGATGGGCGCAATGCTGACCGGAGCGGATGGCGACGCCTTCCAGATCCAGCAGGGTGGCCAGATCGTGCGCGTGCGCGCCTTCGATAAGAAAGGAGATCACCGCCGCCTTGCCCGGTGCGCGCCCGAAGATGCGCAGACCATCGATCTTCAAGAGTTCTTCGGTCGCGTGGGCGAGCAGCTCGTTCTCGCGTGCTTCGATATTCGCCATGCCGACCGCTTGAAGGTAGTCCACCGCGGCGCCCAGGCCGATGAAGCCGGCGATGTTGGGCGTGCCGGCCTCGAACTTGTGCGGGGCATCGTTGAACACCGTGCCGTCGAAACTGACCTCGCGGATCATCTCACCGCCACCGATGAAAGGAGGCATCGCTTGCAGATGCTCGCGCCGGGCCCACAAAGCGCCGGTGCCGGTGGGGCCGCACATTTTGTGGCCGGTGATGGCGTAGAAATCGCAGCCGATGGCGGCGACGTCCAGAGCGCGGTGGGGCGCAGCCTGAGAGCCGTCGACCACGGTCACGATGCCGCGCCTACGAGCCTCGCGACAGATCTCGCGAACCGGGTTGACCGTGCCTAGCACATTGGAGACGTGGGCGAGGGCGAGCAGCTTCACGTCCGCGGTCATCGCCGCATACAGCGCCGGCAGATCGAGGCTTCCGTCCGCAGTCAGCTCGGCGACCTTGATGCTGGCACCGGTTCGTTCGGCGACCAGCTGCCAGGGCACGATGTTGGCATGGTGTTCCATGCGCGACACCAGGATGGTGTCTCCGCTCTTCAATCGCGGCAACGCCCACGAATAGGCCACCAGATTGATCGCGAAGGTGGTGCCGCTGCAAAGCACCAGTTCGTCCGCACGAACGTTGAGGAAGCGGGCCAGTTTGCCGCGTGCGCCTTCGTAAGCGTCGGTCGCTTCGGTGCCGAGGGTGTGCACGGCACGGCTGACGTTGGCGTTGTGGCGGCGATAGAAATCGTCTATCGCTTCGATCACCGAAGCGGGTTTCTGGCCGGTGTTGGCGCTGTCCAGATAGATCAGCGGTTTGCCCTGGATTTCCCGGGTCAACAGCGGAAAGTCGGCGCGGACGCCCTCCCAGTCGGGCGCGGAGATAGTTGTCGGTGCGGAGCGCGGAGCGTTCATGGCTCAGGCAACTCCCGCAGTCGTCAATGCATCGTCCAGTCGCGCAGTCAACATCGCGGCGACAGCAGTATCGGAGACCAGCGCCAGCGGTTCGCGGCAGAAGGCGGCGGTGAGCAGCTGCTGGGCCAGGTCTTCCGGCAGGCCGCGCGAACGCAGATAGAACAACGCATTCGCATCCAGACGGCCCACCGTGGCGCCGTGTGCGGCCTTCACTTCATCGGCGTGAATTTCCAGCACCGGCTGGGTATCGATCTCCGCGCCTTCGGAGAGCAGCAGATTTTTGTTGGAAAGCATGGCGTCGCTGCCATCGGCTCCTTCGCGGATCAGGATGCCGCCGTGGAAGACGGCGCGCCCGCGGCCTGTGCCCAGTCCGCGCCAAGTGAGTTCGCAGGAGGTATCGCGGGCGATATGTTCGATGCCCAGGCGGGTGTCGACATGCCGCCGGCCGCCGGCCAGCAATACGCCATTGGAGACCAGACGCGCGTTGTCGCCTTCCAGTCGCACATTCAATTCGTGGCGCGACAAGGCGGCGCCAAGCTCCAGGTCGACGCGATGGTACTGGGCGTCGCGCCCGAGCACCGCATCGGTGCGCAAAAAGGAGGTCGCGCGTTCGCTGTCGTGCTGGATGCGCGCATGCGTTAGCGACGCGCCGCGTGCGAGATGCACATGGGTAAGGGTATTGGCGAAGTGCGCATGCGGGCCGACGGCAAGATGGTGTTCCACCAGCGACAGGTGCGCCCCTTCGCGCAACTCGAACAGGTTGCGCACGTGCCAGGCGCGGTCGGCCCCGTCCTCCGCGCCGACGAAGACGAGATGCAGCGGCTTTTCGCCGGCCGTATCGGTCTCGGCGCGTAGCACGACGCCTTCACTGGCGAGGGCAGCATTGAGGCGAGCGAAGATTTCGTCGTGCCGCTCGAAACGGCGCGCAAGGAACCGCGCGGAGTCGCCGCCGGTAGTCAGCACTTCGGAGAGCAGCTGCAGGCTGACGCCCCGTGGTAGATCGTCCGTGGCGGACAGTCGCGGCGAATAGCGGCCGTTGACGAAAACGATACGAGGCGAAGGAATACCGACGAGCGTTTCGATCCCTATTTCCAGCACCGAATCGGCGGCTACGAAGTTGCGACGCTCCAGCGCGCGCAGCGAAGTGTATTTCCAGGACTCGCTGCGCGGACCGGGCAAACCGTCGCGCAAGGCGTCGTCCAGCACGTTGCGACGGGAAGCGTCGCCGTTGAAAGTGCTGGCTAGGGAGTCGAGCAAGGTGCTCATTACGCCGCCTTCTCTGGTGTGACCCGATCCTTCAGCCATGCGTAACCATGCGCTTCCAGCTCTAGCGCCAGTTCCGGCCCCCCGCTTTCCACGATGCGGCCACTGGAAAGCACGTGGACCACATCCGGTTTGATGTAATCGAGCAGGCGCTGGTAGTGGGTGATGACCAGGAAAGCGCGATCCGGCGAACGCAGCGCGTTGACGCCCTCGGCGACGTTCTTCAGCGCATCGATGTCCAAGCCACTGTCGGTTTCGTCCAGGATCGCCAGCTTCGGTTCCAGCACGGCCAGTTGGAAGATCTCGTTGCGCTTCTTCTCGCCGCCGCTGAAGCCTTCGTTGACGCCGCGATGCAATAGTTCGTCTTTCAGATGCAGCACGGCCAGCTTCTCCCGCACCAGCTTGAGGAACTGCATGGAATCCAGCTCGCCTTCTCCGCGTGCCTTGCGCTGGGCGTTGAGCGCGGCGCGCAGGAAGTAGGTGTTGTTGACGCCCGGTATTTCCACGGGGTACTGGAAGGCAAGAAACACGCCTGCGGCAGCGCGTTCTTCAGGTGCCAGCTCTAGCAGATTGTTGCCCTCGTAGGTCACCGAGCCTTCGGTGACCTCGTAGCCGTCGCGCCCAGCCAGGATGTTGCCCAGCGTCGACTTGCCGGCGCCGTTGGGGCCCATCAGCGCGTGCACTTGGCCGGGCTTCACTTCCAGGGTGAGGCCTTTGAGGATTTCTTTGCCGGCGACGCGGGCGTGGAGGTTTTCGATCTTCAGCATTTCGGTTTCCAGTGATTTGTTGAACCCCTCTCCCGCATGCGGGAGAGGGCAGGGGTGAAGGCGTTCGAATCGAAAGGCGCCCTCATCGGGCCTTCGGCCACCTTCTCCCGTCAGCGGGAGAAGGGTATGGGTGTCAGCCGACTGATCCTTCCAGCGAAACTTCAAGCAACTTCTTCGCCTCCACCGCGAATTCCATCGGCAGCTCGCGGAACACCTGTTTGCAGAACCCATCGACGATCAGCGAAACCGCATCTTCCTGGCTGATGCCACGCGCGCGGCAATAGAACATCTGGTCGTCGGAGATCTTGGACGTGGTCGCTTCGTGCTCGACGATGGCGTCGGGATGCTTCACTTCGATGTAAGGGAAGGTGTGGGCGCCGCACTTTTTCCCGATCAACAGGCTGTCGCACTGGGTGTAATTGCGCGCCCCGGCGGCGGATTTCTCCACCTTCACCAGACCGCGGTAGCTGTTCTGGCCGCGGCCGGCGCTGATGCCCTTACTGACGATCTTCGACTTGGTGTTCTTGCCGATGTGGATCATCTTGGTGCCGGTGTCGGCCTGCTGGCGGTGATGGGTGAGGGCGACGGAATGGAATTCGCCGGTCGAGTCGTCGCCTATCAGCACGCAGCTGGGGTATTTCCAGGTGATCGCCGAACCGGTTTCCACCTGCGTCCAGCTGACTTTGCTGCGCGCGCCGCGGCATTCGGCGCGTTTGGTGACGAAGTTGTAGATGCCACCCTTGCCGTTCTCGTCGCCCGGGTACCAGTTCTGCACGGTGGAGTATTTGATCTCCGCGTCTTCCAGCGCTACCAGTTCCACCACCGCGGCGTGCAGCTGGTTTTCATCGCGCATGGGCGCGGTGCAGCCTTCCAGGTAGGAAACGTAGCTCTTGTCCTCGGCGATGATCAGGGTGCGCTCGAACTGGCCGGTGTGGCCGGAATTGATGCGGAAATAGGTGCTCAACTCCATCGGGCAGCGCACGCCCTTGGGAATGAATACGAAGCTGCCGTCGGAGAACACGGCAGCGTTCAATGCGGCGAAGTAGTTGTCGCCGGTCGGCACCACGCTACCCAGATACTGCTTGACCAGTTCGGGGTGCTCGCGCACGGCTTCGCTCATCGAGCAGAAGAGGATGCCTTTCTCGGCCAGTTCCTTGCGGAAGGTGGTGCCGACGGAAACCGAATCGAACACCGCATCCACCGCCACGCCGGCGAGTTTGGCGCGCTCATGCAGCGGCACGCCCAGCTTGTCGTAGGTGTCCAGCAGTTCCTTCGGTACTTCGTCCAGCGAGGCGTACTTGGCCTTGGGCGCGGAGTAATAGCTGACCGACTGCAGGTCGATCGGCGCGATGTTCAACTTCGCCCAGTGCGGTACCGGCATGGTCAGCCAGTGACGGTAGGCGGCCAGCCGCCAGTCGGTCATCCACTGCGGCTCTTCTTTCTTGGCCGACAGCGCGCGCACCACGTCCTCGCTGAGGCCGGGCTCGAAACTGTCGGACTCGATATCGGTAATGAAGCCGGCGTCGTAGCGACGGCCGAGCTGCTCGACGATTTCGGCATTCTTTGCCGGGATCGCTTTGGTGGGCGTTGCCTGGTTAAGGGCTGTCTGGTTAGGGACTGCTTCGGTGGCCACGGGGCTGCCTACGTTCTTAGCTGGTGGCGACTTGCACGGCGATGTAACGTCGCGCGGCGTCGGTGGAAGAGGAGGAGAGCGGTTTCAGCATTTGCGCCAGGGTCACGCCGCGCAGGGCGTCGGCGACCACGTCGTTGATCAGCCGCCAGTTGGCGCGCACGCCGCACTGGTGGGCGATGCCGCAATGGCTATCGTGCTGGCTGCATTCGGTCATCGCCAGCGGCCCTTCCATGGCCTCGACGATCTCGATCAGGGTGATTTCGGCGGCATCGCGGCTGAGCCGGTAACCGCCGTGCACGCCGCGCAGGCTGGTGACCAGCCCGGCCTGGGCCAGGGGCTTGAGCAGCTTGCTGACGGTAGGGGTTTCCAGGCCGGCGGTTTCGGCCAGATCGGCCGCACTCAGCACGTCGGCCGGGCGTGCGGCGAGCACGGTCAGGACAACGGTGGCGTAATCGGTGAGCTTGGTGACGCGGAGCATGGCGGGGCGGGTTCTGAAAGCGTACCGAAATTGTACGCTTTAAGGTCCTCCCGGCCAAGCCGGGGTTGTTCAGGGAAGGGAGGCGGTCTTGACGGCCTGGGTGTCGGGCTTGGTGCCGTCGGCGGGGGCCGCGGGCAAGACCAGTTGGAAATAGGGCGGCGGCGGTTGCTGGCCGGGCGGCAAGTAGGCCGGCGAAGCCTGCCCGGCGGGGCCCAGAGCAGCGATGAAGCGGTACAGGGCACGGCGGTCTCCTGCGGACAGCTCGCGGACCGTGAAGTCGGGCATGGGCGGGCGGGTATGGAAGGCGCCGCTGTAGGCCAGCCATTCGGCCTCGCTCATCTTCGACAGGCTCAGGCGCAAGTTGGAGGCGTAGGTGGTACCCCAAGGCCCCATGAATCCCTGGTCCGACCCGGTCAGCCATTGTTCCTTCGGCAGTTTGCCGCCGCTGGGCGCGTAGCCGGGTGTGTGGCAGTCGTTGCATCCGCCCACCTTCACCAGATACTCGCCCTTGGCCAGCAAGTCGGTGGCGGGTTCGACGATGGCTTTCGGAGCGGCGGCAGGCTGGCAGGCGGCCAGCAGCGAAAATAGGGAAAGCAACAGGAAACTTCTCGTTCGCATGGCGGCGGGCTCTTCGGGCAATGCCATCAAAACGCAGCCCTTGCCGCGAACAGGACACTCGCCGCCGCCGCATGCATGGCGATCAAGCGCCGCGCAGGCGACAATGGGGGCAACCCACGTTGGAACTACCCATGCCCCGCAAGATCGAAGCCCGTCAGTCCGACATCCATGGCAACGGCGTTTTCGCCATCGCCGACATAAAGAAGGGTGAACAAGTCGTCGAATACAAAGGCAAGCGCCGCACCCACGCCGAAGTGGACAAGGACGACGCCGGCGACGTCGAATCAGGCCATACGTTCCTGTTCACGCTCAACGATGATTACGTCATCGACGCCAATTACAAGGGCAACAAGGCGCGCTGGATCAATCATAGCTGCGATCCCAACTGCGAGGCGGTGATCGACGAACACGAAGGCAAGAACCGCAAGAAGGACCGCGTGCTGATCGAGGCGATCCGCAACATCAAGCCGGGCGAGGAGCTGACCTACAACTACGGCATCACCCTGGACGAGCCGCATACCGCGCGCCTGAAGAAGGTCTGGGAATGCAAGTGCGGGTCGAAGAAGTGCACGGGAACGATGCTGCAGCCCAAGCGCAAGGCCAAGACCGACAAGTAAACGCATCGGACGCAAGTACGATGTTGTAACGCGCGGATTGCGACACTATGGCGGTCACCCCACACCTCCAGGAGTCAACAGCATGGGTTCCCCACTCGAAGGCAAGGTCGCCGTCGTCACCGGCGCGGCCAGCGGCATAGGCAAGGAAATCGCGCATACCCTGGCCGGGGCAGGCGCGAAGATCGCCATCGCCGATCTCAACTTGGCCGGTGCGCAGGCCGTCGCCGACGAGATCATCCTGGCCGGCGGCACGGCGATGGGCGTGGCGATGGACGTCACCGACGAGGCCGCGGTCAACGCGGGCATCGCTCACGCGGTCGAACAGCTGGGCCCGGTCGACATCCTCATCTCCAACGCCGGCATCCAGATCATCAACGCGATCGAGGACTACGCCTATTCCGACTGGAAGAAGATGCTGGCCATCCATCTGGATGGCGCCTTCCTAACCACCAAGGCCGTTTTGCCGCACATGTACCAAGATGACCGTGGCGGCGTAGTGATCTACATGGGCTCAGTGCATTCGCATGAGGCCTCGCCGCTGAAATCAGCCTACGTCACCGCCAAGCATGGCCTGCTGGGCCTGGCGCGCGTGTTGGCGAAGGAAGGCGGCAAGCATGGCGTTCGCGCCAACGTGGTCTGCCCCGGTTTCGTGCGCACACCGCTGGTGGAGAAGCAGATTCCGGAGCAAGCCAAGACCCTGGGCATCAGCGAGGACGACGTGGTCAAGAAGGTGATGCTGGGCCAGACCGTCGATGGCATCTTCACTACGGTGGAAGACGTGGCGCAGACGGTGAAATTCTTGTGCGAATTCCCCAGCAATGCGTTGACCGGACAGAGCGTAGTGGTCAGCCACGGCTGGTACATGCAGTAGGCGCCGGTCGTGGTCGTCAAGCGCGTCGGAAAAAAATCAGTAGCCAAGCGCGCGCCCGCGCGCGGCAAGAAAGCAACCGCCACGCCGGAGAACGTCGCCCTAGTCCTACAGGGCGGCGGTGCGTTGGGTGCTTACCAAGTGGGCGTTTACCAGGGCCTGCATGAAGCGGGCATCGTGCCGAATTGGATCGCGGGCATTTCCATCGGTGCGTTCAATACCGCCTTGATCGCCGGCAATCCGCCGGAACGGCGCATGGATGCGTTGCGCGAATTCTGGGAAACCATTTCCCAGCCTTATCTGTTGCCGGCAACGACGCTGGGACAAGAAGCGCGTTTCGCCGAGATCAATGAAGATTCGCGCGCCTGGTTGGATGCCTGGGAAGCCTGGCGCGCGATGGTCGAGGGTCAGCGCGGTTTCTACCAGCCGCGCAGCTGGTTCGGCGAGGATCCGTTCACCGCGCCCGGTCCGACTCACGCAAGTTGGTACACCACCCAGCCTATGGTCGAGACGCTGGAACGCATGGTCGATTTCGACCGGCTCAACGACGGCGGCATCCGGGTTTCGGTCGGTGCGGTGGATGTGGCCAGCGGCAACCTGGAGTATTTCGACAACGCGCATATGCGCCTGGACGCGCGCCACATCCTGGCCTCGGGCGCACTGCCGCCGGCCTTTCCTGCGGTCGAGATCGACGGACATTATTTTTGGGACGGCGGGCTGGTCTCCAACACGCCACTGTCGCAGGTGTTCGATTCCGAGCCGCGCCAGGATTCGCTGATTTTCCAGGTGGATCTTTGGAACGCGCAGGGCGAGTTGCCGCAGAACCTGCTGGACGTGGCCGAGCGCGAGAAGGAAATCCAGTATTCCAGCCGGACCCGCACCATCACCGACATGCAGCGCCTCGGCCAGCATTACCGGCGGTTGTTGCGCGAACTGCTCGAGGAAATTCCCGCCGAGGTGCGCAAGAAGAATCCGTGGTGCCAGCGCGCAGAACAACTGGCCTGCAACCGCCGCTACAGCCTCATCCACCTCATTTATCGCGACCGCGCACGCTTCGGCCATTTCAAGGATTATCAGTTCGGCCGCGTGGCCATGCGCGAGCACTGGCAATCCGGACTCGCCGATATCGGCCGGGCGCTGGCGCATCCCGAGTGGCTGGAACTGCCGAAAGGCGAGAATGCCTTCGTTACCCACGACGCCACGGCCTGATCCTTCTGCGTGATGCAGGAAAGAACGAAAAGGTTGCAATGACTAACGGGAGGGGCGGGCCGCTTCCCGCTTCCCTACCCTATACGCATCGATAGGAGGGTTCGATGCGTAAATTAATGGGTATATGGCTGTTGGCATGCGTAATGCCGGCCATGGCGGTCGAGATCGACGGCAAGATCGACCCGCAGGAGTGGGCTGGAGCCCAGCATGTGGACGATTTCCGCATGACACAGCCGCTGACCCGCGCGCCGGGATCGCAGCCGACCGAAGCCTGGATCCTGGCCACGCCAGACGGACTGGCGATCGGCTTCCGCAATACCCAACCGGCCAACGTCCCGCGCACACGCCAGCGCGTACAGCGCGATTTCGAAGAGCAAGTGGACCGGGTCAACCTAATGGTGGATTTCGACGGCGACGGCCGCACCGGCTACAACTTCACGGTGTCCTCGACCGACGGCATCGCCGATGCGGTGATCAGCAACGAGAACGACTTCAACGACGACTGGGATGGCAACTGGCGGCACGCGGTCAGCGAAGACGCCGACGGCTGGTCGGTGGAGATGCTGATTCCCTGGTACATCGCGCCTATGCGCAAGGCCAGCGGCGACAAACGCACGGTGAAGATCTACCTGGATCGAGTGATCGGCTCCACCGGTGAGCGTTCGGCGTGGCCCGCGGCCAGCTTCGAGGTTCCGCGTTTCATGTCGGATTTCGCCGCGGTGGAGATGGCGCAATACAGTCAGTCGCTGCTGACCGTCACGCCTTACGTGTCGGGGCTGTACGACAATGTGCGCGGAGGCAGCGATTTCGACGGCGGTGCCGATATCTTCTGGAAGCCGAACGGGCAGTTCCAGATGACGGCGACGATCAATCCCGATTTCGGCCAGGTGGAAAGCGACGATCTGGTGGTCAACTTCGGCGCCACCGAAACCTTCGTCAGCGACAAGCGGCCGTTCTTCACCGAGAACCAGGGTCTGTTCGAATACACCACGCCGTCTGACTTCAGCCAACTGCTCTACACGCGCCGTGTCGGCGGCCCTGCCGACGATGGCAGGGGCTCGGGCGACATCACCGCAGCGGTCAAGGTCAATGGCAGCCTGGGCGCCACCAAGTACGGCGTGTTCGTCGCCGATGAAGCGGAGGAGGTCGGTCGCTCGTTCGGCGCCCTGCGTCTGGTGCGCGATTTCGGCAACCAGAACCTGGGCATGATGCTGACCCAGGTCGATCGGCCGTATCTGGATCGCGAGGCCACCGTGCTGGGCGTGGACCACAACTGGCGGCCGAACCAGCGCTGGAACGTGCAGACCCGCGTGTTCGGCAGCCAGATCGAGGAATCCGGCGAAACCACACGCGATCTGGGCGCCACGCTCTGGGCCGATTACCAAATGGACCGCGGTTGGCGCCAGCAATGGATCGCCATGCATTTCGGCAACGACCTGCAGATCAACGATGCCGGCTATCTGTCGCGCAACAGCACCAACTATTTGCACTGGGAAGTGCGCAAGCGTTTCGCCGATCAACCGGAAAACTCACGCTATTCGTCCAAGGAATGGCGCTGGCGGGCCAGCAGCAACCATAACGACCATGGCGAGAAGCTCAACGACCAGTTCCGCGTCAGCCGCGAGGGCCGGCTGCGCGACGGCAGCTACGAATACGCCCAGATCAATATCAACGGCGCAGGCGTCGACGATCTGGTCACCCGTGGGCACGGCTCGGTGAAGCGGCCGGGCAATTTCAATGCTTTCTTCGAGTACCAGCGGCCACGCAAGGGCAACTGGGGGCATGACCTGGAAATGGAGTTGTATTCCGGTGGCTTGGCGGGCAACTCCAAAATCGGCTACAGCATGCAGTACGAGCCCACCTACTTCGTCAGCGACGCCTTCCGCCTGACCGCTGGGGTCTACGCAGACCACACGCCGGACTGGCTGGTGTGGAATCGCGACAGCAATCTGCTGGGCAGCTACGACGGGCGCGAGGTCCATCTCAATGCCGGGCTCGACTGGACCATCGGCAGCAAACAGGAACTGCGGGTCAAACTGCAGGCGATCGCGCTGGATGCGAGGATGCGCCAGACCTACGTTGTGGATGGTGGCGGAAACGCGGTTGTCAGTCCCGACAAAGTGGACGATTTCAGCGTCAAGAATCTGGGCTTCCAGATCCGCTATCGTTACGAACTGGCGCCGCTCTCCTATCTCTATGTCGTGTACGGACGAGGCGGCTATCGCCAGGAGGCGAATTCGGAAGAGACAGGCCAGTTGCTGAGCGACAGTTTCGATCTGCGCGACGATGAGCAGTTGTTGGTGAAACTGTCCTACCGCTTCGAGCTCTGATGCTGTCGAGACTTACTCAGTTGCGTGACAACAGCGGTGTCACTTATTTACGCGTTGCATCTCCGCCGAAGCCAGATGCCAGCGCCGTTGTTCCTGGGTCGCGCCATCGGCCATTACGGCACGCAGGGTGAAGCGGCCGTCGTAACGGCGTTCGCTGCCGTCGCTCTGCAGCGCGTTGAGTTGCACGGGCACCTGTACGTAGCGCGAGCCGGCGGCGCCTTCCTCGTCCGTCGGATCGCCCACCACGGCATGCACGGACCGGGTATTGGCGTAGCCACCGCTGAAATGTTCGAAAGTCTGTCCGCTGGCCGCGCCGTTTTCACTCCATAGCGCATAGGCCTTTGCGTAATCGCCAGCGTCGATGGCGGCGTAGTAATCGACAACCACTTGCCGGGCCGCGGCTGGCATGGCCGGGTCGCTGGCTTCCGCTGCCATCGTTGGCGCCGCATCCGCTGCAGGTGCAGGGGAGGGCGGAGCAACGACAGCCGTCTCTTGTCGCGCAGGCGTCGGCACCGAAGCCGCGTCGTCCGTCCGCGTGCAGGCAACCGCGCACGCGGACAGCGCCAGCGCTAGGAAAAACGCATCAGTTCGGCGCATCGCTCAAATCCGGCATGCCCACGGGTTGGTTAAAGCGCACCACGATGTGCCCGTTCTCGATGCGGGCCGATTCCACCTTTACGCCGCCCAGATTCGCGACCAGAGCGGGATCCAGTTTGTAGAGCGGCTCCTTCCTGGCGTAATCGGTCAGCCACAGGTTGAGCAGCACGCGAGTCTGTTCGTCCACGCGCTGGCCGGACGAAGCGGGCTGCACATCGTCGACAGTGGGTTGATCCAGGTACAGCGCATTGTCCTGCGGGTCGTAGCGCAGGCCGCTGCTCATTTGGATGCGTCCCACCGGCGTGTCGCTGCCACCGGCCTGTGCGGCACTGGCGGAGAACGCCATCAGCAAGCGTTCTCCCGATGCGGGAATGGTCAGTTTGGGATCGCGTGCGGTCAGGGTAAACAAGCCACCCAACGCTTCGTACTCGTATGGAAAGGCAGTGTCCAGATATTGCTGAACCCGAGGCGCGTCGACGCGGAGTTCGTTGCTGTCCGTTTCGGCCGCTAGGGCGGCGAAAGGACTAGCGAGCAGCAATACCAGATAGGCGCTCTTGAATCGGTTGCCGAGGGGTAAGCTCATTTTTCTGTCCAGGTGACGGCCGACAGGCCGTTTTCGATATCGGCGACGCGAAGGATGCGCCGCAGGAAACCATCTGTGCGTGGGCACCATAACCTGGCACGGTGAATGCAGCTTCAATCGGCGGGTTTAGAGATCGGGATATTGCCGTTTGCGTTCCGCGGTGTAGTGCCACCACGGGCGGGCAGGCTCGCCCTCCATGAAGCGCACCGCACTGATGAAGGTGTCCAGCACGCAGGGGTCGTGACGCGTAGCAGTGATCTTGCACAGACGCCGGTACAGCGCGAAAGGATCGGCGCCGTTCAATTGCGCGGGTCGGGTGATGCCCAGCGCCTTGAAGTCCTCGACCATGGCCGGGCCGATGTTGGGTAGGTGCTGCAGCTTGACGGCTTCGGAAGCGGTTGATGCTTTCACCGGTGAATACCCCGTTCTCCCGCAGCGATCAGCTTGCGCCGAGCAGCAGCTTGCAGGAATAAATCGCCTGTTGCGCCTGGGGGATATTGGCGATGCGGTGGTAGCGATAGCTTCCCTTCACCATCCCCATCACGATTTCCTGTTCCACGTAGGCGATTTCTCCCTCCGCGACAGTCACTTCAAGAGGTTCCGGACACTTCTTGTCGCCGCTGAGGGTGTGCATGCCCGGCTCCACTTCCAGCCGATAGAAACGGAGTCCGCGGGTCTGGCCCACCGGCTTTCCGTCCAGCACTACGTTCAGGCCGACCAGCAGGCCTACCAGTTGTTTGCGGTACACGTAGATGACGCCCTTGCCCGGCGATGGGGCGAACTGCAGCGCGGCCTGCTTCTGCGCTTGGCTGGCGACATGGGTCGACTTGTTCTTGAATGCCAGCAGCCAGACCACATAGGCCAGAAACGCCAGCAGGATCACGGCGCATCCGATCATCAGCCAGCGTTCGCCTCCCGAGCCGCGCGCCATGAAAATCGCCACGAAGCCACCCACGGCGCCGATCAGCGATAGGGCGAGGTATTTGGGTATCGAGGCGCGTCCCAGGTTCATAGCGGTTCCTTTGCCGATGTGGTTGGCGGCAAGGATATCGGACGCGATGCGGCTCGGGTTAGGCGGCGGTGTTTCGCAGCTTCAGGCCTTTGATGAACTCGCCCATGTGCGGCCGCAGCGGCGCGAACACATCGTCGGCGTCCTTGCGATGCTCCAGCATGAGGCCGCTCAGCAGCTTGGTGCCCACGGTCAGGGCGGCGCGCTCGTCGCCGCTGAAGCCGCGCTGCTGCTGCATCGCTTCCAAGATACGCATCCAGTCGTCGTGGCAGCTATGTTCGAATTCGATGGTACAGCGACCCAAGCATTGCAGGCCGTCGCTTTCGACGGGAGTGACGGTGATGCGATAACGGTGGGCGTTGTTGGCCATGGCACGGACTTCGGTAGCGCGGGAATGCCTTTACAAGATAGGTGCGTGAGGGCGGCGCAACGAGTCCCCGGACCGCGATGGACTGTTCCACAGAATTAGCCTGCGGTTTAGCGAGGGTAAGCCTTAAGCAGGGGAAGCGGGTCGTAGGCGCCGTCTTTTCCGTATAGGCCGTAATGCAGGTGCGGCGGCGTGCCGCGTGCGTTGCCGGTGGTGCCTACCGTGCCCAGAGGATCGCCGGGCGCAACCAGATCACCCGTTTCCAGCCCTTTTTGCCAGTGGTCCAGGTGCGCGTAGTAATGCCGTTCGCCTCCCGGGCCCATCACCCACACTTGTCTGCCACCGAGCCCGCCTTCGCGTACCGACACCACCATGCCCCGCGTCGCGCTGAGGACCGTAGTTCCGCGCGGGGCGAAGATATCCACGCCGGCGTGGCTGCGGTCGCGTCCGCGCGGCGCGCCGAAGGTGTCGGCGACACGCGAGGCGCGTACGCCCTGAACAGGCATCGGTAGCGCGGTAGGCGGAGGCATCCGCGACAGTTCCCATAGCGCGCGTGGTTTGGCCATGAATGGTTGCTGCCACGACCAGACCGAGGTCCAGATGACAGACATAAGGATAAGCGTCCATACGACGAACCGCCTCGCCGTACGTGCGTGATCAGCTTGCGCTGATGAAGGTTCGGCCATGGTGGGCGCTTTAGGCCTGCTTGATCTGCTGTTCCAGTTTCAGCTTCAACGCGTCGTCCAGTTTCAACTGGCGGGCCAGTTCATCCAGATAGGCGCGTTCCATGAAGTTCTGTTCGTCGGCGGCCATCAGGCTGGCGAGGTACATCTCCGAAGCGATTTCCGGGGTGCCGGCCGCACGTGCGACTTCGGCCGGATCCAGCGGCTTCTCCAGTTCCGCGTGCAGCCATTGCTGCAGTTCGGCATCCTGGCTGACCCGGGTGAATTCGCCTTCGATCACCTGGCGCTCGCGCGCATCGATATGACCGTCGGCCTTGGCGGCGGCGACCAGCGCCTTGAGGATCGCCTGGCTGTGCAGCTCGACTTGCGGAGGCGGCAGGCGGTCGACAGTTTGCGGCTCGACGGATGCGCCCGCGCCGCCCTGTTGCTGCTTGTAGTCGCCGTACGCCTTGTAAGCCATCACTCCAATCGCGGCCAGCCCGCCATAGGTGGCAAGTTTGCGCGTGGTTTTATTCTTGCCCAGCAATAAGCCCAGCGCACCGCCCGCCAGGGCGCCTTTTCCGAAATCGGCGTTGAGCATGCCGCCCAGACCGCCCTGTGCAGGCGCTGCATCACCGATATTGCCACTGCCTTGCGCGGATTTGAGCAGATGATCGAGAAAGCCCTGAATCTTCATCCTGTTTGGTTCCTGAGAGGGGTCGGCTTTTATAGATGTGGCCGCATTCGCAGATCCTCAAGCATGACCAATGCCAGGGGCATCGCGACATTCCCTTCGCCAGAAACGCCCTACACCAGAAACGACTCGGGACGGCAATGCCGTCCCGAGTAGGTATTGCCTGGAGCGCTGCGATTAGGCGGCGGCGTCCTTCAGCTTCTTCAGCGGGCGAACCTTGACCTTCACCGAGGCAGGCTTGGCGGCGAACCACTGCTCTTCCTTGGTGAACGGGTTGATGCCCTTGCGCTTGGCCTTGGCCGGCACGTTGACGGCGGTGATCTTCAGCAGGCCGGGCAGGGTGAAAGAACCTGCGCCCTTCTTGCTGACCGAACCGGCGACCGCGTGTTCCAGCGAGGCCAGGATGGCGCGTACGTCTTTCGCAGCGACGCCAGCGGCTTCGGCGAGGTGTGCGACGAGACCGGACTTGCTCAGAGCTTCCTTGATGGGCTTGGGTGCTGCCGGCTTAGCGGCGGCTTTCTTTGGGGCGGCCTTCTTGGGCGCAGCTTTTTTCTTGCTCGTTGCCATAAATGTCCTGTTTTACAGTCAATAGGTGGGTAATCGGGCCGACCACGTCGGCATGCGCAATGTAGGGCAATTACTCGGCTACGCCAATACCAAAAACAGAAAAAACACCCTTTTTTATGTATTTTTTTGCGATGAGCTGATAACCGGCCGGATTCGGCGGCAAGTTTCGTGTGAGAGACGGCAACTATGCGGTTGCAGCATTGAGGGACTTCGGCAATGGAATCGAACCCGATCGATGGCTTCGGCCGGATTCCGGCTCAGCCCTGAGTGCAGTCGGGCAGATAACGCTTCAAGTCCGGATCGCCGGAAGTCCTGCATTGCCAACGCACCTGATAGGTGGCGGGGTCGGTCTGGGGAACTAGCTGAAACTGTGCGCCTTCGGCGAAGCTGCCATCGAAGGTGGCGGTGATAGTGCCGCGTTGGCCGACCGCGATGTCGCGTATGGCGCCGCCCGCCTTGGGGTTGTTCTGCGGCAAACCCGCCTCGGATGCCTTGGCGGGCCATTGGCCGTTGCTCATAAAAGATTCGGTCAGCGCTACTTTATACATCTGGGTCTGCGCGACCGCTTCGGCCAGCATGCGGCGCTTGTTCTGATCCGCAGCCTGCGCTTCGAACGCCCGCTGGGCGCTATCGACGCTCCGCTTGACCGAAGCGTCGACGCTATCGGTGATCTTTTTCGCCTGATCCGTCGCCCGGGAAAGATCGATGGTGGCTGCCTCGGCGCGCTTGGCTTCGCGGGGCTGGACGACGAAACGGTCGTAGAGCAGCAAGGCGAGCGCGACGCCGAGCAGGGTTCCCAGCAGGGACAGCGCGAGCGGCTTCATGGTGCATTCCCGGATTCGACACCGTGTACGGTAGCAAGGATCCGGCGCGTCAGTCTTCTTCGTGTTTGGGCTTGTAGGCCTCCACCAGTCGCTGCTGCACGTTTGTGGGCACTGGCTCGTAGTGGCTGAAATCCAGGCTGTACCGGCCCTTGCCGGCGGTCACCGATTTCAGTTCCGCCGCATAACCCTCCAACTCGGATAACGGCACTTGCGCCTTCACCACGATTTCCCCGCGTGTCGCATCGGTGCCATTGATGCGCGCTCGCTTGGAGGACAGGCCGCCGGTAATGTCGCCCACTTGCGCTTCCGGCGCGCTGACTTCCAGGTCGACGATGGGCTCCAGCACTTGGGGGCGCGCCTTTCCTATCGCGTCCAGGAAGGCCTTCTTGCCGGCCGCGACGAAGGCGACCTCCTTGCTGTCCACTGCGTGATACTTGCCGTCGTACACCGTCACTCGGACGTCCTGCACGGGATAACCCGCCAGCGCGCCGCCTTGCAGCACCTGGCGCACGCCCTTTTCCACCGCCGGAAGGAACTGGCCGGGAATCGTGCCGCCCTTCACCGCGTCGACGAATTCGAAGCCGCCGCCGCGCGGCAACGGTTCGATACGCAGGAACACTTCGCCGAACTGTCCCGCGCCGCCGGTCTGCTTCTTGTGCCGATGATGACCTTCCGCCGCCGTGCCGATGGTTTCGCGGTAAGCGATGCGCGGCGGCCGCGAGCTGACTTCCACGCCGTGCCGTTCCTTCAGCCGGTCCAGATTGATGCGCAAATGCAGATCGGACAGACCGCGGATCACGGTTTCGTTGGTTTCGGACTCGTGCTCGACGCGGAAGCAGGGGTCCTCCTCGGCCAGCCGGTGCAGCGCCGTGGACAGCTTCTGCTCCTGGCCCTTGCGCGTCGCTTCGATGGCCAGGCCGAACATCGGCTTGGGGAAGGCGAGCGGGGCGAGGCGGATCTCGTCTTCGTCGTGGCTGTCGTGCAACACGGCATCGAAATGCAAATCTTCGATCTTGGCGACCGCGGCGATGTCGCCGGGGATGGCTTCCTCGATCTCCACGTGGTCCTTGCCCTTGATCTTGTACAGGTGCGCGACCTTGAAAGGCTTGCGGCCGTCGTCGACGAACAGCTGCGTGTCCTTGCGCACCGTCCCCTGGTACACGCGGAAGATGCCGAGTTTGCCCACGAAAGGATCGTTGACGATCTTGAAGACATCGGCGATGACATGCGCATCGGGATCGGGTTTGGCCACGATCGGCGCCGCATTGTCGCCGCTGCCCTTTACGAAAGGTGGCGGATTGGCTTCGCCAGGATGCGGAAACAGCTTCTCGGCGATGTCCAATAGTTCCCTGACGCCGGCGCCGCTGCGTGCAGAAACGAAGCACACCGGCACCAGGTGGCCTTCGCGCAGGCATTGTTCGAAAGCGTCATGCAGTTCTTCGCCCTGCAGTCCCGATTCGCCTTGGTCGAGATAGCGGTCCATCACCGTCTCGTTCACCTCGACCACTTGGTCGATGATCTTCTGGTGCCAGGCCGCGACCGGCCCCAGGTTGCTGTCGCCGCTGGGTTTCCAGAAGCAGTCGACCACGCTTTTTCCGCCTTCGGCGGGAAGATTGAGCGGCAGTACCTCGGGGCCGAAGGTCTCGCGCAGGTTGTCGAGCAGCGCGCCGAGTTTTGCGCCGGGATGATCCATCTTGTTGACGAGGATCACCCGGCACAGGTTGCGCGCCTTGGCGTGTTCCATCATGCGGCGGGTGCCGTAGCCGATGCCGGTATCCGCATCCACCACGATCGCCACGGTCTCCACCGCGGCCAATGCCGACAAGGTAGGGCCGCGGAAATCCGGATAACCCGGAGTGTCGATCAGGTTGACGTGGATGCCACCATGATCGGTGCTGGCGATAGCACTATCCATGGAATGGCCGCGGTCTTTTTCCATCGGGTCGTGATCGGACACGGTGGTGCCGCGTTCAATCGTGCCTGCCGTCTGCAGGGCGCCGCCGGCATGCAGCAGGGCTTCGAACAAGGTTGTTTTGCCGGCGCCAGGGTGGCCTGCCAAGGCCACATTGCGGATTTGCGCTGTCGAATAAGGCATGAGGCCGTTCCTCCCAAAGGTTTTTGGAATAGAGGGCCGTCATGGCGGTCCGGGCTGAGCGTCCTGGACGAGTGACGAGCGTGACGCCTGCGGGCGGTCATGGCGGGCAGCCAGCATTGCGGTCCTCAGCGGAGCGGTCAAGTCGCACTGCGGTACGGAGCGTTAACAGGCCCCAGGTGTAAGCTTCGCGCTCCCCCTGGTTAGGAGCATGAAATGGCAGCCCTGAAACGATTCGCCGATGCGGCATGGAGCGGCGACCTGATGTCCGGAAAAGGCAATCTGAGCACACCGCAGAGCGGATTGTTCTCCGCGCAGAACTACTCCTTCAAGACCCGCTTCGGCGACGAGAAAGGCACCAATCCGGAAGAACTGCTGGCCGCCGCGCATGCAGGCTGCTTCACCATGGCGCTCTCTGCGGTGCTGGGGAAGGAGGGCTTCATCGCCGACAGCATCAATACGCGCGCCGAAGTGTCGATGGAACCCGGCGCCGATCCGGGCCCGACCGTTACCGGCGTGAAGCTGGTCCTGTCGGCCAAGGTGCCGGGTATCGACGCCGCTAAATTCGACGAAATCGCAAATGCGGCAAAGGCTGGTTGTGTCATTTCGCGCGCTCTGGCCGTGCCGGTGACGATGGAAGCGACCTTGGTCGAGTGATTGACGTGCCTTGCTGGAACGCCTTGCTAGTTCACGGCGCGGGCGGAGGTGCCTGGGAGTGGAACCAGTGGCGTGGTGTCTTGCAGGCGCACGCCATCGCCGCGCAAGCGGTGGAGCTGCAACCCACCGCACAGGGCTTGGCCGCAACCACGCTGCAGGATTACGCGATGCAGGTCCAGCTGGCATTGCAGGCGTTACCGCGCCCTCGCGTGTTGGTGGGCGCAAGCCTGGGCGGATTGCTGGCTGCGATGTGCGCCGACGAGGCCGATGCCTTGGTGCTGGTCAATCCGTTGCCGCCTGCGCCTTGGCGCCAGCGACTAGTCCGGCGCCCGTGGGATAGGGTGGTTCCATGGCAACGGAACGCACGGCTGCATTCCACCCGCGAAGCGATGCCGGACGCGGACGATGCCAGCGCAGTGTGGGCGTTCCGCCATTGGCGCGACGAATCGGGCCGAGTGCTACGCGAAGCGCACGCGGGCGTTGAAGTCGAAAAACCGGATTGCCCTGCGCTGTTCGTTGTTTCGGAGCAGGACGAGGACGTACCGCCGACGATTATTTCTGATTGGGCGCAGACTTGGCAGGCGGATCGGCTGGAAACGCTTGCAAACAGTCACGTCGGGCCTTTGCTGGGCCACCAGGCGCAAACCATCGCCCTCCAAGCTGTCGCATGGCTAAACCGGGTTAGCCGAGCGGGCTGAGTTCAGACTCGTTTAACCCGCGCGACTCGACGATGCATGTGCGCCACTCCGGCGTTGGGAGCCTGCTCAGATGAAACGCCTTTCCGCCAGCCTGCTAGTTGCGGGCCTTGCCTTCGCCGGTGCCGCCGCCGCGCAATCGTCCGGTTACTACGGGCAGGAGGATCGCTATTACGGTTCCGACCAGTACCCTTCCAATTCGTATCAGGGGCAGGGCGCGACCTACGATTACGCGCGGGTGTTGCGCGTGGATCCGGTCATCGGTTCCGGCTACGGGAACAGTGCTTACGGAAACAGCACCTCGCAGCGTTCGACCCAATGCCTTTACCGCCGGGCCGATGATGTCTATACAGGCAACGATGGTTATTACAACCAGGACAATCGCTATGGCCGAGACGACGGCTACTACGGTCGCGACGATGGTTACCGCAGCAATGGAAACGAAACCAGCCGTACCGTGGCGACAGTGATCGGCGGTATCGCTGGCGCGGTCCTGGGCAGCAAGGTTGGCGATGGCAGTGGTCGCTATGTCGGCACGGCGGTGGGTTCCATGGTCGGCGGCATGGCCGGCCGATCCATCTACGACAGCTCGCAGCGCAATCGCCAGTACGCGCGCCGCGGCACCGTGCGCGTTTGCGATCCGGTGCCGGTCACCAGCCGAGACGGTTATTACGAAGACGACGAAAACCTCAACGGTTACGACGTGACCTACGAATACGCCAACCGCACCTATCACACGCGGACCAATTACCATCCCGGCGACCGCATCCGGGTAAGAGTTGATGTACAGGCGGAATGATGTTTTCGCTTTGAATAGAAAAAAGGAGCCCCGCGGCTCCTTTTTTTTTGGTCGTCATCCCAGCGAAAGCTGGGATCCATCTTGATTTTGACTTTAGTGCTTTCGCTCTGGCCCACAGCAGATCAAGATCAAAGTGGATCCCAGCTTTCGCTGGGATGACGACCGTGGGGCCATGATTACCGATCAATCCGTATTACCAGTCAATCCGTCCGGTCACCACATTACAGATACGGCCACCGGACCATACCTCGCCCTCGTCATCCACCTGCAATTCGATGATCGCGTCGTAGCCCACTTCCCGGCCCTGGCTGATGCGGTAGCGGCCATCGCTGCCGGGCAGCGCGTTCTGCGAAGCCAGCCAAGCCGCCAGCGTGGCGTTGGCCGCGCCAGAAGCGGCGTCCTCGAACTGCGCGGGCGCCCCGACCCAGGCGCGTACCGCGAGGAAATAGACCGGATCGTCGCTGCGTGCGAACACGCACATGCCCATGCTCTCGGTTTCCTGCGCCAGCTTGCCGATCGCTTCCCAAGGCGGCGTCGCCGCGCGCAGCGCGGCTTCATCGCGCAGCTCCGCCAGCCACCAGCGGCGTCCGCCATCCATCAAGGCAGGCGGCAAGTTGCCCAACGGCAGGGTGTCGAGCACATCGCGCAACCGCGCATCTTGCGGCGAAGCGATTTCCATCACCTTCGCACGCGGCGTGCGTACCGCGATGGTGCGGGTGGCGCCGGAGCCGAGCACGTGCAAGGGAAGCAATCCGGCGATGCCGTCCTGCACTAGAAGTCCGTCGAGTGGCGTCGCCAGCCCCGCTTCCAGAACCGCGTGGGCGGTACCGACGCTGGGATGGCCGGCGAAGGGAACTTCGCGGCGCGGACTGAAGATACGGATGCCATAGCTGGCTTCCGGTTTCGTCGCTGGAAACACGAAGGTGGTTTCCGGCAATCGCGTCCAGCGCGCGATGGCTTGCATGGTGGTGTCGTCCAGTCCCTCCGCATCCAGCACCACGGCCAGCGGATTGCCTGCGCCGGGGCGGTCGGCGAAGACATCGAGTTGCACATAACGACGTGAGGTCATTGAGAAGAAAGCGGGGTGGGGGCCGTGCAGCTTACCAATCCACGCTGCCGCGGATCACGGCCTGTACCTGACCGCCGATCCAGACTTCGTTTTCGTGATCCACCTGCACTTCCACCCGACCATCACGCCCGATTTCACGGCCTTGGCTGGCGATATAACGTCTATACGGGCCGGGCCTATCCGCACCGGGCAGCGCACCGGCATGGTGCAATAGGGCGGCGATGCTGGCGTTGGCGCTGCCGGTCACCGGATCTTCCGGGATGCCATCGGCGGGGCAGTACGCGCGCACGGCCAGATCGTGATCCGAATCGTCGGTTCGGCCGAATACCGCAAGACCTACCGCGTTGCTGGCCGTGGTGAGTGCGGCGATGGCGGCCAGATTGGGTTGCATCGCGCGCACGGCGGCATCGTCGGCCAGTTCGACCAGCCACCAGCTCGGGCCGTTGTTCCACAGTGCGGGGGCGAGCTCGCCTAGCGGCAAGCCCTGCAAGGCGGAAGCTAGCGCGTCGGCATGGACGCCACGGGTGAGCACTTCCCGCGCTTGTGGCGCGCGAACATGGACCAGGCGCATGGCATTGCGCTGCTCGATCCTTACCGGAAGCAAACCCGCCGCGCATTCCTGCACCAGCAGATCATCTTTCGCCTGGGCCAGGCCCGAGTCCAGCGCTGCCCAGGCAGCCCCCACGCTGGGATGGCCTGCGAATGGCAGCTCCTGACGCGGAGTAAAGATGCGCACCCGATAGTCGGCCTCCGCTGCGGTGGGAGGTAGAAAAAAGATGGTCTCGGATAGGTTCGCCCAGGCGGCATAGGCCTGCATCGCGTCCGCGTCCAGGTCGGAAGCATCGAACACCACACCCAGCGGATTGCCGGCACCGGGCCGGTCGGCGAAGACATCGAGTTGCAGGTAGAAGCGCGCGGTCATGCGGGTCGGCCTTGTTCGGTAGGTTGGTCTGGAAGCATTCGCTTAGGGCATTCGCTTAGATCATTCGTTTAGAATCAACGGTTCACGCCCGAATGGTCGGGCAGTCCCCCTCTCCTGTCCATGTCTCCTGTCTCGCCTGCGTCTGATCGCTGGATCGTCCTCAAGTTCGGCGGCACTTCGGTGTCGCGTCGTCATCGCTGGGACACGATAGGCCGGCTGGCCAAACGCAGGGCCGAAGAACATTCCGGCGAAGGGCAGGACGCGCGCGTGCTGGTGGTGGTGTCGGCGTTGTCCGGCGTGACCAATGAGCTGACCGCGATCGCCGATGGCGCCGCCGACAGTGTGGAGCGCGTTGGGAAACTAGAGCAGCGTCATCGCGAGTTCCTGGCCGAACTCGAGCTCGATGCCGACGAAGTGCTGGGCGAACGCCTGTCGATACTGCGCGCGCTGGCGACCGACCCACGCGCCGTCGAACGGACGCTGCCGTGGCAGGCCGAAGTGCTGGGGCAGGGCGAGCTGCTTTCGTCCACGCTCGGCGCCGCTTATCTGCGCGCCAACGGCCTGGATTTCGGCTGGATGGATGCGCGCAACTGGCTTCAGGCGGCGGTGTTGCCCAACCAGAATGCCTGGTCGCAGCGTTTGTCGGTGTCGTGCAGTCCGTTCGCCAGTGCCGAGTGGGGCGAAGGTTTCCGCCAGCAACCAGCGCGCATGCTGCTGACGCAGGGATTCATTGCGCGTCACCGGGACGGCGATACCGCGATCCTGGGCCGCGGCGGTTCCGATACCTCGGCTGCGTATTTCGGCGCTTTGCTCGGCGCGCAGCGGGTTGAAATCTGGACCGACGTGCCCGGCATGTTCAGCGCCAATCCACGCGAGGTTCCTGACGCACGCCTGCTGACGCGGCTGGATTACGCCGAAGCGCAGGAAATCGCCACCACCGGCGCCAAGGTGCTGCATCCGCGTTCGATCAAGCCGTGCCGGGATGCCGGCGTGCCGATGGCCATCCTGGATACCGAGCGCCCCGAACTGCCCGGCACCAGCATCGACGGCAACGCCGTCACCGTTCCCGGAGTGAAGGCGATCAGCCGCCGCAACGGCATCGTGTTGGTGTCGATGGAATCGGTGGGCATGTGGCAACAAGTCGGCTTCCTGGCCGACGTGTTCGAGCGATTCAAGCGCCACGGATTGTCGGTCGACCTGATCGGTTCGTCGGAAACCAACGTCACCGTGTCGCTGGATCCCAGCGAGAATCTGGTCAATACCAACGTGCTGGCCGCGCTCTCGGCGGACCTGACCGAGATCTGCCGGGTGAAAGTGATCGCGCCCTGTTCGGCCATCACCCTGGTTGGCCGCGGCATGCGCTCGCTGCTGCACAAGCTGTCGGACGTGTGGGCCACGTTCGGCCGCGAACGCGTGCACATGATTTCGCAGTCGTCCAACGACCTCAATCTGACTTTCGTCATCGATGAGGTCGACGCCGACGGATTGCTACCCGTCCTGCATGCCGCGCTGATCGACAGCGGTGCCATGCCGGTGGAGGAGACCAGCGTCTTCGGTCCGCGCTGGCGCGAGATCGCCAATGGCATCCGCAAGCGCGAAACGCCATGGTGGCATGGCGAACGCGAGCGGCTTCTGGCCATGGCCGAAGCCGGTACGCCGCGTTACGCCTATCACCTGCCGACCGTGCGCGCCCGTGCGCAGACGCTGAATGCGCTCGCGCCCATCGATCAGCGCTATTACGCGATCAAGGCGAATTCGCATCCGGCGATCCTGCAGCTGTTGGTCGAGGAAGGTTTTGGGCTGGAATGCGTGTCGCTGGGCGAATTGCAACGCGTATTCGAGATCATCCCTGAGTTGTCGCCGCGACGGGTGCTGTTCACGCCCAGCTTCGCGCCGCGCGCGGAGTACGAGGCGGCCTATGGACTTGGCGTCACGGTCACGCTGGACAACATCGAATCGCTGCAGCGTTGGCCCGAGGTTTTCCGCGGCCGCGACCTATGGCTGCGCGTGGATCTGGGCCGCGGAGATGGACACCACGAGAAGGTGCGCACCGGCGGCAAGGATTCGAAGTTCGGCTTGCCGGTCGCGAAGGTGGAGACTTTCGTCGCGCTCGCCCGCAGTTTGGGCGCCAACGTGATCGGACTGCACGCGCATCTGGGCAGCGGAGTGGAGACGCCGCAGCACTGGAAGCAAGTCTGCGACGAGCTGGGCGGCATTGCCGAGCGTATCGGTAGCGTGGACGTGATCGACATCGGCGGCGGTTTGCCCATTCCCTACACCGAGGACGACGAGCCGTTCGATCTGGAAGCTTGGGGCGCAGGATTATCCGAGATCAAGGCCGCTTATCCCGGATATCGCTTGGCGATCGAACCCGGCCGTTATCTGGTCGCCGAAGCCGGCGTGTTGCTGTTGACGGTGACGCAGGTCGTGGAGAAAGACGAGGTCCGCCGCGTCGGCCTGGACGCCGGAATGAATGCGCTGATCCGTCCCGCACTGTACGACGCCTGGCACGACGTCCTCAATCTCAGTCGACTCGATGACGCGAACGACGGCGTGTTCGACGTGGTCGGGCCGATCTGCGAATCCAGCGATGTGCTCGGCAAGCGCCGGCGGCTTCCTGATGCGACGTCGGACGGCGATGTGGTGCTGATCGCCGATGCGGGCGCTTACGGATTCGCCATGGCCAACGCCTACAACCTGCGGGCGTTGCCGAAAGAAGAGGTACTGGATGTCTGATTGGAAATTCCAACGCGAGGAAATCGCCGCGTTCCGTTTCGTCCGCTGTGGGCTGGATGCGGAAAGCGGCGTAGCGCAGCTCGTTTACGCCTTCGACGACGGCCCCGAACTCATCGAAACCGTCACCGTTCCTGGCGCGCCCTTTGTGTTGGAAGGCGCACAGGCCAAGGCAGTGGAACAGGCCTTGCGCCTGCTGCATCTGATCGCAGGCGTCAGCTATTACAAAGCGGCGGTGCCGGCGGAAATTCGTATCGAGGGATATTCGATAGATGCGGGAACCGCCGCCTTGTTGGAGACGATCTACGTCAATGGTCTCGGCGAGTTCGCGTATCGCAACGGGTTGAACTTGCATGGACGCATCAAGTTTCCCAGCACGGCCGACATCGGCCTGTCAGCGAATGCGCTGGGCCTGCGCCATCACGCTTTGGTTGCCATCGGCGGCGGCAAGGATTCATTGGTCTCGATCGAGGCGCTGCGTGCGGCAGGCGTGGATCAGACCGTTACCTGGATCGGTAACTCGCAGCTGATCGGTGCTTGCGCCGCTCGTACGGAACTGCCGACGCTCAATATGGGTCGCGCGCTAGCCCCGGGATTGTTCGAGTTGAATCGGCAGGGAGCCTACAACGGCCATATTCCGGTCACCGCGGTGAATTCCGCCATCCTCGTTCTCGCTGCTGTGCTGCAGGGCGTCGACCAGGTGGTGTTCTCCAACGAGCGTTCGGCCAGTTACGGAAGTATCATTCCGGGCACTGGAGAGGTGAACCATCAGTGGTCGAAAGGCTGGGAATTCGAGCGCGCCTTTGGCGAGCATGTTCAACGCCGCGTCGCCGCCGACCTTCATTACTATTCGCTGCTCCGCCCGCTCAGCGAACTGGCGGTAGCCCGGCAATTCGCCAAAACGGATCGGTACGACGCGCATTTTTCCAGCTGCAACCGCAACTTCCATATCCTGGGCGAGCGTCCGGTTAATCGCTGGTGCGGCGTGTGCCCCAAATGTCATTTCGTGTTCCTGGCGCTGGCGCCCTTCATGCCCAAGCCGCGGTTGGTCGGCATCTTCGGCCGCAATCTGCTGGACGATATGGTGCAGGCGGGCGGATTCGATGCGTTGCTGGAATTCCAGGACCACAAACCCTTCGAATGCGTGGGCGAAGGCCAGGAATCGCGCGCCGCGATGGCCGCGCTCGCCTCGCGTCCGGAATGGAAGGAAGACGCGCTGGTGGTGCGTTTCATCCGCGAGATCCAGCCGCAGCTGACGGCACCAGAACTGGAAATCGCGCCGCTGCTGAAGCTCGATGGAGAACATCGCGTTCCGGCCGCGTTGTGGGAGCAGCTGCGTGCGAATTTCGCAGCTTGAAGACAAACGTGTAGCGCTATGGGGCTGGGGCCGCGAAGGCCGCGCCGCTTATCAAGCGATCCGTTCGCGGTTGCCGGTGCTGCCGTTGACTCTGTTCTGCAACAAGGAGGAAGCAGAGGAGGCAACGGCTCTTGCCGACCCGTTGCTGACGATCCATAGCGAGGCCACCGCCGAATCGTTGTCCGCGCAGCAGGTGGTGGTCAAATCGCCTGGCATCAGCCCCTATTCCGCAGCCGCTCTTGCGGCTTCCGCGAACGGCACGATTTTCATCGGCGGCAGCACCTTGTGGTTCGACGAGCATGCTGGCCCGAACGACATCGCCGCGCACACGCTATGCGTGACAGGAACCAAGGGAAAAAGCACGACCACCGCCTTGCTGGCGCATTTGCTGCGTGCAGGCGGCCATCGCACCGCGCTCGTCGGCAATATCGGCATGCCGTTGCTGGAAGCGCTCGATCCGGAACCTGTGCCGGAGTTTTGGGCCATCGAACTTTCCAGTTACCAGACGCTGGACGTCGCCGCTGCCGAAACGGGGCCGGAGGTGGCGCTGGTGCTGAACATCTTTCCTGAGCATCTGGACTGGCACGGAAGCGAGGCGCGCTATATCGCCGACAAACTGGCGTTGGTGACGCAGGCCGGGCCCAAGATCGCGATATTGAACGCCGCCGATGCGCGGCTGGCATCCTTGCAGCTTGCGGGCATCGAAGTGCACTGGTTCAACCACGCCGAAGGCTGGCACCTGCGTGGAGACGACGTCTTTCGCGGAGACGCATTCGTATTCGACACCACGCGTACGCCGCTGCCCGGTCGCCACAATCGCGGCAATCTATGCGCGGTGCTGGCGACGATCGAGGCATTGGGGCTGGACGCAGCCCGGTTGGCGCCCCATGCTGAAAGCTTCCGACCCTTGCCCAATCGTCTGCAGACGCTGGGCGAGCGCGACGGTATCCGCTACGTCAACGACTCCATCAGCACTACCCCGCACGCCACCTTGGCGGCGCTGGAGTGCTTTCATGGACAGCCTATTGCCGTGCTGGTCGGCGGGCATGACCGTGGCGTGGACTGGTCCGATTTCGCGGAAGCGATGAAGCGCGGTGCGCCTGAGGCCGTCGTCACCATGGGCGCCAACGGTCCGCGTATCCACGAGCTGCTCGCGCCATTGGCCGCTGAGGGCAAGTTCAAGCTTGAAGCGGCTGGCGATCTGGAGTCCGCGGTAGGCCAGGCTCGCCGGCTGCTCGGCGGCACCGGCGTTATCCTGTTGTCGCCCGGCGCGCCCAGCTTCGGGGTTTACAAGGATTACGTGGCGCGTGGTCGCCATTTCGCCGCCATCGCGGGTTTCGACCCGGATACGATTTCCGCCATCCCCGGCATAGGTATCGGATAAGGCGTGTAGGAGCGACGTAAGTCGCGAAGGGTCTTATTACGGATTGGCTTGACCCGATCCGATTGTCGTATTCGCGACTTACGTCGCTCCTACCCGCCTTTGCATTGCGTCAACATTGTTCAAACAACCTGATTACCGAACCGCATCTCAACAAGGAGTGACATATGCGCAAGATTTCATTGGTCTGGCTGGTTCTGGCCGCACTTTGGGCCACGCCTTTGCTGGCGGCGCCGGTAGCCAAGCCAATCAACTGGAAAGTCGGCAAACAGACTTTCAGTGGTTTCCTGGTCTATGACGACGCCAGCAAGGAAATCCGCCCGGGCCTGCTAATGGTGCCGGACTGGTTGGGCGTCACTCCCGCCGCGGTGGACAAGGCCAAACAGATCGCCCGTGACGATTACGTGGTGCTGGTAGTCGACATGTACGGCAAGGGCGTGCGCCCGAAGAATCCGACTCAGGCGATAGCCCAGGTAAAGAAGATGTACGCGGATCGCCCGGCGATGCGCGCGCGCATGAACAAGGCGCTGGAAGTGCTGCGTACGAAGGCCGGCAAGGCCCCTGTAGATACGGCCAAGATAGCGGCGCTGGGCTTCTGTTTTGGCGGTTCTTCCGCGTTGGAGCTGGCGCGCAGCGGCGCCGATGTCGCCGGCGTGGTGACTTTCCACGGTGGATTGGACACGACGATGCCGGCGACGCAGGGCGCGGTGAAGGCGCCGCTATTGATCCTCAATGGCGCGGACGACAGGGGCGTAGCGCCCAACATCGCGGGATTCGAGAAGGAAATGAACGAAGCTGGCGCGGACTGGCAGTTCGTCAATTTCAGCGGTGCGGTGCATTGCTTCGCGCTGGAAACGGCCAACACCCCGCCGGGATGCATGTATAACGAACGCGCCGCGAAGCGCGCTTACAAGATGATGGACGGCTTCTTCGAGGAAGTCTTCAGCGATTGAGCGGCCGAAATTTCGCAGGGGCGGAAACTCCGCTCCTGCATCAATGTTTGCGGGCCACCGCGTAGCGCGCGAGACCGCGTAGCGCCGATAGGGCGTCGGTTTCGGTCAGGCCGTCCAGCGCTTTCTCGGCCGCTTCCGCATATTCCGCCGCTCGCCGCTGGCTGTACTCCAGGCCGCCGGTGGCTTCGATGGCCGCCAGCACTTCCGGCATCGCCTGGCCTTCGCCGTTCTCGACGATTTCGCGCAGACGCGCGCGCGTGACCGCATCCGAATGCGCGATGGCATGGATCAACGGCAAAGTGGCCTTGCCCTCGGCGAGATCATCGCCCAGGTTCTTGCCCAGGTCGGCGGCATCTGCGGTGTAGTCCAGCACGTCATCGGCGATCTGGAAGGCGTAGCCCAGGTTCATGCCGTAGTCGTAGAGTTTCTGCTGGACGATGACGTCGGCGCCGGACGCCAGCGCGCCCAGTTGAGTACCTGCCGCGAACAGTACCGCGGTCTTGCGTTCGATCACGCGCAGGTAAGCCGCTTCGTCGGTATCCGGGTTGTGTACGTGCAGCAGTTGCAGCACCTCGCCTTCGGCGATGCGGTTGGTGGTATCGGCGAGGATGCGCATCACTTCCATGCGGTCCAGTTCCACCATCAGCTGGAAGCTGCGCGAATACAGGAAATCGCCGACCAGCACGCTGGGCGCATTGCCCCATAACGCATTGGCGGTGCTGCGGCCACGACGCAGGTCCGATTCGTCCACCACGTCGTCGTGCAGTAGGGTGGAGGTGTGAATGAACTCGATGATCGCCGCCAGCTGATGGTGTTCGGGCGCTACGGTGCCGCTGGCGCGTCCGGCCAGCACTACCAGCATCGGCCGCAGACGCTTGCCGCCTGCTGAGATGATGTGATCGGCGATCTGATTGATCAGCACCACGTCCGAAGCCAACCGGTCGCGGATCAGCGCGTCCACAGCGGCCATATCGGCGGAGGCCAGGGCCTGGATCTGGGGCAGGGCCAATGCGGGCCGGGTGGTGGTCTCGGGGGCGATCATGTGTGAGATGTTAGGGAAGTGGCTGAATTATAAGGGAAGAATGGTCAGTCAAACCCTACGCGCGGATGCGGCGTATACGGACTAGCCTGTAGGGCGCAGGTATACTTCACTGGACTGCGCCCGCAACCGGCGGGCATCACCCGACGGAAGACGATATGGCACGCGGCATCAACAAAGTGATCCTGGTGGGCAATCTGGGCAACGACCCGGACACCAAGTACACACAGGGCGGCATGGCGATCACCCGGATCAGCCTGGCCACCACCAGCGTTCGCAAGGACAAGGATGGCAACCAGCAGGAACGCACCGAATGGCACCGCGTGGTGTTCTTCGGCAAGCTCGGCGAGATCGCCGGCGAATATCTGCGCAAGGGCAGCTCGGTCTACGTGGAAGGCTCGCTGCGCTACGACAAGTACACCGGCCAGGACGGTGTGGAGAAATATTCCACCGACATCATCGCCGACGAGATGCAGATGCTCGGCGGCAAAGGCGAGGGCGGTGGCGATCGCCCGCAACGTAGCGCGCCCGCGCAACGCCAGGATTCTCCGGCGCCGCGGCGCCAACAGCCTGCGACTCAGCAAGCGCCGATGGACGACTTCGCGGATGACGACATTCCGTTCTGAGATCGCCGCTTGACTGATCTCGTAGAACTTTCGATTTCTGGAGTTTGATGTGCCGACTTGGCTCGTAACTGGCGGTGCCGGCTTCATTGGCGGCAACTTCGTATTGGAAGCCGTCGGCAAAGGTATTCGTGTCATCAATCTCGATGCGCTGACCTATGCCGGCAATCTAGATACTTTGTCTTCCCTGGAAGGCAATCCCAACCATGTTTTCGCCCACGGCAACATCGGCGACCAGCCGCTGGTATCGCGGCTGCTGGCTGAATATCAGCCCGACGCGGTGGTGAACTTCGCCGCCGAGAGCCATGTCGATCGGTCCATCGACGGGCCAGGGGCATTCGTGCAGACCAATGTAGTCGGCACGCTCGCCTTGCTAGAGTCGGTACGCGATTATTGGCGAGCGCTGGAAGGCGCCAAGCGAGATACCTTCCGTTTGCTGCACGTCTCCACCGACGAAGTCTATGGTTCGCTCGGCGACACCGGAAAATTCACCGAAAGCACGCCTTTCGCGCCCAATTCCCCGTATTCCGCTTCCAAGGCGGCGTCCGACCATCTGGTGCGGGCATTCCACCACACCTACGGGCTGCCGGTGCTGACCACCAATTGCTCGAACAATTACGGGCCGTATCATTTCCCGGAAAAACTCATCCCGCTGATCATTGCGCGCGCACTGGCGGGCGAACCCTTGCCGGTCTACGGCGATGGCAAGAACGTCCGCGACTGGCTGTACGTGAGCGACCACTGCGCGGCTATCCGAGCTGTTCTGGAAAAAGGACGACCTGGCGAAACCTATAATGTCGGCGGCGATGCGGAGCGGCAGAACATCGAAGTGGTCGAAACTATCTGCACGCTGCTGGACGAACGTCGCCCGCGCGCGGACGGCAAGCCGCGCAGTAGCCAGATCACCTACGTCGCAGACCGCCCCGGCCACGATCGCAGGTATGCGATCGATGCGTCCAAATTGCAGGGCGAATTGGGCTGGAAACCGCAATACACCTTCGAAAAGGGTATCGCTCAGACCGTCGACTGGTATCTCGAGAATCAGTCCTGGGTGAAGCGAGTGCTGGATGGCAGCTATCGTCTGGAAAGAATCGGCGCTGCCGCCTGACGCAAAGGAAAGCAAAAAATGACGCAACGCAAAGGCATTATCCTGGCTGGCGGTTCCGGCACGCGCCTGTACCCGATTACCCAGACGGTCAGCAAACAGCTGCTGCCGGTTTACGACAAACCGATGATCTACTATCCGCTCAGCGTGCTGATGCTCGCCGGGATACGCGAAGTGCTGGTGATCAACACGCCGCATGAGCAAGCGCTATTCAAGCAACTGCTCGGCGATGGGTCGCAATGGGGCATGCGCATAGAATACGCGCCGCAGCCAAGCCCGGACGGGCTGGCGCAGGCCTATTTGATCGGTAAGGATTTCGTCGCCGGTCAGCCCAGTTGCCTCGTGCTGGGCGACAATATCTTTCATGGACACGGCTTGACCGAAACCCTCAAGCGCGCCGATATGCGCGAACATGGGGCGACGGTATTCGGTTACTGGGTCAGCGATCCGGAAAGATACGGAGTCGCAGAGTTCGATGAAGGCGGCAGGGTTGTGGGGCTGGAAGAAAAACCCAAAGAGCCGCGCTCGAACTACGCGGTCACCGGCCTGTATTTCTACGATGGGCGCGCCAGCGACTATGCGGCATCCCTCAGGCCTTCGGCACGCGGAGAGCTGGAGATCACTGATCTCAATCGTTGCTATCTCGATGATGGCTCCTTGCACCTGGAACCGCTGGGCCGGGGTTTCGCGTGGTTGGATACCGGTACGCATCAGTCCTTGCTGGAGGCGTCCAACTTCATCGAAACGATCGAGGCGAGGCAGGGGCTGCGTGTCTGTTGCCCCGAAGAAATCGCTTTCGGTAACGGATGGATCGATGCCGAGCAACTGGAGAAACTGGCGGCTCCGCTCGCTAAGAATGGTTACGGACAATATCTGCTTTCACTTGCTACCCGCGGGGTCGTGCGATGAAGGTCGTCGAAACCAACCTTCCGGGTTGTGTAATTATTGAACCTGCGGTCTTCGGCGACGATCGCGGTTTCTTTTTCGAAACCTGGAATGCCGACCGCTATGGGCAGCTCGGCCTCCCCGACAAATTCGTACAGAGCAATGTCTCTTCTTCCGCGCGCGGCGTATTGCGTGGGTTGCATTACCAGTGGCCCAATCCGCAAGGCAAGTTGGTGAGCGTTCTGGAAGGCGAGGTTTACGACGTCGCGGTGGATATCCGCAGAGGCTCTCCCGCTTTCGGTCGCTGGGCCGCGGTGATTCTGAGCGCTGAAAACAAGCGCCAGTTCTGGATGCCGGAAGGGTTCGCCCATGGGTTTGCGGTGCTTTCCGAACGCGCGATATTCAGCTACCTGTGTACCGCACAGTACGACAAGGCAACTGATGCCGGCGTGCGCTGGAATGACGCGACGATCGGCATCGACTGGCCGATCGATTCGCCGCTGCTTTCGGAAAAGGACGCCAAGGCTCCATTCCTTGCGGACGTGGCCGAGGACCGCCTGCCGATCTACGCCGCATGAAGATTTTGCTGCTGGGCGCAAACGGGCAGGTGGGCCATGAACTCACCCGCAGCCTTCGATCTCTAGGCGAGATTGTAGTAACCACGCGGAGTGGCGTGCTGAACGGCGAAGATTGCGAGATAGCCGACTTCGACCAGCCCGATTCGCTTCCTGCACTGATTGATCGCGTTTCGCCCGATGTCGTGGTGAATGCCGCTGCCTACACTGCGGTTGATCGTGCCGAGGACGAGCTAGAGGCTGCGTTCCGCGCCAACGCCGAAGCCCCTAGGAAATTGGCGGAGGCTTGCGCCGCAAGCGACGCCGTGCTCGTTCATTACTCCACCGATTATGTTTTCGACGGCCAAGGCACTCGTCCCTACCGCGAAGACGATCCCACAGCTCCGCTGGGCGTTTATGGCGCAAGTAAATTGGCGGGCGAGCAGGCGATCGAAGCTTCCGATTGCAGGAACTTTACCTTCCGCACCGCTTGGGTATACGGCAATCATGGCGCCAATTTTATGCGCACCATGTTGCGTCTCGGCGCGGAACGCGAGGAGCTTCGCGTGGTTGCTGATCAGGTCGGTACTCCTACTCCGGCAGCGCTGATCGCGGACGTGACCGCACGCGTCCTCGCGAGTTCATCTCCGGCTTACGGGACGTACCACCTGACCGCCGAAGGGCAGACAACTTGGCATGCCTTTGCCGTGGAGATTCTTGAAAGCGCGCATCGTCGCGGCCTGTTGGACCGGCTGCCGCGGATAATGCCCATCGCCACGACGGAGTACCCGACCCCGGCCAAACGTCCGGCCTACTCGCGATTGGATACGTCGGCGCTGCGGGGGACCTTCGATATTACGTTGCCGGATTGGCACACGGAGCTTGAACGGGTAATGGACGCGCGTTCTCCGCAAGGCTAGTTCATTGCGTTCCCGACTGGGCCGCTTCTCGCCTTCCGCTGCTGCGCGGCTGCATGGCGTCGTCCGCGCAGGTACCATCTAGCGCACGCAGGCGCTGCGTATCGGGCTGATCCGCCCGGGTGGGAATGGACAGGGGAAACGGGAATGAGGCATGGAATCGTTGCGGGGCTTTTTGCCCTGGGAATGATGACGTCTGCGCATGCGCAGGTGAATCTGGATGGCTATATAAAGAAAAACGAATTCAACGACGTCAAGATATCGCCAGACGGGTTGTACTTGGCGGCCACTGTGCCGTTCGAAGACCGCACGGGCCTGGCGGTGCTGCGACGGTCCGACTCCAAAGTGATGACTTCTGTCGCATTGGGAAAAAACAATCATGTGCAGAGTTTCTTCTGGGCCAACAAGGAGCGTTTGCTGATTACGGTGTCGCAGAAGTTCGGACTGCTGGAGGAGCCGCAACCCACCGGAGAGATCTTCGGCCTGAACTTCGACAGCAAAAGATTGGAGCCGCTGGTCGGTTATCGCGCGATCGACATGCAGGCCAGTACGCATATACAACCAAAAAAGAACGAAAACGTGGCCGCAATCGGCGTCGATCAGATTCCCGGCGACGATCGCAACGTAATCGTGACGGTAACGCCTTATGGAGAGGATGAACTGTGGTATCGCGCCGATCGCATGGACGTCAACACTGGGCGTCATAGCGTTGTCGCGCGTGCTCCGGTCAAGGGAGCATCGTTCCATCTCGACAACAGCGGCGCCGTGCGCTTCGCGTTGGGGGCCGAGTACGACAATGTCAGCCTGCTCTATCACCGCGAAAACGACGAATCAGTCTGGAAGAACATCAACGACGAGTCCTATAGCAAACGCGTCGAGACGCCCATAGGATTTTCGGAAGACAACCGCACCGCGTATCTAAGGGTTGAACAACCGAGCGGACCTGACTCAATCGTTGCTTACGATACCGTAAGCGGAGAACGAAAAGAGCTACTGCGTGACCCATCATCCGATCCCACGATTGTCATTCGCAAGTTCGGGGCGTCGCAGGAACCGGTGGGAATCATTTACATGGATGGGCGTCCACACACCCGTTTCTTCGACCCCAAAGGAACCGAGGCGCGCCTTTACAGGATGTTGGAAGCGGCGTTTCCGGACGATGCGGTAATGGTGACGTCGACCACGCACGATGGAAAGACCGCTCTAGTCAGCACCTATTCGGATCGCGATCCTGGCAGTTTCTATGTCTTCGACATGGAAACCAATAAAGCCTCTTACTTATTGAGCCGACGCAGTTGGATCGATCCCCCGCAAATGGCGACCGTTAAGCCTGTCGAGCTGAAAGCGCGCGATGGGGTGCCGATGCGTGGATACCTGACGCTGCCATCGGGCAAGGGCGAACGCAACTTGCCGTTGGTCATCTATCCGCATGGCGGCCCGTTCGGCGTGTACGACGTGTGGGGGTTCGATACCGACCCTCAAATTCTGGCGGCTGCGGGATACGCGGTGCTTCAGGTCAACTTCCGGGGCTCAGGAAACTATGGCCGCAGTTTCTATCAGGCCGGTGCTTTGGAGTGGGGTCTGACCATGCAGGACGACTTGACCGACGCCACGCGCTGGGCGATCGACCAAGGCATCGCCGACCGCACCCGCATTTGCATCTACGGCGCCAGTTACGGCGCTTATGCCTCGTTGATGGGCGCGGCCAAGGAGCCGGATCTGTACCGGTGCGCGGCCGGCTACGTGGGTATCTACGACCTGGCCACGCTCAGTGTGAAGGACAGCCGCAAAAGCAAGCGAATGAAGACCTGGACTTCCGAATGGATGGGCACGAACGAAGCTCTGGCGGCCGTATCGCCTAATCGCATCGCCAACCGCATCAAGGTTCCAGTGTTCCTGGCGGCAGGTGGAGAGGACGAAACAGCGCCGATCGAGCAGAGCAGGAAAATGGAGCGCGCGTTGGAGCAGGCCGGCAGGCCGATAGAGACGCTTTACTATCCGACCGAAGGGCACGGCTTCTACACCGTCGAACACCGACGCGAGTACTACACCAGACTACTTGCATTCCTGCAGCGTCACATCGGTGCAGGGGCGACCGAACACTGAAAAGCGACGATCGGAATAAAAACAGCATCGTCGCCCGCGGGCGACGATGCGATACGAGTGCTTTGCCGACATCGGGTTTATTTCACACCGTGCATCATTCGTTTCAGCAACGGCGAAAACAGAAAAGCGACCGTAGCGCAACCCAGCCCGATCCACATCAACAACCAGAACAGATGCGCGTATTTGCCCGCCGCGTCGGTGAGGTTCATGACTTGGCCTTCCGGTACCTCTATCGCAGCCAGCTTACCGAACAGCGCAGCCAGCGTTTCCGAAAAAGCGGTGGCCAAAAACCAGGTGCCCATCATCAGGCTGACCACACGCGGCATCGACAGCTGGGTCACTGCGGAAAGTCCGACCGGCGCCAGGCACATCTCGCCGATTTCCAGGATCAGATAGGCCAGCACCAGCCACCACACGCTGGCCATCTGTCCGGTTTCGCCGACCTGTTGCGCGGCCCAGGCCAGGGGAATGAAGGACAGGCCGGCGAACATCAGGCCCAGTGCCGATTTGAACGGCTTGGAAGGATCGCGCCCGCGCCGGCCCAGCCATGCCCACAAGGCAGCGAAAACCGGTGCCAGCACCACCAGGAAGAAGGCGCCGAGATAAGTCAGCGAGCCCGCCGTTTGCGGCAGGACCACGCAATCGCGCACCAGGCAGACCAGCATGATCACGCTCACCGCTATGAACAGCAGGCGCGGCATGGCGGATTTGGGCGTGCGATCGGACAGCCGCGCGGCGAGCATGAACGAGAGCGGCGCCAGCACTAAGGAGTAGGTCGACCACGGTGCGGTCCGCACGAACAGCGAAAAATTGGTGATCCAGTCAGCAGTCCATTCGAAGGGCTGCAAGGGCGCGACCAATGAGGGCACGATGTCCTTGGTCAGCAGGCGGTCGGTGAAGGTTACCCAGGAGCCATAGGTCTGCTCGTAGAGGGTGAAGAACACCAGGCACATGAAGATCATCGCCATCAGCGCGAGCATCTGCTGCCGTTGCACCGGCGTGCACTGCGAAAGGATGAACCAGCCGAACCAAATCAAAACGGCCGCCAGCACCAACAGCATCAACATAAGCGCCAATGGTATTTCTCCGCCCAGCGCGAAAGCGCCGTTGCCCGAGGCCCACATCAACCAGGCGATCGGCAACACGCCCGCAATGGCGGCCACGTAGATCAACCATTCGCGCGGAAGTCCCAGCACACGTTCGCGTAGCAGCTCCGGCTCGCGCGGTTCGGCATGGCCGTGCAGGTATTTCTGTCCCCACAGGAACAACACCAGGCCCAGCAGCATGCCGATGCCGGCCGCACCGAAGCCGTATTTCCAACCCATCGTCTCGCCCAGGTAGCCGCAGACCAGGGAGGCGAACAGCGCGCCTAAATTGATGCCCGCATAGAAAAGCGAGAAACCCGAATCGCGGCGCGGGTCGTTTTCTTCATACAACTTGCCGACGATGGTGGAGATGTTGGGTTTGAGGAAACCCACGCCCATGATGATCAGCGCCAGCGACAGATAGGTATAGCGCAGCGAACTTTCGTCACGCATGACCTGACCGCCCACGTTGATCGCAGCGTTGCCCTCGAAGGCCATTCCCGCATGCCCCAGCACCAACAGCAATCCTCCGAACACCACGGCCTTGCGCATGCCCAGCCAGCGATCGGCCAGTAGGCCGCCGATCACGGGGATGCAATACACCAGGCCGCCATAGGCGCCTAGCAGGTCGTAACCGGCCTTGTCTGGGAACAGGTGGTACTTGGTGAGGTAAAGCAGCAGCAGCGCCTTCATGCCGTAGAAGGAGAAGCGCTCCCACATCTCGGTAAAGAAGCAGACGTAAACGCCCTTGGGGTGGCCGAGGAAATCCTCGCGCGCCGGAATCGCTGGCAGGAGGGAAGCGGACAAGGGCGGGTCCCGCGTGGAAAGCCGGAGTATAGCCGCGCGCCGTCGTCCTTCCGCGCTGGACTTGCCGGTGGCTTCCTTATAGCTTGTCGGCTCCTCGAAGCTCAGGGATTCGCATGAACAGCGCGCAGACGCCGCAACTTACCTTCCGTGCCGTACTGCTGGCGATCGTGCTGGCGATGATCCTGTCGGCCGCCAACGCTTATCTGGGGCTGTTCGCGGGCCTGACCATCGCCACCGCCATTCCCGCTGCCGTGGTGTCCATGGGCGTGCTGCGCCTGCTGGGCGGCGGCACCATCTTGGAAAACAACATCGTCCAGACCGGCGCTTCGGCGGGTTCGTCGATCGCCGCCGGCGTCATCTTCACTATTCCGGCGTTGATCATCCTGGGTTATTGGCAGGACTTCCGCTATTCCTGGGTGCTGGCCATCGCCGGCCTGGGCGGTTTGCTGGGCGTGCTGTTCTCGGTACCGCTGCGCCGCACCATGATCGTGGAAGAGCCGCTTCCGTTCCCGGAAGGCAAGGCTGCCGCCGAAGTGTTGAAGGCCGGCGAGAACCCCGGTCCCGGCCTGAAGATCCTGGCCATGTCGGCGGCCATCGGCGCACTGGTGAAGCTGGCCGCAGCCAGCGGCCTGCGCATGATCCCCGACAGCTGGGCGCAGGCGGGCTTCTTCGCCAACGGCAAGGGGTTGGCCTATCTGGGCACCAATCTTTCGCCGGCGTTGCTGGGCGTCGGCTACATCGTTGGTTTGAATATCGGCATTGTCGTGCTGTCGGGCGCGGTGCTGTCCTGGCATATCGCCATTCCGATCTACAACGCATTCTTCTTGAACAACGATCCGGCCCTTGCCGCGCAGATCGCGGGCGCCGGGCCAGTCGATACGGCATTCGCCATCTGGTCCACGAAAGTCCGCTATCTGGGCGTGGGCACCATGCTCATCGGTGGCATGTGGACGCTGTTCTCGCTGCGCAAATCGCTGGTGTCGGGTATCCGCAGCGGATTCGCCGCCGCGCGTAAGGCCAAGGGCGAAGTCGTGGCCGAAACCGACCGCGATCTGCCGATGAAGTGGATGCTGATCGCGCTGGTGGTGTTCGTCATTCCGCTGGCGTTGCTGTACCAGGCGATCGTGGGGCAGTGGACGGTCAGTATCCCGATGACCATCATCATGATCGTTGCCGGTTTCCTGTTCGTCTCGGTGTCCGCCTATCTCGCCGGCTTGGTCGGTTCTTCCAACAATCCCGTCTCCGGCATCACCATCGCCACCATCCTGTTCGCTTCGGTGGTTCTGGTATTCCTATTAGGGCGTGATTCTCCGATCGGAGCGGTGGCGGCGATCATGATCGGCGCGGTGGTGTGCTGCGCGGCGGCGGTCGGTGGCGACAACCTGCAGGATCTGAAAGCCGGATACATCGTCGGCGCGACGCCGTGGAAGCAGCAGCTGATGCTGGCCATCGGCGCTTTCTCGTGCGCACTGATCATGGCGCCGGTGCTGAACTTGCTCGCGGCCGCCTATGGCATCGGCGCGCCCACGCCAGAGCATCCCAATTCGCTCTCCGCACCGCAGGCCACGCTGATGGCGTCGGTGGCCAAGGGCATGTTCGGTGGTGTGTTGCCGTGGGGCATGATCGCCATCGGCGCCGGCGTCGGAGCGGTCATCATCGCGCTGGATGAGTGGTTGAAATCGCGCGGCGCGAAATTCCGTGTGCCGGTGCTGGCGGCGGCGATCGGTATCTACCTGCCCCTGGAATTGTTGGTGCCCATCTTCCTTGGCGGCTTGCTTTCGCATTTGGTGCAGCGCAAGCACAAGATCAACGATGACGACGAAATGGAAAAGGACCGCATCCATCGGCCCGGTACGTTGTTCTCCGCGGGCCTGATCACCGGCGAAGCGCTGATGGGCATCGCGATCGCGGTACCGATCGTTGTTTCAGGAAGCGCCGACGTGCTCGCATTGCCGGAGGCCTGGCGTTTCAATCAGTGGATAGGATTGGTGGTGCTGGCAGTGGTGGGTTGGCTGCTCTATCGCAGCGGCGCCAAGAAGCAAACCCTGCCGATCCCGGGTTGACCATCTGAGCATCTAACGGTTTCAGGGCTCGGCAGAAGCCGGCCAATTGAGGTAGATCGGGTTGCCGACGAGCAACAGCTTGCCGTCGGCGCCGCGCACGTTGACCCGCAGCCAGTGCCGCCCGCCATCGCTGCGCCAGGCGAAGCGATGGGTCTGCGCGGTCTGCTTGATGGCCAGGTCGATTTCCGGCTGCAGGATGCGGCCGTCCTGGATCGCCTCGATGCGCGCGCCGGAAAGGTTCTCGGTGCGTATTTCGAACTCGACCGTGCTTCCCGATGGCGACGGCAAGACGTCCCCCATCTGCGCTTCGGCACCTTCAGCACGCGCGCTGAAAATCAGCGTGCGGTCGCGGCTGCCCTGCACATCGACGAAAACATGCCCGGCGCGCAACCCGGCGAGGATTTCCGGCATCGACAGTGCTTGCGCATGCACTACCGTGGTCGGTATTCCGACCGGTCCGCCACCCACGTCCGGCGACATCCGGCTGGCATCGTGATTGTCGCTGCCGCCGATAGCGGTCAGCCGGTACCCAGCGCTCAGCAGCGACTCCCAGAATGGGATGCCCGAATACGGCGTGTCGGCATCCATACCATTCACCACTTCCACCGCTTGCAGCAGCGAAGGATCCGCCTTCGGCTGCGCAGTCCAGCCGCAACCCATGCAGGTTTCGCCTGAGGGACGCACCGGGTGATTGATCGAAACGATGCCCTGCAGCCGCGCCGCATCGCGCAGCAACGCATTCCAGTCGCGGTTGCCGCCGACGCGGAAGTCCAACGGCGCCACCGGGCCGATCAGATTGGCGTGGCCGCTGAACGTCGTGATTTCGCGTCCCGGCATCAGCAGGATGCTGTCGAAGTAGGGCTGCAGCTCACGGATGGCGTTTGCTTGTGAAGTGGTGTTGTGGTCGGTGATGGCGATGAAATCTAACCCGCGCTGTGTTGCCGCTTGGGCGGTCAGGAACAGCGGGCAGGGCACTTTTGCTCCTTTCGAACTCTTGCAGCTGCCGTCGCTGTGCGCGTCATGCATGTGCAGATCGCCGCGATACCACGCCGCCTTCTCCTGCAACGGAGGGTTGGCGATCGTCGGCTGCCAATAAGGCTCGTCTTCGCGGCCCAGCCAAATGCGCGCGGTGAACTCGGCGCGCGTGTCCTTGCGGATATTGGGAATTCCCAGCAATAGCGACCATTGACCCGGCCGGATCGCCCCCGACAGATAGGAGGGCGTAGCGTCGCTGGCCGACACGGTGAACACCGACTTGTTGCCGCCGCTCCATCCTCTAAAGCCATCCGGGTCCAGCAGTCCAAGATCGAGGGTGGTCTTGCCGTCCCTGCCGGTGTATTCGAACTGCACAGTGATGCGTCCGGTACCGGCGGGTACGGTGAACGGAACCTCGCGATAACTTTGTTGGTCCTTGCCCGTGATCTCGCCGCGCAAGGTCAGGTCTTGTTGTTTCTCGGCCGCCTCCGTTTCGCTGCTGCTACACAGAAACAACATGCAGGCTATCGCTGCACTGTGTAGCCAAGGCGGTGGACGCAACTTCATGGCATTACTCCAGAACCAGGGAAGGACATTTCGGATTGCCATCTGCCAGATTCAGTCGCGCATAGGGGGCGCCCGACGGAAACTTCACCCGGTAGTCGTCCCAACGCTGATCGGGCCATGGATAGTCGGTCGACACATATTGCGCGCCGCTTCGAAAGGCCGCTTCTCGGCGCTGCGTATCGCCGCTGCGGGCTTCGCGCGTGTCGGCATCGGCGCGGGTGCGCACTAGGTAGCCTGCGGCGACGGCACGGGCGATATGTGTTCCATCGCCAAGCGGATCGTTGAGGGTCAGATAGGCCGCGGCGGGCGAGGCCTCGTCGCTATTGACGAACATCGCACGCCCTTCCAACGAATGTCGGGCGCCTCGGTATAGCGCTACCTTGCGCGCATCCTCATCCAGCGCCAGCAATACCTTGCCGCGCGCCTGTCCCAGCAGCGGCCAGCCGTCTATACGCACCGCATCGCGCAGAGTTGGGTGCGCACCCTGCACTTGGTCCGGTCTAAGCAGCAGATCGTCTGGCAGCGCCACGCGAATTTCGGCATCCAGCGCATCGAAAACGGCCACATCGAACGGCAGTGGCTGCACCGCACCCGCACCGCCACGCCCGTCCTTGGCATTGAGGGTGATCAGAATGGGCAGGTGCCGCGGATGCGCCTGCGACCATTTACGGACAATCGTCAGGCAGTCCTGCAGCGTGAGGCAGCTGCTGCGGAAATCGATATCGGCTAGATGCATGACCTTGAAACCGGGGCGCTGCATCTTCTGCCGATCGTCGGACGTCCAAGGCGATTGCGCGTAGCCGCGACGGCGCGCCCCAGGCGGCTGCAGATAACGTCCACCCTGTGGGTCGGGGTAGACGTCGAGTTCCAAGCCACGCAGGCCTCGGTCGAGCTGTTCGGCCAGCGGCCGATGCGCGTAGTCGATCGAATCGGCTCCCGCGGCATCGACCGCGCGATGCGCGGCCAGCTCGTCGTCCGGCAGTGCCAGTTTGTAGCTGTTGTGAGTGCCGATGAGCTGCAGCTGGTTCATGCGCAAGTGACTGTCGATCCAGTCGGGATCGCACCGCTGTTCGGGCGATGGGGTGGTCGACTCGCCGGCAAACACTGCGCACGACAACGCTGCCACCAACAGTCCGGCTACGCAACGTGGCGTGGGCCCGTGTTTCGTCCTCATGTTCAGAATCGGAACATGATCGCGAACCGGTACGCCCGCCCCAGCAGCGGCCGGGCCAGGAAGGTATTGGCTCCTGCATCGCCGCTCTGCAGCTCGCCGGCACGCGGATTGCCTTCGGTCAGGCCCAGTGAATTGGTGAGGTTGTCGCCATACAGAAACAGCGACAACTCAGGCGTGAGTTCGTAGCGTGCGCTGGCGTTGATCGCGTAGTACGACGGCAGGCGCACCGAGTTGGCGGTATCGACATAACGTTCGCCCTGGTGTTCGTACGCCGCCTGCAGGCGCAGCTTGTTGTCGAAGAGATTGAAGCCCGGCACCACGCGCAGACTTTGTTTCGGCACGCGGATCAGCTGGTTGCCTACGAAGTCGCGCAGCACCGGTGCGCCGCCGACAAGTTCGGTGTAGCGCAGGTCCTGGTACTCGGGTTCCTGCACGGTGGCGGTCAGCTGCAGATCGAACCACTCGACTGGATACCAACTGCCTTCCAATTCCAGGCCGACGGTCTTGGTGCTGGCGTAGCCCTGCTGCACGGTGGAAGCGCCGCTGTTGAGATCGAACACGTAATTGCTGAATCCCACATTGTCGTATTTGGTGTAGAACGCCGTCGCGAAGACATCGAAGGTCTGGTTGCTGAACTTGTAGCCCACTTCGCCCAGGTCCATGGTCTGGGTAACCGGCCGGCTGCTGTTGTTGCGGATGCAGTTTTCGACATCGGCCAGACTGCAGTTGGAGTATCGGGTGATATAGCTGGACAGGTTGGGCAGGCGGAAGGCCGAGGTCCAGCGCGCGAACAGGCCGGCATGCTCGGAGAACTGCCAGTTGGTACCGATCGTCCAACCGGTTTTGTTGAAAGTCTCGTCGTAGTTGACGTAACGGCCCGACCCCGTAAGGATTTGAGAGCTGGCGAAAGTGCCGAGGTTCGCCGGCGTACGGATCTCGGTCCAGCCCTCGGTGTTGACCTCTTCCCAGCGCACACCGGCATCGATTCGCAACTTGTCGGTGGCCTGCCATTCGTCGGACAGGTATAGCGCATGCGTAGTGGAGCGCCCGCTGGCGTTCTCCCACTCATAGCCGTAGCGGTAGACGCCGTCATCGGTCAGCGTGGCGAGTGGCTGGCCATTGGCGTTCACCGCCACCAGGTCCAGCAGGCGCGCGTTGTCCTGCACGTCCAGCAGGACATTGGAAGAAAAGCGGTCGAAATCCTGGTCGAAACGCGCGTAGTAGTAGCCGAGGGTGACATCGTGGCTCTGCTCGCCGAAATCGAACTTGCGCAACAGGCGGGTATCGTTGATCAGTTCCTTCACCGGCATGGTCACGCCGCGCAGTCCGCCGACCGACATCAGGCCGTTCCCATTCTGGTTGGCGACATCGAAGATCTGGGCGGGGTCGGTCGCATAGCGCAGCTGCAATCCCGTCGCACCGGGCACGCGCGCCAACAGAGCCTGCGACTGGCGCAGGAACGCGGCTCCGCTCATGAGCTGCAGCGGGAACACGCCATTGCGCTGCGTCTCGGTATCGCTGTAGCGGATCGACTCGGCCAGCTTGAAGCCCGCACCGAGTTCGTAGTCGAACTTGACCGTGAACTGGTTGCGATCGACCTCGGTGCCGCGACTGTTGTCGAAGTCGTAGAGGCTGCCATCGCCCTGCAGCATCTGCACGTGGGTTGTTTCCGGACCCGCCATCGTGCCGTAGTTGCCGTCGAAGCCCGGCACGGCGCGGATCTCGCCGTGGTCATAAGTGCGCATCGGAATGCCCAGGTACAGCGCGACGTTGTCGTGGACCCGCTTGAAATCGAAACTGAGGTTGCCGCGCTCGAAAGCCTTGCTGAGATTGACGCGAAACTGACCGCCTTTGTTGGCCTGAAAGCCTGGGTCGCGGATGCCGTCGCCGGAGCGATAGAAACCGCCGACGCTCAGTTTCCAACCCCCGCCGAGCGGCGTACCGAAGAACAGGTCGTAGCGGCTGAGTCCGTGGTCGCCCACGGTGTACTTGACCACGCCCTCGGCACTATCGCCGACCACGCGCGGGATGAAGTTGATCGCGCCCGCGGGTGCGTTGGAATAGAACACCGACGACGGTCCGCCTCGCACCACTTCGATCCGCTCGATCGTCTCGTCGAGACGGAAAGCCTGATCGCCATTGAGGAAGCCCAGGGCGGGGTCGTGCTGTACCGGCACTCCATCTTCCAGCAGGGTCACCGATCCAAATCCGTCCACCGGGATGCCGCGCGCACGGATGTTGCCGCTCGCCTCGCCGCCGGATGCTTCCACCCAGAATCCCGGCACGGATTTCATCGCCTCGGTCACCGAGGTCGGGGCCTGCAATCGCAGATGGTCTTCATCGATGCTGGTGATCGAGTAGCTGGTTTCGGCCTTGCTGCGTTGGGTGGTGCCGGAACGACCGGTTACCACCACCGTGTCCAGTTCCACCGCGTCCGCCGCCGAGGCTTCCTTTGCATCGGCGTCGTTGGACTGTTGCGCGTGCGCGAGCGGGCTGGCGCCGGCGGCAAGCGCCAAGGCAAGGTGAATGGCGCGTCGAAGCACGTGGTTGTACTGATTCATCTGGAAACTCTCGATTGGATAGCAGAAGGAATCGATGCGTGCACAAGCCACGCGAGGCGCTGGATTGGGATCGATAACATCCATGGTGTGCGGCGATGCTTAAACATTTGTTACGTATCACCCGTCATTACCTATCGTCTGCGTATCCGAAAAATTGTCTCCGCGAACCATTCTTCGTCCGCGGCGGCCCGGAGATTCCGTGCAACGGATGCGTATCGACCGACAAAAACCACAATCACACCAGGCCGGGAAGCCGCTCCGGCATGGCTTCCGGCCTTTGCGCCGGACTGCTGTTACCGCCTAACATCGGGGTTTTCCTGTCGCTGGAGTCTCGGATGAACTTGCGAACCGCCTTGTTGCCCCTCTGCCTGCTGGCCGCATTGCCGGCCACGGCCGCCACGCGCGGATTCGACGTACGCGATCTGGTCGCGCTGGATCGCGTTTCCTCGCCCGTGCTGTCGCCCGACGGCGCGGTTGTCGTCTTCGCCCAGCGGCAGATGGACAAGGAAGTGACCAAGGCCAGCACAGGCCTGTGGGTGCGCAATCTGCTGACCCGCGACATGGCGCCGCCGAAACCGTTGACGCCCGCCGGCTGGAACGTGAATTCGCCTGCGTTCTCGCCAGACGGCAAGACCGTCTATTTCCTCAGCGGAAAATCCGGTGTCCAGCAGCTGTATTCCATCGCTTCCAGCGGCGGCGCGCCCAAGCAGCTCACCGCTTTCGCGCTGGACGTCGGCAGTTACCAGTTGTCGCCGGATGGCACCCGCGTCGCATTCAGTGCTGAAACCTTCGTCGATTGCAAAGCCGACTTCGCCTGCACGCAGAAACGACTCGACGACACCAAAGCCAAGAAAAGCACCGGTGTTGTGTACGAAGGGCTCTTCGTGCGTCATTGGGACACCTGGAGCGATGGCCGCCGCAGTCGGCTCTTCGTGAGCGCTCTACCTGTCGGCAAAGCGAAGGTCATCAGCACTGCGGTTGCGTTGACCGATTCGCTGGATGGCGATGCGCCTTCCAAACCGTTCGGCGATGCCAGCGAGTACACCTGGGCGCCGGATGGAAAAACACTGGTGGCCGGCATCCGCGTGGCGGGCAAGGGAGAAGCCTGGTCCACCAACTTCGATCTGTATCGCCTCAACGCCGACGGTAGCGGCGCGCCGGTCAATCTGACCGCAGCCAACAAGGCATGGGATGCCGGTCCGGTGTTCAGCGCCGACGGAAAAACACTGTTCTATCGCGCGATGAAACGCCCGGGCTTCGAAGCCGACCGTTTCGCGCTGATGAGCATGGATGTGGGCAGCGGACAAGTCCGCGAGATCGCCGCGCATTGGGACCGTTCCGCCGATAACATCGTGCTGTCCGAGGATGGCGGCACGGTTTTCACCACCGCGCAGGACACCGGCCAGCATCCCTTGTTCGCCGTGGAGGTCGCCACGGGCAAGGCCGAGCAGATCGTTGGCGATGGTTCCATCGCTGAGTTCGATATCGCGGGTCAGACCCTGGCGTTCACCCGCAATACGCTGAAGACCGGCGACCAACTGTTCACCACCACCATTACGGCCGGCGCTCCCCTGCGCGCGATCACGCCAAGCGCGGAGGACCGGCTGAAGGACGTGGCGTTCGGCGATTTCGAACAGTTCGAGTTCAAAGGCGCCCGCGGCGACACCGTGCATGGTTACGTGGTCAAGCCGTGGAATTACGTGGAAGGGAAGAAGTATCCGGTCGCCTTCCTGATTCACGGCGGCCCGCAAGGCAGCTTCGGCAACGGCTGGAGTTATCGCTGGAATCCGCAGACTTATGCGGGCCAAGGCTATGCCGTGGTGATGATCGATTTCCATGGTTCCACCGGCTACGGCCAGGCCTTTACCGACGCCATCAGCCAGGACTGGGGCGGCAAGCCGCTGGAGGACTTGCAGAAGGGCTGGGCCGCAGCACAGAAGCGATACGCCTTCCTCGACGGTGCCAACGCCTGCGCGCTCGGCGCAAGCTACGGCGGCTACATGATCAACTGGATCGCCGGCAACTGGCATACGCCTGCCTCCGGCGCTTGGAAATGTCTGGTCAATCACGACGGCGTCTTCGACACGCGGTCGATGGGCTACGTGACCGAGGAACTTTGGTTCAGCGAATGGGAAAACGGCGGTACACCGTATGAAAATCCCAAGGCCTACGAGAAGTTCAATCCGGTCAACCATATCGCCGATTGGCGCGTGCCCACTCTGGTGGTGCAGGGCGGCAAGGACTTCCGCGTCCCCGAAGATCAGGGTCTGTCTGCGTTCACCGCGCTGCAGCGCAAGGGCATCGAATCGAAGCTGCTGTACTTCCCCGATGAAAACCACTGGGTTCTGAAACCGCAGAACAGCGTACTGTGGCACGACACGGTCAATGGCTGGCTGAAGCAGCATCTCGGCCAGTAACTCTCCGCAATCCATCGCCAATCCGCGCTGCTGGCCCTGCCGGCGGCGCGGATAGCGCCTGCCAGGAACCGTACCGATGCCCGTCGAAGCCACCGCGCCTTCCACCGCGCTGATCACCAACGACATCGTGCTGTTCGGCCTGATCGCCGCCACGCTGGGTGCGGTGTTCTGGACCGCCTCGCGCGAAACCGGCATGTGGAAGAAGTTCTACACCTACGTACCGGCGTTGCTGCTTTGCTATTTCATTCCCGGCATCTACAACAGTGTGGGCTTGATCGACGGCAACGCCAGCAAGCTCTACAACCCTGTCGCCAGTCGCGTGCTACTGCCAGCGGCGCTGGTGCTGTTGACCCTCACCATCGATCTGAAGGGCGTGCTGCGGCTGGGGCCGAAACTGTTGTTGATGTACATAGGCGCGTCGGTCACGGTGATGATCGGCGCGTTCACCGCGTTCTGGCTGATGGGCCTGTTACACCCGGAAACAGTAGCTGGCGATACCTGGGCTGGCATGGCCACTTTGGCCGGCAGCTGGATCGGCGGCGGCGCCAACATGGTGGCGATGAAGGAAGTCTTCGCGGTCGACGAAACCACTTTCGGCCAATTCGTGGTCGTCGATGTGGGTGTCGGCTACGTTTGGATGGCCGTGCTGATCTTCCTGGCCGGCCGCGCCGAGGCGATCGACGCGCGCAGCGGCGCCGATACGCGCGCCATCGAGGATCTCAAGCAGCGTCTGGCCAGCTATCAACAGCAACATGAGCGCGTGGCTTCACTGACGGATCTGATGGTGATCCTGGGCATCGCTTTCGGCACGGTCGGCCTGGCCCATGCGGTGGCGGGGCCGGCATCGGCTTGGTTCGGTGCCAATGTTTCCTGGGCGCGCCAGGTCAGCCTGCACGAACCCTTCGTATGGGTGGTGGTGCTGTCCACGCTGGTCGGCCTGGGATTGAGCTTCACTCGTGCGCGCACGCTGGACGGCGCTGGAGCTTCCAAGATCGGCGCGTTGCTGCTTTACATCCTCATCGCTTGCATCGGCATGCAGATGGACATCAAGGCGCTTGCCGACCGGCCGTGGCTGTTCGCGCTCGGTCTGATCTGGATCTCGGTGCACATCGTGTTGTTGTGGCTGCTGGGCAAGGCGTTGCGGGTGCCGTTCTTCTATTTCGCCATGGGCTCGCAGAGCAATATCGGCGGGCCCGCATCCGCACCGGTGGTGGCGTCGGTGTTTCATCCTTCGCTCGCGCCGGTGGGTGCGTTGCTCGGCGCGCTGGGTTATGCGACCGGTACGGTGTTGGCCTATATCGTCGGGATCACGTTGAAAGCGATGGCCGGGGCCTGAGTCTCCCGTCGCGCATGCGATGAGAGGCTCCGCACCATGTCCGTTTAGAGCTGGGCTGCGCGTGGTTGACGTTGTTCCACTTGCGGAGTCTGGCCCTGTTGCTGGTCCTGCTCGCGTAGTTGCCCGGCGCTGAGCTGCGCGGGAACCTGGCTGGCCTGTTCCATATCGATACGACTGCGCTTGTGCGCGGGATCGTGCAAAGCCCCTTGTACTGAGAACAGACTGTCGCCGCGTTCGGAAGTGAGTACGTGGTCGATCCGCTTCAAACCGTCCGCGCCCGCGTGCGCCGCAGTACTGGCCGCCACATTGAAGAAGCGCTCGTCGCCGGCAAGCCCCAGCTGCTGGCGTTGCCCGGACAGGCCATCGACCGCATTCCTGAGCAACTGGTTGGAGGTGCTGTTGGCGTCGCCGATGGTAGCGGGCCCGGTGCCAGGGTTGCGCTCGCGGACCTGCAGTTGCGCCAAGTCCTGCGCTTCCATGACCGCTTCGATGTAGTGCAAGTCGAGACGATGCAGCAGCATCTTGCCGGGCACGAGGCGCTCGAAGAAAGTGAGCGGATCGGGATCCGGCAGTTCGATCTTGTGCCCCGGCGCGTCCGGCATGGCCCACTTCAGGGGAATGCTGTCTTCCTGCAGATGGGTCAGGAGCTCGTTCTTGACCCGGTAACTGCGGATCAGGCCTTGCTCGGCCTCCTGCTTCAGCACGTCGGCGTCGAAGCCGTAGCGTTCCAGGGTCTTGTCGTGCACGCCGGCGGCGTTGAAGGTGACCGCAGGGACTTCGCTGACCATGCTCGCCGCGGCTGCCAGGCCGCCGCCGAGCGACTGCCCGGTCAGGACCACGTTGTCGCCGAAGGCCTGCTTGGCCTGCTGCGCGAGCGCGATGGCCTGGTCGTACTGCGCGTCCTGGAATCCCAGGCCCTGGCGGAAGTTGTGGCGCCAGTCCTTGCCTTCGTCGGTACCGGCGTAGGCCACCGCCACGGCTCCGCTCGCATCCCGGTAAAGCGAGGCGTCGAAGCCGCTCTTGCCGTCGTGCAGCAGGCTGGGGTCGATGCCCGCGGCGCGCACTGCGGCATCCTCCATGCGTTGCCAGGTTCCGGGCAGGACCGGTGCGAAGGTGGACACGCCGCGCCGAGCGTCGGCGACGGCATAGTTGTCTTGCAGCAGAGTCGACAATTCGCGATCCACCGCGTGCGGCTGCTGGCCCGCCACGTCGCCAGCGAAGCCGCTGCCGGTTGCAGTGGAGGAGGTAGTGGGCATCCCTGTGGAAACATTCATACGCGATTCCTTTGCGTGTGTAGGCCTTGCTGCACGAAGTTGGCGACGTCTGCCGACGTCGCGTGCTCTAGTTCCAGTTCCAGTTCCGGTTACTGCGTGGCGATGCCGTTGGCCGCAAGCCAGTCGCGCACTTTCTGCCGCGACTGCCGGCCATCGGCGTTGAGGCGCGCGTCCGAACCTGAGAACAACGCGGCCTGGAAGGTGTTGCCGCGACTATCGGTGGCGTTGGGGTCCACACCCAATCGCAGCAGCTGCAGGACGCGTTCGGCATCGTTGACCTGCGCGGCCACGTGCAACAGCGAGTTGCCCATCGAATCGGTGCGGCGGACATCGGCGCCGGCTTTCACCAGCAGGTCGAACTGGGCGTCGCGTCGGCTCTGTACCGCGCGGAAAATCGGGGTCCGGCCGGCACGGGTGCTGACCACGTCCACTGGCGCGCCGTGGGCGACCAGTGCTTGCAGATACTGTGGGTCGTCGGCCATAGCGGCCATGTGCGCCACCGTTTCGTTGTCCATGCCCGGCTCGGCGGCGTTGGCGCCGGCTTCGAGCAGTGCCGACAGCGAGGCGGGTTTCTGGTTCCAGACCGCCCACTCGAGCAGAGTGACCTGGTCATCGCCACGTGCCGACAGGTTCGCCGACGAGGCGAGCGCGCGAATACGAGCCACGTCCCCCTCAGCGACCGCATTGGCCAGCGGTACGACCGCAGGGTCGTGGAAGGGCATGGCGGAGTTGGGATTAAGCGCTGCGGACATGCTGGTTTGCTCCTTTGCCCCGGCCGGGTCGGCGGCGCATGAAACCATCAGGATGGAGGTTGCGAGTGCCGCCAGGGCGGGGACCTGCTTGCGCATTGCGGTTTCCTTTCCGGCTGCGTGATTGCGGTCGCGTAATTTGATGTTGTCCCGACGCGACAAGCCGATCCTAGCACCGCTATCGCTGAGCGAATGTTTTGATTTCGTTACCCGCCGATGGATTGCGCGATCCGATGTCCGGCCACCGGGGAGGGGCACAGGAAATGCGGGTCGGGCATCACACTTCGACTCTATGAGTGCGTCAGCAGCAGCGGAACCCGTTTCTTCCGCCGAATCTGGCTTCCTGCCGTTCGCGGAAGAAGGTCTTGTAGTCCATCACTTCGCGTTCGGGATGTTTTTCCATCATGTGCCGCACGTAGTTGTCGTAGTCCGGTACGCCGCAGCACAAGCGTGCGGTCTGCACCAGGCGACGCCATACGCGGCGATGCGCCTGGTACTGACCTGCGGGAACCAGTTCGGTGCCCATTAGAGATTCGCCAGCATCGCCGGATCCACCGCCACGTAAGGCGTCTCGCGGTCGCTGCGTTGCGGGTTGGCGCGTGCCTTGCGGATCGCTCCTATCGCATACACCAGCACGCTCAGCACCACGAACAGGAACAGCGCGGTGAGCACGGTGTTGACGTAGCTGTTGGTCATGATCTGCTGCATCTGATCGATGCTCTTGGCCGGCGCCACGATCTCGCCCGAGGCGATGCCATTGCGGTACTTCGCTGCCTGGGATAAGAAACCGACCGCCGGGTTGGAGTCGAAGATCTTGATCAGACCGGCCGTCGTGGTGCAGATCAGCAGCCAGATCGCCGGTAGGATGGTGACCCAGGCGTAACGGTCGCGCTTGAGCTTGAACAGCACCACCGTGCACAACATCAGGGCGATGCCGGCCAGCATCTGGTTGGCGATGCCGAACAGCGGCCACAAGGTGTTGATGCCACCCAGCGGATCGACCACGCCCTGATACAGGAAGTAGCCCCACAGTGCGACGCAGCCGGCGGTGGCGATGACGTTGGCGCCCCAGGATTCGGTGCGCCTCAGACCGGAATGGAACGTGCCCAGCAAGTCCTGCAGCATGAAGCGTCCGGCGCGCGTGCCAGCGTCCACCGCAGTGAGGATGAACAGCGCTTCGAACAGGATGGCGAAGTGGTACCAGAAGGCCATGGAGTTGGCGCTCGGCATCACGTTGTGCAGGATGTGGGCGATACCGACGGCCAGCGTCGGTGCGCCACCGGCGCGCGAAAGAATGGTCTTCTCGCCGATGTCGGTCGCCGTGGCAGTCAGCATGTCCGGGGTCACGGTGAAGCCCCATTCGCTGATCTTGGCTGCCGCGGAAATGGCGTCGGTGCCGATGGCCGCGGCCGGACTGTTCATGGCGAAGTACACGCCCGGTTCGATCACCGAAGCGGCCACCAGCGCCATGATCGCCACGAACGATTCCATCAACATGCCGCCGTAGCCGATGTAGCGCATATGGCCTTCGCTGGCCAGCAGCTTGGGCGTGGTGCCGGAGGAGATCAGCGCATGGAAGCCGGAAACCGCGCCGCAGGCGATGGTGATGAACAGGAACGGGAACAGACTGCCTTTCCAGACCGGACCGGTGCCATCGGTGAACTGGGTCAGCGCCGGCATCTTCAATTCCGGCATCACGATCACGATGCCGATCGCCAGGGCGATGATGGTGCCGATCTTGAGGAAGGTGGATAGGTAATCGCGTGGCGCCAGGATCAGCCAGACCGGCAACACCGCGGCGACGAAGCCATAGCCGATCAGCATCCAGGTGATCTGCGTACCGGTGAAGGTGAACGCTGGGCCCCAGGTGGGATGTGCGCCGACCTTACCGCCCAGCCAGATCGAGAACAGCAGCAGCGCGATGCCAACGATCGAAATCTCGCCGATCTTGCCAGGACGGATGTAGCGCATGTAGACGCCCATCAATACCGCGATCGGAATCGTGGCCATCACCGTGAACATGCCCCACGGGCTTTCCGCCAGCGCCTTCACCACGATCATCGCCAGCACCGCCAGGATGATGATCATGATCAGGAACGCGCCGAACAGTGCGATGGTCCCGGGAATTCTTCCCATTTCCTCGCGCACCAGGTCGCCAAGCGAGCGCGCATCGCGCCGGCTGGAAATGAACAACACCATGAAGTCCTGCACCGCGCCCGCCAGGACCACGCCGGTGATCAGCCAGAGCATGCCGGGCAGGTAACCCATCTGCGCGGCCAGCACCGGTCCGACTAAAGGCCCCGCGCCTGCGATGGCGGCGAAGTGATGGCCGAACAGCACGTGTTTGTTGGTGGGAACGAAATCCAGCCCATCGTTGCGTAACACGGCAGGCGTGGCCCGGGTAGGGTCCAGACCCATCACCTTGTTGGCGATGAACAGACTGTAGTAGCGGTAAGCCACGAGGTAGATGGATACGGCCGCTACCACGATCCACAGCGCATTGATCTGTTCGCCGCGACGCAGGGCGATAGTGCCCAGACAGAAAGCACCCAGCAGGGCGAGCGCGCCCCAGGCCAGCTTGGAGAAACCCTTCATGCAAACCCCTCCGTTCGACTGCGGCTAGAGTCCTCCGATGCGGAGAGGGGGTCAATGCGTAACCAGTGATTCGGTCTTCGACTTTGGTCTTATTGGGCAAGCCACACGGATTGTGCGCCGCCGCATCGCCTGCCTTGTCTGTAGGAGCGACGCGAGTCGCGAAGCTGGTGCAGTTGAAGGGTTGAGGGCTTCGCGACTCACGTCGCTCCTACCTGCAATAAGAGGCGCGGTGGTCAAAGCCACTTGGCGCGCTTGAACAGCCAATATAGGGTGCCGCAGACCAGCGCGACGCCGCCGATCAGGACCGGGTAGGCATAGGCTTTGTCGATTTCCGGCATGTTGTGGAAATTCATGCCGTACCAGCTGGTGATCAGGGTGGGCGCTGCCAGCAGTGCAGCCCAAGCGCCTAGGCGCTTCACCACTTCTCCCTGTCCCAGCGTCACCAGCGATAGATTGACGCTCAGTGCCGTGGTCAGCATTTCGCGCAACGTGTCCAGCGACTCGTTGACGCGCAGGGCATGGTCGTAGACGTCGCGGAAGTACAAGCGCACTTCTTCGGGGATCAGCGCGCTCTGGGTGCGGCTGAGTTGGGCCAGCACGTCCTGCAGTGGGCCCACCGCCAAGCGCATCTTGCTGAGTTCGCGCTTCAGTTCGTACAGCCGCACCACGGTGTCGCGGCTGTAGGTGTCGGCGAAGATCGCTTGTTCCAGCGAATCGGCGGTGTCGCGGAATTCATCGATGATGGGCCGGTAGTTGTCGACGATAAAATCCATCACCGCATAAAGGCCGTACGAAGGTCCCAGCACCAACAGATCCGGTTCGCGTTCCACGCGTTCGCGCACCGGCGCGTACGAAAGCGAGGCGCCGTGACGCACGGTGATCAGGTAGCGTGGACCGACGAACAGGTGCGTTTCGCCGTAGACGATCTTCTCATGGATGACCTGCGCGGTATGGGTAACCGCGAACATGGAGTTGCCATAGGCTTCCAGCTTCGGACGCTGGTGCGCGTTTTGCGCGTCTTCCACCGCCAGATCGTGCAGGCAGAATTCCTCTTGCAGCTTCTCCAGGATCTCATCGGCCGGTTCGTACAAACCCACCCACACGAAGCTGCCGTCGTCCTGCGCCAGCACGTCGCTGATGGCATCCAGGGTGATGTCGTGGCGCTTGCCTTCCTTGTCGTAGACGACGCAGTTGATGACGCAGGAGGGGAGTGCGGGCTTGGCGATGTCATTCATGGTGCGAATCGTGCGCCAGTCGAGCCGGTGCGGCAAGCCGTGATCTGGACCGCAGCGTTGTAGGAGCGACTCGAGTCGCTCCTACACGGAGCGTTTATTCGGCGACGAAACGGATCGCCTGTCCGCCACCCGGCGCCAGGCGCAAGGTCAGCGTATCGGCGCTGGTCACCTTGCGTTCTTCGATCACGATGTCTTGCGGCGCGCGCTTCCAGTCGGCCTTCTCGCCGTCGCGGTAGATCTGCGCGGTGTAGCTGCGGCCTGGGTCGAGGAACGACAACGGCGCTTTCAGCTCCCGTCCTTCTTCGTCTGATATCGAGCCCAGGTACCAGTTGTCGGAATGGCGATCCTTGCGCACGATAGTCACGTAGTCGCCGACCTCGCCGTTCAGTACGCGCGTGTCTTCCCAGTCCACCGGCACATCCTCGATGAACTTGAACGGCCTGGGATTGGCTTCGTAGTTCTCAAGCAGATCGGCGGCCATTTGGATGGGGCTGTAGATCACTACGTACAAAGCCAGCTGTTTGGCCCAGGTGGTGGCCACGCCATCGGGTGCGCGCGTCTTCATGCCGAAGATGCCGGGCGTGTAGTCCATGGGGCCGGCCAGCAGGCGGGTGAACACCAGGTTGGCTTCGTGCTCGGGCGGATTGCCGGGTTCGCCCCAGGCGCTGAATTCCATGCCGCGTGCGCCTTCGCGCGAAATCCAGTTGGGATAGGTGCGGCGCAGGCCGGTATCTTTGATCGGTTCGTGCGCATTGACTGCGATGTGGCGCTTGGCCGCTTCCGTCACCACCTTGAGGTGATGCCGCGCCATGTCCTGGCCCTCGTGCCAGGCATAGTGCAACTTGCCGTCGGTGCCGATGACCTTGGCCTGTCCGGCGTCGGCGACGTAGCCGGTCTTGACCGCATCGATGCCTAGGCGCTGGTACAGATCGAATCCTGTGCCCATCTGCGATTCGTAATGCGCGGCATTGCCCGAGGTTTCGTGATGGCCGATCAGGCGGACGTTCTTCGACTTCGCGTAAGCAGCCAGTTTTTCGATGTCGAAATCCGGGTAAGGCTGGGTGAAGCTGAAATCTTCGCCGTTGCCGAACCAATCGCCGTCCCAGCCCACGTTCCAACCCTCGACCAGCACACCGCCCAGTCCATGCTTGGCAGCGAAGTCGATGTGCTTCATTACGTTTTCGTTGGTGGCGCCGTGCTTGGGACCCGAAGCCCAGGTCTTCTTGTCCAGATGCATTTCCCACCACACGCCCACGTACTTCATAGGCTTTATCCACGACACGTCGCCGAGCTTGTTGGGCTCGTTGAGGTTGAGGATCAGACTGGAGGTCACCAGGCCGCCGGCGTCGTCGGACAGCTGCAACGTGCGCCAGGGCGTGTTGAACGGCGCAGTGCGAACCACCTTGCCGTCGCCTATGCCGTCGGTCAGCGTGGCGCGCAACTTGCGGTTCTCCACCCGGGTGAGGTTCATGCCCGAATAGTCCACCAGCGCCGCTTCGTGGATGGAGATATGCAGGCCGTTGTCGGTGCGCAAAGTGATGGGTGTCTGCGCTTGGCCGACTTCCTGCAGCGGCGTGCGGTGGTACAGATATTCCTCGCGGTTCCATTCGCCTGCGGGGATCCACCAGGCGGTGGCGGCTTCGGCGATGTTGAACTCAGTCAGTTCCTCGCCGATCTTCACCTGCTTCAGCGCGGCCTGGTCCGGGAATTCGTAGCGGAAGCCCAGTCCGTCGTCGTAGACGCGGAAGACCACATCGAGGCTGCGCTTGAGCGCGGTCTTTTCGGTCAGGGTCACGCGCAGTTCGTTGTAGTGATTGCGGATGCTGCGACGCTCGCCCCAGGGTTGTTCCCAGGTTTTATCGAAACTGCGGGTCTTGTGCGCGGCAATGGCGAAGTTGCGTTCGAACTTGGGCACATCGAGGAAGAGGAATCCCAGCCGCGACGGCGTGATCACCGCCTTGCCGTCGCGCAGCACGGCATAACTCGGACGGCCGTCCTTATCGGTGGTCATTTCGACCGAGAGGTTGCCGTCAGGCGATGCGATGCCCACCTTGGGCAGCGCGGCCGCTGGCGGCGGCGTGGTGACTTGCGCGTTGGCGAGGGCGGAGGCGGTGAGGAGCGTGGTCATTGCAAGCAGGCGAAGGAACATGCGGGCTTCCGTATGGCGGCATCGAGGCCGCATCCTGCGCCACGCCGGTCAGCGCAACAAGCTGCGCTGCGGGAAGAATACGTATGCAAGCGCCGCATGAACCGGCAACAGCAGCGCCACCCAGCTCTGGTTGTACTGCAAGGCGAACGGCAACCAGTGCACGATCCACGCGACGACAGCGAGGCCTGCGACGACCACCAATAACCAGCGGAACCAGGCCGAAGGCGCACGCTTGCGCAATAGTGGAATCGCGCCTGGAATCAACAGTAGGCATAGCGGGTTCATCAACAGCAAGTTGCGATTGGCCCAGGCGGCCTGGTGTTCGGTGAAACCCCATAGGAACACCAGCAACGCGCCGGCGATCCCGCATACCAGCCAAAGTGGTAATGCCAGCGCCGCGACCAATCGCGGCTTGCGTGGCGCCAGCAGGACGATCAGCGCGGCCGCAGAAAGTCCGATCAGCAGCCATGGCCACCAACGACGCGGTCGCTCGGGCGGTTCGGGCGCGATGCGGTGCTCCACCAGCACCTGTTCCGCCTGCACCAGGGGACGCCCAGCGGAATTCTTCGCTTCGCCCAGGCTGTCGGCCAGGCGCATCGGCACATAGGCTTCTTCCCAGCGCGACATGGGTACATCGGCGTACGGCCCCAGACCGATGTCGAAACCCAGCCACATCCACGCCACTGGTGAAACCAACCTCACCGCTTCGCTGCGGAAGGTATTGCCGCGCGAACGGCCCACCATTTGCGGCTTCAATGCGCCGCCCATGACCTTGTCCAGCGCATCGCGCACCTGGGTGGAACAGTTGGAAGTGAAGTAGTCGTAGTGGTAACGGGCGTTCTCGGGCTTGGCGCGTTCGGCCAATGCAGCGGCCAGCGCGTTGGCTTGCTCCGGAGACAGGTCCAGCCATTGCAATTTCACGCCGCGTCCGACTTCGCGGTAATAGGAAAGATCCTGCTGTAGCGGCATCGCGACCAGGTAGTACTGCATGTCGCCGTGGGCGAAACGGCCGACGAAGCCCGGTTCGTCCATATCGAAGAAACCGAAGTTGTACGAGGTCGCTTGGCCGGTCTGCGTATCCAGCACCACGATGGCGTCATGGCCGAAGCGCTCGAAGAATATTTCGCCGGGCTGCATGGTCATCACGCCCACGCGCTTGGCGGGCCCCGGTGAGGAGACCGCCCAGGCGGAAACCGCCAGCGCCGACAGCAGGCATAGCAGAATGATGCGGGCGAACATCCTAGTTATCGGAAAGCACGCCGACATGGAACGCATGCACGCGGCGCGCGTCGGCCTTGGCCACGCGGAATTCGAAACGCCCCAAAGTCAGTTCCTCGTCGGTATCCGGCAGATGGCCGATGGCGGCGGTGACCAGGCCGCCGACGGTGTCGTACTCGTCGTCGGGAAAATCGGCGCCGAAACGTTCATTGAAGTCGGAGATGGGAGTCAGCGCGTCCACCACATAGCGACCATCGGCGTGCGCGGCGATCTGGTCGGCGCCTTCTTCCGCATCGTCGTGCTCGTCGTCGATTTCGCCGACAATCTGCTCCAGCACGTCCTCGATGGTCACCAGGCCGGCGACGCCGCCGTATTCGTCCACCACGATCGCCATGTGGTTGCGCGACAGACGGAATTCCTTGAGCAGCAGGTTGAGCTTCTTGGATTCTGGGATCAGTACCGCTGGGCGCAGCAGTTCGCGCACGTTGCCGGGACCATTGTCGGCGACCACGCCGCGCAGCAAATCTTTGGCCAACAGAATGCCCAGGATCTCGTCCTTGTTTTCACCGTGCACGGGGAAGCGCGAATGCCCGGATTCCACGACTTCCTTCATCAAATCCAGGAATCGCGAGGCGATGGGCAGGGACACCATCTGCGAGCGGGAGACCATCACGTCGCCGACGGTCAGGTCGGCCACCGCGATGGCGCCTTCCATCATGCGCAGCGTATCGCTGGCGATCAGCCCGTCGCTCTGCGCATCGCGCAGCAGCGCGACCAGGTCGTCGCGTGACGAAGGTTCGCCAGAGAACGCAGAACTGATGCGGTCCAGCCAGGAGCGCCGCTTTTCCGGATGTTTCTCGGAAATTTCCGGCGCGGGAATACTGTCGTCTTCTGACATTGGTGGGTAGCAGGCAGCCCAGGTGAGGGCGACGGCGGCAGTCTATCAGGATGGCAGGGACGGATTTTCACCCCCGGCTATGAAAGCGGTCGTGGGAGCGCCGTCCCGGCGCGAGCTTTTCGCCACAAATTCAGAGCAAAGCCCGCGCCGGGACGGCGCTCCTACGGTTTGGAGGTGGCGTCAGGGAACTATGGTGTCCGCGGCGGCAGGCGTGGGCTCCGGATCCTCGGCCACATCCAGGCTGTAGCTGCAGCCCACCAGGGTCTTGCCCGGATGCGAGGCGACGTTGGAGACGTTGAGAACCGCCGATTTGATGTAGACCGTGCCCGTGGCCGCGTCGCGATCTTCGACGCTGCTCACTTCCTTGCCGAACATGGCCTTGGCGGGCGTGTCGATGGCCGTTTCCAACTCCAGCCGCTTCGCCAGCGGACGTGGATCCGGTAGGTCCAGGAGGGCGATGATGCTGTCGCCGGTGAAGGCGATATGGTCGGTGCTGTCGCCGAACACGGTGATCGGCGAGTTCAACTTGAATTCGGTCATGAAAAGATTGGCTTGCGGCAACGGGCGCCAGCCCAGCGCTACGGCCTGCAGCGGATCGGCGAGCGCCGGCGCCAGATAGTGGAAGTCGGCCAGCGCCTGCCTGCACTCGATCAGTGCGGCAAGATCGATGCGGGAGGGGTCCAGCTTTTCTTCGGCGGCCGGAGTCTGGGCCAGCAGCGGCAGCGGCAGCGGCAGCATCAGCGCCAGGGAAAACAAAAAACGACGCATGCTAGTCCTCGAATGCGTAAGGGTCGTCGATACCGAGTTCGGCCAGGATCTGCCGTTCCAACTGCTCCATCGCTTCGGCCTCGCGATCGTCTTCGTGGTTCCAGCCCAGCAGGTGCAACGCGCCGTGCACGGTCAGATGCGCGTAGTGCGCGGCCAGCGCTTTCTTCTGCTCTTTCGCTTCGCGCGCCACCACCGGCGCGCAGATCACCAGATCGCCCAGCAGCGGCATCTTCACGCCTTTGGGCATCTTCACGCCTTCGGCCATCTCGGCAGGGAAACTCAACACGTTGGTCGCGTAATCCTTGCCGCGGTAATGGCGGTTGAGCGCGCGGCCTTCCTTGGTGTCGACGATGCGCACAGCCAGATCGGCTTCGCGGATGCGGCCGTGCAGCGCGGCCGCGACCCACTTGCGGAAGCTCACCGACGAAGGCAGCCCGGCGCGGGGCAGGGCGTAACTGACGGAGACTTCGAGAATGACGGGGCCTTGGGTCATTTTCTTGCCGTCATTCCAGCGAAAGCTGGAACCCATTTTGATTGTGATCTTTGCATTGCTGAGTATCCGGCCCGGGGTCGAAAGTCAAAATGGATCCCAGCGTTCGCTGGGATGACGTCATAAAGATAGTCGGTCCACCGAGCGTCATGCCGGCCCGGTTTCCGCATCCTTGTCGTCGCGAGCATCGTAAGCCCGCACGATCTTGGCGACCAGCGGGTGGCGAACCACGTCGCGGCTGGTGAAGAAGGTGAAGCTGATGCCGTCCACGCCGCGCAACACCTCCAGCGCGTCCTTCAGCCCTGATTTTACGTGTTTGGGCAGGTCGACCTGGGTCAGATCGCCGGTGACCACGGCGGTGCTGCCGTAGCCGATGCGGGTCAGGAACATCTTCATCTGTTCGATGGTGGTGTTCTGCGCCTCGTCCAGGATCACGAAGGCGTCGTTGAGCGTGCGGCCGCGCATATAGGCCAGCGGCGCGATCTCGATGACGTTCTTTTCCAGCAGCTTGATCACCTTTTCCACGCCCAGCATTTCGTACAGCGCGTCGTACAGAGGCCGCAGGTAAGGATCGACCTTCTGCGAGAGATCGCCGGGCAGGAAGCCGAGCTTCTCGCCGGCCTCCACCGCCGGACGCACCAGGATCACGCGTTGCACTCGCGATTCGTTGAGCGCTTCCACCGCGCTGGCGACGGCCAGGAAAGTCTTGCCGGTGCCGGCCGGACCGATGCCGAAATTGATGTCGTGGGTGGCGATGGCGTGCAGGTAGCCGGCCTGGTTGGGACCACGGCCGCGCACGACGCCGCGCTTGACCTTGATCGCCACTTCCTGCGCTTCGTAACCCCCCGCCGCTACGTGATCCACATTGGCTTCGTTGAGGCGCAAGTGGATGGATTCGCTGTCGAAGGTTTCCGCAGCCGCTTCCAGGTATAGCGCACGCAGTAGTTTTTCGGTCGCTTTCACTTCCGCGGTCGGTCCGGTGACCTTGAAGACGTTGCCGCGGTTGGCGATTTCCACTCCCAGCCGCAACTCGATCTGGCGCAAGTGCGCGTCGAACGGGCCGGCGAGGTTGGCCAACTGTTCGGGATTGCTGGGTTCGAGGACGAATTCGCGTTTGTCGGAAACGGTCATGGAGGGGTCAATGCCTGGTCTGGTCGTCGGCGTCTTCGACGCGCCATTGGTGGAATACATAGGCCTCGTCGTCGATGAGCGCCTGGTCGAAATGTTCGGCTTCGGGCGCTTCCTCGCGCTCGATCAGCCGGGGCTCCTCCTGCACGCCCGTCACCTGCCAGCCGGCCTCGCGTAGGAATTCGCTGGCGCGGCGCACCGGGTCCTCCGCCAGGCCCGGCATCTGGTAGCAGAGCACGAAAGCGCCGCCGAATTCCTGGAAATCGGGCGCATCCGGCAGCGGTACGGCTTCGAGCACGAAGACCCACAAGTTGGGGGCGTTCTGGGGGATGGCAAGTTGGCCACGACAGGGCGGTGCAGGGTATCGCGGCCTGGTGACGACGGCCAGACAGGCTACCGTTCGTCGGCAAGGTATTGCAGTTAATTAAACAATGAATTAAATATAACGCATGATCGAATCCAAGCTCCCTCCCGGCACGAAGCCGGTGCCGGCAAAGCGAGTCTCCAAGCCTGCGAAGAAGCGCGCTCCCGGCCGGCCGATGGCCGACTCCCCCGATCTGCGCCTGCGCCTGCTGGAAGCGGCGCTGGCCTGTTTCGTGCGCAAGGGCATCGCCGCCACCTCGCTGCGCGACATCGCCAGCGAAGCCGGGGTGACCCCGGCCCTGCTGCATTACTACTTCGGCGATAAAGACCAACTGCAGGCGGAAGTGATCGAGCAGAAGATCATTCCCATCTTCGTCGCCCTGCGCGAGCCTCTGTCACGGGCGGGCGACGACATTGCCGCGCTGATCGCCGGTTTCGTCAGCGGTGTCGGCAGGATCGTGGCCGAACACCCCTGGCTGCCTCCGCTGTGGGTGCGCGAGGTGTTGTGCGAGGGCGGCGCGCTGCGCGACCTGCTGTTCGACCGCATCGGTCCGCAGCTTCCGCAGATGATGGCCGGGCGCTTCGCCGAGGCGCAGGCGAAAGGCCGCATCAACCCCGACCTGGATCCGCGCTTGCTTATGGTTTCGCTGGTCGGCCTGACTCTGTTCCCGGCCGCGGGCGCACCGATCTGGCGGCGCTTGTTCAATGCCGAGGACTTGGATTTCGACACCGTGCGCCTGCACACGCTTTCCCTGCTGGACCGCGGACTGGAGCTGGATCGTGAAAAATAAGAAGACGCCGACACTTTTCATGATCGCCCTGTGCACGCTCGCGTTATCCGCATGCAAGGACTCCGCGCCACAGGTGCTGGGCACGCTGGAATGGGATCGCATCTCGCTGCCCGCACCGGTGGCCGAGAAGATCGTGCGCATAGACGTGCGCGAGGGCCAGCAGGTCGCTGCCGGCGCATCGCTGATGCAACTGGAACTGACCCGCACGCAATCGCAACTTGCTGCGGTACAGGCGCAAGCGCAGCAGAGCCGCGAAGCGCTGTCGGAACTCGAGGCCGGCCCGCGCAGCGAGGATATCGCCCAGGCCCACGCCAATCTGTCCGCGGCGCAGGCGCAGGCCGCCGATGCCCGTGCCTACTACAACCGCTTGCTGCCGCTGGGCAGGCAGAAACTGGTGGCCGCTTCCGACGTGGATCGCGCGCGTGCCGCAGCCGGCAATGCGGACGGCCAGGTGCGTGCTGCGCAGGCGGCGCTGCTGGAACTGGAACGAGGCACACGCAGCGAACAGGTGGCGCAGGGCCGTTCGGCGGTAGCTGCTGCCGAAGCGCAGGCCACAACACAGGCCGTATCGCTGGAAAAACTGAATGTGATCGCGCCGCGCGCGGGTCGCGTGGACAGCCTGCCGTACAAGCTGGGCGACCAAGCACCGGTGGGTTCGCCGCTGGCGATCCTGTTGGTGGGCGATGCGCCGTACGCGCGCGTGTACGTGCCGGAGCCGATGCGCGCGAACGTCAAGGTGGGGCAAGCCGCGCGTGTTTTCGTCGACGGCCGCGAGGCCGCTATCAATGGCCGCGTCCGCATGATCCGCAGCGAACCCACTTTCACGCCGTACTACGCGCTATCGGGACGCGACGCGGAGCGGTTGAGCTACCTCGCCGAGATCGCCCTGGACAAGACGGGCGCCGATCTGCCCGCCGGTGTGCCGGTGCGAGCGGAATTTTCCGGCAACGCGAATGGCCAGTAACGATCCGAGCGATACGGTCATCCGCGCACGCGGACTGAGCAAGCGTTTCGGCGCATTGCTCGCTGTCGATGGCGTCGACCTTACTGTCTCGCGTTCCAGCGTGTACGGCTTCTTGGGCCCGAACGGCTCCGGCAAGTCCACCACCATCCGCATGCTATGCGGCCTGTTGACTCCCAGCGCCGGCGAAATCGAAGTGCTGGGGTTGAGAATCCCCGAACAGGCCGAGGAACTGCGCAAGCGCATCGGCTATATGACCCAGAAATTCTCGTTATACGAAGACCTCACCGTGCGCGAAAATCTGGAGTTCCTCGCCACGGTGCAAGGCTTGTCGCGGGAACGGCGCCGGGTGCGCATCGACGAATTGCTGGCTGCCTACAATCTGGCCGATCGTGCCAAGCAACTCGCCGGCACTATGAGCGGCGGGCAGAAGCAACGGCTTGCGCTCGCCGGCGCCACCGTCCACAACCCGGAGTTGCTGTTCCTCGATGAGCCGACCAGCGCAGTCGATCCGGAGTCCCGTCGCGATTTCTGGGAAAAACTCTTCGACCTGGCCGACGCCGGCACCACCATCCTGGTTTCCACGCACTACATGGACGAAGCCGAACGCTGCCATCGTATCGCCATCCTGGACACGGGTCGCTTGGTCGCGGATGGCACACCGGCCGAACTGACACAGGGACTGGCCGGACGCACGGTGGGTGTGCGCGCGAGCGAGCCGCGCAAGGCGCAGGCCGCCCTGCACGACGCCCAAGGCGTGATCAGCGTGGCCCAGATCGGCAACGAACTGCGGGTGCTTACCGATGCCGGAACGGATACGGAACTGCGCCTGCGCGAGTTCCTGCGCTCCAGGGGTATGGAGGCGGAAGTGACGCCCATCGATCCGAACCTGGAAGATGTCTTCGTCTCCGCCACCCAGTCCGAACGTAAGGCGCGCGCCGCATGAAAGCGCGCCAGATATTCGCGGTGATGGTCAAGGAGCTGCGGCAGATGGCGCGCGACAAGATGACCGTGGCGATGATGCTCGGCATCCCGACCCTGCAACTGCTGCTGTTCGGCTATGCCATCAACCTGGACGTGCGCAATCTGCCGGCGGCAGTCGCCGACTTGTCCGGCACCAGCGGATCGCGCGCGCTGACGCAGGATCTGTTCGCCACGGGCGTGATCCGGCCGGTGGCGGGCGTGCGCACGCCGCAGGAACTGCAAACCCTGCTGCGCAAGGGCGATATCAAGATCGGCATCGTTATTCCGGCGGATTTCGAGCGCCGCAAGATCGAAGGGCGCGAGGCGATGCAGGTGATCGTCGACGGTAGCGACACGTCGGTGCAATCGACCGCACGCCAACTGGCGCAGATGCCGCTGGATGGTCGCGGCCAGAACGCTCTGCAGGGACAAATCAGCGTACTGCCCTTGTACAACCCCGAGCGACGTTCGGCGGTGAACGTGGTGCCCGGCTTGATAGGCGTCATCCTGACCATGACCCTGGTGATGTTCACGGCCATGGCCATCGTGCGCGAGAAAGAACGTGGCAATCTGGAACTGCTGATCACCACGCCCGTCTCCAGCGGCGAACTGATGGTCGGCAAGGTGCTTCCCTACATCGGCGTCGGCCTGGTGCAGACCACGGTGGTGCTGCTGCTGGGCGTGCTGCTATTCAAGGTACCCATCAATGGCAGCCTATGGGGCGTGTATGGCGCGGCGATGCTGCTGATCGTCGCCAACCTGACCTTGGGTTTGCTGGTCTCCACACGCGCGCAGACGCAATTCCAAGCCATGCAGATGGCGTTCTTCCTGTTCTTGCCGTCGATCCTGCTCTCGGGCTTCATGTTTCCGTTCGACGGCATGCCGAAGGCCGCGCAGTGGATCGCCGAAGTGCTGCCGCTGACCCACTTCGTGCGCCTGATACGTGGAGTGGTGCTGCGTGGCGCGAACCTGTTCGAACTCTGGCCGGACGTGCTGGCTTTGCTCGCTTTCACCACGGTGATGATGTCGTTGGCGATTATGCGGTTCCGCAAGCGTTTGGATTGATGCAGCCGTTTTGCGACGACAACGCGAGTCTGGCTCCCTTCGTCCAACCATGGCCCGCGATCAGAGCATCCGATGCATGACGTAGACATCAGTAGGCCCGTACGCGGCGTGGCGGAAAGCGCCAGGTATGCGGCCGACGATCTCGAAGCCATGGCGTTGCCAGAGGCGCACTGCACCCTCGTTGGTGCTGACGACGAAATTGAACTGCATCGCCTGGAAACCCGAGCTTCGAGCTTCGTCCAGCGAGTGCTCGCACATCGCCGAGGCGATGCCTTGGCCTCTTGCGTGCGGCGACACCATGTAGCCGGCGTTGGCGACATGATCGCCGAGCCCGGGTTGGTTGGGCCTGAGCATATACATGCCGAGGATTTCGCTGCTGCTCTCGGCGATGAAACAGCGAGATGGCGGAGTAGTCCACATCGCCCGTGCCTGTTCCATGCGCATGTCGGGCGGATAACTGTAGGTGTCGCCGGCCGCGATCACTTTCTGGAAAATGGGCCAGGCACCCGAAAATTCGTCCGCGCCTATTTCGCGAATCGAAAGCGCATCGCTCATGGCGCGATCACGCGATGCCGGAATCGGTCAGCTCGATCCGTCCCCGCAACGAATTCGCCATCGCCTCGGTGACCACCACATCCACGAACTGTCCGATCAATCGGGCATTGCCGGGAAAGTTCACATAGCGCATGTTTTCCGTGCGTCCCGTCAGTTCCGACTTGTCGCGGGTACTGTGCCGTTCCACCAGCACGCGCTGCACGCTGCCGAGCATGGATTGCGAGATGCGGGTCGAGTTGGCGTTGACGGCCGCCTGCAGCCGCGCCAGGCGTTCGTGCTTCACCGCATCCGCAGTGTCGTCTTCCAGATCCGCTGCAGGCGTGCCCGGCCTGCGCGAGTAGATGAACGAGTAGGACTGGTCGAAGCCCACGTCCTCGATCAGCTTCATGGTCTTGTCGAAATCGGCATCGGTTTCGCCGGGGAAACCGACGATGAAATCCGAGGAGATGGAAATATCCGGACGCACCGCGCGCAGCTTGCGGATCTTCTGTTTGAACTCCAGTGTGGTGTAGCCGCGTTTCATCGCCGCCAGGATGCGGTCGCTGCCGGCCTGCACGGGCAGGTGCAGGTAGTTGGCCAGCTGCGGCACGTCGCGATACGCCTCGATCAGCGAGTCGGAGAACTCGAGCGGATGCGAAGTGGTGAAGCGGATGCGGTCGATGCCCTCGATCTCGGCCATGGTGCGGATCAGCAGGCCCAGGTCGGCGAAAAGCGCTTCTCCGTTCGAGCCGTCGCCGTAGGGACCGCGGTACGCATTGACGTTCTGGCCCAGCAGGTTGATCTCGCGCACGCCTTGCGCGGCGAGCTGTGCGATTTCGACCAGCACGTCCTCGAACGGCCGGCTCACTTCCTCGCCGCGGGTATAGGGCACCACGCAGAAGCTGCAGTACTTGCTGCAGCCTTCCATGATAGAGACGAACGCGCTGGGGCCTTCGGCTCGAGGTTCGGGCAGGCGGTCGAACTTTTCGATCTCAGGGAAGCTGATGTCCACCTGCGGCTTGCCGGAAGCGCGGCGTTCGCGGATCAGCTCGGGCAGCCGGTGCAGGGTCTGCGGTCCGAACACCAGATCCACGTAAGGCGCGCGCTTGACGATGGCGGCGCCTTCCTGCGAGGCCACGCAGCCGCCGACGCCGATCAGCACCGGCTTGCCGTCCTTCTTCAACGACTTCCAGCGGCCCAGCTGGCTGAACACCTTTTCCTGCGCCTTCTCGCGGATCGAGCAGGTGTTAATCAGGATGACGTCGGCTTCTTCGGGGTTGTCGGTCAGCTCCAGACCATCGGAATCGGCCAGCACATCGGCCATCTTGGACGAGTCGTACTCGTTCATCTGGCAACCGTGGGTCTTGATGAACAACTTTCCCCGTGCAGGCAAGCCTGCACTCGGCTGGCCTTCGGCTGGGCTTCCCGCTGAAGGGGGAGGCAGGGCGGTACCGTCCGCAGTAGACGGGGAGGGGGAGGCGATCCCGGGCATGGTGGGTAATCCAGGCGGGTTGGCGGAAGAGGCGCACAGTTTAACGGCCGGTATGGTCCCTGGCCGTCGTTTCTTGTAGAAACCCGCCACAAACCGACCCGTGCAATGAGATGTGGGTCACCCTCCGCTTCCTGGGGAAATCCTTTTGTCGGACAAGGACTTGGCAACCGGTCATGAAGTTGGGACACTCCCGGGCATGAAGGGGGCTTCTCAGAATTATGCGCTGTCGTTGCTGGCGGCTCTGTTGGCGTTGACCGCATTGCCGGCTAGCGCGGGCACCCTGTACAAGTGCACCGGCGCCGATGGCGTACCCAACTACGTCAGCAAGCGTGTCGGCGGTGCGAGCTGCGAGGTGATCAGCCGGTATACGCCGGACAGCCGATCCAGCAGCGCGTCGGTTTCGCGGCCCGTCAGCAGCGTGTCGGTGCCTGCCACTCCGACGACCGCGTTGGGCGCAGCCAGTTCGGGCGCCATGATCACCAGGCCTGAGTCGACCGTCGCTGGCGCCATCGTCCCCGCTGCATTGCCGGTAGCCTCTAAGCCTGCTCTTGCTTCCGGCAACACCCGACGCGTGGTCAGCGGGCAGGTGTATTCCTACATCAAGGATGGTGTGCGCCACTACACCAGCGCACGGCCCAAGGGCGCTGGCGTCGTGGCTAGCGTGCGCACCATCAAATACAGCTTCATCGAAACCTGTTTTGCCTGCGCTGCCAATCCCGGGGTCAATTTCGGTACCTTGCGTCTGAACACCATCTCCTACGACGCCGAGATCAAGGCCGCCGCCCGCGATTACGGTGTGGACGAAGCTATCGTGCGCGCCATCATTCACGCCGAATCCTCGTTCAATCCGATGGCGCTTTCGCATGCCGGCGCGCAGGGCCTGATGCAGCTGATGCCGGCCACGGCGCGCCGTTTCGGCGTCACCGACTCGTACGACGCCAGCCAGAATATTCGCGGTGGCGTGCAATATCTGGCCTGGTTGCTGAAGCGGTTCAACGGCGATCTCACTCTCGCCGCCGCCGGTTACAACGCGGGCGAGGGGGCGGTGGATCGCCACGGCGGCGTACCGCCGTACCAGGAAACCCAGCGCTACGTGGCGCGAGTGGGCGTGCTGGCCGATCGTTACCGCGGGTCCATCGGCGCACGTTGAACCGCTGTAGGTCCTGCGGCGCTTTCAAGTCATTGATTTTCCGGCCAACGTTGTCGGCTGATTAAGGCTTCCGTTACAATTTCCCGTCTTTTGCGGCCGCGCCGGGGTTATGGCGTCGGCTTTGGCAGCCTTACGCTACCTATTTGAAAGTTTCGGAGTGCCGGATGGCCAATGATGGGGTCAATGAGCCTGTGAATACGGGCCGACGCCGGTTCCTGACCGCAACCACGGCTGTGGTTGGTGCGGTCGGTGCCGGTTTTGTAGCAGTACCGTTCATCAAGTCGTGGAACCCGAGTGCGCAGGCCAAGCTGGCCGGCGCCCCGGTAACCGCCGATCTGACCGGCTTGCAGGAAGGCCAGCGCCTGGTCCTGGAATGGCGTGGTCAGCCGATCTGGATCGTCAAACGCTCCAAGGCGATTCTGGAAGCGTTGCCGACCCTCGATAGCCGCCTGCGCGATCCTGAGTCGACCAACAAGGACCAGCAGCCCGAATACGTGTTGAAGGGCAACCCGGAGTTCCGTTCGGTCAAACCGGAGATTTCCGTGCTGGTCGGCCTATGCACGCACCTGGGTTGTTCGCCGGAAATGGTCGCCGAGATCAAGCCCGAGCCGTACGATCCCGAGTGGAAAGGCGGCTACTTTTGCCCCTGCCACAAGTCGCGCTTCGATATGTCGGGGCGCGTCTTCCAGGGCGTTCCCGCGCCCATCAACCTGCTGGTGCCGCCGCACTACTATCAGGACGACAACACAATCGTTGTTGGCCTCGATCCGAAGGGAACTGCGTAAGTCATGGCGAAGAACATCCTCCTCCGCACCGCAGACGGCGTCTGGGACTGGTTCACCGCGCGCGCGCCGGGCTTCATGCCCGTGTATCGCAAGCACATGACCGAGTATTACGCGCCGAAAAACTTCAATTTCTGGTACTACATGGGCTCGCTGGCCCTGTTGGTGCTGGTCAACCAGATCGTTACCGGCATCTTCCTGACGATGCACTTCAAGCCGGCCGCGGCCGAAGCGTTTTCGTCGGTCGAATACATCATGCGCGACGTCGAATGGGGCTGGCTGATCCGCTACATGCACAGCACCGGCGCCTCGCTGTTCTTCATCGTGGTCTATCTGCACATGTTCCGCGGCCTGATCTATGGCAGCTACCAGAAGCCGCGCGAGCTGGTGTGGATCCTGGGCATGCTGATCTATCTGGTGCTGATGGCCGAAGCCTTCATGGGCTACGTGCTGCCGTGGGGCCAGATGTCGTTCTGGGGCGCCAAGGTCATCATCTCGCTGTTCGGCGCGATTCCGGTGATCGGCAACGGCCTGACCGAATGGATCATGGGCGATTACCTGCCCGGCGACGCCACCCTCAACCGCTTCTTCGCCCTGCACGTGATCGCGTTGCCACTGGTGCTGCTGCTGCTGGTGGTGCTGCACCTGGGCGCGTTGCATGAAGTGGGTTCCAACAATCCCGATGGCGTCGACATCAAGTACGGCCCCAAGGGCAACCGCTGGGATGCGACCAAGCCGGCCGACGGAATCCCGTTCCATCCGTACTACACGGTCAAGGACCTGGTCGGCGTGGGCTTCCTGCTGATCATCGCCGCGTTCATCATCTTCTTCGCACCGGCGTTCGGCGGCTGGTTCCTGGAGCACGACAATTTCACCGAGGCCAACCGTTTGGTCACGCCGGAACACATCAAGCCGGTCTGGTACTACACCCCGTACTACGCGATGTTGCGGGTCATTCCTCACAAGCTGAGCGGCGTGCTGGTGATGTTCGCGGCGATCGCGGTGCTGTTCTTCGTGCCCTGGCTGGATAGAGCCAAGGTGAAGTCGGTGCGCTACCGCGGCTGGATTTCCAAAGTCGCTCTGGGCGTGCTCGCCATCTGCTTCGTATGGCTGGGCAAGATCGGCGCCGGTCCGGGTACCGATCCGGTCGAGACCATCATCGGCCGCGTGCTGACCTTCCTCTATTTCGCTTTCTTCATCACCATGCCGCTATGGACCAAGCTAGACAAGACCAAGCCAGTGCCGGAACGGGTGACGACGCATGACTAAGAACCCGTTCTCCAACCTGTTTTTTCCGCGGAATCTCGCATCGCGTCTGGCCGTGTTCACCGGTGGACTGTTGCTATCGCTGTCGGTGTTCGCTTCCGAAGGCGGCAACACCCTGCAGGCCGGCAACGACCTCAGCGATCGCGCTTCGCTGCAGCGTGGCGCGCAGCTGTACATGAACTACTGCTCCGGCTGCCACTCGCTCAAATACCTGCGCTATTCGCGCATGGCCGAAGACCTGGGGCTGAGCGAAGAAGAGGTGATGACCAACCTCAACTTCACCGGCGCCAAGTTCGGCGAGCAGATCAAGGTATCGATGCCGCACGACCCGGCCACCAAGTGGTTCGGCAAGATGCCGCCCGACCTGAGCCTGATTGCGCGGGTCCGCGGCAGCGACTGGATTTATACCTATCTGAAGTCGTTCTACCTGGACGAAAGCCGTCCGCTGGGCTGGAATAACAAGCTGTTCCCGAATGCGTCCATGCCCAATCCGCTGTGGCGGATGCAAGGCCTGCAGCATGCCGAAATGAGCAAGCCGGACGCCATCGGCGAGCGCCATGTCGAGGCATTGAAGGTGACTCAGCCGGGCACGCAGACCGCGGCCCAGTTCGACCAGACCGCGCGCGACATCACCAACTTCCTCGAGTACGCCGGCGAACCTGCCGCCCTCAAACGCCAGAGCATGGGCGTGTGGGTGGTCTTGTTCCTGGTGGCGCTCACCTTCCTGGCCTTCCTGCTCAAGCAGGAATACTGGAAAGACGTGCACTAAGCGTATTTTTCCGCCGGCCCGCGCTTGTCCGCGCGGGTCACGGGGCAGGCCGGAGAGCAGGCCTGGCGGAGAAATACGTACTCGGGGCCGTGGCGACTGTCAGCAGAGGGCTGGCGGCGTCGATGCGACCGGCGGTTCCGGTCGTCGGAGAGCCTGATGGCTGCGAGTCCGCGTATGCGAAATACCTTGACGTTGTTTTCTTCCACCGATGACGTGCTGTGCCACCGCGTGCGGTTGGTGCTGGCCGCCAAAGGCGTGACCTACGACCTGGTCCCGGTGGACGCGCAGAACCCGCCCGAAGATCTGATCGACCTCAACCCCTACCATTCCGTGCCCACCCTGGTGGAGCGCGATCTGGTGCTGTACGCCGCCTCGGTGGTCAGCGAATACCTGGACGAACGCTATCCGCATCCGCCGCTGATGCCGGTGGACCCGCTTTCCCGTGCGCGCCTGCGTCTGGCCATGCTGCGCATCGAGCACGACTGGGTGCCGCAAGTGCAGGCCATCCAACTGGGCAACAAGGCCCAGGCCGAGGCCGGCCGCAAGCGTCTGAAGGAACTGCTCACCGCGTCGGTGCCGCTGTTCAAGGCCAGCAAATTCTTCCTCAATCCGGAAATGAGCCTGGCCGACTGCGCCATGGCGCCGATCATCTGGCGCCTGCCGTCGCTGGACATCCCGCTGCCCAAGGACGGCAAGTCCATCGAGGATTACGGCAACCGGATCTTCCGTAATCCGGGATTCCTACGCAGCCTGACCGACCAGGAAAAACGCCTGCGCGAGATTCCGGCGTAAGCTTCTGCGCGTCAGGTCCCGTACGCTTCCGGCGCGCTAGAGTATTCGCATGACCGATGAAACACCGCGTATGACCAGCCATCGCCCGTACCTGTTGCGAGCGTTGTCCCAGTGGATTGCCGACAACGACATGACCCCGCATCTGTTGGTCGACGCGACCCAGCCGGGCGTGCAGGTTCCACCCAGCGCGGTCAAGGAAGGCAAGGTGGTATTGAACATCGCCGAGCGCGCGGTGGTTCGGCTGCAGATAGACAACAGTTCGGTCAGCTTCAGCGCGCGCTTCGGTGGCGTCAGTTATCCGGTGCTGGTGCCTATTTCGGCGGTGCTGGCCATCTATGCGCGCGAAACCGGGCAGGGCATGGCCTTGCCGGACGACATCGCAGGGGCGACTGGTCCTGAGGGCGACGATGAACCGCCTTCGCCGACGACTCCGGCCGAAGACGCGCCGGCGGCTGGCAAGCGTCCGCATCTACGCGTGGTGAAGTAACGCTCCTGCGGTCGCGATCAATGTAGATTGATCGGCGTGGCCGAGGGTTTCGCCGGTCCGATGAACGACACCAGTTTCTCGCCGCGTAATACCATCCTGCCGATATGGCGGTCGACGCCATCGTAGGAATACTCGAAGCGGAAACTGCGCTCGAAGCCCAGGCGCCCGTTCTCGTTACGGCGCACTCTTATCCCCGCTGCGTGCACGGACTCGTCCAGCCACATGACTTGCGCCGCGGCGCACGCATCGCGGCCCAGTTGTTTGGCGTGTTCCGCAGCGGCACGCGCCGCATTCCAATAAGTGAAAACGGCGGCGCCGGCGATCATCAGCAGGATGAGTGAAGGCACGGGCGATCAGCGCGGCGCAGGGCCGAGTTTCAACGATAGGTCGATGGCATGGACGTGCTTGGTCAGTCCACCGACGGAAATGCAATCCACGCCGTCCTCGGCGATGCTCCGCACCGTTTCCAGGCTGACACCGCCGGAGACCTCCAGCGGTATTCTGCCGTCGGCGATGCGTACCGCTTCGCGGCGCGTGGCGGCATCGAAGTCGTCGATCAGGATGCGGTCGCAGCCCGCCTCCAGCGCTTCCTCAAGCTGCGCCAGGTTTTCGACTTCCACCACCAACGGCAACGCCGGTTGCGCCACGCGCGCGGCCCGCACTGCCGCAGTCAGCGAGCCCGCGGCGCGGATGTGGTTTTCCTTCAGCATCACCGTGTCGAACAGGCCAATGCGATGGTTGCTGCCGCCTCCGCAGCGCACCGCGTATTTCTGGGCAAGGCGCAGGCCGGGAAGCGTCTTGCGCGTATCCAGGATCTTCGCCCGCGTGCCGCGTACCGCCGCTACGTAAGCCGCCGTCGTGGTCGCCGTGCCGGAGAGGGTCTGCATGAAATTCAGGCTCGCGCGCTCGCCACTGACCAACGCGCGAGCGCGGCCGGACAGGGTGGCCAGCACAGTGCCGGCATGGACGCGTTCGCCTTCCTGCACGCGCCATTCGATCGCTACTTCAGAGTCCAGCGCACGATGGCAGGCATCGAACCAAGGGCGTCCCGAGACCACGGCCTCTTCCTTGCACAACAGATAGGCGATGTCGGCCACGTCCGGCAGCAGCGCAGCGGTCACGTCGCCGCTGCCCAGGTCTTCGGCCAGTGCGCGCGCTACGTCCTCGGCAATGACCTCTGCCGGCGGCGGAGAGAAATCCTGCGGCATCAGGCGGGGAAGCCTTCGATCTGCGCGGTGGCGATGGCTTCCTCGGCCAGCAGCACCGGAATGCCGTCGTCGACGCGGTAGACCGTCTTGCGGTCGCGGGTCAGCAAGGCTTCGCGCAGCGGCTCGGTTTGCACGGTGTCGTCGGCGCGCTTGACCCCTCCGGCGCCGATGGCACGGTTCAACGCTTCCAGGGCTTGCGAGTCGAGCAGGGCCAGCGACTGGCGCGTGGTGGGGCAGCACAGGATATCGAGCAATTTGCGGTCCATTCGTCCGTAGTCAAGCGGGAAGATGCCCTAGAATAAGCCTTTGCGACCGCAGGCAGTGAACGCCTGTTTCACTACTTCTGAGAGGACGGCATGACCGCCACAGTTCCCAGCCCGTTGGTCGGCATAGTGATGGGCTCCCGTTCCGACTGGGAAACCATGCAGCATGCCGCGCAGAAACTCGATGCGCTGGGCGTGCCTTATGAAGTGAAAGTGGTTTCCGCGCACCGCACGCCCGACGTGCTGTTTTCGTATGCCGAGGCAGCGGCGTCGCGTGGGTTGCGCGCGATAGTGGCGGGCGCCGGCGGCGCAGCGCATTTGCCGGGCATGCTGGCAGCCAAGACCGCGGTTCCGGTGCTGGGCGTGCCGGTGCAGTCGAAGGCGCTCAATGGAATGGATTCACTGCTATCGATTGTGCAAATGCCGGCGGGCATTCCCGTGGCCACCTTCGCGATCGGCAATGCTGGGGCCTCCAACGCCGCTTTGTTCGCGGCTGCGTTGCTGGCGCCGCAGTACCCCGACATCGCCAATGCGCTGGAGGCGTTCCGCAGCAGGCAGAGCGATGAAGTAACCGCGAACGATGATCCGCGGCTTCCCGTCTCAAGTTCCGGACCGTCGGCGTAATGACCACCGTCGGAATACTGGGAGGCGGGCAACTGGCCCGCATGCTCGCACTTTCCGGCGCGCCGCTGGGCCTGCGCTTCCTGGTCATGGATACCGAAGCGGACGCCTGCGCGGGCCAATTCGCACCGCTGCTGGTGGGCGACTACCGCGATGAAGCGGCATTGGCCGAATTCGCCTCCAGGGTGGATGTGGCCACTTTCGACTTCGAGAATGTGCCGGCGGAAAGCGCCGAATGGCTGGCGACGCGCGTGCCGGTGTTCCCCAATCCGCGCGCGCTCTCCGTGGCCCAGGATCGGCTGGTGGAAAAGAATCTGTTCCGTAGCCTGGGCATCCCGGTCGGCGAATACGCCGCGGTGTCCACGCGCGACGGATTGGAGGAGGAAGTCTCGCGTATCGGCGGCCCATGCATCCTCAAGACGCGGCGCTTGGGCTATGACGGCAAGGGCCAGTTCCGCATCAAGTCGGCAGGCGACATCGAGGCGGCCTGGCAGGCGCTGGGTGCGCAGGCGGACGCGCAGGCAGAAGCGGTGGGACTGATCGTCGAAGCCTTCATCCCCTTCCAACGCGAGTTGTCGGTGGTGGCCGTACGCGGCCGCGACGGCGAATTCCGCACCTGGCCTTTGACCGAGAATTGGCATGTGGACGGGGTGTTGTCCGCCAGCCTGGCGCCGGCCACCATCGACGACGGACTCGCGCAGCTCGCTTACGGTTACGCCAATCAACTGGCTGAAGCGTTGGATTACGTGGGAGTGTTCGCGCTCGAACTATTCTGCAAAGACGGGCAATGGCTGGCCAATGAAATGGCGCCGCGCGTGCATAACTCCGGGCATTGGACCATCGAAGGCGCGGAGACTTCGCAGTTCGAGAACCATCTGCGTGCCGTGCTCGGTCTGCCGCTCGGCGACACGCGCATGCTCGGTCATGCGTGCATGCTCAACTGGATCGGCGAGCTGCCTGATCGCAATGTCGTGTTGGCCGAACCCGCTGGCCACTGGCACGACTACGGTAAGTTGCCGCGCAGCGGGCGCAAGGTGGGGCACACAACCTTGCGCGAAGACTCCGCGATTGCGCTGGCCGAGGCGTTGCAGCGCGTGGGCGCGACGCTCGGCCGTGAATCGCAGGTCGCCTCGCCCGTCGGCCGACTCGCCGACTAAAGCCCCTCTCCCATCGGGAGAGGGGTTGGGGTGAGGGTACGGCGAAGCCCGAATAATTCCGACCTAAAAAGCCGCCGAATCGTAGGCCGGTGTGCTATGCCCCCGACGCACACAGCGTTTCCTATCGTCACGCGCGTCGGCCGCGTAGGGCCGACCTACGACAAGCTGTTGCGCGAAAAACGGTTCGTCGCCTTTCGTTCAACGGCAACGACCGAACCGATCCGGCGACGCCCCCGGACCACCCCGCCAACCTGGCGGATTTTCCCAATTGGTTCCGCGGCCGCCGCGCGGTCCGGGCGGATTGTTGTCGAAATCCAGCCAGCAGCGGCGCGCCTGATTCCACAAACCGTATCGCGGATGCCAATAGCCATAGCCGGCGTTGTAGTAGTAGCCGTTCTTCAAGACGAACTTGTAGCGCTGGCCGTGGTAGCGGTAGTAGCGATAGTCGGGCGAAGCGCCGGGACCGCCTTTCCATCCGGGAGGATTCTCCCAGTTAGTGCCGCGGCCACCCGCAGGGCCGGGCGGGTTGTTGTCGCGGTCGTGCTTGCGGGCCAGCGCATCGCCGCTGAACAAAGCGGCTGCCATCAGCGTGGAAACGATGAGCCATCGGGAAGTCTTCATTGCGCGCTCCTGTTGGGTGGACTGCGCGACAATGAACCGGCAAAAGCGGCATCGCGTTGACGATCAGCAAGCCCGCATTGGGTTTGCGTTGAGGTTTTGGAACAAAGTGTGAAACGCTCCGAACGAGATGCTACAAAAAAGGCCGGGAGTATCCCGGCCTTCAGTGCATGGACTTTCCCCTGCGTCAGGATCAGCGCAGATTGGCGGCCACGAAGTCCCAATTGACCAGCGCCCAGAACGACTCGACATACTTCGGTCGCGCATTGCGGTAGTCGATGTAGTACGCGTGTTCCCACACGTCGATGGTCAGCAGCGGGGTGTCGTCGCCGGTCAGCGGGGTGGCGGCGTTAGAAGTGCTGACCAGGGCCAGCGAGCCGTCCGGGCGCTGCACCAGCCAGCCCCAGCCCGAACCGAAGGTGCCGATGGCGGTCTTGGTGAACTCTTCCTTGAACTTGGCGAAATCGCCGAAGGCCTGGTTGATCAGTTCGGCCACCTTGCCAGTCGGCTCGCCGCCGCCACCTTCCGAAGCCGACTTCAGGCCGTTCCAGTAGAAGGTGTGGTTCCAAATCTGCGCGGCGTTGTTGAACATGCCGCCCTGCGACTTGCGGATGATGTCCTCCAGCGGCAGGTTGGCGAACTCGGTGCCCTCGATCAGCTTGTTGAGGTTGTCCACATAGGTCTTGTGGTGCTTGCCGTAGTGGAAGTCGATGGTCTCGCCGGAAATATGCGGCTCAAGCGCGGTGCGGTCGTAGGGAAGCGGGGGAAGTTCGATGGCCATGGCTTTTCCTTTGCTGTGCTAGGCGGGGCGGACGTGGAGGGTTCGACGCAGCGGCGGGGCCGTGCGAAGGCTTACAATGGGAGTTTACCCGACCACGGTTTGCAGGCCGTCAACGCAGGAGAAAACACCATGCCGGTGATGGAACGCATCCAGGCCGAAGTCGAGGCCCACCCCATCGTCCTTTTTATGAAAGGCACACCGCAGTTCCCGATGTGCGGCTTCTCCAGCCGAGCGATGCATGCGCTCAAGAGCGCCGGTGCCGGCGAAGTGCATACGGTCAACGTGCTGGAAGAGCCCGAGATCCGCGCTAATCTGCCGCGTTTCTCCAATTGGCCGACCTTCCCTCAGCTCTTCATCCATGGCGAGCTGATCGGCGGTTGCGACATCACCCTGGAATTGTTCGAGTCAGGTGAATTGCAGCGCATCGTTTCGGAGGCTGCGGCGGAGTGAGTCTGCTTGCTCTTCCGACCCGCAAAACAGGCGCGCTGCACGGACGGGTGGTGCTGATCAGCGGTGCGCAAGGCGGCTTGGGCAGCGCCGCGGCGCAGGCCTGCGCGGGCGCGGGCGCCACCGTGGTCCTGCTGGGGCGCAAGCCGCCCAAATTGAACCGTGTCTACGATGCGTGCGCGAAGCTGGGGCCCGAGCCTTTGCTTTATCCGCTGGATCTGGAAGGCGCCGCTCCGGACGACTACGCCGAAATGGCGGACCGCCTGCAGCGTGAACTGGGCCGGCTGGACGGCGTGCTGCATTGCGCCGCCGAATTCCGCGGACTCACCCCGTTGGAGCATACGGACCCGGCCAATTTCGCCCGCGCCGTGCACGTCAATCTCACCGCGCCCTGGTGGCTGTCGCAAGCGTGCCTGCCGTTGCTCAAGCAGGCTCCGGATGCCGCGCTGGTGTTCGCGCTGGACGACATGAGCCGCGTAGGGCAGGCGTATTGGGGCGGCTACGGGTTGGCTCAACATGGCCTGAGCGCCATGGTGGGCATGTTGCATGCGGAACTTGCGAACTCCAGCGTCAGAGTCGCAGCCTTGCAGCCCGGCCCCATGCGCACTTCCCTACGCGCCAAGGCCTATGCCGAGGACGAAGATGCGCAGGCGCGCGACCCGGCCGACTATGCCGACGCCTGTGTCACCTTGCTGTCATCTGCCGGTGCTGCCCACCGCGGTGAAATCTGGAGCGTTCGCGCGTGACCATCCTGTCGGCCGCGCTGCTTCTGTTCCTGATCCTGGATCCGCTGGGCAACATCCCGGTATTCCTCAGCGTGCTGAAACCGCTGGCGCCCAAGCGTCAGCGCATCGTGCTGGCGCGTGAGCTATTGATCGCGCTGGCGGTCCTCATGGGATTTCTCTGGGGCGGGAAATACGCACTGGAATTGATGCACCTGCGGCAGGAATCGGTGCAGATCGCCGGCGGCATTGTGCTGTTCCTGATCGGCATCCGCATGATTTTCCCGCGGCCGGAAGGGTTGATGGGCGAGCTGCCCGGCGGCGAACCTTTCATCGTGCCGCTGGCCATTCCGCTGGTGGCTGGCCCTTCGGGCATGGCCGCGGTGATGTTGATGGGCAGCAACGAACCCGGCCGGCTCTGGGATTGGAGCCTGGCCCTGATGGTCGCCTGGGGCGCCACCGCCGCCATCCTGTTTTCCGCGACCCTCCTTTACAAATGGCTGGGCCGCAGCGCCCTGATCGCGCTGGAAAGGCTCATGGGCATGCTGCTGGTGGCCATCTCGGTACAGATGTTCCTAGACGGAATAGGGACTTATCTGAAACTCTCGCCGCCCAACATTTAGTCGCTTCAGCAAAGGCGATTGGGTCGTTATGGTGCGGTGCAAAAACTTGTCATAACACGGTAATACCGGCTGTCTATCGTGTTAATCTGTTGTTAACCCGGTGACGCAGTTCACGGGGTCAGGGGCTTCATCCAGCGCTAGTGATTCCACTTGGGATCGCGCCAGCTTTTGCTTTTTACCGCCATCGCCTAACTCGTATCCGAGGCTTATCAAATGAATCAATCCCGTTTCCGGATGTCCAAGATTGCTCTTGGCCTAGTGGTCGCGCTCTCCGCGGCGCCTTCTTTCGCGCAAAGCACATCTTCGGGTGTCGGCGGCTTGGTGACCGGTGCCGATGGCGCTCCTGTCGCGGGTGCCGAAGTCACCATCACCCACGTGGAATCGGGAACGGTTAGCCGCGCCACCACCGACGCAAACGGTCGCTACAACGCACGCGGTCTGCGCGTCGGCGGCCCCTACACCATCAGCGTGGTCAAGGCGGGTGCGGGCGCCGATACGGAAGAGAACATCTATCTCACCCTGAACCAGATCAGCACCGTCGATGCCGCCCTCGCCGGCGGCGACGTGACCACGCTGGAAACCGTCACGGCAGTCGGCATCGCCGGCGGCTCGGAAGTGTTCAGCGCGACCAAGATGGGTTCGGGCACCAGCGTCGACCAGCGCACCATCGAAGCGCTGCCCTCGATGAACGGCAACATCCAGGATTACATGCGCCTCGACCCGCGCGTGGCTTTCACCGACCGCGCCTCGGGCAGCATCAGCGCCGGCGGCCAGAACCCGCGCTTCAACAAGATCACCATCGACGGCGTTTCGGCCAGCGATAGCTTCGGCCTGGAAGGCAACAACATGCCGACCATGCGTCAGCCGGTGTCGATGGAGGCCATCGAGGCCATCGACATCAACCTGTCCAACTATGACGTAACCATGTCCGGCGCTGCTGGCGCCAACGTCAATGCGGTGACCAAATCCGGCACCAACGAGTTCCATGGTTCGGTCTACGGCACCTACCGCGACGGCGACTGGTTCGGCGACTATCCGGCCCGCATCGCCGGTAGCACGTTGAACGTGACCGACCTGCCGTTCGACGAGTACGACGACGAGAAGACCTGGGGTGTGACTTTCGGCGGTCCGATCGTCAAGGACAAGCTGTTCTTCTTCGCCAACTACGAGAAGTTCAAGCAGACCAATATCGGCCCGGCCGGCAAGAGCCAGGGCACCAACCCGCTGGCCTCCGGCGGCGCCGATTTCGACGTGGCGGATCTGGCCGAAGTGCAGCGCATCGCGCGCGACGTCTGGGGCTTCGAACCGGGCGACTTGAGCGGAGCCGGCAACACCGAGCTGGAGGAGTATGCGCTGAAGCTCGACTGGAACATCAGCGACAATCATCGCGCCAGCCTGCGCTACAGCAAGCTGGATCAGACCCGCGTGCGCCCCGAGGCGTCAACGGCGAGCGTGCTGTCGCTGAGCTCGAATTGGTTCAATCACGCCAAGACCGTGGAAAGCTACGTCGGCCAGCTGTTCAGTGACTGGACCGATACCTTCTCCACCGAGTTCAAAGTGTCGTACCGCGACTACTCGGCCATCCGCGTCAATCCGACCACCGCGCCGACCATCCAGGTCTATTTCGACGACGGTGTCACCGGCAACGGCAACGACAGTCCGATCGGCACCAACAACAATAGCTTCGCCAACCTGGACGCGATCCGTCTGGGCACCGAGCGCAGCTCGCCGGGCAACTCCCTGTTGACCGAGACCTGGAGCTACTTCGGCGCGGCCACCTGGACCCTGGGCGACCACGACATCAAGTTCGGCGCGGAATACAGCGAGAACGAGATCTACAACTTCTTCCTGCAGGATTCCTGGGGCAACTACAGCTTCTACGTCCCCACCGTGGCCGGCGTGTCGGATTTCAGCAGGCTGCTGAATGGCCAGTACTTCGACTACGACCTGCAGACCAATCCGACCGATCCGGACGCCATCGCGGCTCGCTATAAGAACAAGAGCCTGGGTCTGTTCGTGCAGGACACCTGGTACGTCACTTCGAACCTGACGCTGACCTTCGGCGTGCGCGCCGACAAGCCGACGGCCAGCCCGGCTCCTCCGTACAACGCCTGCTTCGCTGCGGCCCCGGGGACCGCGAACGCCGCGTGCGGTGCCGGCTACACCGGTGGCTTTGGTGTGGACAACTCGCGCACCTATAACGGCGACTACATCATCCAGCCGCGCTTCGGCTTCAACTACACGTTCGACTGGGCCCGTCCGGCCCAGCTGCGCGGCGGCATCGGCCTGTTTCAGGGCGACGCTCCGCAGGTGTGGGTGGGCAATGCCTACAGCAGCACGGGCATGAACTACGTCTCGTACCAGAACATCACCACCCCGTTGACGGTTCCCTTTACTGCCGATGGCCTGAACCCGTCGATCCCGCCCGGCGGCACGGGTGTCCGCAACGTCAACGCGATCAGCCCCGACTTCGAGCTGCCGTCGGTGTGGAAGGCCAACCTGGCGATCGATGTGGAGACGCCGTGGCACGGCATCGTCGCGTCGGCCGAACTGTTGCTGACCGACGTCGAGAACGGCCTGTTCTACCGCACGCTCAACGTAGGCCCCGGCTACATCGGTCCTGACGGCCGTGTGCTGTATTGGAATCCGGCTAGCCCCAGGCCGTTCGGAAACACCGCCACCACCGGCGGCATTCCCGCCAATGGCGCGCGCTTCGGCCGCAACGCCTACTTCGGTGATGTCTACCTGCTGGAGAACACCAACAAGGGCAAGGGTCAGCAGCTGACGGTCTCGCTGAGCAAGCCGTTCTCCACCGAAAGCGACTGGTCGTGGAGCCTGGGTTACACCCGCACCAACGCCGAGGAAGTGTCCGCGCTAACCAGCTCGACCGCCGGTTCGGGTTACGGCTCGCAGCTGGGCTTCAGCATCAACGAGCCCACCAGCTCCACCGCCCGCTATGAGATCAAGGACCGCTTCAGCGGTGCGTTGAACTGGTCGCACAAGTTCTTCGGCGATCACGCGACCCAGGTCGGCCTGTTTTACGAAGGCCGCAGCGGCCGTCCGTACAGCTACATCTTTACGGGCGATGCCAACGGCGATAACCGCACGTTCAACGACTTGTTCTATGTGCCTTCCGGCCCGGGCGACGTGCTGTTCGGCAGCCTCAGCGCCACCGGCGCGTTCACTCCGAACGCAGCGATGGAGCAGGCGTTCTGGAACTGGCTGGGGACTCAGGAAGACCTGAGCCACTACAAGGGCAGGTATGCGCCTGAGAACGGCTTCACTTCCGGTTTCGTCAATACCTTCGATATTCGCATCAGCCAGGAGCTGCCTGGCTTCATGAAGGGCCACAAGTCCAAGATCTGGATCGATATCCAGAACGTCGGCAACTTGCTCAATAAGGATTGGGGCCACATCATCGACTATGGCTTTAACGCCAACAATCCGGTTGCCAGCCTGATCGGCGTGTACCAGGGCCACTACGTCTACGGTTACCGCAGCGGCACGGAGTTCGGCCAGGCCACCGCGCTGGGCATCCCGACCAACGCCGATAGCCAGACCAACGGCATTTCGCAGTGGTCGGCGCAGGTGAGCTTCAAGTACGAGTTCTGATTGCCGATATGCATGTCGGGAAACGGCCGGTTTATCCGGCCGTTTTCTTTTGTGTGGCCGACTACGCTACAGTTCCGGCCCTATATAAGAGACAAGCATGGATACGAGCATGAGCGAAACGGCACCGAGGGCGTTGCCGGTACAGGACGCGCGGATCTACCCGCGCGGCGGTCTGGATGTGCTGTCCCGCGTGGAAGTGGCGCGGCTGCGCGACGCATCGAGCGGCGGCATGCACGAGCTGTTGCGGCGTTGCGCGCTGGCGGTACTGACCAGCGGCAGCGCGTCGGACGATCCGCGCGCGGCGCGCGATCTATATCCGGATTTCGACATCCAGGTGCTGCAGCAGGACCGCGGCGTACGCATCGACCTGGTCAATGCGCCGGCCATGGCGTTCGTGGATGGTGAGATCATCCGCGGCGTTGCCGAATTGTTGTTCGCGGTCGTGCGCGACCTGGCCTATACCGCCATTGAGTTGGGTCCGGAACACGACGGGGAGCTGGAATCCTCCGTCGGCATCACCAACGCCGTGTTCGGTCTGCTGCGTAATGCTCGCATCCTCAAGCCGGCCGATCCCAATCTGGTGGTGTGCTGGGGTGGCCATTCCATCTCGCGCGACGAATACATCTACACCAAACAGGTAGGTTACGAGTTGGGCCTGCGCGGGCTGGATATCTGCACAGGTTGCGGTCCCGGCGCGATGAAGGGTCCGATGAAAGGCGCCACCATCGCCCACGCCAAACAACGCCGCCGCACTACGCGATACATAGGCATCACCGAGCCGGGCATCATCGCCGCGGAGTCGCCGAACCCCATCGTCAATCACCTGGTGATCATGCCGGACATCGAGAAGCGCCTCGAAGCGTTCGTGCGCGTCGGCCACGGAATTCTGGTGTTTCCTGGCGGTGTGGGCACCGCTGAGGAAATCCTCTATCTGCTCGGCATACTTCTGCGCGAGGAGAACGCCGGCCTGCCGTTCCCGCTGATCCTGACCGGTCCAACGATCGCAGCGCCGTATTTCGAGCAGATCGACAAGTTCATCCGCCTGACGCTGGGCGATGCGGCAGCGGCGCGTTACGAGATCATTACCGGCGATCCGGTCGCGGTCGCCAAGAAGATGACCGCAGGCATTAAGCGCGTGCGCGAGTACCGCATTGCGCACAAAGATTCGTTCTTCTTCAACTGGGCCATCGACGTGCCGCTGGAATACCAGCAGCCTTTCGTCCCTTCGCATGAAGCTATGGCCGCATTGGACTTGCACCACGGCCGGCCCGCGCATGCGCTGGCCGCGGATTTACGCCGTGCGTTCTCGGGCATCGTTGCCGGCAATGTGAAGGAAGACGGCATGCGGCGCATCGAGCAGTATGGGCCGTTCGAGATTCACGGAGATGCGGACATGATGAGAGCCCTCGACTCGCTATTACGTGCTTTCGTTGAACAGCGACGCATGAAAATTGCAGGAGAGTACAAGCCCTGCTATCGGGTGCGCGCCTGATCGGCGCAGTCGATTGCGTAGGTCGTGGTTACACCCCCGACGTCCAAAACATCTCCACGTGTCGGAACCCTCTCACCAAAACGACGCGACGACGTTCACGCAAGAGCGCACCCGACCGCGGCAAAGCTTTCCCGACACGTCATTCGCACCTACGCGACGTTCCTGCCCTCCGACAGCCGAAAATCGCGCTCCTCGATAAAGGCCGTCTACCTACAACGGCAGTCTCATCTCGACCACGTAATAACCATCGCGTTGTGACGACACCAAGCTGCCTCGCCCCCCGGTGCTGGCCTGCAGGCGGGCCTGCGTCGCTTTGATTCCGATGGAATAGCCGTGCCGTGCCGTGCCATCGAGGTCACCCGCGGGAATCCGGTTGCGGATCGTCACCACCGCCGCGTTGTCGCGCACCGCCACGGCGATGTCGATCCTGCCACCCTCGGGCAACCGCTCGATGCCATGTCGTACCGCATTCTCGACCAATGGCTGGATCGACAGTGCAGGCACCTTCACGGAAGGAAGCGGCTCGGGCAGGTCCCAGGTCGTTTGCAGCCTCGGACCAAATCGGATCGCCTCGATCTCCACGTAGCGTTGCGTCAACGCAAGCTCCTCAGCAAGTTCAATGTCGTGCGGATTGGCCAACGCCGCACGGAATAGATCCGATAACCCCAGCAGCAACCGCTCCGCCTGCTCCGGCTGCTGGCGGACCAGCGCCACCCCGCTGTTCAAGGTGTTGAACAGAAAATGCGGACGCACCCGCGCGCGCAGCGATTCCAGTTCCAGTTGCTTGGTGCGCACTGCCAGCCGCGTGGCCTCGGAATAGTTCTGGAACGCCAGCAGCGCCAGCAGGCCCACCACCAGGGCGATGCCCAGCATGCGCAGCATGAAGGGCAGGGCGCCCTGTTCGGGCTCCGTACCCAGGTCGAGCAGTGCCCACGCCGCCGACGCCACCAGCAGCGTCATCGTCAGCAGTAGGCCTAGGCAGGCCCAAGCCAGCACGGAGGGCGGCAGGTGCGATAGCGGGCGGCGCAATAGGTACAGCATGCACAGCGTGCCCACCGCGATCCATTGGATGCCCAACGATGCCAGCCCGAATTGCAGCATCCGCGCGCCTGCCTGCCCCGATGCCAGTGCAAGCATCAGCGCGAGCGCCTCGCCAGACAGCACCACGATGATCAGCGCGGACGGGCGGAACAGGGTGTCGAGGGGTTGGTGGTGGTCAGGCATGCCGATTCCCAGAAATTGCGTGGTGTTCCTCTTGCGATCATAGGCACTTCATGATTTTTCCATTTCGGGCGGGTTATCGCGGGTGGGGGGATCGGGTAATGCTCAGGAAAGCACCGCACGCCCCCAGCAACCGTCCGCCCGTCGGACGCAGATGGTGGCCACTGCAGGGGTCCGTTAAGGTTCGATTGCCGAATTCCGGGGGGTGTCATGCTACAGCGCAGCCGAACAATCGCGGGACTTTCCACCATGCCGGGGTTCACCTTGGTCGAGCTGATGATCACCGTGGCGATCCTCGCCATCGTCGCGGTGGTGGCCATGCCGAGTTTCACGAATCTGGTGCGCAGCAACCGGCTGAACGCGTCGGCCAACGAGATGGTGGCCCTGCTGCAGACCGCGCGCACCGCCGCCGTCAGCAATCGCGCTAGCGTCTCGGTGTGCCCCAGCACCGATGGTGCCAGCTGCGCAGCGTCGCTGGGTAACCGCTGGATTGCCCTGATGACCAAGAATGGCGCCAGCACGGTACTGCGAGACACCACCCTGCCTCCGTCCGTCGTGGTCAAGGCCAGCGCCAATCTTTCGGACGGCAGCAATAAGTTCACATTTACGCCGATCGGGTTTTCCGCCGTGGGAACAAAAACCAGCGGCTCCTTGGGTCTGTGCGTGAATAATCTGTCTGGCGACAACAGCATCGATGTCAGTGCGAGCGCTGGGCGGGTCAGCACCGCCCGGCGCGTAGCCACCGCTGCCTGCACCGGTCCGGGAGACAACTGACATGACCAACAGGCGCACGCCGTCCATGGCAAGCAAATCCCAGCAGGGCTTCAGCCTGATCGAGGTGATGATATCCGTGCTGATCCTGGCTGTTGGGGTGTTGGGCCTCGCGGCCCTGCAGGCCGTGGCCCTGAAGAACTCAGGCGGCTCCGCCAGCCGCACCCAGGCCGCCATCCAGATCTATTCGATGATGGACATCATCCGGGCCAATCGCGACAACATCGGCACCTACAACACCAATATCTATGCCGAGGGCGATGGCACCGGCGAAGCCGGCACCTTGATGGGCTGGCTGGACGGACTGAAGACGTCGGTGGCGCCGGATGCCAAGGGCAAGGTGGTCTGCGTTGCCGACACCATGACCTGCAGCGTGGGCGTGCAGTGGAGCGATGAGCGCACCACCGGCGGCACCGCCACCCCGTCCGATATCGACATCACGAGCCAGCTATGACGCACTCGCCAGCCACAACGAAGGCCGCGCAACGTGGTTTCTCGCTGATCGAATTAATGGTCGCCCTGATGCTGGGTCTGCTGGTGGTGGCCGCCGCCGGCAGCCTGTTCCTGTCGAACCGCCAAGTCTATGGGACCACCGCCTCCATCAACCGCATCCAGGAAAACCAGCGCATCGCATTCGAGATGCTGGCGCGCGACATCCGCGAAGCGGGCGGTAACCCCTGCACCCGCAACATCGTCAACATGCTTGATACCACCAAGCCTGGCGGCAGCTACTTCACGAGCTGGGCCAATGGTTTATCCGGCAACGACGCGACCGGCCCCAGCGGCTCCGACGATATCACCCTGAGCCTGGCCAATGGCGCCTCGCTCATGGTCGACAGCAACGCCGAACCAAGCGCGGAGCTCGGTCTTTCCAGTGTTGGCGACATCGAGACCGACGACATTGTGATGGTCTGCAATGCCGAGGTCGGAGCCATCTTCCAGGCCACCAACGTGGCCAGCGACAAGATCGGGCACAACGCCGGCAGCGGCGACCCCGGCAACCTGGAGAAGCCGTTCCAGATCGACCAGGAGACTTTCGACAAGAGCACGGCTGCCCAGACAGGCTATTGCTTCCTGCCTCCGGCAACCGGCGCCAACCCCAATTGCCTGAACCCGCCCAGCGGCTCCCCGACCCAGGTGGTCAGGCCGTTCGCCGTGAAGTGGTACCTGGCCAACAACGGGCGCAACGGCACCTCGTTGTACCGGCAGGTGGTCATGAATGGCGGTGCCACGGCGGAAACGCCCGCCGAAATCGCCGAAGGCGTCACCGGCATGCAGATCACCTACAAGGTCGGCACTGCGTCCAATTACGTCGCTGCCGCCGCGGGGCCTGCGTGGAAGCAGGTCACGGCGGTGCACGCGCAACTCACCTTCCAAGCGGCGCGCGGCGCGCTGACGAAGGGCGATGTCCAGGGAACGGACAACGCCGTCCTTACCCGTTCGCTGGACGATTACATCCTGCTCCGGAACCACCAGGAGATCCAATGAAGCCGACTCCTTTCATCGGCAGTCCACGCGGCAATCAGCAGGGCGCGGCGCTGCTGGTCGTGCTGATAGTGCTGCTTATCCTGACCTTGCTGGGCATCGTTTCCCTGCGCGTGGGCATCATGCAGGAACGCATGGCGGCCAACATCGCCACGCGCAGCATGTCGTTCCAGGTGGCGGAAGCCGGCCTGCGCCAGGCGGAACTCATCGCGCGCGATGGCACCGTCACCTTCCCGGCGTCCGGCTGCACGGCGGGCCGCTGCGCAAAGGCTTCCGGGTGGGAGTCCGTCGGTGACTTCTGGAATGACGGCAACGCCGGCTACGAAACCGGCAGCCAAGTGTCGATCGGGGAAACTTCGCTCAGGCCCAGGTACATCATCGAGGACTTCGGCAAAACCGCCGTGCTTGGCGCGACCAGCAGCTGTATCGACATGTCCAAGCCCTGCATCAACGGCACATCCCAGAACGTGTATCGCATCACCTCCTACGCCAAGACGCCCAACGGCGCCGAGGTGGTCCTGCAGTCGCTGTACCGGCGCTAATGGAGCGCATCATGAAGACTAAGAAAGCTCTGCTGTCCCGGAAGCCCACCCTGCTGCAAACCATGGCAGTGGTCGGCATTACCGCATTGGCAACACTGGGCGGGTTGCCGGTGCATGCCGCCACCACGTCGTTCCCGAACTATCCGCTGCTGACGGGCGGCAACGCCATCCCGCCGAACATCATGCTGATCCTGGACGATTCGGGTTCGATGGAACGTTCGTGGATGTGGGCGGACACGGACACTAGTAACGGCACCGCTGACACGGTCACGGATCGCTCGTACGTGAACAATTCGCTGTACTACAACCCCGCGACGACCTATAACCCTTGGCGCACAGCCAGCACCGATTTGAACGCGCGCCTTGCCCAAGCCGATTTCAAGTCGGTTGCCAGCAGTGGTACCAGTCCGACTGCGAACCAGATCAGCCTAATTAACAGTTCGTACGAGTTGCAGACGTACTTCTACGTGCCCAAGGTGGCCAACCCGGGCACGGTTGCCAGCAATTACGACAAGTACCGCATTACTGGTTCCAGTTCGACCACCAGCTACAGCGGCGGGGTGGTTCAGAAACGAACGGGTGTGAATTCTAATTCGGGTACGTTTTCCGGCAACATAGCGCCGCAGAACTGGTCCACGTGCACTGCGGTGGCTGTTTCGGGAGGCGTCCCGGTGACAATCATGATCAGCGGCAGTCAGTATGCAGAGCTGTCTGTATACAGCTCAAGCAATTGCTCGACCGGTCCTTACGGTTCGGTTACCGGTGACGACAATCCCAAGACGCTGACAATCACCCCTGGTAACACAGCGACATCTGTTTATATCCGCGTATTTAACGCACGTAATCCCGGTAGGGGTAACAGAGACATTTCCAACATCGCCTGGGCGACAACGCAGGAAACTTGGGTTGATATGACCCCCAGCGGTAACACCAGCGCGCTGCAACAGGCGGAGCTGAAAAACTTCGCTAATTGGTACCAGTACCACCGCACACGCAACAAAATGGCCAAGGCCGGCGCCTCGGAGGCGTTCGGGCGATTGGGCGAGCTCTACCGGGTGGGTTTCGACACCATCTGGAACCGGAATGCCACTGGCACCACGATCGGCACCACAGGCAGTGTTCCCGCATATCCCATTCCTTATGGCACCGATGGGGGCCTGTTCAAGGGCACCAACCGCAGTAACTTCTATGCACGGCTGCAAGGCGCAATTGCTGATGACGGCACTCCCCTCAAGGGCGCCTTGCAGCGTACGGCGCGCTATTACCAGACAGATGACCCCTGGAAGGATTCCGACGGGGATCTGCTGACCTGCCGGCAGAACTACGCCATCCTCACCACTGACGGTTACTGGAACAATAATTCCGGCTATACCGCGGTGGGTAATGCCGATGCCGCAACAGCAAGAGATGTCGATGGCAACGCTCCGCAGTACCCGGATACCTATTCGGACACCCTTGCCGACGTGGCCTACAAGTACTGGAGCACGGACCTGCGTAGCGCGTTGACCAACAACGAGATGGCCAACAACGTCCTGACCAGTGCGGCGGATCCGGCCGACTGGCAGCACATGGTGACCTTTGGCGTGTCCATCGGCCTGCGAGGCACGCTCAATCCCGACAATCCCGCGCCGTCGCCGTGGAACGTGGATCCGACGACACCCGATGTGGAAGGCCCCAGGCGCATCGACGACCTCTGGCATGCCTCCCTCAATGGCCGCGGCAAGTTCGTGGTGGCGAGCAACAGCGACAAGTTCGCCTCGGCCCTGATCAATGCGCTGGCCGCCATCGACTCGCGCAGCGCGTCCGGCTCCAACATCGCGTCCAGCTCCACCAAGACCGACACCACCACGCTGACTTTCGTGGCCGGCTTCACCTCCGGCAGCTGGACTGGTGACATGGTCACCAGCCCCTTCAATGCCGCGCTGTCGGGCGTGTCCACCCAGCCGAAGTGGATCCTATCCAAGACCTTCCCCGGGGTCACCGATACCGGCAATCTCTACCCCAATGTCAACGCGAATTTCGCCAGCCGCACCGTGCTGACGATGAAGGGCGGAACGGCTTCGCTCTTCAACAACACCATGGTCGGCGCGACCGATTTCACGGCGCGCACCGGCTTGGCCGATGCGGTGACGTCGGCAGACAACATCGCCTACCTGAAGGGCACTCAGACCAAGGAACAGGGGCAGACAGGCGGAACCTTGCGCAAGCGCACCTGGCCGATCGGCGACATCGTTGATTCCTCGCCCGCCTACGTGGAGGACACCAAGACCGTCTATGTCGGAGCCAATGACGGCATGCTGCACGGCATCGACACCGACACCGGCGAGGTGCTGTTCTCCTACGTGCCCAAGGGCATCGACTTCACCGCCATGGCCAACCTGAGCGCCACGTCCTATGACCACCGCTATTTCGTGGATGGCCAGATCGAGGTGATCGGCCGGGCCACCCAAGGCAACGGCAAGAACATCCTGGTAGGCGCGCTGGGCCGCGGCGGCCGGGGCGTGTTCGCGCTGGACGTGACCAACCCCAAATCAATGGGCACGAGTAACGTGCTGTGGGACACCACCACCCAGGACAGCACCACCAACACGAACATGGGCTACGTGCTGGGCGCGGTGCGCATTCGCAAGGGCAATGGAGGCAAGACTTATGCCTTCGTCCCCAACGGCATCGACAGCCCGAACGGCTCGTCCACCCTGTTCGTTTATGAGCTTGGTGCGGGTGGCGCGATCGTCGGCACGCCGACTGAGCTGGTGGCGGATGCTGGCGGCGGCAATGGCCTGATGTCGCTGGGCATGGCCGATTTGAATGCCGACGGCACGGTGGACGTGGTCTACGGCGGCGACCTGAAGGGCAATGTGTATCGCTGGGATTTCAGCACCGCCGTCCTGCCGACGGTTGCCGTCAAGCTGTTCCAGGCCAAGAACAGCAGCGGCACCTCGCAGCCCATCACCGGCGGCATCGGCGTGGGTCGCGACACTGCCGGCAATGTCTTCGTGGGCTTCGGCACCGGCCGCTTCATTTCAAGCAGCGACATGCCTGGCGTCGCCACCCAGCAGGTGCAGTCCATCTACGGCATCAAGGACGAGAATGCCACGATCGCCAGCCGCGGTGACCTGCAGGCACGTACCATCCCGTTCGAGGGCACCATCGCGGGGGCGGCGGCCCGCGGCTTCGAGAATTATTCGGTGCTGGATGCCGGCAAGAAGGGCTGGTACATCGACCTGGACACGCCGGAGCGGGTGATTTCGGCCCCCACGATTTATGGCACGGCGATGATCCTGTCTTCCGTGATCCCCGCCACTGGCAGCGATTGCGCAGGCGCAACCGGCAGCGGTTTCCTGAATGCCATCAACCTGTTCACGGGCACCAGTCCTGAATCGGGATCGGGTGGTTATTTTGGCAGCGGCGGCACAGTCACGGACGCGAACGGGAATACCGGTACCCTGGGCGGCGTGGGCGTGACCGGAGGCATGCCGACAGAGGCCAACGTGACCAGTGGACTTGCCACCGTCGGCACGGGTGCGTTCTCGATCGAGAATGGTGGCGAAGGCAACACGGGCAGTACCAAGCTGAAGGCGCCCCCTGGTGGCACCCCCAGCCGCGTCAACTGGCGCGAAGTCATACCGAACGATTGAAGACCGAAGGCGCAAGCACGATGAAGATACAGATGCGAGGGTTCACCCTGATCGAACTGATGATAGTGGTGGCGATCATCGCCATCCTGGCGGCGATCGCCTATCCCAGCTACACCGATTACGTCACGAGGACCCGGCGCGCGGCCGCGGGCGCTTGTGCGATGGAGGCAGCGCACTACATGGAGCGCTACTACACGACCAAGATGACCTATCTCAATGCCGTACTCCCGCAAACGGAATGCATGAATGACATCGCCGACCACTACACGGTCCAGTTGTCGGGCGCCGCGACCGCGACGGCCTATACCGTGCAGGCCGTGCCCCAAGGCGTGCAGGCATCACGGGACACCAAGTGCGGGACGCTGTCGATCAATCAAGTCGGAGTCAAGGGAGCGGCAGGCAGTGTGGCCGAATGCTGGTAGTGGGTCCGAGTTGCTGGGCGTGAAATGTGGAAGTCAAGGTGCACTTTGGCCGGATGGCTCGGTTGCGCCGAATGCTTGACTGTTAATCAGAGCCTTTTGCTCGACTCCGCTTTCGCGACAGATATTTTGCAAAGCCCGCAGTGATGCGGGCTTTTTCTTGCCTCACGGTCGGAAAGGACACGGCCTGGGAACGGTGTAGTGCTCCGTACGCGCCCTCCCGGCATTGTTGACCACGACCTGGCCCAGGAACCGTCCCTCAGAGGTGCAAAGCCGGATGCTGAGATTGCTGCCATAAGACCACCCGTCGGGTGAGAACCGTATCCGTTTCCGGCCAAGGGTACTGCGCAAGGCCAGGTGGCCGCTCCTGCGGTCGATACTCTGCAGCACGGCATTCCCATCCGCAGGCTGGTCGGCACGCTTGGGATCGGCGTAGAGGAGCCAGCCTGTTTCCCAGACCTCGTCATTGCGGCATGTGATTCCGTCGCTGCTCGGGCACGCCGTGACGGGAGCGCCGTTCTTGACGGCTGCGAGTCGGGCTGCGGCAAGCGAGGTAGTGAGGAGATAGTAGGTATTCGATTCGCGCGCGTGTTGCGCGAGGCTTGAGAAGGCGGGTGCCCCCAAGGACAAGGCGATCGCCAGGATGGCCAGCGCCACCACAAGTTCGATCAGAGTGAGTCCCGCATCCTTGCCGTTCATTGCGGTGGCTCCTTGCCGAGGAGTCATCAAGGTAGGTGTGGTCGATTGGCGGTGGAATCGGGAATCGTTGGTGCTATGGGTAAGAAAATTCCGGCGAAGGATTGGGTTTTGCAGGAGCGCCCCTTGGGCGCGATGCCCTTCGTCAGATTGAGGAAGAGCATCGCGGGCAAAACGCTCCTACACGGGTATCGGGGACTCTCGACGAGTCAGTCCCCCGCATCTCCAGCCCCAATGCCTTGGTGATCGCACGTCACACTTCGATGGCCACCGACTCATACGTGGCATTGTCCACGATCGTCAGGCACTTGATCACGCGGCCTTCGGCCATGTGGTCGAGCACGAAGTTCATCGACCACACTTCATTGGCCCGGTTGGGCCGTAGCAACAGCTGCCGTTCGCCGACAGGAACTTTCTTGCGCTTTCGACGACGCACCTGCAACTTCGCTCTCGATACAACCTTTCCACGCGCTTGTAGTTCACCGACAGCCCTGCCTGTCGAAGTTTGAGGTAGATCATCCCCACGCCATAACACTTGTGCTGCTGCGCCAGCGCCAGGATGCGCTCGCGCAGTTCGGCGTTGCGACTCGGCAGGGGTTCGTAACGCAACGCATTGGCGCTCATCCGTACCGCCGACAGCGGCCGGCGTTCGCTCAACCCCTTGTCCACCCATTGCCGCACCAACGTCCGCCGTGCCGGTGCGCTCACCACTTTTTTCGCTGCGCACCTTTGATCAGGTTGTTCTCAAATACCTGCTCGGCCAACAGCTTCTTCAGCCGCGTGTTCTCCGCCTCCAAGTCCTTCAAGCGCCTGGTGTGGGGCACGCTCATCCCGCCGAGCTTGCTGCACTACAGGCAATACGAGGCCTCGCTGAAACCATGACGCCGGCACAGCTCTTTGATTGCCATGCCGGCGTCAGCCGCTTCCCGATCTGCTCTTCAGTAAAACGCTTCTTCACGTCCAATCTCCTTGCTCTGGGGAATCGGGCTCCAAATTGTCGTGCTACTAAACCGAGTGGCATTGACGTCGTTTCGGTGCTGCTCTTTTTTACGACGCCCCCGCAGCGCCCCGCAACTTTTTTCTTCGCGCACAAAAAAGGCCTGCATTTCTGCAAGCCTTTATATGTCTGGCGCCCGAAGTTGGACTCGAACCAACGACCCCCTGATTAACAGTCAAGTGCTCTAACCGGCTGAGCTATTCGGGCGGGGCGGTCATTGTAGGGGGGACAAATCGCTCAGGCAAGGCTGCGTGGTGGTCTGACAACCGATTTCCTGGCTCGAAAGGCATTCGCAGGCCCGCATACGCCTGTTTTCAGAGCAGACACGGTTTCGACCCGGAAGCCATTTCGCTGCGCACTCTCCCCACGTTATTGACGATGACCTGCCCCAAGAGGACGTCGTCGTGGCAGAGGCGCACGCTGAGGTTGCTGCCTGCGCTGCGGCCGTCGGGCAGGTAGCGCAGCTGGGGCCGGCCGGACGAGGACACCAAGCGCAGAGATGGGTGGATCGGCGCATTTTCGTCCCGAAGCACGTCTTCCCGGGAATCGGGCTGCCGGTTGCCATCGGCATCGAAGAACATCAGCCAGCCCTGGCTCCAGTCGCCGTCCATGCGGCAGCCACCGGCTCGGTTCGAAGGGCAGACCACGGTCGGTATGCGATAGCTGATAGCGGTGTTTCGAGCCGAGGCCATATGTGCGGTCAGCAGGTGCATGGCTGAACTCGCGCGTTGGTGCTCAATCAAGCTGCGATAGGAAGGCACGCCTATCACCAGCCCAATGGCGGAAATGGCCATAACCACAAGGGCCTCGACCAAGCTGAAGCCTCGTAAGCAGTTGAGGGAACGAACCGTGGGTTTGACGGGGGAGCTTGCGGGCATCCGATGCATGGCTTTTCTCCAGTAGCCCTGTCCGGGCATCTGCAGATTCCTCTCCATCCCGAGGCGAGGGCATCGGCGTCGCGCGCAAGGGCATGTAGGGAATTCCCTGACACGGCCGTAATCCGGGTCGCCGTTATACTGGCCAATCGCCGCAGAATTCCCGCCATGACCGATCGTTTCGAACTCGTTTCTTCCTATTCCCCCGCCGGCGACCAGCCGCAGGCGATCGCCAAGCTGATCGAGGGCTTCGAGTCCGGTCTGGCCAAGCAGACCCTGCTGGGCGTCACCGGCTCCGGCAAGACCTACACCATCGCCAATGTGGTGCAGGCGGTGCAGAAGCCGACTCTGGTCATGGCGCCCAATAAAACCCTGGCCGCACAGCTGTATGGCGAGTTCAAGGCTTTTTTCCCGAACAACTCGGTCGAGTACTTCGTCAGTTACTACGATTACTACCAGCCGGAAGCCTACGTGCCGTCATCGGACACCTTCATCGAGAAGGACAGCTCGATCAACGAACACATCGAGCAGATGCGCTTGGCTGCGACCAAAGCACTACTCTCACGTCGCGACACGATAGTGGTCGCCACGGTTTCGGCGATCTACGGCTTGGGCGCGCCGGAGGACTACCTGTCGCTGCGCCTGATCCTATCGCGCGGCGAGCACATCGATCAGCGCCAGCTGATCCGGCAGCTGAGCGACCTGCAGTACACACGTAACGAATACGAACTGCATCGCGGCACGTTCCGGGTGAAGGGCGAGGTCATCGACGTTTTCCCGGCCGAATCCGACATCGAGGCGCTGCGGATCGAGTTGTTCGACGGCGAGATCGAGAACCTGACCCTGTTCGATCCTCTGACCGGCGAGACCCTGCGCAAGCTGCCGCGGTTCACCATCTACCCCAAGACCCATTACGCGACCACGCGCGACCGTGTGCTGGCGGCCATCGACACGATCAAGATCGAGTTGAAGGAGCGCCTGGAGCAGTTGTACGCGCAGAACAAGCTGGTGGAAGCGCAGCGCCTGGCGCAGCGGACACAGTTCGATGTGGAGATGATGGCCGAAGTCGGTTTCTGCAACGGCATTGAGAACTACTCGCGCCACCTCACTGGCAAAGCGCCGGGCGAGCCGCCGCCGACGCTGTTCGACTATCTGCCGCCCGACGCGTTGCTGGTCTGCGACGAATCGCACGTGACCATTCCGCAGATCGGCGCCATGTACAAGGGCGACCGTTCGCGTAAGGAAACGCTGGTGGAGTTCGGTTTCCGACTGCCGTCGGCGTTGGACAACCGGCCGCTGAAGTTTGAGGAGTGGGAGGCGCGTTCGCCGCGCAGCATCTATGTGTCCGCGACTCCGGGCCCCTACGAATTGCGGGAATCGGGTGGAGAGTTGGTGGAACTGGTGGTGCGGCCGACCGGGCTTATCGACCCGCCAGTGGAAATCCGCCCGGTGGCTTCGCAGGTCGACGATGTGCTGTCGGAGATCAATCTGCGGGTGGCGATGGGCGACCGCGTGCTGATCACGACCCTGACCAAGCGCATGGCCGAAAACCTGACCGAGTATCTGGGCGAACACGGGGTCAAGGTGCGCTATCTGCATTCGGACGTGGACACGGTGGAGCGCGTGGAAATCATCCGTGACCTGCGCCTGGGCAAGTTCGATGTGCTGGTGGGCATCAACTTGCTGCGTGAGGGCCTGGATATGCCGGAGGTGTCGCTGGTGGCGATCCTGGACGCGGACAAGGAAGGTTTCCTGCGTTCGCGCGGATCGCTGATCCAGACCATCGGCCGGGCCGCGCGCAATCTGCGCGGCAAGGCCATCCTGTATGCCGACAAGATCACCAACTCCATGCAGGCCGCCATCGACGAGACTAATCGCCGCCGCGAGAAGCAGGTGGAATACAACGCCGAACACGGCATCACCCCCATTTCGGTCGCCAAACCCATCGTCGACATCCTGGAAGGCGCGCGCAGCGACGCGGCCAACGAGGGAGGCCAGGGCGGCAAAGGTGGTCGCGGCAAGGGCAGGCGCGTGGCCGAGGAGGCGCCCGACTACGCCTCGTTCAGTCCGGCCCAGATCGCCGCACGACTCAAGGCGCTGGAGCAGCAGATGTACCAGCACGCCCGCGATCTGGAATTCGAGGATGCTGCGCGCCTGCGCGACGAGATCCACCGGCTGAAGGACGCCAGCCTGGTCATCTGATCCTGGCGACCTGAGTCAACGGCTGCGGAAACCGGTCGGTCGGCCAGAAATTGCAATGGGCCCGATTCCGCAACGCCGGCCCGGATGTTATGATGCGCGCCCCTGAAAGCGTCCCTTCGGGGCATACCGGGCGGTTAGCTCAGCGGTAGAGCACTACCTTGACATGGTAGGGGTCACAGGTTCGAACCCTGTACCGCCCACCACGCTTCAGAGCGTGGCTTCGGCAACGACATAATCCAGAGGTGGCGGCGAGCGGCCGTCGAGCGTGCGACATGAGCACTACCAACTTCCCCTGCTGACTTCTCTGCCCGCCTCTTCCGTTGGTGTATCGAAGGCGCGCAGCGCCTTTTTTCGTATCTGGTACTGACTAAATGATTACGATCACGCTCCCCGACGGCAGCCGCCGCGAATTCGAAAACCCCGTCAGCGTCATGGAAGTGGCGCAGTCCATCGGCGCCGGACTGGCCAAGGCGACAGTGGCAGGCGTAGTGGACGGCAAGCTGGTGGATGCCAGCGACCGTATCGACCACGACGCCTCCCTGCGCATCATCACGCCCAAGGACGAGGAGGGGCTGGAGATCATCCGCCACTCCAGCGCGCATCTGGTCGGCCATGCGGTGAAGCAGCTTTTTCCCGAAGCCAAGATGGTGATCGGTCCGGTCATCGCCGAAGGTTTCTACTACGACATCTGGAACGAACGTCCGTTCACGCCCGAAGACCTGGCCGCTATCGAGCAGCGCATGCGCGAGCTGATCGAACAGGACTACGACGTGGTCAAGAAAGTCACGCCGCGCGCGGAAGTGATCGAAGTGTTCAAGGCGCGTGGCGAGGAATACAAACTGCGCCTGATCGACGACATGCCCGACGAAACCGCGATGGGCCTGTATTACCACCAGGAATACGTGGACATGTGCCGCGGCCCGCACGTGCCCAATACCCGTTTCCTGAAGTCGTTCAAGCTTACCCGCATCTCCGGCGCGTACTGGCGCGGCGATGCGAAGAACGAGCAGTTGCAGCGCATCTACGGCACCGCCTGGGCCGACAAGAAACAGTTGGATGCCTACATCCTGCGCATCGAAGAAGCAGACAAGCGCGACCATCGCAAGATCGGCAAGCAGCAGGAGTTGTTCCACCTGCAGGAAGAAGCGCCCGGGCTGGTGTTCTGGCATCCGCGCGGCTGGGCCATCTGGCAGGTGGTCGAGCAGTACATGCGCAAGGTCTATCGCGATTCCGGCTACCAGGAAGTGCGCTGCCCGCAGATCCTGGACGTGTCGCTGTGGCAGAAGTCCGGCCACTGGGACAACTACAAGGAAAACATGTTCTTCACAGAGTCGGAGAAGCGCACCTATGCGCTGAAGCCGATGAACTGCCCGGGCCACGTGCAGGTGTTCAACCAGGGCCTGCACAGCTACCGCGACCTGCCGATCCGCTACGGCGAATTCGGCGCCTGCCATCGCAACGAACCTTCGGGCGCGCTGCACGGCATCCTGCGCGTGCGCGGCTTCACCCAGGACGACGGCCACATCTTCTGCACCGAGGACCAGATCGAGGCCGAAGTCACCGCCTTCCACCAGCAGGCACTGGCGGTCTACAAGGCGTTCGGCTTTGAAGAGATCCAGATCAAGATCGCCCTGCGCCCCGAATCGCGCCTGGGCGACGACACCACCTGGGACAAGGCCGAAGGCGCGCTGCGTTCGGCGCTGGGCGTGTGCGGAGTGGAATGGCAGGAGTTGCCGGGCGAGGGCGCGTTCTACGGTCCCAAAATCGAATACCACCTCAAGGACGCCATCGGCAGGACCTGGCAGCTGGGCACGATGCAGGTCGATTTCATGATGCCGGAGCGGCTGGGAGCGGGCTATATCGACGAGAATTCCGCGCGCCAGCACCCGGTGATGCTGCATCGGGCCATCGTCGGCTCGATGGAGCGCTTCATCGGCATCCTGATCGAACACCATGCCGGCGCCTTCCCGGCCTGGCTGGCCCCCCGCCAGGCGGTGGTCATGAACATCACCGACGCCCAGGCCGACTACGTGGCTGAAGTCCAGAAAACCCTTGCAAATCAAGGCTTCCGGATCGCTTCCGATTTGCGCAACGAGAAGATCGGCTATAAGATCCGCGAGCATACGCTGCAGCGGGTGCCTTACCTGCTGGTGGTCGGGGACCGCGAGAAGGAGAATGGGGCCATCGCCGTGCGCACGCGCTCGGGTGAAGATTTAGGCACAATGAGCATCGCCGCCTTCGCCGAGCGCCTGCGCGCTGAGCAAGCGGCGTAAGAATGTCCCGACCCCCACGGGGTCGGCATGGATGTATCCCTTGGGAGATTGCAACAATCAGTACCCCCGATAACAAGCAAAACCGCAAGAACAGCGAGATCCGCGTACCCAACGTGCGTGTGATCGGTGCAGATGGCGAAATGGTGGGCGTGCTGTCGCGCGATGCCGCGCTGGCGCTGGCCGAGGAGTCCGGCATGGACCTGGTCGAGATCCAGCCCACGGCTGATCCGCCTGTTTGCCGCATCATGGACTTCGGCAAGTTCAAGTTCGAAGCCCAGAAAAAGGCCAATGCCGCCAAGAAGAAGCAGAAGCAGGTCGAGATCAAGGAACTCAAGTTCCGGCCGGTCACCGATGAGGGCGACTACCAGATCAAGATGCGCAATATCCGCCGCTTCCTGGAAGAAGGCGACAAGGTCAAGATCAACATCCGCTTCCGTGGCCGCGAAATGAGCCACCAGGAGCTGGGTCGCGAGATGGCCACGCGCATCGAAACCGAGCTCGGCGACGAGATCGTGATCGAATCGCGTCCCCGCCTGGAAGGGCGGCAGATGGTGATGATGATCGCGCCTAAGAAGAAGTGATCCTCTGGGCCGAAAGGCTCGGCTGATCGGGAAAGGGCGCCACATGGCGTCCTTTTTGATTTTCCGGCCGATGGGGAAGGGGCGTAACCCCTCTGATTTGCAAGGAAAAGCCGTCGCGGGCATAATACGCGGCCCGGTCATCCGGGCGGCTGCTCGCAGCCACAGGACCTGTCGTTTATTTCCTAACAGATTCAACGACTTACAAGCCGACATTGGGCATGGATGGAAAGCGCAACAAGAGTTGCCGCCCGGGTCAGTTACAGAAACCAACAAGGATCACCGCAATGCCCAAGATCAAGACCCACCGGGCGGCGGCCAAGCGTTTCCGGAAGACCGCTTCCGGCAAATACAAGGCTGGCCACGCCAACAAGAGCCACATCCTCACCAAGAAGTCGACCAAGCGTAAGCGCGGCCTTCGTGCAACGAACATCATTCGTGCCGAAGACTCCAAGCGTCTGGATCGTATGCTTCCGTATCTCTGAGGACTGAACAATGGCACGAGTCAAACGTGGTGTAACGGCGCGCCGCCGTCACAAGAAAATCCTGAAGCTCGCGAAGGGCTACTACAACGCCCGCCGCAAGGTCTTCCGCGTCGCTAACCAGGCCGTCATCAAGGCCGGTCAGTACGCCTATATCGGACGCAAGCAGAAGAAGCGCAATTTCCGTTCGCTGTGGATCACCCGCATCAACGCGGCTGCCCGCATGAATGGCCTGAGCTACAGCCGTTTCATGAACGGTATGCTGAAGGCCGGTATCACCCTGGACCGCAAGGTGCTGGCTGATATCGCCGTGCACGATTCGGTGGGTTTTGCGGCTTTGGCGGAAAAAGCCAAGAGCGCACTCGCGGCGTAAGCCAGCGATCTCCACCAAAGCAACACTGGCAATCCATCGCCGAACACGTGGGGAAGGGCGCAAGTCCTTCCCCATTGTTTTTTACGACGTCCTTCCAGGCTTTTTAGCTGTCATTCCAGCGCAAGCTGGAATCCATTTTGACTTTGCTCTGGCTCCGGGCCGTTCGTAAACAGCAAGATCAAAATGGATCCTAGCTTGCGCTGGGATGACGAATACTAGTTTTTCCGGGGTTGTGAACGAATGAGCGATATCGAATCACTGTCCACTCAGGCGTTGGCCGACATCGCCACCGCGCAGTCGCCCGACGCGCTCGAATCCTTACGCGTAGCCCTGCTGGGCAAGAACGGCAGCGTCACTGCGCAGTTGAAGCAGTTGGGCACCTTGCCGGGCGATCAGCGCAAGGCCGCTGGTGAAGCGATCAACGTGGCGCGCGACGCCATCGCCAGCGCATTGTCGACGCGCAAGGTTTTGCTGGAAGACGCGGTTCTGGACGCCCGCCTCGCCGGCGAAAGCATCGATGTCACCCTGCCTGGACGCAACCCCACGCGCGGCGGCCTGCATCCCATCAGCCGCACGCTGGAACGTATCGCCGACATCTTCGGTCGGCTGGGTTACGAACTGGCCGACGGTCCGGAAATCGAGGACGACTGGCACAACTTCGAGGCGCTGAATTTCCCGCCGCACCATCCGGCGCGCGCCATGCACGACACCTTCTACTTTGGCGATGGACGCCTGCTGCGCACGCATACGTCCGGCGTGCAGGTGCGTTACATGGGCGAACACGCGCCGCCGCTGCGCATGATCGCCGCCGGCAAGGTCTATCGCAGCGACAGCGACCAAACCCATTCGCCGATGTTCCACCAGGTCGAAGGCCTGCTGGTCGACGAACATTCCACTTTCGCCGACCTCAAGGGCACGCTGGCCGAATTCGTGCGCGCGTTCTTCGAGCGCGATTTCGAAATGCGTTTCCGCCCCAGCTATTTCCCGTTCGTCGAACCCGGCGCCGAAGTCGACATCGCCTGGCAGCAGCCCGATGGCAGCACACGCTGGCTGGAAGTGCTGGGCTGCGGCATGGTCCATCCGAACGTGCTCAGGAGCTGCGGTATAGACCCGGAGCGCTACACCGGGTTCGCCTTCGGCATGGGCGTGGAACGCTTCGCCATGCTGCGCTACGGCGTCAACGACCTGCGCGCGTTCTTCGAGAACGATGTGCGTTTCCTGCGGCAATTCGCCTGATCCATTGGAACTCCTGGATAACCCTCGATGAAGTTCTCTGAAAACTGGCTGCGCAGCCACGTCCCCACCGACGCCTCGCGCGACGAACTCACCGCCACGCTGACCGCCATCGGCCTGGAGGTCGAGGAAGTCACTGCGCTCGGCGAATCGCTGGCCGGCGTGATCGTGGCGCGCATCGTGGAATGCGCCAAACACCCCGAAGCCGATCGTCTACAGGTCTGCAAGGTCGATGCCGGACAGGGCGAGCTGCTGCAGATCGTCTGCGGCGCGCCGAACGCCCGCCCAGGACTGGTCGCGCCGCTGGCGACAGTCGGCACGGTGGTCGGCGAGATCACCATCAAGGCGGCCAAGCTGCGCGGCGTGGACTCCAACGGCATGCTGTGTTCGGCCAAGGAGCTGGGCATCGACGCCGACGCCTCCGGACTGCTGGAGCTGCCGGACGATGCACCGATCGGCGCGCCCATCGCCGAGTACCTCTCGCTGCCCGATGCCAGCATCGAGATCAAGCTCACGCCCAACCGCGCCGATTGCTTCAGCGTGCGCGGCATCGCCTTCGACGTGGCCGCGGCCTGCGGCAGTGAAGTGGTCGCGTTCGACGCGACGCCCATGCCGGCGCTCAACGACAGCGCGCTTGCGGTGGAACTGGAGGCCGGCGTCAAAGTGCCGCGCTTCGTCGGACGCGTGATCGAAGGGGTGAACGCCGCCGTCGCCACGCCCGTGTGGATGGCCGAGCGTTTGCGTCGTAGCGGCGTTAGACCGATCAGCCTTCTGGTCGACGTGACCCAGTACGTGATGCTGGAACTCGGGCAACCGATGCATGCCTTCGATCGCGATCTGCTGATGGGTCCCATCGTGGTGCGGCATGCGCAGGGTGGTGAGGGGCGTGCTGGTGAAGAGCTGAAACTGCTCGATGGTCGCACGGTGCTGCTCAACGAAGATTTCCTGGTGGTATCCGACAGTAGCCAGGGCGGCATCGGCGGTCGCGCGGTCGCGCTTGGCGGCATCATGGGCGGGTACGACACTCGTGTGACCGATGCGACGCGCAACGTGTTCCTCGAAGCCGCGCACTGGATTCCTTCCGCGATCATCGGCCGCGGACGCAAGCTCGGTCTGCACACCGACGCCGGCCATCGTTTCGAACGTGGGGTGGATCCGGAACTGCCACGGCAAGCCATCGAGGTGGCTACGCGGCTATTGGTCGAACTAGCCGGCGGTTCGCCTGGTCCAGTGGTGGAAGCCGTATTGCCGGAGCATCTGCCCAAGCCGACCAGCATCACGCTGCGTCGCGCCCGCATCGGCCGCGTACTGGGAATCGAAATCGCAGACGCGGACGTGGAGCGCATCCTGCAGGCGCTCGGCATGCAGGTCGAAGCCGATGATGCGGGATGGAAAGTCGTGTCTCCCAGTCGGCGCTTCGATATCGCCATCGAAGAGGACCTGATCGAAGAGCTGGCGCGCATCCATGGCTACGACCGCATACCTACCACGCTGCCGGGTGGTGCTACCCGTATCGCTGCGCCGACGGAAACACAACTGGAGGCTTCCAGCGTGCGCCGCCATTTAGCCGCGCGTGATTACCTGGAAACGGTCAACTATGCTTTCGTGGACGCCGGACTGCTGGAGCAATGGAGCGCGACCGAAAACGCCGTCCCGCTGGCTAATCCGCTCAGCGCCGAACTCGGCGTGATGCGTACGCGCCTGTTGCCCGGGCTGGTTTCCGCGTTGCAGCGCAACGTCGCGCGACAAGCCGGGCGCGTGCGCCTGTTCGAGCTGGGCAACGTATTCGCCGCCAACACTGACGCAGCGCCCATTGAGACACAGCGCATCGCTGCTGCCATCCATGGGAATGCCGGACCGGAGCACTGGAGCGAGAAGGCGCGCAAGGCGGATTTCCACGACCTGAAGGGCGACCTCGACAGCCTGGCCGCCGCATCCGGCGCGGTGCTGGAATATCGCCCTTCGCAGAACCCTTACGGTCATCCGGGCCGCTCGGCTGACGTGTTCCGCGACGGGCATTGCATCGGCTGGATCGGCGAGCTGCACCCGCGCTTGCAACGCGCGCTGGACCTGGATGTCGAGGTAATCGGATTCGAGCTGGACCTGGCGCCCTTGACCCTGCGTGCATTGCCGAAAGCGACGGAGCTTTCGCGCTTTCCGTCCGTCCGCCGGGATCTCGCGTTCGTCGTCGCCGATGAAGTGCCTTGGCAGGCCATTTCCGCCACCGTTCGTACCGCGGTAGGGCCGCTGCTGCGGGATCTAGTGCTGTTCGACCGCTATGTTGGCGCGGGGGTCGAATCTGGTCAAAAGAGCTTGGCTATGGGCTTGATTTTACAGGACAACTCACGCACTCTGACCGACCGCGATGTGGAAGGCGTCGTGTCCGGGGTGGTTGCCGCGATAGAACGTGACCACGACGCAAGGATCCGCGGATGATGGGCAAGGGGAGCGATGCATGGCACTGACGAAAGCGGAGATGTCCGAGCGCCTGTTCGACGAAGTCGGGCTGAATAAGCGCGAGGCAAAGGAATTCGTTGACGCGTACTTCGATGTACTGCGAGAGGCGCTGGAGCAGGGCCGCCAGGTCAAGCTTTCCGGCTTCGGCAACTTCGACCTGCGCCGCAAGAACCAACGTCCCGGCCGCAATCCCAAGACCGGCGAGGAAATTCCGATTTCCGCGCGCACCGTGGTCACCTTCCGCCCGGGGCAGAAGCTGAAGGAGCGTGTGGAAGCCTACGCCGGAGTCGACCATGCTTGATCCGGGCAGCAACCGCGAGCTACCGCCAATTCCCGCCAAGCGCTATTTCACCATCGGTGAAGTCAGCGAGCTGTGCGACGTCAAGCCCCATGTCCTGCGCTACTGGGAAACCGAATTCCCCAGCCTGGAGCCGGTCAAGCGCCGCGGCAACCGTCGCTACTACCAGCGCCACGATGTGCTGATGGTGCGCCAGATCCGCGGCCTGCTGTATGAGCAGGGTTACACCATCGGCGGCGCGCGTCTGCGTCTGGAAGGCGAGGGCGCCAAGCAGGAATCGGCGCTGAGCAACCAGATCGTCAAGCAGGTGCGCATGGAGCTGGAAGAGATCCTGCAGCTGCTGCGTCGTTAGCTTTTCCTTCTCCCGGTGGGAGAAGGGATATTGAAATGCGGCTATAATTGCCGCCCCGCCGCCAAGGCGGGGATTCGTGTCAGTTCGGGGCGTAGCGCAGCCTGGTAGCGCATCTGCCTGGGGGGCAGAGGGTCGTCGGTTCAAATCCGGCCGTCCCGACCAACGCGAAAACACAAAAAAAGACCCGCATCCCATTGCGGGTTTTTTATTGCGCGATACTCCGCCGCGTTGGACTAGGATGGTCGTATGCACCCGCGCGCGCTCGAATTGATCAGTTCGCTGGAACTGTCGCCGCATCCCGAGGGCGGCCACTACAAGCGCGTCTACGAATCCACCAAACAGGTGATGGAGAACGGCGTGCTTCGGCCTGCGATCACTTCGATCCATTTCCTGCTCACCGAAGGCGTCCGCAGCCGCTGGCACCGCGTCGATGCCGTCGAGATATGGGACTGGCAGGAAGGCAGCGCCGTGGAGTTGCTGATGTACGACGCCAGTGCCCGCACGCTCAGCCGCGCGCAACTGGATACCTCGGTACGCGGCGGACAGCTGTTGCAGGTCGTTCCGGCGGGCATCTGGCAGAGCGCGCGCACCCATGGCGACTACTCGTTGGTGAACTGTTCGGTTTCGCCCGGATTCGTGTGGAGCGGACTGGAGATGCTGGACGAGCAGAGTCCGCTGGCCGACGAGTTGCGTGCTGCCGGCGGCCTGGCTTCCTGACGGTCTAGGTGACACTGAACGCAGGCACGCCGCGGCCGATGCCTGTCATCCACTAGGCGCGGGCTTGCGGCTAATCTTGTCCTGGTCCTACCCACACAAGCCAGCATCCATGCGTTTCCCTCTCTTCGTTTTGCTTGCTTCCCTGTGTCTGGTTTTACCCGCGATGGCGCAATCGCCGAACGAAACGGTTCCTGCGCAACGCGTCGACAGGGAGGGAGTGTTGGAACTGGAAACGATGGTGGTGACCGGAGTGCAGCCCGGTCCCGGATTGTGGAAAGTATCCAAGGGCGATCACGGACTCTGGATTTTGGGAACCTTGTCGCCGCTGCCTAGCGGCATTAGCTGGAAGGCCGAAGAAGTCGAGTCGCTATTGGAACTTTCGGATCAGGTGCTTGGTCCGCCCGGGTTGACGATCGACGCGGATATAGGCGTATTCAAGGGTCTGATGCTGCTGCCCTCCGCGCTGAAGGCAAGCAAGAATCCGGATGGCAAGACGCTCAAGGAGGTGCTGCCCGCCGATGTCTATGCGAGATGGACCGCATTGAAGCCAAGATACTTCGGCAGGGACAAAGGCATCGAGAAGAAGCGGCCGCTAGTGGTGGCCAACGAACTGTACGCAGAGGCCAACCGTAAAGCCGGCCTTGGCCAGAAGCCTGTGGTCACGCCGGTGATCGAAGGCGTGCTGAAACGGCGCAAAATGAAAATCACGCCCACCACGCTGAAGATCACCATCAGCGACCCGAAGGCGGCAATCAAGGATTTCACCAGGGAAGGCGTGAACGATGTCGAATGCTTCCGCTCGGCGCTGGACAGAGTGGAGAACGACATTCCGGTCATGGTCGATCGCGCCAATGCCTGGTCGGTGGGCGATTTGGATGCGCTGCGCGCATTGCCATCGGAACGACAGGCCGGCGCTTGCATCGCCGCGCTGACCAGCGGGGAGTTCGCCAAAAAACGTGGGATGAGCGACGTGGAGGCTCAGGTCAGGGCGCACTGGTTGAAGATGGCGGAGGAGGCGCTACAAAAGAATCGCATCACCTTTGCGACCTTGCCGATAGCCGAACTGCTGAAGCCGAATGGCTATCTTTCGTACCTGCAGGCGAAGGGCTATACGGTGGAAGCGCCGCTTTAGCCGGCAGCGCTAACCTGCGAGACTGCGAACAGCTTCCGTTTCCAGCAACGACGGCCAGCGCTCAAGCACGGCCGCGCGGATGCCGATGGCGTCGATGCCAGCCTCGGCCAGCAGTTGTTCGCGGCTAGCGTGATGCTGGAAATCGTCCGGCAGACCCAGATGCAGAATGGGCAGTTGGATATTCTCTGCATTTAGCAGCTCGGCCACGCCGGAACCAGCACCGCCCATCACCACGTTGTCCTCGATGGTGACGAAACCTTCGTGGCTCGTCGCCAACTCAAGGATCAGCGCGCGGTCCAGAGGTTTGACGAAACGCATGTTGACCACCGTCAGTCCCAACTCCGCACCCACCTGCTGCGCCGCGGGCACGGTCGCACCGAAGGCGAGCAGGGCGACGCGCGAACCATGCGCGCGCACTTCGGCCTTGCCGATCGGCAGCGTGGCGAGCGAAGCCTCGATAGCCGCGCCCGGGCCGGTACCGCGCGGATAACGTACCGCTGCCGGCCCCTGGAATTGAAAGCCGGTGCTCAACATCTTGCGGCACTCGTCCTCGTCGGCAGGCGCCATCACCACCATGTGCGGCACGCAGCGCAGGTAGCTCAGATCGAGATTGCCGGCGTGGGTGGCGCCATCCGGGCCGACCACGCCGCCTCGGTCGATGGCGAACAGTACGTCCAGTTTCTGGATAGCCACATCGTGCACCAGCTGGTCGTAGCCGCGCTGCAGGAAAGTGGAATAGATGGCGACCACCGGCTTGGCGCCTTCGCAGGCCATGCCAGCGGCCAGAGTCACCGCGTGCTGCTCGGCAATGGCCACATCGAAGTAGCGCTGCGGATATTCCTTGCTGAAACGCACCAGGCCCGAGCCCTCGCGCATCGCCGGGGTAATGGCCAGCAGTTTGGGGTCGGCCGCGGCCATGTCGCACAACCAGTCGCCGAAGATGTCGGTGTAGGTCGGCTTCTTCGCGCCCGCCTTGCTGATCAGTCCCTTTTCGGGATCGAACGGGCCGACCGCGTGATAGCCGATCTGGTCGCCTTCGGCCAATTCGTAGCCTTTGCCTTTGGTGGTGATGATGTGCAGCAGCTGCGGACCTTTTAGGGTCTGCAGCGTCTTCAGCGCGCTGACCAGCGCGGGTACGTTGTGGCCGTCGATAGGGCCGGTGTAATGAAAACCCATTTCTTCGAACAGCGTGGACGGCACGAACATACCCTTCCAGTGCTCTTCCCAGCGCCGCATAAAGCGCGCCGGCGGCTTGCGCTTGTCGCCCAGCAGTTTCTTGCCGCCCTCGCGCAGCGCGTTGAGCGTGCGACTGCTGCTGATGCGGCCGAGCATCTTGGTCAGGCCGCCGACGTTTTCCGAAATCGACATCTGGTTGTCGTTGAGCACCACCAGCAGGTTCGGTTCCGGATCTTCCATGCCGCCGGCATGATTGAGCGCCTCGAAGGCCATGCCGGCGGTCATCGCACCGTCGCCGATCACCGCTACCACCCGGCGATCGTTGCCGGCTTGCGCGTTGGCGATGGCCATACCCAGCGCAGCGGAGATCGAAGTGGAAGAATGGCCGACGCCGAAGGTGTCGTACTCGCTTTCTTCGCGCTTAGGGAAAGGCGCGACGCCGTCGGCCTGTTTGACCGTGTGGATCCGGTCGCCGCGGCCGGTCAGGATCTTGTGCGGATACGTCTGGTGGCCGACGTCCCACACCAGGCGGTCGTCCGGGGTGTTGTACAAGTAGTGCAGGGCGACCGTCAGTTCGATCACGCCCAGACCGGCGCCGAAATGGCCGCCGCTTTTGCCCACCGACTCGATCAGGTAGGCGCGCAATTCGTCGGAGATCGCGGTCAGTTCGGATTCGTCGAACTGGCGCAGGTCGGCTGGGAGATTGATGCGGGAAAGGCGGGGATAGCGGGTGGGGTCGATCATTTGCAACATTTTCCTCCGCATCCGTGGGAGGGGCAAGCAATCCGACAATCCTGGTTCAGGCGCGGGCTCAGGCCGAGAGCTTGGAACGCTTGGGCAGTTGCGCCTTCAGGAAAGCCATTTGGTCGGCCAGGATATTGCGGTTGGAGAGGATCAGGTGCTCGATCCAACTGGGGCGGTACGGAACCGCCAGCAGCGGCATATTGGCCTGTTGCGGGGTGCGGTTGGCCTTGCGGGAATTACAGTGGAAGCAGGCGGTGACCACGTTTTCCCAGGTGTCTCGCCCGCCTTTGGACAGCGGCAGCACGTGGTCGCGGGTGAGGCTGGGGCGCGAGTACTCATGCCCGCAGTACAGGCACAACTGCGCGTCGCGGGCGAACAGCGCGGTGTTGGTCAGCGTGGGCGTGGGCGACAAGGCGTGCGAGCGCGCATGGCCGCGTGAGGCGACGATGGGGTGGAGTTCGATGACGCTCTGTTCGCCGGTCATGCGGCTGGTGCCGCCATGCACGCGCAGACAGGGGTCGCCCAGGGTCCAGGCGACGGCGTCGCGCGCGTACAGGCAGGTCGCGTCCTGCCAGTTGATCCAGTCCAGCACGCGGCCATGCGCGTCCAGCGACAACAGGCGTACGGTATTGGAGCGGGAGGCAGGGTGCGACGCAAGTAGGGCCGGGATCGCGGGGGATCTGGCGCCGATACGGTGAAGCTGAGCTGGGTCTGCTTCCATCGGGGAAACAGGTTATACCTAAATGTTGATGATTTGTGTATCGCTCAGCCTACTGTTGTAGGAGCGGGCCTTGCCCGCGACGCTTTTCGGCCAACCAAAAGCGTCGCGGGCAAGGCCCGCTTCCTACAGGTTCAGGCGCCGAAACGTTCGGCATCCATCGCCATTAGCGGCGCCGCGCCGGATTCGATGGCCGCGGCATGGGCCAAGGTGCGCGGCAGGATGCGAGCGAAATAGAAGCGGGCGGTCTCGCGCTTGGATTGCTTGAACGCGTTGCTATGCGCGGAAGCCTCCGCGGCGGCCACGCTGCGCGCCCACCAATAGGCCAGTGCGACATAGCCGGAGTAGAACAGGTAATCGGTGCTGGCAGCACCGATCTCCTCCGGATTTCCCGCCGCACGTTGCAGAACGCCTTGGGTCAGCGTGGCCCATTCCGCGGCTTTCTGGCGCAAAGGCAGGATGAACTCGGCCAGCGACGCGTCGCCTTCGTGTTCCTTTGCGAATGCCTCGATCTGGGCGAGGAACAGTTTCAGGCCAGCGGCCTTGGTCGAAGCAGTCTTACGCCCCATCAGATCCAGCGCCTGGATGCCGGTGGTGCCCTCGTAGAGTGTGGTGATGCGCGCATCGCGCGCCAGCTGTTCCATGCCGTGTTCACGGATGTAGCCGTGACCGCCGAAGCATTGCAGCGCGTTGTAGGTGTTCTCGATGGCCCATTCGGTCTGGCAGGCCTTGGAGATCGGGGTCAGGAAACTCACCAGCACGTCGGCCTGTTCGCGTTCTGCCGCATCTTCCGCATGATGGGCAACGTCGATCAGGGTGCCCGCATGCAGGGCGAGCAGGCGGCTGCCTTCGACTAGCGATTTCACCGTCAGCAGCATGCGACGCACGTCGGGGTGCACGATGATCGGATCGGCGGGTTTGTCCGGGAATTTGGGGCCGCTCAAGGAACGCGTCTGCAGGCGGTCCAGCGAATAGCGCAGCGCATTCTGGTAAGCACGCTCGGACAGGCCCACGCCCTGCAGCCCCACGCCCAGGCGTGCGGTGTTCATCATCGTAAACATGGCCAGCAGGCCCTTGTGCGGCTCGCCCACCAGATAGCCTTCAGCGCCGTCGAAATTCATTACGCAGGTGACCGAGCCCTTGATGCCCATCTTGTGTTCGATGGAGCCGCAGCGCAGCGCGTTGCGTTCGCCCATGCTGCCGTCGCGTGCGACCTTGAACTTGGGCGTGACGAATAGAGAAATTCCTTTCGCGCCGGGCGGCGCGTCGGGCAGTTTTGCGAGCACCAGGTGCACGATGTTTTCGGTCAGGTCGTGCTCGCCGGCGGTGATGAAGATCTTGGTGCCGCTGATAGCGTAGCTGCCGTCGGCATTGGGTTCGGCGCGGGTCTTCAGCAGGCCCAGATCGGTGCCGCAATGCGGTTCGGTGAGGCACATCGTGCCGGTCCAGCGGCCGTCGACGATGGGCTTGAGGAAGGCTTCGCGCTGCCAGTCTTCGCCATGCTGCCTCAATGCCTCCACCGCACCGTGCGACAGTAGCGGGAAGTTGCCCCACGCCAGGTTGGCGGCATTGATCATCTCGTTGAGCGGTACGCCCATGGCATGAGGCAGGCCCTGTCCGCCGTGTTCCGGCGCCGCGGTCAGGCCCGTCCAGCCGCCTTCGATGAACTGGGTATACGCCTGCTGGAAGCCGGGCGGGGTGGTGACATCCCCGGTGGCCTTGTCGAAGCCGCAGCCGATCTCGTCGCCAACGCTGTTGAGCGGGGCCAATACGGTTTCAGTGAAGCGCGCGGCTTCGTCGAGCACGGCATCCAGAACATCGCGCGTGGCATCGCCGTAACCGAGCTTCGCGAACAGGGCTTCCGCGCCCAGCACGTCGTAGAGAGCGAAACGGATATCGGTCAGCGGGGCTTTGTAGGTGCTCATATTCGGGAAAGAGATTCCATGGGAAAGAAGAAAAACGCGCCGCAGGTTCGCTCAGCGCAGTACGCCGTCCAAACCCGGGACGGGATTGAGCGTGTTGCGCGAATCGATGTCGAACGAGCGGGATTTTTTTTCGTCAGGCACTGCCTGCAACTTGCCTTTCAGCGTGTAGCCCAGAGAGTGTCTGCCGGCCAGCGCGTCGGCGATTGCCATGCGTGCTTCGGCGGACGGCTTGAACGGCAGGGTGACCACATCCGCAGATTCCGGGCCGATGGAAATCCCCGGCGCGGCGCGCAGCGTCCCTGCGGCCTGGCCGCCGACCGTGATGGCAAGCTCGGCGCTATCGAAGCGCATGGGGATGCTGCTGTAGTTCTGCAGGCGCAAGTCCAGCGACCAGCTGCCATCGGCATTGACGGTCAGCTGCTGGATGCTGGTTGCGGGTTCCGACACGCGTCGGACCGGCCCGCCGCTGCACGCGGCCAGGAAAAGGGGAAACAACAGGAGCGAAACCCCGCGCGCGACACCCTTCATGCCCATTCCTCAGATCATGCGATGGGCAAGGATACTACGGCGTATGGCGTGAACCTCTACCGCAGCGGGGCGGCCACGATCAGAGGGCCCAGGTCGTAGCCCATTGCGACGGCCCGCGCTTTGATTTGTTCGAACAGCGCCCGGTCCATGGCCGGTTCGCGCGAAAGGACCCACAAGTAGTCGCGGCCGGGTTCGCCTATCACCGCCCAGGTGTAGCCCGGGTCCAGATCGATCACCCAGTAATCGGCCCAGAGGAAGGGCATCCACGAAAGCCAGTCGGGCGCAAAACGCACTTCCAGGCGGCCCGGATGCCCTTTCACCTGTCGGGCGACGCCCTCGGCGACGCTGGTTTCCCCGTCGGCGGTACGGCAGGCGTTGCGCACGCCGATCAGTTCGTCCTCGCGCAGCGTGTAAGCGGCGGTGATTTCGCCCGTGCATTCGTCCTGGAACGACATTGGCAGATGGGCGATTTCGTACCACTGGCCCGCGTAGCGGGAGATATCCATCTCCGGCACCGAGGTAACGGGATTGGCGGCGTGCGCGGCAGGCGCGAAGCAGGCCAGAAGCAAAAGCAGGGCACTGTGACGATGCATACGCTGCTCCGCATTGGGAAGTGCAGCTTATTTGCCCGGCGCAGGCGATGTGTAAAGTAGTTGTTGTACCGAAGCTGCAACCCGCGGAATAGGCCAAGCGGCTGATTCCTATGAATTTTAGGTAGGACTCCGCATTCGACCTTAGACGTGCCTGCTTGGCCGGTTCAGCCGTAGCTGCTGACCCGTTCCGGGGCCTGCCCCTCGCTCTCCACTTCCACGCCAGTGGGTTTGTTGGAGAAGGTGTGTCGGGCCTCGGCGATGGTGTTGGCGACCGCCAACGCGGCCGACTTCTCAGGGAACCAGAAAACGGGCTTGCCGTCGTCCATCAGTTTCCAACCCTCGTACGAAGGACGGAGCATCAACAGGGAGCGAGTCATGGCCAAGTATCCGGTTCCAGCGAAGCGCACCGTGGCTTCTACTGTGGGTTGAACGCGGCACTCTATTCCTTGTGCATCACGGCGACTCCATCGCAGGAACAGAATGCCCGCGCCGCGAGCGCACGACAGTCGGGAGAAGGCGCGGCACGGTGTAGGAATTGTCTGACTGTGGGATAGACCGGTTAGGACGCGGAAATCCGCATCGTCATAGCGCTGGATCGACCGGGTAACATGCTTAGATATCGCTGGCCAACTGCGGGGGACGCAGTTTGCGCACTGCCGACGAGCGGACCCGGGCCGCACGTTTTTTCGCCCAGATGAGCACGCCGGTCAGCGACAGCATCGCCACCAGAAGGCCCATCAATGAAACCAATATCCGGCCTGGCACTCCGATGATCCGGCCCGAATGCAGGGGAAACTGCGCCTGCATGAAGATATCGCCGGCCGAACCGGTGCCCGGTATCTCCGCGCCTGCCGGCTGCCCGCTGCGCGCGTCGAAATAAAGCCAGGGATTACCGAGCCCACCGTCGCCGTGATCCTGCCCGGGCGAGAAGAAGCCGACGCCGTACACGCCGTACATGGGCGAATAGAACACCGCGCCGGCGGGTGCCTGCCAGCCACGCGTGCGGGCGGCGGCAACAGCCAGTTCGACGCTGCGTTCCCGGGTGATGGAAGGCTCCACCGGTTTTTCCAGCGGAGCGGGGGTACGGGTGTCGAACGGCGACGGCGTCAATGACGAAAACGTCGACACCAGCGGCCGCATCACCTGCTGCCCCAGATTCATCGATACCGACGTGATCGCCAGGGTCAGCAACAACAACCAGACCCACACGCCACCGGAGCGATGCAGGTCGAAGTTGAGTTTGTAGCCGCGCTCGCGCCAGCGGAATGCGAACGACTTGCGCCAGGCGCGCAGGTTCGGGAACGAAAGCCACAGCGCGATCCCGCAATCGATCGCCCAGACGATGCCGACGATGCCCATGAACAACACGCCAAGCTCCATTCCCCAACCATCAGGTATGTGCATGCTGTAGTGCAGCTTGTAGAGGAACGGCAGCAAGTTCTCGCGCGACAGGGACACCGCTCCCCACATGCGCTTGCCCTGTACTTCGCCGGTCACCGGATCGAGCGCGACCTGGTTGTAGTCGACGTCGTACAACTGGCCGCTGGTGGGATCGACGCGCGGTTCGACGGACAGGCTGAGCGCATGTCCTGGTTCCACCGCCAATGGAGCGTAGGTCACGCGAATGCGCGGGTCGGCCGCTTCCACTTTCGACGCCAGGGCCAGGCCGGATTGCGGCTCGCCCACGCCTGCAGAATGGTAAAGGTCGGGGTTGAGCCACTCGTCCAATTCGTGATCCCAAGAGATCACCGCGCCGGTCAGTCCCGATACGAACAGGAACACGGCGATGGACAAACCGAACCAGCGATGCAATAGGACGAAGGACTGGCGCATTCGTTTTCCTTACCCTTCCGGCGCGGACGACACGCGGCTCACCAGCGATATCCGATGGTCGCGATCGCTTTGCGCTTGGTGCCGAACCAGCAATCGCCACGATCCAGGCAGGTGGCGATATAGGTTTTATCGGTCGCGTTGGCGACGTTCAGCGCCAGCCGCCACGGGCCGGTTTCATAGGACAGCATCAAGTCCAGCAGCGTGGTGGAGGGAGTGATGGTCACGTCGATACCGTCGCTGGTCTTGCCGACGTAGCGCACGCCTGCGCCCGCTCTCAGCCCGGCCAAGCCATAGCCGTCGAACTTGTGTAGAGCCCACACCGCAGCAGAATGCTTCGGGATGCCGCTAAGTTGCATGCCCACATTGGTCTCGTACGCATCGATATAAGTGTAGTTGGCGATCAAATCCCAGGCCGAAAGGTTGGCCGCGACTTCCAGCTCCAGCCCTTTCACCGTGACTTCGCCGCTTTGGATGGAGGAGTTAGGATGCTCGGGATCAGGGTCGGTGGTGAGCCGGTTTTTTTCCTTGAGCTTGTAGACCGCTGCAGCTGCAGTAATCCGGCCATCGTCCGGCGACCATTTCACACCAACCTCGGCTTGCTCGCCGCGCTTGGGTTCGAAAGTATTGCCGAAGAAATCGGTGCCGGCCAACGGTTCGAACGATTCGGAATAACTGATGTAAGGCGACCAGCCGCCATCGGCAAGATAGACAAGACCAAGATTTTTGCTGGTCGCCGAATCTTCGATACGCGATGGCGTCCGCGTACCTTCATAGGTAACCAAGGTGTCCGTCTTCGCCCGATCGTGGCGTAAGCCAGCTACTAGGACCCAACGGTCGTCGAACTTAATCTGATCCTGGACCAGCACGCCGACGTTGCGCACGCGCGTAACGGTGTCGGTAGCCGGGGTGTCCAAATATGCGGGCAGCGGGAAGGTGCCGTAGACCGGGTTGTACACATCCAGAGGAGTGGCCAAACCATCGCCCCAGGAAGTCTGATGCATGCGTGAGTTCATGGCGTCCACGCCGAACAGCAATGTGTGCTGGGTGCGGCCGAATGTCAGTTTTCCTTCGAACAGCAGATCCGCGTTGCTGATACGCGCGGTGTCGTCGGTGAAGTACCAAAAGCGGTTTAGATAAGTGCCGTTGGGATCCGCTGCGCCGGTGGCGTCGACGAAGCCTTCCCACCAGGCGGCGTACATGGTGCGCATCTTGCCGTCGATGTCGTCGTGGCGCAGATGGTGGCGCAGGGTCCAGTGGTCGCCTAGCTTCTGTTCGAATTCGTAGCCCGCGCGCTTACGCGTGCCGCCGTAGTAATCCCAGTCGGGTTCGCTGATGAAAGTGTCGTACGGGATCTTGCCGTGCGGGGCGGACGTGAGCGTGCCGACGATGGGGAAGAAGGCGTTGGTGTTGCCAGTTTCGTCCTTCTGGTATTCGGCGTAGGCCGTGAGCGTGGTGTCGGCGTTGGGTTTCCAGGTCAGCGACGGCGCGATGAAGGTGCGTTTGTCGTCCGCATGATCGACCTGGGTGCCGCTGTCCTTGCTCAGCGCGACCAGGCGATAGAACAGCGTGCCTTCGGTGTTCAAGGGGCCGGTGAGATCCAGGGCGACCTGCTTGTGGTTATCGTTGCCCACTTGCACGTTGATTTCGCGCTGCGCCGTTTGCTGCGGTCGCTTGGACACCAGATTGACCACGCCGCCCGGGCCGTTCTGTCCTGCGATCACCGAGGCCGGACCACGCAGCACTTCGATGCGTTCGAAGGCGTAAGGTTCGTTGCGGACGACGCCGTACCAACCGGTGAGCGGCACGCGCAGACCGTCCAGCAATACCGAGCCCTCGCTGCCGCCGCGCAGCGTGAACCAGTCGCCGCGATTGTCCAGCCCGTACATTTCCGAGCGCACGCCGGCGGTATAGCGCAATACTTCCTGCATGGTCTGCGCGTTCTGGTCGCGAATCTGTTCCTTGCTGATGACCGTGATCGATTGCGGAATTTCGTTGAGCGGCGCGTCGGTCTTCATCACGCCGCTGTGCTCGGTCACGTAACCCTCGACTTCGCCTTTCACCTCCACCGCTTGCAGCGTTGTGGCGTTGGTTTGCGAGGCCGAGTCTTCGGCAAGGACAGTCGTCGGCGCCCACAGCCCCGCGATCAGGCATTGCGAGAGCAAGGTACGGCGGAGGAGGGTGGGTGCGAAGGGAAGGTGGCGTTCGACGATTGAGTTGGGGGTGGGTTGCATGAGGACGGGTTGTCTTTGAGAGAATTCTGGTATCACTAATGATAATCATTATCATTAGTAAGGTCTAAGATTTCAACCCCTTTGGTGCTTTATCGCGTGACTGCTCGCAGCCTCTACGCTGAATCAGTCAACATGGATGTCCCCACCGGTTCGTCGATACCGACGACCGTTGCCATCGCCGCACGCATCGAATCGGAAACCGACTTCAGCGCTGGCCCGTGTTTGGATACCGGCCATTGGAAGGCACGGATGTATGACTGCGTAAAGACTGCGCGCGCCGCTTTCCTGGAACGTAATTGTGGCGACGATGCCGAGCTGCGCAACGAGATAGAGGAGCTGCTGCGTTCGCACGATGCTCCGGGCGTGCCGGACACTGCGCCGCATGCGGCCGATATGCGGGAAGCCCATCCATCGTTGGTCGGGGCACTAGTTTGGGAGCCTGGCGGATCGAGAAAATGATCGGCCGGGGCGGCACGGGCGAAGTCTATGCGGCTATCCGGGCCGGGCGACATCTGCGCTTGGCGAAAATGCTTCGAACCAGGCTGCAATAAGCGGCGTCGCGGCGATCAATCAACTTCGCATGAAATCCGCTTCTGCGATCAAGGCGAGCATTTGTCCCGAGACAAGGCTAAGACCAGCGGCGCAATGCGCACCATCAAGGTGCGAAGACATAGCCGACACCCCGCACCGCATTCAGCGGCAGGGGCTCTTCGGTTGCGGACAACACCTTTCGTCGCAGCCGGTGGATCAGCATTTCGAGCCGATGCGGATCGAAATCGTGAATGTCCTGCGCCAGTCTGGAAATGATGTGGTCGCGGGTTACGGCCTGGCCGGGAGAAGCCGCAAGCATGCTGACGACGAGTCTTTCGGGCCGGGTCAGGCGGACGCTGGTCCCTCCGGGCGAGGCCAGGTTCCAGCCGTCCATATTGAAGTTCCAGGCCGGTAGCGCTCCTTTGGAACGTCCGTTTTTTTGTTGCCCCAACCTCCGGAGCAGGCTGCGCACGGTGGCGGTCAGCATGTCGATGTCGATCGGCTTGGTGACGTAGACATCGGCACCGTCGTCCAAACCGCGGATACGGTCGACTTTCTTTCGCCACCGGCCCGTGAGCATCACGATCCCCGCATCGGTCAACGTCCGCAGATGGCGGGCTACGGTGAGGCCGTCTTCGTCCGGCAGGCTGATATCGAGAATGAATAAAGAGAAATCATGCGTGAGCATTTTGCGGTAGGCCTCGGCGGCGCTGCCGGCACCCACCACGTTGTAGCCCGCCACTTCCAAACCCGGAATCAGAATATCGTCACGAATTCCCGGGTCGTCTTCGACCACGAGTATCCATTGTCCAGCGCTGGCCATTAGGCCCCCCTTGCATACGGCGACGTCCGCGCAGTGCACGTTCGGCCAATCCACGATTAAGAAAAACTTTTCTTTTAAGAAAGTTTTTCTTTCTTCCCTAATTTGGTGCGATTACGCCTTGGCGTACCGCACGGACGCGCTTTGTCAAATCCCCATTTGCTTCGATGTAATCCGAATAACGCGTCGGACTAGTTATAGCAGAAAGATGAGTATTGGTGAGTTTCAGAAAGTTACGGTGCGTGTAATCCATCACAGTGTTTGCATAAAGTGCGCGCCAAGGGGAAGGCTTCTGCGGATGCAGGCCTGCATCACTATCTAGATCTGGGGTAATTCCGTTCGCCTTTCCCTATGGAGCGCATGGCTGAGCCGGCGCTGCCGACTGACCGCCTACGCGCGGCAGATCAAGCCAGGGAAGCGGGGAAGTGGTGGAATGAATCGATCGATCTATGGCGGCCATGCCTCGCGCGTGCGGCAGCTGAGCGTGTTGCTGGGCGAAACGCTTCGTAACTCCGCCCTCCTGTGCGCCTTCCTATTGGTGACCGCGCAATCGGCATTCGCGCAGACCTCGGTCGACAACGTCGCGCGCATCGTCAATCCCACTGGGCTGACCTGTTCGGACGTGGCCACGAACCCGACCTGCGAGCGGGCCGACAACGCCCTGATTAGCGTGACGCCCGCCGCGGTGGACTACGACTTCTGTCCCGTCGGCGTCGACAAGCCGGTCTTCAGCATCGTCAACGGCGTGCGGATCTCGCGCTACGAGCCGAGTGCCGGCAACGACGCCTTCGCAACCGATCTCGACTTCACCGTCGCCGGTGGCCTTAACGGCCTGATGGTCGATCCGGTTCGCAATCGGTTGCTATTCGTATCCCGCTCGGGATCCAACACGATTCTGTGGGCTTACGATTCCGCTAACGGCGGCTGGTATCAGGCCCTGGCGCCGTTCGCGTCGCCCGACTTCCCACGTGCGGGCATGACCCCTGCCGGCATCGGCTACATGATCGCAGGCGGAACGTTGACGCCGGAAGTATGGCGGATAACCGCGGATCCGACGCCCGGCAGTTTCGGTTATACGGTCCAGAACATCGGGCAAATGTCGTACGACGTCGCGCCTACCAGTCAAGGTTCCGGCGACATCGCCTTCGATGGCGGCGGCGCGGGCTGGCTGTCCGCAGGACAAGACCTCTACCGGATCGATTTCAGCGTCGGGCTGCAAGCTGTGCGCCAGACCCGCCCCTTGCTCAACGGTTCGCCCAGTACGATCGACTGGGCAGGTGTGGCTTTCGCTGACGACGGCAAGCTGTACGTTGCCGACAACGGCACGTCGAGCCGCTATTACGCTTTCGATCCGGCGACTGGCATATTGACGCCGACGGTGCCCACCACGGCAGTCGCCTCGCGAGACCTGGCCTCTTGCGCGTTCCCCACCATCGCTCCACCTGCTCTTTCGGTAATCAAATCGCTGGCGCAGATCAATGGCGCCCCAGCAACTGTGGGCGCAACCGTGGCGCCCGGCGATACGCTGACTTATGCGATCGAGATCGCCAACACGGGCGGTTCGGTCGCGACGCTGTTCGCGGGGGATGTGGTCGAAACGCTGCCTGCCAACACCAGTTCGGTGGCGACGGGCAACAACTTCACCTGCACCGGCAGCAACTGTCCCAACACAGCGACGGCCAACGTTCCGGCCGGTGGCAGCATTACGCTCGGCTTCGTTGTGCGGGTCGCGACTCCGTTGCCCGCGAATGTCACGGCCATCGCCAACGCGGTCACCGTCGACGGCGTGAATTGCGCCGCCGCCGGTAACGATTGTACCGAGACAACATCGTTGACTCCGATAGTGACGGTCAACAAGTCTGTGAACCCGGGCAGCGGCACCGCCGTATCGGTGGGCGACACGCTGACCTACACGCTCACTGTGGACGTCGCCAACGCCGCCACCACCGCCAACGTGGAGCTGACCGACGTGCTCGGTACTGGCCTCACCATCGGCACCGTACCCGCCGGTTGCACGCCTACGGCCCAAACGATCGTCTGCACCCTGAATACAGGTGCGGCCATCGGCCAACACACCTTCGTCTATACGGCGACAGTCGACGCAGCGGCGACCACTTCGGTCAGCAACAACGTGACCACGAACACCGGCAGTTGCGTCTCTTGCACCACGACCAACCCCGTTCTACCCAGAATCACGGTCAACAAGTCCGTGAACCCGGGCAGCGGCACGTCGGTATCGGTGGGCGACACGCTGACCTATACGCTCACCGTGGACGTCGCCAATGCTGCGACTACTGCCAACGTGGAGCTGACCGATGTGCTCGGTACTGGCCTCACCATCGGCACCGTACCCGCCGGCTGCACGCCTTCGGCTCAAACCATCATCTGCACCTTGAATACAGGTGCGGCTATCGGCCAACACACCTTTGTCTATACGGCGACAGTCGACGCCACCGCCGCCACTTCGGTCAGCAACAGCGTGACCACGAACACCGGCAGTTGCGCCTCTTGCACCACGACCAATCCGGTCCTGCCCAGAGTGACGGTCAACAAGTCCGTGAATCCGGGCAGCGGCACGGCGGTGTCGGTCGGCGACACGCTGACTTACACGCTCACCGTGGATGTGGCCAATGCGACCACGACGGTGGCAGAAGTGCTGACCGACGTGCTCGGTACTGGCCTCACCATCGGCACCGTACCCGCCGGCTGCACGCCTACAGCCCAAACGATTACCTGCACCTTGAACGCAGGCGCGGCCATTGGCACGCACACCTTCGTCTATACGGCGACAGTCGACGCGGCGGCGACCACTTCGGTCAGCAACAGCGTGACCACGAATACCGGCAGTTGCGTCTCCTGCACCACGACCAACCCCGTTCTACCCAGAATCACGGTCAACAAGTCCGTKAACCCGGGCAGCGGCACGGCAGTGT
>NZ_JBFUHQ010000006.1:0-215480 GCF_056402315.1 Pseudoxanthomonas sp. P4_B2
TTCGCTAGGCGGCTCCGAGTCGCTGGAGGAGCACCGCGGTAAGGTCGAAGTTCCTCATACGACCACACCGCATAACTTTCTGCCCATGTCGGTGGGGTTGGAGCAGGTGGATGATCTGATTGTGGATCTGCGGCAAGCTTTGCACGAGGCTTGAAGAGCGCGCTGGCTTAACCCTGCTCCCCTCGGGAGACGAGCCGGCCCCGTACTTGATCCGGGGTGCCCGCAGCGCCGGATGAGGGTACGGCGAAGTCCATGATGGTGAACTATTTGGACTTCGCCGCACCCTCACCCCAACCCCTCTCAGCCTTGCACACCCTTCGGGCGCCGCAGGAGAGGGGCTTTAGCTGGAGAGGGGCTTCAGGTCGACGGAATCTTCTTCGCGAAACTCGACAAAGCCGAACGCAAGCGTGCTAAACCGTCAGCAACTTCGACGTCGGTGATGTTCAACGCTGGCACGAACCGCAACACGTCGGGTCCTGCCTGCAGCAACAACAGCCCGTTGGCGGCGGCATGATCGAGAATCTCGCCAGCGCGCCCGGCGTATTCCGGCTTCAACACCGCGCCGAGCATCAGGCCGCGACCGCGTATCTCGGAGAACAATCCGAATTCCGCACCCAGTGCGGACAATCCATCGCGCAATGCTTCCGATTGCTTGCGCACATTGGCGGCGATTTCCGGCGAACCCAGCTTCCGCAACGCCACCCGCGCCACCGCCGCCGCCAACGGATTGCCGCCGAAGGTGGTGCCGTGCGCACCGAACTGCATGATCTCGGCGACTTTCGGACCGGCGAGCATCGCGCCGATAGGGAAACCGCCGCCCAGCGCCTTGGCTAGGGTGACGATGTCGGGCTTGATGCCTTCCTGCCAATGCGCGAACAGCGTGCCGGTGCGGCCCATGCCGCACTGGATTTCGTCCAGCGCCAGCAATGCGCCATGGCGGTCACAAAGTTCACGAACGCCGCGCAGGAAGCCTTCCGCCGCCGGCATCACTCCGCCTTCGCCCTGGATCGGTTCCACCAATATCGCGGCGACGTCGCCCGCGGCCATCGCGTTGTCCAACTGCGCCAGATCGTTGAAATCGAGGTAACGGAAACCGCCCGGCAACGGCTCATAGCCTTCCTGGTATTTCGGCTGCGCGGTGGCGGTGACCGTCGCCAGGGTGCGGCCATGGAAACTGCCGCGGAAGGTGACGATGACGCGGCGATCCGGCGCACGGCCCTGCGCCGTGGCCCACTTGCGGATCAACTTGATCGCCGCCTCGTTGGCCTCGGCGCCGGAGTTGCACAGGAATAAGCGTGTAGCGAAACGCGAAGCGGCGACCAGTTCCTCGGCCAACCGCAGCGGCGGTTCGCTGTAGAACACATTGCTGGTATGCCACAGCTTGCCGGCCTGTTCGGTCAGCGCGGCGACCAGATCGGGATCGTTATGGCCAAGTCCGCACACGGCGATACCGGCGGACAGATCGACGTATTCGTTGCCGTCGCGATCCCAGACGCGCGCGCCCTGGCCACGCTCCAGGATCACTTCGCGCGGACGGTAGACCGGAAGGTAGTAGTGCTGGCCGGCGGCGAGCAGGTCGGCGGTATCGGACATTCGGTGTGGATCCTGGAAGGGATGGTTCAAGAGGCGAAGCGGATCTGCTCCGTCGGCACGGCTTCTATCACCGGGCCGAAGCTGCTGATGTCGGGCAGGGTCGCGTTGTGGTGGAGACGAATCTGCGCGGCGCTGGCATGCGCCTTGTCCTGCGTGGTGTGCGCATCGGCGGCCAGGATCACCGCGTAGCCGTGCGCGGCCGCACTGCGGGTAGTGGTATCCACGCAGAATTCGGTGGCGTAGCCGCAGATCACCACCTGCTCGACACCGGAGAACGCAAGCACTTCGTCCAGGCCCGTACGCAGAAAGGAATCGGGCGTGGTCTTGCGGATGCGGTGGTCGGCAGGCGCGACCTGCAGGCGCGGGTCCAGTTGCCAGCCCGGCGAACCGTGCTGAAGCTGGGTGCCAGGCACTTCGTGCTGCACCAGGATCACCGGCACATCGCTGGCGCGCGCACGCGCGGACAAGGCATTGATGCGTTCGATCACGGCATCGGCATCGGCCGGTGCGGGAGTTTCGTCGAACAATCCCTGCTGCACATCAATGATCACCAACGCATTTTTCATCGCTTATCCATAGTTTGAGGAAGAAGGACTCACCACACGCCCGTATTGGGCATGGACAGCCAAGGTTCCTGCGGCGGCAGACGCCCGCCTTTCTGCAGCAACTCGATGGAAATCAGATCGGGCGAACGCACGAACGCCATGCGCCCGTCACGCGGCGGCCGGTTGATCAGGACGCCCTGCGATTGCAGATGCGCGCAGGTGGCGTAGATGTCGTCCACCTCGAAGGCCAAATGGCCAAAGTTGCGCGCGCTGCCGTAGTCCTCGCTCGGCGAGCCGTCCGCGGCGGGCCAGTTGTAGGTCAGTTCGATCTCCGCTTCCGGATTGGCCGGCGCACCGAAGTAGACCAGCGTGAACCTGCCCGCCTCGTTGTCGAGGCGGCGGGTTTCGCCGAGGCCGAGGCCTTCGGTGAAGAACTTGCTGGTCGCGTCCAGATCGTGGACTCGGATCATGGCGTGCAGGTATTTCATCGTGGCGGGGGCTCCGATGGCGGGTTCGATGGAGGTACGTCAGTCAAGAAACAGATCCGGATAGAGCGGTTGCGAAGGATCGACCGCATAACCCGAGAGATCGGTGACGCCTGCCTCGGCCAGCACTTCGTCGTCGATCAGGAAATTGCCCGAAAAGCCCTCCGCGACGCGCGTGAGTACGGCGTGCGCCGCATCGGCCATGATTTCCGGCTTGCGGCCATTGGCGGCATCGACGCCGGGAATCATATTCAAAGCCTCGGTGGCGATCAGCGTGCGCGGCCAGAGCGCGTTGACGGCTACGCCTCTCGGGCCGAATTCCGCGGCGAGCCCGAGCGTGACGAAGCTCATGCCCATTTTCGCCAGCGTGTAGCCGGTATGCGGCGCCCACCATTTCGGATCCAGCGACGGCGGCGGCGCCAGGGTCAGGAGGTGCGGATTGGGCGCCTGCAGTAGATACGGCAGGCAGGCCTGCGCGCACAGGAAACTGCCGCGCGAGTTGACCTGGCTCATCAGGTCGAAGCGCTTCATCGGCGTTTCCAGCGCGCCGCGCAACCAGATGGCGCTGGCGTTGTTGACCAGGATGTCGATGCCGCCGAACAGGTCCACGGTCGCCGCGACCGCGGCTTTCACTTCGTCCTCCTCGCGGATGTCGCATTTCAGCGCAAGCCCCTGGCCACCCGCCGCGGTGACTGCGTCGGCGGCGGTGTAGATCGTTCCCGGCAGTTTCGGATTGGGCACCGCCGACTTCGCCGCGATGGCCACGTTGGCCCCATCGCGCGCAGCGCGCAGGGCGATGGCCAGGCCGATACCGCGCGAGGCGCCGGTGATGAATAGAGTCTTGCCTGCGAGGGTGGTCATGGATTTCCGTGCTTGCTGGTGATCATCGATCCGATTGTCGATTGTGGGTCGTCGGTTCGCTTCCAACAACCGTCGACCGGAAAACCGTTCTCAAGGCTTCGGCCCCTGCCCTTCATTGTCTTCCCACTTCAATATCCTGCGGGTGACGAAACGGTAAACCGGCTTGCCTGTGCGGAACCACAGATCGCGCATCCACGAGGTCCGTTTCAGCAGCCGCCACTCCACCGGGGTGAGTTTGTCGCGGCAATACATGCGTTTGTGCTTGAGCAAATGGCGCAGGTCCTCTCGCGCCAGCAGGCGCATCCAGCGCGAACGCGGATCGCCGAGCACCGCAAGCTGGAAATCGATCAGCGCCGGGCTGCCGTCGGCGCGCACCAGCCAGTTCGCTTCCTTGGCCAGATCGTTATGCGCGACGCCGCGGCGATGGACCTGCTGCAACAAGCGCCGCGCCGCGTGGAAATACGCAAGATCGCCGCGCGGCGGATTCTTATACATGGCCGTGCCGTCCAGGAAACTCCGGTCCAGGTGGGTGCCGTTCCAGTTCAATAGTTGCGGCGTCTGCACCTGCCCCACCAGCCGACGCAAGGCCAGCGCTTCGCGGCGCGCCAGCCGCCATGCGGGAAATCGCAGCCACCACGGCGACGCGGAAAGATCGCGGCGCACGAACAAACCCCGCACATCGCGCATCAGGGCGATACGGCCGAAGCTGTCGGCCTTGAGCGCTTCGACTTCGATGGCCGGTTCGTCGATGACCGGCTTTTCGATGGCTGTCTTCTCAATGATATGTTCGTGGTCCATGGCGGCAGTTTAAACCGTCTGCCCTTCCGCGCCGCCTGTGCACGCACTCTATAATCGGGCGCTAATGAATCCTTCCTGGTTCGACAACCTGCTGGCCTGGATCACTGCGCATCCCGTGGCCGCGGGCGCCGTGATCTTCGCCATCGCCTTCTGCGACGCATTGATCGTGCTGGGCGCGATCGTGCCGGCGCTGCCGTTGTTGTTCGCCGTGGGCATGCTGATCGGCCTGGGCGAACTGTCGGGGCCGTATGCCTTGGTGTCGGCCGCGCTGGGCGCATTCGTGGGCGATGCGATCAGTTTCCAGATCGGCAGGCGCTGGGGGCCGCAGCTGCGCAACCACTGGCCGTTCCGCAAGTATCCGCAGCTGCTGGATCGCGGCGAGACGATGTTCCGCCGCAATGGGCTTAAGAGCATCCTGATCGCACGCTATGTGGGCCCGATCCGCCCTTTCGTACCCGCGATCGCGGGCATGTTGAAGATGCCCTGGCGTCGCTACGTCCCGGCCAGCCTGATCGCTGCGGTGAGCTGGGCGGTGCTGTTTCTCGCCCCTGGATGGGTGCTGGGCGAGGCCTACGATGCGGTGGCGGCGGTCGCAGGACGGCTGGCGCTGGTGCTGGCGCTGGTGCTGGCGGTGATGGCCGTGGCCTGGGCGGGTGTGCTGTACACCTATCGCTGGTTCGCCGCGCATGCCGACTCCCTGCTGGCGCGCGTATTGGCGTGGTCGCACGCACATCCGGTGTTGGGGCGCTATTCGATCGCCGTATTCGATCCGCAGCGGCGCGAATCGGTGCCGTTGGCATTGCTGGCGGTGATGCTGCTGGCTATCGGCTGGATCTGGTTCGCGTTCCTGGCTTTGGTGCTCGGACATGGCGAACCTTTGGGTGTCGATCTGGCCATCCACCAGGCGATGCAGGCCCTGCGCAATCCGCTGGCCGATTACCCGATGGCCGCGCTCGCTTCGCTAGGCGACGTAGAGGTGCTTGCGCCAGCCGCCGCGCTGGTCTTGCTGTACCTGGCCTGGCGCAAACGGTGGATGGCGGCCGCGCATTGGTTAGCGGCGCTGGCCTTCGGCCTTGCCCTAACCGCCTGGCTGGGCATATCCGTGGATTTTCCGCGCCCGCCCGCGGTGAGCAGCGGTTTCAGCTTTCCTTCGATCACCATCACCATGGCCACGATCACCTTCGGGTTCTTCGCCGTGCTGATCGCGCGCGAACTTCCGGGCCGCCGGCGGATCTGGCCTTACCTGGTGTCGGGCATGGTGGTGGCATTGATCGGCTTCGCCCGTATCTATCTGGGCGCGCACTGGTTGAGCGACGTCATCGGCGGCATGCTGTTCGGCATTTTCTGGCTGCTGATATTGGGCATCGCCTACCGCCGCCGCACCATCCGCTCGCTATGGATGAAGCCGCTGGCATGGCTGTTCTACGGCGCCATCGCCGTGGCGGCGCTCTGGCATGCGCCGCGCAACATCGCGCCCCTGCTCGCGCAGTTCGAAGTCATACAGTTCTCCACCTCGACTCCACTGGAAGACTGGTGGGAAAACGACTGGCAGCAGCAGCCTGCACGACGCAACGAGTTCGACGACGAGCAACGCTGGCCACTGGATGTGCAGGTCGCCGGGCCGCTGGCGCCATTGCGCGCGCAGCTGCAGGCGAAGGGCTGGCGGATGCAGGAGGAGGCCGGCTGGGAGCAGGCCCTGAACTTGCTGGACAGCGACCTGCCCGAACAACGGCAACCCGTGCTTCCGGCCACCCTGGATACCCGCGCGGAAAGCCTGCTGATGCTGCGCGACGGACCAAAGCCAGGCGAGATGCTCGCATTGCGGTTGTGGGCAGCGCCGGTACGCCTGCAGCCGGGCGATGTGCCGCTGTGGATCGGCAGCGTGCAGACGCTGGAGCACCAGCGAGCCTTCGAATTCGTTGGCATGTGGCGGCCGCTGCGCGAAGCCGGCTCGTCGCTGGAGGCGTTGACCGAAGCGACCGAAGAGCTGGAGCATCGGGTCGCCCTGCATCCGGAGTCGCAGGTTCCCGTGCTTCGGATCCGGACGGATCGTCCTGCGAAGTAGATGTATCTGCGACCTTTTAGTGCGTCTTTAGACGGCGAGCGACTCTCTCAGAAGCCTTGCTTAAGATTTTGCTGTTGCTGTTGCCATAAAACCCCGTGAGGCGCGGCAAGCAGGACGGGATAAACCCCGCAGGGGCGGCGCACATGGATGTGCGCCGTTTCCGGAGGCGCAGGATGCGCCTTACGGAAATTCCCGGCCTGCTTGCGGACCCCACGGCTTCATCATGGGGCGCGACGTTAGAGCCTGCCCCGTACTTGATACAGGGACGGCTTTCTTTTGGTTACTTTTCTTTGCCGTTCAAAGAAAAGTGACTCGCGCAACGCGCGGCTTTCAACAGCCGAATGGCTGGTCAACGCTCTTGCTATAGTTCTGGCAGATGGCGCCAAGAGCGCCCCCATACCCCAAGGGTACTTCCTTCGGGGCGTCCGCCTTCGGCACCTTCCCCCGCAAGCAGGGGAAGGGTTCAACTACCAATTTACACAAACACTCAAGGCATCAACCGCAGCAGCATCTCCAGCCGTTCGTGCGCATCGTCTTCCTGCAGCACCGACAATCGTTGCCCATCCTCGAGCGGCAGGAATTCGGCCAGCCGCCACCCCACCCACGCCGCATCGTCGAACCGCGCGTTGCTGACCTTGCTGTGTTCGCCGCCGATCTTTTCCAAGAAGTGCTGCAGCACCGTAGCCAGCAGCGCATGTTCCGGGCGTAGGGAATCGTCGAGGTCGGCTTCGCGCCATTCCACTTCGCCCATGATCAGACCGTTGTCGCGCACCCGCGTGCGGTTCACATGGAAACGTCGTCCGCCGCGCACCTGCAAGGTGAGCAGTCCATCGTCGCCGGTGCCGAAATCCTCGATCAGCGCCTCGGTGCCGAAGGCGGCCGGCGTGGCGGGAATACCGGCTTCGCTGCCGTCCAGGATCATGCACACGCCGAAGCCGTGTCCGTTGCGGCCGCAATCGCGCACCATGTCCAGGTAACGCCGCTCGAACAGGCGCAGGCCCAATGATGCGCCGGGCAAGAGCACGGTATGCAGCGGGAACAGTGCGAGCGGCGCGCCAGTGGGCATGCGATCGGAATACTCAGCCGTCCAGTGCCGCCAGGAAACGACGCGGCGCGCCGTCGAAGCCGCCGTTGGACATGAACACCACATGGTCGCCCGCACGTGCGACCGACCTCAGCGCGCCGATCAGCGCCTCCACGTCCGGCACCGTGCGCGCGTCGCCACGGATCGCCGCCACTACTTTGCCCGCATCCCACGCCAACTCGGGGCGGTGCAGGAAGACCACCGCGTCGGCACCCGCCAGCGAGGGCGCCAGTGCATCGGAATGCGCGCCCAGGCGCATGGAATTGCTGCGCGGTTCCATCGCCACAATAATTCGCTGCGCACTGCCGACTTTCGCGCGCAAGCCCTGCAGCGTGGTCTGAATGGCGGTGGGGTGATGGGCGAAATCGTCATAGATGGTAATGCCATCGGACTGTCCGATGATTTCCAGACGACGCTTGACGCTGCGGAAATCCGCCAGGGCCGGGATTACGCTTGCGATATCGACGCCCACCGCGTTCACCGCGGCCAGCGCCGCCAATCCGTTCAAGACATTGTGCTGGCCCAGCATGGGCCAGCGCACTACACCGATCTCGGTACCGTTGTGGAGCACGGCGAACGCGCTGCCGTCTTCGTCGACCAGCCGCGCGCTCCATTCCATCGACGTATCGAAGCCGAAGCGTTCCACCGGCGTCCAGCACCCCATTGCCAGCACTTCGGCCAGGCGCTGATCCTCGCCGTTGACGATCAAGCGCCCGCGCGCCGGCACCGTGCGCACCAGGTGATGGAACTGGCGCTGGATCGAAGCGATGTCCGGGAAGATGTCGGCGTGGTCGTATTCCAGGTTATTGAGGATCGCCACCAGCGGCCGGTAGTGCACGAATTTGCTGCGCTTATCGAAGAATGCGGTGTCGTATTCGTCGGCTTCGACCACGAATTCGCGTCCGCCGCCGGCACGTGCGGAAACACCGAAATCCTCGGCCACGCCGCCGATCAGGAAACCGGGATTGCGGCCCGCGGCTTCAAGCAGATAGCTGAGGATGGTGGTGGTGGTGGTCTTGCCGTGCGTTCCCGCCACCGCGAGGGTGTCGCGCCCCGGCAACACGTTCTCGGCCAGCCATTGCGCGCCCGAGGTGTATTTGCGACCTTCGTCGAGCACCGCTTCGACCGCCGCATTGCCGCGCGAAAGCGCGTTGCCGACTACGATCTCGTCGCAATCCGGAGAAATGTTCTGCGGCAAGTAGCCTTGCGAGAAGGGAATCCCCAGCGTTTCCAGCTGAGTGGACATGGGCGGATAGATGGCCTGGTCGCTGCCCTCCACCGAATGGCCCAGCTCGCGCGCCAATGCGGCCACGCCGCCCATGAAAGTGCCGGCGATGCCGAGGATATGGAGTTTGCTCATGGACGAATTGTCGCTGGTTTCCCCCGCAAACTGGTAGGAGCGCTCCATGGGCGCGAGCTTTTAGAGGTGATTACAGAAAGAGCTCGCGCCCATGGGGCGCTCCTACAACATCGGATCAACCGACCTCTTTGGCCGGCGACAGCGCCTCGATGAGGCGGCTGAACACATCGTCCAGCGAACCCACGCCATTCACCACGGTCAGCTGACCGTGCTGGCGGTAGTAATCGATCACCGGCGCGGTCTGGTTGTCGTACACCTTGAGGCGCGTGCGCACGGATTCGGGGGTGTCGTCGGCGCGTCCCTCGGCCGCAGCGCGGCCGGCGATGCGCTCCACCAGCAGTTCGGTAGGCACTTCCAGCTGCACGGCGTAGTCCATGGGCTTGCCCATCTTCTGCAACAGCATGCCCAGCGCATCGGCCTGGGCCTGGTTGCGCGGATAGCCGTCCAGGATGAAGCCATTAGCGGTGTCGGCGCGGCTGAAGCGCGATTCCAGCATACCCAGCAGGATCTCATCGCTGACCAGGTCGCCCCGTGCCATGACCTCTTTGGCCTGAACGCCCAGCGCGCTACCGGCGGCTACTTCGGCCCGCAGCAGGTCGCCGGTGGAGATATGAGGGACCTGCAGGTATTCCTTTAGGCGCGCCGCCTGCGTGCCCTTGCCCGACCCGGGCGGGCCCAGTAGAACCAATCGCATTGCTGACTCCAAACCAAAAATGACCGGATGGCGGGCGGCGGCGCTAGACTTTGCCTGCGCCAGCGCGGCACCGCGCTATAGGCCAAGCTTACCGCATCCCACCAATCCGGAACGAACCCGACCATGGTTGCAGGCACCCTTCTTTATGCTCAATCCGGCGGTGTCACCGCCGTCATCAACGCCTCCGCTTCGGCCGTCATCGGCGAAGCCCGCGCCCGCAAGGTCAAGGTTCTGGCCGCCCGCAACGGCATCCTGGGCGCCCTGCGCGAGGATCTGATCGACACCAGCAAGGAGTCCGCCGCCGCGATCCGCGCACTGGCTTACACCCCCGGTGGCGCATTCGGCTCCTGCCGCTACAAGCTCAAGTCGCTGGAAGCCGACAGCGCCAAGTACGAGCGGCTGCTGGAAGTATTCAAAGCCCACGACGTGCGCTATTTCCTCTATAACGGCGGCAACGACTCGGCCGACACCGCCCTGAAGGTCTCGCAGCTGGCCAAGGCCTACGACTATCCGCTGACCTGCATCGGCGTACCCAAGACCATCGACAACGACCTGGCGGTCACCGATACCTGCCCGGGCTTCGGCTCGGCGGCCAAATACACCGCGGTGTCGATACGCGAGGCCGCGCTGGATGTGGCCGCGATGGCCGAGACCTCGACCAAGGTATTCGTCTACGAAGCCATGGGCCGGCATGCGGGTTGGTTGGCCGCAGCCGCGGGCCTGGCGGGGAAAAATCCGGACGACGCGCCGCAGATCATCCTGTTCCCCGAGCGCGCCTACGACGAGGCCGCGTTCCTGGCCCAGGTCAAGAAAGTGGTGACCAAGGTCGGCTGGTGCGTCGTCGTCGCAAGCGAAGGCATCCAATACGCCGACGGCCGCTTTGTGGCCGATGCAGGTGGCGGCAAGGACTCCTTCGGCCACACACAACTGGGCGGTGTGGCTTCGTATCTGGCTGGCCGGGTGAAGAACGAACTGGGCATGAAGGTGCACTGGACCCTGCCCGACTACCTGCAGCGCTCCGCGCGCCACATCGCCTCGAAGAGCGACTGGGATCAGGCCCAGGCCGCGGGCAAGGCGGCGGTGCAGTTCGCCTTGAAAGGCCAGAACGCGGTGATGCCGGTAATCGTGCGCACGTCCGATGCGCCGTACCGCTGGAAGATCGAGGCGGCGCCGCTGACCAAAGTGGCTAACCACGAGAAGAAGATGCCGAACAACTTCCTGCGCAAGGACGGTTACGGCATCACTCCCATCGCCCGCAAGTATCTGGAGCCGCTGATCCGCGGCGAAGCCTATCCGCCGTACGGGCGCGACGGTCTGCCGGCGTATGTGTCGCTGAAGAACGTGGCGGTGAAGAAGAAGCTGCCGAAGTGGGAAGGCTGACGGCGTAGGGTGGGTTCCAGCCCACCGCTCTTGGTTCCGAAGCCATCGCGATCGGATGCATGGCAATGGTGGGCCAGGGCCCACCCTATGGTCGCTTCAGAGAAACCAGCCAGCATTTTTTTACAAGACGGCGTGCCGCATACGCCGGAACATCAGCGCTCCCAACAGGAGCGCGCCATGACCGTACATCAGCTGTTTCCCTATCTCTGCGTCAGCAATACCGCCCAAGCGATCGATTTCTATCGCGAGGTCTTCGGCGCCACCGAACTGTTCCGCCTGGATGAACCCGGCGGCCGCATCGGCCATGCCGAACTGGATTTCGGCGGCACCACGCTGATGCTCTGCGACGAATATCCGGAGCATGGCATCGTCCGTCCCGATCCGGCGGCGGGCACCAGCGTCAGCTTGCACGTACACGTCGACAACGCCGATGAAGTCATTGCACGCGGATTGGCCGCCGGATCCACCGTGCTGCGCCCCGCCACCGACGCGTTCTACGGAGAGCGCTCGGGCGTGATCCGCGATCCGTTCGGTCATCGCTGGAATATCGGGCACAGCATCGAGGAAGTTACGCCGGAGGAAATGCAGCGGCGCTACGACAAGATCGGCGATCCATGCTGACCGGCAGCCTTGTCGGCGCAATGGGCTCGGCATAGCCCACGAACGTCGTCGGCCAGCTCACGAAACGCGCGCATCGTCACATGCCTATTGGAACCAGGTCTAGATTCGGTTAGCCTCGCGTCCAGGGGAGATGGCAGGGATGCGTTCTATGTTCAAGTCGGGGGGCTTGTTGCTGGTGTTGGCTGCGTCGCCATGCTGCGTTGCGCAGGACATTGCGCCGTCCATGCAGGACGACACCACAATCGCGACGCTGCGGCCGGAATCTTCGATCGCAATTTCCTGCTGCCGCATTGCCGATGGCACCGCTGTAGTGCTGGAGATCCTTGATCCGTTGGACTCCGGCTTGGTCAAGCGGGGCGACAAGTTCCGCATACGCCTCGCCGAGTCAGTATCGGTGGAAGGAAAAATCGTCCTGCCCGCCGGCATCGAAGGGCAGGGAGAAATCGTCCACGCAGCGAAATCGCGTGGCGGCGGCAAAGCCGGCGAGTTGCTTATCGCGGCACGCTACCTGCAGCGGGATGAAGCTAACCAGATTCGTTTGCGCGGAATGAAACTGGGCGGACAAGGCAAGGACAATTCGGCACTGGCGGTCGGCCTGAGCGTCGCTGTGGGCGTCTTCGCGTTCTTCGTACAGGGGGACGAGATCTTCATCCCAGCGGGCACATTGGCCCAAGCCAAAATCGCTCAGGATATGGATCTTGTACTCACTGCCATAGAGCCGCCTACGGCAATCGTCGAGCACGCGATTCCCGCGCCGCCACCAGCTATCGAGGGCATGCCCCCGGCCCCGCAGTCCTCCCTAACCACCACGCAACAAGGCGTCTCCGCGAGTACAGCGGCGTCGCCGACACACGAATCCACCCAAACCGATGAGGAGTAACACTATGCGTCCAATGTTGCATCGTTCCCTGCTGTGCCTGGCACTGGTTTGCCCGGCTTTCGCGCAGGCGCAGACGGCTGCCGAGCCCACTGCCGCGGCCCCCGCAGACACAGCGGCACCCGTGCAGGAAGCCAGCGAAGCGGTCGCCGCAACGAATGGCAAGATCGCGCCACCACCGGCAGGCAAGGGACAGATCGTTTTCTTTCGCGAAAAGAAGTTCGCTGGCTCCGCAATCCGCTACAAGGTGCGTGAAGGCGAAGCGGAACTGGGCAAGTTGAGCAGCGGCACGTACTTCGTGCATGCCACGGATCCTGGCGCGCACGAATACACCGTGCATTCCGAAGCCAAGGACATCCTGAACATGGAAGTGGAAGCGGGTGAGACCTACTACGTGATCGGTGGCGTCACCATGGGCCTGTTCGCCGGCCACCCCAATCTGTCGCCTTCGGATCAGGTCGCATTCGACAGCATGGCTGAAAAACTCAAACCCGCCAAGGCGCTGGAATAAAAATAACCCTGGCATAGGGCAATAAAAAAAGGCCGCATTCGCGGCCTTTTTTTATTTGCTCAGTTGCAGCCCTTCCCTTCCACCTTCATCTCCGCCGCGTACATCGTAATGGGCGGCAGTTTTCCGGCAGCGGCGGTTTCCTTCGATTCCTGCAAGTAAACGCGCGCGCTGCCCTGTCCATCCAGTTTGGGCGTATTGTCGGCGGGCAGCCGCCAGACGCGCACCACCGCTTGCTGCGAGGAGCAGGCGGCATTGGGTACGCGAATCACATCGTTCAATTTCCAACCGCCCGCCGACGAAGGCTTCGCCTTGGCGAAATCGACGAACCGCGCGCGCGGCTGGCATTGCGGGCTGGTGCGCACCACCGCGTATTTGTACGGCTGCGCCGCATCGGCGGTGAACACGCCTTCCAAACGTGCGCAGGCCTCGGGAATGGTACGCAACGTGTGCGCCGCGCCCACCGCCTGCGCGGTGCCGAGCGGGCGCTGGATCTCGGGCGCCGGATCGGCCGCGAAAACGGGCGAAGAGGCTACGACAAAGCCAGCGGCCAACAGGGTCGGAATCAATCGCATGCGGGTTCTCCTCGCCATTTCAAAGGCCGCAGGCTGCCATGTTGCGGCTGAACCTCGCCCGGGCGTCTGGCGGCTGCGGGGTCATCCGGTCATACTCGGGGTGCTCCAGGGATTGCTGAACACACCGCGACACGGGCTGCCGGACCATTGAATCGTTCCGGGCAGTCGTCAAGTCCGCTGCCTAGTTCGAGTGACTTGCCCGGTTGTTGCGTTGACGTTCCTCAAGCGGTTCGCTGGATTGCATCCACCAACCTTGGGAGGGGTCATGCTGGAACAAAATGGTTTTCTGGAAGCTTGGGGTTTGACGTTGGCGCTGGTCTGCGCCGCGATTGCGATTCTCTACGGCATCATTTCCGCACGCTGGATCCTGAAACAACCTGCTGGCAACGCGCGCATGCAGGAGATCGCCGCGGCGATCCAGGAAGGCGCCAGCGCTTATCTCAACCGGCAATACACCACCATCGCCATCGCCGGCGTGGTGCTGTTCGTGCTGATCGGATTCTTCCTGAGCTGGCCTGCGGCGATCGGTTTCCTGATCGGTGCAGTGCTGTCGGGTGCCGCCGGCTACATCGGCATGAACGTCTCGGTGCGCGCCAACGTGCGCACCGCCGAGGCCGCGCGCAAGGGCATCGGCGCGGCCATGGACGTCGCCTTCCGCGGCGGCGCCATCACCGGCATGCTGGTGGTTGGCCTGGGCCTGCTGGGCGTGGCCGGCTACTACGTAGTGCTGGTCAAATACATGGGCATCACCGGCGAAGCGGCGCTGCATGCGCTGGTCGGCCTGGCTTTCGGTTCCTCGTTGATCTCGATCTTCGCCCGTCTCGGCGGCGGCATCTTCACCAAGGGCGCCGATGTCGGCGCTGACCTGGTGGGCAAGGTGGAAGCCGGCATTCCCGAGGACGATCCGCGCAATCCGGCGGTGATCGCCGACAACGTGGGCGACAACGTGGGCGATTGCGCCGGCATGGCCGCCGACCTGTTCGAAACCTATGCGGTCACGGTCATCGCCACCATGCTGCTGGCCGGCCTGACCTTCGCCGACAATCCCAATGCGGTGCTCTATCCGCTGGTGTTGGGCGGCGTATCCATCCTCGCTTCGATCATTGCGACCTTCTTCGTCAAAGTAAAAGAAGGCGGCTCGATCATGGGCGCCTTGTACAAGGGCGTGATCGTCTCGGCGGTGCTGTCGGCCGTCGCGTTCTGGTTCGTGACCGACAACCTGCTGCCGCAAGGATTGACTGGTAGCGAGGGCGTTGCGATCTCCAAGCAGGCGCTGTTTCACTGCTCGCTGATCGGCCTGGTGCTGACCGGGCTGATCGTGTGGATCACCGAGTACTACACCGGCACGCAATTCAAGCCCGTGAAGCACATCGCGGCGGCTTCGACCACCGGCCATGGCACCAATATCATCGCGGGCCTCGGCATTTCGATGAAGTCCACCGCGCTGCCGGTAATCGTGATCTGCGCGGCGATATGGGGCGCGTACGCGCTCGGCGGGCTGTTCGGCATCGCCATCGCCGCCACCGCGATGCTTTCGATGGCTGGCATGATCGTGGCGCTGGATGCGTACGGCCCGATCACCGACAACGCTGGCGGCATCGCCGAGATGGCCGAGCTGCCGCCGGAAATCCGCAACATCACCGATCCGCTGGATGCCGTGGGCAATACCACCAAGGCGGTGACCAAAGGCTATGCGATCGGTTCGGCTGCACTGGCGGCGTTGGTCCTGTTCGCCGACTACACCCACAACCTGCAGACCGCGCATCCGGGCAGCGTCTTCACCTTCGACCTGTCCAACCACATGGTGATCATCGGTCTGCTGATCGGCGGACTGATTCCTTATCTGTTCGGCGCGATGGCGATGGAAGCGGTGGGCCGTGCGGCCGGTTCGGTGGTGGAAGAAGTGCGCCGCCAGTTCCGCGAGATTCCGGGAATCATGGAAGGCACCGGCAAGCCCGACTACAGCAAGGCCGTGGACCTGCTGACCAAGTCGGCAATCAAGGAGATGGTGGTGCCGTCGTTGCTGCCGGTCGCGGTACCGGTGGTGGTGGGTCTGCTGCTGGGCCCGCAAGCTTTGGGTGGCTTGCTGATCGGCACCATCGTCACCGGATTGTTCGTGGCCATTTCGATGACCACCGGTGGCGGCGCCTGGGACAACGCCAAGAAGTACATCGAGGATGGCCATCATGGCGGCAAGGGTTCAGAGGCGCACAAGGCCGCGGTCACCGGCGACACCGTAGGCGATCCGTACAAGGACACCGCTGGCCCGGCCATCAACCCGCTGATCAAGATCATCAACATCGTGGCCCTGCTGCTGGTGCCGGTGTTGCCCATCAATGGCTGGCTGGGCAGCGGCGATGCGGCGGCTGGCCATGCGCCGTCGGCGATTAGCGCCGCAGCGGACGATGCGCATTTGGCCAAGCTGTATTTCGACGTGGGTGCGACCTCGCCCACCGGTGCCGATGCTGCGCTGGCCAAGGTACTGGCCACGCTGCAGGCCGACCCGGCTAGCAAAGCGCGCATCTCCGGCTATCACGACGCCAGCGGCAGTGCGGCGACCAACGCAGAGATTGCCAAGGAACGTGCCCAGACGGTGCAGGACCTGCTGGTCGCCAACGGCATTGCCGCCGAGCGGATCGTGCTGGACAAGCCGGTGCTGACCACCGGGGCTGGTCCGGCTGAGGAGGCGCGGCGAGTCGAGGTGCTGGTGGAATAGGGGCTTGGGTTCAAGTCATGGATTGAAAAAGGCGGCTTCGGCCGCCTTTTTCTTGCCTCCTCCCTTGCGAAGCGGGGAAGGAGGCATTTCCACCAGTTGCACTCGTCTACCCTCCGGGCCTGCTCTCCCTCGCACCGGCAAGGCAGCGGTCTCCCTGCTGCGGCGCAACACGCAAGCGGTTAGAATGCCCGCCCCCGTATTCGCAAGTTGGAGCAAGGCATGGGCCTGGACCACGTTTCCACCGGCAAGAACCCGCCCGACGAAATCAACGTCGTTATCGAGATCCCGAAGGATTCGGAGCCGGTGAAGTACGAAGTGGACAAGGAAAGCGGCGCGATCTTCGTCGACCGCATCCTCTCCACGCCCATGCGCTACCCCTGCAACTACGGCTATGTGCCCCATACCCTGTGCGGCGACGGTGATCCGGCCGACGTGCTGGTGGTGCTGCCGCTGTCGCTGATCCCCGGATCGGTGATCCGCTGCCGTCCGGTCGGCGTGCTGCGCATGACCGACGAAGCCGGCAGCGACGAGAAGATCCTGGCCGTGCCCGCCACCAAGGTGTTCAACGGCTACGCCCATATCGAAGACATCGGCCAGGTTTCGCCGCACTGGCTGGAGCGCATCGGCCACTTCTTCGAGCACTACAAGGACTTGGAGAAGGGCAAGTGGGTCAAGCTGGACGGCTGGGGCGGCGCGGAAGAAGCCAAGCAGATCCTGCGCGAGTCGATGACCCGCTATGAGGCTAGCGCGGAAAAGCCCAAGTTCTGAATTAGAGCCTGGCGCTGAGCCAGGCCTTTGGCCAGCACTGCGCGCGCGCGTTCCATCGTCGGCATCAATCCCGGCAGCATCGGCTCGATGAGGGCTGCATGTTTCCGCCATTTGTCCGGCGCCGGACGCGTCAGGGTGTAGCGCGAAAAGGGCAGGGTTTCGCCCAGCTGCCTGTCCCAGGGAAGATTCAGGGCCGCGCTGAGCTCCTGCATCTGCTTCTGCGGCTGGGCAAGAAGAGCGGCGTAGTCCATCGCGCACCAGCGGTCTGGCGCTATTGCCTCGATTGCATCCAACAGGCATTCCATCGTGGTCTGCCACTGCGCCGCCACTATTCGGTGCAGGGGGCCGGACGCCAGCTCGCGCCAGCCCGGCACCAGCACCAGCGACCACGGCATCTGCTGCCAGCCAGGCAATCCCGGATAGGTGCGGAAACGTCCCGATTGCCACGCATCGATCATGCTTCCGATCGTTTCACGCGCATCGCGATAGAGGAAGACGAAACGCCCTTCTGGAAATACCTCGTTGAGGAAACCTACGCGTAGAGCGTTTTTAGGCGTCTTCTCCAACATGCGTACCGGCATCGTTTGCGGCGGACGCCCGTCGCGATCGCGCAGCGCGGCTTTGAAGTGGCTGCGCAACTCCTGCACGCGTTCTGGCGACGCATCCGAGGCTTCGAGCACGTTGGAATCGAAACCTCGGTCTCGCGGACTCAGTCCGCGTACCTGCTCGATCATCTGGTGGCTTTCGCCACCGATTGTGTAGACATCAGGAGCTTGCGTCAGCAATTCGAACAACAAGGTGGAGCCGGACCTCGGCGGCGACAGAATGAAGACCGGACGGTCGAAGACAGGATCCCGCCGATCCGAATGTATCAGCGGAGCAGTCGCTTCCGTCACTGAAGATTGCCCGCAGTGGCCCTGAGCAGAGGCGAGGCGACGCGTGCCGGGACGTGATTGTCGATCAACGCGGCACGGGCGACCATCATCGTAAGTGCGGGAAGCAGGGGCGAGTCGTTGCGAAGCCTTGCATCGGCCACGTGCGGCTTGGCCTTGGCGAGAAAGTTGGCGAGCAATCCCCGGTATTCGGGTTCGGCGTTTCTAGAATCGCCATGGTCGGCCCACACTGCCCGCCATGACCGGTAAAGGCTTTCTGCGTAATTGCGCAGCGGTTCGACCGAAGGCGAGGGAACCATTTCGCCCAGCAGAAAATCGAGATGATGTTTGAGTTCCCACGGCGACATGACCGAAGGTACGTTGTGCGACTCGAAACGGATGGAAGGCTTGGCAGCGGCATCGAATTCGATCCGTCGCGGTTGCCAGGCGACCGGTTCGGCGCCGCCGCCGATGGTCCTGCCTGCGTCGACCATCTTCCAGAACTGTTCGCCGCCGGTGGTGTCGCACACCAAGTGGATCCGGGAACGGTCATCGGCGTTGAGAACCCGATGCAGTCGCCAGGTGTCGAATATCCAGCATTCGCCTGCGGCCATGTTGATCACCGAACCGCCGCACTCGAAGCTCACCGTGGGCTGGGTCACGACAGGCACGTGGATTCTCACGCGTTCGGTCCAGTAGTAACCCTGGTCGACATGTAGCTTCACTTCGGCGCCGCCGGACAGGCGCATCAGGCGGGTCCGCCCTACCGTCACCCCGAACGAAGCCAGCGCCTGTTGCAAGTACGGGCACCGCGCCAGTTCGGGCGTGGGCAGCATCGGTCCGCTGAAGCTTTCGTTGCCCGCCTCTCCGTTCACGGCTACCAGCGGAAGCATGGAATTGCCGGGAAAGTTCTGCGGGTGAGGTCGCCATGGCGCATCGCCCAGGGCCGCTATCTCGTCGGCCAGCCGCTGCGCATCGAAGCTGATCGGCAGCTGCACGAAGGGCGAATGAAGTTTCATAGGGCTCACCGCAAAAGTGGGTGGCAGGCGGTCGCCATACCGTATTCCGCGGATTTTAGACCATACGTCCGACCGTCGCGAATGGATGGAAAAGCCTGGAATCGTCGATTCTGCCCCGGAAAGACGAATCCCCGGCCAAGCCGGGGATTCGGTTGTACGCTTCTTGCTACGGCTGGCTTCAGTTGAACGAGTACTTCGCACCTACGGTGTAGTAGCGGCCGATGGCGCCGCTGAAATCCAGCGGATTGTAGTTGATGGCGCCGTAGGTCAAGGGATCCAAGGGCGCGATCCGATCGGTCACGTTGGCGACGGAGCCGAAGATTTCCCAAGCGTCGGTGGGCCTCCAGCGAGCCGACAGGTCGATCGTGTAGAACGACTTCAGCTCGCAGCCGTTCGGCGCATCGGTTCCATCGGCGAAGTGGTTGGCGCAGTCGGTATCGGCCTCTTCCGAGACGTTCTTGATGCTGTCGCGCCAGTTCACCACGCTGCTCACGCTGAAGCTGCCGATGTCCCAGGTCGCACCGAAATTGACCCGGTTCTTCGGTGTACCGATGCAATTGGTGACATCGCAGTTGCCGTGGGTGCCGGCGAATTCGTGCCGGGTGCCATCCACGTCTTCACGCTCGAAGGAATTGATGCGGGTCCATTGCAGGTCAAGCGACAGTTTTCCGGCGTTGTCCATGTCGAAGCGCTGGCGCACGTCGAAATCGAAGCCCTCGACCGTGGTGGAGCTGGCGTTCTCGTAACCGACCAGCACCGCCAGGATCGTGCCGCTGTTGGGCGTGCCCGGAATGTCGTTGGTGCCGCGGATCACGTTGGCGCCGCCTGCGGCGATAGCCGCATCCGAGCTGCCGCCGAAGATCTCGTCGGTGCGCTTGATCCGGAAAGCATCGAGCGTGAGTGAAGTGCTGGGCGTGGGATCCAGCACCAGGCCGACGGTGTAGCTCTTGGACTTCTCCGGCTTGAGGTCCGGGTTGGGCGAAGTGATGAGCGCGATCGGGCCGGCATCGCAATCCTGCGGTTCGTGGCCAGGCGCCGCGCAACGGACAGGATCGTTTGCGGTACTGAAAGCCGCCAGGCCACCGGTTCCGTTTTCTGCCGGATTAGGCGCACGGAAGCCCTCGGCGTAGGTACCGCGCAACGCGATCCAGTCCGCCGGACTCCACTTGACGCCGAATTTCGGCGTGGTAGAAGTTTCGCCACCCTTGTAGCTGTCCACACGCACCGCGGCGTTGAGTTCCAGCGACTCGAGTACCGGGGCCACCAATTCGGCGTAGGCGCTGCCGACTTCCTCGGTACCCGCATAAGCCGAATACCCCAAGCCGATGATGTCGCCGAGATCGGTGAAGGTCTGCGGCGTCAGAGATACCGATTGCTTGCGCCATTCCAGACCCACCGCCAGGCCCATCGCGCCACCGGCCATATCCATCAGCGAGCGCGAAGCCTTGGCGTCGAAGATATCCAGCTTGGTTTCGCCCTTGGCCATGATGGTCGGCGAGATGTAGTCGTACAGGGCTTGGCTGTTCAGGCCGGAGTCGTCGCCAATGCGCCAGTAGCCGACCGGGCTGTTCGGATCGCTCAATGCGGTCAGCACATGGCTGTACTGCAGGAACCCTTTGCGGCTATTGGTCAGGCTGGTTTCCGAATGCAACAAGCCGACATCGTAATCCCAGGCGCCTGCGGTTCCTTTGACACCGACCAGGAAGCGCACCAGATCGCTCTCGTTGTTGACCGTACGCGGGCCCACATCGAAGGCCGTATACCGCAGCCTGACGGCTTCGCCGAACGGATTGTCGGGATGGCCGGCGCCGAGCATGGTGGCGCCGGGTCCGGGATCGTTGGCGTTGACCGGTCCGCCGGGGTAGCCCCATGCGCCGGAAACGCCCGATGGCGTGTTGTGGAATTCGGTCTTCTTCTTCGAGTAACTGAATTCGGTGTACAGCTCGGCGCTGTCGTTGAAAGCGAAGGTGCCGCGCGAGAAGAAATTGATGTACTCCTCCTGCGGCGACAGATCGCGGAATTGGCCCACGTCCCACAGGCAGCCGCCCGCCGGATCTTGCGGGGTCACACTGGAAAGCGCTGCGCAGCCGGGAAGCGATTCGAACAGGCCGGTGCCGGGATTTTGGGCCGCACCGGTCGGTCCGCCGCCCGCGCCGGTGCCGCCGCCGGTGATTCTCCCGGGCAGGTTGGTGCCCACGGCATATCCCCAGGGACGCGTGTCGCCGGTGCCGATCCACTTGCGGTTGCGGCGGTCGCTAACGCCGATGGCATCGGTCTTGGAAGCCTCGACGCTGAAGAAGAAATTGAAATCGTCCTCGGCCAGGTCGCCGAAACCGGCGGTGATCGATCCTTTGCGCTGGTTGCCGTCGCTGTCTCCGGAAGTGCCGTAAGAGCCCTTCACCACCACGCCAGTGAAATCCTTGCGCAGGATGACGTTGACCACGCCAGCGATCGCATCCGAACCATAGATGGCCGACGCGCCGTCCTTGAGCACGTCGATGCGCTCGACAGCCTCCAACGGGATGGTGCTCAGATCGGTGAAGACCTTCTGGCCGTCATCGGCCAGACCGAAGGGCGCCAGGCGCCGGCCGTTCAACAGCACCAGCGTGGAACCTGCGCCCAGGCCGCGGAGCGAGACACCCGCGCCGCCGCCGGCGAAGCCATTGCCGAAGCTCTTGGGAATGGAACCGGCGCCATCGGCGGTTATGGTTTGCAGGTATTCGGCAACCGTGTTTTTGCCGGTGCGATCGATTTCCTGACGGGTGATCACCTGCACAGGCGATGCCGTTTCGGTGCTGGTACGGGGGATGTTCGAGCCCGTCACCACAATCTTGTCTAGGGTGGTCGCATCTTCTGCGGGTGCCGCTTCCTGGGCTTGCGCCGCGAAGGGAGCAGCCAGGATGAGGGCGATGCCCGCCGGCAGCGCCGCGCGCCGTAGCTTGCTGTAAATCATTTTGTATCTCCGGGTTCGTTACGAGTGTGTTAACGCCCGACGACGTTACGTACCGAACGCGAGGACTGCTTTGCGTTCGCTGCCGCGTAACTGTGCGGAGTCTGTCGTTACGCTCCGTGCCTCCAGCCGATAGAGCGAGGGCGGCGTGCCATAACGCTCGCGGAAGGCCCGCGAGAAGCTGCAGTTGTTCTCGAACCCGCAGACCGCTCCGATCTCGCTGACCGACAGCATGGTCTCGGCCAGCAGGCGCGCAGCGCGGCCCAGGCGCAAACGCGCGGCCATGGCCTGCGGTCCCTCGCCATAGAGCGCATGGAAAATCTTGGTGAAGTACCAAGTGGAAACATTGCTGAGTTCGGCCAGCTCGGCCAGCCGCACGTTTCGATCCACGTTGCCTTCCAGGAACAATCGCGCGCGCTGCATTCGGTCGAATACCTGGCTCTTGCGCCGCATCGAGCGCCCAGGACAATGGTCGATCATGCGTCTGAAGTCGTATTGCACGTTGCAGATATGACGAAGCAGCGGCACCAGTGGATTCACTTCATCGCTAGCCATTGGTCGACCGCTCTTCCCGAACAGCCCCGTCTGCCGCCAGAGCCGCAGGCATTGGCGGATCTCGCCGTGGTCCAATTGGCCGCGGCCGGTATGCAGGTCCAGGTGAGTGAACTGCCGGATCCGCTGGCGCATTGCCTGGGGCATGGCCAAGCCCAGCACCAAGCTGGACCGGCTGGCATACACGGCGGGGCGCGAGTCCGGTTCCAGCACGACCCATTCGCCCGCACGCAGGTGGAAACGGCCCTCGCGCGCCTCAAGGTCGGCACTGCCGCGCACCACCAGCCAGAACGACACCAGCGGCGCCTGCACCGCGATACTGCCGGTGCGGCTGGCGGCCAACACGCTGACCAGTTCAGCTGAAGTGAAATCGACGCCGGCGTCTAGCAGCTGATTGCGGTCTATCCATGCGGTTTGCATCTTCATGGCCGTTTCCTGTTGGGGGATTGGCCATTGGTTTGATGCAACCGGCTCCGAATCTCAGGAAATCGCCACGAAATTTTTCCGATATCTTTCTAAATCTCCGCAACTTCCTTTTGCTTCAATGGTTTGGACGAACACGGCCGTGCGATCAATCCTCCGCCCGTTTCGCTATCGCTGTGCCGGAAGTCATGGACGAAATGTCGGCCAGACCGATGTCGGCGTTGTTGGAGACGTCCAGAGTGAGGTAAATATGCTTACCCGTGCGATCCATGGTGGGCGGCAAAGGCCAGGCTTCGACCTGACGGTCGAGGCAGTACGCCGGCTGCTGCTCGGGCGCACCCATCTTGATCCAGCCGGTGGCGCAGCGTTCGCTCCAGTCCATGTAGTACACGCCATCCGGCCCGATCGCCCAGCGCTTGTATTCCTTGGCCATGCGGGGCCGATTCGCGTCCAGCACTTGCAGATCGTCCAGCATCGGGCTTGCGCTCCAAATACCCGGCTTGGTCACGCGGGTGAAGTAGATGCGGTTCTTGGGAGCATCGAAACGCACCAGCGCCACGTCCTGCAGGCTCGATATCTCGCGCCAGGGCGTCTTGGACCGGTCGTACAGGACCACGCGCAAGCGGCCCTCGCCGCTGTCCGACCCCACCAGCAACAAATTCGGATCCGGCGTGTAGGCCGCATAGATAGGGCTGGGCGCCGGCACGGGCAACAGATGGATGCGCCCACTTTCCGCTTCGACTTCGTAAAGCGTTTGCTGGTCGTCCCGCTTGGCGACCACCAGCATCCGGCTGCCATCCTCGGACCAGACCGGAACATGGCGTGGAATCGGCATGATGCCTTGCACCAGCCGCGCGCTATCGGGTTTGTCCAGTTCGCCCAGCCACAGTTCCAGGCGCGAACCGCGGTCGGAAATGAAAGCCAGTGTGCGGCCGTCGGGCGAGATCGCTGGCAGCATGTCGGAGCGGCTGGACGGAAACACGCGTTCCTTGCCTACTTTTCCATCGGAAGTCGAAGGCAACGTCAGGCGGAAGATGCCTGAAGTGGATTGATCGACGGTGAACGCCATCGTTGGGGAATTGCGGGCCACGTCCGGGAAGACCGCGAAGCCATCTGTCTTCAGGTGAGTGACTGCCCCGCTGGCCATGTCGTAGCGGAACATGCCGATATCGTTGCCAATGTAGCTGAAGACCAGACCGCTGCTGTCCGGCAGCCAATCCCAACCACGGATGTCGCTCTTTACGTGTGTCAGGCGCTGCGGCGTGCCGCCCTTGGCCGGCATCTTCCACAGGTCCGACAGCGAGATAGAGCGGCGGAACACGATCCATCGTCCATCCGGCGAGTAACGCGGATCGATGTCGATGTCGCCTTCGGAAATCGAATAATCCAACGCCTTCCACTGTCCGCTCGCGATGTCCAGCAAGCGCAGCGGACTACTGCGCTCGCCTGGCAACTTGGTTTCCAGCCCCATCAGCAGGCCATTGCCGTCGGGGGTCCAGTCGTAACTTGCAGCGCTGCCCGCGAAGCAATCGGCGATCTTGCGTTCGTTGCCGCCGCTGGCGGCGATGAGCATGATCTGGCAGCGGCTGCTCGGATCGTAGCGTGCGAAGGCGAGCGTGCGGCCATCGGGCGACCATACCGGCAACGTGTCGCTATACCCCGACGGCGTGGTGGTCAGCGGACGCGCCGGCACGTGTACGGTCGTCTGCAGCATGATCGTGCTGTAACCCTTCGCGTCGATCTGTTCATAGGCCACCAGCGCGCCATCGGGCGAGAGATTGGCATTGGCCTCGCGGCCCGGCCTGGAAGTGATGGTCACGAACGCCAGCGCCGACTGCCCCTCGCCAACCGTAGCGGGTACGGCAACTATTGGCGCCTGCCGCTCGCGGGACGGGAAATACCAAATTGCCGCTATCGCCGCGAGTGTTGCCAGCACCGCAACTGCGATGAGTCCGTTGCGTTTGCGCATTGGCGACGGCAATGGCAACGCAGGAGCTGCGGGCACCGTCACTTCTTCATTTTTCGCCGGGGCCGCCTCCACCACCTGCAGCGCGCCGTTATCAAGCCATTCGATCGGGGCGATCAGGCGATAGCCGCCCTTGGAAATGGTCTCGAGATAACGCGGCGACTCCCGGTCATCGCCGAACGCTTTGCGCAACTGACCGATGGCCTGGGTCAGCACATCGTCGGTGGGCAGAGTGTCGGGCCACACCCATTCAAGCAGCGCCTCACGGCTCACCACCTTGTCGTGCTGGCCGGCCAGCGCCAGCAGCACATGCAGGGATTTGATCGTGAGCCGGCTCGGTTCGTGTCCATTGGCCGCCACCACTTCCCGGCGCGGCACGTCGACCACGAATTCGCCGACGCGCAAGCGGTCGGATTCCTGGTAAATCGGCTGGGAGCGGGGATTGAGCATAGCGTTTAGCGGAGTTCCTGGATCCCTTGCAAGTGTGAAGAAGCAACCTGTTCAGTCAAATCGCCGGGCAAGATCGGCAAAACACGTGTTGGCAAGCGGAATAACGTCGTAGCGACCTGTCGGCATAGAGTGTGGCCACTAGAACTAGCTCCCGAGCCATTAGGTCACCCTCTCTCTCGGCCTACGTGACGCTCACCCCAGTTGCGCCTCCGGGCGCAATTTTTTTGGGTTGCGAAAATTCTTGCGACGCGGCCAAGGTCCGAGCATCGCCTCTTCAGCGTTCCCCGTCATGTGTCATTCGTACTAAACATGCGCGGCAAGGCCCCTCCGAGACCCGCAAACGATCCGTTTTAGTTCACCTATCCCTGCCCGGACATGAAGGCAGACGACAAGAAACGCAAAGCGTGAGCTTACCGAATCGATGCGAAGAGAGGTTTCACGATGTGGAACGGGGACCCGCTGCGATCAATCCGGCCCGGACTTGCCGGAGACCGTACGCAGCGTGGTCAACCCTATCAATCGCGACACCACCAGTGCGATGTACATCACACCTGCGAAGGATTCGAACATCACCAGCGCGCGCGCCTCGGGCCGCACCGGGACAATGTCGCTCAGGCCGACGCTGGACAGCACGCTGAAGCTCAGGAACAACAGTTCCATCCAGGTGCGCGGGTTCTGCGGATTGATCGCGGCGATGAAGCTGCCCGGATACCACTGCTGGCACACCGAATAAGCGAAAGCGAATGCCCAGGCCAGCAGGGTGAAGGTGGCGCCAGCCGCGTACAGTTCGTCGCGAGTGACCCGATGGTCCTGCAGCATGTAGGCGGTGAGGCTTGCGGCCGTGTAGAAATACAGCGCGCCCTCCAGCAGGTGCGCATAGACCAGCAGCCCTGGCATCTGCGCCCATACCGAAAGCAGCGACATCACCACTGCCGGAACGGCGATACACCAGGCGATCCAGTTGATGGACGCGCTGCGATTGACCACCCACAACGCCAGGGCCAGCACCAGGATGCCGAAGGCGCCAAACAAGGCGCGACCGGCCTGGGTGTTCTCCATCGCTGGGTACAACAGCAAGCCGCCGAGCTGCACCAACAGCAAGAAGGCGGAGGGATGTCTGCGCGCTGTGACCAGCCAGCGCAGCCAGGCCGACGGCAAGGTCATGCGTGGCGCTTCACGCGAAGCGCGCCATCCGAAGTGTCATTTGAGGCGTCATTTGAGGTGGTAGACCAGCGCGTAATACACCACGTAAATCCACGACAGCAACCCGTGAATCACTGCCCACAACAGCGACTTGTTCGCGCTCCATGAAATGGTGATCGCAAGCGCCGTGCCGAAGCCGATGCCGGCCTTGGCGACCGTGCTGCCTCCGCTCATGGCCGCACCGCCGGCGCGGCGCTGCCGGCGCGATACGGGTAGCGGGCGAAGATATCCGACACGGTCGAATCGATCCGTGCGGCGCGCTCCTCGGGCTTGAGTTTGGCGATCCTACCCACGGCGATGCCTTCCCAGACCAGCCGGTTCTTGCGCCGATCGACAAGATCGACATTGAGCGTGCCTTCGGTGTACTGACGCACGTGGGTCTCGTCGTGCCAGAACGGCACCGCGAAATAGCTGCGCGCGCGATAGCTGTAGTAGTAGTTGTAGTCGACGGTCGGGAACGAAGTGACGTCGGTGCGTTTCTGCATGTACGCGTTGAGGTTCACCCACAGATCGGGCTGTTCCGGCGTATAGACATAACCGCGCGATTCGAGCTGGGCCCTGGTCGCCGCCTTGATCCGGTCGGTGGTCGGCGTGGCGTAGCCTTCCTTTTCCAGCGCCAGCGGCGCATAGAAACCGAAGGTCCGGTAGCTGCCGAAGTCGGCTTCCGGGTCGGCTTCACTCGTGATCTCCGGCCCGGTCGCGCACCCGGCCAGCAGCAACACGCAGACCCCCAACACCCAACCGCTGAAACGTCTAGAAAGCTGCATGACCGGTCTCCTGGACTTCGTGGTGGACAGAACCTATCACCGGTTCATTCGTCCTTGGTGAAGGTACGCCGGAGACCGGGGAAGGGTCGCGACCTTCCCCACTCTGTTCAGCCCTGCGTTCAGCCCTGGTGGTAGACCTGTGCGCCTTGCGCGCGGAATTCCGCCGACTTCTCCGCCATGCCCTCCTCCAGCGCCGCCGTTTCCTCGACCCCATGCTCGGCCGCGTAATCGCGCACGTCCTGGGTGATCTTCATCGAACAGAAATGCGGGCCGCACATCGAGCAGAAGTGGGCCAACTTGTGCGCGTCCTTGGGCAGGGTCTCGTCGTGGAATTCCTTGGCTTTCTCCGGATCCAGGCCCAGGTGGAACTGGTCCTCCCAGCGGAATTCGAAACGCGCCTTGCTCAATGCGTTGTCGCGCACCTGCGCGCCGGGATGGCCCTTGGCCAGATCCGCGGCATGCGCGGCGATCTTGTAGGCCATGATGCCGTCGCGCACGTCCTGGCGATTGGGCAGGCCCAGATGCTCCTTCGGCGTCACGTAGCAGAGCATCGCGGTGCCGAACCAGCCGATCATCGCCGCGCCGATCGCCGAAGTGATGTGGTCGTAGCCCGGCGCGATATCGGTGGTCAGCGGCCCCAGGGTGTAGAACGGCGCCTCACCGCATTCGGCCAGCTGTTTGTCCATGTTCTCTTTGATCATCTGCATCGGCACATGGCCGGGGCCTTCGATCATGGTCTGCACGTCGTGCTTCCAGGCGATCTTGGTCAGCTCGCCCAGCGTTTCCAGTTCGCCGAACTGCGCCGCGTCGTTGGCGTCGGCGATGCAGCCCGGACGCAGGCCGTCGCCCAGCGAGAAAGCCACGTCGTAGGCCTTCATGATTTCGCAGATGTCCTCGAAATGCGTGTAGAGGAAATTCTCCTTGTGGTGGGCCAGGCACCATTTGGCCAGGATCGAACCGCCGCGCGAAACGATGCCGGTGACGCGCTTGGCGGTCAGCGGCACGTAGCGCAGCAGCACGCCGGCGTGGATGGTGAAATAGTCCACGCCCTGTTCTGCCTGTTCGATCAGGGTGTCGCGGAAGATTTCCCAGGTCAGTTCTTCGGCGCGGCCGTCGACTTTCTCCAGCGCTTGGTAGATCGGCACGGTACCGATCGGCACCGGCGAATTGCGGATGATCCACTCGCGGGTTTCGTGGATGTGCTTGCCGGTGGACAAGTCCATGACCGTATCGCCGCCCCAGCGGATCGACCACACCAGCTTTTCCACTTCCTCGGCGATGCCCGAGGACACCGCGCTGTTGCCTATGTTCGCGTTGATCTTGGTCAGGAAGTTGCGGCCGATGATCATCGGCTCGCTTTCGGGATGGTTGATGTTGTTGGGCAGGATGGCGCGGCCGCGGGCGATCTCGTCGCGCACGAATTCCGGGGTGATGAACTTCTGGATGCTGGCGCCGAACGCTTCGCCCGCGTGCTGTTTCAACAGCAGCGCATCGCGCACCGCGTCCAGGCGCTGGTTCTCGCGGATGGCGACGTATTCCATCTCCGGAGTGATGATGCCCTTGCGCGCATAGTGCATCTGGCTGACGTTAGCGCCCGCCTTGGCCACGCGCGGCAGCGTGCGGCTGGGGAAACGCACGGCATCCAGGCGCGCATTGGTTTCGCGGCCGCGGCCGAATTCGGAACTCAGCTGAGGCAGCCGTTCGGTGTCGCCGCGCTCTTCGATCCATTTCGCACGCAAGGCCGGCAGGCCGGTCGATAGATCGATGCGCGCGTCCGGGTCGGTGTAGGGACCGGAAGGGTCGTACACGGTGATCGGCGGATTCTCTTCGCCGCCGAACAGGGTCGGCGTCTGCGATTGCACGATCTCGCGCATCGCGACTTGGAGGTCCGGACGCGAACCCTGCACGAAGATCTTGCGCGAACCGGGGATGGGCCGGGTCACGGATTCGGAAAGCTGATCGGTCTGCTGCAACAGCGAGGAAGGCACTGCGTTCATGGCGTTCGTCCAAAGGAATGCGGGACGAAGCGGCGGCGCATGGACGGTAGGCGATCTCGGAGATCATGGGCGTCCTGCGAAGCTTCCCTACGCCGGTCTTAACCGGATCAGGTTCGAAGGGTCTGTCTCAACCGCCGCCCCATCAGGCCGACGATACCCCCGCTTCAAGGCGAATTAGACCACAAACCAGCGAGCCCTGCCCCGCTGCGTCGAACCCGCTGGCGACGGTTTCCGACCACATGAGCGCATGCAAACCTCCCGACGCAGCTCTGCGAATCGGACGTGCGTCACGTCGATCCGTGCGGCGGGCTGGAGCCCGCCCTACGCCTAGGCAACGCCCTTGCCCTGCGGCGACAATCGACCCTACTTCCTCTCTCGGGCGATCCGACTTCCGCTATGTCCGCACCCACCCGCATCACTTGGCGCGACCGCCTGCGTTACCGCTTCGAGAACACACTGTCCAAGGGAACCATCGCCATCATCGGTTGGCTGGCATTGATTTCCCTAAGCATCGTGCTGTTGGCCGCCGTCGTTCTGGCGATGTTGGGCGTGGGCGCGGACCCGGGCGATCCCGGCAGCCGGCTGGGCTTGGTCGAAGGCGGCTGGCAAAGCCTGATGCGCACGCTGGATCCGGGCACGATGTCCGGCGACGAGGGTTGGACGTTGCGCATCATGATGTTGCTGGTGACGCTGGGCGGCATCTTCATCGTCAGTATGCTGATCGGCACCATCACCTCTGGCCTGGAATCTCGGCTGGGCGAATTGCGCAAGGGCCGCTCGCGCGTCGTCGAATCCAACCACACGCTGATCCTGGGCTGGTCCAGCAAAGTGTTCTCGATCATCGGCGAATTGATTATCGCCAACGAGAACCAGAAGAACCCGCGCATCGTGATCCTGGCCGATCGCGACAAGGTGGAGATGGAGGACGACATCCGGGCCAAGTTCCCCAGCACCAAGAACACCCGCGTCATCTGCCGCAGCGGCGATCCACTGGACATGGACGACCTGGCCGTCGTCGATCCGCATGCGGCACGCTCCATCATCGTGCTGGCGCCGGCGACCGACAATCCCGACATCCACGTGATCAAGTCGGTTCTGGCCATCACCAACAATCCGCATCGGCGCGAAAGCAGCTACCACATCGTCGCCGAAATCCGCGAACCGCATAACCTGGAAGCCGCCCATCTGGTGGGCGGCGACGAAGCGGTCTTCGTCCAGGGCTCCGACCTGATCGCGCGCGTGACGGCGCAGACCTGCCGCCAATCCGGTCTTAGCGTGGTGTACACGGAACTGCTGGATTTCGATGGCGCCGAGATCTATTTCACCGAAGCGGCCGGCCTGGGCGGCAGGACCTACCGCGAAGCGCTGTCGAGCTACGAGGATTCGGCCGTGATTGGCGTGATGCGCACCCACGGCAAGGTGCTGATCAATCCGCCGATGAATACCATCCTGGCCCGCAACGACCAGATCATCGCCATCAGCGAAGATGACGACACCCTGATCCAGTCGTCGTCGCCCCCGCCCAAACCGGATGCGAGCGCGATCACCGATAAGGAGAAAGCGGAAGCCTCCCCGGAACGCACTCTGATCCTGGGTTGGAACGACAAGACCGCCGCGGTGATACGCGAGCTGGACAACTACGTCGCGCCCGGCTCCGAAGTCACCGTCGTGCGCCGCTCCGATGTCGGCGAACCGGACTGGCAGGCGCTGGCGGCGGACCTGCAGCGCCAGCGCCTGCAGGTGATAGAAGGCGACATCGCCAGCCGCGCCACGCTGGATGCCGTGCAGGTTGCTCAGTACCACCACATCATCGTCATGAGCTACAACCAGCTGCCGATCCAGGAAGCCGACGCCCAGACCCTGATCAGCCTGCTGCATCTGCGCAACATCGCCGAAGCCGGTGGAAAGCCGCTCAACATCGTCAGCGAGATGATGGACCTGCGTAATCGCGCGCTGGCGCAAGTCGCACGCGCCGACGATTTCATCGTCAGCGATTCGCTGGTCAGCCTGATGCTGTCGCAGCTTTCGGAGAACAAGCATCTGGACCGCGTCTTCCGCCAGCTGTTCAGCGCCGAGGGTTCGGAGATCTATATCCGTCCTGCCAGCGAATACGTGCTGCCGGGCAGACCCGTGGATTTCTATACCGTGATCGAGGCTGCGGCGCGGCGCGGCGAAACCGCCATCGGCTATCGCCTGGTCGCGCATAGCGACGACCCCGGCCGCGGCTTCGGCGTCACCGTGAACCCGACCAAATCGCAGCGGGTCGGTTTCTCCGAACACGACAAGATCATCGTGCTGGCCGAGGACTGACCAACGAGGTGCTTTGCGGTCGCCTGCACCGCAGGACCTGTCATTCGCAGCAAAGCGTCGGCCAGGAGGCGTCGATTCCCACTTCTACGGGCGGGAATTTCGTTGCCGATGAAACCTTCTGACAGCCATCGGCCGCGTAAAACCGGGCGATCCGCGCCGCAGGAAAACAGTTGCACGCGAAACAGTCGCCTGATGCTTGACAGCCCCAGACAGGCATGTTTTCCTGCGTCCATGTTGCAGCGCCACACACCCCTGAATCACGACCTGACCGCGCCCCGAGGCGCAGCGGCCTCGATTCTCGTACTCGTGCTTATTACCTCACACCAAGGTGCGGGACGAACCGGCGCGTAATTAGAAACAAGCCAGATTCGACGAAACCCCGCACTGAGAAGTGCGGGGTTTTTTGTTTTCAGAAGGTCAGAAGCCCAGCCACAGGATCCAGCGACGCATGCAAGACGACGGCAACCCAGCGAAGCGACGCAATAGCGATGCCATCAAGAGCGGCGTCGCCCACGCCCCGGCGCGCGCGATGCTGCGCGCCACCGGCTTGGACGATGCGGCCATCGCCAAACCCATGATCGCGGTGGTGCACACCTGGTCCAACGTATCGCCGTGCAATCTGACCCTGCGCGAGTTGGCGCAACACGCGGGCGACGGCATCCGCGCTTCCGGCGGCACGCCGATCGAGTTCAACACAATCGCGATCACCGACGGCATCGCCATGGGCAGCAGCGGCATGCGCGCTTCGCTGGCCTCGCGCGAAGTGATCGCCGATTCCATCGAACTAGCAGTCAGCGGCCACTGCCTGGACGGCGTGGTGCTGTTGTGCGGCTGCGACAAGACCATTCCGGCCGCAGCCATGGCCCTGGCGCGCTTGAACGTGCCGGGCGTGATCCTGTACGGCGGCACCATCATGCCCGGCAAGTGCAAGGGCAAAGCGGTCACCATCCAGGATGTATTCGAAGCGGTCGGCGCGCATTCGGCCGGCAAGATCGACGACGCCGAATTGGCCGAAGTCGAGAAGGCCGCCTGCCCCGGCGCCGGCGCCTGCGGCGGCCAGTTCACCGCCAACACCATGGCCATGGTGCTGACCTTCCTGGGCGTGTCGCCGCTGGGCTTGAACGACATCCCCGCCACCCATGCCGACAAGAACAAGGCGGCTTTCCAGTGCGGCGAGATGGTGATGCAGCGCCTGCAGGAAGGCGGTCCGCTGCCGCGCGACATCATCACTGCGCGTGCGTTGCGCAACGCCGCGCATGCAGTGTCGGCGACCGCCGGTTCCACCAACGCCGCGATGCATTTGCTGGCGATCGCGCACGAAGCCGGCGTGGCCTTCGACCTGGAGGAATTCCAGGCCGCCTCCTCCACTCCGGTGATCGCCGACCTGAAACCGGGCGGCCGCTACACAGCGGCGGAAATGTTCGAGCAAGGCGGCACCGCATTGGTGGCGCGCGAACTGAAAGCGGCCGGTTTGATCGAGGATATTCCCACGGTCACCGGCCGTAGCTTTTTCCAGGAGGTCGACGCCGCCGCCTATCCTGCGCAGCAGGACGTCGTGCGCCCGCTGTCCAATCCGATCAAGCCGCAAGGCGGCTATTCGATTTTGTACGGCGATCTGGCGCCGGAAGGCTGCATCCTGAAACTGGCCGGTCACGGCCGCAATCACTTCAGCGGTCCGGCGCGCGTATTCGATTCCGAAGAAGCCTGCTACGCCGCCGTCGATGCGCGCCGCATTAACGCCGGCGACGTGGTGGTGATCCGCTTCGAAGGGCCGGTCGGCGGCCCTGGCATGCGCGAAATGCTGGCGGTCACCGCCGCGCTGGTCGGCCAGGGATTGGGCGACGACGTGGCGCTGATCACCGACGGACGTTTCTCCGGCGCCACCCGCGGTTTCATGGTCGGCCACATCTCGCCGGAAGCGGCGCTGGGCGGTCCTTTGGCGAAACTGCGCGAAGGCGACATCGTCAGCATCGACGCCGCCGGACGCACGATAGACGTCGCCGCCGACCTGTCGCAACGCGAACCCGCGCGCATGGCGCCGCGCATCACCACCGGTGCGTTGGCCAAGTACGCGCGCAGCGTGGGGTCGGCTTCGAAAGGCGCGGTCACCGCGCCCGGCCCGCTGGACGGCAAGACCATTCCCTCGATCACCACGACCACGTCGCGCGACGACCTGATCCTGGTCTGACTTCTCCATTTCGCATCTCGCTTTTTAACTTCAACTAAACCTCCGGGACACACACGACATGACCACGCAGACCCTTCCGAACACTAAGATCGCCATCGTCGGCTACGGCAGCCAGGGCCGCGCGCACGCGCTGAATCTGCGCGAATCCGGTTTCGACGTCACTGTCGGCCTGCGTCCGGGCGGCCCGACCGAAGCCAAGGCCCAGGCCGACGGCTTCGTGGTGAAGACGCCGGCCGAAGCGGTGAAGGATGCCGATCTGGTCGCGGTGCTGACTCCCGACATGGTCCAGCGCAAGCTCTATGACGAAGTCCTGAAGGACAACATCAAGCCGGGCGCCTGCCTGCTGTTCGCGCATGGGTTGAACGTGCACTTCGACCTGATCAAGCCGCGCGAAGATATCGACGTGGTGCTGGTCGCGCCGAAGGGTCCCGGCGCGCTGGTGCGTCGCGAATACGAGATCGGCCGCGGCGTGCCGTGCATCTACGCCGTATACCAGGACAAGAGCGGCAACGCCGAAGCGCTGGCCCTGGCCTACGCCGCCGGTCTGGGTGGCGCGCGCGCCAACATCATCAAGACCACCTTCAAGGAAGAAACCGAGACCGACCTGTTCGGCGAGCAGGCCGTGCTGTGCGGCGGCGCGTCGTCGCTGGTGCAGGCCGGCTTCGAGACCCTGGTGGAAGCCGGCTACCAGCCGGAGATCGCCTACTACGAAGTACTGCACGAACTGAAGCTGATCGTCGACCTGTTCTACGAAGGCGGCATCACCCGCATGCTGGAATTCATCTCCGAAACCGCGCAGTACGGCGACTACGTCAGCGGCCCGCGGGTGATCGATGCGGCCACCAAGGCGCGCATGAAGGACATCCTGACCGATATCCAGGACGGCACTTTCACCAAGAACTGGATCGCCGAGTACGAAGCGGGCCTGCCGAATTACAACCGCTTCAAGAAAGCCGACATGGAACATCCGATCGAAGTCGTGGGTAAGAAGCTGCGCGCCAAGATGGTGTGGCTGTCGGCCAACGCTTCGCAGCCCGACGCCGATGACGCCACTTCGACAGAGAAGGCCGCCGCCGCATGAACGCAACCGTCGCCGCTGCCCCACGCAATGGCGCCCGCTGGCTGACCCAGGCGCTGGAGGCCGAAGGCGTGGAAACGCTGTTCGGTTATCCCGGCGGCACCATCATGCCGTTCTACGACGCGCTGGTGGATTCGAAACTTAAACACATCCTGGTGCGCCACGAACAGGGCGCGGCGCTGGCGGCGAACGGTTACGCGCGCGCCAGCGGCCGGGTCGGCGTGTGCGTCGCGACTTCCGGACCGGGCGCTTCCAACCTGGTTACCGGGATTGCGGATGCGATGCTGGATTCGGTGCCGATGGTGTGCCTGACCGGACAGGTCGCCACTCATCTGATGGGCACCGATGCATTCCAGGAACTGGACGTGTTCGGCCTGACCCTGCCCATCGTCAAGCACAGCTACATCGTGCGGCGCGTGGAAGACCTGCCGGAAATCGTGCGTGAAGCCTTCCGCATCGCGCGCGAAGGCCGGCCCGGTCCGGTGCTGATCGATCTGCCCAAGGATGTGCAGGTCGCCGATGCCTCGCATCTGCCCGATCACGTGCCCGCCGAAGTCGAACCGCCGCCCGCGCCTGCGGATGCGGCGCTGGCCGAAGCATTGGCCGCAATCGCCGGTGCGGAGAAGCCAGTGATCTACGGCGGCGGCGGCATCGGCCTGGCCGGTGCGGTGGACGTGTTCCGCGAATTCGTCGACGCCACCCAGATTCCCACCGTGCTGACCCTACGCGGGCTGGGCGCATTGCCCGGCGGCCATCCCAACTACTTGGGCATGCTGGGCATGCACGGCACTCGCGCAGCGAACATGGCCGTGCAGGAATCGGATCTGCTGATCGTGGTCGGGGCGCGTTTCGACGACCGCGCCACCGGCAAGCTGGTGGAGTTCGCCCCGTTCGCGCGCGTCATCCACCTGGATGCCGATGCCTACGAGATCTCCAAACTGCGCACCGCCAACATCGCCGTGCCTGGTGATGTCGCCGCGGGCCTGCGTGCGCTGGTCGGCGCGCGCACCACCTGCGACGACTGGCGCAAGCGCTGCCGCATGCTGGGCGAGAAGCACGGCTTCCGCTACGACGCGCCCGGCACCGACATCTACGCGCCGGCGCTGCTGAAGCGCATGACCGAACTGGCGCCGGACGACGCCATCGTCGCCTGCGATGTCGGCCAGCATCAGATGTGGGTCGCCCAGCATTGCAAGTTCAACCATCCGCGCAATCATCTGACCAGCGGCGCGCTGGGCACCATGGGCTTCGGCCTGCCGGCGGCGATGGGCGCGCAGTTCGCCTGCCCCGACCGCACCGTGCTGTTGGTCAGCGGCGACGGCAGTTTCATGATGAACGTGCAGGAGCTGGTGACCATCGCCCGCTGCCGGCTGCCGGTGAAGATCGTGCTGCTGGACAACAGTTCGCTGGGCATGGTGCGGCAATGGCAGGAACTGTTCTTCGCCAAGCGCTACAGCGAGATCGACCTGTCCGACAACCCGGACTTCGCCGCGTTGGCTGAAGTGTTCGGCATTCCCGCCAAGCGCATCGACCGCCGCGATCAGGTGGAGGACGCGCTGGCCGACCTGCTGGCGCAGCCCGGTCCGGCGCTGTTGCACGTGGCCATCGACGTCAAGGCCAACGTGTGGCCGCTGGTGCCGCCCAACACCGCCAACAGCACCATGCTGGACAGCAACCCGGCCGATCAGAGCGCGTCCGATCAGGGCGGCACCGAATCCAATGCAACAGAGCCGCGAACGGAGTCCTCGCATGCGCTACCGGCTTGACCTGGTGTTGAAGCCCGCCGAAGGCGCGTTGACGCGCGTGATCGGCATGGCCGAGCGTCGCGGCTTCACTCCGCACTCCATCAGCGGCGAACCGGCGAGCGAAGACGGCCGCTGGCGTCTGCAACTGGTGGTCGACGGACAGCGCCCGGCCGAAACCCTGCGCCTGCAGATGCTGAAGGTGTACGACTGCGTGTCGGTCGAGATCACTCCCATTGAAGTGACTGTACCTGCCGAGGCGCTGTCATGAACGGTCTTTCCGTGCATGCCGTGCATCGCCAGGTCCGGAGGCGTCTTCTTCAACCTCGGCCAATCGCGTGCGTCGATGCCTGACAGCAACCGCGCCAATGCCAGCAACGAACCGGACGTAAGCGACGTAGTCGTCACCGTGGCCGACGTGCTGGCAGCGCAGGCGCGCTTGCGGCGTTATCTGCCGCCCACGCCGATGCACCACGCCGAACGCTTCGGGGTGATGCTGAAACTGGAGAACCTGCAGCGCACCGGTTCCTACAAGGTGCGCGGCGCCTTGAATGCCTTGCTGGCCGCGCGCGAGCGCGGCGACCTGCGGCCGGTGATCGCCGCTTCCGCCGGCAACCATGCGCAGGGACTGGCCTGGGCCGCCTACCGCCTGGGCGTGCAGGCGATCACGGTGATGCCGCATGGCGCGCCGGAGAACAAGATCGCCGGCGTCGCCCACTGGGGCGCCACCGTGCGCCAGCACGGCAACAGCTACGACGAGGCCTATGCCTTCGCCCGCGAGCTAGCCGCGCAGAACGATTACCGCTTCCTGTCCGCGTTCGACGATCCGGACGTGATCGCCGGCCAGGGCACCGTCGGCATCGAGATCGCACCGCATGCGCCGGACGTGGTCATCGTGCCCATCGGCGGCGGCGGTCTGGCTTCCGGCGTGGCGCTGGCGCTGAAATCGCAGGGCGTGCGCGTGGTCGGCGCCCAGGTCGAGGGCGTCGATTCGATGGCGCGCGCCTTGAAGGGAGACAGCCGGCTGATCGATCCAGTGGCGAGTCTGGCCGACGGCGTGCGGGTCAAGGTCCCCGGCTTCCTGACCCGCCGCTTGTGCGCCAGCCTGCTGGACGACGTGGTCATCGTGCGCGAGGCCGAACTGCGCGAAACCCTGGTCCGGCTGGCCCTGGAAGAGAACATCATCGCCGAGGGCGCCGGCGCGCTGGCCCTGGCCGCTGGCCGTCGCGTCTCCGGCAAGCGAAAATGCGCCGTGGTCTCCGGCGGCAACATCGATGCCACGGTGCTGGCCGGCCTGCTCTCCGACGTGCGTCCGCGCGCGCCGCGCAAGCCGCGCCGGCGCACGCAGGAACTGCATCCGGTCGAACCCGGACATTCCAATACCGAGCTCGTTGCCCTCAATCCCCCCAATCCCCCCATTCCCCTGCCCAACCCCATAACCGTCGATGCGCCCGTGGCGCGTCACACCGTCATTGAAGAGGAGTACACCTGGTGAGCGACATTCCCGTAACCCCCCCGGCCCAGGTCCCGGCTCAGGTCAGAATATTCGACACCACCCTGCGCGACGGCGAACAGTCCCCCGGCTGCAGCATGTCGCCTTCGCAAAAACTGGTCATGGCGCGCGCGCTGGCCGAATTGGGCGTGGACGTGATCGAGACCGGCTTTCCCGCCAGCTCGCAATCCGACCGTGAAGCGGCGGCGCTGATCTCGCGCGAACTCCGCGACACCACCTTGTGCGTGCTTTCGCGTTGCCTGCCGGGCGACATCGAAGCCTCGGCGCGCGCATTAGACGGCACCGCGCGCCCGCGCATCCATCTGTTCCTGTCCACCAGTCCGCTGCATCGCGAACACAAGCTGCGCATGAGCCGCGAACAGGTGCTGGAAGCGGTGACCCGCAGCGTGACCTCGGCGCGCGGCTTCGTCGACGACGTCGAATTCTCCGCCGAAGACGCCCTGCGCACCGAAGAGGAATTCCTGGCCGAAGTGATCGCTGCGGCGATCGCCGCCGGCGCCGGCACCATCAACCTGCCCGATACCGTCGGCTACACCACGCCGACCGAAATCCGCGGCCTTTTCGAACGCATGATCGCCAACGTGCCGGGCGCACGCGACGTGATCTTCAGCACCCATTGCCACAACGACCTGGGCCTGGCCGTGGCCAATTCGCTGGCCGCCATCGAAGGCGGCGCGCGGCAGGTGGAATGCAGCGTCAACGGCATCGGCGAGCGCGCCGGCAACGCCGCGCTGGAGGAAGTGGTGATGAGCCTGAAGGTTCGCGGCGCGTACTTCAGCGCCGACACCGGCATCGACACCAATCGGATCGTGCCCACCTCGCAACTGCTGCAACGCCTGGTCGGCATGCCGGTCCAGCGCAACAAGGCCGTGGTCGGCGCCAATGCGTTCGCGCACGAGGCGGGCATCCACCAGCACGGCATGCTGCGCCATCGCGGCACCTACGAAATCATGCGCCCGGAAGACGTGGGCTGGCCGTCCTCGCAAATGGTGCTGGGCCGCCACAGCGGCCGCGCCGCGGTCGAGCAGCGCCTGCGCGCGCTGGGCTACCTGCTGGAAGAACCCGAGCTGGATCTGGTCTTCGCCTCGTTCAAGGCGCTGTGCGAGAAGCAGCGCGTAGTCCACGACAACGACCTGCAGACGCTGATGCAGGACGGCGCGGACAGCGAGGGCTATCGTCTTTCGTCGATGACGGTGAGCGACGCCGGCCATCGCGCGCGCGCGACTGTTGAGTTGTCCGACCCCGATGGCGATCGCGTATTCGAAACCGCCGAGGGTGACGGCCCGGTCGACGCGCTGTTCGCCGCGCTGGCCATGGCCACCGGCGTGGACCTGGTATTGGAAAGCTACCAGGTGCACAGCGTGGGCCTGGGCGCGGATGCGCGCGGCGAAGCCAACCTGAGCGTGCGCTTCGAGGGCGAAGAGTACGACGGCACCGGCACCAGCAAGGACATCATCGAAGCCAGTGCTCTGGCCTGGCTGGATGTGGCCAACCGCCTGCTGCGTACGCGCGGCCAGCGGAAGACGAAGTCCAAGTCGGAAATGGCGGCGGCGTGATGGGACACCTCCGTCATCGATATTTTTTCGGTCGTCATCCCGGCGAACGCCGGGATCCATCTATCCGTTCTTTTGTCGCATCAGAAAACCGATTTCCGCTACGCCTGCAAGTTGGGTCCCGGCATTCGCCGGGATGACGTTTTTTTATTGCGCGTGACACCACAACGATCCAATGGAAGTAACTGCATGAGCTCCACCCCCCGCACCCTTTTCGACAAACTCTGGGACGCCCACGTCGTCGTTCCGGAAACCGACGCCGCGCCCGCGGTGCTGTATATCGATCTGCATCTGATCCATGAAGTCACCTCGCCGCAGGCTTTCACCGAACTGCGCGCGCGCGGCATCGCGCCGCGCCGGCCGGACCTGACCAAAGCGACCATGGACCACTCCACGCCGACCACGCCGGCCGACGCGCAGGGCAAGTTCCACTACTACACCCAAGCCTCCGAAACCCAGGTCGATACCCTCTCCAGTAACTGCACCGAGTACGGCATCGAACTGTTCGACATGCGCTCGGCCGAGCGCGGCATCGTCCATGTGATCGCGCCGGAACTGGGCCTGACCCAACCCGGCATGACCATCGTCTGCGGCGACAGCCACACCTCCACCCACGGTGCGTTCGGCTCGCTGGCCTTCGGCATCGGCACCAGCGAGGTTGGCCACGTGCTGGCCACGCAATGCCTGCTGCAGCGCAAAGCCAAGACCATGGCCATCACCGTCGATGGGCCGCTGGCGCCGGGCGTCGGCGCCAAGGACGTGATCCTGCACATCATCGGCGTGATCGGCGTCAACGGCGGTACCGGCCACGTGCTGGAGTACCGCGGCTCCACCATCCGCGCGATGGACATGGAGCAGCGCATGACCCTATGCAACATGTCCATCGAAGCCGGCGCGCGCGCCGGCATGGTCGCGCCGGACGAGGTCACCTACGCGTGGATGGCGAACACGCCGCGCGCGCCCGGCATTGCAGAGGGCGACGGTGCGGCGTTCGAGCAAGCCAAGGCGCGCTGGTCGCAGTTCAGCAGCGACGAAGGCGCGCGCTTCGACCAGGAAGTGAGCATCGATGCGCGCGACATCCGCCCCACCCTGACCTGGGGCACGCATCCGGGCACCGCGATCGCGGTGGACCGGCCCATTCCCGTCGCGAAAGACACCGCGGCCCAGAAGTCGCTGGATTACATGCACTTCGATTCCGGCCATTCGCTGGAAGGCACGCCGGTCGACGTGGTCTTCGTCGGCTCCTGCACCAACGGCCGCCTCAGCGACATGCGCGAAGTGGCCACTGTGCTGCGCGATCGCCGCGTCGACCCGCGCGTGCGCATGCTGGTGGTGCCGGGCTCGGAACTGGTCAAGCGCCAAGCCGAGGCCGAAGGCATCGACAAGATCGTGCAGGCCGCCGGCGCCGAATGGCGCGAGCCGGGCTGCTCGATGTGCATCGCCATGAACGGCGACCTGGTCGCACCGGGACAACTGGCGGTCAGCACCAGCAACCGCAATTTCGAAGGCCGCCAGGGCCCAGGCTCGCGCACGCTGTTGGCCTCACCGATGACCGCGGCGTGGGCGGCGGTGAATGGCAAGGTTTCCGATCCGCGCGAGTTGTTTGCGCACCGTGAGGTGGCGTGATGCGTGCTTTTGATTCCCTTCTCCCCCCGGGAGAAGGTGCCCGTAGAGCCTGCCCCGTACTTGATACGGGGGCGGATGAGGGAATGGCGACTACTGGCCGTCCAACTTCGCTACAAGCGGACATCGCATGCCCTCATCCGTCGCTTCGCGCCACCTTCTCCCGGGGGGAGAAGGGAACAACTGCCGCCTTCGCTACGGAGATCTCTCCATGACCGCCTTCGCCGCTTTGAAATCCAGCAGCGTGGTCCTGCGCCAGAGCAACATCGACACCGACCAGATCATCCCCGCGCGCTTCCTGTCGACGACCGAGCGCGCCGGCCTGGGCAAACACGCCTTCAACGACTGGCGCTGGCAGGCCGACGGTTCGCCCAATCCGGACTTCGCCTTCAACCGGCCGGAGAACGCCGGCCGCGCCATCCTGCTCGCCGGCGCCAACTTCGGCTGCGGCTCCTCGCGCGAGCACGCGCCGTGGGCGCTGACCGACCTGGGCCTGCGCGCCATCGTCAGCAGCGAGATCGCCGACATCTTCCGCAACAACTCGCTGAAGAACGGCCTGCTGCCCATCGTGCTGGACGAGGAGATCGTGCAGTCGCTGATGCAGCGCCCCGACGACGAACTCACCGTCGACATCGCCGCGCGCGAGCTGCGCACGCCCGATGGCCGCGTGTACCCCTTCCCGCTCGACGCCTTCGCCCGCACCTGCCTGATGGAAGGCGTGGACGAGCTCGGCTACCTATTGCTGCGCGACCCCCAGATCAAAAAGTACGAGGAACGTTTCCATGCAAGCTGAAATCGTAGTCCTGCCCGGCGACGGAATCGGTCCCGAAGTCACCGCCGCCGCTCTGTCGGTGCTGAATACCGTGGCACGCCGCTACGGCCACCAGTTCACCTTCAGCGAGCATGACATCGGTGGCATCGCCATCGACAAGCATGGCGACCCGCTGCCCGCTTCCACCCTGGCCGCCTGCAAGAGCGCCGACGCGGTGCTGCTGGGCGCGGTGGGCGGACCGAAGTGGTCCGACCCCAATTCCAAGGTGCGTCCCGAACAGGGCCTGCTGGCGCTGCGCAAAGGCATGGGCCTGTACGCCAACCTGCGCCCGGTGCGCCCGCACCCGGCCGCGTTGAACGCCTCGCCGATCAAGCCGCACCTGCTCACCGGCGTGGACATCATGGTGGTGCGCGAACTCACCGGCGGCATCTATTTCGGCGAGAAGACCCGCACCGCCGACAGCGCCAGCGACCTGTGCACGTATTCGACGACGGAGATCGAACGCGTGGTGCGCAGCGCATTCAAGCTGGCGCGCCAGCGCCGCAGCTACGTGGTGTCGGTGGACAAGGCCAACGTGCTGGAGACCTCGCGTCTGTGGCGCGACGTCACCGCGCGCATCGGCCGCGACGAATTCCCCGAGGTGAAGCTGGAGCACGTGCTGGTGGACGCGATGGCCATGCACCTGCTGGCGCATCCGCGCGAGTACGACGTGATCGTCACCGAGAATATGTTCGGCGACATTCTCACCGACGAGGCCTCGATGCTGGCCGGTTCGCTGGGCCTGCTGCCGTCCGCTTCGCTGGGCGACGGCAAGGCCGGCGTGTACGAGCCCATCCACGGCTCGGCCCCGGACATCGCCGGCAAGGGCATCGCCAATCCCTACGCGACCATCCTCAGCGCGGCGATGCTGCTGCGCCATTCGCTGGGCCTGCATGACGAAGCCGACTGCATCGAACGCTCGGTCGACGGCGCGCTGAACTCGCACGCCTTTACCGCCGACCTGGCCAACAACGGCCGCAGCATCTCCACCGCCGCCGCCGCGCAGGCGGTGATCGAGCAGATGCAGGCCAATTGCTACGTGGCTGAGCTGCGGGACTAGGAGACACGTCCCTTCTCCCTACGGGAGAAGGTGCCCGAAGGGCGGATGAGGGGCGAACGGAGTTGGACGCCTCCGGCACACCTGGGAAGAGCTAAAACGCGGTGCAAGGCTTTATGCTCGGCGACTTCTGGATTGGCCTGGCCGACGACATGAATCGACTCACCGCGTTCCTCCCCAGGCTGGTTGCCATCGCTTTCGTGATGATGTCTTGTGCTCAAGCGTGCGCGACCACTCCATTGCGCGAGTCCTTCGATCTGCGAGTCCCGACCCAGCCGGCACCAGTCCTTGTCGACGGCGCGCAGCGATTGGTCTACGAACTGCATCTGACCAACTTCGTACGCGAGCCGCTGTCGCCTGTCAGCGTCGAAGTGCTCGATGAAAAGAATCGCGTGCTCGCCAGCTTCAGCGGCGCGGCACTGACTTCGCGTCTTGCGCAGGCGGACGGAAGCGCAGGCGTCGCGATCGCGCCGGGTATGCGCGGCGTGATCTACCTGGAACTTGCCTTCCCTGCAGGCGCGCCACCACAGGCGCTGTCGCATCGCATCGAGTACCGCACTGCGGACAGCGGCCCGTTCGTCGTCGAAGGAGTAAGCGTCTCGATCGACCAGGCCGCACCCCTAGTGCTGAGCGCGCCGTTGCGCGGCGGGCCGTGGGCCGCGATTCACTCACCGGACTGGCCACGCGGACACCGCCGCGTGCTCTACACCGTCAACGGGCACGCACGCATCCCCGGCCGTTTCGCCATTGACTGGGTGAAGCTGGACGAGAGCGGTCGCACGGCCAAGGGCGATGCCGACGTGGTCGGCAATGCCTACGGCTACGGCGCCGAAGTGCTGGCGGTCGCCGATGCGGTGGTCGCGGCCACGCGCGACGATGTACCGGAAAGCACTTCGGTCGCCGCGCATCCCAAGCACGCCATCGGCGACGCCACCGGCAACTACGTCGCCCTGGATCTGGGCGATGACCGCTTCGCCTTCTACGAACACCTCAAGCCGGGCAGCTTGAAAGTGAAATCCGGCCAGCGGGTGAAGCGCGGTGAAGTCATCGCCGCGCTCGGCTTCACCGGCGATTCCACCGGCCCGCACCTGCATTTCCATGTCGCCGACGTCAATTCCCCGCTGGGTGCGGAAGGCGTGCCGTTCGTGTTCGAACGATTCGAGGTGCTGGGCAGCTATCCGGATATCGGCGAATTGGGCTCCAAGCCCTGGATCCCGCCTGCGCCCGGCCAAGCCTCTCAACGCCATGGCGAAATGCCAGCCTCCAACGTAGTCGTGCAATTCGAATAAACCCTCCCGCTGATGTAGCCAGCGGAAGAACCCTTCTCCCGCTCGCGGGAGAAGGTGCCCGAAGAGCCTGCCCCGTACTTGATACGGGGGCGGATGAAGGCGAACGGAGACGCTGCCCTTCAAATTATCCTCATCCGGCAACAGGCGCGTTTACCGAATGTGGTGCCTGAGCGGCGCTCCCCACACCCCTTCTCCGTTCCCCCTCACCCGCCGCGCAAGCGCGCCGACCTCTCCCGCTCGCGGGAGAGGTGTGCACGTACGCTGCATCGAAATAACACTGACCCGCTAAGATCGTCCTCTAGTACGCCTGCGGCGCATCCCAGCATGGTCAAACCCTATCTCCTCGCCATAGACCAGGGCACCACCAGCTCCCGCGCGATGCTGTTCGACCGCAGCGGCGCGGTGGTGGGGATGGCGCAGCGGGAATTCGAGCAACTGTTTCCGCAACCGGGCTGGGTGGAGCACGATCCGCGCGAGATCCTCGGCAATGTGCAGAGCACGGTGGTGGAAGCGATGACGCGGGCCCAGGTCAGCGCATCGGAAATCGCGGGCATCGGCATCACCAACCAGCGCGAGACCACGGTAGTGTGGGACCGCAAGACCGGCCAGGCCATCCACAACGCCATCGTCTGGCAGTCGCGGCAGACGGCGGAGATCTGCGAAAAGTTGAAGGCCGACGGTTACGCAGAGCTGGTGCGCGAACGCACCGGCCTGCTGATCGATGCGTATTTCTCCGGCACCAAGGTCAAGTGGATCCTCGACCACGTGCCCGGCGCGCGTGCACGCGCCGAACGCGGCGAGCTGCTGTTCGGCACCATCGACAGCTGGCTGTTGTGGAATCTTTCCGAAGACCGCACCCACGCCACCGACTACAGCAACGCCTCGCGCACGCTGATGTACGACATCCACAAGCGCCAGTGGTGCCCGGACCTGCTGCGCATGCTGGAGGTGCCGGCGGCGATGCTGCCGGAAGTGCGTTCCAGCAGCGAGGTGTATGCGCACACCGGGGCGCAGACGGTGTTCGGCCATCGGGTGCCGATCAGCGGCATGGCCGGCGATCAGCAGGCGGCGCTGTTCGGGCATGCGTGCTTCGAGCCGGGCATGGCCAAGAACACTTATGGCACCGGCTGCTTCCTGCTGATGAACACCGGCGACAAGGCGGTGCAATCGAACAACGGTTTGCTGACCACGATCGCCTGGGGTATCGACGGCAAAGTGGAATACGCGCTGGAAGGCAGCGTGTTCGCGGCGGGTTCGGCGATCCAGTGGCTGCGCGACGGCTTGCGCATGCTGGGCAAGGCCGGCGATTCGCAGGCTTATGCGGAACGGGCGCAGTCGACCGACGGGGTGTATTTCGTGCCGGCGTTCGTGGGGCTGGGCGCGCCGTACTGGCGTAGCGATGTGCGCGGGGCGATGTTCGGGCTGACGCGGGGAACCAATAAGGAACATTTCATCCGCGCGGTGTTGGAGTCGCTGGCGTATCAGACGCGCGATGTACTGACGGCGATGCAGGTCGATGCGGATCTGGTGTTGAAGGCGCTGCGGGTGGATGGCGGCGCGATCGCCAACGATTTCACGGCGCAGTTCCAGGCGGATCTGTTGGACATCGCGGTGGAGCGACCGGTGGTGAAGGAATCGACGGCGTTGGGGGCGGCGTATCTGGCGGGTCTGGCGGTGGGTTTCTGGGACAGCCGGGAGCAGATCGCGCAGCAGCGGCAGGTGGAGCGCACGTTCCTGCCCGAGATGGGAGCCGAGCGCAGGGAGAAGTTGTATGCGGGATGGAAGCGGGCGGTGGAAGCGACGATGGTATTCGGCGCAGGCTAGCGATGTAGCCCGGGTAGAGCCATAGGCGAAACCCGGGGGCTCTACGCGCTGTGCTGAAAGGCCCCGGGTTTCGCCTTCGGCTTTACCCGGGCTACGAGGGCTTCAATGGCCCGTTGCCACCGCATCACGACGAAACCGACTGGAACGCCCGTCCAACCCTTCGACCTCGAGTGCTTCGACCACGTGCTTGCCGTCTCGCGCGAAGGTCAGGCGCAGGTTGGGATCGGCGGCAACGGTGAAGACATCGCCGCCCAGCGGCAACAACACCACGACCGGTCTGCGGCCGCGCTTGACCACCAGACGGCCGTTGTCTTCGGCGATGGTCATCGGACCGAAATCGCCGACGTATTCGGCCGGGTTTCCGCTCTGTCGCGGCTGCGTTTCGGCAAGCAATCCGTCCAGCGCCCAGCGCGCTTCGGTGGTTTCGTTCGCCGGTCGTTCGGCCACGATCTTTTCCAACGCTAGTCGGCGTGCGGTCTCCAGCGCCTGCGATGAGGCGATCTGCACGTCGGGGATCACACCCGTGCCTTCCCAATTCTTGCCGGTAATCGGACTGATCGGCGTGCCGCTGGAAACGAATACGCGGAAGCCGTTGCCCGCATCCACTTCACCGCCCGGATTGGCCGCACCGGCGCTGGCTTCGCCGACGATGGTGGCGCGCTTGGCGTTCTTCACGGTATAGGCGAAGGCCTCGGCCGCCGAGCCTGTGCGTGCGCTCTCCAATACGTATAGCGGCACTTGCGCCCTGGGCGAAGGGAACCAGTCGCGGGGCGCTTCGCTATCGGTGCCTTCGCGCCGGTGGAAGGTGTTGTAGATGTCCGCGCCTTTGGGGATGAATGCGCTGGTCAGATAGCCCACCATCGCCGGCGAGCCACCGCCATTGGCGCGCAGGTCCACGATCACGGCGTCGGTGCCGGCGATCAGTTGCAGTGCGGCTTCGATCGCTTGGCGCGCGGGCTGATCGGGTTTACCGAATTCGAAATCGGCGAACTGGCGCAGGTCGATATAGCCGATATTGCCGGGCAGGATTTCGACGCGGCGAATGCCGTGCTGGGTGCCGTGCGTCGGGGGAGGCGGACGTCGCTGTCGGCGGTCGCCTTCGTCGTTGTCGTCCTTGGCGCTCGGCGGCGACCACTGGACGTTGAAGTGGGCGTCCAGGGGTTTCAGGCGCTCGGTCAGCGCGGCGGCCAGTTCGCGGTTGTCGTTGTAGGCGTCGAAATCGCCTTTGGCGGCGGAAGCGCGCAGGTCGCTGGCGATTCTTTTGCCGCGGGCGACGTCGTAGAAGTTGTCTTCAATGGCCTTGGCGACGGAGTCGGCGTCGGTACGCGGCGAGGCCGATGCGTGACCCGCGGGTGCGAGTGAGACCAGCAGGCCCAAGGCGCAGGCCAATGCGTAGGGGAATCGTGCTGTCATTGGCGTCTCGCATTTGTCGAGCGAAGGGGAGCCCGGGACGACCCGGGTTGTCGCGAGCATAGGCAGCGATGCCTATGCCACCCATGTGCCAAAAGTCAGCGCCCGCAATGGCGGAATTAGGTTTCCGAGGAAGCCAGCGGTGGACCGGGGCTCTCTCTGCATCGCGCTGAAAGGCCCTGGGTTTCGCTACGCTCTACCCAGGCTACATGCTCATTTCCCTTGCTCCCGCCTGTTCACAGCTGATATTTAGATCCCATGTACGTGCGCGAAATTACAAGAGAAGACGTGAGTGGTCGTGCGAGGGTCGCTGATACCGCGCCCAAGGACCCGAATGCCGCCCTCAAGCTTGCACGCGACATCAAGCATCCTTGGTACCGGTGCCAGGCACTCGCGAGCATTGCACCGCACCTCGCAAGGAAAGTCCGCGAGCAGGTGCTCGAAGAAGCGCTCATGTCTGCGCGGGAACAAGGCGAAATCAATCCCATCGTCACCGTGTCCGCCTGGCCGATCCGCGAGCTGGCAATCAGCCACCCTGAACTGGCCGCCGAGAGGATCAGAGGACTAGTGATCCTTGCAAATACCGAACCGCACAACCTCAGGCGCTCGCATGCTCTCCGGCAACTGGCTTTTTTTGTGTCGGACCACCCGACGTTGCTCTCGTTGATAGTCCCCGCACTGACTGAGACGTTGCTCGGTGGCGGCGGTCCTCGTATCGACCGCGTGATCCGCGACACGTTCGAGCTGATCAGAACCGTTCAACCCAAATCTCTTCGCGCGCTTGCCATGCATCACAAAGCTGGCCGAAAGCGGGAACAGCTTTTGTCTACGCTTTAGATGGCTGCTGAGATGGAAAACCTCCCCGACATTTGCAGACAGGCGAACCTGCTCTTGCTGCCACTGGCCGATCCAGCGCGCGCGTCGGCGATGAAGGCATATATGAAGCAGCGCTACGACTTCCTGGGCATCCCCACCCCGGCGCGGCGACAGGCTTTGAAGCCGCTGCTGGCGACGCTGAAGACAGCCGACGCCGATGCCTTGCTGGCGGCCGCTGAGCGGTTGTGGGCGATGCCGGAACGCGAATTCCAGTACGCGGCCATCGATATTCTCGCGAAATTTTCCCGCAAGCTGGAACTGGGCCACGTGCCGGCGATGCTGGAACTGGCACAACAAAAATCCTGGTGGGATACGGTCGACGGCCTAGCCGGCGGGGTCGGCGACGTCCTGTATCGCTGGCGCCATTCGCAAGAGATGGAAAAACTGATCGAAGCCGCGCTGATTCATCCCGACCTGTGGGTACGCCGCATCGCCATGCTGCACCAGCTGCGATGGAAGTCGGATACCGACGCGGCGCGCCTGTTCCGCTTTGCCACAACGCTGGCGCCGGAAAGCGATTTCTTCATCCGCAAAGCCATAGGTTGGGCGCTGCGCGACTATAGCTGGCACCAACCGCAGGCGGTCAGGGAATTCGTCGACCGCATGGGTGACAAGCTGTCGCCGTTGTCGCGCCGGGAAGCCTTGCGCGCGACGCAGGCTTCATAGGGTGGGCTCAAGCCCACCGCATGTGTTTGGAGAACGTCTAGTTTGCACATGGCAGTGGGCCAGGGCCCCACCTTATGCTGTTCTCCACTCTTCGCGAGCTGCGACACTATACGAAGACTTTTGTGGACCAACGGAGCTCGGCGTGAAAACCATCGGCCTCATCGGCGGCATGAGCTGGGAATCGACCCTTCCCTACTACCGCCAGATCAACGAACTGACCAAGCAACGCCTGGGGGGATTGCATTCGGCGCGTATCGTCCTGTACAGCGTCGACTTCCACGACATCGAACAACTGCAGCACAGCGGCGACTGGGATGCCGCCGGCGCGTTGCTGGCCGACGCCGCGCGCGCCTTGCAGGCGGCCGGCGCGGATTTCTTGGTCGTCTGCACCAACACCATGCACAAGGTCGCCGCCCAGATCGAAGCGGCCGTATCGATCCCGCTGCTGCATATCGCCGACCCCACGGCCGCCGCCATCAAACACGCCGGACACACCGTGGTCGGCCTGATCGCCACCCGCTTCACCATGGAAGAAGCCTTCTACCGCGACCGCCTACGCGACCGTCATGGCTTGCGCGTCATCGTCCCCGAAGCCGCCGACCGCGACCTAGTCCACCGCGTCATCTACGAAGAACTGTGCCTAGGCACCGTACTACCGGCCTCCCGCGCCGAATATCGCAGGATCATGGCCGCGCTGGTGGCGCAGGGCGCGCAATCCATCATCCTGGGCTGCACCGAAATCTCGCTGCTGGTGGACGCCTCCGATGCCTCGGTGCCGCTATTCGACACCACCGCGCTGCATGCGGCAGCGGCCGTAGAGACCGCACTGATCGATTCGCCCGCATAACCCGTCCGCACGGATTCCGCCTTACGGCGCTACGAATAACGTAGCCCGATACGCAGCGTCACTGCTCCGGAATCCAGACGAAATCGGCTCCTTGCTTGCGCACGCGTCCGAGACCCGGGAAGGGGAAGTGAACGGCGTAGACCCGCAGGTTCTCATCGGCGGCTTTTTGCAGCATCGCCCGACGGGCGGCTTGGGCTTTCGGCGCATCTTCGTCGAAAGCGATCTTCCAATCTGGCCGCTGCACGGAAATGATCGAATGGTGGGCCGTGTCGCCGATGTAGAGCAATCGCTCCCCTTGCGATGCGATCTCGGCTCCGGAATGACCGGACGTATGCCCGTAGATGGCCACCGCCGTGACCCCTGGCGCGATGCTTTCTCCGGGCTGGAAAGCCGCCACCTTGGGTGTGATCGCATGCACGAGAGAGGCTTGTTCGGCGCTGCCCTTCATCGACGTCCATTCGACAGCCGAGAGATGGATCGTCGCATTCGGAAAGACCAGCGCGCCCTGGGCGTCGACCAGTCCACCCACATGATCCGGATGGCTGTGCGAAATAAAGATGTCGGTCACTTCCGCGGGCTCGACGCCCGCCGCGCGCAGGGAAGCGTTCAATCGACCGGCGACAGCAAAGTCCGCCTTGCCCGCACCGGTATCGAACAGCACGATGCGGTTTTCCGTGCGGACCAGCAGCGGCTGTATGCTGAGTTCGACCTTGTCGGTAGGTTGCCCCGCGGCGGCCAACAGCGCCGAGACCGCCGCAGGTGGCTGTCCGACACCTACGGTCTTGCCGTCGTTGGGCACGGTGATATCGCCGTCCTTCAGAGCGATGGCGTCCAGGGCTCCGATCTTGAACCGATGGATATCGGAGCTGATCTGCGCAGGGGCTGCTGGCGCGGCCGTCGGTTCTGCCGCCGGCTCGGCCGGAGTGGTCGTGGAGGGCGGCGAGCATGCCACCAGCGAAAGCGTCGCAGCCGCGAGGATCAGTTGTAGTTTCATGGTCGAGCTCCTGAGCAGGAATCAAAGTCCTCCCCTCCGGCTCCGATCATCGCAATCCCCGCGTTGTCGTTCTGTAGACGTCGACCCGGTCATGTAAGGTCCGTAGGGTGGACTTCAGCCCACCGCTTCCCCTCTGACGCCAACGCAATCTGAAACATGGCGACGGTGGGCCAAGGCCCACCCGGTGAGGCTCGTCGAATCGGCTACTCTTCGAATCCCGCCCGTGAGTCTCTTTCGTATGCGCTGCAAGAAAATCCTGGCCGCCGCACTACTCGCGGCTCTCGCGCCGAGGGCCGCGGCGCAAGTCGTCGGCGTCGCCCTCGACCCCAAAGCCGTGATGGTGGAAGGCGAATTGCAGATCGTCGACTCCCCACCCGCCGATTCCGTCGTGTTCTTCGAATTCTCGGGCGCCCGGACGAAACGGCTCGGCCAGGTGCGCGCGCCGACCAGTTTCCAAGGCCCACCGTCCTCGGTCGCCATCACCGCCGACGGCAAGTTGGCGCTGGTGACTGCATCCCTGCGCATCGACCCCAACAATCCGAAAGAACTTGTACCCGACAACAGACTGACGGTGATCGACCTTGCCGCATCGCCCATACGCGTCGTGCAGACGATCGAGTTGGGCGCGTCGCCTTCCTCGGTCGCGATCGATCCCACCGGTACCCTGGCGCTTGCGATCCACAACGCCGATGACAGCGCCACGGTGCTGGCGCTGGCGGGCAGCCGCGCCAGGATCGTGGAGAAAGTGTCGCTGGGCAAAGACGCGGGCCCCTTAGCGGCGGCGTTCGCGCCTGACGGCAAACGACTGCTCATCTCGTTTCCCGATCGAGGACGCATCGGCGTGTTCGCAGTGGAGAACGGACGCTTGAAGATACCGGCGATCCGGGAACTGAGCGCCGGCATCTACCCGACCGCATTGTCGTATTGCGGCCGCAGCGGACTGGCCGTGGTGGGCAACTACGGCAAAGTCACCGGCGATATCGACACGGTCAGCCTGCTCGACGTGGGCGCCGCTACGCCACGTGTGATCGATACGGTCAGTGTGGGACCCGCGCCCGAGGGCGTCGCGTGTTCTCCGGATGGACGTTATGCCGCTGCCTCGCTGCAGAACATGAGCACATTGCCCAAGACAAACCCGTTCTATTCGCCCTCGAGCCGCGTGGTGTTGCTGAAGATCGACGGCAAGCGCCTGCACCGCATCGCCGAAGCGCCGTTCGGCGCCTGGGCGCAGGGCGTCGGTTTTCTCGACGATTCCCGCACCGTATTTGCGCAGAGCATGGGCGACCGTTCGCTGCATCTGTTTCGCATCGAAGGCGAAACGCTCGAGATCGCGGCGCCGCCTCTCGTCTTCGAGGACGGCGCGCCGGTGTCTTACGGTGTTTCCGGGCGCTGAGCGGAGGCGACGATGAGATGCGCCTGCGGCTTATCGCCTGCTGCGCACTAGCCCGCCTTCAGAATCTCGTTTAACTCCGCGTATGCAAACGCGGCGCTAACCTCGCTCCTCCTCTGGATTGCGACCAAAAAGGAGACGACCATGGCGAGCATCCATCATCAACTAGCGATTCGGGCGCCCATCGCGCAGGTCTATGCCGCGCTATCCGAACCCGAAAGAATCGGCACCTGGTGGGACCAACAGACGGCGGTGCAGACCGACGCCGGGCTGGTGCTGGAGCACAACCCTGGCGAGCAACACGGCACCGTCCGCCTGAAAGTGCTGCAACGCCTGCCCAACCAACGTGTGGAATGGGAATGCATCAGCGAACATCCCCCGACCAGTCCTGCGTCGGCATGGACCGGCACCCACTTCCTCTTCGAACTGTCCGAAGGACCCAGCGCAGCGGCCGACATCGAACGCGACCGCGCCGAAAACGATGCCAAGGACAAGCCGATCACCACCCTGGATTTCCGGCAGACGCATTACGACGAGGCCAGCCCTTTCGCCGGCTTCAACAACTTCGCCTGGGGTCAGGTGCTAGCCAACCTCAAGCAGGTGTGCGAGTCGCACAAGGACTGAACGAGGTCGTAGGTCGGGTAATTAATCCAACTCTCCTCCCGTAAGGAGCGTGCGACAGCCGCCCTTTCGACCTACAGCTCTGCGACGAAGAAAGCCACCAGGCCCAGATAAAAGAAAACTGCGACGCCTGCGACGACCGCTTGCGCAGGGCTCGATCCGAAGCGGAACTTCGTGCGATGGCCGATCGCCATACGCAGGATCAAGGACGGCGCGCCGATGACCAAGGTAAACAGCACAGCCCCAGTGAGCCAGACCGGCCAGACGAGGGTAGCCAGGAAGGTCAGCATTCCGCTGATCGTCAGGTAACAACTCGCAATCAGCACCCACAAAGAGGCGCTACTCCAGTTCAATTTTCCCGCTTGCATCCCCGTCCCCAAGATAGCGTCGCGCCAAGCGCATTCTTCCCCGCCGCCAATTTGCGGATTGGTGCGTCGCACATCAAGCACCGTTCGGCGGACGGAGTGAGACTTGTCCACCGGACAAATGGGCGTGCAGACGGTACCGACCGGTTTGCCGAAAACGGCGGTTCGCCGGTATCGCGCCGCGGACGATTGACGGCGCGACCTCCCGGCCCTATCAAGGCGTACCGCCATCATCAGGTTCCGCCATGATCACCGCCGCCTACTCAAAACGCTCCATCGACTGGAAACAAGCCGTGTATGGAGGCCTGCTGATCGCCGTAGCCGACGCCCTCTTCGCCATCGCGCTCTGGTTCAAATGGAATACCAAAGGCCTGACCCAAGTGTTCCAGAGCATTGCCGTAGGCGTGCTGGGCAAGGCCAGCTACGAAGGCGGCACGGCAACGGCGCTGCTGGGTGCCGGACTGCACGTCGCCATGGCCACCGCCTTCGTGGTGATCTGCATCGCGCTCAGCTTCCGCTTCCGCCTGCTGGTGGAAAAACCGGTGATGAGCGGCCTGCTGTACGGCGTGGGCCTGTATCTGGTGATGAACTTCGTGGTGCTGCCGCTGTCCCGCGTAGGCGCATCGCCCTCGTTCAAGCATCCGGATTGGATAGCGATGAGCGTGGTGGCGCATATGGTGTTCGGCGTGGTGTGTACGCTGTTCGCGCGGCGGGCGCGGCGCGGGGGTTGAGCGCCAGGCTGTCTCTCAATATAAAATTCGCCAGATTTCCAGCCAAATCGTTTCGAGCCTAGTCACGAATGAACGATCGAGAGCTTTGCGACTTGCATCACCCAAACAATTTCAAGAGACGGTGAGCGTAGGTTTTTGCTAGACACTTTAAGCCGCCATGCAGCTTCGATGGGCGCCATGATTACTGGCGCATGTTGGCGCCAATGATCAATCCGACATCAGCCATTATCTGGATCCAATTGTATCTTCACTAATCCTACTCCCAGAAGACGCTTGTCTAGACCCGAACCATCTCGTGCAGGACTGGACGGGTCCGCAACCAGAAATTCAATGATGGTGATTCCGTCTGACGACAGGTCCATCACTGAACTAGGAATGCGAATCTGGTATTGCTGAGCACGGGAAGTAAGCGACACAACTGCCATGGGTTGTCCGTTGATGCTGACGACCACCGGCTTGTTGCCAGCACCGGACTCATGACGCAGCGCCTCAAAGGAAAACACTACGCCCTGAGCAGCATCGACCAAGCGTATCTTCAACGTCGAACGCTCCCCCGTAGACCATACGCCCCAACGCTCAGATGACCAGTGATTGTCGAGAAAATCCTCTCCGTCACGTTGCGAAAACGAGACCTCCTCACCCAGCCGCAATGTCCTTTTCAGACCACTCGATTCCATTACCTTGCGGAACAGTGCCTGGCGATCCTGGGCCGTATCGGGACATAAAAAACGCATCGCCTTCGAGGATGTATATTCCCGCCAATACTCACCCTTCGAAACATCCGGATGGAACAGCACCGCATTGCGGTAGTCGATCATTGCTCGCAGGGCATCGTCGTTCGCCGGGGCTCCTGCTGGATAACACGCAACGGCATCTGCACGTTTCCATGCCTGAGATGCGGCAGCCATCTGCCTGGCTTGTCGCCAGTTGTGTGTGTAGCCCATCACCGCCACGCTTGCGGCCCCCAGGCCGAGTGCAAGGGCTATTATCGATGCGGACAATCTGCGCGCGAGTAGCTTCCATGCTAAGACGATCACGCACACACCTACCACGCACAACCAAAGATAGGAAATACGGCTATCCAGAAACCCGCAAGTATGGCCCTCCAAACACCACGCCTGCTGCTTCCGCGTTACCGCCAATGGCAGGCTCATAAACATGGCTAGCAGCAGCGATCCCAAACCGACCAAGGCTGGATAACGGAGCGTACCGCCCGTCTGACGCACTGCCACGAAGACGCAAAAAAAGGTGAGGGCACCGCTAGCCAAGGCCGCTAGCATGGCAGGCGCCGGCAATGTGACAACGCCGTGGTCGAGCCTTGGGAAAATGGTGCCGGCCGCCATGTGGCCCAGCATTGTGAACAACACGCGGGCCGGCTGGCCGAGACCATCTGCGCTGTTGCCATCGTACTGCGAAGGATTGAACCCCCGGAATATCGCGTAAGCCAGAAACGTTAAGACCACGACGAACAAGTCGATACGGAAAAATATGTTCTTACCCAAGCGCTCAAGCGCGCCCCTCATGGAGGCCCCCTCCTGGATGGCGAATATCAGCTTGGCGCCGTATTCAACAGCAAGCAATGAGATGCCGAACACGAAGGCGTATTCCGAAACACCCATGGCCAACGCAAATACGCAAAGCGCTGCCACCTCGGGCAATGCGGCGCGCCGGCCGCCCGGCGCCTCCCGCTTCGCCACAAGGGCCATTCGCGATACCAGCAAGAGCAGCATGGGTAACGTATTTTGAAGCGGATAAGCCGTAGGCGGCATGTGCTCCAACGCAAGCGGATGGGCGATGACCAGAATCGAGAAAAGCAGCAGCTGGATGTCCGCTCTCAACAGCTTGGCTATGTAGCGGGCGAAGAGCAGGAAGTTGGCGAAGTACAACAACACGAAACCTATCCGCGCCGGTGGATACGCTGACCAGTACGACGCCAGGGTGTTCAACGGTCGAATCAAATACATACCAAGCCTGCCTTGGGCATGCGCATCGACCGCACCCGCCTGCCACACCTGCGGATATCCTTTCATCAGCGGCTGCAGGAATCCTGCATCGTCGGCCGACATGCGGTAGCTCCCAACAAACAAGGCTGCCTGCAGCGAGCACAGGAGGAAAACAGCGATCCATGGCAGCAGTCGGGAAATAGATTGGTTCATACACCTTCGCCGTAGATGTTGCGGGTCGAGGAGAAGAGATTGTTCCATCGCAATGCAGGCTGCTGCGCCGCATTAACGATCTGCGTATCTCTATTCTTAGAGCAATGATTGCATGCTACATCGCCATAGGCCACGCAAAGCCGAATCCGTTGGCGCAGCCGCTATCCGCGGGATCGCCATGAACACGACGAACATCGCCGGCCACAGACCGAGCTGCGTAGTCAGGCACGCCACTAGCCTGCGCGACGCTATTCATCGTCGATTGAATGCGTCAGTTGTGGGCGTGACCTACGGCTACGTCACTTTTCCCTCTTCCGGCTTCACCTTGAACCACGCCGCGTACAGCGCCGGCAGGAACAGCAGCGTCAACGCTGTGGCCACGGTCAGGCCGCCCATGATGGCTACGGCCATCGGTCCGAAGAAGGCGCTGCGCGACAGCGGAATCATCGCCAGCACCGCGGCGAGCGCGGTCAGCACGATGGGACGGAAGCGGCGCACGGTGGCGTCGATGACCGCGTGCCAGCGGTCGTGGCCAGCGTCGATGTCCTGCTGGATCTGATCGACCAGGATCACCGAGTTGCGCATGATCATGCCCGACAACGCGATGGTGCCGAGCATGGCCACGAAGCCGAACGGCACGCGGAACACCAGCAGCGCGAAGGTCACCCCGATCAGGCCCAACGGTGCGGTCAGCATCACCAGCGCCATGCGCGAGAAGCTGCGCAGCTGCAGCATCAGCAGCGTGGCGACCGCCAGCAGGAACAGCGGCAGGCCGGCCTTGATCGAGTTCTGTCCGCGCGCCGAATCCTCGACCGTGCCGCCGGTTTCCAGCAGATAGCCCTGCGGCAGCTCGCTGCGGATTTTTTCCAGGCTGGGCAGGATCTGCTCCACCACCGTCGGCGGGGTGATGCCGTCGCGGATGTCGGCGCGCACGGTGACCGTGGGCAAGCGGTTGCGGTGCCAGATGATGCCGTCCTCGAACGCGTATTCGATATCGGCGATCTGCGACAGCGGCACGCTGCCGTTGGCGGTGGGCACGGCTAGGCTGCCGAGCATGTCCAGGCGCACGCGTTCGTCCTCCGGACCGCGCAGCAGGATCTCGACCAGCTCGTTTCCTTCGCGATAGGTGCTGACACGCAGGCCCGAGAGCGAACCGGTGAGGAAGTGCGATACGTCGGCGGTGCTGACGCCCAACGTGCGCGCGCGGTCCTGATCGATCTTCAAGCGCACGACCTTACTGGGCTCATCCCAGTCCAGGTTGACGTTGGTGACGTTGGGATTGGCACGCACTTGGTCGGCGACCTGATGGGCAAGCGCCTGCACGCGGTCGATGTGCTCGCCGGCGATGCGGAATTGGATGGGATAGCCGACCGGCGGACCGTTTTCCAACCGCGTCACGCGGAACTGCAATTCAGGGAACTGCGGTCCCACCTCCTTGATCAGCCACTCGCGCATCGATTCGCGCGCCTCGATGTCCTTGGTCAGGACCACGAACTGGGCGAAGTTGGCTTGCGGAAGCTGCTGGTCCAGCGGCAGGTAGAAGCGCGGCGAGCCGGTGCCCACGTAAGCCACGTAGTTGTCCACGCCTTCGCGCTTGGCCAGCAGTTTCTCTAGGCGTTCGGCCTGGGCCTGGGTGGAGCGCAGCGAGCTGCCTTCGGCCAGCTCCATGTCCACCATCAGTTCCGGCCGCACCGAGTCGGGGAAGAACTGCTGGGGCACGAAGCGGAACAGCGCGATGGACAGCACGAACGCCAGCACGGTCACGCCGATCACTAGCCAGCGATGGCGCAGGCAGGCGTCGAGCAGTTTGCGGTAGCGCTGGTAGAAGGGGGTCTGGTAGGGATCGTGCTCGTGGCCGTCGTGGACCTTGGGCGCGAGCACGCTGGAGAACGCGGGAACGCGGCCAGCCAGGCGCGTGCGGAAATCGTGCCAGCGCGCCGTCAGCGAACCGGGCTTCGGCGGCTTGGGCTGGTGTAGGTCCGGCAGCATCTTGTCGCCGAGGTACGGAATGAACAGCACCGCTGCGATCCACGACACGATCAGGGCGATGGTGACCACCTGGAACAACGAGCGCGTGTATTCGCCGGTGCCCGAGGCGGCAGTGGCGATGGGCAGGAAGCCGGCGGCGGTGACCAGCGTGCCGGTGAGCATGGGGAACGCGGTCGAGGTGTAAGCGAAGCTGGCCGCACGCATGCGGTCGAATCCCTGCTCCATCTTGATGGCCATCATTTCCACCGCGATGATCGCGTCGTCCACCAACAGACCCAGCGCCAGCACCAACGCGCCCAGCGAGATCTTGTGCAGGCCGATATTGAAGTAGTGCATCACCGCGAAGGTCATCGCCAGCACCAGCGGGATGGTCACCGCCACCACCAGACCGGTGCGCAGGCCCAGTGAGAAGAAGCTGACCAGCAGCACGATGACCACCGCTTCGGTCAGCACGCGCACGAATTCGCCGACCGAGTCCTGCACCGCGTGCGGCTGGTCGGAGACCTTGCGCAGCTCCATGCCGGTGGGAATGGTTTTCTGCAGGCGTTCGAATTCCGCGTCCAGAGTCTTGCCCAGGCGAATGATGTCGCCTCCGTTCTTCATCGCCACCGCCAGGCCTATCGCGTCCTGGCCCATGAAACGCATCTTCGGCGCTGAAGGATCCGCGAAGCCGCGATGCACCTCGGCGATGTCGCCCAGCCGCAGCGTGCGACCGCCGGCCTGGATGGGGAAGTCGCGGATGTCCTTGACCGAATCGAAAGCGCCGCTGACGCGCAACTGCACGCGGTCGTTGGTGGTCTCGAAGAAGCCGGCCGAAGTCACCGCGTTCTGCTGGTCCAGCGCCTGCTGCACCTGACTGAGCGGAATCCCCAGCGTGGCCAGCTTGGTGTTGGACAGCTCTATCCAGACCTTCTCGTCCTGCAGCCCGATCAGATCCACCTTGCCAACGTCGGCGACGCGCTGCAGTTCCAACTGGATGCGCTCGGCGTAGTCCTTCATCACCGCGTAATCGAAGCCCGGGCCGGTGAGCGCGTAGATATTGCCGAAGGTGTCGCCGAATTCGTCGTTGAAGAAAGGACCGACCACGCCCTCGGGCAGGGTCGCCTTGATGTCGCCGACCTTCTTGCGCGCCTGGTACCAGAGCTCTGGCACCTCGTACGAATGCATGGAGTCGCGCGCCACGAAGATGACCTGCGATTCGCCGGGACGCGAATACGAGCGGATGTACTCGTAGTTGCCGGTGGTCATCAGCGCCTTCTCGATGCGCTCGGTGACCTGCTTGGCGACTTCATCGGCCGGCGCGCCCGGCCACACGGTGCGCACCACCATCACTTTGAAGGTGAAGGGCGGGTCCTCGGACTGGCCCAGGTGCCGGTACGACCAGGCGCCGATCAGGGCGAGCACGATCATCGCGTACAGCACCAGCGCGCGATGCGTCAGCGCCCATTCGGAGAGATTGAAGCGCTTCATGGGTCAGTCCGCCTTGGGAGTGACGGCGACGACTTTCTTCGACAGCAGGGGACGATTGTCGCGGTCCACCGGTGTGACCGGCTGGCCTTCGCGCAGCAGATGCCCGCCGGCGCCGACCACCCAGTCGCTGGCCTTGAGGCCGCCGAGCACGGGCACATCGGTTTCGCCGTAACGGCCCAACTGCACCGGCTGCGATTTCACCTTGCCGGTCTGCGGATCGACCACCCATACCGCCGTCGCGCCCTTGGCACCGCGCTGCACCGCCGAAAGCGGCACGCTGAGCGCCGCCTCCGGTCCGGTTTCCTGCACGTAGACGCGGGCGCTCTGGCCCAGTTCGACTGCCTTGGCCGCGGCGCCGACCAGATTCACGCGAGCGGCGTAGGTGCGGGTTTGCGCATCGGCGGCGGGGGAAATTTCGCGGATCAAACCGGGCAAACGCTCGCCCGGCGCGTTCCACAGTTCCACCAGCACCGGCTGGCCGACGGTGAAGTCGCGGATGCGGCCCTCGGGAAGGGAGATCGCCACTTCGCGGCCCTCGTCGGCGGCCAGGGTAAAGATGGTCTGGCCGGCGGCGACCACCTGCCCGGCTTCGGCCTGGCGAGTGGCGATGACGCCGTCGTGCGGTGCGCGCAGTTGCGAATAAGCGGCCTGATTGCGGGCCACGTCGAGCTGGGCACGGACGGCGCGGGCCTGACCTTCGGCGGCCTTGTAGGCTGCGTTCTGCGCATCGTAGGTGGATTGGCTGACCAGCTTGTCTCCCACCAGCTTGGCGTAGCGGTCGCGGTCGCCGCGGGCGCGGACCAGATCCGCTTCGGCGGCGGCCAGTTGGGCTTGCGCGGCTTGCGCCTGCAGGGACAGGTCATCGGCGTCCAACAGGGCCAGGACCTGGCCCTGTTTGACCTGGGTACCGGCATCCACGTTGCGGCGGATCAGGTTGCCGCCGACCCGGAACGAGAGCGGGCTTTCTTCGCGGGCGCGTACTTCGCCGGCATAAGCGGACAGCGCGGCCTGCGCGCCACCGCCCGGATGCACCACCAGAACTGGGCGCGCGACTTCGGCCGATTCGGGCTGGCCTCCGCAGGCGGAGAGCCCCCCCACGATAGGCACGATAAGAAGGAGCAGAATTCCGTAGCGGCGCGCATTGCGCATGGACACACTGCACATAAGGAGAACACTCCGTCTTGTTCATCAATAAATGGACTTGACGGTATAGTATAAATATCGAACCGATTAGTCTAGTATTGAGAAATGGTCAGTAACCCCTCCCCCGCCAGCCGTCAAAAAACGGCCCCCAGGCTTTCGGGCCCCGGCCGGCCCAAGGACCTGGCCAAGCGCGACGCCATCCTGGAAGCGGCCAAACGCCTGTTCGCCGGCGATGGCTACACCGGCGTCAGCATGGACCAGATCGCGGCCGAGGCCGGCGTCTCCAAGCTCACCGTTTACAGCCATTTCGGCGACAAGGAAGCGCTGTTCGCCGCCGCCGTGCGCGCCAAGTGCGAGGAAATGCTGCCGGACGACCTGTTCGCCCAGGAGCTGAAAGGTCCGTTGCGTGCGCAGCTCAAGGCGATCGCAAGCGGCTTCTTCGCCCTCATCAGCAGCGACGAGGCCATCAGCACGCACCGCATGATGATCACCCCAGGCAATGCCGACGATCCGCTGCGCAAGCTGTTCTGGGAAGCCGGTCCGCAGCGCACCCACCAGGCCTTCGGCGCTTTCTTGCAGTCGCGTGTGGAAGCGGGCGAACTGGATATCGACGACGTGCAACGAGCGTCTGAGCAGTTCTTTGCCCTGATCAAGGGCGAGCTGCACGGCCGAATGATGTGCGGCATCTGCGCCCGGCCCGCACGGGGCGACGTCAACGCCCATCTGGATGCCAGCGTGGATATGTTCCTGCGCGCCTATGCCAAGTCTTGAAAAAACAGGGCGATCGATCATGACGGAGGTCGCGGTGACTTCCGGCACTGCGTATCGGTGTGGTAGTACGGCCATGCTGCTCCGCACCGTACGACCCTAAAAACACGTCGCGACCCGCTAAACTGCGCGTCCCCCGCGCCGGATCACCACCCATGACGATCGATTACAACCAAGCCCGCGAAATGATGGTCGAGCAGCAGGTGCGCCCCTGGGAGGTGCTGGACGCGCGCGTGCTGGGCGTGTTGGCGACCCTGCCGCGGGAGAAGTTCGTGCCCGAGATCCACCGCGCGCTGGCCTATGCCGACGTGGAGATTCCGCTGGGCCACGGCCAGAAGATGATGAAGCCGGTGGTCGAAGGCCGCGCCCTGCAAGCGCTGTTGCTGCAAGAGGGCGACGAGGTGCTGGAGATCGGCGCCGGCGGCGGGTACCTGGCCGCGTGCATGGGCGCGCTGGCTCGCGAAGTGGTCAGCCTGGAGATCCAGCCCGAACTCGCCGACCGCGCGCGCCAGCAGCTGGACGCCAGCGGTTACGGCAACAACGTCCGCATCGAAACCGCCGACGCCCTGCACTACGCCACCGAGCGCCGCTTCGATGCGATCTGCGTGACAGCAGGGATGGACGTTGAAGTGCCGTCACATTTTTTGCAATGGCTGCGTCCGGGAGGCCGACTGTTCGTCGTCCGCGGCCATTCGCCGGTGATGGAAGCGGTGCTGGTGCACAACGACGTCAACGGTCCCCGCATAGAATCGTTGTTTGAGACCGACGTTCCGTATCTTGTCGGCGCCGCCCCGGTGCCGCAATTCGTCTTTTGATTTCAGAAAGGAAACCGCATGAGTCGCCGCCCCCTCGTTCTCGCGCTTGCCCTGGCCCTGCCTGCATCCACTCTGGTTGCCAGTGCAAATGCCACGGATCTGATGCAGACCTATGAACTCGCACGTACCGGCGATCCGCAATTGGCGGCCGCCGAATCCGGACGCCTGGCGCAGAAGGAAGGCGCCGTGCAGGCCCGAGCCGCGCTGTTGCCGCAGGTCAACGGCAGTGCGTCGCTCACCCGCAGCCGCAATGAACTGGACGCCGTGCCGGGTTCCACCACCAACACACGCCGCAGCTATGGCGTCAGCGTCAACCAGTCGGTGCTCGACTTCAGCCGCTACTCCACTCTGCGCGGGCAGCGTGCGCTGAGCCAGGCCGCCGATTTCGACCTGGAAGCGGCCAATGATGCGTTGATCACCCGCACCTCGGCGGCTTACTTCAATGTACTGGTCGCGATCGAAACCCTGGCCGCGGCCGAAGCGCAGCAGACCGCGTTGCAGAAGCAGTTCGACTACGCGCAGAAGCGTCTGGACGTGGGCCTGGCCCCGATTACCGACGTGCACGAAGCCCGCGCCCAATACGACAGCGCGCGCGCCAGCGTGATCACCAGTCGCAACGCCTTGAAGGATGCATACGAGGCGCTGACCGAAATCACCGGCCAGCCGATCAACAATCTGAAGGCGCTGCCGGATGATTTCCGCCCCGTGCTGCCGACCGATTACGACGCTGAAGGCTGGGTCAACACCGCGGTGAGCACCAACCCGGCGCTGAAGTCGCTCGAATACCAGGTGCAATCGGCCGAAGCCGGCGTTTCCACCGCACGCGCCGGCCATCTGCCCACGCTGTCGCTAGGTGCCGACTGGGGCAAGGACGCGGCGTGGGGCGATACGACCGGCGCCAACGGCGACGGTACCGGCACCACGATCGGCCTGACTTTGAGCGTGCCGATCTTCTCCGGCGGCGCCACCCAATCGCGGGTGCGCGAGGCGCTGGCCAATCGCGATGCGGCGCAGGACGGCTACGAGCAGCAGAAGCGCGCCATCGTGCGCAATACGCGCAATGCCTACCAGACTCTGGAAGCGGGCATCAGCGAGATCGAGGCACGCCGCCTGGCGCTGGTGTCGGCCAAGGCCGCTTACGAAGCCTCGCAGGTCGGATTGGAAGTCGGTACCCGCACCGTGCTGGACGTGTTGATCAACCAGCAGAACCTGTTCCTGGCCCAGCAGAACTACGCGCTGGCCAAGTACAACTACCTGCAGAACCGACTGCTGCTGGACCAGGCGGCAGGCACCCTGGACGCCGACGACGTGCAGCAAGTGAACCGCCTGCTGACCGCCGATGCGCAAGCGCAGCTCGCGCCCGGCGATGGTCAGTAACGACGCATCGCTTCTGACAGGCACATCGATTACGGCGGACTTCGGTCCGCCGTAATCGTTCGTAGGTCGGGGCTACGCCCCCGACGCATGAACCCCAGACGGTGCGCGTGGTGTCGGGGGCGTAGCCCCGACCTACGGACGGGTTACCGGAAGGTCGGCATCGATCATCTGCAGCGTTCTGGCCAACGCACCGCGCCCCTGCTCCACCAACTCGCGACCGGCATCCACCATCGTCTGCCGCCTCGCCGCATCCTCCAGCAACTGGCCAAGCGCGATCCCGACGCCGTGCGCATCCTCGGCGATCAGCAACGCGCCGGCTTCCTTCAGTCGCTTGGAAATCTCGGCGAAGTTATGCAGATGGGGCCCGGTCACCATGGCCGTGCCCACCGCCGCCGGTTCCAGCAGGTTATGCCCGCCGATCGGTTGCAGGCTGCCGCCGACGAAGGCGACCTCGGCGCAGGCGTAGAACGGCATCAGTTCGCCCAGCGTATCGATCACGAACACATCGTCGCCGGCATTGGGCCAGGTCGATTTGCGGCGGGTAGCGACTTTCCAGCCGGCCGCTTGCGCTTGCTCGGCGACCCGGGGGAAACGTTCGGGGTGACGGGGCGCCCATAGCAGCAACAGGTTCGGCCATCGCTGCCGCAGCCCGCGGTGCAGGGCAATGACCGCCGCTTCCTCGTCCTCATGGGTGCTGGCTGCGATCCATACCGGCCGCTGCCCCGCCTGGTCGCCGAAAGCGCGCACGAAATCGGCGAGGCCTTCCGGAGCGGCGATGTCGAACTTGAGGTTGCCCGTATCCACCACCCCGCCAGGCATCGCACCTAGAGCGACGAAACGCTTGCCGTCGAGCGTGGATTGGGCACCGATGCGCTTGAGCGTGCGCACCACTCTCGAAATCAGCGGCGCCAGCACGCGGTAGCCGCGCAGCGAGCGCGCCGACAGACGCGCGTTGAGGATGTAGGTGGGAATGCCCTGATCGCGACAGCCGAACAGCAGGTTGGGCCACAACTCGGTTTCCATCACCAGTGCCAACTGCGGGCGAAAGTGGCGCAGGAAACGCGATATCGCGCCTGGCAGGTCGTAGGGCACGTAGACATGCTCGACCCCCTCGCCCCACAGAGCGCGCACGCGCTCGGAACCGGTCGGGGTGATGGTGGTCACCAGCCAGCGCCATTCGGGATGCGCCCGGCGCAGGGCGTCGACCACAGGCACCGCGGCATTGACCTCGCCCACCGATACCGCGTGCAGCCACACATCGATTCGCGGCTGCGGCGGACCGTAGGAAGCGTAGCGCTCGTCCCAGCGCTGGAAATATTCGCGGAAACGGAAACCGCGCCAGATCAGGTGGTAGACCGTGACTGGCGTCAGTACATAGAGCACGGCCGAATACAGGCCACGCAGGAAACGCTCGGTCAGGTCCATCCGCATCGCGGAAGGATAACCAACTGAACCGTTAGAATCGCTGTATGGCCGAACTTGACCGCGTTGAAAGCCCTCGCAACGACAACGACTCGGCACCGAAGGGCGTCCGCCAGTGGCCGGCATGGCTCGGCATCGGCTTGGCCGCCTTGCTGGCGCGCTTGCCGTGGCCGTTGCAACGCGGCTTGGGAAGGTTGGCGGGCAGGTTCCTGCATGCAGTGCTGCGCAGCCGACGCCACATCGCCGAACGCAACATCGCCCTGTGTTTCCCGGAGCTGGACGCGGCGCAGCAGGCGTCGCTGGTGTACAAGAGTTTTTCCGAACTCGGCATCGGCCTGTTCGAATTCGCGCGCGCCTGGTGGGGCAGCGTGGAGCCGATGCGTCGCGGTCTGCGGGTGGAAGGACTGGAGTATCTTGAAGCGGCGCGCGCAGGCGGTCGTGGCGTGATCGTGATTTCCGGCCACTTCACCACCCTGGAGATCTCCGCGCGGTTGATGTGCGATTACGCCCCGCTCGCCGGCATGTACCGTCCGCACGACCAGGGCGCAATGGAATGGGCGGTAAAACATGGGCGCCTGCGCTATGCGGCGCAGATGTTCACCCGCGAGGAATTGCGGCCCGCGCTGAAGCACCTGAAACAGGGGGGACTGCTGTGGTTCGCACCGGACCAGGACACGCGCCGCGGCGAAAGCGTATTCGTGCCGTTCTTCGGCCTGCCCGCCTACAGCCTGACTTCCACCCACCAGCTCTCGCGGCTGTCGGGAGCCAGCGTGATCGCCTTCGCGCACGAGCGCCGCGCCGATGGCGGCTACACCCTGCAGCTATCGCCGGCCTTCGAGGAATTCCCTTCCAAGGATGCCACCGCCGATACCGCACGGGTGATGGCAGCGATCGAAGCAATGGTGCGCAAGGCGCCAACGCAGTACTTATGGATCCACCGTCGCTTCAAGCGTCAGCCGGATGGGCGCGGAAAACTATACGAATGACGTGATGCATTGCGTAGGGCGGGTTTTAACCCGCCATTGCCATCGTTCCGATTGCGATGGCAATTAGCGAAACCGCTTTTTTGCGCCGTGCGTGTTCGCTTCGCCAATAGGCGAGGCGCGTTTTATGCATGGCAATGGCGGGTTGAGACCCGCCCTACCGGTATACGTCGGCTTCGCCTTGAGGGCGCGTCTTGAAACGCCGGTGTACCCAGAGATATTGCTCGGGATGCTGACGCACCACCTGTTCCAGTTCACTCATGTAACGCGCGGCGTCGGCGGCAGGATCGCCGCTGGGCCAGCCGCTCCATTGCGCCTCTATGCGCAGGCGGTAGCGGCCATCGTCGCCGCGATGGAACCAGAACGGCAACACTGTCGCCTTGCCGCGCCGCGCCAGATCCGGCGTGGCTGTCAGCGTGGCCGCGGCCACGCCGAAGAACGGCACGAAAGCGTTCTGGTAGGTGAAGTTCTGGTCGGCCGAATACGCCACCACCCCGCCCTGCGACAGCGTGCGCAGCAGGCCACGCACATCTTTCTTGGCGATGGTGCCGGCGAACGCGCGACGACGTGCGCCATCGAACATCGCTTCCAGGCAGCGGTTGTTGTTGCGGCGTACCACCACATGCACCGGTTGTCCTGAGACCTGCTGCAAGAGGCGCGCGGCCAGTTCGGAATGGGTGAAATGGCCGCCGAACAGCAATACGCCGCGGCCCGATACGGTGGCCGCGCGAAGATGCTCGAGTCCTTCGACTTCGGCTAGGCCTTGCAGCGCCGATGCCGGCGCGTACCAGGCGCGCAACAGTTCCAGCGCGCCGGTGGCGGTGGCGCGTACGTTTTCGCGCAGCAAACGGCGCCGTTGCGTAGCGTCCAGTCCGGGGAAGCACAAGGCCAGGTTGATGCGTGCATAGCGACGCCGCTTGCCCAGCAGCGGCCACATCAGAATGCCGAGTAAGGTTCCCAATCCCAGCAACAAGGGCTGCGGCAACCGCGCGATGCTCGCCGCCAGCAAGTCCAACGGCGCGATGAACCAGCAACGCGCCTTTCCGGCTTCAGTCGCGCTGGTTTCAGTCATGTTCCCTGGCTAACAAGCTGCCTGAATACAGCGCCGCCAACATCAACGCCAGCCCGCCCCAGAAGGTGGAATAGAACGCCAGATGGGTGTTGAACGGAAACACGGTGACGCCCAGCGCCAGCATCGCTGGGCGGGCGCGTTCCCGCGCTTCGGGCGTCGCGTAGCGCCAGGCGCGCCACGCCAACGCTGCGCCGGCTAGCCACAGCAGCAGGCCGATCACACCGGTTTCGGCCAGTATTTCCAGCACGATTTGGTGAGCATGATGCGCAGGCCCGGCACCCCAGGCCGGCTGCGTGTTGGGGGACGGATCGCAGGCCGGGTATTCCTCGCGGAAATTGCGCGTGCCCACGCCGTTGATCGGGTGCTGTCCGATCATGCAGGTGGCCGCGCGCCAGATCTGCGCGCGCCCGGATAGGGCTACATCGACTCCGCTTTCGTCGGCGGCCAGGGCTTGCGTGGTGCGCTGGATGCGCTCGCGGAACTGCGGCGACACAAGATTCAACACGATCAGCGACAACGCGCCGAACGCGAACACGGCCAGCAGTTTCTTCCAGCCGAGCAAGCGCCAGCCGGAGAAAACCAGCACCAGTCCGTAAGTCAGCCAGGCGGCGCGCGCGCCCGCCAGCAGGATCACCAAACCGATCGCGGCCGACGCCAGCACCCAGCCGAGCATGCCGAAACGCTTGCCGAGTGCGAACAGCGCGAACGGCGACAAGCTGGCTAGCACCACGCCCAGTTTCAGGTTGCAGGGGCCCAGAAATCCGCTCAGACGATCCAGCGCAAGCGTGTCTTCCGCGGTGCACATGCCGTGGCCGCTGATCAGCTGCTTGAGCTGATCGAGCCCCCAAAACAGCGGACTGGTGCCGAAGATCACCTGCAGCAACGCATCGACCGTCCACACCGTCACGATGATCGCCAAGCCACTAAAGGTAGTGCGCCTGCCCTTTTCATTGGCGACTGCGGCCGCCACCAGCCACAGGAACGGCAGATAGCGCAGGCCGGTGCCTACTTTGTAAAACGCATGCGAAGTATCGGTGGCATCGAATGCGGAGATGAGTTGCGGTACCCAGTAGGCCAGGAACAAGGCGCTGGTCAGCGCCCATGCCGGCCCGCTGAGCAAGCGCATGCCGCCGCGAAAACGCACCAGCAGCAGGCGCACGATCGCGGCCAGGGCGCCCAGCACCATCACCCCTTCGGCGATGCCAGGAGCAGGCCACAGGGCGACGACGGCGAGTACCCAGGCGGGCGCCCAATGCCAGCCATGGCCGGCCGCAGGAGCGGTGTTGTCAACGGGTAGCGCGTTCGGAGTCATCAGCGTGCTCTATAAGCGGCGGGTTCTTGAGCAACGAGTTCTTGGTAAAGATCCAGCGTGGCGTCCTGCATCGCGTGCAGGGTATAGGGCATCGTAGCCAATGGCGACGGTGGATGGGTCAACAATGCGTTGGCTTGCACGAGCAGTGCGGCTTCGTCGAAAGGCGGCACCGCGCCTTGCGGCTGCAGTTCGGCCAGCAATTCGCCTACGCCGCCATGCGCCCAACCCAGCACCGGGCGACCGACCGACAGGGCCTCGATCACCGTACGCCCGAAGGATTCGGGTTTGCGCGACAGCTGCAGCACCAGGTCGCACGCGGCATACGCATCGGCGATGCGCGAGGTGGCGGCGGTGAAGGCCGTTACCTCCGCGATGCCCAACTTCGCCGCCTCGGCTTCCATCTCGGCGATGTAGTCCTCGCGCCCGGCTTCGCGCGCGCCGGGCAGCCAAAGGCGCGCGTCGCTACCGTCGCGACGCAGGCCGGCGAGCAGACGCAATGCATCGATGTGGCCCTTCAAGCGGGTACCGCGCCCGGGCAACAGCAACAAGGGCGCTCCGCCCGCGAGCTGCGGATATTGCTTCGCGAACTCGGACCGCAATGTCCGCTCGGGCCATGCCATGCGAGGAAACTGAGCGATGTCTATGCCACGCGGTATCACTCGCAATTTGTCCGCATCCGTTTGCGGATAGTGCTGCAGCACGTAGCGACGCACCGTATCGGAAACGCAGATGACGCGCTCGCCGTAGGTCATGACCGCGCTGTAGCGACCGGGCGAATTGAGCCCATGCATGGTGGTGACGAAATGCGGCCGCTGCGTCCCGGCGATGCCCTGCACCGCCTTCCAGCCCAGCCAGGCGGGCAGACGCGAACGTGCGTGCACGATATCCGCGCGCTCGCGGACTATGAGTTTCCGCAGCGTGGGCAGATGGCGGAAGGTAAGCAACGACTTGCGCCCGATATCCAGCGCGACATGCTCGGCGCCAGTCTTCTGCAAGGCCGGCAACAGGCGGCCGCCCGCGGAAACGACGATGGCGCGATGCCCTGCATCGACCAAGGCCTGGGAAATTTCGAGGGCGGAACGCTCTACACCGCCGGATTCGAGCGCGGGGAGCAGCTGTACAACCGTCAGGCGACGCATCGGCGCAGTACCTGTGCGCGCGGGATCGGCATGCGTGGATATCAATCAGCGAGAACGAAATGCGAGCCGCAGTAAGGGCATTGCACGTCCTTGTTCGGCGCCTCTTCGATGGCCAAGTACACGCGCGGATGCGAGTTCCACAACGCCATCGACGGCAACGGGCAGCTAAGCGGCAGGTCGCTTCGATGCACGGTGTAGCGCTTCTCGGCATTGGCGGGCGCGGTGGCGGTCTGGCTCATGGGATTTGGTCGGTCGGTACGAGGCCTCAGTCTAACAGCCGGCTACATACCGCAAAAGAGAAAGGAGTATGGGCTTGAGCTTCTTGCCTTTGCTCTTGCTCTTTCAATGCCCCGTGAGGCGCGGCAAAAGGGGCGGGTAAAACCCCGCAGGGGCGGCGCACAAGGATGTGCGCCGTTTCCGGAGGCGCACGAATGCGCTTTACGGTTGTCCCGACCCTTTTGCGAACCCAGCGGCTTCATCGCTGGGCGCGGCGTAGAGCCTGCCCCGTACTTGATACGGGGGCGGCTTTCTTTTGGTTACTTTTCTTTGCCGTTCAAAGAAAAGTGACTCGCGCAAAGCGCGAAACGCTTTGAGGCAAGAACAAAGGCAAGATCAAGAGCCCCCCCTCAATCCTCCCCTGCGCTGCGCGCAAAGGGGGGGCAGAGGCAAGAGCAAGATCAAGATCAAGATCAAGATGGATCCCAGCTTTCGCTGGGATGACGAGCAAAAAACGCTGGCCACGACAATCGCGGCCAGCGTTTCAACAAGATCAGAGGCGTGCCGATTACTCGGCCTTGGGCACGATCGCCTCGGTGGTGATGCGCAGCGACACGGCGTCGCTTACGTTCGGCACGTATTTGCCCAGGCCGAACTCGCTGCGCTTGACCGTCGCGGTAGCGTCGAAACCGACCGCGGCGCGCTTGGCCATCGGCTGCTCGCCCGCCTTATTCAATTTCACTTCCAGCACCACCGGCTTGGTCACGCCCTTGACAGTCAGATCGCCGGTGACTTTCAGCCTGCCCTCGCCCGCCGATTCCACTTTGGTGCTCTTGAAGGTGGCAGCCGGATACTTGGCCGCATCGAACCAGTCGGCGCTGGTCAGATGGTCGTAGAAATCGGTGGCCAGCGCGCTCAAGCCGGTCAACGGCAGCGTGACCTGCACGCTGGAGGCGGAAACCTTGTCCGCGTCGTAAACGATGGTGCCGTCGGCATTGCCGAAATTGACGCTCGGGTTGGAGAAGCCGAAGTGGCTCCAACTGGCGATGACGTTGGTGTGGTTGGGATCGATCTTGTAAGTGACCGGCGCGGCGAAAGCGGAACCGGCGAAAGCGAACAGGGCGGCAACGAGCAGGGTCTTGCGCATGAGGGGACTCCTTGGGTGTTTGCGATTGATGGGAACAGAAAGCGGGTTGGGGCGGAGTGAACTACTCGATACGCGCCACTTCGTCGAAGGACAGGCGCGGCGAACGCGGGAACAGGCCGACAGAATCGCCATAACCCAGATTCACCAGGAAGTTGGATTTGACGGTAGTGCCGGCGAAGAACGCCGCATCGACCTTGGCGTTGTCGAAACCGGACATTGGGCCTGCACCCAGACCCAGCGAACGGGCGGCCAGGATCAGGTAGGCCCCTTGCAGGCTGCCATTACGGAAGGCGGCGTCATGGCGATTCTCGCGCGGGCCGTCGAACCAGGCCTTGGCGTCGGTGTGCGGAAACAAATACGGCAGCTTCTCGTGGAAGTCCTCGTCGTAGGCCACGATCGCGGTCACCGGCGCGGCCATGGTCTTGGCCAGGTTGCCTTCCGACAGGGCGGGCCTGAGCTTTTCCTTGGCCGCGGGCGACTTCACGAACACGAAGCGCGCCGGCGACATGTTGGCTGAGGTCGGGCCCCATTTCAGCAAGTCGTACAGCGCACGCAGCTGCGCGTCCTCGATCGGGCGGTCCTGATAGGTGTTCTGGGTGCGCGCGGTACGGAACAGCTGGTCCAGCGCGTTGTCGTTCAAGACGTCTGACATGTCACATCCTTGGAGGGATCAAGTGATTCGAAGGATTCGCGAGGCAGCGCAAACCGAGGCGCGCAGTGTAGAGTGTCCCGGCAATGGCAACATCAAGCCAGTTCGGAACGGATTGTTTTAGTTTCTGGAACAAAGTCCTGTAGATCCCATGGATTCGACACAGCTCTGGACCCTCACCGACGGTCATGCAGGAAACCGCCGCCAGGCCGATGCGCTGGCCGCGGCGCTAAATTGCGGACCCGCCAAAGACTGGCGGCTGGACCCGCGCCTGCCCTGGAACATGCTCGCCCCGCGCAGCTTCGCTGGCGCCGACCACGCTTTCGGACCGGCGTTCGCGCAGGCGCTGGCGCAGCCGCCGCCGTTGGCCATCGGCTGCGGTCGCCAGGCCGCGCTGGCCACGCGTCTGCTGCATGAGCGCGGCGGCAAGGTGGTGCAGATCCTCGATCCGCGCATCGACACCCGATATTGGAATCTGGTGGTCGCTCCCGAACACGACCTGCTTTCGGGCGACAACGTCATCACCCTGCTCGGTAGCCTGAATCCTGTCGACGAGACGTGGCTCGCACGGGCGCGCGAGGCATTCGCGGTATTCGCCGAACTGCCGCAACCCCGCACTGCCGTCTTGTTGGGAGGCTCCAGTTCGCACGCACGCTTCGATCGCAGCGCCTTCGAGGTGTTGGCCTCGAAGCTGGAGGTCGCGCTGGCGCGCGAGGGCGGCAGCGTCTTGATCACGACTTCGCGCCGCACCCCTGCCGACCTGATCGCCGCCTTGCGCCATCGCTACGTGGAGACCCCCGGCGTGGTTTGGTGCGGAGAAGCCGATGGGGTCAATCCCTACCAAGGGTTGTTGGCGTGGGCCGACCGCATCGTGTGCTCGCCGGATTCGGTGAACATGGTGTCCGAAGCCTGCGCGACGGACGCGCCGGTGTTCGTATTCGATCCGACCCGCGTCAGCGGCAGGCCACGCAAATTCCTGGACTCGTTGCTGGCGCATGGCCGCATCCGCGCGATGGATACCCAGCTGGCGCCGTTCCAGGTCGAGCCGCTGCGGGAAACCGCGCGGGTCGCAGCACTCGTACGTGAACGCCTCGGTTTGTAGGAGCTGCGTAAGCTGCGACCGTGGACCGCCGGAAAGAGTGTTGCACGCTGAAAGTTTCAGCTCGCAGCGCAGCTCCTACAACGCGGGGCGTGCTTCGTCGTCGAAGACCAGACCTTGCGCACGCGCAGCGGCACTCACCATCAGTCGCCTGGCAGCCAGCGATTCGCTTTCCAGCAACAGGCGAGGACGACGGTCCAGCGTGCAATTCAGGCCCTCGGACACGAAATATCCATGCGCACGCAGCAACGACTGGGACTGCGTTTCGTCCAGCGTGTTGGCCGTCCGCAGCGCGTCGATCAATCCTTGCGTATCGCGCGGCCCCAGCAAGGCGGCATGCGAAGAAGAATCCCGCAACACCAGGAACTGCAACAGGAACTCCAGGTCGACCAGTCCGCCCGCGCCCTGCTTGAGATCGAACCGCGCCGCATCGCTGCGATCCAGCTCTGCGCGCATCTTCAGGCGCATGCTGCCGACTTCTTCCTGCAGCTTCCGTACCTCACGCGATTGGGACAGGGTCCGTTCGCGGATCGCGTCGAATTCGGCCAGCAGCGACGCGTCGCCGGCGACGCCGCGCGCCCGCACCAGCGCCTGGTGCTCCCAGGTCCAGGCGCGTTCGAGCTGATAGTCGCGGTAACTGGACACCGACGACACCAGCAGGCCCTTCGCACCGTCGGGCCGCAGGCGCACGTCAACGTCGTACAGGCGCCCGGCGCCGGTGGCAGCACCTAGCAAGGCCACGAGCTTCTGGGCCAGACGCGCGTACCAGCGTCCCGCTTCCAACGACCGTGCGCCACTGGAGACGGCCGAAGCATCGGCGTCGAACAGGAACACCAGATCCAAGTCGGAACCGAAACCGAGTTCCTCGCCGCCTAAGCTGCCATAGCCGACCACCGCGAAGCGCCCACCGGCGACTTCGCCATGCGCGGCGACCACTTCGGCATGCACCATGCGCAACACTACGCGCACCACTTCTTCGGCCAGCCACGCCAGCTGCCGCATGCTGTCGCGCGCAGACTGGCGTCCGTCCAACGCCGCCAGCGCGATGCGGAAGCTCAGCGCGAGGCGCTTCTCGTTGAGCGCGCGCAAAGCGGTTTCGGGATCGTCCTCGTGCAGTGCCGGCTCGCATTCGCGACGCATGACCTCGCGGTCCGGCATGGGTCCGCCGACGCGCGTATCCAGCAGTTCGTCCAGCAGCAGCGGATACAGTGCCAGCCGTTCGGCCAGCAAGGCGCTGCGCGCCACCACGTCCACCAGGCGATTCAGGGCGCTGGGCTGTTCGTCGAGCAAGGCCAGATAACTGGCGCGGCGAAGGATCGCGCGCAGCAGGACCAGTAGCCGCTTGATCGCCGCGTCCGGTTGCGAGGATCGCGCCGCCCCCTCCAGCAAGGCCGGCAGGACGCGATCCAACCGTGCGCGTGCGCCATCGGAAAGACCGAGCACGCCGCTGGAATTGGCGAAATCGCGCAAGGCCGCGTCGGCGCTGCCCGGATCGGCGAATCCCGCAGTCGCCAACGCTTCCGCATTACCGGCGTTCGGCAGCGCGCGCCAATAGCCGCTCAGCGCGCCCGGCGTGGCGTCGCGTTGGCGCGGCGCCAGCAATTCGCTGAATTCCGCAGCGACCCGCGCGCGCTGCACCGCCAGCGCTGCCTCCAGCGCGCTCCAGTCCGGATAGCCGAGGCCCAGGGCGATACGCGCGCGGTCCAACGCATTCTCCGGCAAGGCATGGGTCTGCACGTCGCGCAGCATCTGCAGCCGGTTCTCGAGCTTGCGCAGGAAGCGATAAGCATGGATCAACGCGTCGCCGTCTTCCTGCGATATCTGCCGCGCTCGCATAAGCGCGTCCAGCGCAGGAAGCAGGCGGCGTTCGCGCAGCGCGGTTTCGCGCCCGCCGTGGATCAGCTGCAGCGCCTGGGCCAGGAATTCGATCTCGCGGATGCCGCCTGGGCCGCGCTTGATGTCGTCGGCCAACTCGCGGCGGGCGACTTCTGCGGCGATGGCGGCCTTCATCTCGCGCAGGCCATCCAGCGCAGTGAAGTCCAGGTAGCGGCGATACACGAACGGCCGCAATGTCTGCAGCCATTGTTCGCCCGCTTCGATATCGCCGGCCACCGCCCGCGCTTTCAGCCAGGCGTAACGCTCCCAGTCGCGGCCTTCGCGCTGGAAGTACTGGTCCATGCCGGCGAAGGAAAGCGCCACCCTGCCCGCGTTGCCGAAAGGACGTAAACGCAGATCGACGCGATGGCTGAATCCGTCGACGGTCGGCTCGTCCAGCAGTTTGGCCAGGCGCTGGCCCAGACGCGCGAAGTAGTCCTCCGCCGCCAGCGAACGCGTGCCATCGGACTCGCCGCCCTGCGGATAGGTATAGACCAGGTCGATGTCGGAAGAGAAATTGAGTTCGCCGCCGCCCAGCTTTCCCAATCCGAATACGACCAGCCGTTGCCTGGCGCCGTCGGCGGCGCGCACCACGCCATGCCGCTGGGCGAACTCGGTTTCCAGCGCCTCCAGCGCGGTGCGCAGGCAGTTCTCCGCCAGTCGCGTGCTGCTGGCCAGAATCGCGTCCACCTCATCGAGGTCCAGCACGTCGCGCCAAACCAGGCGAGTCGATTCGGCGGCACGGTAACTGCGCAATTGCTCCGGCCACTGCGCCGATCGTTCCGCCGACAGCACGGGCGGAGCGAACGCTTCAGCGCCTTCGTCGTGCTTGAGCATCTCCAGCAATCCAGGCTGCTTGCGCAATGTCTCCAACGCGAAATCGCTGGCGGCGATCACCTTGCCTACGCGTTCGGCGAATGCGGCGTCCTCCAGCAATGCGGCCGCTTCGGCCGAACGCGCGCGCAAGCCAGTCAGGCCGCGCTCGACGATTGCTTCGATCAACGCTGTGGTCTTTATCGCATCGTTTCCCATGGCCGGCGATTGTGTCACGCGCAGCGTCCCGCATCGGCGAACACTTCCACCAGCCAGTCGATGAACACCCGCACGCGCGGCGAGAGCTGGCGATTGCGCGGATACAGCAGCGATACCGGCGAAGGCGCGGGCGGATGATCGGGCAACACCTCCACCAGCGTGCCGCGCTCGAGATCCGCTTCCAGGTTGTAGCGTGGCGCCTGGATCAGTCCCAGCCCCAGCCGCGCGGCAGCGGAGTAGCTCTCGGCGCCGGTTACGGAAAGTCTGGTCGGCAAGGTCACGTTGCGGGCAACGCCGTCCTTGATGAATTCCAGGGGAAGCAATGCGCCGGTGGCCGAAGAACGGAAGCCAACCATGCGATGACCCTGCAAGGCCTCGATGCTAGTCGGCACGCCGAACTCGGCGAAATAGGCCGGCGAAGCGCAAGTCACTTCCTGCAGCATGGCCACGCGCCGCGCCACCATGTCGGTGTCCCGCGGTTCGCCGACGCGTAGTACGCAATCGACGCCTTCGCGCACCAGATCCACCCAGCGGTCGCCCTCGCCCATGAACAATTCGAGATCCGGATAGCGGGCCAGGAACGAGGGCAGCGCCGGCAGCACGAAACGGCGCGCCAGCGTGCCCTGCACATCGACGCGTAGCAGTCCACGCGGCTTGGCCCCGGCGAAGGCGGCCTCCGCGTCTTCGATGTCGCCCAGGATCGCCAGGCATCGGCGGTAATAGGCCTCGCCATCCAGGGTCGGGCTGACTGTGCGCGTGGTCCGCTGCAACAGGCGCACGCCCAGGCGGGTTTCCAGCTGTTTGATGGCGTCGGTGGCGGTGGAACGCGGCAGCCCAAGGTCTTGCGCCGCCTGGGTAAAGCTGCGCTGTTCGACCACCCGGATGAAGACCCGCATCGCGTCGAATCGATCCATGGATTGTTCGCCATATCCGGCAGATGATTCCGAATATTGGTGGATTATCCGCAGAAAGGAAAGGCGCATCTTTCCCTCACCGGCTGCGGCCGGCCACCCCGCTTCCCGAGGAGTCCCCATGAACACCACCACTTCCCGTATCGCCCTGGTCACTGGCGCCTCCCGCGGCATCGGCGCCGCTATCGCTCAGCGCCTGGCCCGCGACGGTCACGCCGTCATCGTCAATTACGCTGGCAATGCAGCGGCCGCCGAGCAAGTAGTTCGCAACATCGAGGCCGGCGGCGGTAGGGCTATGGCCGCACAAGCCGATGTGGCCGACGCGGCGGCCGTGGCGCGCATGTTCGATTCGGCCGAAGCGGCTTTCGGCGGCATCGACGTGCTGGTCAACAACGCGGGCATTTTGAAATTGAGTGCGATCGGCGCCAGCGACGATGCGCTGTTCGACACCCAGATCGCGGTCAACCTCAAAGGCACCTTCAACACCTTGCGCGAAGCCTCCACGCGCATGCGCGATGGTGGACGCATCGTCAACTTCTCCACCAGCGTGGTCGGCACGAAGATGGAGAACTATGGTGTGTATGCCGCGACCAAGGCCGCAGTGGAAACGCTCACCGCCATCCAGTCCAAGGAGCTGCGCGGCCGCAACATCACCGTCAATGCCGTAGCCCCCGGTCCGACCGCAACCGATCTGTTCTTGGACGGCAAGTCCGAGGAACTGGTGCAGCGCATGGCGAAGATGAGTCCGCTGGAACGCCTGGGCACGCCGGAAGACATCGCCGCCGTTGTCGCCTTCCTGGTCGGTCCGGATGGCGGTTGGATCAACGGCCAGGTGCTGCGCGCCAACGGCGGCATGGTCTGACGTCCCGAGGCGATACCGCTTTCCCCAACGAATTCCCTAGCAAATTCGCTCGCTTCCTCAATCAGGCGCGTCCGCGATGGATGCGCCGACACTGGAGAACTGTCATGAACAACGCAAAAGTCATCGTCATCACCGGCGCATCCAGCGGCTTCGGCGCGCTCACCGCCCGCGCCCTGGCCAGAGCTGGCCATACCGTCTACGCCGGCATTCGCGACACCGCTTCGCGCAATGCGCCGCAAGTCGCTGCCGCGCAGCAATTCGCACGCGAGCACAAGGTGGATTTGCGAACGGTAGAACTGGACGTGCAATTGGACGCATCGGTCGAGGTCGGCATCGCGCAGGTCATCGCTGAAACGGGCAGGATCGATGTGATCGTGCATAACGCCGGCCACATGTCCTACGGCCCTGCCGAAGCGTTCACGCCGGAACAGTTCGCCCAGCTTTACGACATCAACGTGCTCAGCGCGCAACGGGTCAACCGAGCCGCGTTGCCGCAGTTGCGCGAACAGCGCCAGGGACTGGTGGTGTGGGTATCGTCGAGCAGCGTGCGTGGCGGCACCCCGCCGTTCCTGTCGCCGTATTTCGCGGCCAAGGCGGCGATGGATTCGCTGGCCGTGTCCTATGCCAGCGAGCTGGCGCGCTGGGGAATCGAAACCAGCATCGTCATGCCCGGCGCCTTCACCAAGGGCACTAACCATTTCGCCCACTCCGGCAAGCCCGACGACACGGCGCGTTCGGCCGAATACGACAGCGGTCCCTATGCCGGACTCTCAGAGCAATCGCTGAAGGCGCTGGCCTCGCTGGAGCCGTCCGACGCGGATGCAGCCTCGGTGGCCGATGGAATCGTGCGGGTGGTGGATATGGAATTCGGCCAGCGTCCGTTCCGCGTGCATATCGATCCATCTCGCGACGGCTGCGAGGAAGTCAGCGGGGTGGGCGACCGGATCCGAACGGAGTTCCTGCAACGCATCGGCCTGCAGGATCTGTTGCTGCCGCGGGTCGGCGGCTGACCTGGGACCGTGCTTGCCTCTTGCTTCTTCATTCCCGCGAAAGCGGGAATGAAGAAGTCGCGTCGGACCCGCTAATCACTCGTCGAAAACGGAGAGGAGACGCGCGGCACTCAAAGCACCATCGCGATATCGCTGAGAGTGCGTAGATGTTCGGCGAGCCTCATGCTTAGAGCGATGATGGTGAAGGTCGGAAACGCCCAACCTCCAGTCGGAAACACCGAGCTGCCGACAACGTAGAGATTGTCGACGCCGTGCACCCGGCATTGGCGATCGACCACACCCAGATTCGGATCGTCGGACATGCGTGTCGTCCCCAGATGGTGCGCCGTGCCGCGCAGCTCCGGAACCGCGACACTGCCTTCCTGCAGCCACGGCTCGAGCTGGAACTTTCCTCCGCACGAGCTCGCAAGCTCGGCGCCGAACAGACCGGCGGCGGTCCGGTACGTGTGCCAATCGAGTTCGGTAAGCCGCCAGTCGACACAGACCTTACGTTGCCCCAACGCATCGACTTCATCGCCCAGCATGACCCGGCTATCGGGATTGGGCGCTTGCTCGAAGTACCCGATCACGTCGACGTAATCGCTCTTGACCGTGGGCTTGTCGGTCAGCTTGCGCCAGACTGCTTGCGCGATGTCCCAGGTGCCCATGCTCACGCGCAACACCAGCTTGCCGATCCCCGCCTTGGCCCTCCCTTCGTCGCTGCCTGGCTCATCGCTTTTCCGGGCGGCACGCATCATCCCTTCCAGGGCCAGGCTCTCATCGCGCACGGGAAAAAGCGCATTCTTCAGATCGCGCAACGCCTGTATCCCCTTGGGCGTGGGAGCCTCCACGGCAACGGGACGGACGCGTCCGCTGAGCAGTTGATGCGCTTGCACCGCCTGATCCGACAGACACAGCTCGGGAAACGAAGGTGCCGGACCTTTGCCCCCGCTACGATCGTAGGGTCGCGTCAGCGGATCTGGGGCGTCGGTGAATAAAGTGCCGAGTTTGCCGCTGGGGTGATCCATGAAATAGCGCCCCACCAGGTCCCGGTCGTTGCCTAATCCGTTCGGCGCTACGGAGTTGGACAACAGCAGGAGCCGCGCATTCTCGATACCCCCGCACGCAAGTACGTAGCGCTGTGCGCGGACCAAACCCCTGCGCCCATCCAGCGCACCGATGCGGGCCTGACGAACGGAAGCTCCGGCGGGCGCGGCCTCGAACTCAAGCAGGTTGGCGTGCAGCAGGACGGTGATGTTCGCGGCTCGTTCGAGTTCGGACCGATACGCGTCGCCGAAGAAGACCGGGCTGAGCACGAAGTTCTGGTTGACCAACTGGTTGGCGTCGAAAGCAACCGGCGCCCGGGCGGGCGGAGTAAGGAACGTACCTTCGGTAAAATCGTGCGACTCGATGCCGCAGACCGCCTGCGCGCGCCGGTAATACGGCTCGATCTCGTCGTAGGAAAGCGGCCAGCCGCTATGCGGAACCCAATCGCGCGGCCCCAGATCCAGAGCGCTCAACGGAACGCAGCCCCCGCCCCATACGTTGCAGCTGCCCCCGAACGCCCGCATCCGCGAAGTCACCGGATCCAGTTCGGGGGATCCGATGGAAGTACCTTGGTACAGCTCCTGATTCCGGTCCTCGCCGGCAAGGCCGCCGCTTTCGACCAGGCATACGTTGAGCGAAGTTCCGATGAAGCTGCGAGCGATCGAGATTCCCGCAGGGCCAGCGCCGATGATGCAAATATCTGCAGAAAAATCGTCCGGACCAGACCTGTCAAGGTAGTCGATGATCATTGCCTCTCCTGCAAGCGCGCGTTCGCGCACAGACCGCACTAGTGCAAACAACGAGTATCGACCTCATTTCCGGCCATGGACGAGCCGGAAAACGCCTGCCGCGGCATTTGGCGCCCAGTGTCCGCTGGACAGTAATCGCAGACCCACTCCCGGCTCCGTGGCGATATATCTTGTGGTCACGCATCCGACAGGGCGCGGCTGCAAGGCGAGCAGCGTGTATTCCTTGCGAGTCAGCGATATCGGTTCGCCGCCCGGATGCTGCACCGCGAATTCAGCGTAAAGTCCGGCTCTGCTCGTGCGGGCACCTACCCACCACGCGACTTTTGTTCCGGAGTACTACGCGATATGGCCATGAAAAAAACTGTGCCCGCCGCCAATCCCGATGCCTATGTGGCGAGCCTCGACGGCTGGCAGCGCGGATGCGTTGAGAGCCTGCGTGCGGCGGTCCGTTCCTCGGCGACGCTGGAGGAAGTCGTGAAGTGGGGCCACCTGGTCTATCTGTCCAACGGCCCGGTGCTGCTCATCCGCGCCGAGGAGCAACGGGTGCTGTTCGGATTCTGGCGGGGACAGCGGCTGCGCGAGATCGAGCCGGGACTCAAGCCCGGCGGGAAGTACGAGATGGCCACACTGGAACTGCGCGAAGGGATGAGCACCAGTGCCGCGACCGTGCGCCGTCTGACCAAGGAAGCGGTGATGCTCAACAAAACGCTTGGGGATCCAACGCAATTGGCCAAGTGACGGATTTGCGATCCGCCCCGCGCTTGCGGGAGATTTAGCCCGAAGATTTCAAGCCTTGCGAGCCTTCTGCGAAGCCGGTGCATCATCCGTCGCGGTGTCGGCTTCATGGAATACCGGCGCGGCAAAGGGATCCGGGCCCGGCGTGCGGCCGAACTTGATCGGACGGGTAACGCCGCGGTAGCGGCCGATGACGGGGTGCTCGATGTCGCCCACCATTTCTTCGGCCAGCACTTGCGGATGATCGAACATGTCCTCGACCCGCAGCGCGGCGGCGCAAGGTACCTCATCGCCGAACAGCGCTTCCCATTCCAGCGCGCTGTGCCGGGTCAGGGCGGCATGCAGGTGCGGGACGATCTCGTTGGCATGGTCGGCGCGCTTGCGCACCGTATCGTAACGTTCGTTCTGCTCCAGCATGTGCAGACCGGTTTTTTCGCACAACGCCTTCCAGAAGCGCGGTGTGTTGGCCGAAATATAGATATGCCCTTCGCGCGTAGGGTGGATGCCAGTGACGCCGCCGGAGCGCATGTCTCGACCGATATCCAGTGATTCGCCCTCGGCCCAGATCATCCGCGCCGACTGCATGGTCAGCGCGCTGCGCAGCAGCGATATGCCGACGAACTGGCCAAGCCCGCTCCGCTCGCGTTCGTACAGGGCGGAGGCAACACCGGCGGCCAGCAGCGCCGCCGCGTAGTAGTCGACGACCGAGCCGTAGATGATTTCCGGCGCGCCGCCGCGCTTGCCCTGCAGCGCGCACATGCCGGTCATGGTTTGCAGCACCTGATCGTAACCGGCCTTGTCCTTCATCGGTCCGGTCTCGCCGTAGCCGGTGACGGCGCAGTAGATCAGGCGCGGATTGATGAAGCTCAGTTGCTCGTAACTAATGCCCAGGCGCTTGGGCACGCTGGGGCGGAAGTTGTGCACCATCACGTCCGCCTCGCGCACCAGCTTTAGCAGCGCCGCGAAACCCTGCGGTTTCTTCAGGTCCAGGGTCATGCCCTGCTTGCTGCGGTTGACGCCCAGGAAAGCGCGACTTTCGGCCTGCAGCGTGGACGGATATTTGCGCAGGTTGTCGCCGTCGGGCGGCTCGATCTTGAGCACGTCCGCGCCCTGGTCGGCCAACAGCGTGCAGCCGTACGGACCGGCGATGTAGGCGCTGAGGTCGAGCACGCGCACGCCGCTCAACGGACCGGCGGCGCCGGTGCGGCCCGCGAACGCGAACGGGGATTCAGTCGCCATACGATCCTTTCCCTCTACCTCATCCAATAACACTGGCGAAAAGTCTGCTTCATGATCGTCCGCTTTAACAGGTTCGCTTGCTAGCTTCTGACGGCACAATTTCTTGCTTGAGGGCCGGCCTTAGTCCGGCGGAGGCGGCGCTTGCCCGGGCGCAAGCGAGAACCAGGTCAACCGCCAAGCGCCATGTTCGCGGCCGCCGGCCCGGTAATACGGCACCAGCGTCAGCGGCGCACGGCCAAGGCTGTGCAGGTGGATCATGGCGCCCTCGCGGCTTTCCCCAGGCGCCTGGTGCAGCCATTCGTCGATCGAGGCATCGGCGAGACGCAGCGTTTCTTCGGTCTTGAAGCCGTCGATCAGATCGCTGGCGTAGACCAAGGGACCGCGCGTCACCGCCAGGTATTGGTAATGCATCACCCGCTGACGCACCGGCGAGCCATCCGGCGCGCGTGATTCCTGGATGTTCTGCTGTATGCGCCGATGTGCGACAGGCGGCATCGGCAACTCGAGAGTCGCGACATCGCCCGATCGCCATTCGCGCTCGATGACGGCGTAGGCGCCGGATGCCGCTGGCGCCGGCGGGTTGCCATCGTTGATGGCGACGGTCGCGTCTTCGGCCCATTGCGGGATGCGTATCGAAATGGCGAAACGCGCCGAGCGTTCGCAGGAGACCTGCAACTCGATCCGGCCTTCGAATGGATAAGCGGTTCTCTGCGTCAGCGTGACCTCGCCGGCCTGCGGATGGAAGAAGACCGCTTCGCCCGGGCCGAGCAGATTGACCATGAGGTCGCCAATCGGTGACTGCGTATAGGCCAGTCCAGGCAGTTCTTCGATCGCCATCGCTCCGCTGGACTTGCAGCAACGCCAATACGTCGTATGCACGCGGCGGCCGTTAGGGAAAGAGTAGTAGCACCAGTCCTGGCCGTCGGGCGCCATGGCGCCGAGCAGATCGTTGTAGGCCGTGCGCTCAATCTCTTCTGCATATTTCGCATCGCCGGTGATCGCGAGCAATTCGCGGTTGAGCTGCACCCAGGCCAGAATGGAACAGGTTTCCACGTAGCCTTGCGGACTGAACACGCCGGCCGGATTGAACACCTCGCGCGAGCGATGCGCCACGCCGCCCCATGGCCCGCCTCCCAGCGTGAGGTGATGGGTGCGGATGCTTTCCCACATGTGGTCGACCGCCTCGCGATACGAGGCGACGCCGGTGGCCTTGTGCAGCTTCGCCAGCCCCACCAGATTCCAGGCCAACTGGTAGGCCTTGCCGGTGGCGATCTCCGATGCGTCGGCGCCGGCAAGCGCGCGCTTCAGCAGAGCCAGGTCCGGATTGTGGTCGGCCTGCTCCAGCACCAGCTGCGCGAGGGCCAGGTAGCGCGGTTCGCCGGTGGCCGAGTACAACTCCACCGCCGGATCCATCAGCACGGTGGCCGACATGCCGTGATGATTGCCAAGTTCGGTAATGTCGATGCCCTGTTCGGCGAGGGTGCGCCAGCACAGGTCGCCGATCTTGCGCGCAGCCTGCAGATATTCCGGTTTGGGGAAATGCTTGTGCACTTCCAGCAGACCGAGGATCAGATAGCTGTGCGTCCAGATGTCCCAAGTGCGCACGCTAGGCGCGCCGTCCCAAGTGCCCGGCTTGGGCGGCTGCTTGCGCATGAAACGGTGATCGGGCGCATAGGTGCCCAGATAGCCATCGGCTTCCTGCACGCCGACCAGATAGTCGGCGACACGCAGCAGATTGGCGACCAGATGCGCATCGCCATTGCGTGCAGCCGACTTGACGGCGGCGTAGAGCCACTTGCCGGCGTGTTCGCCGTACCAGTCGCCTTCCTCGTTCTTCGCGGCGCGCGCCGGATCGAAGATCTCTATGGCCGGACTGGTTTCATCGACGATGAAATGCGACAGACGCCCCGACCGATTCGCGGTGAGCGCCTCGCCCAGCAATCCGCCTAGCCGTACTTGCACGGAAGACGGCGGAGCCATCGCATTGTTCTTATCCAAGTTCATTCCGCATCCACGACGCAACGGAAGCCCACGCTACCCGAGCGATCCTTGCCCGGCGCCATCAGCAGATACTTGCCGTGCTGGTCGAGCCGGTAGGCCTGCGGAAAATACCAGTGTGAAGTCTGAGGACGATAGGAACTGCCGCCGCGCAGCACCGCGGCGCGGGTGTGGTCGTCGAAGTATTCATCGGTCCATTGCCAGACATTGCCGACCAGGTCCATGACCCCAAACGGACTGGCGCCCTCGGGATGCGCGTCGACATCAGCGGGCGACCGCAACCGGCGTTCGCGATTCGGGGCGGGCACCGCCGCGGCATTCCAGGCATCGCCCCAGGGATAGGCCCGGCCATCGCAACCCTGAGCGGCGTACTGCCATTCCCACTCGTGCGGCAGGCGCTTACCGGCCCATTGCGCGTAGGCGCGCGCGTCCTCGATCGATACCCAGGTCACCGGCTTGTTTTCCCACCCCGCCACCGGTGCGCCTTCGACCCAGTCGCGCAGGAAGTTGTGGCAGTCGCGCGGCCGGTAGTCGCTTTCGTCGACGAAGTGCTTGAACTGCGCGTTGCTGACCGGAGTGCGGTCGATATGGAAGGAGCGCATCCGCAGTAGCTTGCGATGCCCACGGCGCGCGCTGTTTTCCCAAGGGTATTGGAAGTCGACGCCGTCCCAGGTCTGGCCTTCGATCTCGACGCCGCCGACCACGAAGTCGAACTCGCCGGCGGGAATGGTAACCATGCCTTCCGCGGCTTCGGCCATGGGTGCGGTGCGCACGATCTCGACCAGGGTCTGCGGAATCGATTTCCACTGATTCGACAACGACTGCAGCGGGATCTTGGCGAAGCCCTTCATCAGTTCGAGGAAGGCCTCTAGGTCCGCATCCTGCACGCTCGCCTCCAACGCCAGCAACGCGCCGTAGCCTTTCCCTTCCAGCGTCATCGTCAGCGTCGCCTTGCCGTCGGCCAGACGCGGCTGCAGCGGGACGCCGTTCCACGCGTCGAAGTAGCGCGTGCCTTCCGCATGCGGAACGGCGATCTGCTCGCCGCTCACGTCGTACTCGTTGCGGTTGACGATATTCCACAAGGTCCTGCCCTCGCCCGGGAAGCGGCTGGCGAACACGCCCGCCTGCAAGGTCGCGGCGTACGGCTGCCAGTCCATGCTGACCATCAGCGGCGCGAACTTGCGCTCGACCGTGGCGATGCGGCGCAAGCTGGCGGCGTCGCGCGGGGTGAACTGGTTCCAGATGCCCCAGATGTTCTCCCATGCGTTGTAGCCCACGCCATTGAAAAAAATGTACTGCAGATCGTTGCTGCGGTCGCGGCCCCAGCGGTTCTCGTAGTTGATCATGTGGCGCGGTTCCAGCCACTTGAACTTAGCCACCGACGGAATCACATCCGCTGGCGCCTTCTTGCCCCAGCTCTGCACATTCCAGATCAGGTGTTCCTCGGCGCTGATCGTCGATTCGGGCTGCACCACCACCGGACAACCGAGCGCATCGCACGCATCGAAGAAGGCGCGCGGAACGCCGTTGTAAGTATCGCCGTTGATGCCGTCCGCACCGGTTTCCTTGACCAGCCGCGCGATCGCGAGCCAGTCCGGTTCGCCCTGCTCGCGAGTGCCGTTGTCCCACGGCATGGTCGGCAGGAACACCTTCACCCCGCGCCGGTGGAAATCGGCGACCACGCCGCGGATGCCTTCGACGCCGCCAGGCAGATCGTGGATGAGATCGAACTGGTTGCGATCGTCGATGCCGATGTTGGGGTAGATGTACCAGAGCAGCACGCTGTCCAGACCGCCGAAGCGTTCCTCCAGATCGTCGAGATAGCGGTCGACGGTGTATTTCCCCATCGCCGGATCGTAGAAGTAGCGGTCCTCGATCATCATCTGCGCATGCACGAAATTGCGCTGCGCCCATTGCAGTTCCGGACGCCGGTAGTTGGCATCGTCGTAGCCGATACGGGTGAGATGTTCGCGACGCCAGTCGGTCAGTTCGCGGATCCAGTCGTCGGCGGTGCCGTTGACATCCATCTTCCAGTGACCGATCTCTGCGAACGGCCAACCCGGCGCCTTGCCCGGCGTGGGTAGGTAGCGCTGGGTGGTGACGTGGGAGAACTTGTATTCGGTCCTGATTTCCGGCCGTTCCTCGCGGTCGCGATCGTCTGGGAAAGGCGCTGTGTTTTCCGGGCTTGCGGTCATGGTCTTAGTGATTTCGGAATCGATTGGAAGCGAGTGTCACACAAGGCCGCAATAGGCGGCGAGGGCGCGGTTGGCGGTTGGCGCATGGCGGTCGTTCGAACGCAGCATCGTTTCCACTTCGATACGTTGCGGAATGCTGGATTGTGCGCCCAACCGCGTGCAGGCCAATGCCGAAGCCGCGCACGCATAACGCAGGGCTGCAGGAAGCGCATCGCCCAGGTTCAGCGCGGCCACAAAAGCGCCGCAAAAGGTGTCTCCTGCGGCAGTGGTATCGACCGCCTGGACCTTGAAGCCGGACTGCAGGAAGAATTGCGCGTCCTGTCGCGCGCAGCAGCCGCGTGCACCCAGGGTTACGACCACGCAGGGAACCTCCAGTTGTTCCAGGCATTCGGCCACGGTGCCGTGATGCCCGGTGATCGCCGCCAGTTCGCCCTCGTTGACGATCAGCACATCCACCGACCGCAGCAGTTCGGTCGGCAAGGCCCGCGCGGGGGCGGCATTCAGCACCACTCGCACGCCGGCTTCGCGCGCGGACAGGGCGAAAGCGGTTACGGCTTCGATGGGCGTCTCCAACTGCAGCAGCAAGTGGCTCACGTCCTGCAGCGACGGCAGTTCGTCGCCGCGTAATACGCCGTTGGCACCGGGCGCGACGGTAATCGCGTTCTCGGCATCGTCGGATAGGCAGATGAAGGCGGTGCCGGTGGGCTGCGCGCTGCGCACCACCTGTAGGGTTACGCCCGCATCGGTCAGCGAATTCTCGATGGTGCTGGCGAATGGATCGTTGCCCAAAGCCAGCAGCATGCGTGTGTCGACGCCGCCCGCGCGTGCGCAGGCGACGGCTTGATTGGCGCCCTTGCCGCCTGGGAACGTCGCGAATTCGCGGCCCAGCACCGTTTCTCCCGGCGCCGGCACGTGCGAGGCGCGCACCACGAAATCCAGATTGGCCGAGCCCGCCACCAGCAGGGAGCGGCGTGCGCTCGCCTTCATGGCAGCCGCGCCTGCTGGACCAGGTTGTAGAACTGGGTGCTGATCCGCGGCAAGTCGTTGGCCGCGTCGTTAGGCAGGTGCTGCAGCAGCAATATCGAAATCATCCGTTGCTGGGGATCGATAGAAAAATAAGTGGACGCTGCCCCCGACCAGCCGAACTGTCCGGCCGGACCTAGGCGACCCTTGCCTGCGGGATCGAGCAGCACGGAGCCGCCCAGTCCGAAGCCTTCCGCATCGCTGAACTGGGTCACCGGTGGATTCAGGAAGGTCAGCTGGTTGGCCATCATCCGCTCTACCGTCTTGCGGCTGAGGACTCGCACGCCGTCCAGCGCGTCGCCGTCGAGCAGCAGGCGGCACAGGCGCATGAAATCCGGCGCAGTGGAATACAGCCCACCGGCGCCGCTGGGATAAGGATTGAGCCTTTCACCGGGATGCTTGGCGCTGGGACCGTCATCCAGCTTCAGTTTTCCATCCGCCCCCATGGCCGTTATATCGACGATGCGGCTGCGTTTTTCGACGGGCACACGGAAGCCCGTGTCGGCCAGGCGTAACGGATCGAATAGGCGCTGTTGCAGGAAGTCGTCGAAACGCTGTCCGCTCGCCACCTCCACTATCCGCGCCGCTACTTCCATCTGGGTGCCGTCGTAGCGGAACACCGTGCCGGGCTCGGCGGCCAACGGTATTTTCGACAGGCGTCGCGAGAACTCCTCCAGGTCCGCCGAACCGTGCAGATCGGCGCGTTCGAGCAGCTTGGTCGCTTCTTCAATGCCTTTGCCGCCGGTGGCGAAGCCCGCAGTGTGGGTGAGCAACTGATGCAGGGTGAGCTTGCGGTTTGCGGGCCGTAATTTCGGTAGATCAGCAGTGCCGCCGGCGAATATCTGCATGTCGGCGAATTCCGGCAGGTATTTTTCCACCGGATCGTCGAGATTCAACTTACCTTCTTCCATCAGCATCAGCACGGCGACCGTGGTCACCGATTTCGTCATGGAGTAGATGCGGAAGATCGAATCCTTTTGCATGGGCAAGGTCCGAGCCAGATCGCGATAGCCGTAGGCTTGCGATTGCACTATCCGATCATCGGCCATCACCAGGCTCACCGCACCCAGGTATCCCTGCGCATCGGTGGCCTTGGCCAGGAAATCGTCCAACCGCTGCAGGCGGTCCTCCGAAAATCGGGAGAGATGGGTTTCCGTACCTGCAGCGGTTGATGGTGAAGGCGGAGGCGGCAACGCGGCGGCGGCAACCGAGGTCAGGCAGAGCGTTATCCCGCACAGCATAGGCAGCAAGCGCGCTGCCGGCCACAACGCGGCGGCCGACAACGGCCGCCTGCCATCGGGCAAGCCCAGCTTGAACCCGACGTGCAGGCAGACATAAGTCATTGACAATTCAGCGATCAAAACTTGATTTGATGCGGCATCATTCGCACTTAGAACGTGTACTCATAAGTCAGCGAAACCATGCGACCACGGCCGGCGAAGTAGTTCTTGAAGAAGTCCACCTGCGACCAGCTCAGGACGTATTGCTTGTCGGTCAAGTTCTCGATGCCCACGGTGAAGCGCCCAACGTTCTCGACCCGGTAGTTCACGCTCAGGTCGAACAGCGTGTAGCCGTTGGTATGTTCTTCAAACGAGAAGGCCCGCCCATCGAAGGGACGCACATCGCTGGCCGAAAGGTCGCGCGACAGCAGCTTGGTTCCGTTCAAGGTGACATCGCCGTTGGGGCTGAAGTTCCAGGTGATCCAGGCCCCGATCTTGTCCGGGTTGATGTCCGATACGCCCATCGGCTTGTTCAGGCCACCGGCCGGGTAATCTCCATTCAGGGCCGCGTTCCAGAACGCCGTTTTGCCGCGTATGCGCGAATACAAGGCACCGGCCTTCCACTGCGGGTTGAACCTCCAGTCACCGCTCAGCTCCACGCCCTTGATTTGGGTAGGCGCGCGGTTAAGCACGAAGTCGTTGGTCGCAGGATCCACCGACAGAGAAGTGCCAAACGGCGAACGCGAGTCGTAGTACGAACCGCTGAACGATCCACGCGCACCGCGCCAGTTGAAACCGTACTCGCGATTGTCGACCACGATAGCCTGCAGGTCGCTGATACGGTCGACCGACTGCCCTGGTACGTTGATATTGCGCAATGGAATACCGATGTTGGGCAGGCTGAAGCCTTCGCCATAGGATGCGAACACCGACCATTCGTCGGTAATGCGCCAGATAGCGCCGAAGTTGAGCAGATCCTCGGTGTACTCGACTCCCCCGCCTTGTACGAACACGCTGTTGCGGAAAGGCGTGGTGGTGTAGCTGTCGACCTTGAGTTCGCCGTCTTCGCGACGGGCGCCGCCGCTCAGTGTCACCGGTCCGATGTCGTAGCTCAGCTGTGCGTAAGGCGCGACGCTGGTGTACTCCATGGGTGGAACCCATAGGCGATTGGTCAGCGCGAGTCGTTGCTGGGCCTCGTCATAGACGTAGTCGACGCCCGCACGCAATTCCAACCCGGACACGCCGAACAGTTCCGAACGCGTCCACGATGGACGGAAGCCCCACTTCTTGCTGTCGATTTCCGATTGGTCGTAGATGCGCTCGGCACCAACCGGCAGCGGCCAGACCAACTGGCGGTCGTCGCCGTTTTCCGGCAGGTAGCGCATCTGCTGGTCTGCCCAATAGCCGTTCAACACCAGCGTGCCGCCGAAAAAATCGCCGTGCGTGTACAGCAGGTTGAGCTGTTCGAAGTCGTTGAACTCGGCTTTGCTGCCGAAGATGTGTCCGCGCTCGGAGGTGTTGGTGACCGGATTGGCGCAGGTTCCGGGGCGGCAGCCTTCGACCTGGATGTAGTCGCCATTGCCTTCGATTTTGAAATGACTGTAGCTGGCCTGCAGGCGTTGCACGCCGTCTTCGCCGAAGTTGATGCCGCCCTTCAAGAACAGGTTGTTGGCCATGGAGTCCGACACCGAACCGCTGGTGTTCATGCCTACGCGGCGGCCATCGGCATCGTAGGAGATACCGCGGTCGATGGCAGAAAGCCCGACCACGAAGTCGTAATTGTCCTGCTTGTGCAGCCAGTTGGCGCCCACCTTCCAGCCGCTGCTGTCATTACCGAACTGGGTGGAATAGCGGGTGAGGATACGGAATTCGTTGCCTTCCTTCTGCGGCACGCTGGAGATGTAGTTGATGATACCGCCGGCCGCGCCAATGCCTTCGGAAGCCGACGGACCGTTGATGACTTCGATGCGGTCGACGATGCCCATATCGGTGAAGGTGGCGTTGCGGCCGCCTTCGCGCAGCGGCGAGCCCTGCGGCACACCGTCGAACAGGCGCAGTGCGATGCGACCGCGCAGTGTTTCGCCGGTATTGCTCATGGCTTGCGACGATTCGGCATAGCCGGGCACGGTACGGGCGAGAACCGCCGTGGCATCCTCGGTAACGGCTAGTGTGTGCTTGATCTCTTCCTTCGAAACCAGAGTGACCGCGCCCGGAATCTTGTCGATCGCCTTGGGGCTGCGCGAGCCGGTGACAATCACCGCATCAAGATCCGTCGCGTCCTGACTCTCGGTCGCGGGAGTCGGTGCGGCCGCTTCGGCCGCCTGTTGCGCATGGACGCTGGCGCTGACGGCAGCCGCCAGCAGGAAAACGCCGAATGTGGCCGGTACGTGCTTCATGTGTGTGGTCTCTCGGTTTTTTATGCTTATTAAGAGACGCGTGGATCGCGGCTCCCCCGTTATGCGTATGCGCGTCGGCAGTTCGCATGCGATGCGATCTGCGTGCCAAGCATCCCCTCCAAGACGCTTACGTACAGCCCCGACAATGGACGGGAGACTATGCGTTGGTCGACGGGAATAGAACCGGGGCGAACTATGTTCAGAGTCTAGTTTTTGTTGCTTACCGAATACGCCATTCATGACGCGTTGCAGCATGAATGTGCTGATCCATATACAGGACGTCATCCCAAATGTTTTTAGGTTTGGCGTACGCCTAACCGTTGACCACCTTCATCGCCGCCCTGCTCTCTTCCAGAAACACGGTGACCAGGCGAATGCGGATCGTCGAGCGCGACCAGACGATGCCGATCTGCCGCGGCACGCTTTCCTCCGGCAACGGCAAGCGCACCAGCTTGAGTCCTTCCGGCCACGGCTTGGCCCAGTCCGGCACCAGCGAAACGCCGAGGCCGCGGTCGACCATCACCGCGATCGCGTTGAGCGCGTTGAGCTCGAAGCGTTCGTGCGGGGTGATGCCCATGCGCTGCAGGTATTCCTCGGCCTGCCGGCCGCCCCAATGGTTGCGGTCGTAGCGGATCAGGGGTTGCGTAGCGAGCAGTTCGTGCGGATCGCGGCCGGCCATGCTCTCGGGGGCCAGTACCACCAGCGGTTCCTCGCGCAGCAGCAGCCAGTTGCAGGTCTTAGGCAAGGTATACGGCGCGTGCAGCACGATGGCCGCGTCCAGCTCGCCGCCTTCCACCGCGCGGTAGAGATCGGCCGAATAACCCGGCTTGATGAAGACGTTGATCTCGGGAAACTTATCCACCATCCGCGCCAGAATGTCCGGCAGCATGCCGGCCAGCGCGGTGGGGCAGGCGCCCAGGCGTAATTCTCCGGAGACCGCGTTGTCGTTGGCCAGGCTGCGCAGGTCGGCCACGTCGCGCAAAAGATCGCGGCTGCGCTGCAGGATGCGCGAGCCTTCCTCGGTAACGCTGACCGTGCGCCCTACCCGCGCGATCAGCGGCGCGCCGATTTCGCGCTCCAAAGTGCGGATCTGCTGCGCAACCGCCGCCGGGGTGATGTTGAGCAGGCGCGCGGCCGCGGCCATCGAACCGCGATCAACGACTGCCACGAAGGTCTTCAGGAATTGGGTGTCCACGTGGTTTCTCTGGGCGTGAGCGGCAGATGGAGGAAGAACGGCGAGCGCCGACGCGGCGCGGCAGGACATCACCGCAAGCATACTCAAAAGATAGCCGCGCAGGCTTGTTGCGAAAGTCATGCGCTTGCAGGATTGCTCGCGCCTTCTGCACATACGGGTCTGACTACGCCATGGACTACCCCCGCGCTTCCGCCGAACAGATCGGTTTCTTCCGCGAACACGGCTATCTGGTCGTGGCCGGCGCTGTCCCGCAGACGGATCTGGATACCTTGGAGTCCTATTGCGACATGCTGTTGCAGAACAAGGAGCGGCTGGCCAACGATTGGGCGTGGGACGCGAACGAGGCCCGGGAGGACCGCAGCTTCCGCATCGTGCAGTCCACCCCGACCTTGGTCTGGAAAGATATCGCCGACCAGCCGTACCGCCATTGGCTGGCGGCGTTTTCTTCGCAACTGATGGGGATGGCGCTGGAGTTCTGGTACGACCAGTTCCTGGGCAAACCGCCGGGCAAGAGCGTGCCGACCGAATGGCACCAGGACGAAGGCTATTGGGGCCGAAATTTGGCCGATCGCGGTATCACCGGCTGGATTCCGTTGCAAGACGTGGACAGCGTGAACGGATGCATGCACTTCATCGATGGCGGCCACTTGGAGGGCGTGCTCGAGCACAAATTGGTGGAAGGCGTGCAAAGCGACCTGCTGATATGCGAGGTGGATGCGAGTCGCACCGTGGTTTGTCCGATGCGTCGCGGCGATGTGGCTTTTCATCATTCGAAAACGCCGCACATGAGCACCGCCAATAATGGCGCAGGCTGGCGCAAGGCGGTCACCAACCATCTGCAGGCGGTGGGCGCCGGTGGCGAAGGCGGCCATTATCCGTGGCGAGTCAAAGTCAACCAGAAGACAGGCACGCGCACGGTTCCCGAGAGCCGGCCGGTGGACGATGCCGACAAGGCGTGACGCGCCGTGACGCGAACTTCTGGATTTCAGCGCAGATAAGTGAATTGAACCCCTCTCCCGCTAGCGGGAGAGGGTGCCGCAGGCGGGTGAGGGGAGCCGGAGTCGACTCACTTCCGTCTCCAGCATCGTTTCTAGCGTCAGATTCGGGACCTCTACACTCGGTGCGCCAACGCAGAACCAAACATCTTCGGCTCCGTTACCCTCATCCGGCCTGCCGGCCACCTTCTCCCGTTAACGGGAGAAGGGTGCGATTCCAATTGGACCGGATACCTGATGCACCCTACTTCGCTACAGGCACAGGTTTGACGTAATTGCTGTCCGACTTCGCGTAGATGGTCAGCCCATCCAGGTCGCGCGTAGGCGCCGGGAAGAACAGGCTGGCCAGATAGCCGATCACGATGCACAGCATGATCGAGATGGCCAGGTAGAAGTACGGATGCACCAGATTCATCGACCAGGCCAACAGGGTGAGTGCGATGCTAGAGGCCACGCCGATGGCCACACCTGCCGAATTGGCGCGGCGGGTGAACATGCCCAACGTGTAGGCGCCCGCAAAGCCGCCACCCAATAGTCCGGCCAGTTCGATGGACACGTCGAACAACGAATGGATATCGAAGCGGGAGAGCAGCAGCGCCACACCTATACCGAGCAGACCGGTGCCTACCGTGGCGGCCTCGGCGAAAAACACGCTCTTCTTCGGCGTGGGATTCTTTGCGAGCTTCTCGTAGAAATCCACAGAAGCCAACGTGGCCACACTGTTCATGATGCTGGAAAGCGTGGCCATGGCCGCTGCGAAGATGCCGGCGATGATCAGCCCGGTCACGCCCATCGGCAACTCCGCGGCGATGAACAGCGGAAAGGTCGCATCGATCGGCAGCAGCGGGTTCATGCGTTCCGGATTGTTCTTGTAGTAGACGAACAGCGCGGTGCCGATGGAATAGAAGATGAAACCACCGGGTATCATGATCAGGGCGAAGGCCCAGATCGAGCGCCCCGCTTCCTTGTCGGATTTGGTCGACAACGTGCGCTGCATCAGCACCTGGTCCTTGGGGAAGGTCAGCACCACGTCGAACAAGACCAGGAAAATGAAGCCCCACACCGTGGCCTTGGTCAGGTCGAAGCTGAAGTCCAGCAGCTTGGTCTTGTCCGCCGCTTGCGCGATCTGGTGGAATTCGCCGAAGCCGCCTTTCAGCGTCCAGATGATGAAGAGAATGGCGAAGATCGCGCCGCCCATCTTGACGATGACCTGCACGAAGTCGGTCCAGATCACCGCCTTCATGCCTCCCATGGCCGTGTAGATGATGGTGAAGCCTCCCATCATCAGAATGCTCCACTCCACCCGGATGCCGGTGATGGTGGCGATCGCCAGCGCCGGCAGGAACAGCACCACGCTCATGCGGCTGCCTATCTGCATGATGATGCACAGCGCACTGGCCAGCATGCGGATGGTGGGATGGAAGCGGGTCTCCAGATAGGAGAACACCGACATCAGGTTGAGGCGGCGCAGCAATGGCACGATCCATACCGCCACGAACATCAGGCCCAGCACCGCGACCAGATTGTTGGTGAGGTACTGCCAGTTGGTTTCGAACGCCTTGGCCGGAATGGCGATGAAGCTGATCGAGCTGGTGTTGGCCGCATACAGGCTGACGCCCGCCGCCCAAAAAGGAATGGTGCGCCCGCCGACGAAGAAATCGGAAGTCGAGTTGCGCTTCTCGCGGATATAGAAATAGAAACCCATGCCCAGCATCGCGCCCAGATAGACCACGATCACGATCCAGTCCAGCCAGCGCAACAGCAGTTTTCCCGATTCGATCTGGGTGGACTCGAAGTCGACGCGCTTGCCGTCAGCGCTGGTACGGGCCCACAGCAGGCCATTGTCGAAGGCGGCCGTGGCGGCGACGCCCGCCGCGCTCGAATCGGGCAGCGTTGCCCACGACCCGGTGATGGTATGGAAGGTCATCATCTGCGGCGCCGCACCGGAACTCGCCACCAGGTAGATCACGTGCGCCTGACCGATGGCCCGCGCCGAACCCGGCACGATCGAACCGGGCACCGCACCTTTGTCCTGCCAGCCCTTGTCGGCGGACCAACGCAGGATGCGTTCGCCGCTGGCGCCCGGCACGGTCGCGAACACCGCCGAGGTCTGCACTACCAGCGACGTCATTGGCGAGTTTCCCGGCCAACCGGACTGCAGCTGCCATTCCGACTTAGCCGCGCCTGGTAGAAGAGAAAGCAGCGTGGATTTTCCTGCTGCGTCGATTCCAGCCAGATAGAGGTTGTCGGCATTAAGCGCAGCACGCACCTCGTTCAATGCCGAAGGAAGCGCAGGCAGCGGCTTGTTGGAAAGTTGGCCGTTGACGAATGCGATCTGCTCGACGGAGGCCGTACCGGTTCCCTCGGCTGAACCGCTCAACAGAAACGCCAGTTGCCCGTTACCGACCGCACTTTTCAGCGTGCCGGCCGCGACATCGGGTTGCCAAGGCGAGAGCTCCCATTTCTTACGTTCGGCATCCAATATCCAGGCCCGATCGGCAGTGAACGCGACCGGCCGGCCCTCCACCACCACCAATCCTATCAATGGCTGGTCTATAGCCAGCGCGGGCAATGAAGTGGTCTTCACCGACGACAGGCTTGCGGCCGCAGCGGGCAACGCCAGGCAGCCCAGCAGCAGGAGAGCCGCTGCCAGAAAAGTGCGCATCGCGGAAAGAGGTTGGGGCATTAAGGCGTGCTCGTGCTGGAATCGAGCGAAGCCAGAATCGCCTCGGCGCGCTTCAGGAAAGGAAGATCGATCATGCGGCCGTCCACCACGAAGGCGCCGCGGCCTTGCGCGCTGGCTTCGCCTGCGGCGGCCACGATACGTCGTGCCGCGGCTATTTCCTGCGCGTCCGGCTGGAAGACTTCATTGGCCAGCGCCACCTGCTTCGGATGGACGCAACTCTTGCCGAGATAACCCAGGCGACGCGCCATCGATGCCTCGGCACGGAAGCCCTCCGCATCCTCGAGATCGGCGAAAGCGGCATCCCAGGCGAAGACGCCCGCCTCCGCCGCGGCCATGCGCATCGCATAGAGCGCGGCATGTACGTTGGCGGCATCGCCGCGGTCGATACCGAAGGGCTGGAAAAGATCCGCCAGCCCCAATTGCAATCCCGCCACACGCGGATGCGCGCCCGCGATTTCGGCCGCGCGGCGCAAACCACGTGGAGTTTCGATAGTGGCCAGTAGGCGTATCGGTCGATCGATGCCGTTGCCGGCTTCGACGCGTTCCAGCACCGCCACCGCAGCGCGGATGTCTTCGGCCGATTCCACCTTGGGCAGGTTCAGCAGCGCGACCGCGGACTGCGCGACCGCCTGTACGTCCGCCTCGAAGTGCGGCGTATCCAGTGCGTTGAGTCGCACCACGATGACTTTGGCCGCTGCGCGCACCGCAGGCGATCGCAGGAATTCGGCGACATCGGCGCGCGCTTCGGCCTTGCGCGTTTCGGGAACCGAGTCCTCCAGATCGAAGCTCAGCGCATCGGCATCGCCCGCCAGCGCCTTGGCGAACAATTCAGGACGCACTCCCGGAACGAACAGCTTGCTACGCATCGACCACGCTCTTCATGGCGCGCAGTGTGAGGGAAACGGAAGCAAAGAAAAGTCTTCCTCGCCATATTCAGAAGAAACATTTCGTTGCGGTAATGGTGCGAGAAGTAGATTAGAGGCTTGGGCTCGGGCATTGGCTTCGGCCTTTGCTGCGCGCTATCGGCCCCGTGAGTTGCGGCAAGCAGGACGGGATAAACCCCGAAGGGGCGGCGCACATGGATGTGCGCCGTTTCCGGAGGCGCAGGAGGCGCCTTACGGAAATTCCCGGCCTGCTCGCGGACCCCACGGCTTCATCGTGGGGCGCGACGTAGGGCGGCTTTCTTTTGGTTACTTTTCTTTGCCGTTCAAAGAAAAGTGACTCGCGCAACGCACGAAACGCTTCTGATCTTGCTTTCAGCGCCGCACGTCGAACCCGCTCTCCCCCAAGAAAGCGCTGACTTCGGCCACGCCCATGAGGTTGAAATCGCCGGGCAGCGAATGCTTGAGGCAGGCAGAGCCCAAGCCGAAGCACAGTCCGTCGACGTCGTCCATGCCGGTCATTACGCCATGCAGCACGCCCGCGGCGAATGCGTCCCCGGTGCCGATGCGGTCGACGATCGGGGCTACCTCATAAGCGGAAGTGGTATGGCTGGTTCCGCCACGCACCGCATCGATGGCGGATAGAGCGTGATGATCGACGCTGCGCTGTACGCGGATGGTCGCGGCCATACGCTGCAGCTGCGGGAAGGCGGCGAACGCCGCCTGCGCGCCGGCCAGGAAGCGCTCTTCGGAAGTGGGTTGAGCGAAGGATTGACCCAACACGACCTGGATATCGCGATGGCTGGCGAACAGCAGATCGGCTTCGGCCATGATTTCGCGCAGGATCGCCGCTGCGTCGCCCTGCCACGCCTCCCAGAGTTTGGGACGGAAATTACCGTCGAAGGACACCTTGACCCCCGCCGCGCGCGCCGCGCGCACCGCTCCTAGCGTGCGATCCGCCGCCAGTTGTCCCAATGCCGGGCTGACCCCGGAGACATGTAGCCAGTCGGCGCCTGCTAGCAGCCCAGCCCAGTCGTGCTCTCCACCGCCCGCGCGCGCGAAGGCGGAGTCGGCTCGGTCGTAGAGCACCTCGCTGGGACGTTGAATGGCTCCCGGTGTCAGAAAGTACAGGCCCATCCGTCCCGACGCCCGCTGGACACCCCGCGTGTCCACCCCATGACGGCGCAATTCCCCGGTCGCCGCTTCGCCCAGGGTGTTGTCGGCCACCACGCCGACCATGTCCGCACGATGGCCAAACTTGGCCAGCGAAACGGCGACATTGGCTTCCGCACCGCCTGTGTAGACCTCGAGATGAGGCGACTGCAGCAATAGCTGCCGGCCCGGCGCGCCCAGGCGCAGCAGCAGTTCCCCGAAACAGACCACGTGTCCCCGCATTCCGCCGCTCCCTTATCGTCTATCCGCCGGCCTGATGGACTGCGGCAATGATTGTCCCGGGACACACCATAGCGCCCCGGAAAGAATAGTTGTTGTTGCACCGCACACTCTGTTACGGTTTTTTTGACCAGCGGTGTCATTTTACTTCTGGAAAGCATCTCGAGGTGACAAAACCCGATTCGTTTCATCGCTAAAAGCCGCCATAGAGCGATACATGTGCCCTTGAGGAGGGGAACCCATGCAAACTCGTAACAACCGCCGGAAGACACCGGTTACCGTGCTCGCACTGTCGATCGGATTCGCGCTGCAGATGAATGCCATGTCCGCATTCGCTCAGGAAGCCAGCCCGGCCGATACAAGCCCCACCGCGCCCGCCACTTCCGAATCCGAGGACGTGGATACGCTGGGCACCATCACCGTTACAGGTTACCGGGCCAGCCTGGAAAAAGCGCTGGATATCAAGCGCGGCGAAGCCGGTGTGGTGGACGCCATCGTCGCCGAGGATATCGGCAAGTTCCCCGACCTGAACCTGGCCGAATCGCTGCAGCGCATCCCGGGTGTGGTCATCACCCGCGATGCCGGCGAAGGCCGCAACATCTCTGTCCGCGGCCTGGACTCGAACTTCACTCGTGTGCGCGTCAACGGTATGGAAGCGCTGACCACGGTAGGATCTACGGACCAGAACGGCGGAACGAACCGCGGCCGCGGTTTCGACTTCAATGTGTTCGCCTCTGATCTGTTCTCGCAGCTGATCGTACGCAAAACCGCATCGGCGGACGTGGAAGAAGGCTCGCTGGGTGCGACCGTCGATCTGCGCACGGCGCGCCCTTTCGACTACGAGGGCTTCACCCTCGCCGCCAGCGGCCAGGCCGGCTACAACGATATAGGCGGCGAGACCGACCCGCGGCTCGCCGCGCTGATTGCCAACACTTGGGCCGACGGCAAGTTCGGCGCCTTGTTGTCGGTGGCCTATTCGGAACGCCAGACGCTGGAAGAAGGCAGCGGCAGCGGCCGCTGGGCCAATGGTCCCAGCAATGGCAATTTCAACGCGGCATCGCCATTCGCGCCCGCACGCCTAGCCACTACTTATCACCCGCGTTTCCCGCGCTACACGCTGATGGAGCATGACCAGAAGCGCACGGGCGTGACCGCCTCGCTGCAGTTCAAGCCGACCGACCGCACCCAGTTCTCGCTGGACGCGCTGTACTCGAAAATCGACGCCACCCGCAACGAGAAGTACATCGAAGCGATCTCATTCAGCCGCGGTGGCACCGGCAAGCCGCAGACCATCGTCCGCGACGGTGTGATCGAGGACGGCGCGCTGGTCTACGGTCTGTTCGACGATGTCGACATCCGCTCGGAAAGCCGCCATGACGAGTGGAACACGGTCTTCACCCAGATCGACCTGGAGGGCGAGCATGAGTTCACCGACAACTTCAAGCTGTCCGGCAAGCTCGGCACGTCCAAATCGGAGCATGAAAATCCGATCCAGACCACGATCATCATGGATAAGAACAACGTCGACAATTACAGCTACGACTACCGCGGCAATCCATACAAGCCGGTGCTGAACTACGGTATCGATCCGACCGACGGCAACGGCTGGACCCTGGCCGAAATCCGTATCCGTCCTCAATACGTCACTAATGACTTCGACATCGGGCAACTGGATTTCAACTGGAATATCGGTACCGGTTTCCGGCTGAAGGGCGGCGTGCAGGCCAAGAACTATTCGTTCTCCACTCGCGAGCTGCGTCGTGCCTCGGAACTGGCCGTGCCCGTCTTTCCCGGCGGCACTACGCTGGTCCCGGCCGACCTGACCGAACTGGCCCGTCTGAGCAGCGTCAGCGGTTCGCCCGGGACCTGGGTGATCCCCGACTACCAGGGCATCGCCGATGTGTTCGATATCTACAGCAACACCGGCACCTTCGCTTTGGCTGAGCGTGCGGCCAACACCCGCAGCGTGGAGGAAGAGGATCGCGGCCTTTACTTGATGGGCGAGTTCTCCCTGGATATCGGGCCGGTCCCGGTTTCGGGCAACGTGGGCATGCGCCATGTGCGCACCAAGCAGTCGTCCACTGGCATCGCGACGGCCAGCGGCGCCCCAGTCGCTGCGACGGCGAACCGCAAGTACAGCGACACGCTGCCGTCGATGAATCTGGTGGCCGAGGTCATGCCGGACTTCCTGGTCCGCCTGAGCGCGGCCAAAGTCATGACCCGTCCGGGTTTGGGCTTCCTGACGCCGGGTGTCACCGTCAACGTCAGCGGCGGTGCGCGTACCGTGGCGGGCGGCAATCCGAATCTGGATCCGATCCGCGCCTTCACCGCCGACCTGGGCTTCGAGTGGTACTTCCAGGAAGGCGCCATGCTCGGCCTGGGTCTGTTCTACAAGGACATCGAGAGTTTCATCCAGACCACGCGTGTAGTGCAGCCTTACTCGGCCAGCGGTCTGCCTGCCAGCTTGCTGGCAGGCACCGGTGCGACCGTCGATGATGACTTCACGTTCACCGTGCCGCTCAATACGCCGGGCGGTGAACTGATGGGCCTGGAGGCCAACTACCTGCAGCCGTTCACCTTCCTGCCGGGCAAATGGGCCAACTTGGGCGTGCAACTGAATTACACGTATGTGGATTCACAGATCCAGTACGTGAACAGTGCGGGCGCCAATGTCTTCAAGACGGATTTGACCGGGTTGTCCAAGCATTCGTGGAACGCCACGCTGTTCTACGAAGGCAAGCGCTTCTCCGGCCGCGTCTCGGCCACTAACCGCGACGACTATCTGCTGCAGGCGCCTGGCACCGAAGCCGGGTTCAACCTGGATGGCGTGCACGGCCAGACCGGCACCACGACGGTGGATGCTTCGGTGCGCTGGAAGATCAACGACAAATTGGAACTGAGCCTGGAAGGCATCAACCTGACCGACGAAGTGCAGGAATCGTGGGTGTCCAACCCCGCCGTCACGCTTCCGCTGGACTACAGCGAAACCGGCCGTCAATACCTGCTGGGTCTGCGCTACAAGTTCTGATCGCAAGCTTCGATCCCGGGCGTGCACCACGCCCGGGATCGCTATGTCCAGCGGATTAGCTCCGCAACTCACTCATTCCGCGAATGTACTGTGATCCTTGAGGGGGGAACGCAATGCGCCACGCACATGCAATTCGAAAGACACCGGTTACCATCCTGGCCGTATCGGTCGCCATGGCATTGTCGACACCCGCCTTCGCGCAGCAGACCGGCCCCACCGAAGCTGAGCGTCTTACCGAGCTGGACAAGGTCACCGTTACTGGCTACCGCGCAAGCCTGCAGAAGTCGCTGGACGAAAAGCGTTACAGCGTCGAACAAGTGGACGCCATCTTCGCCGAGGACATCGGCAAGTTCCCGGACCAGAACCTGGCCGAGTCGCTGCAGCGCGTGGCCGGCGTCTCCATCGACCGCGAAGGCGGTGAAGGCCAACGCATTTCCATTCGCGGTCTGGGCTCCGATTTCACGCGAGTGCGCCTCAACGGCCTGGAGGCGCTCTCCACGGCCGGCACCGGCAGCGCCGGCGTCAATCGCAGCCGCGGCTTCGATTTCAACACCTTCGCCTCGGAGCTCTTCAGCCAGGTCAAGGTCAACAAGACCCAGTCGGCGCAAATGGACGAAGGCTCGCTGGGTTCCACCGTCGACCTTCGCGGTTCGCGGCCCTTCGACTTCGAAGGCTTCCAGGCTTCGCTCAGCGGCCAGATGGGTTACAACGAACAGTCGGAGCAGTCCGACCCGCGTGTGTCGGGCCTGATCAGCGATACCTGGGCCGACGGGCGCTTCGGCGCATTGCTTTCTGTCGCCTATAGCAAGCGCAACGTGTCGGAGGAAGGCTATAACCCAGTGCGCTGGGAACACGGCAACCACCGCAACTCCAACCAGGCCACCGCCACCAACAACGGCACCTACGGCTTCTGCAGCCCGGTGGGCTATAACCCGCAGACGCCACGCAACCGGCTGCCCAATGAAACCCCCGCCGGTAGCGGTAGTCAGGCCAACCAGGACCGCAACAACGGCTGGGGCAGCTATGGCATCACCGCCACCAGCTGCGGCACCGGCCTGCCGCGTCCGGCCAACACGCCGGAGAACATCGCCGCCTACGAAACCGCGACCAACGCCTGGATTCCACGCTATCCGCGCTATATCCGCACCGCCCACGAGATCGAGCGGCTGGGCGTGACGACGGCCCTGCAATTCAAGGTCTCGGACAACACCGTGCTCAGCTTCGACGGCATGTACTCCAAGCTGGACAAGGACCAGCGCGAGGATTCGGTGGGTGCCAATCTGCACCGCGCGGCCAACCTGGGCGGCAAGACCCAGATCACCGTGCGCGAGGCGCAGGTCGACGACATGAACCGGCTGGTCTACGGCGTGTTCGACAATGTGGACTTCCGCACCGAATCCACGCAGATCGAAGAATCGACCGAGTTCCAGCAGTACAGCCTCAACCTCGCCTACAACGACGACGATGTGCGCGTGGACGCCACTATCGGACATTCGTCTTCCGACTATTCGCGTCCGATCTTCTCATTGGTCAGCTTCGACAATCAGAACCAGGATGGCTTCGTGCTGGATATGCGCAACAACGCCAGCATGCCCAGCATGACCTTCCCCTTCGCGCTGAATGACCCAAACGCTTGGTCGTGGCTGGGTTACGGCGCGGTGCCGGTCAATAGCAACGGTACCGCGCGCGGCTCCAACATCAGCGAGGTGCGGCTCAACCCGCAATATGTCGACAACGCGTTCGACAGCGCCAAGGTGGATCTGGATTTCGTCATCAACCCGACTTTCACCTTCCGCACCGGCCTGGCGTACAAGGACTACGACATGTCCTCGGAAGAGTACCGCCACATCAGCTACGGACGTCTGGCGCAGGCGTTGCCATCGGGAGTGACGGTGGGCGACCTGAGCACCACATTGTCCGGCTTCGGCAGCGGCCTGGACGGCGATGTGCCCAGCGGCTGGCTGATCCCGGACTTCGACAGGATCGCGGATCTGCTGGACATCAACTGCAATTGCGATACCGGACTCGCGGGCGGCGACTATCGCCTGTCCAGCGTCGGCCACTTCGGCGCTTCGAACAACAATTTCGAGGTCAACGAGAAGAGCTTCGGCACTTATCTGCAGCTGGATTTCAACACCGATCTGTTCGATCGCGCGTTCCGCGGCAACCTGGGCGTGCGTTATGTCAGCACCCAGATCGCCGCATCGGGTTATGCGCCTTGCGCGGCCAGCGCCGCGGCGAACAATTCCGACGCCTGCGAGACGTTCTTCGGCGTGGCCAGCGCCACCACCCCTGCAGGCGATCGCCTGCTGGTGCGCAGCGAAGTCGATCACAGCTATACGGACGTCTTGCCCTCGCTCAACCTGGCCTGGGACGCGGCCGAGAACCTGGTGCTGCGCTTCGGCGCGGCCAAGACCATGGCGCGCCCCGCACTGACTTACCTGTCGCCCGGCGTGAGCGGCGGGCCCACCGGCTACTTCGACGACGGCCGCGTGTTCTCGATCAACTTGGGCAATCCCAAGCTCGCGCCTTTCCGCTCGACCAACTATGACCTCAGCGCGGAATGGTACTTCCAGGAAGGCGGTCTGCTGTCGGCGGCGGTGTTCTACAAGGACATCGAAAGCTACATCCAGCGCACACGCCTGCTGACCACCTGGGGCGACATGGGGTATTCGCTGGACCTGCTGCCGGCCGGCTTCACCGCCGACACGCAGTTCAACGTGCAGAGCTATTTCAATACTCCAGGCGGTCCCCTGAAGGGTTATGAGCTCACGTACCAGCAGCCGTTCACCTTCCTGCCTAGATTCTGGAGCCACTTCGGCGTGCAAGTGAACTACACGCATGTCGAATCCGAGATCAAATATCTGTTCACCACCGCCGCCAACAACAATACGACGGTGGTGACGAGTTTCGTCGAGAACGATCTGGTCAACCTGTCGCCGAATTCCTACAACGCCACGCTTTATTACGACGACGGCAAGTTCAGCGCGCGTGTGTCCACTAGCTATCGCGACGGCTACATCGGCGAAGTCCTCAGCCGCGAAAACGTCTGGGACCTGGATGGCAACGAGTTGATCACCGCGGACGTTACCGGCAAGAACAGCGTGAGGAACGTGGACTTCAACATGTCCTATGAGGTCAGCAAGAACTTTAGCTTGACCTTCGAAGCGATCAACCTGCTGGACACTCCCGACGAGCGCTACGTGGATTCCGAGCTGAAGCTGGCCGATCGCTATACCGTCAGCGGACGCCAGTACTACTTCGGTGCCCGCTACCGCTTCTGAATTGCGCCACACCTCACGCGACGGCCGGAAAGGCGGACTTTCCGGCCGTCTCGCGTGTGGGATGCTGGCCTTTCTTGCAGCGTCGGCTTCCCCGCAGACGCTCCACGGCGACGCATTCGACCTCACACAACTCCTTAGCGCATGAGACCGTTCGAATGAAGTATCGGCTGAGCCTGATCCTGACCCTACTTTCGCTGTCGGTGCCTGCGCTGGCTGGCAATGTGCGCACCGATCCGGTGGCTGAGAACATGTTGTTACTGCAGACCGCCTCCGGCGGTTGGTCCAAGCATTTCGATGACAAGGCAGTGGACTACGCGCGCAGTTACCTGCCCGCCGAGATCGCTGCGCTGACATCGGCGGATCGGCACGACGACGCCACCATCGACAACAAGGCGACGACCCGCGAGATACGCTATTTGGCGGAGACCTACCGCGAAACCGGCAACCCCGCCTACCTGGAGTCTGCCCGCCGCGGCGTGGCCTACCTGCTGGCCGCGCAATACCCTAACGGAGGCTGGCCTCAGTACTACCCGGACCGCTCGCTGTACCGCCATCAGATCACCTACAACGACGATGCCATGGTGCGCGTGCTGCAATTGCTGCAGGACGTGGCCGAAGGTCGCGAGGCGCTGATCGCGCTGACTCCCGAATACGCCGGACGTGCTCGCGAAGCGGTGTCGCGCGGCATCGCCTGCATCCTGGCGACCCAACTGAAGATCGACGGCAAGCCAACGATCTGGGCGGCCCAGTACGACGAGATCACCTTGCAACCGGCCAAGGCCCGCTCCTACGAATTGCCGTCGTTGGCGGTTTCCGAGTCGGTCGCCGTGGTGCGTTTCCTGATGCGTCAGCCGCAGCCCACACCCGCGATAGTCGACGCCGTCGATCATGCAGCGCAATGGTTCGACCGGCATCGTTTGCGCGACACCGCCTTGCGCAAAGTCGAGGCGCCCAGCGAGGAGACCGGCCAGGATGTGCTGATCGAGACGCAACCCGGCGCTTCGCTGTGGGCGCGTTTCTACGACCTGGACCGGCAGCGGCCGATGTTCGTCAATCGCCAGGGAGAACGGGTCGCGCGCTTCGCCGACATCCCCAACGAACGCCGCGTCGGCTATGCCTGGTATGGCATCTGGCCGGAGAAACTGCTGAACCAGGATTTACCGCGCTGGCGTAAGGCCGTCGCGTCACTCCCGATATCCATCGCGCCTTGACCGATGGCTCCTCGCACTGCGCGGCGCCCTTTCGCTCTAGGCATGCGGCAGGATCAAGGAATCAGTTGTCCACGAAGCGCCGGCACCGCGCGTGAGAGCTCGTCGGCGACGATGGCGGCGAACAGGTCGGCGCCTTCCGGGCCGATGTGGGTGTAGTCGAACGCAAGCTTGGCCTGTCCCATCGGTTCGACTGCGGCATTCGCCTGCGTCTGCCCTTTCGTTGTGCCCGGTGTCGGCATACCGATCGTGGTGCCTGACTGCGCCGCGCTGACCTGCTCCGGTGCGGGCGGCCGCTGCGCAGTACGCATGGCCAGCACCGGTCCCATGCCCTGCACCAGTGCCTGGCTGCGCGCATATAGATCGACCAGCGGCACCTCCATTTCGGCGGCGACCTTGCGCGTGGCTTGCGCCCAAGGTTCGAGATCCTGCAGCAACTCACCGTTCTTGAATTGGCGCCGGGTCAGCGGCGTCAACAACACCGGCTGCGCGCCCGCCGCGCGAATTTCGCGCACATAGCGGCGCAGGTTGTCGGGGAACTCGGTGGCCAGATCGGTGGAACGGCCCGGCTTGCCGGGCTGGTCGTTATGACCGAACTGCACCAGCACGTACACGGCCTGGTAAGGCCCCTTGCGCATTTCGTGCAGGGCGATGTCCCAGGAGCCTTCCGCACGATAGTTGTAGCTGCTACGTCCGCCGCGCGCCAGATTGACGCAGGCCAGGAACGAGGTCGCGTGCTGCGCGCAGAAACTAGGGCCCCAGCCGCCCTGCACTGCGGTGGTGGAGTCGCCGACCAGCACGATCTTGCTGGCCCGGATCGGCTTGAGCGGCGGGCGTTCCTGCGCGAGCCCCTGCAACGCGAGGGCCAGCAACAGCACAGCGGCGAACAGTCGATGGAAGTTGTTAATGATGGGACTCCGGGCTGGGCGCGGACTCAAGCCGTACCGCGCTGGATGAAGGGCGCGCGCTGGTACAGCCGGCGTTCGCCGCCACGCGGATCGTTCTGCATGCTTGGGGTAGCGCCGAACAGCATGGTTTCGCGGCGCTCCAACGAGTACGGCGACCAACCGGCGGTTGCGCCGGTACGCGGATCGCCGCTGCGCGCGAAAGCCAGCAGCGCATCGCTCATCGCGTCGGCCACGCGCTGCGCCTGCTCGCTGTCGCCGGTGCGCGAACCGGGCTGACGGATGTTGTCGAATACCAGCGGAATGTCCAGGGTGTGGAAGGCGCGCAGGCGTTCGCCTTCTTCGCCACCCGGATGCCAATCGAGCTGGTAGGCCCAGGTGTTGGCGCCTTGGCGCGCCCGCACTTCCAGTTCCTCCACCGCGCCGCGCCAGGAACGTCCGGCAGTAGTGGCGGCGAAGAACACTTCGGACGGCGTGTAATCGGGATACAGCCGGCGGTATTCGGCAATCACCACCTCGGGCGCGATGTCGACGAACTGGTGCACCGCCAGCTTGTCCGGTAGGTCGTCCCAGTGCAGCGCGAAGTTCGCGGGGCCGTTGCCGAGAAAGGCGCGGGTCTCATCGCGAGTGTTGCCGATCACCATCGCGATTTGCGCCGACTGCGCAGGCGCATCCGGCCAAAACGGATGCCGCGGCAGGTCTTGTCCGTCCATCACCGGACCGAAGTACAGCCCGCTGTCCTCGACCCGTGAAGGGTCGCGCACCGACTGCGCCCGCAATAGCGCCCCCATCGGCAAGCTGCGCAGAGGTTCGATATCGCCTTCGCCCAAACCCAATGCCTGCAGATAGATCCGCGCACGCTGGTCCGCGGCGCGCGGCCCGGCCGCAGTGACTTGCTGGCCACTCATGGTCCAGGCGCGGTGGAACAGGCCGCGCGCCGCCGGCATCGCCATCAGCGTGGCGATCTTGGCGCCGCCGCCGGACTGGCCGAACACGGTGACGTTGCCGGCGTCCCCACCGAATTCTTGCGCATGCTCGCGAACCCACTGCAGCGCCTGCACCAGATCCAGCTGGCCGACATTGCCCGAGTGTTGGAAGTCTTCGCCGCCGAGTTCGGCCAAATAAAGATAGCCGAAGGCATTGAGGCGATGATTGACCGTGACCACGACCACATCGCCACGCCGGCACAGGCGCACACCGTCGTACAGCGGATTGCTGCCCGAGCCGTTGTTGTAGCCGCCGCCGTGGATGTAGAAAAGAATGGGCCGCTTGCCGCCGTCGCGCAGAGCCGGCGTGCAGACGTTGAGAAACAAGCAATCCTCGCTGCCCGGGCCGTCGTTGCCGTTCTGAGGCGCGCTGGCGCCGGGCTGCGTGGCGTCGCGCACGCCGCGCCACGCGGATTCCTGCAATGCCGGTCTGAACCGGCGCGGCGCGGTGTCTGCACCGTAGCGAATGCCTTTGAAGACCTGCATGCCATGGTCGCGATAGCCGGCGACGCGGCCACTGCGCGTTTTGGCCAGTGTTGTCGCTTCTCCCGCGGTGGCGAGCAACCGCGGCGCGCTGGTCGCTGCGCCGATCAGCGCAGCCTGCTGCAGGAAAACCCTTCGTCCTGCATCCATGCCGTTTACTTCAGCGGCTCGCGATGCTGCAACGGCTTCAATGGTTCCATCGTACCCAGGTCCCAGTCGGCTTCGACGAAGGGCTGGCGGGTTTCTTTCTGCTTGGGATAGCCACCGACCTCGCTTTCGTTGTCGATGATGCCGCCCCGCCCTTCGATGGTATCCGCCACGATGCGGCGATCGACGTCGTCCCGATCCCAGGGCCGCGCGCCGGCGTTGGCGATCACCGCATCCTGCACTTGCGCCGACGCCAACACGTTCACGCCGAACGGCAGCTCCGGCGCGCGCTTGAGCGCATTCACCTTGACCGGTGCGTTGGTGTAGCTGCCTTCGGCGTCGATCTTGTGCCGGCCCACGCGGTCCACCAGCAGGTTGTCCTGCGCGAACAGGTCGATATCGCCAGAGCCGCCGATCATGAAGAACGCCAGATCCTGGGTGGAAGGCCCGGCGCGCATCACGTTGCCGCGCAACACCATCTGCCCGGTTTCGTAGTCGTGGCCCTGCCATTCTTCGGCGATCAGGTTGTAATGCGCCGCGCGCTGACCTGGGTTGTAGATCAGGTTGTTGATCACCTGTCCGCGCACGCCGCCCTTGAACAACGGGTTGCGTTCGTAATTGTGCGCGTACAGGTTGCCGACGATGAGGATGTCGCGCACATGGTCGTGGATCAGCGAACCTTTGGAGTGTTCGCCCTTGGCATGGGTGGAATGGGCCAGACCCTCGGCGATGATGTTGTTGCTGAAGGTGATCCGATGCGAAGTGGCGGCGGCGTTTTCCTCGGCATCGTTGCCGGCGAAACGCTTGCCGGAGGCGGACAGGTTTTCGTCGGTGGCCCAGGTCAGCGTGCAGTGATCGACGATCACGTCGTGCGCGCCCACCGTGGATATGGCATCGAAATCCAAGCCGGCCATGCGCGCCGCGCCGGTGGAGCCGGGGCGCACGCGGAGATGGCGCACGATGATGTTGTTGGCGGCGATGTCGATGCCGCCGCGAATCAGAGTGATGCCAGGCGAAGGCGCGGTCTGGCCGGCGATGGTCAGGTCCGGTTCGACGATGCGCAGGGTTTTCGCGCCCAAGTCGATGACGCCGCCCACCTCGAACACCACGATGCGCGACCCCTTGCTGTTGACCGCTTCGGCGAACGAGCCGGGACCGCTTCCCGCCAGGGTAGTGACACGAAGGATCTTGCCGCCGCGGCCACCGGTGGCGTGCGCCGCCCAGCCCTGGGCGCCGGGGAAGGCCAGCGTTGCGTCGGCTGGCGCCGCACTGGCGCCCGGCGGCATGAGCAGCGCGGCAGCGATCGCGGCGACAGCAAAGGGACGGCACAGGGCCATGCGCATGGCGCGGGTGGATTTCATTCGGCTCCCTCCCAGGAGTGGATTATTGCCCTCGGCCGTTCGGCTTTGCGGCACTGCGTATTGTAAATGACACCGGTTTACCATATACAAGCCATCGACCCCTGCTGTCCATCGGCAGTGCAGCAAAACAACACTATTGGGAGAGGCCGCTTGAGTACCGGCGACAGCATTCAGGAAACGACGCCCGGATCCCCGGATCTGGCAAGGATCGCCGACAGCTTCGTTGAAGCGCGTACGCGAGGAGGCTCCTTACCCGACTTTCCCGGCAGTATTCCTGCCGACCTCATCGCGGCCTATCAGGTGCAAGATTTGGCCATCGCGCGTTGGCCGGACCGTGTGGTGGGCTGGAAAGTCGGTTTCATCGCCGCCGAACGCCGCGACGGCTCCGGCGACGACCGCCTGCTGGGCCCTATTTTCTCCGCCGGGCTGTTGGATGCCACCGGTGGCAATGTGGCGTTCCCCGTGTTTTCCGGTGGATTCGCCGCGGTCGAAGCCGAGTACGTGCTGCGCCTTCAGGCAGATGCGCCCGCCGGCAAAACCGACTGGACGCCTGAGGAAGCCGCTGGCGTACCGGCGACGCTGCATATTGGCGTCGAGATCGCCAGCAGTCCGCTGGCGACCATCAATCTATTGGGCCCCCGCGTGGTCGTCTCCGATTTCGGCAACAACAACGGGTTGATCCTAGGGGCGGAAATTCCGGACTGGCTGGCGATACCCGAGGCCGAACTCACCTGCCATACCTTCATCGAGGAGCGGCTGGTGGGAAGCGGCGGCGCGACCACCCTGCCCGGCGGATTGCGGACGGCGTTCGCGTTCGCCTTGTCGCGTTCGGCCAAGCGCGGTCGTCCTTTGAAGGCCGGCGACCTGATCGCCACCGGCAACGCCACCGGCATCCACGACATCGCCGTGGGCCAGTCGGCGCGCATCAGCTTCACCGGTTTCGGCGATATCACCTGCTGCGCACGTGCCGCCACGCCGGTCGATACAAACGATGCGGGGAGCGGGCATCGATGATGGACCGTCGCAAATTCCTTGCCGCCGGCGTTGGCGTCGGCGTTACCGCATTGGCCGCAGGCTGCAAGCCGACGAGTGCCGCCACCGCTTCGCAACAAGTGCTGCGCGCGGCGGACGTCCACGTGGATGGCTATCCCACTGTGGAAGCGGTGCGCTGGATCGGCCGCTATTTGAGCGAGCGTACCGACGGGCGTTTGAATACGCTGGTCTATCACTCCGGACAGCTGGGTCGGGAAACGGTCACTGTCGACCTGGTTCGCTTCAACGCCCTGGCTTTGGCGCGTGTCTATCTAGCCACGATGAACGATTCCGTGCCTGCCACGCGGATCCTCTCGCTTCCGTTCCTGATCGATTCCACGCCGCATCTGCGGCGCACGCTGGACGGCGAACTCGGCAAATCGCTGTTGGGCAGTTTCGAACGCCGCGATCTGGTCGGACTGGCCTTCTACGACTCCGGCTCGCGCAGCATCTACAACACCAAGCGGCCGATCCACACGCCCGACGACCTGCGCGGCCTCAAGCTGCGCGTACCGGTGTCCGAGATATTTGTCCGCCTTATCCATGCGCTGGGCGCCAATGCTACCCCGCTGCCGTACGGCGAAGTTTTTTCAGCGCTACAGACGCATCTGATCGACGGCGCCGAGAACAACATCAAGAGTTTCCATTCGAGCCGTCAGTTCGAGGCGGCGCATTACTGGTCCGAGTCCCAACACACCTTCACGCCCGATGTGCTGTTGATGTCGCGCACCGCCTACGAGCGGCTGGCGCCGAAGGATCGCGAGCTGATCCGCGAGGCGGCAGCGGCTTCGGTGCCTTATGCGCGCGGCCTGTGGGACAGCTCCGAGAACAAGGCGCGCGAGGCGATCATCGCGGGTGGGGTGAAAGCAAACGCCGTGGACCGCGAGTCCATGCGCGCCGCCACCGCCGGCATCACCCGCGAATATCTGCGCGAACCGGAGTTGGCGCGTCTCTACGAATACGTTCGCGCCACGGCGTGATCGCATGCAAATCCTTCTGAAACACCACTGACTTGAAGCAACGCCTACATCGCCGGGAGAGCCGATGAGCGACACAAAAACGAGTGCCCCTTCGGGCTGGCCGGAGAGGCTGGCGCGCGTCACCACCTGGATAGCGGGAATCGCGCTGGTCAGCATGGCCGCGGTACAGGCATGGCAGGTATTCGCGCGCTACGTGCTCAACGCCTCTCCGGACTGGACCGAACCGGTGGCGTTGCTGCTGCTCAACACGGCGATGATGTTCGGCGCCGCGGTCGGCGTACGCGCCGAGTCGCACTTCGGCTTCTTCATCGCCCGCGATGCCGCGCCGCCGCGCGTGGCGCGGGTGATGTACGGTTTCAGCCGGCTGGTGGTCGCGGCCGTCGGCGCGCTGCTGGCCTGGTGGGGAGCCATTCTGGCCGCCGATAGCTGGGAAGTCCCGATGGCGGGCGCCCGCATTCCCGAAGGTACGTTCTACCTGCCGTTGTGCTTGGGCGGTGCGTTGATCGCGGTGTTCTCCCTCAACCATCTGTTCGCTGGCAACACCGCCGCGGAGCGGAGCGAATAATGGCTATCGCGATTCTCTTCTTTGTGTTTCTCGGCTTGCTGATCATGGGAGTGCCGGTGGCGTTCTCCCTATTCACCGCCTCCCTGTCTACGCTGATCTACCTGGGACTGCCGGCGATCGTGGTAGCGCAGCAGACCGCCACCGGCGCGGCCTCCGCTTCGCTGTTGGCGATACCGCTCTTCATATTCGCCGGCGAGATCATGCTGCGCGGCGGAATATCCGAACGCTTGATAGGACTGGCCTCTTCCTTGGTCGGACATGTGCGCGGCGGCCTGGGACAGGTCAGCGTGTTGTCGTCGCTGTTCTTCGGTGGGGTTTCCGGCTCCGCCATCGCCGACGTGTCGGCGGTGGGCGGCGCCATGATCCCGCAGATGGTGAAGCGCGGTTTCGACCGCGATTTCGCCGTCAACGTGACCATGACCGCAGCGCTGGTGGCCTTGCTGGTGCCGCCCTCGCATAACCTGATCCTGTATTCGGCCTCGGCCGGCGGCAGCATCTCCATCGCCGATCTGTTCGCGGCGGGTATCTTCCCCGCGCTGCTGATGACGCTCACGCTGATGGGGGCCACCTACATCATCGCCAAGCGCCGCGGTTATGCGGTGGAGCTCTTTCCGGGCTTCGGCGTAGTGTTGCGCCGCTTCGTCTCCGCGCTACCGGGCCTATTGCTGGTGGCGCTGATTTTCGTTGGCATCAAGGCCGGCATCTTCACCGCGGTGGAAAGCGCGGCGATCGCCGTGGTCTATGCGCTGTTCGTCACTGCAGTGATTTACCGCAACCTGACCTGGCAGGATTTCATCGGCACCATGGGCCATGCCGCACGCACTACCGGCATGATCCTGCTGGTGATCGCCTCGGCCGCCGCGTTCGGCTGGTTGCTGGCCTACCTGCAGGTGCCGACCGCGGCGGTCGAGCTGCTCACCGGCCTGACCACCAACAAGAACCTGATGCTGCTACTGATGATCCTGATCTTGCTGGTGTTGGGCACCTTCATGGATCTAGCGCCGATGATCATCATCTGCACGCCGATCTTCCTGCCGCTGGCCAAGGCCATCGGCATCGATCCCATCCACTTCGGCGTGATCCTGATCCTGAAGGGCGGAATCAGTTTGATCACGCCGCCGCTGGGATCGGTACTGTTCGTCGGCACCGCCATTGGCAAGATCAGCATCGGCGAATGCCTGCGCACCATCTGGCCGTTCTGGCTGTCGGCGCTGGCCGTGTTGCTGGTGGTCGCATTCGTGCCCGAGCTGTCACTGTGGTTACCCAGGATGCTGAAGTCATGAGTCGGGTAAGACTGCGCACGATGCTAGCCACGCTGCTGTTGCTTACACCGCTCGCGATGGCATCCGAGACGAACGAGCCGCAATGGAAGCGCGGCATCGAAAATCAGCGCCAGGCCGATCTGGGCAATGGCAGCTTCCTCAACCCGGTGTTGTCCGGCGACCACCCAGATCCATCGGTGCTGCGCGATGGCGAGGATTACTACCTGACCCTGTCCTCCTTCGAAGCCTATCCCGGCTTGCCGATCTGGCATTCGCGCGACTTGGTCAACTGGCAGCCGATCGGGCATGGCATCAAGACCAATGTCGGATCGATCTGGGCGCCCGACCTAGTCAAGCACAAGGGCCGCTACTACCTCTATTTCCCCGCGCGCCGCGGCGGCACCGAAGGCAGCACGCGCAGCAACTTCGTGGTCTGGGCCGACGACATCCTCGGGCCCTGGAGCGAACCCATCGATATCGGCCTGCCCGGCCACATCGATCCCGGCCACGCCGTAGGCGAAGACGGCAAGCGCTACCTGTTCCTTAGCGGCGGCGACTACGTGCAACTGGCCGACGATGGGCTAAGCACCGTCGGCGAGGTCAAGCACGTCTACGATGGCTGGAAGTACCCCGAGCAATGGGACGTGGAGGGCTACGCCCAGGAAGGCCCCAAGATCACCCGCCACAACGGCTGGTACTACATGATCACTGCCGTCGGCGGCACCGCCGGTCCGCCGACCGGGCACATGGTCATCGTCGCGCGCTCGCGCTCGATCCACGGCCCTTGGCAGAACGCACCCAACAATCCGGTCGTGCGCACCGAATCCAGGGACGAGTACTGGTGGTCGCGCGGCCACGCCACGTTGGTGGAGGATGTCGCGGGCCAATGGTGGATGATCTACCACGGCTACGAACACGGGTTCTGGACGCTGGGCAGGCAGGCGTTGCTGGAACCCATCGAATGGACCGACGACGGCTGGTTCGTCGCCAAGGGCGGAGACCTGAGCCAACCGATCCGCAAGCCCGCAGGCACCGCGTCGGGGCCGCACGGCATGCCGCTGTCGGATGACTTCTCCAACGGCAAGCTCGGTCCGCAGTGGGCCTTCTTCAAGCCGGCGCCCGACGAATACGCGCGCGTGAGTTTCGGCGACGGCGCCATGGCCCTACGTGGAAAAGGGAGCTCTCCACGCGACAGTTCGCCGCTGGGTTTCATCGCCGGCGATCTGGCTTACCAGTTCGAAGTCGAAATGGAGATCGAGCCCGGCGCGCAGGGCGGCGCCCTGCTGTTCTACAACGACAAGCTCTATGTGGGTGTAGGCAGCAACGGCGAGAACTTCATCATGCACCGCTATGGGACCGAACGCCCGGCGACGCTCGCTGCCAGCGCTAAAGGCGGCCGGCTATGGCTGCGGGTCACCAACAACCGCCACGTCGTCACCCTCCACAGCAGTACCGATGGCGTTACCTGGACCAAATACCCGGTGCAGATGGAAGTCTCCGGCTACCACCACAACGTCGCCGGCGGCTTCCTGGCCCTGAAACCGTCGCTGTACGCGACGGGCAAGGGCGCAGTGAAATTCCGCCATTTCCGCTACCGCGCGCTGGACTGACGGCGCGCGGGTAGAATCCAACCCGATCCTTTCCTCCAGACAGCGACGTCCATGCCCGCGCGCAAGAAGCCCGAAACGCCCGCCAAACCCTCCGTACCCGGCAAGGCGTCGACGATCAACGACATCGCGCGGCTGTCCGGGGTTTCCAAGAAAACCGTATCGCGCATCATCAACCACTCGCCACTGGTGCGTAAGGACACGCGCGAGAAAGTGGAAGCGCTGATGCGCGAGGTGGGGTATTCGCCCGATCCGATGGCCCGCGGACTCGCGTTCCGCAAATCGTTCCTGATCGGCATGGTCTACGACAATCCGACCGCGCAGTACATCGTCAACATGCAGTACGGCGCGCTGGACGCGATCCGCGATTCCGGTTTCGAGTTGGTAGTGCATCCCTGCGACAGCCGCAGCCCCAATTACATCGACGGCGTGCGCCGCTTCGCCCAGCAGCAGAAACTGCACGGTGTCATGCTGGTGCCGCGCGTTTCCGAAGACCAGGCCCTGGCCGATATGCTGCTGGAAATCGGCTGCCGCTATGTGCGCATCGCGCCGGTGGCGATGGACGATATGTCGCGCATGGTGGTCACCCACGACCGCGACGGCGCCGCCGAAGCGGCCGACTATCTGTACATGCTCGGCCATCGCGACATCGCGCTGATTACCGGCCCCAACAACTATCGTTCGGCGCTGGAACGCACGGCCGGTTTCGTCGAAGGACTCGGCCGCTACGGCATGGAGCTGCCGAAGTCGCGGATCGTGGAAGCCGGCTACACCTTCGAATCGGGCGTGTCCGCGGCCGAAAAACTGCTTGCCGGCAAGCAACGCCCTACCGCCATCTTCACCGGCAACGACGAAATGGCCGCCGGCGTATACAAGGTCGCCATGCGCTCGGGCATCAGCATCCCGCAGCAGCTGTCGGTGGTGGGTTTCGACGACAGCCCGCTGGCCTCGCGTCTGTGGCCTTCGCTGACCTCCGTACGTCGCCCCACTCGCGATACCGGGCGCCTGGCCGCCTCCATGCTGGTGCAACCGGACGCCATGGCCACGCTGTCCTCAGCCAGCGTGCGCCCGCATCTGGTGATTCGCGACTCCTGCCAACCACCGGAATGAGCGTGGCGCATCCGCCCTGCTTTGACCTCCCCCTTTGAAAAAGGGGGATTGAGGGGGATTTGCTCTTGCTCCGCAGCAAGATCAAGAGCAAATCCCCGTAGCCCCCTTTGCCAAAGGGGGCAAAGCCACACAACCGTACTGCTTGTTTTTCCTTCTGGATAAGTCCTGCCGCACTGCGAAATGACACCGGTTACCATAGGCCTTAGAATCACCCTTAGCCCGGGTGCCGTCCACCCATCGCCCCGCACGGAGCCGACCATGTACTGTAAGACCTACCACGCCACCCACCCCGACATGATGGAAGGCGCCAGCAACGACCAGTTGCGCGACCGCTACCTGATCAGCGGCCTGTTCGTGGCCGACACCGTGCAGTTGAACTATTCGCACAACGAGCGCTTCGTCATCGGCGGCGCGGCCCCCATTTCCAAAGCAATCGAACTGCCGCGCCAGACCGAACCGGCCTCGGCCGCCGGCAAGCCGTTCCTGGAACGCCGCGAGTTGGGCGTGATCAACGTCGGCGCGGGTAGCGGCAAGGTCATCGTAGACGGCACCAGCTATACGCTGGGACCGAAGGATGGCCTATACGTGGCGATGGGCAGCGCCGATGTCTCGTTCGCCTCCGATGATGCGGCCAACCCGGCTCGCTATTACCTGACCTCGACGCCGGCGCACGCGCGTTTCGAAACCAAGCCGCTGGCCATCGCCAACGCGGTCTCGCTGGAGCGTGGCTCGCTGGAAACCAGCAATGAACGCACCATCTACCAGTACATCGTGCCCGCCACCTGCCAGTCTTCGCAGCTGCTGCTGGGGCTCACCGTGCTCAAGACCGGCAGCGTCTGGAACACCATGCCCCCACACCTGCACGACCGCCGCAGCGAGGTCTATTTCTACTTCGACCTCGGCGATAACGATCGCATCTACCACTTCATGGGCGAACCCGATGCGCAGCGCCACATCGTGGTCGCCGACGGCGAAGCGGTGGTGTCGCCGCCCTGGTCGATCCACATGGGCTCAGGCACCAGCAACTACTGCTTCATCTGGGCCATGGGCGGCGAGAACCTGGACTACACCGACATGAACGTGCTCGACATCTGCCAGCTCAAGTAGAACCGGCCTGGTCTTTGTAGAGCCGGTCTTGCCCGGCTGAGGCTTTGGCCGGAAGCCAAGAGCCAAATGCCAAAAAGCAGCCGAGCAAGCTCGGTTCTACAAAAAAAACACAGCAGAAACCCACCCACGCACCGAGGGAAAACACATGGCAAGCAATCCATTCAGTCTGGAAGGCAAGGTCGCGCTGGTCACCGGCGCCAACACCGGTCTTGGCCAAGGCATCGCACTGGCGCTCGCCGAAGCGGGCGCGGATATCGCTGGCGCCGGCATCGTGGCCGCTACCGAGACCGAGGAAAAAGTGATGGCGCTGGGGCGCCGCTTCCTCAACATCGAAGCCAATCTCAGCAGCATCGAACCGGTCGAACGCATCGTCGCCGAAACCGTGGCCGGCCTGGGCGGACTGGACATCCTGGTCAACAACGCCGGCCTGATCCGCCGCGCCGACGCGGTGGAGTTCAGCGAGAAGGACTGGGACGACGTGATGAACGTCAACATCAAGGGCGCGTTCTTCATGTCGCAGGCGGCGGGCCGACATTTCATCGCCCAAGGCAGCGGCAAGATCATCAACATCGCCTCCATGCTGTCGTTCCAGGGCGGCATACGCGTGCCGTCCTACACCGCCAGCAAGTCCGGCATCGCTGGCATCACCCGCCTGCTGGCCAACGAATGGGCCGCCAAGGGCATCAACATCAACGCCATCGCGCCGGGCTACATGGCCACCGACAACACTGCGCAGCTGCGCGCCGACGCCGATCGCAACAAAGCCATCCTGGAGCGCATTCCGGCCAGCCGTTGGGGCGAACCGGCCGATCTGGGCGGCACCGCTGTGTTTTTGGCATCGCGCGCTTCGGACTACGTCAATGGCGCAGTGATCCCGGTCGATGGCGGCTGGCTGGCCCGGTAGCGAATTGGGGGGAGCGGCCTCTGGCCGCGAGCTTTCGGACTTTCTGTTGGAAGAGCTCGCGGCCGGAGGCCGCTCCCACACCTGACTCACATCCTGATTCAAATCTAGAGGCGAATCGATATGTTGAGGTGGATGTTATTTCTGGTCTTCATGGCAGCAGCAATTTCCGCTGCTGCAGGCTCGCCAACCCGCCAGGTCTTCATCGCCGGCGATTCCACCGCCAGCGAATACGGTCCGGAGCGCGCCCCGCGCACCGGCTGGGGTCAGGTGCTGCAAACCTACCTGGACAAAACCTGGCAAGTACGCAACCACGCGCAGAGCGGACGCAGCGCGCGCAGCTTCATCTACCAGGGCTGGTTCGACGGCATCGCCAAGGATCTGCGCAAGGGCGACGTACTGCTGATCCAGTTCGGCCACAACGACGAGAAAATCGAGGATCCCGCGCGCTACAACGAGCCGTTGCAGGCCTATCCGCAATGGCTAATGCGCTATGTGACGCTGGCCCGCGAACGCGGCGCCACGCCGATCCTTATCACGCCGGTGGCGCGGCGCAAGTTCGACCACGGCCAACTGCTCGATACGCACGGAGCCTATTCGCAAGCAGTGCGCGATCTGGCCAAGCGCGAGCAAGTCGGCCTGATCGACCTGGGCGCGACCAGCATGGACTGGCTGCGCGCGTTGGGCGATGAACCGTCCAAAGCCTTCTACATGCATGTGCCCGAACAGGGCCAAGCCGACGACACCCACTTCCAGCGCCGCGGTGCTTTTGCTGTGGCTTGCCTGGTGGTGGGGGGCTGGGAAAAACTGGATCCTGCGCTGAAGCAGCACCTGGTTCGCGATACCGACTGCGGTGCACGCCCGACCGCGCTGACCGATCGGTCCTCGCAGCCGTACCCCTCTCTCGTTGTGCACGAACGCGATATCGCAGTAACGCAACCCGGGCCCCACGGCGGCTCGGGCGAAACCACGGCGTATCCGTTCTTCAAGGACGCGCCGGGCATGTCGTTCGAGTTCCGCAAGCGCGCCCTGCGGCGCGGCGCCGGGATCGGCCTGCACCAGCACGATCATGACGAGATCTATTACGTAATCAGCGGAACCGGCGTCTATACGCTGGACGGCAAGGAACACCCGGTCGGCCCCGGCAATGCCATGCTGACCCGTCCCGGCAGTACCCATACCATCCGCCAGACTGGCGATGAGGACTTGGTCCTGCTGATCACTTACCGCAAGAAAGGCGACCAATAGCCGGCAACGGCACGCCACTACTTCGCTAGTGGACGCGCCCAGCGCGTGTAGGTTTGCTCGATGTCCTTGCGCAGTTCGCGGTAGGGCGCCGTGCCCGGTTTGGCCTGCAGACGCGTCGCCACGCCCGCCCAACCGTCGGCGTGGTCGCGGGACCACTCGCGCACCACGACCCGGCAGGGTTGTGCAATCCGCTGTGCCAGTGCGCAAGCCATGAAGATGTCGCCTGGCCCCCAGGTGGGCTGTTGCTGCATGGCTTCTACATAGTCTCGTGGCACCGAATAGTAGCGCGCGACCTCATCGGCGAAGCTTCGCGGATAGCGTGCGGCATAGCGATTGATATCCGTCAGCTGGCGGTCTATCCACGCATCGCCGCTGCGCGGCTGGTAAGCGGATTCTTCGGCGGGCTGCGCGAACGCGCGCGCGGCCATGCCCAGAAGTAGCGCGGCGATCAGTAGGCGGGAGAGCGGATACGTCATGACTTGATTGCCGCGACGGATAGCCGCAAAAGCGCATCGGGAAGATCGCGGGCGGTGTCGACCTGCAGCATGCGCGGCTCTCCTTCCGCAATCGCGTGTTCGGCCTCATGCGCCCAGGTGATGTGGTACGGCATGTAGATGCCCCACCCACCGAGCGCGACCACCGGTTCGATATCCGAACGCAGGGAATTGCCGATCATCACGAACTCGGCAGCGGGCACCTCGAGCTCACGGAGCACGCGCGCATAGGTCTTAGTGTCCTTCTCGGACACCACCTCAATGCGATGGAACACGTCGGCCAGTCCGGATTGTTCGATCTTGGATTCCTGGTGGAACAGATCGCCTTTGGTGATCAGCACGATCTCGTGCCGTGCGGCGATGGTGTGCACCGCCTCCCGGATGCCATCGATCAGGACCACCGGGTGCTGCAGGGTGCTGCGGCCGATTTCGATCACGCGGTGAATGTCGCGTGCGCTTATGCGCTCTCCGGTCAGCTGTACGGCCGACTCGATCATCGACAAGGTCATGCCCTTGGCGCCATAGCCGAATATACGCAGGTTGCGGCGTTCCACTTCCAGCAAGTGCTGCAGGGTGCGCGCGTCAGTCAGGTCGATGTACTGGCCTATGATTTCCTCGAAGGCCAGTTCCGCGGCACGGTAGTAGTCCTCGCTCTTCCACAGAGTATCGTCGCCGTCGAACCCGACCCAACTGATCCCACCCGCCATTATTCGCCGCCTCCTGTAACGCACGGCGTCAGGATAACAGCGACGGCGGCACGCGAAGGGCGGCCCAAGCCGCCCTTCGCTGTTGCCCGGAGTAAGTTCGTTCCGTCCTCTCGGAACCGAGATATCTTCGGTCAGTTTTTCGGGGGGGAATCGCTATCGGTCGGAGTCGGCGCTGTCGCCGGGTCCGACGGCGGTGTAGCCGGATCGGTCGGCGGCGGAGTGGTCGAATCCGCGGGAGCCGGTGCGGCCGGATCGGTGGCGGGAGGGGTTTCAGCCGGTGGCGGCGCCTCGGCCGGCGGCGTGGTTTCCGCGGCGGGCGGCGCCTGTTCGTCGACCGGCTTGTTGCAACCGGAAATCAGAACAGAAGCGGACAAAGCCGCGACCAACACCAGCGCTATGCGCACTGGCGAGTTCTCACGTGGTTCTGTGAAGTCTTTCGTTTTCATCGCTTTCTCCTCTCGAGTGTCTTGTCGTGTGTTTGTCTTGTCGTGTATTGAAACTCCGTCGTCCAAAAAAGGAAAAGGAGACGGCTTGCGCCGCCCCCTTCCCCGATGCCGACACAGAGGTGTCGGTTTTGCAGCAACTCAGTTTTATGTCAGCTTTTGCTTATTTCTTCGACTCCGGCTCGCCGTAATTCTTGCTCACGAACGCCTTATATTCGTCGGGAGTCAGCTTACCGTCGGTGTCCGCATCGGCCTTGTCGAAGATCTGGGAAAGACCGGCATTGGAGGACGCTTCCTGCTTGCTGATAGCGCCGTCTTTGTCGGTGTCCACATCGTTCCAGCCCTGCTTGCCGCCGCTCGATGCAGCGCCGGTAGCCTGCTCGGTCGGCTGCGTGGCCGCGCCCTGCGCGCTGTCGGTCGGGGTTGCGGATTCGGTGGGAGTCGGCTGCTCGGTCTGCGGCTGCGCGGCTTCTTCGGTCTGCGATTGTGCATAGGCCATCGGCATCGCCAGAGCGGCGGACAGGGCGATCAGACCAAGCGTGGATTTGGTGTTCTTCATCGTCGTTACTCCGTAGGTGTGGGTGCTATTCGTCGCACGGCCACACCATGCACAAACGCTGCTGAATCAAACAGGCAGGCGAATTCGCCGCTGCACATCGTGTTAACCACAAGGCCGGCAGAAGCGGTTACCCACTTCGTTAGTGAGTCGTGAACGGCTAGTAAGCCCAGCGTTTCGTTTGTGATGAAATCGTTCTATCAATCGGGCTTATCGGCGTTTTCGCCCTTTTCCGGAACGCTATCTTCACGAAATCCGCCGCTGAACAATTGCCAACCGACCGCAACGCCGGCCAATGCGCCCGCTACTTCGCATACCACTCGTGCGCCTAGCGATTCGGCATCGTGGATATTCTGCAGGGCCAGACGCGCATACAAAGGCGACTCCAACTTCATGAAGCCCAGGTAGAAAAGATTCCATGTATCGATGCCTCCAGCCACTACCGCCGCGGTTATGCAGGCCCAGCCGATCACGTGTCCTATGCTTGCGCCTACCCATCGCATCAGCCAGTTCCACAAGCCATACGACAGTATTCCGACCAGCAACGCGATCAAGCCGGCTTCTAGCGCGCCCAGAAATCCGAGATGCAATGGCAGGTTCACGGACTGCGCACCAGGGTCGACGAGATATCGGCCGACGAGATATCAGCCATGACCTCGCGAAAATCCAGAAGTAAGGCGAGCTGTTTGCAGAAAGTCATACGTCGTTTTCCGCACGCGCCACTACGCTCACCTCACCGTCGTCGCCCGTCGTCACCGACACATTGATCGGGCGGCAGCAGACTTGGCAATCCTCGACATACTGTTGATGATCGACCGAGTCATCGATGAACAGATCGATGGGTTCCCCGCAATAGGGACACTGGATGGATTCGAAGGGAAGCATGGTGTCCGTGTGTCTGCCGTGGGAAGCCACAGTCTCCCATTATTCGTCGTGCTCTATCCGTCACGCATGGCTAACCCGGTTGGGGAGGTAATGGGCGTGGTTTCAAGAGGAGGCCGAAATCATGAAGACCCGTCATGTATTCAGCGTTCCCGACCTAGCTGCCGCCCAGGATGCCCTCAGCGTCGCGCGTGAGGCCGGCCTTACCGACGACAACCTGTCCCTGATCGCGCGCGCCGACATAGAGCTGGACTCGATCCAGGACCGGCACAAGGATGCGGCCACCGATTTCATGCCGGCCGCTTTGCGTGGCGCGGCCACCGGAGGCGCCGTGGGGCTAGTGGCCGGGCTGGTTGCTATCGCATTCCCTCCGCTGGGAGTAACGCTGGCCGGCGCGGCATTGCTGACCGTAGGCGGTGCGGCGGTCGGCACCTGGGTATCGGCATTATTGGGATCGACAGTGGACGATCCGGTCAGGCGCAAGTTCGAGGGAGAAATAAGGGCGGGCCGGATCCTGGTGGTGCTCGACGCCGAGGATCCACAACTGCCTGCAGCGGAAGCGGCCCTGCTCAGACTTGGGGCGACGCGATTGCCCTACGAGGGCACCACTGCGTTGACCTAAGCCGTAGCCCGGCCCGGCCCGGAACCTACTTTCTCTCAGGCTCGGCGAGCGCCGTCGAATCGATAGCGATACGGACCTAGTCGCTCAGGGTCTGCCCTGGTGCCAGCTGGCGCATGCGCAGCAACAATCCGCTGGTGTAGACCAGCGAGTAGGCGATCAGCGTCGCCGCGATGCCCATAGTCAGCGGACTAGCCTGTAGCGCGGCCTGCGCGGAGCCGCCAGTCAGGGCGCCCTGACTCCAACGCCAGGCCAGGCGTCCGAGCAGCAGTAGGCTGAGTCCGCCGCCGATCCAGGGGTTGGGCGTGTAGAAGCGCTGTCCGTCGGTCACTTGGGCATGGGTGTACTTCAGCGCGAACACGCCCAGTGCGCCCCCCAATACCGCGCCGATACCGATGCCTACGCCCACGTGCGGCAGGAAGACGGCTGCGCATATCAGACTGACCGCCACCAGCGACACCAGCACCAAGCGGGCAATGGTGCGCTTCGGTTGCCAACGCTGGCGACCGAAACTGCGTCGGATGCGGCGGTAATAGAGCCAGCCGATGCCGGCGGTGGCGAGATAGGGCGTCAGAGCTGGGAGGACGGCGGCGGGCATGGGAAGGTCTCGCGTTGACTCGATCCAGAATATGCCCTGCGCACCTGCAATCTAGGTGCCAGAGGTCATTCGTTGCGTCCCGAGACAGTAAGGCAAAACGCGGCCTTTACGGCACCCGTGCCATAACCCCTCAACCCTTTCGGAGAATTCCCATGCCCCGCAACCTGCTTACCGCCGCCTGTGCGACTGCACTGCTCGCCCTCTTTGCGACCGGCTGCGCCGCTCAGGAAAAGACACGACTGCCCTTCCAGTCCACCCCGATGGGCCAGTTCAAGGAGCCGTGGGCGATGACCTTCCTGCCCGACGGGCGCCTGCTGGTCAGCGAGAAGAAAGGAGCGTTGAAACTGGTCGCCTTGGGTGCGACGCCTGCCGCAAACAAGGTCGGCGAGATCAGCGGAGTGCCGGCGGTGGCCTATGGTGGACAGGGCGGCTTCGGCGATGTCGTGCTGCATCCGCAATTCGCCAGCAACGGCTGGGTGTACCTCAGCTATGCCGAGGCCGGCAAAGACGACACGCGCGGCGGCGCGGTGGCTCGCGCCAAACTGACTCTGGATAAAAAAGGCGGCGGTGCGCTGTCCGATCTGTCGGTGATCTGGCGCCAGGTGCCGAAGGTTTCCGGCAACGGGCATTACGGCCATCGCATCGCCTTCGGTCCCGACGGCAAGTTGTGGATCACCTCGAGCGAGCGCCAGAAATTCACCCCGGCACAGGACATGAAATCCAACCTGGGCAAGATCATCCGCCTTAACGACGACGGCAGCGTACCGGCCGACAATCCCTTCGCCAAACAGGGCGGCGTGGCCGCGCAGGTGTGGTCGCTGGGACATCGCAATGCGCTGGGCATCGCTTTCGATGCACAAGGGCGCTTATGGGAACAGGAAATGGGGCCGGAGGGCGGCGACGAGTTGAACCTGATCGAACGCGGCAAGAACTACGGCTATCCCACCGTCTCCAATGGCAACCACTACGATGGCCGCGACATTCCCGATCATCCGACCCGCCCTGAATTCGAAGCGCCGAAGGTCAGCTGGAACCCGGTGATCTCTCCCGCCGGCCTGCTGATCTATTCCGGCAAGGCATTCCCGGACTGGAACGGCGATGCCTTCATAGGCGGGCTTTCGTCCAAGTCGCTGGTACGCATTGAATTCGATGGAACCCAAGCGCGCGAAGCGGCGCGTTACGACATGGGACAGCGCATCCGCGAAGTCGAACAGGGTCCCGACGGCAATCTGTGGCTGCTGGAGGACGAGAAGGAAGGTTCGGGCGGCCGACTGCTGAGGCTCAGCCCGGCGGCTTAGGAATGTTGTAGGAGCGCGTAGGAGCGACGCGAGTCGCGATGCTCTGAAAATGTCCGTTCTTCGCGACTCGCGTCGCTCCTACAAAATTCCTACGGCGAGGATTTGAGTTTTTGCTGGATCGCATCGGCCGGCGTTAGCGGCGCAGGACCCAGCGCCTGCCGGTAGCGCTGGTGCAGCGCTTGCACCTTCTCCACATAGGCCTGGGTCTCCGCGTACGGCGGCACGCCCTTGTAGCGCGTGACCGCACCGATGCCTGCGTTATAGGCGGCCGCGACCAGAATCAGATCGTTCTTGTAGCGCTTCAGCAGCCCCTTCAGATGCTTGGCGCCGGCATTGATCGATTGCACCGAAGAATAAGGATCCACCACGCCGTATTGCTTCGACACTTCCGGCATCAGCTGCATCACGCCCTGCGCGCCCTTTGGCGAAAGCGCATTCGCATCGAAGCCGCTTTCGGCATGGGCGATGGAGCGCAACCACGCATCCTCCACGCCCGTGGATTTAGACGCCGCCTTGAATTGTTTGGCGTACATGTCCAGGCGCGGCTTGCCCACCTTGCCCAGGCCGGGATGCGCCGGTTCCCCGGGCGGCGTTTCCACGGTGAACTTCAGGTACACGGTGGAGCCTGGCAGTTTGCGGGTGCCATAGACCAGTTGCCCGTCTTGCTCGCGCTGGTACAGCGTGCCGCTGAACACGCCCATCGATCCCCACAGGTTGGGGACCTTGGCCGTATCGTCCTCGACTTGCTTGGCTTCGCACTTGGAACCCGGCTCCGGCGCGGTCGACAGGCTGACCGTGCCGTTGCGCACGCAGCGGTAGACCGTGCGCGCTTCCACGGACGGTGAGGCTAGTGCGAGGAGGCCGATCAACCAGGCGGCCAGCAGGGTGCGGGGCGAAAACATGCGCGGATCGTAAACCTTCGTAGGCCAACCGGCGCATAACCGGCTGACGTACCGATGCCCCGTCAGCCGGAAACACCCGGCTGAATGGCCACCACCTTGACCTCGAATTCGCTGCAATCGGCGCTACCCTTCTTGCAGATGCCGTTGATCCAGGTTTCGCCGCTACCGAACATCACGCCCTTGCCGTTGACCATTAGTTCGGAATATTTCTGCGTCTTGATCACGCTCGCGATGGCCGGAGTGACGATCTTGTCGTAGTTCCGCACGAAACCCGCCGCATCCTTGATAGAAGTCTGTTTGCCGTCGATGGTGGCGGCAAGGGGGTAATCGACCAGCGCGGCGACTCCTTCCTTGTCGCCCCCGGCGACGGCTTTCTGATAGGCGTTGATCACGGCTTGGTACTTGGTGTGATCGCCCAGAATCTTGTCGATAGCCGCATCGGTCGCGTTATCGTCAGGCGCGGCAGGCGCAGCGTCGACAGCGGTGTCGGCAGTGGAAGCGGCGGCGGCCGGCGCGGTAGCAGTGGCGGCCGCTGCTGCAGGCGTCGGCGCTTCCGGAGCAGGCGTGTCGGCAGGCTTGTTGCAAGCACCGAGCAGGAGAGTCGCTAATGCAGTGCCGAGGAGAAGTTTGTTCATTGGGCTATCTCGATGGGGATGTGTGAATCAGGAGAATGAAACCGGCCGACCGTCTAGCGATCACAGACGATCGCAACAGCTCAGTTGATCCAGCCGCGGGCAAGGGATCTGCGTGCGAACCCCACCAGGAATAGCGCGATCAGCACCAGCAAGGCCGGTAGGATGGCGCCGCTCGCGCCGTAAACGCGGAACGCCGGTGTCATCAGATAGGTATAGCCCATCTGCACCAACACGCCGAGCAGCGACAGGGCCAGCAGGGGCAGCGCAAGACGCTTCCTCATCAACAACATCGCGCTGCCAAGTGCGCCGCCGAACACTGCGACCGCGAAGGCACCATCGACCCAGACGGGCGTGGATTCGTACAGCGCACGCTGTTCTGCCGGCATTGCGGCCAACGTTTCGGCAGGCATGTTGATCTGCATGAAAAATATGGCCATGCCCAACAGGTTCCAAAGCAGGGCGAGCACGGAGACGATCCAGAAACCCAACGGACGCGAGGCGGCGACGTTCATGTTCCCTCCCGGGACTGAAGATGGCGGCAGACGCAGGATACGCCTCTGCGCCGGGACCGCCATGGCGCCGCTGTCCCGTCCCCCGCAAGCCCTGCTAAGCTCGGAGCAGGAATAGCTCGATTCGCATGGGGATCTTACAAATGAGCAACAAGCTCAAAGCCGGTTCCATGGAAATGGAGGCCGCCTTTATCGAGTGGCTGCGCACGCAGGGCTACAACCCCGCGGACGGCATCGATCCCTTTTTCCGCGCTTCGGATTTCGTCCGTTCGCAGATGCTGATGATCCACGAGAGCGAGAAGGAGCAGCTGGTCGAGGAAGCGCGCCTGCACCTGAAACGCCGTTGCGGCGATGCGACCTTCGCCGGCCAATTCCCCGTGGTCTACCACTGCCTGGACGAGGGCGGCCGGGACATGCGCTATACCGTCACGCTGACCCTGTCGGACGAAAGCGCCGATTGGTTGGCCCGGGTGTGGGACAGCGCCGCTTATCTGGGAGAGGTGCAGGGATCGGGCAGCGGACCGCACGCCCACTACCTGGATCTGGCGCGTATGCACATCGAATCGCAAATCAAGCGCATGGGCGCGGTCAAGCGCCAAGAGCGCTGACCGTCTTGGCAGTCGTCGCTATCGCGCAGTCAGCGCGCCCGCCATCTTCAGGATCGCAATGAAGGCATTCAATCGCGTCTTCATGAAATCCTTTCTCAGCGCTACTTGATTCCCGAATTCCAGAGTCCTCGCCTCGCGCACGCTGTCCTGCATCCAGGCGGGCGCGTTCGCCGCCGCCGGCTTGCCAGAGCGCGCGAACGCGAACCAGTAGTCGCCGACCTGTCGCGAAAATGCGCCATCCGCAGCCGTGAACGGAACCGGCAAGCAGCCGCAATCGACGCCTGTGCCCATCACGAACGGAATCTCGCCGCCGTGCCCCACCCCCGGCACCCTGCCCTGCAATCCCTGCTGCACGTGGCTGAAGTAGTAGCGCCAGGTCGGCGCGGACTGCGAGTGCAGGTAAGCGATGCGGCGCGCGAAGGAAGTGAACACTAGGTCGCGCACGCTTTCGCGACCGAGTTGCGCGTCGTCGGTAACGCCGGGGTAAAATTTCTTCAGCAGGAATTTGGCGGCGCGCAATTTCTCCACTACCTTGACCGGGTCCACGCCGAACGCCAACGCCACGGTGGCTTCATCGCTGTTGCTGCCGATGATCAGCGGCATGCGCGCCTGCTTGCCGTTCTGGAATACGTCGAGGATCGGCCGCGGCAATGCTTCGTCGCCGACGATGAAACCCGGCGCCAATGTCGCGCTGGTTTCGCCGAGCTGGAAGAAACGCGCAGCCGGAACCGCACGCAGTTGCGCCGCCGTGGCGCTTGCGCCCGCCAGGCCTACCGCGGTCGTTACCTGCTCGCTGACCTCGCGCGCCTTGGCGCGGGTGTGGCTGGGAAGGCCGTAAGGGCTTTGCGCGATTCCCTTGTGGAATAGCCCCTGCGCCAGCGGCGATGCATACAGCGCGAGCACGCTCTGGGCACCGGCCGATTCGCCGAAGATCGTCACGTTGCCAGGATCGCCTCCGAAGCCGGCGATGTTGTCGCGCACCCAGCGCAGAGCGGCGATCTGGTCCAGCAGACCGTAATTGACCGGGCCGCGCGCCGCTTCGCCATCGATAGCCGGATGCGAGAAGAACCCGAGCGGGCCCATGCGGTAATTGATCGTCACCACCACCGCGCCCCTCTGCGCCAGCGCGGCGCCGTCGTACAGCGCCACGTTGCCCGAGCCGAATACCAGTGCGCCGCCGTGTATCCATACCATCACCGGTCGCTTGCCCGAGGTTCCAGAGGCCGGCGCCCAGACATTGAGATAGAGGCAGTCCTCGCTCAATGGGCCGTCGGTACCGCCTTCCGACACCGGAATTCCCGGCTTCTGCATGCACGACGCGGCATAGGCGTCGGCCTTGCGCGTACCGCTCCATGCCGCAACCGGCTGCGGCGCATGCCAACGCAAGGGCCCAAGCGGCGGCGCAGCGAAAGGAACGCCACGGAAAACATTCAGGCCTTTCTCTGCTCGTCCTTGGAGCGTGCCGCTGCGGGTAGCTACGACAAGCAGCGACGAAGACGGCTCTGCGGCGACGACACGCTGGGGTGCGAGCAACAACAGGTTTCCCGCCAGCAACAGCGCGAGGGTCGACAGAGCTTTCATGCAATCGCCTCCAGCACAGGTGATGGTGCGCATCATGCCAGTTCGCGGCGCCGCATCGGCGATCACGGTCTAGCCCTTCCACGGGCATTAGACTAGGCAGGCGGCATCGACCGCCGTGCGATCGGAGCAGGCAGTTGGAACGGATCCTCAATGTGGCGCTGGTGGGTTACGGCTTCGTCGGCAAGGTATTCCATGCGCCGTTGATCGTGCATACGCCTGGGCTGCGCCTGCATAGCGTGGTTTCCAGCGACGCCGGCAAGGTACACGCCGATCATGCGGAGGTGCGTGTGGTCGGCGATGCTGAAATCGCTTTCGCCGACCCGGACATCGATCTGGTCGTCATCGCCGCGCCCAATACCGCACATGCTCCGCTTGCCATGGCCGCCCTCGCACAGGGCAAGCACGTGGTGGTGGACAAGCCTTTCATGGTGACGCTGGAGGAGGCGCGACAGGTCGTTGCCCACGCCGCTCGGGCGCAACGCATCGTCAGTGTGTTCCAGAACCGACGTTGGGACGCAGATTTTCTCACTGTGCAGAAACTGATCGCGCAAAACGCACTGGGCGAAGTGGCTGAATTCCATTCGCACTTCGATCGCTATCGCCCGGTCGTGGCCGACCGCTGGCGCGAACGCGACCAGCCCGGTTCGGGCGTGTGGTACGACCTGGGTCCGCATCTGCTGGACCAGGCCTTGCAACTGTTCGGCATGCCCGAGGCGATCAGCGCCGACATCGCCTTGCAGCGCGAGGGCGCGCAGACGGCCGATTATTTCCACGTGCTATTGAGTTATCCGAAGCTCCGCGTGATGTTGCACGCCGGCGCGCTGGTCGCGGCGCATGGCCTGCGTTTCGCCGTGCATGGCACGCGCGGCAGTTATATAAAACACGGAATGGATCCGCAGGAAGAGGCCTTGCGTAACGGACAAGTTCCTGGACAGGCGGGCTGGGGAAAAGATCCGCAACCGGGGATGCTGCACACGAGGGCTCAGGATAAGGCGCGCGCCGAAGCTGTGGAAAGCGTCCCGGGTGACTACCTGCGCTATTACGCGCAGTTGCGCGATGCGATATTGCAGGGCAACCCGCCTTCGGTGACCACGGCGCAGGCGCTGCAAGTCATGGCGATGCTGGAAGGGGGAATGCGCAGTTCGGCCGAACGGCGCGAGATCGCCTGCACGCCGACCGCCTAGGACAGCCGGAGCGCGAAGCTCAGTCGCTACTAAGAGGGAAGATATCGGTCACCTGATCGAGCCAGACGTGATGCGTCTTTCCGGGCTCATGCAGATCGTCCAAGCGCAGCACGGCATTGATCCCTTCCCTACCGTCCGCATCACGGAACGTTTGCACGCTGGGACGCACCGTCACCACTCCTCGCAGTTTCCTTCCATCGGACAAGCTCAGTTCGACGGCGGACGCGTCGTTCAACTCCATGATGCGCGATTCGATCAAGGCGATTTCTCCCTGGTCGGTATGCACTCGTTCGGCGATATTGCTCATCCCCGTTCTCCAACTGTTGGGGAGCGCAGGTTAGACCGTCGATCGTAGCGCGATGTGAAGCACGGACATTGCCATCACATATTGCGGAACAGGGTCATGAAGGGCTGACTGACCGTAAGCGTCTCCGGCCGCGATTTCAGTTTCACCGTGCCCTTGCCGGTGTCGTCGCGCGCGATGGAGGCGATGGCCTTCAGATTGACGATGGTGGAACGGTGGATCTGCTTAAAAATAGCCGGATCCAGCACCTCCAGCAGCTCGCGGATCGGTTTGCGCAATAGCGACTCGCCTTCGGCGGTCATCACCACGGTGTATTTGTGGTCGGCCTGGAAATAAGCCACGTCGTCGACCATGATCAGTCGCGTGTCCTTGCCCGCACTGGCGGTGATCCAGACCAGCGGCTCGGCCGTTGCAGGCTGCAGGCGTGCGCCCAATTGCTTGACCAGCGCGGCGAGCGCATCGGCGTCGGGAGTGCCTTGTGCGATGCGCATCTGCAGGCGTTGCACCGTCGCGGCCAAACGTTCGGGCGCGATGGGCTTGAGCAGGTAGTCGACTGCGCCTTTGTCGAAGGCATCGATCGCATACTGGTCGTAGGCGGTCACGAATACGATCTGGGTATTCGGACTGGCTTCGGCGGCCGCGGCGGCGACCTCCAGGCCGGTCAAGCCTGGCATGCGGATATCGAGGAAAGCGACTTCCGGCTGCTGTTCGGCGATGGCTTCTAGCGCCGCGCCGCCGTCCTCGCACTCGGCGACGATGCGCAGCTCAGGCCAGGCTTCGGAGATGAGCTTCGACAGCTCGTTGCGAAGCAGCTCTTCGTCTTCGGCGATGACGCACTTAAGCATGATCGTCTCCCTTGGTGGCGTCGTTGGGTATGTTGATGGTCGCGGCTACCCCACTGGGGAAGTTGGCGACGATGGCGAACGACGCCGCGCCGCCATAGGCCAGGCGCAGGCGTTCGCGCACGTTCTTCAAACCAATGCCGGTGCCGCTGCTTCCCGCGTTGAAGCCCTGCCCGTCATCGGCCACGGTGACCGCCAGCATGTCGTCGATAGTGCGCGCGATGATCCAGACGGTGCCGCCTCCCGACTTCGGTTCCAGGCCGTGCTTGATCGCATTTTCGACCAGCGTCTGCAGCATCATCGCGGGGAACGGAATGGACTTCAGCGCCTCCGGCACTTCGATCTGCAGATTGAGGCGCGCGCCCATGCGGATCTTGAGAATCTCCAGGTAGGCGCGGGCGCGTTCCAGCTCTTCTCCCAGCGTGGACAGCGAATCTTCCGTACGCGGCAGCGAGTGGCGCAGGTAGGTGATCAGGTTTCCCAGCATCTCATCGGCGCGCGCCGGGTCGCTGCGGGTCAGGTATTGCGCGCTGGCCAAAGTGTTGTAGAGGAAGTGCGGTTCGACTTGGGCATGCAGCAGACTCAGCTTGGCGACGGTCAGCTCCTTCTCGGTAACGGTTTGCTGCGCGGCGGCCTGCTCGTTGCGTCGATGCTCGGCCACGCGGCGGGTGATGGCACGGGTGATCGCCTCGGCGTTTTCCAGGTTGGTACCGTCGTCCACCTTGAACCAGTCGCTCCACGCACCGCTTTCCGGTTCGCACACTAGGCTCACGCTGCTGGTGCCGTCGCGCGGCGTCACCGTGGCCAGGATCTGGTTGCGCTTGATATGGATCCAGTACAGCGGATTGAAGCGGCCCGGGCTCTTGTTGCTGTAGGGATTGACGCGGGTGACCTTCGAACGCACTTGCAGGCTGTCGCGTGCGCTTTCGATCTCTTCGGAACGCGGCAGTTCGCGGATGGCGGCATCGACCAGGTCGAAGGCTTCGCCGGCCTCCAGCGGAATCTCCACTTGGCGGGAGTGGCGATTGGCCAGCGTGCCCGGATCGATGCGGCCGGCGATGAGGCGGATGCGGCGGATATGCGAGATCGCCCCGGCAATCACGAACCCCAACGTTATGACGAACAGCAGGAAGAACAAACCCTCGGGTGGGCTGCCGTCGAATACCCCATTCCACACCATTATCAGCAACAGAAACGCTGCGAACCAGGCGGCGGCGAGACGGAAGACGAAGAAGATGCTGGTTTTCACGAAGGCTTTCCGGGGTGCTGGGTTGCGATGGAGATTAGCCTTCCGCAAGCAGCGGGTGGTGGGCCCGGCGATGGAACCCGGATTCCGGCGACGAAACCCTTGAAAATGGCCTCTTCAGGCATCCCGGCAGCGCCTCCTCAAAATGGATGCGCGCGCTGGCGGCACGCGGACCGCTTGCCGGCCTACTCGGCCTTGATCTTGTGCCCGCCGAATTCGTTCCGCATCGCCGCCAGCAGCTTGTCCGCGAAGGAGTCGCCGTCACGCGAGCGCAAACGTTCCAAGAGCGACAGGGTGATGACCGGCGCGGAGACGTTGAGATCGATGGCCTCCGCTGCGGTCCAGCGGCCCTCGCCGGAATCTTCCACATAGGGCGCGATGCCGGTCAGCTTCGGATTCTTGCCCAAGGCATCGGCGGTCAGGTCGAGCAGCCAGGAGCGCACCACACTGCCCTCGCGCCAGATCTCGGCGATCTGATGCAGATCGAGCGCGAAATCGGTCTTGTGCTGCATGATTGCGAAGCCCTCGGCATAGGCTTGCATCAGCCCGTATTCGATGCCGTTGTGGACCATCTTGGTGAAGTGGCCGGCGCCGCCAGGGCCTACTCTGCCCCAGCCGCGATCGGACGCTGGCGCAAGGGTGGAGAAGAGGGGACGCAGCCGCTCCACCGCGGCGGTTTCGCCGCCAATCATCAGGCTGTAGCCCTCGGCCAGGCCCCACACTCCGCCGCTGGTACCGCAATCGACGTAGTGCATGCCCTGCGCCGCCAGCATCTCGCTGCGGCGCATCGTGTCTTTGTAGAAGGAATTGCCTCCATCCACCACCACGTCGTCGCGCGAAAGCAGCGGCAGCAACTCCGCCAGGGTGTCGTCGACGATCTTTCCGGCCGGCACCATCAACCAGAGCACGCGCGGCGCGGGAAGCTGATCGATCAGCTCGGCCAGCGATGCCGCGGGTGCAATTCCCTTGCTCGCAGCCAGGCCGCGAGCTTCCGGGCTGGGGTCAAAACCCACCACGGTATGGCCACCGCGCACCAGCCGTTCGGCCATATTGGCGCCCATGCGGCCCAGGCCGATCATTCCCAATTGCATATGCATTCCTTCAATCCGGCGATTGCCGCATAGCTTCGCATGCCTGCCGCCTGAAGATCACGCATCGCTGGGCGCTTTGGTGAAACGATGAATGCCGGCCCCGTGCAGAGCGCATGAAAAATCCGGCGTCCTGCTGAAGCGCTCGTCGCGGGTCTAAGTCCGGAACCTTCGGGCGCACCGGCCAGGGGGATTCGCCTCGTTCCTCAGTCGCGTACCAGAGTGACCAGCGCACCCGTATCCAGGATCTGGAAAGTGTCGTTATCGATACGCCGCAGCGGCCTGCCGTCATCCAGTGCGTATACGGCGCCGCGCTTACTGGCATCGCCCTCGCTCTCGTGCTCGCCGGAGGAAGGACGCACCACATGAACCCGCTGCAGGCCGCCGGCCTGATCCTGTGCGAAAAAATAGTCGTTGTTCATCTCATGCTCCCGTATCAGGGAGCCCAACCCTACCTCCGCGACCTTCATCGCCGGGTGAAAATCCCATCACCCCAACGTAATGCGAAGTCAGCCGTGCCGTATTCGCATGACGGTATCGCCCTGACCCACGTCGACCAGCACCCCCGTCGAGTGGCCGGTCAATACGTACCGGGTATGCGCGAGGGTATTGGCGGAAGCGACCGCATCTTCCAATTGCTCGAACCAGTCACGGTTTCGGAGCTCATCGCGCACCTGCCAGCCATTGTAGCTGGAGGTGATGGTGAACAGTACTCTTTGCATGTTTCTTCTCCCGCAACGAACGCGCAAGCGCAGGCATCGCGGCTTGCGTTGGGAATGGTGGCGCGCAGTTGTTGCAGCGACGTGTCCGTCCGTTCGTCGGCCGGCAGCGGAATTTGGCCGCTGTCTGTGCTATTTCCGTTTTGTAAAATACAGGGGGGATCGTGGATATCACGATGCCTGCACAAGATCCTCGGAAACGGTTAAGGAGACGAGTGCGCACGTGAAGGAGAGACCATGGGTCCGTTCCTCGACACGCACGCGGCTCCGCAACAGGTAGCCCTGAATATTGAAGTGGAACTCGAGTACTGGCGTTGCTGCTACCGCAGGATGCCGTTCCACCGCCAAGGCCTTGCGTACGAAGCTTACGTGCCCGCGATCAAGTTCGCGTACGACTGTTATTTATATCACCACCGCGACGACCTAAAAATGTTGTTCCCCGCGCTGAAAGAACGCTATCAGCGGCAATTTCCGTTGCCGCAGCGCACGGAGTGGCGCATCGTGGAAAGGATCGTCAAAGCCGTGTGGCAACGGATACAGTCTGGGGAACACTGCACTGCACCACGCAAAGTAGCGGCCACCAATCCGCCGCCGCGCAACCTGGAGATGCGCAGGGTCCGCAACGTGGTGCACGCCTGATCGGTACGGAGACCCTCGCCCTGTTATCTTGGCGGGAAAACCCGCGACCGACAGGTTGCGCACTCCCGTTTTCCGCCCGGAGAATGCTATGTCTCTTTCCATCTACCGTCTGTCGATCCCCGCGTTCGTGCGCGGCTTCGGCGTGCTTTCAACCTATCTGGACAAAGCCGATGCGCATGCGCAGGTCAGCGGATTGGACCCCGAAATATTGGTGCAGGCGCGTCTGTCTCCGGACATGCTGCCCTTGGCCGGCCAGGTACAACGCGCCAGCGATACTTCCAAGAATGCGGTCGTGCGCCTGACCGGCATCGAAGCGCCTAGTTTCCCCGATACCGAAACCACGTTTCCCGAACTGCGGCAACGCATCCGCAACACCCTGGATTTCTTCTCTAGCGTGGAGCCTGGGCAGTTTGAGGGCAGCGGAGCACGCGAGATCACCCTGAAATTCGGCAAGATTCAGGCCACACTCACCGGTGAGGAATATCTGCTGACCTTCGCCCTGCCCAACTTCTATTTCCACCTGGCCACCGCGCACGGCATTCTGCGCCATCAAGGCATCCCGGTCGGCAAGTTGGATTATCTGGGACCGTTCGGCTGATCGCTGACGGAAGCTCCCTTCGCCGTCAGGACTTGGCTGGCGCCGGTCGGGATGACGACGTCAGCCGCCAGATCGTGTTGCCCACATCGTCGGCGATCAGGATCGCACCCGCCTTGTCCTCAGCCACACCGACCGGGCGCCCTTGCGCTTCGCCTTTGTCGTTGAGGAACCCCTGCAGCACGGTTTCTATCGGTCCGGACGGTACGCCTTCATTGAAAGGCACGAATACCACTTTGTAGCCGCTGGGCGGTTTGCGGTTCCATGAACCGTGCAGGCCGATGAAAGCTCCATTGCGGAAACGCGGCGGCAGGGCCTGGCCCGTATAGAACGCAAGACCCAGTGCCGCCACATGGGAACCCAATGCATAGTCCGGTGCGATGGCCTTGGCGACCAGCGCGGGATCCTGCGGTTTCACGCGCGTGTCCACATGCTGGCCGTAATAACTGTAAGGAAAGCCATAGAACGCACCGTCGCGCACCGAAGTCAGGTAGTCGGGCACCAGATCGTCGCCCAGTTCGTCGCGCTCGTTGACCACCGTCCACAATTTTCCGTCCTGCGGTTGCCAGGCCAACGCAGTAGGATTGCGCAGACCGCTGGCGAATACGCGACGCGCGCCAGTAGCGGCATCGATCTCCAGCACGGCCGCGCGATCGACTTCCTTGTCCATGCCGTTCTCGCCGATGTTGCTGTTGGAACCTACGCCCACATACAAACGCTTGCCGTCGGCGCTGGCGACCAGGCTCTTGGTCCAATGATGGTTGAGGGTGCCTGCGGGCAGATCCGCGACTTTCGTCGGCGCGGCCGTGATGGTCGTTTCGCTCTTGCGATAGGGAAAACTCACCACCGCATCGGTGTTGGCCACGTACAGGGTTTCGCCGACCAGGGCGATGCCGAATGGGGAATTCAGGTTCTGTAGAAAAACGCTGCGCGTTTCCGCCGTGCCATCGCCATCGGCATCGCGCAGCAGGGTGATGCGGTTGGCGCTGGGCACGCCGGCCCCGGCTTTTTTCATTGCCGATTTCATTATCGCGCCTTTGATGCCCTTGCCATCGTCGGGCTTGGGCGGCGCATTGGTTTCGGCAACCAGTACATCGCCGTTAGGCAGTACATACACCGTGCGCGGATGATCCAGGCCGCTGGCGAACGCGTTGACTGCGAAATCCTGGGCCGCCAGGGGTTTCCCCTGCGCCGGCCAGCCCACGGCCGGGGCGATATCTATGGTGGGAATCAGCGAGCTCTTGGGTTCGCGCAGCACCGGCGAGGGCCCCGTATCCTGCCCGGTCGCTGTTTGGGTATGGCCGTTGCTACAGGCCGACAGCAGCATCGACACGGATAAAGAGACGGCAAGGCACGCATGTTTCATGGCTCTGGCCTCCGGCGTGGCGGTGACGGAAGTTTGCGACCCGAAAGGTCAATCCGGCGTGAGCGTCGGCCCGGGAAAGCGAAAACGGCGCGCCGACGGTTTAGCATCGTCAGCCGCCCTAAAGGACCTTCCGATGTCTTCTTGGCAAAAACTGCTCCGCGACGTTCCGGACTTTCCCAGACCCGGCATCCTGTTCAAGGACATCACTCCGGTGCTGGCCGACGCCGATGCTTTCGCCGCCGCGATCGAGGAAATGGCCGCGCCATGGCGCGCAGAAAATCTGGATGCCGTCGTCGGCGTCGAATCGCGCGGTTTCATTCTCGGTGCCGCTTTGGCGCTGGAATTGGGTGCCGGCTTCGTGCCGGCGCGCAAACCCGGAAAATTGCCTGCGCGCACGCTGTCGCTGGAATACGCGCTGGAATACGGCAGCGACCGTTTGCACATCCACACCGACGCGTTGCCACCCGGCGCGCGCGTGATCGTGGTCGACGACGTGCTGGCCACCGGCGGCACCTTGAAAGCGGCGCTCGCCTTGACCCGGCAACAGGGCGCCGAAGTCGTCGGCGCGGCCGTGTTGCTGGAGCTTGGTTTCCTCGACGCGCGCAAGGGCTGGACCGACCCGGCGCCGCTATGGGCGGCGGCGGTGTTCTAGAGGCGCCCGGAAGTCTCAGCTTCCGCCGAGGAATTCGGCCTTGCCCAGCGGCACGCCGGTATGGCGCATGATCGCGTAAGCGGTGGCGACGTGGAAATACAGGTTGGGAGTGACGAAGCTCAACAGATAGGTGCGGCCATCGAAGCTGAGCGGCTCCTTGTTGCGGCGCGGCACTGAGATCGGCCGTGCTTCGCTGCCCACGAACTGTTCGGGCGTGAAAGTGCCCAGGTATTCGATGGCACGATCCAGCCGATCGTAAAGCTGGGCGAACGTGGATTCATCGTCTTCGAAACGCAGCGCTTCTACGCCCGTCAATCGAGCGGCGGCGTTCTTGACGCCGTCGGTGGCGATCTGTACCTGGCGTAGCAGCGGGAACATGTCCGGATACAGCCGCGTCTGCAACAACACATTGGGATCATAGCCCTGCGCCTGCGCATGGGACTCGCCCTTGACCAGCAACTGGCGCAGATTGCGTAGCGCGCGCTGGCTGACCGGTACGGTGGCTTGGTACATGGAAAGGGTATCGCTCATGGGATTAGTGCTGCCGAAGGAATGAAGGCGGCCAGTCTACGCAGCGCGGCCGTGCCGGATTAGCCCGGATTCGCGGGAGAGTGCATCCCGCGACGGCGCGGCTTTCACGGAACCTTGCCCGTCCCTGCGCGTCCAATGCTCCATGCGCATATTCTTCCTGCTGCTGTCGCTGCTGCCGACACTATGCCTGGCCACCACGGAGTCGCGCGTGCTGCAGGCCGACGATACGCGCCTGCGCGTGGAGATCGTGGAGGTGGACGATCCTGCGCGCGTGCGGATGCTGCAACGCTGGATCCAGGAAGCCGCCGAGGCCACCAAAACGCAATCGGGCCGATATCCGCTGCGCGACGCCTACGTGCGTATCGAAGAAACCGACAGCGACGACGACAGCCCCGTGCCCTGGGGACAGACGCGTCGTCGCGGCGAAACCGGCGTGCTGCTTTACGTGCGCCGCGATGCGAGCTACGAAGAGCTGCGCGCGGACTGGACAGCGGTGCACGAACTCTCGCACCTGTTCCATCCCTACCTGGGCGACAGCGGGCGCTGGCTGGCGGAAGGGCTGGCCAGCTATTACCAGAACGTGTCGCGCGCCCGCGCGGGCATGCTGGACGCCGAAGAGGCCTGGCGACGCCTGGACGCCGGTTTCCGCCGGGGCGAGGCTGCCTCTACCGGCGCGCGCTTGGATGCGATGGGCCGCGGACGCGGCGGCACCATGCGCGTGTACTGGGCCGGCGCCGCGTATTGGCTGGAAGCCGATCTGGCCTTGCGCCGCGATTCCGGCACCACCCTCGACGCCATTCTCGACCGTTATGCCGATTGCTGCCTGCACGGCACCGATTCGCTGGCGCCGCAGGATTTCGTTTCGGCGCTGGATCGCGTGGCGGGCAACGACACTTTCTCGGTGCTGTATCGGCGCTATGCCGCGACCCGCGTGTTCCCTTCGCTTGTCGACGCTTACGCGCAACTCGGCATCAGCAGGCACGGAGATGAACTGGCGTTCGCCCGCACCGTAAAAACCACACAACTGCGCGACGCCATCATGGCGTCGCAACGGTCGCCGTCTATGCGGTCGGCAGCGCCTGCATCATCACCCAGTCATCCTTGACTTCATCGCCTACCTTGAACAGAGAACTTCCCATGATTTCGAAACCGTGCTTCTGGTAGAAGCGGATCGCTTGCGCCGCTTCCTGCCACACGTTGAGCCATACCGAACGCGAACCGCGTAGGCTGGCGGCCGCTAGCAGATTGGCGACCAGTTGCGCGGCGAGGCCGCGACCATGGAAGGCTGAGTCCAGATAGATGCGGCCCAATTCCACCGTCGGCAGCAAACCCACTACCGGCGGTGGCGTGGAACCCCAACGCAGCTGCGCGAAGCCAGCCCATTGCCCGTCCTGCTCCACGAGCACCGTGAGCGTATCCGGGTCGCGTATCTCGCGCGCCTGCAACTCAGGCGTATAGGCCGCATCCAGGAAATCGGCCACGTTCTCCGGGCTGCTGCAATGGCCATTGGCCGCGATGAAAGTCCGGCGCATCAACGCCGACAGGTCGGCGGCATCGGCCAGGCGGGCCGGACGGATCACGGCGTTGGTTTTCATGGGAGCTTGGATATCGGCAACGTTACCTTACCGTAAACGCAAAGCCGTTGCAGGCCAGGCCACGCGCCTCCACGCGCAATGCTTCAAAAACGGAGCGTGGGAACGGTCACCTTGGGCATCAGGCGCTGGGTGAAATAGCTGTCCTGGTAGTACTTGATCTTGTCGCATTTCACCGGATGCGGGATGCCTTCGTACAGGAACACCTCCTTGTCGAATCCCATCGCCTTCAGTTCCTGCGGCAACATCAGCGCACGCTTCTCTTCCGACTCGCTGAACGACACGCTGCCCTGCGCGCCGTGCGACTGCGAGCGGTTGCGTTTGCGCACCGTGGTGTAGCCCAGCATGTCGGAATAGTCGTTGGCGTCCTGCTGTTCGCGCGGGGCGTAGATGATCTGCAGTGCATGGTTGGTGATGATGGTGCGCGAGACGTCCTTGCCGTAAGTGGCGTCGAGCTGCGACATGCTCTGGATGATGGGCAACAGGCGGATGTTGTAGCCGGCCATATAGGACACCGCCGAGGCGATGATCTCGACCTTGCCGATGGCGGTGAATTCGTCCATCAGCAATAGGCACTGGTGCTTGAGCTGCGGATTGCTCTGCGGCAGTTCCTTGGTGTTGAGGTTGATGATCTGGTTGAAGAACAGGTTCACGATGAGCCGGCTCTCGGCCAGCTTGTTGGGCTGGATGCCGATGTAGATGGTCATCTTCTTCTTGCGCACGTCGGTGAGCAGGAAGTCGTTGGCGCTGGTGGCGGCGTCCAGCACCGGGTTGATGAAAGCGTTGAGCGGCTCTTTGAAGGTGCCCAGGATGGAGGCGAAGGTTTCCTCTGCCTGCGACAGCATATTGGCGAAAGCGGTCTTGGCATGATTGCTCAGAAACGGCTGTTTCGACAGCTTCTGCAGATAGGCCTTCAACTCGCTGCCATCGCCGGAGGACAATCGATAGATGCCGCCCAGCGTCGGAAACGACAGGAATTCCTTGGGATATCCCTGCCCGTGCTGTTCGTCGAAATTCTCGAACAGGTACAGGGCAAAGGCGGTGAATGCATTACGCGCCTGGCTGACCCAGAACTTCTGGTCGTCCGAGCCATCCGGATACAGCATGGCGGCGATACTCTGCAGATCGGAGATACGGAAGGCCGGGTCCTGCGAGACGTAGCTCAGCGGGTTCCAGCGGTGCGTGCGGCGATCTTCGGCGAAAGGATTGAACAGATAGATTTCCTGGCCCTGGCTGGCGCGCCAACCGCTGGTCAGGTCGAAGTTCTCCTGTTTGATGTCCAGCACCACCATCGATTCCTGGTAATCCAGCAGGTTGGGGATGACGATGCCCACGCCCTTGCCGGAGCGCGTAGGCGCGGCCAGGATCACGAACTGCTGCCCGCTTAGGCGCACCAGCTTGCCGTTGAACTTGCCGACCACGATGCCGTTGTCGGACTGCTTGAACAGGCCATGCTTGGCCAGGTCGCCCGCACCGGCGAAACGCGCATCGCCGTGCATCGACTGCTTGGCCGGCTTGAGCACCAGGACCAGCAATGCCAGCCACACCAGCAGGGGCAAACCGAAACCCAGGTAGCCGGCCACTTTGATCTTGCCCGCGTAACGCTGCACCTGGGGCAGGTCCAATGCTTTCCAGTAGTCGAGGTAGGTGTTCCACTTCAACAGGCCCGTATCTAGCTTGAGCAGCAGCAGCGCTAAATAGCCGGACAGATACAGCCCGGCCAGCAGGAACGCCAGCAAGGCGAACAACGCGAAAACGAGCTTTTTACTGTCCACCTGCAACTCCTTGTCTTGTTCTTTCTTCCGTGGCCTGCGAGCTTAGCGCCGGCGCTTTTTCGGTTTGACCGATGCCGGCGGATCGCTGCGCTGCGCGCTTTCTTCCTCGATCAGCCGGTCCGCCCAATCGCGTGCGTCTTCAAGGCTGACCTCGTGCCGCAGTTTGGCGCCTGCCGACGACAAAACGGCGTAACCGGTTACGTCCGCCGGATCGAATTGCGCTTCCTCGGTAAGGGCGACGATCTGATAGCGTCCGCGGACGAGTAGCGTATGGCTGTATTCCGTCATGGCCTGGCCTCCTGGCTTCTGCTCCGATCATAGTACGTACTGCCCGCCTAATTGAAGTCCCGGCTCGAAGTCCCTGCTGACAGCGAAAGCCTCGCGGGCAATCACGCCGCAGACTGCATCCGCGATTCGGTCGCCGCGATGGCCTGCTCCACCAGCGCCCAATCCGCGCCATTACGATGCGCGCCTTCGCTCAGCACCTGGCGGAATGCGCGGCCACCGGGTTGTCCATGGAACAATCCCAGCAGATGCCGCGCGATGTGCTTCAGCGCCAGGCCCTGATCGAGCCTGCTCTCCACATAAGGGCGCATTGCGCGCAGCAGTTGTGCGCGCGGCAGCGTTTCCCCGCCGGACAGAGCCGCATCCAAGCGATGCAGCAGATAGGGATCGTGATAGGCCGCGCGGCCCAGCATCACTCCGTCGGCGTGCTGCAGATGCAGCAGCGAATCTTCCACGGTCGCGATACCGCCATTGACCGCAATCATGAGATCCGGGCGCTCACGCTTAATCCGGTATGCCCAGTCGTAGCGCAGCGGCGGCACTTCGCGATTTTGCTTGGGCGAAAGGCCCTTCAGCCACGCGTTGCGTGCGTGCACGAAGAAGATGCGGCAACCCGCGCTGGCCACGGTATCGATGAAGCCGGCGAAACGGTCGTAGTCGTTTTCCTCATCCACGCCCAGCCGGCATTTCACGGTGACTGGAATGTCCACAGCCGCGACCATGGCCGATACGCTGTCGGCGACCAGCGTGGGCTCTTTCATCAGGCAGGCTCCGAAACGGCCGGCCTGCACGCGGTCGGAGGGGCAGCCGACGTTGAGGTTGATTTCGTCGAACCCATGTTCCTGCCCCACTCGCGCTGCGCCAGCCAGCAATGCAGGGTCGCTGCCGCCCAATTGCAGGGCCACGGGGTTTTCGACCGGGTCGCGCGCCAGCAGCCGTGCGCGATCGCCCTGCAACACCGCGTTGGCGTGCACCATCTCGGTATACAGACGCGCGCGCGGCGCCAGCAACCGATGGAACACACGGCAGTGGCTGTCGGTCCAGTCCATCATCGGGGCGACGGACAGGCGCAGGGAATCGGTGGAAAGAGGCGCGACGGGCATGCGCCTATTGTAAAGGCAGGCCGGTCGCGGGACTCGGCAGATCAGCGGCGGGCTCTGTAGCGGCCTGAAAAAACCAAGGCCCAACGCCGTTCAGCTCACAAGCGCATCGCTCTTGGCATGCGCGAACACGACCTGGTTGCCGTCCTGGTCCTGCACGATCGCCACGTCCACCAGATCGGATCTGGATTTCTCGCCGATACGTATGCCTTTGGATTCCAGGCCGGCGATTTCGCGATCCAGATCCTCCACCACCAGCGTCACCGACGACAAGCCTGCGCGAATGCCGTCCTCGAAGACCTGGACGCATCCGCCGTTGGGAAGCTGCCATTCGGCCACTTCGTCCATCGGACGCGACGCCGGCCCAAGTATCTGTTCGTACCAGACCACGGCCGCATCGATGTCCTTAACCGCGATTCCAGCCAATGCGTTGACGATGGACATAGCACTCACCTTTCGCTTCAGATAGTGCTTGGATACAGAAGACACGGTTACTAGGTAGTGAAACCCGCGCTACAGGTCATGTCCGGGTCACGGGTTGCCCCGAAAACATGAACGGGCGTTTATGCGGCCCGCGACAGGTCCGGCATTTCCGCCTCGGTCCGCAGTCGAAGTCCGAACTGTCGGGCCAGATTCTCCAGCAGCACCGGCTTGACCGCGTCCATGCCGGATGGTCCGCCCAGATCGGACAGCGTGGTGACTTCCAGGCCCTGGTAGCCGCAGGGATTGATGCGATGGAACGGTTCCAGGTCCATGCCGACGTTGAATGCCAGGCCATGGAAGGTGCATCCGCGGCGCACGCGGATCCCGAGCGCTGCGACTTTGGCGCCTGCGACATAGACACCGGGCGCGCCTTCTTTGCGCTCTGCGTGGATGTTCCATTCTGCCGCGGTGTCGATGATGGCTTGTTCGATCCGGTGGACGTATTCGCGCACGCCGACCTTCATGCGTTTCAGGTCGAACAGCGGATAGGCCACGATCTGCCCGGGTCCGTGATAGGTCACTTGACCGCCGCGGTCCACGTGGATGACGGGGATATCGCCGGCGGCCAGCACGTGTTCCGGCTTGCCGGCCTGGCCCAGGGTGAACACCGGTTCGTGCTCCACCAGCCAGATCTCGTCGTCGGTGGTTTCGTCGCGCGCATCGGTGAAACGCTGCATCGCGCGCCATACCGGTTCGTAGGACTGGCGGCCGAGCTCGCGCACGCGGGCCGGCGACGCGGTCATATCGTCCACTTCACTTCCGGATGCGCGCGCAATGCGTGGTGGGCGGCGTCGTACTGGGCGCGATCATCGGCACGGAAGCCGATGCGCACCGAGACGTATTTGCCGTTGGAGGAATGCTTCCAGCTGATGCTTTCCTCCAGCACTTCGATACCGGCAGCGACCAGCAGGCGCGGCAGTTCGGTTTCCAGCCCACCGTCGGCCGAACCCATGGCACTGAGCTCGAACGTGCCGGGGAACTGGAAGCCGTGGTCGGGGTTGTCAGATTTGATTTCCATATCGCGATTATTGGGCCGTTTTGGCCTAAACCCAAGTGTTGCGGTGAGAACGGCCGTGGGAGCGGCGTCCCGCCGCGAATTTTTGTCCGGTCCTGTGCCAAGCCCGAAATCAAAAGCAGAGCTCGCGGCGGAACGCCGCTCCCACGTCGGGCCGACTATGAAAAAGGCCGCATTCGCATGCGGCCCTAGTCGAAAAATCACCCGTCTTGCTTCGTACGCCCCTGCTCTTTGCCTCCTGGCCTTGTTTATTCGTCGATACTTTTCTTCTCGTTGGATTCAGATACGGCGTAATCCGTGACTACACCCTTTTTGTCGTACTCGATATGCAGGACATAACGTTTGGTATTTCGATCTCCTGCACCTTGTTCAACCGCCACGTCGGCGGCCGTACCGGTGTTGCTGGAGAACGGGAGCAAACTCCGCATGCGGCCCATTACCGACTTGCGCGCTTTTCCGCCAGCCGTATCGCTTTCGTTCTTGTCGTAGGTCCACTCTGTGTCATATCCGCCCTGGGAGGCCGGCGCCCGGGAGATGCTATCGGGGTTCCCGTAAATCACTTTGATCTGACTGCTTGTGGTTTTACCGATGATGATGTTTTGCTTGAGCTGCGCTGGCTCGAACTGACGCAGATCTGCCGAGCCCGCGTGCGCGGCAACGGAGAACAAGACCAGCATAGCCACAGTAAAAACGCGCGAGTATCCCTTGCTCATAAAGCGATCCTTCCATAGTGGTTGAGTTGAGCGGCACCGTAGATCTCACATGATCTTCCGAGTGTCTTACCGATGGTAAATCATCGCCGCTGCGTGCGCACAACCCTAGGAAAAACGCGATATATCTCACACTTACAAGTGCTTGCGCGTAGAGATTGCGGAGAATGCCAACTCTGCTTCTGAACCATGGAGGGCGGGAATCGCTCCGGCTCCCACCGCGTCGAATTTGTCCTCGTAGACGGAGGAAGAAACCACCTTCTCTTAAGTTGATTCAGCGCGAGAGCTCGGTCATGGTGGAATTGACCCAGCCCTTGTTGCCCAGCTCGTCTTCCACTTCCCACATCATCCCGTCCTTGTTGCCGGTCGGGTACAACATCATGCCCGGATCCAACGTGCGCACAGCCTTTCCGGTGCCCTTGGAATTGGCCAGCAGGCGCGCAGACCTGGTCACCGTAAGAGCCTGGGTGACGTTGGCGGCCGAGGCGTTGTCCGGCAAGCCGCCCAGTTGGCTGATGATGTCGGTGTAGGCCTGCAGATACGCCAGGGTGATGACCTGGCCCAACTCGGTGTTGGCGTAGCCGGAAGCGCCCGCCTCGCCCCAACCGCTGCCGCCGAACAGTCCGGCGCTGGCGCCCCAGCCGATATCGGTCTTTTTGGCGTTGCCCTCGGCCATGGCCACTTGCTCGGACGAGCGCACATCGGTGACGGTCAGGACCACATCGGCGGTCTTCTTCTTGAAATTCAAGCCGCCCGCGATTCGGCCAACATCACCGCCGATCAGGCCGCCGAGCAACCCGCCGATCGCATTGCCGCCGGCGTCGTTGTTCTGCGCGATCAGATCCGGCACCAGCACATAATCGGCCGCCTTGATCTGGCCCTTGCCGATGTTGGAACGGCCACGCAATTCGCCGCTGGAGGCCAGCGCGCGTTCGCCCATGGCCGCGTTCATGCCGGCGCCGCGGTCGACCAGGGTGAAGCAGCGCGACTTGGTGACGAAGACCTTGATCAGCTTGGACGGCGCTGGCAACTGCTGGCCGCTCCACCAGTTGGTCGCATCTTCCGGTTCGATCACTGAGATGGTGCCGAGGCGTTTGGCACAGGTCGGAATTTGCGCGGTCTGTTCTTTGCGCTGCTCCTGCGCGCTCTGGCGTTGCGCCAGCGCCGGCGCCGAAGCTGCGGCCAGGGCCAAACCGAACACGCCTGCGGCCAGGGCCGCGTGCCTGGAAATATTGATAGTCATCGAACCTTCCCCAAATAAAGAATGCATGAACGCCGGAGTCGGCGCTGCGGACGCCCGCGCCGGACACCGGTCCGTAATCAGCACCGGAACAGTCGTAGGAACGCGGGTTCCTGACTACCTCGGCCACTTCGCGGAAAACTGTGGCCCCAGAAACGAGAAAAGCCGGCTTGCGCCGGCTTTCCATGGGTCATGGCAGGCGGATCACTCCGACTCCCACCACATCCAGAAGCTGTCCCACAGGCGGCGGAAGAATCCGCCTTCTTCCACTTCGTTGAGCGCGACCAGCGGCGCCTGCGCCACCAACTTGCCGTCCAGGCTGACCTTGACCGTGCCGACGGTCTGGCCTTTCTTGAATGGCGCCACCAAGACCTTGGGCACGTCCATGGAAGGCTTCAGGTCCGCATAGCGGCCGCGCGGCACACCCACCAACAACGGTTGCGCAACGCCCAGCTGCACCTGCTTGGTGGTGCCTTTCCAGACGCGCTGCTGGGCGATGACCTTGCCGGATTCGTAGAGGCGGTGGGTTTCGAAGAAGCGGAAGCCCCAGTTCAACAGCGCCATGCTGTCGTCGGCGCGCTGCTTTTCCGAAGTGGAGCCCATCACCACCGCGATCAGGCGCTGGTCGCCGCGCTTGGCCGAACTCATCAGGCAATAGCCCGCGCCCGAATGGTGGCCGGTCTTGATGCCGTCCACCGCGGAGTCGCGCCACAACAGCAGGTTGCGGTTGGGCTGGGTGATGGTGCCTACAGTGAATTCCTTGATCTTGTTGAAGGCGTAGGTGTCCGGATAGTCGCGGATCAATGCCTGCCCCAGCAACGCCAGATCGTAGGCGGTGGAATAGTGCTCCGGCGCCGACAGGCCATGCGCATTGACGAAGTGCGAGCCCTTCATACCGATCTTGGCGGCGTAATTGTTCATCAGCGCGGCGAAGGCTTCCTCACTGCCGGCAGCGTGTTCGGCCAATGCGATAGCCGCATCGTTGCCCGATTGCACCGCCATGCCTTTTTCCATGTCGACGAGCTTGGCGGTCTGGTTGACGGCGAAGCCGCTATAGCTGCCGTCGGTGCCCGCGCCGCCCTCGCGCCAGGCGCGTTCGCTCAGCATGACCTGGTCGTCGGGCTTGATCTTGCCGTTCTTCTGTTCGGCGGCCAGCGTGTAAGAGGTCATCACCTTGGTGATGCTGGCCGGCTCTACGCGTTCGTTATAGTTCTCTCCCGCCAACACCTGACCGGTGGTGTAGTCCATCAGCACCCAGGCGGTTCCCGCAGGCTTGGGGGCAGGCGGGACGGCCACTGGCGCCGTGGCCGCCGCGGGTGCGGCAGGTTGCGGCACGGGCTGGGGCGCGGGAGTCTGGGCGAAAGCCAGGCCGACCGTAACGGTGGCCAGCGCGGCGATTGCGAAACGAAACTTCATTTGCTGCTAACTCCAGGAAGGCCGGGGCCGATGAAAGAAGGAAATTGTACGGGTTGAAGCTTGAGGTGTCGGTGCTGGGTAGGCGGTCCGCAGCAGCGAACACGCCCGTTTGGACGGCTATTCGCGAACTACCTGCGGCTGGCCAAATCCCAGGCCTGCGATACGACCGGCAAGTTCCGTGGCGGCCGCCTGGTCGGCGGCGTCTACGCGCAGACGCCAGAGGGTACGGCCATTGCTGGCGACATCGCTCAGGCTGGCGCGGGCGATGCCGGCGGCACTCAATCTGGCCAAGGCGCGGTCGGCGTTCTCGCGGCTGGCGAAACTGGCCACCTGCAGCTGCACGTCTCCATTGGGACGCGTCGGCATCGAGGCAGGGCGCGCGGCAGCGGCCGGCGGCGCGGCACGTGCCACTTCCACCGCAGCGGGCGCGGCAGATGCGGGCCGGTTCTCCACCGCAGCGGGCTTGCCGGTGGCGACGCGCACGCCGCGCGAGCTCATCCAGGCGTCGAATTCGTCGGCAGTGGGTTTTTTGTCCAACTGCGGGGTGACGTGATAGCGCCAGGGCTGCGAAGGATCGGACGGCGCATCGTCGTCGGTGGCGGTCGCCAGCGCTTGCTTGGGCAAATTGTCGACTAGTTCGTCCATCGGTGTCGGTTTGCCGGTGGCGATGCGCGTGGGTACGCCGGTGGCGATCGTGGTCTTCACCGCAGCGGGAGCGGATGCCAGCATGCTGCCCTGATCGGCGCTGGTCAGCGCGCGTACTTCCACATTGCCAGTTCCCCGCTGGGTGATGCCCAGCTTGACCGCAGCGGCATAGCTAAGGTCGATGACGCGGCCATCGTGGAAAGGTCCGCGATCGTTGACGCGCACCACCACCGACTTGCCGTTGTCCAGGTTGGTGACGCGCGCGAAGCTCGGCAGCGGCAGGGTTTTGTGGGCGGCGGTGAAGGCGTACATGTCGTACACCTCCTGGTTGGAGGTGCGGCGGCCGTGGAACTTGTTGCCGTAGTACGACGCGGTGCCGCGCTCCACGTAACCGTCGACACGCTGCATCACTTCGTACTTCTTGCCCAATACGCTGTAAGGGGAGCGGTTGCCGATGGCCGAACGCGGCTCGCTGGTGACCAGCGGCTCGGCGATGCAATCCACATCGGGAACGTGGTCGGGCGTGGTATCGGGGACATGCGGCGCATACAGCCCGCCGGCCTGGTAGTCGCCGCGTTTGCTCAGGTCTTCCTGCGCCGGCGAGTATTTCTGCGTGCAGCCCGCAGCGTTCGTTTGTGTCGGCACCGGGGGTTGCGCACGCCGGCCGGCGTCGGCCGACGAGGGCGGAGGAGAAGACTTCTTCGGTGCGCTGCTGCAAGCCGCAAGCGTGAGCGCCATCAACGGCAGCGCCAGCCACCTCATGCCGGTGGAATCTCTTTGCCGGCGATGGCCTGCGACAGCTGGTAGACGGCCATCGCGTACATCTTGGAATTGTTGTAGCGGGTGATGGCGTAATAGTTCTGGAAGCCCAGCCAGTACTGCTTGCCGGCACTGCCTTCCAGCGAGACCAGGGTGGCGGTGGCATCGGGCGCAACCGGATCCAGCGGACGGTATCCGCGCTGGGCCAAGTCGGCCAGCGTGTAGTCGGGCGTCCAGCTCTCGGGATTGAACTCCGCGTAACCCGGCTGCAGTTCCGCGCGTGCGACGACCGCGCCATCGCGCACCCAACCGCCGCGTTCGCCGCCCTTCTTCAGGAAATAGTTGGCGATGGAGGAAAACACGTCGTCGTAACTGTTGAACAGGTCGCGGCGGCCGTCGCCATTGCCGTCCACCGCGAATTCGCGATAGCTGGAGGGCATGAACTGGCCAAGGCCCATCGCGCCGGCATAGCTGCCGGTCAGGCTGGCGATATCCAGGTTTTCCTCGCGGCCGAGCGCGAACAGCTGCGCCAGTTCGTCGCGGAAGAACTGCTCGCGCTTGTATTCATAGGCCGCGCGCCCGGGATTGCCGCTGCGCGGATAGCGGAACGCGAGCGTGTACAAGGCATCGATCACCCGCGTGTTGCCGGTGAACCCGCCGTAGCTGGTTTCCACGCCGATGATGGAGACGATGATCTCGGCAGGCACACCGGTGCGTGCCTGCACGCGCTGCAATTCATCGCGATGTGTGGCGAGGAAGGCGCGCCCGCCCTCGATGCGCGATTCGGTAATGAAATTGGGGCGATATTCGGCCCAAGTCTTGGTCCGCTCGGCCGGTCGCGACATCAACGACACCACGTTGTCGAGGAACTGCGCCTGCGACAGCGTGGCTTCGATCGTGGCGGGCGCGATGCCGTATTTGGCCGCTGTATCGCGCACGAAATCGGCTCGCGCGACCTCGAAAGGGACAGGAATCGGATCGATAGGCGCATTGGCCGGCAGGGCTTCCACGGAAGCCTCCGCAGGGCCTTTCGCGGAGTTGGGAGTCACCGGCTCGGCGGCCGTTTGCTGCGCCGGCGTCGGGGACTTCACCGGCGTCGCGCATGCTACGAGGCCAAGGGTAAACAGACAGAAAAGAGCGGTTCGGGTCATCGGCGCCGAGGGTAGCATGCGTGTTGCGAGGAAGAGTGAATAGTGCGAGAGCAACTTCTTCTCGCAGCGGCGGTCCTGCAAGACCTCCCCCTTTGGAAAGGGGGACTGAGGGGGATTTGCTCTTGCTCCTGATGTGGTTCTGTTTTGCTGGTTGCTCATCAACAAGCAAGATCAAAAGCAAATCCGTCGTAGCCCTCTTTTTCAAAGGGGGAAAGCAGTGGCGGCGCTTTCACCTATTCATCAATGGATGCATCCATTGGTGGATAGGTGCTTACTCAATATCCGTGCACCGGACGATGCGCGCGGACCGACATCACCAATCCCAACCCGGCCAGCAGCGATACCGCCGAGGTCCCGCCGTAACTCAGCAATGGCATCGGCACGCCCACGACCGGCAACAGGCCGGAAATCATGCCGCCGTTCACGATCACATAGACGAAGAACGAAAGCCCGATGGTGCCGGCGATCAAGCGCGAATAGGTATCCCGCGCATCGATGGCGATCCACAGGCAACGGCCGATCACGAACAAGTACAGCGCCAACACTACGGCCACGCCGATCCAGCCGAACTCCTCGGACAGCACCGCGAAGATGAAGTCGGTGGTGTGCTCGGGCAGGAAGTTGAGGTGCGACTGGGTGCCTTCGCCCCAGCCCTTTCCAGTCATGCCGCCGCCGCCGATGGCGATCTTGGACTGGATGATGTTCCAACCGGTGCCCAGCGGATCGTTTTCGGGATTGAGGAAGGTCAGGATGCGATCCTTTTGATAAGGACGCAGGAACCACAGCCATGCCACCGGCGCCGCAGCCGACACCCCGCCTACTGCCACGCCCACCCACCACCATGGCAATCCGGCGAGCAGCAGTGCGAATACGCCGCTGGCCGCAACCAGCATGCCGGTACCGAAATCGGGCTGCAGCAGGATCAGTCCGGTCGGCACGCCGACCAGCAACCCTGCCGCCAGCACGGTGCGCAAGCGCGGTGGTAACGGTTCGCGGTGCAGAAACCAGGCCATCATCATCGGCAAACTGAGCTTCATCAGTTCCGAGGGCTGGAAATAGAACAGCTTCAGGTCGATCCAGTGATTGCCGTGCTTGCCGCTGCCGATGAACAACACCAGGATCAACGGCAGCAACGAGACCAGAAAAATGCCTGGTGTCCATGCGCGCAAGCGCGTCGGCGTCACCCGCGACAGGCCCCACATCGCCGCCAAGCCGACCACAAAACGCGCGCCCTGCGCCAGCATCAGCCGAGTGCCCTGTGTTTCGCCACCGGCGCTGTACAGCACAGCCAGACCGATACCCATCAACGCGCTGAGCGCCAACAGTAGCGGCCAATCCAGGGTCCGCAGGAAATAACGGACCAGATCCGTCAGCCAGCGCAGAATCTCGCTCATGGCTGGGGCTCCTGCGGCTTGGGCTTAAGCCCCTCTCCCGGCGGCGCCCCGGAGGGGTGTGCAGGGCTGAGAGGGGTTGGGGTGAGGGTACGGTTTACACGTGGAGCGGCCGAGGTTGTTGCATTGACGTTTTCGAGCGCGGGCGAGTTGGGTACGACGCGAGTGCCTGCATTCGCCTCATCCCCTACCCTCACTCCAACCCCGGGGGGAGAGGGGCTCGAGGCAGTTGCGACCGTTCCCGGTTCTGCCTTCTCCGTCTCCGGCACTTCCGGCATCTTGCCCAGCAGCCACGCATCGAAGACCTTGCGCGCGATCGGCGCGGCGGTGTCGGCACCGAAGCCGCCGCCTTCAATCGCAATGGCAATGGCGATGGTCGGGTTTTCGGCCGGCGCATAAGCGATGAACAGCGCGCGGTGGCGCCTGTGCATGGGCAGTGACCGAGGGTCTACCGCATAGGCGCTGCGGTTGACTACCTGCGCGGTGCCGGTTTTACCGGCCATACGATAAGGCGCGCCGAGGGCGACTCTGCGCGCGGTGCCGCCGGGGCCGTTGACCGTCATTTCCATGCCTTCCTGAACCACACGCAGGTTCTCAGGATGGTCGGTGATGCGGATGGGCGCCGGTTGCGGTAACGGTTGCCAGGGCGAATCGAAACCGCTGCGTTGCGCGGCGACGAGATGGGGGCGACGCAACATGCCGTGGTCGGCCAGTGCGGCGGTGCCGCGCGCGAGCTGGAGCGGGGTCACCTTCCACATGCCCTGTCCGATGGACGCGTTGACCAGATCGCCGGGATACCAGCGCTCCTTGTTGAGCTTCAGCTTGGCCGCCGGCGACGGCAGGATCCCGTCGATCTCGCCCATCAGGTCGATCCCGGTGGGTGCGCCGAAACCATACTTCTTCAGATACGTGTCGTAGCGTTCCACGCCCATGTCCAGTGCCAGGCGGTAGTAATAGGTATTGACCGAATCGGCGATCGATTTGCGTGCATCGGTCCAGCCGTGGCCGCCGCGGTGGGAATCGCCCCAGCCGCGGCCCTTCATGCCGGGCAGGCGGAACATGCCAGTAGACAGGACCTTGTCTTCGGGTCTGCGCAAACCACTGTCCAGCCCGGCCAACGCGGTCAGCGGTTTGATGGTGGAACCCGGCGCCACCCCGCCCAGCACCAGCCGGTTGAACTGCGGGCGCGAAGGGTTGCTGTTCAATGCGTTGAAGTCAGCGTGCGAGATGCCGTTGACGAACAGGTTGGGGTCGTAACTGGGCAGGCTGACCATGGCCAGCACTTCGCCGGTACGCGGGTCCAGGGCGACCGCCGAGCCCTCCAGTTCGCCGAAAGCCTGCACCATGGCAAGTTGCAGGTTGGCATCCACGCTCAGCCGCAGGTCCGAGCCCGCCTGGGCCGGCACGCGTCCCACCGTGCGCAGCGCACGGCCCTCGACGTTGGTTTCGACCTGCTCGTAGCCGATCTTGCCGCGCAGTACGTCCTCGTAATAACGCTCGAGGCCGGTCTTGCCGATGTGGGTCAAGGCGGCATTGCCTTCACCCAGGGTTTCCAGGTCCTTGTCGTCGATGCGCGCCACGTAACCCACGATATGCCCGAACAAGTCGCCATAGGGATAGCGGCGGGTCAGATAGGGCTCTAGCTCCACCCCGGGAAAGCGCCAGCGATCCACCGCGAAACGCGCCATCTCTTCCTCGCTGACCCGCAACTTCAGCGTGATCGGCCGAAACCCCCGGGTCGCCTTGCGAGTGGCCTCGAAACGCTCGATGTCTTCCGGTGTGAGAACGAAAATCTTGCCCAGCTCAGCGACCAGCTTTTTCGGATCGCCGGCCTTCTCCGGCATCACCTCAAGCCGGAACGCAGGCACGTTTTCTGCTAGCAGCCGGCCTTTGCGGTCGAAGATGGTGCCGCGGCCGGGCACCACCGGTTTGGGTTTGATGCGATTGGCCTCGGACAGCGTCGCGTACTCGGTGTGGTCGAGCACCTGCAGCTTGAAGTACCACCCGGCCAAGCCCAGCAGCGCGACCGCGACCATGATGAAACCGAGCGCCGCGCGGCGACGGAACTGTTCGGCTTCCGCATGCGGATTCTTCGACGGTCGGCGGACGGGCCGCATGATTACTGGCGCTTGCCCAGGCGCAGCGCATCCAGCATCACAAACAGCGGCGGCCACAGCAACATGCCCAACACCGGCGCCCACCAGTAGTTCCAGGGCAACGCCGGCTCCCCTAGCGCCAGATGCACGGCGCCGGTCACCACCCGATCGTTGAGCAGCAGCACCCCGATCGCCAGCGCTTGCTGCGACATCGGGAAGAAGCGCAGGCGGGCGCGGAACCGCTGCAGGATGAAGGTCATGATCACCAGGCGCAGCGCCTGTTCGCCGAGCAACGCACCGAACATCAGGTCGGCGATGATGCCGACCGTGAAAGCGAAACCTAGCCCGGCGCTATCCGGCGCTTCGATAACCCAATAAGCCAAGATCAGCGCCAGCCAATAAGGGCGTAGCGGCTGCAACAAGCCAGGCAAGGGCAACAAGCCCAGCAGCAGCGCGATGATGATGCTCACCGGCATGATCCAACCTCTGCGTGGCCGGCTCATCGGGTGGGCTCCTGCGGAGTTGCCGGGACTGGGTTTGCAGGCTTGGTTTCAAGCCCCTCTCCCGCCGGCGCCCCGTAGGGTTGTGCAGGGCTGAGAGGGGTTGGGGTGAGCGTACGGTTTACACGGGAAGCTGCAGACGTCGGTGCATTCGCATTTTCGACCGCGGGCGAAGACGTTCCAACGCCAGCACCAGCACCAGCATTCGCTTCACCCCGTACCCTCTCCCCAACCCCTCTCCCGTCGGGAGAGGGGCTCGACGCGGCGGCTTCGCCCATTGCCGATTCCCTATTCCTTATCAACGCCTTCGGCGCCGAACGCAGCAGGAGTACGTCGCGCCCGCGATTGAGCTGCGCGGCGGGCCTGAGTTCGCCGACCAGGAACGCGCGGCTGTCGTCGGGACGCAGGCCGGTCACCGTTCCCACTGGAAAGCCGGCCGGAAACCGTCCGCCCAGCCCAGAGCTGACGATGACGTCCCCGATCTTCACGTCGGTATTGAGCGGCACATCGGACAGTTCCAGATGATCGCCACGGCCGTACACGATCAGGCGTACGCCATTGCGCACCACCACCACAGGCACCGCGTGGTCGGGGTCGGTCAGCAGCAGCACGGTGGAATGGGACGGGGTAGCTTCGATGACCTGCCCCATCAAACCGCCGGCGTCGATCACCGCCTGACCCACATGCACGCCATCGCTGCTGCCCGCATCCAGCACCAGACGCTGGCGGGTCGGGTCGAGATCGATGTTGAGGATCGGAGCGAGCTGCACGTCCAGGCCGCGACTTTCGGCGGCGCCCAGCAACGCACGCAGTTGCGCATTGTCGGCAGCGGCCGTTTGCAGGCGGGTCAGGCGCGCGTTGGCGATCAGCAGCTCATTGCGCAGGTTGCGGTTTTCCGTGGTCAGGCGGGTACGGGTGCCGGCATCGTCCTGCATGCGCGTGCCCAGCCGTCCGGGTAGCCCAGCCAGCCACCACAAAGGCTGGGTGGCGACGTTGGCCTGCACGCGGAACTGCGAAAGCCAGCCGCCACGGTGATCGAAGATGACCAGCGCGATGGCCAACGCCAGGTATCCCAATAGCCTGAGCGTGCTGGCGACTTCGCCTGGACGGGCAGTGACGGGAGGACCGGCGTAGGACGGCACGTATCGGGGTTCGGATGGGAGGAAAACGAGAAGCGGCAGTATCGGTGATTGCCGCAGAAGTTGTGCGAACCGCGTGCAGAAATCGTGGGAGCGGCTGCTCCCACGCGATGCATTTTATTCGGGGGCGAAGAACTCGTTGCCGTGCATGTCCACCAACTCCAACGCGCGACCGCCGCCGCGGGCCACGCAGGTCAGCGGATCGTCGGCCACCTGCACGTGCAGGCCGGTTTCCTCGGAGATCAGGCGATCCATGTCGCGCAGCAGCGCGCCGCCGCCGGTGAGCACGATGCCGCGCTCAGCCACATCGGCGCACAGCTCCGGCGGGGTCTGCTCCAGGGCCAGCTTGACCGCACTGACGATGCCGGCCAGCGGTTCGTGCAGCGCCTCGAGCACCTCGTTGGAAGTGATCTTGATCATCTTCGGCACGCCCTCGGCCAGATTGCGGCCGGAGATCTCCAGTTCCTGCACTTCCGGCTGCGGATAGGCGCAGCCGATCTGCAGCTTGATGCGTTCGGCCGTGGCCTCGCCGATCAGCATGCCGTGGTTGCGGCGCACGTAATTGGTGATGGCCTCATCGAAGCGGTCGCCGCCGATGCGCACCGACTGCGAGTAAACGATGCCGTTCAGCGAGATCACCGCGACCTCGGTGGTGCCGCCGCCGATGTCGATGACCATGGAGCCGCGCGCCTCGGTGACCGGCATGCCGGCGCCGATGGCCGCCGCCATGGGCTCCTCGATCAGGTAGACGTCGCGAGCGCCGGCTTCTTCCGCCGACTCCTTGATCGCGCGCCGCTCCACCTGGGTGGAACCGGCCGGCACGCATACCAGCACGCGCGGGCTGGGACGCAGGAAGCGCGACTTGTGCACCTTCTTGATGAAGTACTTCAGCATCGCCTCGGTGTAGGTGAAATCGGCGATAACGCCGTCTTTCATCGGGCGGATGGTGGTGATATTGCCCGGGGTGCGGCCCAGCATCTGCTTGGCCTCGGCGCCGACGGCGGCCACGGTACGGGTGCCCCCGAAAGCGCGGTCCTGGCGCACGGCGACTACCGAAGGTTCGTTGAGGACGATGCCCTGCCCGCGTACGTAGATCAGGGTGTTGGCCGTGCCCAGGTCGATGGACAGGTCGTTGGAGAACATGCCGCGGAGTTTCTTGAAGAACATCGAGGGAAGAGTCCTGCTGTGCCGACGCGGCGCAAAGTCCGCGCGGTGGGGAATTCGGGGGTTCGCTAGACTAACAACCGCCCCGGGGTGCGGCAAGGGAAAATCTGGGGAAAACCGTACTATTTCCAGTGTTTCGCGACATCCGCCGCGATCGTTCATACGCCCCGCAGTTCGCGCGCGCTGGTCTGCACCTGTCCCAGCCGTTACCCTTTGCGCCGCCAAGGTGCCGACGCCTGGCCGTTGCCCGGCCCGCCGGGAGCGACTTTCCTCATTGAAGAGACTGCCCGATGTCCGCACTGATCTGTGGTTCCCTCGCCTACGACACCATCATGGTGTTCCCGGACCAGTTCAAGAACCACATCCTCCCGGACAAGGTCCACATCCTCAACGTGTCGTTCCTAGTGCCGCGCATGCGCCGCGAATTCGGCGGCTGCGCCGGCAACATCGCCTACAACCTCAAGCTGCTGGGCGGCGAGCCGATCCCGATGGCCACCGTGGGCCAGGATTTCGGTCCCTACCGCGAGTGGTTCGTGGAGCAGGGCATCGACATGAGCCAGGTCAAGGTGATCGACGAGCTGTTCACCCCGCAGGCCTTCATCACCACCGACCTGGACAACAACCAGATCACCGCCTTCCATCCCGGGGCGATGATGCGCAGCTACGAGAACCATGTGAAGAACGTGCCCGGTGTCAGCTTCGGCATCGTCAGCCCCGACGGCCGCGAAGGCATGCTGCAGAACGCGACCGAATTCGCCGAAGCCGGCATCCCGTTCATCTTCGATCCCGGACAGGCCATGCCGCTGTTCAACGGCGCCGAACTGCGCCATTTCATCGAACAGGCCGACTACGTCACTGTCAACGACTACGAATCCAACCTGCTGCAGGAACGCACCGGCTGGAGCGAAAACGAGATCATGCAGCGGGTCAAGGCCTACATCACCACCCGCGGCCCGCACGGTTCGCAGATCCACACCCCGGAAAAGACCTTCGAAATCCCGCCGGCGCACGAACGCCGCGTCACCGATCCCACCGGCTGCGGCGACGCGTTCCGCGCAGGCCTGATCTTCGGCATCGAGAAGGGCTACGACTGGTTGACCATCGGCCGCATGGGCAACCTGATGGGCGCGCTGAAAGTCGAACACCCGGGTACCCAGAACCAGCGCTTCGACTACGCAGAGTTCGCCGAGCAGTTCAAACAGCAGTTCGGCTATTCGCTGTAATCATCCGCAATCCGCGTAGGGCGGGTCTTGACCCGCCTTCAGAGAGTTCGCGATATCCCTGAAGGAGGGTCAAGACCCGCCCTACACTACCTCCTGCTGATCACATCACATGCGCCAGCCAGAGCAATTCCGGCTGCGCCAACCGTTCGAACTCGCTGTAGGGCATGCGCACCACATCCGTGTGCGAACCGGCGTTGAAAGCGATTTCGGCTTGTCCGGTCAGGCGCGAATCGACATAGACCGGCATGCCGTAGAGATTGCCGAACGGAGGCATCGCCCCTAGTTCGCAATCCGGGAACGCATCGCGGAATTCGTCTTCCTGCGCGAGTTCCACCAGATTACCGCCCATCGCGCGCGACAGGCGCAACAAGTCGACCCGGTAGGTGGCGGGCATCACCATCATCGCCAGCTTGCCGTCGACCTTGAGCATCACGGTCTTGGCGAAATGCCGGCTGCCTATATTCGCCGCGGCCGCGGTCTGGTCCGCGGTGATGGTGCGTTCGTGGGTGAGCGCGGTGTAGTGGCCGTGGCGCTCGTCTAGGAAGTGGTGCAGTCGTGGAGAGAGCATGGTCGCCTCCGCGTGGCGCAGGCTCGCCGTCCGATGCAGCGCTGCGTCGCAGATGTACCTGACGCGAGCTTCCGGCGTCGCGTCACCTTGGCGGGCGCGTTCATTGCGCTTGCGCTCGCCATGAAGCCAAGCATACTCCCGCCGGCCGAGGATGGCGTGATGGTCATGCGCGCTGAGCAAAGAGCTTGAATGACGGAACAAAAAGGCCAAACACGGAGTGCCCCCTTTGAAAAAAGGGGCTACCGGGGATTTGCTTTTGATCTTCCTCTCGCTAGAGCAAGCGCGGAACAAAGACAAAGCAAGAGCAAATCCCCCTACCTCCCCCTTTTTCAAAGGGGGAGGTCGACACGGCACTTGCTATGAGTGGGCGATTAATTCCAACCCGGCATCTGCGCGCCATCGAGGCCACCGGTTTCGAAAGTAGCGGTGCGCGTGCCGCCGCCTTTGATCGGAAATTCAATCGAAAGGACTTTCGTCTTGCCGACCAACCGCCACAACCCTTTGTAGTCGGTGACGAACATCGCGATCGCTTCGTCGGTATCGGGGCGCCAGGCGGCCATCGACTTCGCAGCGCCGCCATCGGCCACGACTTTCACGTTGCAGCCTCCGGCGCAACGGAAATCGCTGGCCTGCAACACCAGGTAGGCGCTGCGCTTCCATTTGGGATGGTCGCGGAACACCAACTGCACCGGCTTTGCACCGCTGCCGTCCAGGTCCACCGGATCCTTGCTGTAGATCATCGCCGAACGTTGGGTACCGCCTGCCGCGGAGACCTGGGCGTAATTCCACAGCGCGGCGAGCCGGCGCTGCTCGCGCGCCGCTTCGCCCTTGGCTTTCACTTCTTCGTAGCCAGCTTTCATCTTCGCGGCCGCCTGGCTGTCGGGATACTGCGAGAGCAACGCCGAGCCGTGCACGCGCGCCATGTCCCAGTTCTGGCTGGTCACGGCGTTGTCGTACTCGCGCGCCAAGGCCGCGGCCGCTTCTTCCTGAGCGGCTACCTGCGCCTGCGCGGCGGCGCGCTGTTCGGCTTCGCGATCGCCGCAGGCGCTCAATGCAAGCGCGCAGAAGAGCAGGAAGACGGCGTTCTTTGCCTTGCTTATTTTCATTGAGTCGATTTTCATCGGGCTGCTTTTCATCGGGATGCTCCCTTGTTGATCAGGTACTCGACCGCGGCCGCGACCTCGTCCGGTTTTTCCACTATCGACATATGTCCGCAACCGTCAAGCAGTACCTTGCTGGCTTGCGGCATCTGCGCGGCATAAAGGTCCATGGCGCTGAAATCGATCACCGCATCCTGCCTGCACCACAACAGCAATGCAGGCTGACGGATATACGCAGCGGCTTCACCCGGCAGGAAGCGTTCGTCACTGCGTCCTATCCTGTCCAGCACGCTTTGTTCGAATTGGGCCTGCTGCTTGCGCCAGCCGATCACCGCGCGCGACGCTGGCCAAGGGATCGAGGGCTTGGCGGCATCGAGATGGAACACCGTATCGAGGTAGCGCTTGAGCGACGCCTCGTCTTCCACGCCGAACGGGTTCTTGCCCGCCAACACCTCGGTGCCGAACTTGTTGTCCTTGAAACGCACGCCGGCGGCATCGAATAGTCCCACGCGCGCCACGCCTTGCGGGCGATCCGCGGCGGTCAGGGCGACGATGCCCCCGCCCATCGAATGGCCCAGCAGCACGACTTCGCTGCCCGGCTGTTTGGCGATCTCATCGATGAAAGCCGCGACCCTTTCGCTTTGCGCCACGAACCCGTAGTCCTGCCCTTTGATGCGCTCGCTGTCGCCCCAGCCCGGCAGATCCGGAATCAGCAGGCGATAGCGGCCGCGTAATCTCTCGGCCAACGGATACCAGTTCTCCTTGCTACCGGTGAAGCCGTGGATCATCACTACGGTGGGCGCGTCGGCCTCATCTGCTTCGCGCACCGCGTAGACCCAGCGGTGGCCGGCCACCTGCGCCTGGCGCAGCGACAGGCCCGCGGCCCAGCGCTGCCGCGCGAACTCCGCATGGATCAACGCCAGCGGATCGCGCCACAGCCATACCGCCATCGCGCAAACGAAAACGGCCGCCAGCAAGGCGACCGTTTTCAGAGTACGACGCCGAGAACGCATCGCTTACTTGCCGGCTTCCGTCTTGGCCAGTAGCGCTTCGACCGACCCGGTGGTGATCGGGTGATAACCCGGACGCGCCTTGGCGAAGACTTCCTTGGCGAAGGCCAGGCCTTCGGGCGTCTTCACCAGCTCCTCGTAGATCGGCATGATCAGCTTGCGGCGGCCCACCCGCTCCAGGAATGCGCCGATCGCCGGCTGCGCTTCGGCATAGCCGCTGCGTACGGCCAGCGGATACCAGCGCATTGCGATTTCGCCGTTCTGGGTGCCGGTGAACTTGTAAGCGTCGTCGAGCTGCTTCAGCTGCTCGGTGCCGAGCTTGTCGCCCAGGCCGTCGATGAAATGCACCCATTGCTGCGTGGTCCACGCCGAGGTGATCTGCGCGTTCGGCAGGGTTTTGCTGCCCAGCCAGGCGATGCGCGCGGTGTCGACGATGGCGAAGCCGCGCGACTGCGCTTTCGGTGCGAAGGCGGGAATACCCGGTTCGTTGAGCCAGGTGTTCAGCTCGGCCTCGGTGACCGCAGTCGGATTCTTGGGCAGCAGATTCTTGCGCAGGTAGGCGACGAACTGGTCGCTGTTGACGCTCTGGAAAGCATGATCGTCGAACCAGCTGCGCAAGAACGGATCGAACACTTCGCGGCCGAAACGCTGTTCCAGGAACTGCAGGAACCAGGCGCCCTTGTTGTACGGGATGCCGGACAAGGCCTCATCCGGATCGCGACCGGTCAATGGCGCCAGAACTAGCAGCTGATCGGCGGGAGCGGCGGTCTTGATTTCTTCGGCCAGGTCGGCTTGGTCGATCTGGCGCTCCATCTCGGCCGCTTCTTGCCCATACACCGCCTCGGTGATGCGCGACTGCACGTAAGTGGTGAAGCCTTCGTTCAACCACATGTCCTTGGAGCTGGCGTTGGTCACCAGATTGCCGGACCAGCTGTGCGCCAGCTCATGCGCGATCAGCGACACCAGCGACTTGTCGCCGACGATCACGGTGGGCGTGACGAAGGTCAGGCGCGGGTTCTCCATGCCGCCGAACGGGAACGATGGCGGCAGCACCAGCATGTCGTAGCGGCCCCAGCGATAGGGGCCGTACAGCGCTTCGGTGGTGGCGATCATCTTCTCGGTGTCTTCGAATTCCTTGGCGGCTTTGTCGACCATGGTCGGTTCGGCCCATACGCCGCTACGCGCGGAAATGGGTTTGAACACCAGATCGCCCGCAGCGATAGCCAGCAGATACGACGGAATGGGATTGGGCATCTTGAAGCTGTAATCGCCATCGCGCGGGGCGGCCGGGTCGTTATCGGCGCTCATCAGCACCATCACGTCCGGACGGCTGGTGACGTGGGCGCTGTAAGTGAAGCGCACGCTGGGCGTGTCCTGTAGCGGCACCCAGCTGCGGGCGTGGATCGCCTGCGACTGGCTGAACATGAAAGGCAGCTTCTTGCCTTCGGTCATCGACGGCTCCAGCCATTGCAGGCCGGAGGCTTCGGGCGAGGTTTGGTAGGCGATCCGCACGCTGGGGTTGCGTGCCGGCGTTTCGATGGTCAGCTTGCTGCCGAAGATCTTGTCGTTGGCGGCCAGCGCGTATTTCAGCGGTGTCCAGTTGCCCTTGCCATCGTCGCCTTCCACTTTGGAAAGCGTCAGCGCGCGCGTATCCAGTACCAGTTGGGTGGCGGATTTATCTTTCCAATCGAGTTTGTAAGTGGCGGTACCGCCGATGGTCTTTTTGTCGAAATCGACAGCCAAGTCCAGCGCCAGATCGGTGATCACGACCTTACCGGGCTCTGCATAGGAGCTTTCGTCCTGGCTGCGGTCCACTTTCACGGCGACGGGCTGGGGTTTGGCGGGAGCGGCTTCGGGGACGGGGGCGGCTTCGCGGGAACAACCGACCGCCAACACGGCGACGCAGGACAGCAATAGGAAAGTGGAACGCATCAGGGGTATCCAGGAACGGGGGATACGCTCAGTTTACCGCTCTTTAGCTTCCCTTCTCCCTAGGAAAAGGTGCCCGGAGGGCGGATTAGGGAGTGGACTATCGGTTTGTGATGCAGTTCCCGTGACCCGAATTCTCCCTCCCTCATCCGTCGTTTCGCGCCACCTTCTCCCAGAGGGAGAAGGGAAGCTACGCCGCCCAATGCGCATCGACGAAGCCGAGGGATATCTGCGCCAGCTCCAGCAGAATCCTGAACAACAGAATGCAGTCGTTGTTGAGCGCTTAGAGCTCTCTTATCCAAATATTCCTGAAGCTGATGGGTTCGCTCGGATCGCCATGATCCTGAAGTTTAATGGGCGCAGGGCCATGCTTCTTATAAGATGGTTTGCCGATGTAAACGGTAGCGCCTTGCAGCTCGACATCGTTCTGTACAAGCACGCCATTGATGAACGCAGTAACCCTTGCCGGACTCTTCAGCGACCCATTGTCGTTGAACCTGGGCGCAGTCCAGACCACGTCATAGGTTTGCCATTTCCCTGGCTTCTTATTGGCATTGGCCAAGGGAATGTGCTGCTTGTAAATCGCACCGGCCTGGCCGTTGGAATAGGTCCGGTTGTTATAGGAATCCAGGATCTGGATTTCATAACCCTCGTCTCCAGGACCGGTGGAGGCCAGGAATAAGCCGCTATTGCCGCGCGCCTGCCCTTCTCCCGTGATGTTCTCAGGAATGCGCCATTCGAGGTGCAACTGGTAGTCGGTGAACAAGCGTTTGGTCTGAATGTTTCCGGCGCCTTTCTTTACCGTGACCACGCCTTCGGAAACCGTCCATTCTGCAGGAGCGTTCGCCTTGTTGACCGAGGTCCATTCATCCAGATTCGTTCCGTCGAACAGAACGATGGCATCGGCCGGCGGCGCTGCAATGCCTACCGTGCCGGGCGTTACGATTTTAGGCTCGGGCTCCCAAACCTCGGTTGCTTTTGGGTCCTTTATTTCCTGGGCGAACGCGGCTTTCGCATTCAGGATAACGAAAGCAACCATCAGAAGTTTTCTCATGATTGCTTTTTCATTATTCATCGCCAGTCGCCTGTATCAGACCTTATAGCCCGTATGCACCGCCACGATGCCAGCGGACAGATTCTTGTAGCTGCAGCGCTCGAAGCCGGCCTCCTGCATCATCGTCTTCAGCTCTTCCTGCGGCGGATGTTTGCGGATGCTTTCGGCCAGGTACTGGTAGCTGCCGGCGTCCTTGGCGAACAGTTGGCCCAGCTTCGGCAAGATCTTGAACGAATGGAAGTCGTAGACGGGCTTGAACCAGTCGACGGTCACTTCCGAAAACTCCAGCACCCGCGCCTGCCCGCCTATTTTGAGCACGCGGAACATCTCCCGCAGGCCCGCATCCTTGTCGGTAACGTTGCGCAGGCCGAAAGCGATCGTGACCAGGTCGAAGCTGTTGTCGGGGAACGGCAGCGATTCCGCGTTGCACTGCACATAGTCCAGTCCGTTGACCAGCCCGCGATTAGTCATGCGGTCGCGGCCGACCGAGAGCATGCCGGCGTTGATGTCGCCCAGCACGATCTCCCCCTCCTCGCCAACACGGTCCTTCAGCAGCGCGGCGATGTCGCCGGTGCCGCCGGCGAGATCGAGTACGCGGTCGCCGCGCTTCACCTGCGCAGTGCCGACGAAATAGCGCTTCCAGACACGATGCACGCCCAGGCTCATCAGGTCGTTCATCAAGTCGTAGTTGCCCGCGACCGAGGAGAACACTTCGCCGACCAGCTTCTGCTTGTCCTTGGCGGCGACGTCCTTGAAGCCGAAGTGGGTAGTGCCGGATTTGTAGGGGGACTCGCTCATGCCGCCATTATCGCACTGCCGGAGCGGAAGTCGCCTGCGAACCCTGCATCCATGCCCATTCCTGCCAGAGGAAGGTCTACGCGCGCTGATACGCCTTCGTCATCCCAGCGAAAGCTAGGATGACGAGCTTCGTATAGGCCTGAATCAAAATTGCCCTGGAGAGCGCACGGGGTCAGCGTCCGGGACCGGCTACTTGATACGTCCACCGCATTGCTTTCGCATGGAGATTCCGCCGCTCCGTCCTGCCGCGCAGTCCTCTGTCTGGCGTGGCTTACCGCTCTCCGGAGTCGATAGCACCGTCGGCTGCGAGGCGCTGGTCGTACCGCCAGTCGAAAGTCGCATCGGTGCGGGACCGCCCATGAAACGCGGCTGCGGACCCAAGGACACTACGAAGCCCGTCGCGGTTTCCGATTCCACCGTGACCCAATAAGCGTTGTAGGGCGATACCCAGGTTTCGCCGACCTTGAACATCGATCCCTCGTTGTTCGACACATTGGCCGGCGGCACGGTCGCATCCACGCTGTGGGCCATGCCGTCATTCACCACGCGGTGGATGATGACTGCATCGCCGGCCAGGTTGGCCTCGTAGCTGCCCACGCGCTTCCGCGCTTCCAACGTGTAGAGCACCCCTGGTTCTTGCGGAATCGTGAACACGACCATCTGCGTGTTCAAGGAACCCGCAAGGCTGGCCGCATCCAGGTTGACTGTCACTCGCGGCCCGCCCACCGTCAGCAGCAGCTTGCGGGCAGCGCCTACCCAGCCCAGGCGATCGCGCTGGTAGATGTTGATGTGCTTGGGCAGGCTGCCATAGGTCGCATTGGCGACGGCATTACGCCATCCATCGCTCATCACGTCCCAGGGATTGTCGTAAGGATCGTCGTCTCCATCGGAATTATCGGAATGCGGCAAGCCGTAGCCGTGCCCCATCTCATGGGCCAACGGGGCCAAATTGTTGAATGACCACGGTGGATTCCACGTGTTGCGGATGCAGCGGTTGGCGACGCCCTCCAGCGGCCCGCATGCGCCACCGCCCCAGGCATAGCCATCCAAGTCGCCGTTGAACATCATGTTAATGCCCTGCACGACGGCGAAATCCACGGTGGGATCGGCCGCAGCGGCGCAGTCCTCGAACAACTTGTCCAGATTGGCTTTTCCATTGCCTTCGCCAGTGATGTAGAACGAACGCGGCTGCGGCAAGGTAAACCAGCCATAGGCATCGCTCCCGGTCAGGTTAACTTTCCCGTACGACACTTCCGGCCAGTAGTGGCCCAGCTGGCCGGGCAGCGTGCCGTACTGGCCGCGGAAAAATTCCACCGTCTTCTGCTCGGTTTCTATATCGGAGAACTTGCAGGCCACCGTCACCCAGCGCGTGGAGCCTGCAATCGCCTTGGCCACCGGCCCGCTCTTCAGGGGAACCGCAGGGTCGTAGGGCTGGCCGAGGTTGTCGGCGGGAACGATGGCTTCGACTTTACTGCGCACGACGCTGCGCGGATCGGCGGCGAACTCGATCGCTACCCGGCGATTAGCCAGCGCGTAGAGATCGCCGGCGGCGATCCTTGCCTGCGCTGGGTCCAGCACTTGGCGCTTGCCTTCGTCGGTCACCAGCGTGACCAGGAATTTACCGGGTCGTTTCGCCTGCCCGACACCGCCACGCGGATCTCCCCATTGCAGCTGCAACTGTCCCTCGACGATCTGCGCCTGCACTGGCACAGCGCCCGTCATTAACCCCAACGCCAAACCACACGCGAGCACGGCCCGCATGCCATTCGCAAGCGTTGCGCTTTTCCTCAATGCCACCTCGACCCCTCGCTCTGGCGAAAGCGACAACCTGCTGCCGATTCCTGTCATCACTAGATAGAGGACTGCCGCCGATGCAGAAGTGACCCAGGCCGCATTTCCTGAATTATCCACACATGTCACCATCTCCCGCACCCGCCTCTTCCGGACCTATCCATGGCCCCCACCATCGACTACCGCTCCCTGCTGGAAACCGCCGTCGCCGAAGCCCGCTTGGGTCTGGCCGAAGGCGGCATTCCCATCGGCGCCGCTCTTTTCAACCACAACGGCAATCTGCTGGGCTGCGGCCACAATCGCCGCATCCAGGAAAACGACCCTTCGGTCCACGGCGAAACCGATGCTTTCCGGAAAGCCGGCCGCCAGCGCCGCTACCGCGACACCATCATGGTCACCACTCTGGCGCCGTGCTGGTACTGCAGCGGGCTGGTGCGCCAGTTCAACATCGGCACGGTGGTGGTCGGGGAATCGGTCAACTTCAGCGGCGGCATCGACTGGCTGCGCGAGAACGGCGTCAACGTCATCGACCTGCACGACGAAGAATGCATCGCCATGCTGGGCGACTACATCGCCGCCAATCCGGAAGTGTGGAACGAGGATATCGGCGAGGATTGAATGCGTTATCTCAGCCCGGTTTCATCACCATCAGCCAGAAGATGGCCACTACGCTAAGGAAGGCCGGCCAGCCCAGCCAGAACCACCAGCGCATGGTGCGGTAATAAGCCGCTGGCAAGGGCTCTCCGCCAGCGCTCGCCTGCATCGCCAGATTGCGGGCACGTACCTGTAGCCACAGTACGGGCAGCCAGCAACAGCCGACCAGACCGAAAAGTATCAGCGCGATTTTGATCCAATAGTGGGTGAGCGGTATCCCCATGATGCGGGTCAGCCAGAACCCGGTCAGCAGTTGCACCACCACCGCCGGCGCAGTGAAACAGGCATCCGCGATCACCACCGTCCGCGCAGTGGCCGCAATCACTTTTGCATCGCCGCGCAGGTGCGCCACCCACATGAAGAACGCGATGCCGAGCCCGGTGCCCATAAGCAGCGTCGAAGACAGGATGTGGATCCATTTGACCCAAAGGTAAAGCAAGCTCATCTCCTCTCGGAAAGCACCCAGAGCACGGCAAGCGCCGGAAGGATCACCAGGTTCTTGGCCAGTCCGCCCAAAGGGTCCAGCCAAAGCGCGGGCAACGCAATGCCGAACACCAGCGTATAAGCCAGCACCATCACCGTCATCGCTGCGATCGCAACGCGCAAACGTAATCCCGTCAGCAGCCACAGTCCGAAGATCAGATCGAGGGTGGCGGCCACGCGTGCGATCACGACCGGAGCCATCGCACTGAGAACCGAGTCCTCGGTCAATCGTTCTATTTCCGATGTCTGCGTCGTCCACCCCACCCAGGCGGAAACCAGCCAAAGCGCAGCGACGCCAAAGCGTAGCGTTGGCGCAAGAAAGTAAAGCTGCGCCTGCCATCGGTCCTGCACATGACTGGGATGCGAGATGAGCACTTCTCGCAACGGTCGAGGAGCGATTCCGAACTCATCATGCAAGCGCGTGGTCGTGCCGTTGGCGGTGATATTCCCGCGTTTGAGCATGCGCCACATCGTTTCGCCTATCGGGCCGCTACCGATGATTTCCCAGAAGCGAACCAACAGCGCCACCCAAAGTTCGGGAACGAAAATGGCGCGTCGACCAGGGATACGCAGCCATTCGCGCCAAATGCTCTGATACTCGCGCAAGGTCATGGGCTCCGGACCACCGACTTCGTGGATGCCTTCCGCCTTCGATTCCAGAGCACGCGCAGCCAGATCGGCCAGATCCTCCACGGCAACGGGCTGGATCGGCCAGCGCCCGTCGCCCGGCAAAAGCAGTGCACCCGGAAACGCAGCCAGCGCACGCAATAGCGAGGTTCCACCATAGGAACCGGAAACACCATAGACCACGGAGGGCCTCAATATCACGCTGCGCAAAGGAAGCTCCAGCAAAGCGTCATCGAGGCGATGTTTGGAGGCGATGAACTCGCCATCCTCAGGTATGCCCAATGCCGATATCTGCACGAAGCACTGGACACCTTTCTCGACACAGGCACGGGCCAAGGCCAGCGGAGCGGCATAGTGGACTACTTCGAAAGCCTGACCATGTTCTTCGCGCAGAATGCCAGCGACATTGATCACGGCGTCAACGCCCGCCAGTAACGGCAACCAGCTTTCGGCAGACAGAAGTTGCTGCAGATCGCATTTGCGTTCGTCAGCCTCCAACTCCCGGCTTCGGACACGCACGCCCCGCCATACGCGCCAGCCACGTTCCCGCAACGCCGCAACTATGTACCCACCCAGGAATCCCGCCGCACCGACTACCAGCACCGTCCTGTTGGATTCTTCTTCCCTATCCATTGCGATGCTCGGCCCTCTCTCTGCTTGCAAGGCTAGCAGACACCTGTGGACCTGGCATTGGGATATCGTTGGCCTCCCCAGGCACGCGAGCAGCGCCATGTCCGAACACAAGACCACCCTCCAATGGAACCGCGACGGCAAGCCGTTCACTCCCGAGGGCTACAGCCGCGACCACGAATGGAGCTTCGAACGCGGGCAACGGCTGACGGGCTCCGCGGCACCGGCGTACCTGGGCAGCGAACACGGCGTGGATCCGGAGGAAGCCTTGGTAGTGGCACTGTCGTCGTGCCACATGTTGACCTTGCTGGCGATCGCGGCCAAGAAGGGCTGGGTGATCGACAGTTATGCCGACGAAGCAGTAGGCGCGCTGGGCAAAAACGAGGCCGGCAAGATCGCACTGACCCGCGTCACCTTGCGTCCCAGGATCGTTTTCGCTGAAGGCAGTGCGCCCGATGCCGAGGGACTGCAACGCCTGCACCATTCGGCGCACGAGCATTGCTTCATCGCCAATTCGGTGAAGACCGTAGTCACTATCGAGCCGCAATGAATCCTTGATTTGTAGGAGCGACGTAAGTCGCGAAGCTCATGGCGATTCAATTCTTCACGGCTTCGCGACTTACGTCGCTCCTACAAAAAAACAAGCTGGTTACAGGATGTAGCGGCTCAGGTCGGGATCCTGCACCAGTTCGCCCAGGTGCGTGTCGACATAGGCTTTGTCGATGCTGACCTTCTGCCCATCGCGATCGGGCGCTTCGTAGCTCAGCGTGTCCAGCAAGCGTTCCAGCACCGTGTGCAGGCGGCGTGCGCCGATATTCTCCTGGCGTTCGTTGACCTGCGCGGCGATCTCCGCGAGCCGGTCGACCGCATCGACGGTGAACTCCACGGTCACGCCCTCGGTCTGCAGCAACGCCTCGTATTGACGGGTCAGCGCGGCCTTGGGCTCGGTGAGGATGCGCACGAAATCGTCCTTGGACAACGCCGAGAGTTCCACCCGGATCGGGAAACGACCCTGCAATTCCGGGATCAGATCGCTGGGCTTGGCCAGGTGGAATGCGCCCGAGGCGATGAACAGGATGTGGTCGGTCTTGACCGTGCCGTACTTGGTGCTGACGTTGGAACCTTCCACCAGCGGCAGCAAGTCGCGCTGCACGCCTTCGCGGCTTACATCGCCCCCGCTCATGTTGCCGCCACGCTTGGCGACTTTGTCGATCTCGTCGATGAACACGATGCCGTTCTGCTCGCAGGCCTCGATCCCCGCGACGCGGATATCGTCTTCGTTGACCAGCTTGGCCGCCTCCTCTTCCACCAGCTGCGGGCGCGCGGCCTTGATGGTCAGCGTGCGCGTATGCGACTTGGCGCTGCCCATGCTGGAGAACATCTGCCGCAGCTGCTGGCCCATTTCCTCCATACCCGGCGGAGTCATGATGTCCATGCTGACGTTGGCGGAGAGTTCCAGCTCGATCTCGCGGTCGTCCAGCTCGCCGGCACGCAGCATCTTGCGGAATTTGGTGCGGGTATCGCCGTCGTGCGCCGAGGGTTCGTTGCGCGCGGCCTCGGCATCGAAACCGATACCGGCACTGCGCCGCGGCAATAGCGCGTCCAAGATGCGATCCTCCGCGCGCTCCTCGGCTTGGGTGCGCACACGTATTTTCGCCTGCTCGCGATACATCTTGACGGCGGTGTCGGCCAGGTCGCGTACGATCTGCTCCACGTCCTTGCCAACATAGCCCACCTCGGTGAAACGCGTGGCCTCGACCTTCACGAACGGCGCATTGGCCAGCGTGGCCAGGCGACGCGCGATCTCGGTCTTGCCCACGCCAGTCGGTCCGATCATCAGGATGTTCTTCGGCATCACTTCGTCGCGCAGGTCCGGTTGCAATTGCATGCGGCGCCAACGGTTGCGGAGTGCGATGGCGACCGCGCGCTTGGCCGCGTGCTGGCCGACGATGTGGCGGTCGAGTTCCTGCACGATTTCTCGCGGGGTCATGGTGGCGCTGATGTTCTCGGGTTTGGCGGACATAAGTGTGCTCTTGGTATCGTCCTCCCGAACGCAGTGAGGGCTCTGCCCGGTGCGTTGCGGAAGCAGCGAAGCGGATTCTTCACTGCGCTCGGAATGACAATGGATTGTTGACGAGGCTTACAGCTCTTCGACGACGATGTTGCGATTGGTGTAGATGCAGATGTCGCCGGCGATGTTCAGCGATTCGACCGCGATGGATTTCGCGTCCATCTCGGTATGCGCCATCAACGCGCGCGCAGCCGACAACGCATAGGAACCGCCGGAACCGATGGCGATGAGGCCGTCTTCGGGCTCGATCACATCGCCGGTGCCGCTGATGATGAGCGAAGTGTCCTTATCAGCTACGGCGAGCAGGGCTTCAAGCTTGCCCAGACGGCGTTCGGTACGCCAGTCTTTGGCTAGCTCCACTGCGGCGCGCTGCAGCTGGCCGTGCTTTTCGAGTTTTGCTTCGAACAGTTCAAACAGAGTGAATGCGTCGGCCGCAGCGCCAGCAAAGCCGGCCAGCACCTGGCCGTCGCGGCCGAGCCTGCGCACCTTGCGGGCGTTGCCTTTCATCACCGTATTGCCGAGGGTGACCTGCCCGTCGCCGGCCACGGCGACGCGACCGTTGCGCCGCACCGACAGGATGGTGGTGGCGTGGAAAACATTCGGGTTCTGACTGGGGTCCATGCGGCCTCCGTGGTGTTAACTAGTGAGGTGGGGACGGCCGGCGCGGGTTCAAGCGTGACTTCTGGCAGGCCCATCGTTGTAGAGCCGAGCTTGCTCGGCTGCTCTTTGGGGGAGGAAAGATCAAAAGCTATGTGCATCCCTTCTCCCACCGGCGCCCGAAGGGTGTGCAAGGCTGTGAAGGTGGCGCGAAGCGCCGGGTGAGGGAATGGCAACGATTAGGCCTCCCATGCATCGGTACAAGCTGACGCTCCATGCCCTCATCCGCCCTTCGGGCACCTTCTCCCGATGGGAGAAGGAGAGCTAGGTCTTGCGCTTGGCGCGCGGATGCGCAGCGTCGTAGACCTTGGCCAGGTGCTGGAAGTCCAGGTGCGTATAGATCTGCGTGGTGGCGATATCGGCGTGCCCCAGCAGTTCCTGCACACCGCGCAGGTCGCCTGAGGATTCCAGGATATGGCTGGCGAAACTGTGCCGCAGCATGTGCGGATGCACGTTCTTGAACATGCCCTGCTTCTGCGCCAGCAGTTTCATGCGGATTTGCACGGCGCGCTGGGAAATCGGGCCGCCATTGCGTCCCGGGAACACGGGCGTATCGCCCGCAGGTCTCTGTTCGTCGCGCCATGCTTGCAATGCCTTGCGCGCGTGCGAACCGACCGGCACCTTGCGTTGTTTGTTGCCTTTGCCGAGCACGGTCACGAAACCGCTAGCCAGATCCAGATCACTCCAGCGCAGCCCGCACAGTTCGCTCAGACGCAGACCGGAGGAATAGAAAAGTTCCAGCAGGGCGCGATCGCGGAATCCCAGCGGCACGTCGGTCGGCACTTCCACTAGGCGCGAGGCCTCGTCGGCATCCAGGACCTGCGGCAACTTGCGCGGCGATTTCGGCGCGCGTAACGCGGCAGCGGGACTGGCCGCGATGCGGCCGTGCCGGAGCAGCCAGTTGAAATAGCTGCGGCAGGCGGAGAGCCGGCGCTGCAGGCTTTTCGGAGACAGGCCGCGGCGGTGTTCGGCGGCGACGAAGGCGCGCAATTGTTCGGTATCGAGTTCGGCGAGGTTGGCCGTGCCCTGCGCTGCGGCCCAGTCGGTCAACGCGGTGAGATCGCGGCGATAGGCATCCAGTGTGTGCGCCGACATGCGGCGTTCGACTTGCAGATGGGAAAGAAAGTCTTCGAAGGTCCCTCGATCGTCATCCCGGCGAACGCCGGGATCCATTTTGATCTTGGCGCTCATGTGGCGAAGCAAAAGCAAAATGGGTTCCAGCTTGCGCTGGAACGACGGGCCAACCCTATTCGGTCAATCCCCATACCGCTTCATCGCAACCGCCAGCGCTTCCCCCATCATGCGCAGGAACAGCGTTCCCATGCCCGGATAGAAACGGTTGCCGTCGCGGCTACCCACCGCGACCAGACCCAGGCCGGGCAACGGCAGCAGCGCCGACGACTGCACTTCCTCGGCGCGCGCGCCGTACAAAACCGCGTTTTTCTCGGGCTGCAGGCGGCCGCACAGCGGTTCGCCGTCCTTCAGGCAATCTCGGAACGAATTCAGATGCGAGCTGTTTTCCGCCACGACCTGCAGCCATTCGGCGTCGTCCAGTCCGGGGATCGGTTCGAACAGCACGATGCGCACCAGGTCGCCGTTGAAATCCTCCGCCAGCGAGGCGGCCATCGCACGCAAGGTGTCCTGCGCGGTGTTCTGCTTCAACAGCGAAAGGGTCAACTGGTGGGTGCGGACCGCCAGGCGCTCGTTTTCCTGCGCGTTGGCGAACAGGTCGTTGAGGCGCTTGGAAAGCTCGCGGTTCTTGTCGCGCAGCACTTCCAGCTGGTAGCTGGCCAGGGAAGCGGTGGGACCTTCCTCACGCGGCACGATCAGCGTGAGCGCCAGATCGGGGAACTGCTTGAGGAAGGTCGGGTGCCGGCGCAGCCAGGCCGCGATCTCGTGGGCGCCCAGCTTTTCTTGTGCTTCGGTCATTGCTTCCATTCCCCTTCGAATACGAATGCCGCCGGTCCGGACATGATGACCTCCGCGGCGTCATCGGGCCAGCTTATCCGCAGATCGCCGCCCGGCAACGAGACAGTCGCCGCGCGGTCCAATTTCCCTCGCCGCATCAGCACCGCCGCTGCCGCGCAGGCGCCGCTGCCGCAGGCCAGCGTTTCGCCGACGCCGCGCTCGAAAACGCGCAGACGCAATCGGTCGCGCGCAATCACCTGGGCGAAGCCGATATTGGCCGACTGCGGAAATACGGCGCTGGATTGCAGCGCAGGACCCAGTGTCGCGACGGGTGCAGTGTCGATGTCCTGCACTTCGACCACCGCATGGGGATTGCCCATCGACACCGCGCCGAAGCCGATGGTTTGCCTGTCGAGCGCGATTTCATAGCCGTCCTGCATGGACGCGAATCCCGCCAGCGGAATCTTGGCCGGATCGAACTCCGGCACACCCATCGCGATGGAATAGCGATCGTCTTGCAGGCGCTCGACGTCATGCGTCGCCAGCGGGCTGTCGACTCGGAAACGACCGCCGCGGGCAACGCCATCGCGCACCAGCCAGGCTGCGACACAGCGCGCGCCATTGCCGCATTGCTGCGAGGGCGATCCGTCGGAATTCCAGATGCGGTAGGAGGCTACCGCGTCAGCGCTGCGCGGCTTCTCGATGGTAAGGATCTGGTCGCAGCCGACGCCGAAGTGGCGGTCCGCCAGTCGCGATGCGAGCGCCGCATCCGGCGGCCGCGCGCCGTCGCGCAGATCGACGACGACGAAATCGTTGCCGGCGCCGTGCATCTTGGAGAAACGCAATACTGGCGCCCCTGGGGAAGCCCGATCAGTCATTTACTCGGCCGGTGTTGCGGGATCGTCGACCGCGTCTTCCGTCTGCTGGTCGGCGGGAGTCGTGGTCGTGTCATCGGCGGGCACTGACGTTTCGGGGGCCGGCGTTTCCGGGACCGTCTCCGCAGGCGCCTCGATCGGCGCCGCCTTCTCCGGCAGGATCAGCGGGCCCTTGGCGCCGCAGCCCGTCAGGGCTGCGCACAGGGATAGAAAAAAAGCGGTGCGGAGTGATTTATTCATGGCCGAAGTATAGCCAGATAGGCATGAACCGACAGGGTCAGCCCGGGGGTTCGGGACGCATCCACAGCCAAGCCGAAACCAACGCCATGCAGGCGATCGGCAACGCCGCCATCCACCAGCGGTGCGAGGCCACGCTGACCATGATCGCCAGCAGTATTCCGGCGCAAGCCAGCATGGTCAGCGTAGCGGCCCATTTAGCGCGGCGCGATACGGCGCCATGGGCCTGCCAGTCGCGAATCATCGGGCCGAAGCGTGAGTGTGTTTGCAGATAGCGATGCAGGCGGTCGGATCCGCGCGAGGCCGCGTAGGCGGCCACCAGGATGAAGACGGTGGTCGGCAGACCCGGTACGAAAATGCCGACGATGCCGACACCCAGGCTGACGTAGGCCAGCAGCCACCAGGCCCAGCGGAAGCGCGAACGGTTGCTCATGACCGCATCATAGGCCGAGAGTACCAATGTAGGAGCGGGCAGGGCCCGCTCCTACAACAGTTGCCAGCTATTACGCCGCTGGTTCGGCCACACCTAACTGATCCAGCACGAAGGCGTAATACTCCGCTGCCTCGCGATAGCGGCGGAAGCGGCCGGACTTGCCGCCATGACCGGCTTCCATGTTGATGCGGAACAGCAGCGGCAGCGTGCCGGTGTTGTCGTCGCGCAGCTTGGCCACGTACTTGGCCGGCTCCCAGTACTGCACCTGCGAATCCCACAGACCGGTGCCCACGAAGATCGCCGGATAGGCCTGCTTGCTGATGTTGTCGTAAGGTGAATAGGTGAGGATGTAGTCGTAGAACTCCTTCTTCTCCGGATTGCCCCACTCGTCGTACTCGTTGGTGGTCAGCGGGATGGTCGGATCCAGCATGGTCGTGACCACGTCCACGAACGGCACCTGCGACACGATCACGCGGTATTTTTCCGGCGCCATGTTGGCGATCGCGCCCATCAGCAAGCCGCCGGCGCTGCCGCCGGATGCGGCGACACGGTCCGGCGCCGCGTAACCCTGCTTGACCAGCGTGTCGGTGACGTCGATGAAATCAGTGAAGGTGTTCTTCTTGTGCAGCAGTTTGCCGTTGTCGTACCAGTCGCGGCCCATTTCCTGGCCGCCGCGGATGTGGGCGATGGCGTAGACCACGCCGCGATCCAGCAGGCTGACGATAGTCGAATTGAATCCCGGATCGGTCGAGGAACCGTAGCTGCCGTAGGCGTACTGGAACAGCGCGGCCTTGCCGTTCTTCTCGAAACCCTTTTTATAGACCAGCGACACCGGCACCTTGGTGCCGTCGCGGGCGGTCGCCCACAGGCGTTCGGTAGCGTACTTGCTCGCGTCGTAACCGATCACCGGCTGCTGCTTGAGCTGTTTGCGCTCGCCGGTTTCCACGTTGAGTTCGTAGGTGGTGGCAGGCGTGGTCATCGAGGTGTAGCTGTAGCGCAGCCACGGCGTGTCGTGTTCGGAGTTCACGTCCAGGCCCATCGAATACGCCGGCTCGTCGGCCTTGACGTATTCCTCTTTGCCGTTGGCGCGCAGCAGACGCAGGCGCTCCAGCCCGTTGGAGCGTTCGCTGATGGCGGTGAAACCGTCGAACAGCTCGAAACCTTCGATGTAGACCTCATCGCTGTGCGCGATCCAGTCTTTCCATTCCTCGCGCGAAGTGGAGGCGGAAGGCGCGGTCATGATGCGGAAGTTCTTCGCCTTCCAGTTGGTGCGGATCACCCAGCGGCCGTCCAGGTGGTCGGCGCTGTATTCCACATCGCGTTCGCGCGGCGCCAACACCGTGAACCGCGACGGATCGCTGGCCGGTGCGCAGCGCTGTTCGGAGGACACCGTGCTTTCCACGGAGATGCAAATGAACTTGTCGTCGCGGCTGCGGCCGATGCCCATGTAGAAGCTGTCGTCCTTTTCCTCGTACACCAGCTTGTCGGCCGAAGCCGGCGTACCCAGCACGTGCGATTTTACGCGTACGGTCAGCAACGTTTCCGGATCGTTCTCAACGTAGAACAGCGTCTTGTTGTCGTCCGCCCAGACCAGGTTGGCGGACACGCCGCTGATCGCGTCCGGATAGATCTCGCCGGTCTCCAGGTTCTTGAAACGGATCACGTATTGGCGCCGGCCCACGGCATCGTCGGCCCAGGCCAGCAGCTTGTTGTCCTGGCTGACTTGCGCATCGCCGACGCTGAAATAACCCTTGCCTTCGGCCATCTGGTTGACGTCCAGCAGGATTTCTTCCGGCGCGTCCATGCTGCCTTTGCGACGCGCCTGGATGGGGTAATCCTTGCCGGTCTCGAAACGCGTGTAGTACCAGTACCCGCGCTCGCGGTAGGGCACGCTGGCGTCGTCCTGCTTGATGCGGCCGACGATCTCGTTATAGAGCTTCTCCTGCAGCGGCTTGGTCGGCGCCAGCACCGCGTCGGTGTAGGCGTTCTCCGCGTTGAGGTAGGCGAGCATCTCCGGACTTTTGCGATCGTCGTCGCGTAGCCAGTAGTAGTCGTCGTTGCGCGTGGCGCCGAAAGGAGCCTTGACTTCATGCGGCTTCTTGGCGACATCCGGCGCAGTGGCGACCGGCGAGAGGGCGGAGCTGGGGAAAGTGGTCATCAGAAGGGTGGCCGCAAGCAGGAAATAGGTTGGTTTCATTACAAGTGTGTCCTTGTTGGGCACTGCGCAATGGTGGGGAACAATCTTGAACTATCAATCGTCGTGCCGCGACTAGGGAAAGGATAGCCCGGGACGATACGTGCTTTGGCTTTGGCTTTGGCTTTGGTTCTGGCTCCTCCCTCCCGTGAGGCGCGGCAAGCAGGTCGGGTAAACCCCGTAGGGGCGGCGCACAAGGATGTGCGCCGTTTCCGGAGGCGCAGGAAGCGCCTTACGGAAATTCCCGGCCTGCTTGCGGACCCCACAGCTTTATCGTGGGGCGCGCCGTAGAGCCTGCCCCGTACTTGATACGGGGGCGGCTTTCTTTTGGTTACTTTTCTTTGCCTTTCAAAGAAAAGTGACTCGCGCAAAGCGCGAACGCTTTGCTCTGCTCTGACAAATGGCGCCAAGAGCGCCCCATCCGCCTTCGGCACCTTCCCCCGCAAGCAGGGGAAGGGCTACTTCTGAAAGACTCCCGCCGACTTTCCTAAGGTCACTTGTTGAGCTGCTGCCACAGGAAGGTGTAAGCCAGCGCGCTCATATGCGCCGACTGCTTGTTGTTGGCTGCGCCGCCGTGGCCGCCTTCGATGTTCTCGAAATAGCGCACATCCTTGCCCGCCTCCAGCATCTTGGCCGCCATCTTGCGCGCGTGGCCCGGATGCACGCGGTCGTCGCGAGTGGAAGTCATGAACAGGGTGGGTGGATAGGTCTTGGACGGATCGAACAAGTGGTAAGGCGAGAACTTCTGGATGAATTCCCAATCGGCGGTGTCCGGATTGCCGTATTCGGCCATCCACGAAGCACCTGCCAACAGGTGGCTGTAGCGCTTCATGTCCAGCAGCGGCACCTGCACCACCACAGCACCGAACAGCTGCGGATACTGCATCAGCATGTTGCCGGTCAGCAGGCCGCCGTTGCTGCCGCCCTGGATGCCCAGACGCGCAGGCGAAGTGATCTTGCGCGCGATCATGTCCTGCGCCACCGCCGCGAAATCCTCGTAGGCCTTGTGGCGGTTCTGTTTCAGCGCGGCCTGGTGCCAGCGCGGGCCGTATTCGCCGCCGCCGCGGATATTGGCTACGGCGTAGACGCCACCCTTCTCCAACCAGCCCATGCCCACGCCGCCGGAATACCCCGGTGTCAGCGAAATTTCGAAACCACCATAACCGTACAACAAAGTGGGCGCGCTGCCGTCGTACTTCAGGTCCTTTGGCCGCACCAGGAAGTAAGGCACTTTGGTGCCGTCTTTGGAGGTGGCGAAGTGCTGTTCCACCGCTTCCTTGGAACTGTCGAAGAAGGCAGGCATGGTCTTGAGCACTTCCACCGCCGACGCCGGACCGCCGGCTTCGGCCAGCATCAGCGTGGTCGGAGTCAGGTAATCAGTGACGGTCATCCACACCGAGTCGCTTTCGTCGCTGTCCACCGCGTCAACGCCGATAGTGCCCAGCGCGGGAGCGCCAGCGAATTCGCTTTTCTTCCAATTTGCAGCGGAGGGCGTAAGTACGCTGAGTTTGTTCTTCACATCATCGAGAACATTCAGGACCAGGCGGTTGCGGGTCCAAGCGAAACTTGCCAGCGATGTCTTTTCGGTAGGTTCAAAAAGGACTTCGAAATTGCGCTTGCCGGCCAGGAAGTCGTCGAGGCGTATAGCCAGCAACGAACCGGCCACGTAGATGCGGCTGCTTGTAAGGCTGGTCGTCCACGGTTCCCGCAACTCCAGCGTCAACCACTCGCGATGGACGCTTTTATTGGCCGAGTTCGGCGCGTCGATCTTGGTCAACTTGCCGTCGCTGCCGCGCAGATAGAGTTCGTCGTTGTAGAAGGCGATGGTGCGACTGACGAAATCGCGCTCGAAACCAGGCGTGCTGTCATGGTAGGCCGCGATGTACATGTCTTCGTTGGTGCCCTCGTACACCACGGTGGCGGCGCTGAGCGGCGTGCCGCGCTTCCATTCCTTGACGATGCGCGGATAACCGGAAGGGGTCATGCTGCCCGGACCGAAGTCGGTGTAGACATAGACGGTATCGGCGTCTTTCCAGCCCAGAGCGCCCTTGGCTTCGGGACGGAAGAAACCGTCCTTGACCCATTGTTTGGTGGTGAGATCGAACTCGCGGGTGACGTCGGCGTCGGAGCCGCCGCGCGACAGCGCGATCAGGCAGCGTTTGTAGTCTGGCTTGCGGCAGTCGGCGCCATGCCAGACCCATTTTTTGTCGTCCTGCAGGCCTTCGGCCGCATTCAGCGCATCCAGGTCGATGACCGTTTCCCACAGGGGCTGCGGCTTGCGGTATTCCTCCAACGTGGTCCGACGCCAGAGACCGCGCTCGTGGTTCTTGTCTTTCCAGAAGTTGTAGTAGTAGTCGCCGATCTTTTCCACGCCCGGGATCTTGGCGTCGGAATCGAGCATCGTGAGGATCTTGCCCTCCAGTTGCTTGAACTCGGGAGTAGCGGCGATTTCGGCTTCGGACTTGGCGTTTTGGGCCCTGACCCATGCCAGCGGCTTCTGCCCTTCCACGTCTTCCAGCCAGGCGTATTTGTCATCGGTCACTGCGGCGGGCTCCTGGGCGAAAGTGCTGCCGGCGGCAGCGGCAAGACCCGCGGCGATGACGATTGTCTGGCAGGCATGGGTGAGTTTGGGCATGGATACTCCGGTTTCCGGATCAATTCTCCACGCTAGCACAGCCGTCAACCCACCCCTCCTGCCGAAGGTCAGGCCGCCCGGGGCAGACGCTTCAAGACAGGTATCGCACGGCGCCGCGCCTGCGCGCCCGGACGACGGCGGCGCGGGGACTGCAAAGCGCCGTCGCGGGAGGCGGCCTTGCGCAACGGCAACCGGAAGCGGTGCAGGGACCAGAGCGCCACCGCTGGCATTCCCACCAGCCACATCGGCAGCCAGCCCAGCCAGTCGCTCTGCCCGCGCGCTGCCGGCAGCAACAGGACCAGGGCCAATCCGGTCAGCAACACTAGGCGCAGGGTGCGTTCGAGTTGCGGATCGGTCGAGACGGCGCCGTCTTCAGGGGATACGAGCTTTGGCATGGCAGTGGCTCCTTGGCTGGGAGGCCAGACTGCAATGGCGTCATCTCAAGGGTTGCGACCATCCTTTCTTCCCTTCTCCCACCGGCGCCCGAAGGGAGAAGGGAAAAAAGCGCTCAACGCCCGTAGTTGCTCAGCGCCAGCTCCAACAACGACTTGGCCTGCTCGCGCAGCACCGGCGGCTCGATGATTTCCGCATCCGCGCCGTAATGCAGGATGTCCATCAGCAATTCGCGAGAGACGCTGTAGGGCACTTTCAACTCGTAGCGGCCATCGGGCAAGAAACGGCCTTCCTGTTTCGAGTGCCATTGCTCGTCGGCGACCCAGCGCGCGGTCTTGGCGCTGAACACGATGGTGGCCCAGCCCTTGGGTTCTCCAGAGAAGATGCCGTAGCTTGAAGCCAGATGCTGGTTGAGTTCGCTGTCGGTCAGGTTGCGCGCCGCTTCTTCCAGCACCTTGGCGTTGCTGATGCGATCCACGGCGAAACTGCGCAGGCCGGCGCGTTCGTGATCCCATGCGTCGAGGTACCAGTTGTCGCGGTAGTGGGTGATGCGTTGCGGGGAAACCGTACGCCGCGTGCGTTCGTCGGTGGAGCGCGCCCGATATTCGAAATTGAGCTGTTTGCGCTCCAGCACCGCCGAGGCCACGCTGCGGAAACTGGCTTCGTCCAGCCGGCGTCCGCGGTGCGGAATTACCCGCACCCGCTCCACCGGCCAGTGGTCGACGCCGGCATGGTCGGCCAACAGGCCTTCGATGCGTTTCTGCAGCGGCGCGAGCGCGCCTGCCAGCACGCCGCCGCCGGTGCGCATCAGCAACTGCTGCGCGGCCAGCAGCGAATAAAGCTCTTCCGAGCTCAGCCACAGGCCCGGCAATTCGAAACGTTCGTTTTCGCCGGCCTGGTAGCGGAACCCGGCTTCGCCATCGCCCTCAATCGGCGCCATCAGCGCATCGCGCAGATAGGCCAGGTCGCGGTAGGCGGTGGCGCGCGAGCAACCCAATTCTTCCTGCAGGCGCTTGACCGTGACCGGATAGCGCGCGGCCTTGAGGATGCGGTGCAGGGCGGTGATGCGTTCTATCTTGTCCATGCGCCGATTATGGCCGAGCCGTGGCCGTTTTCGTGCTGAAGTTGCCGTTGGATCGTATGTGGACCCGCTGCTCGGCAGCTTGGGCCCGTGCGGTGCCGGATACCGCTGCGCATCTATCGCGTGCAGCGACCCCCAACGCGCGGACCCAAGCTGCCGCCGTTTGTGGTTCCGGAGCCGATTGCTCCTAATGTGCTTCCCAATCTGTGCCCCAGCCCTGGAGTTCCGCATGACCCCTCGTTCGATCGCGCTTGGCTGTCTGCTTCTGGCCGTGGCCGCCTGCAAGCCCCCCACTCCAACCGATCCCACGGTGGCAGCCGCCGCTCCCGCCAACGCCGTGGCCGATACCGCCGCACTCAGCCCGCTGTCCAGCCCAGTGGACGAGGTGAAGGCGTCGATGGACAAGTTCCTGAAAGCAAAATCCTTCCACGCGGTGATGACCATGGAAGGCGCGCGCGGGATGACCAATGAAATGGACTTCGTCGCTCCCGATCGATATCGCATGAAGATGCCGGTGGGGACTCAAGTGATCATCGGCGACACCCTGTATATGCAGGCCAACGGCCGCTCGATGAAAGTGCCGCTGCCCAAGGGCACGCTGAGTCAATGGCGCGACCCGCTGAAGATAGAGGAGAACAAGGCCGGACTGAGCGTCGAAGCGCTGGGCAGCGACAGCGTGGAAGGTCAGGCGGCGAAGAAATACCTGGTCAAGAACACGCAGCCCGAGCCCAACCAGCCCGAAGCCAATGAGGTCACCTTCTGGATCGGCGACGACGGGCTGCCGCTGCAATTGCTGCACCAGGGACAGGCGCAGGGCAAACCGTACTCGATGACCTTGCGATATTCGCGCTTCGATGACCCGACGATAACCATCGATGCGCCGCAATGAATTCCTAACCGCCGTTTAACCTGCGCCAACGGGGAACGACCGCCAGACTCCTCGCGAAATAGACGGGGGTCAGGATGCGGTCCGAAAGGAAGCAGGGGTATGCCGCGCAGGTCGCTGCGTGGCTCGGAGTGGTGGCGGTGCATATGGGATTGTTCTGGGTCCTGATCTATCAGGACCGTGAATCGCGGCCGTTGGAAAACAACGCGCGTTTGCGCCTGTTGTTCATCGATCCAGTGCTTCGATCCACGCCTTCCCCGCCAACACCGTCTCCCGTGCCACAAGCGCAGATCCGGCATTCCGCTTCGGCGCCGAAGCGGCCCGCGGTGGTGCTCACTCTTGCCCCGACGATTGCAAATCCCACCTCGAACCTTCCGATTACGGCGGCCGAATTGCTGGAGCAGGGCCGAGAGCAGGCGCGCGAACAAGCGGCGCCCTCCTTCGCCCCGGATCCGTTTCGTAGTCGTCGCCCGCAACTGCCGGGTGGCGACCGCCGGGGAAGTTTCCGCATGCGTGAGCCGCTCAGTGCGGCACGGGTGGTCGGCTTCATCGGCAAGGCTTTTGGCGATCCCGGACCGCCTTGCCCACGCATCCAGGCACGAATTTCCGGTCTGCTCACCGCCACTTCCGACCGCGAACGCGAGTTGCTGGACGAGGAACTTCGTCGCGATCGCGAATACTGCCGACCCTGAACAGACAATGGCCAACCGGTCACAAATGCTATTTGGAACAAGCACTTGACCTGGTATCGACCGGATATCGCAGGTATGCTGTAAACGATTTCATCGCCTCACATTAATACTCCGACCTCCTTCCAGGCCCGCCCATGTCCCACTACGCCTTGCCGACTCTTCTTTTGCTGACCTCGCTGGCGCCCGCTGCCTGGGCAAACCAGGATCCTGACTGTAAGTGCGACGGCAAAGAGGAACCGGCCGAGGTTTCGCACTGGACCGGCGGCGGCGAGCTGGGCTTCGCCTCGGCCCGCGGCAACAGCATCAACGAAAGCCTCAATGGCCGCTTCAATCTGCAGTACACCCAGGGCGACTGGATCCACAGCCTGGATCTGTTCGGTCTACGCGCCCGCGCCGAGTATCGGGTAGAAGACGAAAACGGCGGCGTGACCCGCAGAGCCGAGACCACGGCCAACCGCTACACCTTCGGTACCAACAGCGCGCTCAAACTGGGCGAACACCGCCAGTTCACCACGGCCCTGCGCCTGGAACAGGACGACTTCGCCACCTACGACTGGCAGCAGAGCGTCAGCGTGGGCTACGGCACGCGGATGATGGATGGCGAGCGTACCAAGCTGGACGTACAGGTGGGTCCAGGTTTCCGGCGCGCGCATAACACTGAGGACAATCAGACCGAGAGCGGACTGATCGGCCGCGGTTTCGTCGGCCTGAAATTCGACCTGACCGAGAACACCGAGCTGGAGAACAAGCTGTTGGTCGAATCGGGCAAGGACAACACCTATACCCAGAACGACCTGGGCGTTTCGGTGGCGATGAATTCGCACCTTGCGTTGAAGGCAGGCCTGCAAGCACGTCGCAACAGCGAAGTCGAGGCCGACCGCAAAAAGACCGACACGCTGACCACCATGAACGTCGTGTATCGCTTCAAGTAATCGGCGTCGCTTTTTTGTAGAGCCGAGCTTGCTCGGCTGCTCTTGTTGCGCGGTAAAAGCAGCCGAGCAAGCTCGGCTCTACAAGGATTCGGGCCGACCGCCTACAGGAATTCGCCCGCTCCCTGCGCTAGCAGCTCCCGAGCCACCGCTTGCCCCAGCGCTTCCGGCGCTTCGCTTGCCGCTTCGTCCTGCGCGCGCACCATGCGGCCGTCGATGGCCGAACCCACAAGTCCCTGCAGGTGCAGGCGGCCCAGGCGAAATTGCGCATAGGCCGCCACCGGCACGTGACAGCTTCCGTGCAAAGCTCGGTTCATGGCCCGCTCCGCTTCCACGCAGGTGCGGGTGGGGCCATGGTTCAGCACCGTCAGCAGGGACTGCAACTCCCTGTCTTCGGCGCGGCATTCGATAGCGATCGCCCCTTGCGCCGGCGCGGGCAGCCAGTCGGGTGCGGCAAGACGCACCCGGATGCGTTGTTCGAATCCAAGGCGATCCAAACCCGCGCAGGCCAACACGATCGCGTCGTAGTCGCCCGCATCCAGCTTGGCCAGCCGTGTGTTGACGTTGCCGCGCAGATCGAGCAGTTGCAGGTCGGGCCGGCGCGCGCGCAGTTGCGCTTGCCGCCGCAACGAGGAGGTGCCTACCCGCGCGCCTTGCGGCAGGGCCTCTAGCGAAGGATAAAGATTGCTGATGAAGGCGTCGGCAGGATCGGCGCGCTCCAGGACCGCCGACAACGCGAACGGCGCGTCCAGCTCCATCGGCACGTCCTTGAGCGAATGCACCGCGCAATCGGCCTCGCGCCTCAGCATGGCCAGCTCCAGCTCTTTCAGGAACAGGCCCTTGCCGCCGATCGCGGCCAGCGAGCGATCCAGCACATCGTCACCGCGGGTGCTCATCGGCACCAGACTGACTTCGACTCCAGGATGCGCGGCGCGGAGCAGCGCGGCCACGTGTTCGGTCTGCCAGAGGGCGAGCGGGCTCTTGCGGGTGGCGATGCGGATCAGCTTCATTCGCCCATTATGAAGCCGGTTCACCCGGCTGGGCAGGCACCGTGATGCCGCTGGCGCCGCTAGAGGTTTTTGACCGTATCGCGCAGACCCGCCACACAGCGGCGGCTGACTTCAAGCGGCTCCTTGCCGTGGCGAAGTACGGCCTGCACGCGGCCGTCGCTGATGCGCTTGAGTTCGGTGATCTCGTGTCGCGCCACCAGGCAGTTGCGATGGATGCGCACGAAGCGCCCGTTGAATTCGTCCTCCAGCGAGCGCAGCGATTCCTCGATCAGGTCTTCGCCGCGCGCGTGGTGGACCACAACGTATTTCTCCTCGGCCTGCAGGTAGTGCACGTCCTCCACCGGAATCAGGCGCAGGCTGCCGCGCATGCGCGCGCACAGATGACTGCGCGGGGTTCGGCCTGGCAGCGCCGGCGCATGCGTTTCGCGGCCGGCGATGAAAGTGCGCGCGCGCTCCAGCGCTACCGAGAGCCGTTCGGCGCGCACCGGTTTCATCAGGTAATCGATGGCCGCCGCATCGAATGCCGACAGCGCATGCTCATCGTAGGCCGTGCAGAACACCACGGCCGGCCGCGGATCAAACGCGGTGAGATGGCGGGCGGCTTCCAGACCATCGACGCCCGGCATGGCGATGTCCAGCAGCACCAGGTCGGGTCGGAATTCGGCGCAGGCTTGCAAGGCGCTAAGCCCGTTGTCCGCCTCGGCGACGACTTCCACGCCAGCGTGCTCGGCCAACAGCGCACGCAGGCGCTCGCGAGCCAGGGGTTCGTCGTCGGCGATGACCACCTTCACGGTGCCTGCTTCCTCGGTTCTGCGTAGAAGACGCTACCCATGGTAGCGACGGTTCCGGTCAGCGTCACCCTGCGACGCGGCGCACACTTAGGCGTGTGCGAACCGCTGCGCCATCCAGTCGCCTAGGTCGCTAATTTCCTCGGCGCAGACTTGGTGCGCCATCGGGTAGCGATGCCATTCCACCTCGAAACCGAACGACCGCAGCAGTTGTCCGCTACGCTCGGCGTAGGTGATCGGAATCACCGGATCGGCCGCGCCATGGGCCATGAAGACCGGTTGGGTGGCCGCGCCGTCGGCCATGGATTCGCCCGCGGCTTCGGCGCCGGGCAGATAGGTCGATAGAGCGATCAATCCCCCTAGCGGTGTTTTTCGCCGCAGGCCCGCCGCCAGTGCGATGGCGCCGCCCTGGGAGAACCCGGCCAGCAGGATCCGTTGCGGATCGATGCCACGCGCGTGCTCGCGGTCGATCAACGCGCCGGTTTGCAGGATGGACCGGTCCACGCCCTCGCTGTCGGCGCGGGTCGGGAAGTCCATGCCGACGATGTCGTACCACGCGCGCATGCGCACGCCGTTGTTGATGGTGACCGCGCGCACTGGCGCATGCGGAAACACGAAGCGCAGCGAAGGCCAGTCCGGGCGCACCAGCTCCGGTACCAGCGGCGCGAAGTCGTGGCCGTCGGCGCCCAGGCCATGCAGCCAGATGACCGCCCACTGCGGCGACGGGCCGGTTTCCTGTTCTACGGTTTCAAGCAGATCGGTGGCGTTGTCCATGGCCCATTGTGGCCGACCCGGCTGCCGCTTACAAAGTCGTCGTTGAGGAAGGCGCATGAAAGACCCCGGCCTGAGCCGGGGTCCGAAGTGCCAATCGATTTCCGATGGATCAGAACTTCTGCGAGAACCTCAACCCCACCGTGCGCGGCGGGGAGGTGACGGTGTAGATCTGACCGTTTTCGTAACCTGGTATGGGGGCATGATCAACGTTGCCGCACACCGATTCGGCGCATTGGGTGAACCGGGCGATCTGCGGCCGCTCGTCGAAAGCGTTGCTGACGAACAGGTCCAATGCCCAACTGTTCTTGGCGATGCCCACCGAGAAATCGGCCGTGGTGTAGGCCGGCAGGTCACCCAGGATTTCCCGCTCCGCCGTACGCAGATCGGAAGTACGTTCGCCGACATGCACCACGGCTCCCTGTACATAAGCGTCGAACCCGCCGATGTTGAAGACGTAACGCGCAGTCAGGTTGCCTTTGAACTTCGGCGTTACCGGCAGCTGGGTGCCACTGGACGCCTCCGGACCTTCGAACTCCTCTCCCGTTTCTGGATTGATGACTCCAATCGGGCAATCGGTGATCGGTTTGCCGGACGAATCGGTCAAACCGCAGAAGTTCTCGGTCAGCTTGGCGTCGTAGAACGCCGCACCGGCGGTTAGCTGCAGATTGTAGGTGGCGGCGAAATTCATTTCCATTTCCAGGCCGTTGATGCGCGCCTGGTTCGCGTTCTTGATTTCGGTCAGACCATTGGCGCCAAGAATGCTGAACTGGAAATCCTCCCACTCCTGGCGAAACACCGCACCATTGAAGGTGAGGCGGTTGTCCATCCAGCTGGTCTTCCACCCCAGCTCGTAGTTGGTCAGGTAATCCGACACGTACGGCGGCAGGCTGCCGCGGCGGTTGTTACCGCCCGGGCGATAGCCCTCCGACCAGGTGCCGTAGATCATCTTGGTATCACTGAACTCGTAGGTGACGTTGAACTTGCCGATGGTGTCGTGCTCTTTCAACTCCTTGTCGATATTCACGCATGGCGCGTTCATGAACGGCGTGGCGGGATCGGCGCAGAAGGCATCGGTGGGATTGTCCGGATCGTCTTCGATGTAACTGGCGAAACCGTGGAAACCTTTAAGCGTGTTGTCCACCCGGAACGAGCGGAAACCCACCATGGCGGTCAGCTTGTCGGTAAGGTCGTAGGAGAACTCGCCGAATACCGCCTCGTCGTGATCCTCTCGTATCTGCTTGGTCAGCCACAGCGTCCCCGGCCAGCCCGGCACCGAGAGGTCGGTGGCTAGGCCGTCGATGCGGTAATCCTGCTGGATGTCGTGCCTCTGGTTCTGCCAGAACAGGCCGCCGACGAAACGGAAACGGTTTTCGGCCGGCGAGGAGATGCGCAGTTCGTGGCTGGTCTTCTTGTAGCCGTCCTTGCCCTGGATGTACTGCGACGGGTTGATGAAGTCGCCGTTGTCGTTGTAGATGGAACCGCCGTACGCGTACAGCGTGTCATACCAGAACGAGTAGTCGCTATAGTCAGAATCGGTCTCGTCGTCGCGTTTGAGGTGGGCGAAAGCATAGGTGATGTCGAAGTTGCCGATCTTGCCCTCGACGGTCAACGCCGCCTGCATCCACTTGTCCTCGGTGCGCTCGGGATAGTAGTGGTTCACGGCCAGATCGCCGACGCTGTCGTCGAAAGCGAAGAGGCCGTTGCTGGTCGCACGCTGGCCCATCACGGTCGGACTGATGGTCCAGTTTTCGTTGAGGTCCAGCCGCAACGCCAAACGGGCGCCGGTGGTATCGACGTCGTTGTAGTTGTCCTTGGCGCGCCCGGTACACAAGAGCAGATCGGTGGAAGTGCAGTCCCGGTTGCTGACCACGCCGCCCCAGCTCGGTATGGCGTCGGGGTCTGCGGGATCGCGGATCGGGAACTGACGGTCGTTCTCCCGGTTGTCGATATAACCCGCATCGTGCTGGTTCCAGCCGACCAAACGGATCGCCGCCTTTTCGGAAAGCGGAATATTGACGAAGCCTTCGGCTACGTGCCCGGTGCCGCCATGGCTGACGCTGTTGGCTTCCAGGCTATAACCCGCTTCGAAGCCGCTGGGGTCGGGTTTGTTGGTGATGATGCGGATGGTGCCGGCCTGCGAGCTTGCGCCGTACAGCGTGCCCTGCGGACCGGACAGCACTTCGACGCGCGCGATGTCGTAGATGTGCAGATCCAGCGGACCCTGAATGGTGGTGACCGGTTGTTCGTCCAGGTACACGCCCACGCTGGGCAGCGGACCGGAATGGTTGCCGTCGCCGCCGCTGGACACGCCGCGCATGTAGATCTGCGCGAAGCCGGGGCCGAACGTCTGGTAGGAGACGCTGGGCAGGTATTTCACGTAATCCTCGAAATCGCCGACGTTGAGCTCTTCGAGCTTTTCGGTGCCCAGCACCTGGATGCTGATCGGCACCTTCTGCAGGTTTTCCGAGCGCCTTTGCGAAGTCACCGTGATGGTGTCCAGGGTGGCGGCTTCTTTTTCCGCAGGCGTCGGCGCAGGCGCGGCTTCCTGCGCGAAGGCGGCCGATCCCACCGCAAGATAGATGGCGGCCGCGAGCGGCAGTCTGGCAAAAGACGACGGGGGTTTTCTTCGTTCGCTTCGTTTCGTTTCGTGTCTGCTCATCTGCGTCACTCTCTCCAGTGATGATTGTCGGTACTTGGATAACTACCTTGCCAACGGAAACTCCGGCACTGCCGGATAACTGTCCAGGACGGGGCCCAGCGCGCTTTTCAAGGGGCCCAGCCAGGGATCGTAATTTCGCCAATGGTCCACGCCCTCGCGATAGATCGGCTTGCGCACCTGTTCGGAGCTGGCCGTACGCACGGCGCGCTTATTCTCGAAGAAGCGCAGGCAACCGTCTTCGAACGGAAGCTCGCAGTATTCGAGCAAGCGGCGCACCTGGGTTTCGGTGTCGTCCACCATGTCCTCGTAGAAGACCCGATGCACCCTACCCGGTAGCGCCTCATCGAAATGCGCCATCAATTCGACGTAGTCCGCGTAGTAGCGGCCGATGTCGTCCAGGCTGTAAGTGAAGCTCTGCCCGCGCGCGAAGTGCTGCTTGTAGCCCGAGAAACAGCAGGCCAGAGGATGCCGGCGCGCATCGACGATCTTCGCGTTCGGCAGCATCAGCTGGATCAGGCCGATGTGCAGGAAATTGTTGGGCATCTTGTCGATGAAGAACGGCGCATCGGTCTTGCGCTGGATGCGGGTGTGCTGCAGGTAGCGTTCGCCGAGCGCGCGCAGCTCGTCGGCATCCATGGCCTCCAGCACCTCGTGATAAGGCATGGCCTGGTCGCGATTGCCCTGGCCGCGCAATTCGCGGGTGATGGAAGTGATCTCCGGCAGCTCCATGGTGCCTTCGACTGCCGAATGGCTGGACAGGATCTGCTCCAGCAGGGTCGAGCCGGCGCGCGGCAGACCGACGATGAAGATGGGATCTGCGGCGACCGCGCCGTAACCACGACGCTGTTCGAAGAATTCGCGCGTATAGCCGCGCTTGATGCGGGCCACGCGCGCGGCGGTGTCCTTCGCGCTGTAGGCCAGCGTGGCGCGACGCAGATCGTTGCCCTGCTGGTAGTGCAGGAACGAAGTCTCGTATTCGCCATCGTCCTCAAGCGCCTTGCCAAGGGCGAACTCCAGGTGCTGGCGGTGTTCGGAAGCCAGATCGGGCTTGACCAATTCCCGCTGCATGACCGATCGGTCGCCGGCGGAAAAGCGGAAAGTCTTCAGGTTGGCCAGGCTCCACCACACTTCGCCCGAGCCCGGCTCCAGTTGCAGGCTGCGCCGGTAGGCTTCGATCGCGCGGTCCTGGTGGCCGGCGGTCTTGAGCGCATGGCCGTAGCTCATCCAGATTCTCGGATGCTTGGGATAGACCTTGAGGATCTGCTGATAGAGATCGATGGCGGGTTCGTAGTCACCGATACGACATAGCACCACGGCCTTGAGGTTTCGATAACCCGGATTGTCGGCTTCGTGCGCCAGCAGCCGGTCGATCTGTTCCAGCGCTTCGGCGGGCTTGTTGGAACGGTGCAGTACCAGCGCATAGTTCTGACGCGCGGTATGGAAACTGGGCGACAGTTCTAGGCTGCGGGCCAGCAGGTGTTCCGCATCCTCGTTGCGGCCCAGGCGCATGGCCACCTCGGCCAGCATGCGGATGGCGGCCACATCGGTGGGCGCGCGCTTCAGGTGTTCGCGCAGCAGCGCTTCCGCTTCGGGGATGCGCTGTTCGTACAAGGCATTGGCGGCGGCCAGCAACTGTGGATCGCGGGTGGAAAAGCGCAAGTGGTTGGCGTAAGCCGCGTCGGCGCCTTCGGCATCGTCCATCGCCATCAAGTGGTCGCCCAGCGCGAGCCAGGCCTGCGGCAGATCGGGCTTCAACTTCACTGCACGGCGCAATGCCGCGACCGCCTCGTCGCCCTGTCGCGCACGGCTCAATGCGATGCCCAGTTCCAGCTGAGCCATGGCCGAATTCGGTTGCGCGGTCGCCAACGGTTGCAGGATGCCCAGTGCGCCGTCGATGTCGCCCCGTGCGCGGTGCGAAACGCCCAGCACCAGCAAGGCCATGGGATGGTCGCCGACGGCCTTGATGATTTCCGCGGCCTGTTCGCCGGCCAGCGCCGGATCCGTCGCCAGCAAACGCGAGGCGTGGGCCAACGCGGTTTCCAGTGTCGCGACGGGCCCGGCCGCCGTATTCAAGCCGGCGCCCCTGCAGGATTCGCATAGCGCCAAGCAGCCTGAATGGCTTCGCCTCTCCGTGTTTTCTCGGTTTCGCGCTTCACTGCAACACTCCGACGATGGGGCAGTTCGCCTTACAGCGCTTTCAGCAATCTATAGTTGAATTGCAGCGATTGATAGTAGGACTTCACCAGAATGCGTTCGTCCTGGCCATGGGCGCGGTCGTCGTCCACATCGTAGGGCATGCCGTTGAATACGTAGACCGGCATGCCGGCTGCGCGCAGGAAGACGCTGTCGGTGGCGCCCGCAGACATATAAGGTGAAACCGGGATTTCACTCCAAACTCCCTTCGCGGCGTCAGCGATGCGGGCGAACAATTCAGCATTGACCGGCGAAGGCGGGCTGGGCTTGGGTTCGGCCACGCGGGCCAGCTCGATACCCGGATCGGCGAGCGCCTGCTTGAGGGCGAGATCGACCCCGGCCAGGTCTTCATCGGGCAACACGCGGCAATTCACCGTGGCCTGGGCCATCTGCGGCAACGCGTTTTCGGCATGCCCGCCTTTCAGCAAGGTGGGGATGCAAGTCGTGCGCAGCTGCGCGTTGTTGTAGCTGGAAGTCGCCGCCAACCGGGCCAGCGCCGCCGGATCCTGCGGTTCGCGCGACGCGGCCAGCATTCCGGCGCCGGCATCTCCGGAGTACAGCTTGGCCAGACCCGCGTAGTAACCCCGCGTGGCCGAGTTGGTATGCAGCGGGAACTGCAACGCCGACAGTTTGGCCAGCCCATGCGCCAACCGGTAGATGGCGTTGTCCGGCGTGGGCAGGGAGCTGTGGCCGCCCGGGTTGCGCACGGTGAGGGTGAAGCTGAGATAGACCTTTTCCGCGGTTTCCACCGACAGCACCGCCGGCTTGCCGTTGCGGATCTCCGGACCACCGCCATCGACATTGAGGGAATACTGCGCCTTGATCAGTTCGGGACGATGCGCGAGCAGCCATTCCACGCCGTTGTCGCCGCCGTCCTCTTCGCCTGCAGTCAGCGCCAGCACGTAGTCCCCGCGCGGCACGATGCCTTCCTGGCGCAGGCGCAACAGCGCGGCGACCAGGCCCGCCGCGCCACCCTTGATATCCGACGTGCCGCGGCCGTAGAAGTAGCCGCCGTCCTCGGTCAACCGGTAGGGATCGAAGTGCCAGTCCTCGCGCTTGGCTTCCACCACGTCCAGGTGGGCGAGTAGCAGGATCGGTTCGCGTTCCCCACGACCATGCAGTCGCACCACCAGATTGCGTTTCAGCGGATTGTCGCCGACCACTTGCACATCGGCCGGGTCGAAGCCCGCGGCCACGAAGCGCTTGGCCATGGCCTCAGCCGCCGCGGTGGTGCTGCCGTGGTCGGGCGTGGTGTCGATGTCGATCAGCTCTTGCAACAGCCCGCGGCCGAGCGCCTGATGAGTGGCCGGCGCCTGCTCGGCCGCCGGCGCGGCGAAAGGCAGCGACAGCAAGACCGCCGAAACGGCCGAAAAACACATTCTCTTCGAACCCTGGTGCTTCATTCCTGCTCCTGTGCCGGTGCTTTCGAGCGGGTGCTCATGGAGTGGGTGCTCATGGAGTTTCCAATGCAAGCGCCAATCCCTGGCCGACCCCGACGCACAGGCTGACCAAGGCGCGCCGCTGTCGGTGGCGGCGCATCGCGTAGGCCGCAGTCATGGCCAAACGCACGCCGCTGGCGCCTAGGGGATGGCCCAGGGCGATGGCTCCGCCGTTGCCGTTGACGTGTTCGGCGTCGTCCGCCAATCCCAGCGCGCGGGTGCAGGCCAGCACCTGCGCGGCGAAGGCTTCGTTGATTTCGATACGGTCGAAGTCGGCAAGGTCCAGACCCATGCGCGCGCGCAGTTTGTGGATGGCGGGCACCGGACCCACGCCCATGACCCGCGGCGCGACGCCTGCCGAGGCCATACCGGTGATCCGTGCCAACGGCTGCAATCCGTGTTTCTCGATCGCCGCTTGCGAGGCCAGCAGCACGGCCGCAGCGCCATCGTTCATACCGCAGGTGTTGCCGGCGGTGATGGTTTCCATCCCCGGCAAAGGCTCCAATGCGGCGAGACGATCGAGGCGGGCGTCCGGTCGCGGATGTTCGTCCTGGGAGAAATCGATCGGCTCCCGGTTTTGCGCAAACCCTTCCTGGGCAAGCCGCCCCTCCGCGGTCCGGACCGGAGTGATCTCTTCCGCCAACCAGCCCTGCCGCTTGGCCTCAGCGGCGCGCTGCTGACTGCGTAGCGCATAGGCGTCCTGGTCGGCACGGGCGACGCCATGTTCGCGCGCCAGGTTCTCCGCGGTGCTGGCCATCGAATCGACGCCGTAGCCGGCTTGTATGCGCGGATTGACGAAGCGCCAACCCAGCGTCGTGTCGGCCAGCTGCTGGTCGCGCGCGTGCGCTCCGCCGGCCTTGCCCATGACATAGGGCGCCCGGGTCATGCTCTCGACGCCGCCGGCGATGACCAGCTCCGCTTCGCCGCAGACGATCGCACGCGCACCCTGCCCGATCGCTTCCAGGCCGGACGCGCACAATCGATTGACCGTTACCGCAGGCACGCTATCCGGCAACCCCGACAGCAGCGTGGCCATGCGCGCGACATTGCGGTTGTCCTCGCCGGCCTGGTTGGCGCACCCCAGGATCACCTCGTCCAATGCCGTCCAGTCCAGCGTAGGGTGGCGTTTCATCAATGCGATCAGCGGCAGGGCGGCCAGGTCGTCGCAGCGCACCCCGCCGAGTGCGCCGCCGTAACGCCCGAATGGCGTTCGCGTCGCATCGACGAGGTAAGCGCAGGTCACAGGCCCTGTCTCCTGTAAACGTGCGGGTCCCAGCCGCCCTGCCGGATCGCTTGCTCAATTTCGGGTTGCGCCGCGCGCAAGGCGGGCAGGATTTCCTTCAAGGCGCGGCCTTGCGCCTTATCGGTGTATTGCATGCTCACGTTGAGGCCGGCGACCACGCAGCCGTTGGCGGCGCGGATCGGCACGGCGATGGAACACAGGCCCAGTTCCAGTTCCTGCGAGACCATCGCATAGCCTTGCTTGCGCACCGTCAGCAATTCGCTCTTCAGCGCACGCGCGTTGCGCAGCGTCTTCGGCGTATAGGCCTGGAATTTGTTTCCCTGCATCCAGGCGTCCAGTTCGGCGTCCGGCAAGTCGGCCAGCATCACCCGTCCCATCGAGGCGGCGAACGCGGGCAGCCGCGCGCCCACGCCCAGAGCGATGCTCATCACCCGTCGCACCGGAACGCGCAGCACATAAACGATGTCGTTGCCGTCGAGCACCGCCAGCGAGCAGGACTCGCCGACTTTCTGCGCCAGTTGTTCCATGGTCTGCTGCGCCAGCTCGTTGAGATCCAGCGAGGACAGGTAGCTGTAGCCCAGTTCCAGCACCCGCGGGGTGAGGAAGAAACTGCGCCCGCGCGCGCCGACGTAACCCAGGTGCTGCAAGGTCAGCAGGATGCGCCGCACCACCGCGCGCGACAGGCTGGTGCTTACCGCGATCTCGGACAGGCTGGGACTGGGCAAGTCGTGCCCGAACGCGCGCAATACCTGCAGGCTGCGCGCCAGCGATTGCACATAGTCCGGACTTTCTTCGAAGGGATTCGCTGCCATGCGCGACCGCGTGTGGATTGACAGCCCGAGCGTAGAAGGTTTCCAATGGGTTCGCAATACGAATTAGTGTTCGATTACCGCACAACTACATAGACTCCGGGCCGGGATGGATTGTGACGAGTGAGCGCGAGAACGTGCTGCACAGTTGGTGCGTGCAGTCGGAATGGCGGGCGCCGACCATTGTCGGCGGCCAGGGCGCGCGCCTGCGTGACGAGGCCGGGCGCGAATACCTGGACATGAGCAGTCTGGCCGAATGCAGCAATCTGGGTCACCAACATCCGCATGTCGTTGCGGCCATCCGCGCACAGGCCGAACACCTGTGTTTCGTGACTTCGGCCTGGGGTGCGCAGCCGCGCGCGGATCTGGCCGAGATGCTGTTGGAGAAATCCGGCTTCGACGGCGGCCGCGTGTTCTTTACTCTAGGCGGCGCCGACGCCAATGAGCATGCGGTCAAGTTCGCGCGTCAGGCACGCCGCCTGCCGCGCGGCAAGGTAATCGCCCGCGACCGTTCCTATCATGGCGCCAGCTATGCGGGCATGGCCTTGTCGGGCGATTCGCGCACGCAACTGCAGGTCGATCCCGAAGCCTTCCATGTACTGCATGTTCCACCGCCGTACGCCTATCGCTGCCCCTTCGGCAGCGACAGCGACGAGCAATGCGGCGCGCGCGCCGTTGCCGCGGTTGCCGAAACCATCGACCAGCACGGCGCGCAGAACATCGCCGCGGTGATGATGGAACCCAACGCAGGCACCAACGGCATCATCGCGCCCGACAACTATTGGCCGGGACTGTGGGAGCTGACCCGCGAACGCGGCATCCCGCTGATTGCCGACGAAGTGATGAGCGGCTTCGGTCGTTGCGGAGAATGGTTCGCCTGGCAGCGTCATGGCGATCAAGCCAGGCCGGATCTGATGACCCTGGCAAAAGGCCTGACTGGCGCGCACCTGCCGCTCGGCGCGGTGGTCGTGTCCGCAGGTATCGCGGCATTGCTGGAGCACGAGATGCTCTACACGGGCCTGACCTACTGCGGTCACCCGCTGTCCTGTGCAGCGGGGGTGGCGGCGCTGCAAGCCTACGAGGACGAGAGGCTGATCGAGCGCTCGCGCGTGCTCGGCGGGCAGATGTTCGCGTCGTTGCGGCGCATGCAGTCGCGCCATCCGGCGATCGGCGATGTGCGTGGCGGCCACGGCTTGTTCGCGGTGATCGAACTGGTTTCCGACCGCGCCAGCCGTACGCCGCTGGCCCCGTGGCCGCAGATGGCGCCGCCGTTGAAAGCGCTGCTGCACGAAGCGCTCGAGCAAGGCGTGTCCTTCGCCGCGCGCGGCAATCTGATCCTCCTGGCGCCGCCGCTGGTGATCGCGGAGGACGAATTGACCGACGCGCTGAACTTGCTGGACCGCCTGATCGGCACGATGACCCATGTAGTTGCGGTGCCCGCATGAGCTACAAGCTGACCTACGCGACGATGTTCGATCCGCCGGCGGATCTGCATGTCCGCTTCGATGCGGCGTTGGCTGAGATCGAAGCGGGACTGGGCGCAGCGCATGCACTTCATATCGAAGGAAAGGATTGCGCGGGTGCGGATTCGGAGCAACGCCGCAGTCCTATCGACCAGCGGCGGATACTGGGTCAATTCGCCCTGGCGGACGTGGCACAAGCCAATCTGGCGATGGAAGCGGCGCAGGCCGCCTTCGCCGGCTGGCGCGCGACATCCTTGGCCGAGCGCGTACGCCTGCTTAAGCGTGTCGCCGCGCTGATCGAGGAGCGCGTTTACTCCATCGCGGCCGCGCTGACCCTGGAAGTCGGCAAGAACCGCATGGAAGCATTAGGCGAAGTGCAGGAGACGGCGGACTTCTTCCGCCACTACGCCGAAGATTTCGAACGCCAGCAAGGCTACGACCACGTGTTGCCGGACGATCCGCTGCCGGGTTTCCATTCGCGCAACCGCAGCATGATGCGGCCTTATGGCGTCTGGGTGGTGATCGCGCCGTTCAATTTCCCGTTCGCGCTGGCCGGCGGTCCGGTCGCTGCGGCATTGGTCACCGGCAATACCGTGGTGTTCAAAAGCGCCAGCGATACACCCTGGTCCGGTCGCCTGCTGGCCGACTGTCTGCGCGACGCCGGATTTCCGCCGGGCGCGTTCAATTATCTCAATGGCAATGGCAGCGAGATCGGGCAGACGCTGGTCGATCATCCGCGCACCGCCGGCGTTACTTTCACCGGTTCTTTCGATGTCGGCATGCGCATCTATCGCGCGATGGCCGCCGGCGCCTATCCACGGCCGTGCATCACCGAGATGGGGGGCAAGAATGCCTGCGTGGTCACCGCAAACGCGGATCTGGAACGTGCGGCGACCGGCATCGTGCGTTCGGCGTTCGGCATGGGCGGGCAGAAGTGCTCGGCGCTCTCACGCGTCTATGCGGACGAAGCGATCGCCGATGCGCTGATCGAGAACCTGCTGGTGAAAATTCAGGCGCTGCGCGTCGGCGACCCCAGCTTGAAAGAGAATTGGTTAGGACCGGTCGCCACCGCCAACGCGCTGACGAACTACGGGCGCTATTCGACCCTGCTCGCACAGTACGGCGGACGGGTGCTGGCCGGCGCGCGGCGCCTCGACGACGGCGATCTGGCCCACGGCTATTTCGTCGCGCCGACCCTGGTCGAAGCGCCGGCCGATCACCCCTTGTTCGGCGAAGAGATGTTCCTGCCTATCGTCATGCTGTGTCGGGTCAAGGATCGCGAAGAAGCGCTGCGGCTAGCCAACGACTCTCCGCTGGGTCTGACCGCTGGCTGCTATGGCAACGACGACGACCTGGAATATTTTTTCGAACATATAGAAGCCGGTGTCACTTACGCCAACCGGCCGCAGGGCGCCACCACCGGCGCATGGCCGGGCTATCAGCCTTTCGGTGGCTGGAAGGGCTCCGGCTCCACCGGCAAAGCCATCGCGTCGTTCTATTATCTGGCGCAGTACCTGCGGGAACAATCGCGCACGGTGGTGGAATGAGCGCGCGCTTCCTCACCCTGGCCGATGCGATCGCCGAGCACGTGCACGACGGCGCCTGCGTCGCGCTGGAAGGGTTCACCCACCTCATTCCTTTTGCGGCCGGCCACGAGATCATCCGCCAGCGTCGCCATGATCTGCACCTGGTGCGGATGACGCCGGATCTCATCTACGACCAGATGATCGGCATGGGTTGCGCGCGCAAGCTGACTTTCTCCTGGGGCGGTAATCCCGGCGTCGGCTCCCTGCACCGCCTGCGCGATGCGGTGGAGCAGCGTTGGCCCGCGCCGTTGCAACTGGACGAACATAGCCACGCCGGCATGGCGGCCGCCTACTGCGCCGGTGCGGCACGATTGCCGTTCGGCGTGCTGCGCGGCTATCTGGATACCGACCTGCCGGCACACAACCCCGGCGTCCGCAGCGTGCAGTGTCCGTACACCGGAGAAACGCTGGCGGCGGTACCGGCGATCAACCCGGACGTGACCATCCTGCACGCGCAATGCGCCGATCGTCAGGGCAACGTCGCTCTGCACGGCATCGTCGGTGCGGCACGCGAAGCGGCGCTGGCGGCCAAGACGCTGGTGGTCACGGTGGAGGAACTGGTCGAGAACCTCGCACCCGCCATGAACGCCATCCTGCTCCCTCATTGGATCGTAAGCGCGGTCGCCCACTGCCCAGGCGGCGCCTATCCGTCCTATGCGCAGGGCCATTACGAACGCGACAACGCTTTTTATCTGCATTGGGACGCTATCGCACGCGACCGCGCAAGCTTCCTGGCCTGGATGGACGCACATGTGCTGCGCAGCGTCGACCACCGTGATTTCCTCGGCGGCCTGCTGGAAGACGCGGCATGACCGTCTGCACGCGCGAAGAATGGATGACGATCGCGGCCTCGCGATTGTTGTGGGATGGCTGCGTCTGCTTCGTCGGCATCGGCTTGCCCAGCGCCGCCTGCAACCTGGCCCGCCTCACCCATGCGCCGGAGATCGTGCTGATCTATGAGTCGGGCACTCTCGGCACGCGTCCCGACGTGCTGCCGTTGTCCATCGGCGACGGCGAACTTGCCCGCACCGCCGCCTGCGTGGTCCCGCTGCCGGAGATCTTCAGTTACTACCTGCAGGCCGGACGCGTGGACGTAGGTTTCCTGGGCGCGGCGCAGATCGATCGTTACGGCAATCTCAACAGCACCGTGATCGGTTCCTACGACGCGCCGCACGCGCGCCTGCCTGGCGCTGGCGGCGCGCCGGAAATAGCCGCCCATGCCAGGCAAACCTTCGTCATGCTGAAAGCTTCGCCGCGCAGCTTCGTGACCAGTCTGGATTTCCGCACCACCGCCGGCTATCTGCAGGGCTCGGGCGCGCGGGCGCGGAGCAGCGTGCTGGGGCGCGGGCCGTGTTCGGTGATCACCGACTTCGGCATGCTTGCGCCGCACCCGCAGACGCAGGAATTGCAGTTGCGCGCGTTGTTCTGCGGAGTGCATGTGGAGGAAGCCCGCGCCGCCGTGGGCTGGCCGCTGGCGCTGGCCGACCATGTCGGCATCATCGATGCGCCCGAGGCCAGGGAACTGGAGATCCTGCGCGACCTGTATGCGCGGACGCGGACAGCGCATGCGCAACCCGTCGCGCTTCCCCTGTAGCCCTGAGCGCGCGCTTCCGAATGCGATCCCCGAACCGATCCAGAGACCTTCCATGAGCCATCCGCATATCAAGACCGCGCTTCCCGGCCCCAAGGCCAAAGCCATGATCGCACGCGATGCGGAGGTCATTTCCCCCTCCTATCCGCGCGACTATCCATTCGTGATGTCGCATGGACGCGGCACCCAGGCCTGGGACGTGGATGGCAACCGCTTTCTCGATTTCGCTGCGGGTATCGCGGTCTGCGCCACCGGGCACGCGCATCCGCAGGTGGTGAGCGCGGTGAAAGCGGCGGCGGACGATTTCCTGCATATCTCCAGCGACTACTGGCACGAGGGCATGACCGCCTTGGGCGAACGCCTGGCCACCATCGCGCCCATGCGAACGATTGCCGACGAACCTGCGATGAGCTTCCTGTGCCAGTCCGGCACCGAAGCGGTGGAAGGCGCATTGAAACTGGCGCGCTACATGACCCGGCGTCCGCGCTTCATCGGCTTTCTGGGCGGCTTCCATGGCCGCACCATGGGCTCGCTGTCTTTCACTTCCAGCAAATACACCCAGCAACTCGGCTTCGCGCCGACTATGCCGGGCGTGACCCACGTGCCCTACCCCAATCCTTACCGCCCGCTGTTCGCCGGCGACGACCAGGGCAAGGCCGTGCTCGACTATTTGCGCATGCTGTTCGAGCGCAACGTGCCCGCGGCCGAAGTCGCGGCCATCCTAGTGGAACCGCTGCAGGGCGAAGGTGGCTATCTAGTTCCGCCGGACGGATTCCTGGCCGGTCTGCGCGCGTTGTGCGACGAACACGGCATCCTGCTGATCTTCGATGAAGTGCAATCGGGCATCGGACGCACCGGAAAAATGTTCGCCTGCGAACACGCTGGCGTAGCGCCCGACATCATGACCCTGGCCAAGGGCCTGGGCTCCGGTCTTCCGATCGGCGCGGTGGTGGCCAGGAAATCGTTGATGTCGCAGTGGAAACGGGGCGCCCACGGCAATACTTATGGCGGCAATCCGCTGGCCTGCGCCGCCGCCAATGCGACGCTGGATCTGGTCCGTGGCGGACTGGTGGACAATGCGGCCAGCGTTGGCGCGCACTTCATGAAGCGGCTGCACGAACTGGCGCGCGAGTATCCCTGTATCGGCGAAGTACGCGGCCAAGGACTGATGATCGGCATGGAACTGATCGAGGACGATGGTGCGAAGACTCCCGCACGCAAGCTCTGCGACGACATCGTCACCCGTGCTTTCCACAACGGTCTGCTGCTGCTTTCCTGCGGCGTGAGTACGGTGCGGTTCATGCCGCCGTTGAACGTGAGTGCGGACGAAGTGGATGAAGCCATCGCGCTGCTTCGGACCAGCATGGATGAAGCCTTGTCGGGCGAGCGTTGACCGCATGATCAGATTTCCCCTGTTGCTGGCCTTGGCAGTGCCGTTCGCGAGCACAGCCCAATCATCCGAACCCGATCATCGTTTCCTGCCCTCCGACCTGGCGCGGCTGGCCGAGGTGGCCGAACCGGAATTCGCGCCGGATGGCGAAACGCTGGTCTATTCGGTCAGCACCGCCAATCCGACCGAGGACAAGGCCCAGTCCGATCTGTGGCGCGTTCGCTATGACGGCGGCGAACGTACGCGATTGACCGATACTCCCGGCAGCAGTGAATCGCGTCCGCAATGGTCGGCGGATGGACAGCAGATCGCCTTCCTCTCCGACCAGAAATTCGAGAAAGAGAAAGAGAAAGAGGACGAGACGACCACGCAGGTTTGGACGATCCCCGCGCAAGGCGGCAGAGCGCGCAGGCTCACCGCCTTCGCCGATGGCGTGGAAGATTTCGTCTGGTCGCCGGATGGCGAGCGACTGGCGGTGATCGCGCTGGATCCGGAATTTCCGGCCGGCACGCCCAAGCCGAAGAACCCGCCGCCGATCGTCACCGAGCGCTATCAGTTCAAGGAAGACGGCGCCGGTTACCTGGGTTCGCGGCGTAAGCATCTCTACCTGGTCGACGTCGCCAGCGGAAAAGTCCAGCAATTGACCAGCGGTGCGCACGACGAGCAGCTTCCCGCGTGGTCGCCGGACGGCAAACTAATCGCCTATGTCACCAAGCGCGGAAAGGACCCGGACCGTCACCTCAACTTCGACCTCTACGTGATCGAACCCAGGGCTGGAGCCAGCGAGCGCCAGGTCACCACGTTCCCGGGCTCCGACCTCGATCCCTACTGGGAAACCCGGCCGGCATGGAGTCCCGACAGCACACGCATCGCCTACCTGCAAAGCGGCGAGGACAAGTGGATCTATTACGCACCTTGGCAGCTCGCCGTAGTGGACGTGGCTACCGGCCAGGCTACGATTCCGGCCCCGATCGACCGCTGCTTCTATAAGCCGCGCTGGTCCGCGGACGGAAACAGCGTCTATGCGTTGATAGAGCAGAGCCTGGTCACGCACTTGTCGCGCATCGATCTGGCCGACGGCAAGGTCACCGAACTGACCCACGGCGACCGCTTCGACTACGACCTCGCTGTTTCCGCCAGCGATCGCATCGTGGTGCTCGGCGGCGACGATCATCGTCCTTATGAGATCTCGGCATTGGATGGCGACGGTCTTCGCGCGTTGGGAAAACACAATGAGTGGCTGGCGCAGAAGCAGCTGGCGGATGTCGAGAAGATCAGCTTTAAGAATGCCGACGGCGACACGATCGAAGGCCTGTTGGTCAAGCCGGTCGGTTACCAGAGCGGCAAGCGCTACCCCACCCTGCTGCGCCTCCACGGCGGTCCGGTATATGAGTACAGCCACGAATTCATGGCCGACTGGCAGGTCTATGCGGCGCATGGCTACGCCATCGTCGCATTGAATCCGCGCGGCAGTTCCGGCAGTGGTTTCGATTTCGCCAAGGAGATCTACGCCGACTGGGGCAACAAGGACGTACAGGACGTGCTGGCAGGCGTGGATCACGTGATAAAGATGGGCATCGCCGATCCGCAGCGCCTGGGCATCGGCGGCTGGAGTTACGGCTCGATCCTGACCAACGCAGTGATCGCACGCGACACCCGCTTCAAGGCAGCGGTCAGCGGCGCGGGCGCGTCCAACATGTACGCCATGTACGGACACGATCAGTACATTCGCGAATACGAACTGGAACTCGGTACCCCTTGGAACGACCGCGAGCTGTACGACCGTGCCAGCTACCCGTTCCTGCATGCGGACTGGATCAAGACGCCGACGCTGTTCCAGTGCGCCGAGAAAGACCTCAACGTGCCGTGCCTGGGCGCCGAACAGATGTATCAGGCCTTACGCTCTCTAGAGGTGCCCACGCAGTTGGTGATCTATCCGGGCGAGAACCACGGACTGACCGTACCCAGCTACCTGCGCGACCGGCTGGAGCGGAACTTGGAGTGGTATGACCGATTCCTTAAACCCTGAATGCTTGTGCTGCTTCTCGCAATAAAACAAATCGTCATTCCCGCGAAGGCGGGAATGACGGTCTGATAATTTTTTCCAGAACGGCTTATCGCTTAGGCGCAAAACGCGCACAATGCGATGGTAAGCATTGATGGGAAATGATGCTCTATACACGCCGGGCTCGCCCGGCAGCGCGCAACTATACGGGGAGCCGCAGTGCGAACCATTGATGCAGTAAAGCAACTTGAACTGGCGAGCGCCTTGCCGGCGCGCTATTACTTCGGCGAGAACATGCTGGCGATGGAACAGCGCTCGGTGTTCGCACGCAGCTGGCAACTGGTAGCGCGCCACGACCAACTGGCTGAAGCAGGCGACCATGTAGTCGAGAAGATTGGCGAAGTGCCGGTGCTCGTGATTCGTGGCCAAGACGGCGTGCTGCGTGCCTTCCCCAACGTCTGCCGCCATCGCGCCGGCCCGCTGGCGCTGTGCAACGGCAAGGGCGCGCGCGCCTTGCATTGCAAATACCACGGCTGGACCTACACGCTGGAAGGGCAACTGCGCAGCGCGCCGGAAATGCAGGCCGCCGCCGATTTCAACGTGGCTGACATCCGTCTGCCGCCATTGCGCGTGCATGAATGGCAAGGACTGGTGTTCGTGGCTTTGAGCGACGACGTCCCGACCTTCGATGAGGTCTATGGCGGCATCGTCGAGCGGATCTCGCCGATCGATCTGTCGGCGATGCGTTACCTGCGCCGGGATTCCTACGACATAGACTGCAACTGGAAGGTCTACATCGACAATTTCCTGGAAGGCTACCATCTGCCGCACGTGCATCCGGGCCTGTCCAAGGTGTTGGACTACCGCGCCTACGACACCGAAATATTTCCGTGGTATTCGCTGCAATCCTCGCCGCTGCGCGATGGCGGAGAGTTCTATGGCGAAGGCGAGGCGTTCTACTACCACGTCTATCCCAACGTGATGCTCAACATCATGCCGGGGCGTTTGCAGACCAACCGCATCCTGCCGCTGGGCCCGGGACGCTGCCGCGTGGAGTTCGACTATTACTACGCGCAGGATGACAAAGCCATGTCGCGCATCGCCGCCGACCAGGCCTTCAGCGACGAAGTGCAGATCGAGGACGTGACCATCTGCGAAGCGGTGCAGAAAGGGTTGGCCTCCGGCTTCTACGAGGCAGGCCGGCTTTGTCCCAAACGCGAAAGCGGCGTCTGGCATTTCCAGAACCTGTTGCGCGCGGCCTATGCCGACGACGCTGGAGCACCCGCATGACCGTTCGCGCTTCCCTGCTGGTCGCCGCATTCTCGCTTTGCGCATTCGCCGCCGATGCGGGCTGCGCGGAACGTAGCGTCGTCCGCGCCGGACGCCTGCTGGAGGTGGAGACAGGAAAAGTGCTGACAGACCAGGCGATCGGCATCGAAGACGGAAAGATCGTCTCCATCGCGCCCTGGAACGCCGCTTCCGCCGGCACGCACGTCCTCGACTGGTCGGCCTACACGGTCATTCCCGGCCTGATGGACATGCACACCCATCTGGCCGACGAAGGCCAGTCCGCCGATCCCGCCACGCCGCTGAAAAGCAGCCCCGGGCGCGACGCCTTCATCGGTGCGAAGAATGCGCGGGACACGCTGCGCGCCGGCTTCACCACCGTGCGCGACGTCGGCGTGTTCCGTGGTCTGGCCGACGTCACCCTGCGCGATGCGATCAATGCCGGTCTGGTGCCGGGACCGCGCATGTTCGTAGCCGGCGCCTACATCACCATCAGCGGTGGTGGTGGCGAGATCACCGGTCTGCCCGCGGGCATGGTAGTGCCGCCGGAATTCCGCCTGGGCGTCTCCAACAACGAGCAGGAAATCCGCAAGCATGTGGACTATCTGTTGGACCATGGCGCCGACTTCATCAAAGTCATCGCCACCGGCGCGGTACTGGCGGCAGGCACCGAGCCGGGCCAGTCGGAATACACCGAAGCCCAGATCCGCGCGGCGGTCGAGGAGGCGAAAAAACACGGCACCTTCGTCGCCGCACACGCGCACGGCGCCGAGGGCATCAAGCGCGCGGTGCGTGCAGGTGTCCGTTCGATCGAACACGGCTCGCTGATGGACGACGAATCCATCGCCCTGATGAAACAGCACGGCACCTGGCTGGACGCGGACATCTACAATGGCGACTACATCGATACCGTCGGCCGCCAAGCCGGCTGGTCCGAGGAAATCATGCGCAAGAACCTGGAAACCACCGACGCCCAGCGCCAGGGTTTCCGCAAGGCGGTCAAAGCCGGCGTCAACATTTCCTACGGCACCGATGCCGGCGTCTACCCACACGGCGACAACGCGCGCCAGTTCGCCTACATGGTCAAGTACGGGATGACCCCACTGCAGGCCATCCAGTCGGCGACGATCGGTTCGGCCACTTTGCTGGGTAAAGAGAAAGAGCTGGGCTCGATCGCCGTGGGCAAGTTCGCCGATCTGGTCGCAGTGCAATGCGATCCGCTGCAGGACGTGGAATGTTTGCGCAAGGTGCGCGGGGTGGTGAAGGCCGGCCAAAGCATTTCCCTCGACTGACCGCAGGCACATAACCATGGCCCGAACACACCGCATGGTGATTTCCACCTCTCCCCTTGTGGGAGAGGTCGACGCGCTTCGCGCGGCGGGAGAGGGGTCGCCGAAGTCAGCCCACCGATGCGACGGCAACGTTTCCGGAGCCGATACAACCTTGTCGCCACACTCGAAGCTTCCGCGCTCAGCAAGCCTCCCAGGCTCCGTCTCCCCCTCTTCCGGCGCTTCGCGCCACCCCGTATCAAGTACGGGGCAGGCTCTTCTCCCACAAGGGGAGAAGGGGTCGTTCCCGCGCCCCATCCACTTACACGCGTTCAGGTCTTCAGGGGTTCCATGAACGACACGAAGAAAATCGGCTTCTGGACCTGCACCGCGCTGGTAGTAGGCAACACCATCGGCATGGGCATCTTCCTATTGCCCGCCTCGCTGGCGCCCTACGGTTACAACGCGATGATCGGCTGGGGTATCACCGTCGTCGGTTGCATCGCGCTGGCGCGGGTGTTCGCGCGGCTGGCGCGCGAACTGGCGCATGCCGACGGCCCTTACGGTTATGTGCGCAGCACCCTGGGTGACCTACCCGCCTATATCGCGTTGTGGTGCTATTGGGTTTCGGTGTGGATCACCAATGCGGCGCTGGCGACCGGTGTGGTCGCTTACATCACCGCGGTCGTTCCGGAACTTCGACAACTACAACCCTCGCTGTTCGCGCTCGGCCTGCTGTGGACGTTCGTCGCTATCAACTTGTTCGGCGTGCGCACCGGCGGCGGCGTGCAGATCGTGACCACGACTCTGAAGCTGTTGCCGATGCTGGCCATCGCGCTGCTGGGCGCCTGGATGCTGCTTAAATCGCCGCAGGCTTACGTGGCGCATCTGCCCACCAAACCGATCGCTCTGGGCGATGCGATGGCGGCCTCGACCATCGCCCTGTTCGCGATGCTGGGCATAGAGTCGGCCACGGTGCCAGCATCCAAGGTCGAAAATCCCGGACGCACGATTCCCCGCGCAACCCTCGTCGGCACCTTGCTCACCGCGATGATCTATCTCATCGTCTCGACGGTGCCCCTGCTACTGATTCCGTCGCAGGAACTGGCAGCCGCACCCGCCCCGTTCGCGCTGCTGATGGATCGGTTCGTTGGCGACGGCTTCGGGCGCTGGCTGGCCTTGTTCGTAGTGATCAGCGGCCTGGGCGCGTTGAATGGCTGGACCTTGCTGGTCGGCGAGCTGACCCGCACCATGGCCGACAATGGCGTGCTGCCCGCGTTCCTGTCGCGCAATAACCGCCGCGGCGCGCCGGCGTTCGCCCTGCTGGTCACCGCCGCGCTGGCAAGCATCATGATATTGATGAGTTACAGCAAATCGCTGGTGTCGGGCTTCACGTTCCTCAGCACGGTGGTGACCGCCGCCAATCTTCCGTTGTACCTGTGCTGCTCGCTCGCCCTGGGCATTTTGTGGTGGCGCGGTAAGAAAATGAGCGGCCAAGGCGTCCGCGACATGCTGGTGATCGCGGTCATGGGAACGGCCTATGTGCTGTTCGCCTTCGTCGGTCTGGGCCATGAACCTTTCCTGCTCGCGTTGGGATTGGGGGCCGCGGGTCTGCCTCTCTATCTCTTCATGCGCCTGCGCGCGAGAACGGTCTGAATCATGGCCCGCGACCCACGCTACGACATCCTGTTCACGCCGGTGCGGATCGGCCCGGTGACCGCCAAGAACCGTTTCTTCCAGGTGCCGCATTGCAACGGCATGGGCCACGCCATGCCGCTGGCGCATGCGGCGATGCGTGAGGTGAAGGCCGAGGGCGGCTGGGCGGTAATCTCGACCGAAGAATGCGAGATCCACCCCAGCAGCGACCTGACTCCATACGTCGAAGCGCGCCTGTGGGACGACCGCGACATTCCCGCACTGGCGCTGATGAGCGACAAGGTGCACGCGCACGGCGCGCTGGCGGCGCTGGAGCTGTCGCACAACGGGCCGACCGCGTCCAATTTGTATTCGCGCGAGGTGCTGATAGCGCCTTCACACCAGCCCACCAAATACGGTTATCCGACGCAGGCGCGGGCCATGGACCTGCACGACATCCGCGAATACCGCCGCTGGCACCGCGAGGCGGCGATTCGCGGCAAGCGCGCGGGCATGGACATCATCTACGTCTACGCCGGGCACGACTTGTCGCTGGCGATGCATTTCCTGCAACGCCGCCGCAATCAACGCACCGACGAGTACGGCGGCTCGCTGGAGAACCGGGTGCGCCTGCTGCGCGAAGTGCTGCAGGATACGAAGGACGCTGTCGGCGATACCTGCGGGGTCGCCATTCGCTTCGCCACCGAGGAACTGCTTGGGCCCGGCGGTGTGGAGTTGAACGAAGCGCGCGACATCGTCGGCATGCTGGCGGAGATTCCGGATCTGTGGGACGTGAACGTCGCCGCCTGGTACAACGATTCCCTGCCCTCCCGCTTCGCGGCCGAAGGCGCGCAAGAGCCCTTCATCGATTTCGTCAAGAAGACCACCAGCAAACCGGTGGTCGGCGTGGGCCGTTTCACTTCGCCCGACACCATGGTCTCGCAGATCAGGCGCGGCGTGCTGGACCTGATCGGCGCCGCGCGCCCGTCCATCGCCGATCCTTTCCTACCGAAGAAGATCGAGGAAGGCCGCATCGACGACATCCGCGAATGCATCGGCTGCAACATCTGCGTGTCGGGCGACATGACCGTTTCGCCGATCCGCTGCACGCAGAATCCGACCATGGGCGAAGAGTGGCGCAAGGACTGGCATCCGGAGAAGATCGCCGTACGCCGATCCGAATCGCGCGTGCTGGTGGTCGGCGCCGGTCCGGCCGGTCTTGAAGCCGCGCGCGCCCTGGGACAGCGCGGCTACGAAGTGAACGTGGCCGAAGGACGCAAGGAACTCGGCGGCCGCGTCACCCGCGAATCGCGACTGCCCGGCCTGTCCGAGTGGGCGCGCGTACGCGACTGGCGCGTGGGCCAGATCGGCAAGCTGCAGAACGTGAGCGTCTACCAGGATTCGCGACTGACGGCGCAGGACGTGCTCGACTTCGGCGCCGAACACGTGGTGCTGGCCACCGGCTGCCACTGGCGCCGCGATGGCTACGGGCGCAGCAATGGACTGGGGATCGCGGGCTTCGCCGACAGCGACCGCATCTTCACGCCTGACGACATCATGGACGGCCGCCTGCCGCAAGGCCGTGTGGTCATTTTCGACGACGATTACTTCTACCTGGGCAGCGTGATCGCCGAAGCGTTGCGCAAACACGGCTGCGAGGTGATCTACCTCACCGCCGACGACACCATCGCCTCGTGGAGCGTGCATACGCTGGACTATCGGCATATCCAGGTCCGCATGGCGGAGCTCGAGGTCGAACAAGTGGTGTCGCACAACATCGCCGGTTTCGAAGGCACGACGCTGTCGCTCGAACACGTTTGGAGCGGTAAGCCGCGCGTGCTGGAATGCGATGCGATCGTGGCCATCACCGCAAGGATGCCCGACGATGCCCTCTACCAGGCGCTACTGTCGCGCCAGGCCGAATGGGCCGATGCCGGTGTCCGCTCCGTGCGCTGCATCGGCGATGCGCATGCCCCGGGACTCATCGCGCACGCGGTCTACGAGGGCCATCGCTACGCCCGTGAACTGGATGCTGATCCGACGGGAGACGTCGCCTTCAAACGCCACTTCCACGCAGCGTAATAGCCGCGGGCGCGTATCCGAAAAAGAAAGGCTCGACCATGGCCGGAATGCGCCGAAACCGACGAGATCATTGCCCTCGGTTTCGTGCGTTCCCGTCGCACTACCCTCAATAGTAGCCAGACAGATTCAGGAACCAACCCCGGTTGTCGTATTCCAGGTCGGTGAGGTCGTCGTCGAATTCGGTGAAGTTGAATCCAACGCCGATCTTGAAGTTGTCGCTGATTTGCCGGTCTACGCCCACCAGCCAACCCCGTTTGTCGCCGCCGTCGGTCACTCCGAGCCAACGGTATTCCGCCAGCGCTTCCCACTTTGCCACCAGATGGTACCGCACCTGGACTGCCGCGAATTCGACATCGCTGTTCAGCCACGCGCCCGTGCCGCGGCCAACGCGATAGTCGCCCCGCCGACTGGCCACTTTGCCCGCCAGTTCCCAGCGATCATCGAGTTGAGTGATGCCTTCGAAAGACAGAATCTGCGAACGCTGGTCGTAACGGTTGCCACCTTCCTGTCCCAGCGTGGCCACGTCGTATAGGTAGGTGTACTTGCCGAATGCCGACCACCGGGTGTTGTCGTGCGGACGCCATGCGAATCCCACGTTGGCCTCCGCCAATTTCGCGCTCGCCGCCGAACTCAGGTCGTCCTGGGTGTCGGCGTAGTTGGCGCGCGCGGCGATGCGCCAATCCTCGTTGATCTTGAACAGGAGCCGATTGGTGGTGACCCATTGCTCGCGTTGCTCGGCGCCGCTGTCCTTGCGGTATTCCAGTTTGCTGGACCACTGCGTGCGCGGATCGGTCCGGCCGCCGCTGATGCTGTACGCCCTGCGGTCCACATGCCCCGAACTCGAATCAAGGTCTCCATCCATCAGGGTGAAGCCCAGATTCCATCCCGGCGAAGGCGTGAAATCCAGGCCGAAGGTGTGGGCAAGGCCCGCGCTTTCGCTGCGGGTATCCTTCAAGTACTGGCTCTCGTTGTACACGTTGGTCTGGTTGTTCAAGCGCCAACGCTGGCCCACGGTCCAACCCGATTGCAGGCCGCGGTCGAACAGCGGTTCCCGCGACGTGGTGTCGGTGCTGTAACTGTAGGCGCCGTACAACGTATGGTCCGGACCCACGCGCGTTTCCAGATCCAGCTTTCCGCCGTGGCCGCGACTGCCGCTGCTGATTTCGGCGCCTACACTGGAGCGGTCCCCGAACAGATAGCGCGCACCGACGGTGGCCAGGTTGTTGCGCGCGTACCGTCCTCCATCGTCGTCGAGGGTGTACTGGCCCACTCCATACAATTCGAGCATTTCGGTAACGTGGTGGCGGTAACTGACCGCAGCTAGCATGCCGACTGTGCTGTCGGCGGCGGTGCGTTCGTCCACGCGGCGAAGTTCGGCGCCGAAACTTCCGTCGCTTCCGATCCGCCAGTCGGCGGTCAGTTGGGTCTGCTCCAGCGACGCGTTCCCGCGTTCGGCGTGGGTGTAGCGCCCGAACAGGCTGAGGTTGTCGGTGAAATAGCCCAGGAACTCGGCGCCGTACTCCTCCGTTTCGGTTCCGGTATCGAAGCGCGAGACCGAGAATCCGGCATCGACTCTTCGCCACCACGCCGCTACGGTCCATTCCTGCTTCGTCCAACCCAGCTCTTTCAAATTGACCCGCGCCTCGACCGCGCGGGCGTCGCCGGATCGCGCGCCCGCTGCTGCATTGCGCTGGATGAAACTGAGTCCGCCGTTGTCGGAATAGAACAGCGGCGCTGCCGTCGCTTCGCTGCGGCTGGCCTCCAGTTTCAGATAGGTGCCACGGCCCGCCTGCAGGGTCAGGTCGGCGCCACGCAACAGGTAATCGTCGCCGCTTCTATTTTCGTCGACATAGGTCGCGCCCAGCGCCAGGTGCTCCCCGAACCAGTGCCGGCCGCGCAAGCCCATGCTGACATCGTCGCTGTCGAAGCCTATCGGTACATATTCGTAATCGACGATCAGCAGCTGTTCGTAGCCGTCCAGCGGGGTATCGCGGCTTAGCGTACGCACGTTCTCGCGCGTCAGCTGGGCCAGCGGTCGGGTCAATAGCAACCTGCCCTGCAGCGCATCGATCTCGTAGTCCACGCCTTGGCGCAGATTCACCCGCACTTCGGTACGGCCGGTAGTGGGATCGCGGACTTCCAGAACCACCTGTTCCGAACCGCGCAGCACATCAGTATGCCGCAGGTAATACAAGCTGCCTCCGGTGCCCAGAAACTCGCTGTGGCCCAGCGCCGTCTGCGCCTCGGACGCGAACGCTTTCAACAGCGAGCGCGGCTCGCCTAGGGCGGTGGCGGGACGCGAGCGCCAGTTCAATGCCGCGCCGAAGAGCGAGCGGTTGTACTGACCGTATTCGGTACCGGTGAAGCCGGTGGCGAAATTGCCCCACAACGCCTGACTCTGGTCCCAATCCACGCGAACGTAGAGCTTTCCCTGGGTATCGACATCGCGATAGGTATTGGAATCGTCGCCGTACACCGGGTAGTACAGGTCAGGATCGAGCCGGCGGAAGATGTCCTGCGGATCGGCGTCCAGGAACCCGTCGAACAAATGCTCGACGTCGCGTTCGCGCGTGTCGGCATGGGCGGTGAGCAGGAACCTGCCGCGTACTTTTCCCTTCAAATAGAACGCCAGCCTGCCTTCGCTCAAGAAACCGTCTTCGTAGTTCTCGTCTCCGGCCAATGGCTCGACGTTGCCGCTTACATCATTTTGGGAAAGGGTCAGGTCCGCCATCGCCACCAGGTAGGTGTAGCGGCCGGTAACGTCCAGTTCTATGGCTCGCTCTACCGTGGCGTCGTCGGAAGTGGCGGCCACCAGATAGCGGTGGGTGCCTACCGGCTCCAGGAACTCGGCGGCGAACTTGCCTTCCTGGTCTACCGGAATGTTTTGTCCGTTGATGCTCAGGCGCGTACCCGTAGCGATATCCTGGCCCTGCAAGCGGATGCGCGAACCATTCAATGCGATGTTCTGCGTCCGCAGCGCGTTACGGCCGTAAACCGCATTGCTGATCTGGCGGGACTGCGCCGAGTCCGCGTCCAGCGCCACACCCAGGGTCTTTTGCGCCTGATCCTGGGCGGACACGGCATTGCGGGCGAGATCGGCAGGGGTGACCAACCTGAAACGCTGGGCATGGGTTTCATCGAAAGCGCTTTCTGCTCCGTAAGCGCGCGCCACATACAGCAGCTCATCGCCCACACGCAGATTGATGCCGGCCGGCAAGGCGCCGTCCCAATCGGCGCTGCCGACGATGCCGATAGGCACGGGCACCGTCGCCAGCGGGGCGACCAGATCGGTGTCGCTGCCGCGGTAGATGAGCACCTCAAGCCGCTCGATGAATGCCGGATAGTTGCTGTAGGCATGGAAGCGAACCGGGCCCGCGATGCGGCCTTGCTCGAAAGCCACTACCGAAGCGCCCTGCACGTTGAGCACGGGCACGGCCAACGCCGGATCCTCGGTCGCCCATACCAGGCCGCCCTGCGGCAGTTCGATGCTGGTTTCGGCGGAGATGACCGCCCGGCCCTCTTCGGCGACGCCGCTGGTGCCGCGACTGTCCTGCACCGCGGCTATTCGCACCCGGCGACTGGCCTGCAATGCGGACTCGTCGTCTCCGGCGCGGGCCGGCAGGCTTTCGCCGTAGCTGTGGATACGGAAGATCAGATCGTCGCCGTTGCGGCAGGCGTCGGGGCCGCAGTTCGGCGCCTGCGCCTTGGGTATTTCGGCAGACCATGCCGGCACAGCGAGCGGCATCGCCGCCAGCATCAAGAAAGCCCGAACGATCAATTTCACCGGCGACTGCTTTGTGGTCATGATCATTTTCTGGCTCCTGCCGACATCGCCGCGGGCGTAGGGGTTGCGGACACCACCACACGCAATCGCTGCCGCGCCTCTTCCGAAATCAAAGCGGCGATCGCCCGGAAAACCGCATCGGCCCGTCGTTGGCTGAGCGCGAGGTTGTGTTCGGCGCTCGCACGCGCATCGGCGTGGCCGGCGATCTCTATCGTTCCCGCTCCCCGTTGATTGATGTTCTGGGCGATCTGTTCGATCAGTTTTTGGTACTGCGGCCGGATCGCCGCGCGGTCGGTATCGAACAGCAGTTCTCCCAGCACGACATTCGAATCCAGGGTCACAAGCGCCTCGGAACCGTCGATCTCGGTGCGCAGTTCGATAGCCGTCTGCGCGGCGGTGGCCGCATCCAGCTTTTCGTTCAGTGCGGTGCGTACCGCCTGCGCTCTGCGCAGGGCCAGATCTTCGGCGTCGGCGTGGGCGGTAATCAGCAACCGGCCGCCTTTGGCCGACTTGATGGGTTCGATTATTTTCTGGAACAGGTCTTCGTACCGCGCATCGATCGTCGCACGTCCGGACTCGAAGAACACCTCGCCCAGCTCGACCATGGCCTTGGCGCTTCCGCCGCCGATCCTGCCGTCCGGAATCTTCACCCCGAAGTCGAAGCGCACGGGGATGCCCGGCGTGATGCGGCGAACCCGCGGATTTTCCGTGGTGAAGGTGCTGCCGGCCGGCAAAGTGGCTGTGTCCACCTTGAGGATGAAATTGCGGCCGCGGGCCGAAGCGCCTCCGCTGATGCCCACCAGATGGAAACGTCCGTAGGCGTCGGTTTCCATGATCAGGCCTTCGACCGAACCGATGCGGACCCCTGGCAGTCCTCTTTCGCCCGGCTGCTGCGTGCCGTTGCCATTGAGGTCGTTGAAGACGGTGCCGAGAATGAGGCTGTCTTCCAGCAGCGGATCCGACTCTATTTCCACATCGGCCGTGGCCACGTTGCTGATGGCCTCGCCGGCGGCGTCCTGCATCACCGCACGATTGGTATGCACGCCCGGACCGACGCCGGCGCCGATCCGCAGGTAGTAAACGATGCTCGCGCGGCCGCCCACCGGTATGTCCAGGGCGTCCACGCGCATGGGCCGCGTTGCGACGACTGCGCCCGCATCGTCCAGATCGTCCACTTGCACCTGGCCGTCCACCAAGGTGAAGCCGGCAGGCGCCATGTCCAGCAGGGACACCGCGACCGCATCGACCTCGCCTATGTTCTCGGCGGTCACCGTATAGCGCACCAGGTCGCCGATACGGGCGGTCCTCTGCCCGGCCTGCTTGGTCAACCTGATCAGCACCGGCGTAGCGAGCACGGTCACGGTAACGGTCGCCGAGTCGCACACGCGCACCGGCTGGGAAATATCGCAAATGTTGTAGACGAAGCTGTCCGGCCCGGAGTAGCCGGCGCTGGCGGTGTAGGTACACGCGCCCTGCACGCAAACCACGGTGCCGTTGGCGGGCACGGACGAAACCGTTAGCGAGGCCGGATCCAATGGCGCGCCGGCAGAGGTGTCGTTCGTCAACACGGCGATGACTACCGGGTCGGGCTGGACGGTAGTGGCCTGGTCGTCCACGGCCGTTACTTGGTTGGCCAGCACCACGATGCTTACCGTGGCGGTGGAGCAGCTGGAGGGCGCCTGGGTTTCGCAGACCGTGTAATCGAACGTATCGGCGCCGCTGTAGTTGGCGTCGGGCATATAACTGACGACGCCGTTGCCGGCAATGGTGACGGTGCCATGCGCCGGATCCGTGGCGGCGGTTACGGTCACCTGAGACGGCTGGACCGGCGCGTTGTTGTACAGATCGTTGCCAAGCACCGGCACGGTCAGGGCAACGTTTTGTGGGGTGGAACCGGCGTCGTCCACCGCTTCCACCAAGGTGGCGACCACCACGACCGTGGCGATGGCGTTGTCGCAACGGGAGGCATCGCTCGCGTCGCAGATCCGGTAGCCGGCGGTATAGGTTCCGGGCGGGGTTCCGGCGGCGACGTCCAGCGTGCCGTCCACATTAATCGTGATGGGGCCCAGCGAAACGGGTGCCAGCAGCACGTTGCCGGAATTGGCGGGCGCGCCGCCCAACGTGTCGTTGTCCAGCACGTTGATCAACGCCGTGGCGCCTTGCGCGCCGCCAACGGGTCCCGCCTGATCATCGACTGCATCGATGACGGCAGCCGACACCGTCACGGTGACTATCGCGCTGTCGCAGTTCACCGGATTGAGGTTTTCGCAGATGCGATAGCTGGCGCTGTAACTGCCGCCGGGCGTGCCGGCAGCGACGTCTACGCTGCCATCGGCGTTTATCGTCAGCGGCGAAACGTTGGTCGGGATCAAGGTGACCAAAGCCGGCGACAGCGGCGCGCCGTTCAATTGGTCGTTGGTCAGTACGTTTATTACCGCAATAGCGCCGGTGGCGCCGTTGACCGGCCCGGCGACATCATCGACCGCATCGATGGTGGCCCCGCCGACGGTGACATTGACGATGGCGGTATCGCAGTTGGTGGGGTTGAGGATTTCGCAGATCTGGTAACTGGCCGCGTAGCTGCCTGCAGCAGTGCCGGCGGCGACATCGACCGTGCCGTCGCCATTGATGGTGATCGGTCCGCTATTGGTCGGGGTGAGCGTGATCTGGCTCGGCACCACCGCTGCGCCGTTGAGCGTGTCGTTGCTCAGTACGTTGGTCACCGCCGTGCCGCCGCTGGCTCCGGGAA
>NZ_JBFUHQ010000007.1:0-211708 GCF_056402315.1 Pseudoxanthomonas sp. P4_B2
CTCTTGACTTGTGAATAACTCCAAGAGCTCGCGGCGAGACGCCGCTCCCACCACCACTCCGCTCTCACGTTGCTGCTCTTATGTTTCGCATCTCTAGCGCAGGCGCAGGGTAGTGCGGGTACCGCGGCCGGGCACCGACGAGAAGGCCAGATTCCAACCCAGGTGTTCGCACAGGCGCGAGATCAGCTCCAGGCCGATGCCGCCGCCGTCCCGCCCGCCGCCGCGCGCCATGCGCGCATAGATTTCGCTGATCTCCTCGGGCGACATGCCGTGGCCCGGATCCTCGATCACCACCGTCGCATCCGCTTGCAGGCTGATGCGGATCTCGCCGCGATCGCTGTTTTCGATGGCGTTGCGCAACAGGTTGCCGATAGCGGCCTGCACGATGGTCAGGGGCGCCACGATCTCGCAAGCGGGCACGGCCTGCTGCACCAGTACCAGGTCTTTGTCGCGGGTCAGATGCTGATGGTCCTCGACGATTTCCGGCAACAGCTGATCCAGCGCAACCCGGTCGCTGGAATCGGCAAGCCGCGCGGGATCCTTGGCGAGAGTCAGCAGCAGCGAAATCAACTGTTCCACGTTGCGCGCGGTGCGGTGGATGCGGGCCACCTGGTTGCGTGCGGCCGCGGGCACATCGGCCTGTTCAAGCACCAGCTCGGAAGCGCCGGCGATCACCGCGATAGGGGTACGCAGTTCATGGCTGGAGCTGGCGATGAAAGCATGTTCGCGCTCCACGAAACTCTGGTTGCGGCGCAGGTAGTCGTTGAACGCATCGGCGATGACTACCAGTTCGGTGCTGGCGTTGGCATCCAGGCTCACTTCCTGGTTCGGTTGCGCCGGTTTCAGCGCTTCCACCTGTTTGGCCAGCGCCGCCAGCGGTTGGATCACCAGTCCCAGGCGCCACATCACCACCAGTCCCAGGATGAGGATGACGATGACGGTCCCGGCGGCCACGGCCGCGCTGATGGTTCCCTCCACGCCCTCGAACTCGGTCAGGTTGAGCGCCATCGCCAAGGGTTTTCCGTCGATCTGCTCGATCAGCACCACGCTGTTCACCCCGTCAAGGGTCATGTCGTCGTGCAAACCCGCCTCAAGGGACGACAGATTGGCCGGCAACTGCGGAGCGCCGGGCACTCCGAACAGGCGCAATGTGTCGGTGTCGTGCCAGCGATAAGCGGGATTAGCCTGGATGCGTTGCCCGTAGTAATCCAGCTCCGCCCGCAGCAGCGATTCCCAGGCCAGGTGTTCCACCCGCTCATGGATGAAATAACCGCCCATCAACACCGCGGCCGACAGCAATACGGCGTAGACGACCAGCCAGCGCAGGATGCGTTGCTTCAGCGGCGTCCTAGCTTCCATGATTCGTTTCCTGGGCGAGGGCTGCCAGTCGATATCCCACACGCGGCAGGGTGTGGATGAGCTTGACCGGGAACGGGCCATCCACGCTGCGCCTCAATTCGTAGATATGCGAACGCAGCATGTCTCCGTCGGGCGGTTCGTCGCCCCACAGGGCGTGTTCCAGGCGTTCACGGCTGACGGCGGCAGGGCTGGCATGCATCAATGTTTCCAGCAATTTGCGGCAGGCCGGATACAGGTGAAGGGCTTGCCCACCACGCGTCACCTCCAAAGTAGCCAGATCCAGGCGCAGATCCTGGACTTCGAGCACCCGACTGCGACCGCGACCGGCCACGCGCGCGATCAACGCCTCCACACGGACTTCCAGTTCGGGCAGGGCGAAGGGCTTGGTCAGGTAATCGTCGGCGCCGGCGCGGAAGCCGGCGATCTTGTCGGGAAGTTCGTCGCGCGCGGTCAGCATGATGACCGGTACCCCGGAATTCTCGTTCTCACGCAGCCGCCGCAACACTTCACGGCCGTCCATTCGGGGCAGCATCCAATCCAGGATGACCACGTCGTAGGCGCCCTTGCTGGCCAGATGCAGCCCGGTTATGCCGTCCGGGGCCGCATCCAGCGTGTGGCCGCGGGCTTCGAAATATTCGAACAGGTTGGCGACCAGGCTGCGGTTGTCTTCGATCACCAGCAGTCGCATGGAAGAATCCTGAAAGCAGGTCGCGGCGCGCGATGAGGGATTGATGCTCCCAGTATCGGGACCTTTCTGTCAAAGCACCCGTAACGGTCGGTATCGTAGCCTTGGCAGTGGAAGTGAACGGTTAACGCCGGGCTAACGGAGTTCTGACGAATTTCCGACAGCCCTTTTTCCAGGCTTGGCCGACTGTGGAGTCGGAGGGCGGCTAGCGTATGGCATGCCCGCAGCGCGCTGGTTTTCCGACGCGCCTTCCAACCTCGTTTGCCAGGCCCTATGACCGAGACGCATTTTGTCGTGACTCCCGAACTTTCCGTGGTCGTGCCCGTGTTCAACGAGCGCGACAATATCGCTCCCCTGGTTCGCGAGATCGTCGCAGCGCTGCGCTCGCGGCTGCCTTTCGAGATCGTCTATGTGGATGACCATTCCACCGACGACAGCGTGCAGCAGCTAAAGTCGTTGCAGGAACAAGTGCCTGAGTTGCGGGTAATCCGCCATCTGGTGCAGAGCGGGCAGAGCACGGCCATTCGCACTGGGGTGAAGGCGGCGCGCTCGCGCTGGATAGCGACCCTGGATGGCGATGGGCAGAATGACCCTGCCGACATTCCCAAACTGCTGGAGGCGCGCACCTCGGCCACGGCTGAGGTACGTCTGTTCGCCGGCTGGCGGGTAAATCGACAGGACAGCGCCAGCAAGCGTTGGGCCTCGCGATGGGCCAACGCCATTCGTTCCCGCCTGCTCCGCGACGACACGCCCGATACCGGCTGTGGCATCAAACTGTTCGAACGGGAAGCTTTCCTTGAGCTACCTTATTTCGATCACATGCATCGTTACCTGCCCGCACTGATGCAGCGCGCCGGTTGGCGCACTGTCAGCATCCCGGTTCATCACCGCGGCCGTACGGCTGGCGTTTCAAAGTACAACAACCTCCATCGCGCTTGGGTGGGCATCAGCGATCTGCGTGGCGTAGCCTGGTTGATCAAGCGCAGCAGGAATCCGCGCGCAGAGGAACTGTGAGCAGAACATGCATTCGATGAACCAGGAAATCCTGTGGCTGAGCTGGACCGGCCTGCACATGACTCCGTGGAAGGTGATCGGCATGGTCGGCGCGCTGATGTTCGGCGCGCGCTGGCTGGTGCAGTTCATCGCCTCGCGCCGCGCCCGCAAGCCGGTGATCCCGCGATTGTTCTGGTACATGAGCATCGTCGGCAGCCTGATGACCTTGAGCTACTTCCTGTTTTCCTCCAAGCAGGATTCGGTAGGGGTCATCCAGAACCTGTTCCCGGCATTCACCGCGATTTACAGCCTGTATCTGGATATCCGCCACCGCGGCTGGAAGCGGGACCGGGCAACGCATTAGCCGGTCCCCTGTAAAGGGGGTCTATTCGACTTGGTGCCGGGCATCCGGATGGGAGTCATCGTTGGTTCCGAGCGCCGCGAGTCGATAACCGATCTTCGGCAGGGTATGGATCAGCTTCACCGCATACGGACCATCGACACTGCGTCGCAACTCGTACATGTGCGAGCGCAACAGATGGCCATCCGGCGGGCGATCCGGCCAAAGCGCCTGCTCCAGTCGCTCACGGGGAACGGCAGCAGGGCTGGCCCGCATTAGCGTCTCGAGCAGCCTACGGCAGGCGGGGTACAGATGCAGCCGTTGTCCGTCGCGGTGCGCTTCCAGCGCGTGCAGGTCCAGGCGTAGGCCGTGCACTTCGAGCACTCGGTCGCGTTCACGGTCGCTGCACCGCCCCAGCAGCGCTTCGAGTCGGACCTCCAGTTCAGGCAGGGCGAAGGGTTTAGTCAGGTAGTCGTCTGCACCGGCACGGAAGCCAGCGATCTTGTCCGCCAGTTCGTGACGTGCGGTCAGTAAGACTACCGGCTGAGCGGGGCGCTCGTTGCGCAGTCGGCGCAATACCTCGCGACCGTCCATGCCCGGCAGCATCCAGTCCAGAATCACCACGTCATAGGATTGGCGGGTGGCCAGATGCAGGCCGGTGACGCCGTCCGGGGCCGCATCCAAGGTGTGGCCGCGCGCCTCGAAGTAATCGAACAGGTTGGCGACCAAGCTCGCATTATCCTCCACCACCAGCAGTCGCACGACTCAGCCCTCCGGGTCGCTGGGAAGCAGCGCACGAGATGTTTTCACCGCCCCGGTCGGAAAAACGTCAGAGCCTGTTCTTACATATTTCCTACATTGCAAAATCCACTATTGCCACGGTTTCCGCGAGCGCCGCGCACCCATGACCCGCCTGTCACCAATGTCCTTGCCCTCGTCCCGTTTAGCGCTGCTGCTCGTGCTTATCGCGATCAGTCTGCTAGCCGGACTGGGTATGCGGGACCCCTCGCCTCCGGATGAACCGCGTTTCGTCCTGGCGGCACGCGACATGGTCGCGTCGGGGCAGTGGCTGTTTCCGCATCGCGGAAGCGAGTTCTACGCCGAAAAACCGCCTGTGTTCATGTGGATGCAGGCAGCGGCGTACGAAGCGATCGGCAATTGGAGGATCGCTTTCCTGCTGCCTTCGTTGCTCGCCGCACTGCTGACCTTGTGGCTGACCTACGACCTGGCCGCGCGATTGTGGAACCGCAGGGCAGGGCAGTATGCGGCGCTGGCATTGTTCGTCTGCCTGCAGTTCGGTCTGCAAGCCAAGCGCGGCCAGATCGACATGGTCCTGGTGGCGATGACCACCTTGTCGCTTTACGGGCTGTTGCGCCATTTGCTGCATGGACCGCACTGGCCGCTGGCATGGCTGGGCTTCTTCGCCGCGGGGCTGGGCACAGTGACCAAAGGGGTGGGTTTCCTGCCCGTGCTGGTGTTGTTGCCTTGGGCTGCGCTGCTATGGCGGGACCGCAAAGCGCCGCGCACTACGCTGCCCGCGCGCGATGGATGGCGTTGGCTATTGGGCGCGCTGTGCTTCATCGCAGGTACGGGTGTTTGGGTAGTGCCGATGCTGTGGGCGGTTTACAACAGCTCCGATCCCTCATTCCAGGCCTATGCCAACGAGATCCTGTTCAAGCAGACCGGCAAGCGCTATGCGGGGGCCTGGCACCACGTGCAGCCGTTCTGGTACTTCGCGCAGGTCATCGTGACCTTGTGGCTGCCGGGCGCGTTGTTGTTGCCCTGGCTGGTACCCGCTTGGTGGCGTCGGCTGCGCCGCGGCGATCGGCGTTTCTGGCTGCTGCTGGGGTGGAGCGCATTGGTCCTGCTGTTCTTCAGCGCCAGTCCCGGCAAGCGCGAGGTTTACATTTTCCCCATGTTGCCGGCCTTGTGCGTGGCGGCTGCGCCACTGCTGCAGGCGTTGATGCGGCGCGTCGCCGTGCAGCGGACGCTGCTGAGCTACCTGTTGGTCTTGTCGTTGGCAATGTGCGCTATGGCCCTGACCGGGTTGCTGGGTGCGAGCGAATGGGCTCACCGACTGGCCGCCCAACGCGACATCGATACGGCAACGTTGCGCACCTTCCTGTTCTGGCTGCTCGCCTTCGGCGTGGCCTCGATGGCGGTGATCCTCTGGGCCGGGCGCCGGCGCGTGGGTACGGCGGTAGTAGTGGTCACCGCCTTGTTGTGGATGACCTATGGCTTCGGTCTGGCGCCTACGCTGGATGCCGACAGTTCCGCCCGCAAGCTGATGCAGCGGGTGAGCCAGCGCATCGGTCCGCGAGCGCAACTGGGCATGGTGGCTTGGCGCGAACAGAACGCGTTGCAGAGCGACCGGCCTACCGTCGATTTCGGCTTCAAGCACTCATGGCAGGACCAGTGGGCCGGGGCCGGGCCCTGGTTGCTGGAAGATCCGTCACGACGCTGGGTGTTCGTGCTGGACAAGGCCCTGAGCCCCTGCGTGAACCGCACGCGCGCGATCGATATCGGCCAATCCAATCGCAATCGCTGGTTGCTGGTGCCGGGTAGCGCGTGGAAACCGGGGTGCACGACGCCCGCGTTCAAGGAGGAGGACGGCGAAGCTCCTTGAATCCCAGCTAACCGATCCAGGCTCTTAACGGCCAGCGAACTCCGCTCCGACCGCTCTCCGACAGAGCAACTCCAATCATTCGCGCCAACTGATCCCATGCGCGCGCGGATGCAATCTTCTACTCCTCTACCCACCCCACGATCATGGTGGGCGATCGGACCCCGCGCGCTGGGAGGCAATCCGGTACGCGAATGGCCGAATATCGGCTCGCGGTTCTATTTTCAGCACTTGTGGATGCCGTTGGCGATCTTCGCCGGCTTGTCGTTGCTGCTGATGGGTCTGCATGGAGATCTCTGGCTCGCGGATCATTTGTACGCGATGGAAGGCCACGCCTGGAATCTGCAGACCGGGTACCTCACCCAGGATCTGCTGCACGCCTCAGGCCGCCAGGCCAGCAAGGACATGTGGTTCACCTTGGCGCTGATGACCGGAATATCGCTGCTGGTGCGGCAAGCAACGCAATGGCGGCTGCCGCTGACCTACCTGCTGCTTGCTACGGCGCTCTCTACGGCTGCCGTCAGTCTGTTGAAGCGCTCGACCAACGTGGACTGCCCTTGGGATTTGCTGCGCTACGGAGGCGGCAACGCCTACTACGGGTTGTTCATGCATCGGCCGTCGATACTGGGTCATGCGAAGTGCTTTCCCGCCGGCCATGCCAGCGCCGGCTATGCATGGATCGCGCTGTATTTCTTCTTCCTGAGCACGAATCCGCGTTGGCGCTGGTGGGGGCTTAGCTTCGCATTGGGCCTGGGCGCCATGTTTGGAGTCGCGCAACAGCTTCGCGGCGCGCACTTTCTTTCCCACGATCTCTGGGCGCTGATGATCTGCTGGCTCATCGCGCTGTCGCTTTATCTGTTGATGTTGGGACATCGCCAAAACGGTCAGTGGGCGGAGACCGCGCCGTGAGCGCCATCGCCGCGAGCCACGAAGCGCTCAGTCGGAAAGACGATCGGCCTATCGTCTGGTGGAAACTTCGTCCGATCATCGGAAGCGAAGTGCTGATTCTGCTTTGCAGTCTGTTTTTTTCCATGTTCAGCAACGGCGCGTTCTGGCATAGCGCGCTTGCCCATCCGCTGGAGCAGTGGCGGTTGGCGGTGTCGTTGTTCCTGGTGATAACCGCGCTACATGCGCTGCTGCTGGGGCTGGTGGTCAATCACTGGACGGCCAAGCCGCTGCTGACCGTACTTTTTTTGGTCACCGCGCTAGCGGCCCATTACATGAGCGCGTACGGCGTGTACCTGGACGCCGACATGTTGCGCAACGTGCTGCATACCGACAGCAAGGAATCCAGTGAGTTGCTGTCTCCGCAACTGCTCATTCCCATCGCGCTGACCTTGATTCCGGTGATAGCGCTGTGGCGTGTACGTCTGCCCAAGCGTAGCTGGCCGCGCGCGCTGGCCATCCGTTCCGTCTTCCTGGCGGCGATGGCGACCATAGCCGCCGCCGGCGTCTTGCTTTCATTTCAGGACATCTCTTCGCTGGTGCGGAATCATCGCGAGGTGCGGTATCTGGTGACACCGGCCAATTACGTGGTGGCGTTGTCCAATGTGGCGCTGGCGTCGCCTCCCGGGCCCAAACAAGCGCTCCTGCCCATCGGAACCGATGCCAGGGAGACGCCACGCATCAGTGGCGGCAAACCAAGGCTGCTGGTGCTGGTGGTCGGAGAAACCGCACGCGCACAGAACTGGGGGTTGAACGGCTACGCACGCCAGACCACCCCCGAACTGGCCAAGGTCGACGGACTCATCAATTTTTCCCAGGTGAGTTCCTGCGGGACCAGTACCGAAGTGTCGCTGCCTTGCATGTTTTCTCCCTATGGCCGCCGCAATTACGACGAAAAGGAAATCCGCAGCCACCAGTCCTTGCTGCACGTATTGGATCATGCGGGCGTGGCTACCTTGTGGCGCGACAACCAGTCCGGCTGCAAGGGGGTGTGCGACGGGCTGACGATCCAGCATCTTGCGGACGCCAAAGATCCCGATCTGTGCAACGGCAAGCGGTGCCTGGATGAGATTCTGCTCAAGGACCTGCGCGCGCAGCTTTCGCCTTCCAAAGGCGACCAGGTAGTAGTGCTGCACCAGTTGGGCAATCATGGCCCCAGCTATTTCGAGCGTTACCCCTCACGCTTCAAGCGCTTTACGCCCACCTGTGAAAACTCCGAGCTGGGCGAGTGCGAGCCCCAGGGAATCGTAAACGCCTACGACAACGCGTTGCTGTACACGGATCATTTCCTCGCCCAGACCATAGGCCTACTCAGATCACAGGCCGACTACGACACGGCTTTGATCTACGTTTCCGATCATGGCGAATCGCTGGGCGAGAAGGGCTTGTTCCTGCATGGCGTGCCTTACTCCATCGCACCGGCGGAACAGACCCGGGTGCCGATGGCGATGTGGTTCTCGCCAGGGTTCGTGCAGGCCGCCAAGCTGGACACTGCATGCCTGCGGCACGAGGCGGTGGAACCGGCCAGCCACGACAACCTGTTTCCCTCCATCCTGGGACTAATGCAAGTAAGCACCCGCGAGTATCAACCCGCTTACGATCTGTTCGCGAAGTGCCGTAGCAGGCAATAGAAAAGCGCGGCGCCGAAAAACGACGATAGTGATTTCCCGCTCTAGCGTCTCCACCAGCGAACGACCGCTTCTCCCGACAGGCACATCAACATGGAGAGGAACGCGCAGGCCGCCGCAATGGCCAATAACGCAGCCAACGCAAGAAACGGGGCAGGATGCAGACTCTTGCTGCCGTCCGTCGCCAGGGCGGTGAGACCGCATAGAGCTGCGACGATGGTCGATCCAGCGAATATCCGGAAAAGTCGCGGGTAGGCGGTGATCTGCCTATCGCCTTCAGTTCGCCCGCCGCGTTCTGCAACCGCCATGTTTGAACTCTTCATCAACGTTGGCTCGAAAGAGTCGAGTAAGGGTGCCTAGCGATCCGTCGGAACACGGTCGGAACGACGTTCGTTCCTGGTTAATCCGCATGCTTCGTTTTGCTTCTAGCCGGTGTCTCGGTCGTTAAAACCGCACCGATGCCGGTGACCGGTTCTATTCCGATGCTTGACGGTTTTGATCTCAGCTGAGGTCGTCGCACGCGATGAACAGCGCGTCGCCCAAGCATCTACGCCCGCAAACGGACTGCTCCGGGTCAACTTGGGAAGCTTGGCGCCCTTGCCACGGGCGTCGACGCGACCAGCGCTGCGCTGGGCGGAGCAGGACAGGGTCGCCCCCACGCTTCGCGCGGGACGACGATCTGCAGGACACGCAGCCAACCTGGAGCGCTGCCCGTGACGGAATGGCATCTGGCGCAAGTCTGGGGGCGGAAAAGCCGTTGGACCCCTGTCCGCACCAGACTCGACCGGCAACAAAAAACCCCGCAATTACGCGGGGTTAGATGATTCAATACCGGATTCAAGAAGTTGCTTGATGTGGTGGCTATGGGTGGACTCGAAAAACAGACCTAAACCCTGATACTGCAAAGAATTATTAAATTTAAATTTTTGCAGTTACCGTCAAAGTTACCGTCAACACGCAGAGATACTCAGATCCTTGTGCGTTCTGAAATGGCACGGTGTCGACAACCCGACAACTATGCCTGTCATTTAGCGCTTGTTTAGCTTATTTCCGAATCGGCTCCGAGCTGTGAGCTAGGCCTAAAGGATCAGGCTTCTTTCAGTTGAGAATTCAACCGGCCGAACGATATCGACAAACTGTTGCGTCGATCAATTGAATCGGCGGCCGATAGCAGACATCGATATCTCGGATATCCACGTAGTAGCCAGTGGCAGCTTCCGACCCATAGCAGACGCCTAGCGCCTCAATGCTTTGCCCGCCGCTTCGTACAAACCGCGGCCTACATTTTCGAGCGTCTCAGAACCGACAGCCGCGTATTGCCAGTAGAGGGGCACGTCCAGCCAGCGCCCAGCCTCCAACGCGACTACTTGCTTTGACGCAACTGCCGAGCTAATGAGCGTTTCCGGTGCAAGGCACCAGCCGAGGCCAAGAGCAGCAGCTTCAACAAAACCGATAGACGTGGGTAAGTAATGCACCGGTGGAGCGATGCGTGCCTTGGAGACTCGTCGAATGAATCTCCATTGCAGATCATCCTTTCGGTCGAAGACGATGAGGGGCGCAGCAGCCAGTGCTTGGGCAGTCAGGCCATCGCTGAAATGCTTGTCAGCGAAGGCTGGCGATGCAATGGCGTGATAACGCATCTTCCCCAAGGCATCCACATTGCAGCCTTGGATCGGTTTGGACTGGCCCGTAACGGCGCCGAGCACTGTGCCGTTGCGAAGCATTTTCTGAGTGTGGTCCTGGTCGTCCACCCGCACATCGAACAGGTAGCCGTGAGCGTGATGGAGCCGCGCCAGCCCCTCAAGGAACCAAGTCTGGAGCGAGTCTGCGTTGATGGCGATCGGGATTGCCCGAGCAGCGGCGTCATTGGCCGGCAGGAAGTCAGCCATCGCCTCGGCCTCCAGAACCTGCATCGGACGGACGCGTCTCAACAAGCGTTCCCCTGCGGGCGTCGGTCGGCACGGTAACTGACGCACCACGAGGGCCTGTCCCAGGCGGTCCTCCAATGCCTTGATGCGCTGGGAGATGGCCGACGAGGTCACCGAAAGGCGCTGGGCGGCTCCTTCGAAACTGCCTTCTTCCAGTACAGCCGCGAAGGCGGCGAGCTGGGGATGCAGGAGGTCCATAGACGAGGCCTAGGAGGATTAGGAATACTAATGATGATAAAGAATTATTAGATTGTCTGTAGTGGACGTGTTTGGCAACCTTGCCTTCCAGAAGCTAGGAGCCAGTCCCATGTACATCGCCGCAGCACTCGCCGGCTTCGCTGCAAGCGCAGGCCTGATCATCGCCATCGGTTCCCAGAATGCCTTCGTGTTACGACAGGGGCTTCTGCAGCGGAATGTCGGCTTGGTCGTGGTGACCTGTGCCCTCGGCGACATCGCGCTGATCCTCTGCGGTGTCTTGGGTGTCGGTGCGCTGGTCCGGGAGTGGCCGGCGCTTCTGCAGGTTCTGCGATTCGGCGGGGCGATGTTCCTGGCCGTCTATGGTTTGATGGCCGCCCGGCGCGCATGGACCGGGTCTGGCGGCCTGACGCCTGAAGAGGGCAGTGCCAGCTCGCGCCGCATCCTCTTGGCATGCCTCGCCTTTACCTTTCTCAATCCCCACGTCTATCTGGACACGATGATTCTGCTGGGCGGGTTGTCGACCCGCTACGCGGGCCTGGCCCAGTGGGCATTTGCCGCTGGCGCGTGTGTGGCGAGTGTCGCGTGGTTCTCGACATTGGGTTACGGCTCACGACTTCTGCTGCCGGTGTTCAAGAGCTTGCGGGCATGGCGAATCCTCGACGGCTTTGTCGCCGTGTTCATGCTCTCCCTTTCCCTGCTGCTCCTCCTGCGTCCGATCGACTGACCGCCTGCCTTCAACCGGAGCTTCGTATGTACCTGCCGGAACTGTTTGCTGAATCCCGTACTGAGGAGTTGCATCGCATCATTCGAGAGCACCCGTTGGGCATGCTCGTCACCCACACAGCTGCAGGCTTAGAAGCCAATCATCTGCCATTCGTCATGGACACCAGTCGTGGCGCGTCTGGGGCCCTGCTCGGGCACGTGGCCCGGGCGAATCCGATTTGGCAAGAAGTCCGGAACGGCGATCCGGTGCTCGTCGTCTTTCGTGGTGTTCAAGGCTATATCTCGCCCAACTGGTACCCAAGCAAGCAAGAGACGCATCGGCACGTGCCGACGTGGAACTACGAGGTCATCCATGCCCATGGACGTATCAACGTCATGGATGGCGAAGAGTTCGTGCGAGGCATGGTTGCGAAGCTGACCCGCCAGAGTGAGGAGAGCGAACCGAGGCCTTGGAAGATGGGCGAAGCGCCCGCGGACTACCTAACCCAAGAACTCAGCCAGATCGTGGGCATTGAAATCGAGCTCCGCCGCATTGAAGGCAAGCGCAAGCTCAGCCAGAACCGGAACTTCCGCGACTTCGAGGGTACCGTCAGCACGCTGGAAGAACGTGGCAACGCGGCACTGGCAGCCGCCATGAGACGTACCCGGACGCCGTCGGAGTAAAGCCAATGAGCGACTACATCAAATGGCACCAGGATTCGTGGCTGGTGAGCGCCGGTCGTCCAACCGAGCCAGGCTCACCACTCAACGTGCCTCTGGTTCCGGCATCCAATTTCATCATTGGACAAGGACGCGAGTACTCCCGAGACGACGGAACCCCCACGTGGGAGGCGCTGGAGCACATCGTGGGAAGTTTGGAAACCGGCAAGGCTGTCGTGTTCAGCTCGGGCATGGCGGCCATTGCCGCAGTGTTCGACCTGCTGGACGTCGGCGCCCAGGTCGTACTGCCGGACGACTGCTACCAAGGCGTTGCAGGCTTGGCGACGGCCGGTGCCGCGCGTGGCCGCTGGTCCGTCACACGCCTGGCGATGGACGATACCGCCGCATGGGTAGAAGCCTGTCGATCAGCGGATCTCGTTTGGTTGGAGTCGCCGTCGAACCCGCTGCTTGCCGTGGCCGACCTCGAGACGATCTGCGCGGCACCCAGGAAACGAGGCGCAATTGTGGCGGTCGACAACACGTTCGCGACTCCACTCAATCAGCAGCCCTTGGCCTTTGGCGCAACGGTCTCCATCCAGTCCGCGACGAAGTTCATCGGCGGACATTCCGATCTGTTGGCCGGCGTCGCCACGACTCGCGAGGAGGCGCTCTGGCACCAGCTTAAGAAGACCCGGGAGCTCACCGGAGCAACACTAGGCACGCTCGAAGCATTTCTCGCCGTGCGAGGTGCCCGAACACTCGCCGTTCGACTCGAGCGAGCGCAGGCGTCGGCTGCCGTCCTTGCCGAACGGCTTACGTCCCATCCGCGAGTGAACTGCGTCCGCTACCCAGGGTTGGCCAGCCATCCCACGCATATGACCGCGAAGCGGGTGCTCAAGGGTTTCGGCACCATCATCTCTTTTGATGTTGCAGGCGGTGCCGCGGCGGCGGACATCGTTTGTCGCAAGACCGAACTCATCCACCACGCGACGAGCCTTGGCGCGGTGGAATCCACAATGGAGCGTCGGGCAGCTATCCCGGGGCAGGAACATCTTCCGCCGTCCTTGCTCAGGCTCAGTGTGGGTATCGAAAACGTTGATGATCTCTGGATGGATCTGAGTTCGGCCCTCGGCTGAGCACACGAGAGATGTCCGCCTCCGACCCGAAGCGGACATCCACTTTCAATCGCAAACCCGCGCTCGGCCATGGGGCCGACGGTGTCGCCTAACGAGGGGCGTTCGGAAGCCGCGCCAATTGTGCCGCCAGTAGGAAAATTCCGGCCGAGCTTCGAATGCGGCCCTGAACCACCGCGACGATATCGGGGGCGAGTTGGTCGCTGGGCTAAATCTATGGCGGCTCGGCACGGCGGAATCAGAGAAACTGGCTTCGTACGGCATCCCTTGCCCAACTCACCGCCTTTCCTTAAATTATTGGTTTGTATAATTTGTGCATGAAATAACGGAAATGACAGAAAAATGTGAGCATTAGGAGGATGAATAGGCAAAAAAAGAACATAAATGATTCGCTTGTAACGATAAAGTCATCTTGTCCCCAGGGTTGAGTTGGGTGACCCGAAGTAGGGCCATGAGGTGCTCATCAGATTCTCGATTGATTGAGCTGCTCACGGTCGATACGGCGGTGCGATTAGGACTCTTCCCAATACCACCCATGCGGGCGTAAAGCCGCAGCACCGGCCGGGGGCCAGCCAATGAAGAACAAGCAAGCGATCGACAAGTCTGCAGCGTGTTGCAAGCCCAGCCGCTTGGCCCACAGCATCTGGTCGGCAATGGCCGGGGGAATGTTGGGCACGGTACTCCTGCCGGTTTCGGTTATGGCCCAGACGGTAGAACCGGCGGAAACCGCCGTGGATAATGCGGAGATAAAACAACTCGATGAAGTGGTGGTCACTGCACAGAAACGTTCCGAGCCGCTCCATGAGGTGCCACTTTCGATTTCGGTGATCGACGCCAGCAAAATGGCCGATCAGGGCCAAGTGCAATTGGCCGACTATTTCGCCAAGGTGCCGGGCTTGACCCTCAACGCGCGTGGTGCGGGCCGCACCCAGTTGATCCTGCGCGGCATCTCGACCGGTACGGGCGGTAATCCCACGGTCGGCGTGACCATCGACGACACGCCGTTCGGTGCTTCCAGTTCGCTCGGTGGCGGCGACTTCATGGTGCCCGACTTGGATCCGGCCGATCTGCAGCACATCGAAGTGCTACGCGGACCGCAAGGCACGCTGTATGGCGCCAGCAGCATGGGCGGCCTGATCAAGTACGTCACCGTGGCGCCGGACACCGACAGTTTCAGCGGCCATGTACAGGCCGACGTGTCCAGCACCGAACACGGCGGCACCGGCTACGGCGTACGCGCGTCGGCCAACCTGCCGGTCATCGACGACAAGTTCGCGCTGCGGGTCAGTGCGTTCAAGCGCGAGGATGCGGGCTACATCGACGATCCGTTGCAGGGCAAGCGCGACGTCAACGACGGCGAAGTAAAGGGTGGCCGCGTTGCCGGACTATGGAATATCAGCGACAAGGTCACCTTGCGGTTCTCGGCGTTGTCCCAGGATTCCAGTTCCGGCGCCACGCCGAATGAAGACGTGACCTTCGACTACACCACGCTGGATGGCGATTACACCCATCAACGCTTGCCGAGCACCGATGGCTTCGAGGGCAAGCTGCGCTTCTACGATGCCACATTGAACGCGGACCTGGGCTGGGCCACGTTCGACTCGATCACCGCCTACAACGAAAGCCGCCATGACGGCCCACAGGACGTGACCGGCACGTTCGGCGCCCTCACCGCGATTTTCGTCGGCGTCCCCAATCAGGGTGTGGTGATCGACAACGCGCTGAAGACCGACAAGTTCTCCCAGGAATTCCGTCTGGCCTCGCCGAACGACGATCGCGCGCTGCAGTGGTTGTTCGGCGCGTTCTATACCAAGGAAAAGAGCGAAGGCTTCCAGCGTCTGCGTGTGGTCGATCCGGTGACCGGTGTGGATTCGGGCTTCGCCTATCTCTATGAAGGAACCACCCCGAGCGAATTCAAGGAAAAGGCGCTGTTCGCCAATTTCACCTACAAGTTCAGTGATCGCTTCGATGTGCAACTGGGCGGACGCTACAGCGAAAACGACGAAAGCTATGCCTCCTACATAGACGGACCGCTCAATGGAGGGTCGTCGTCGGAGAACGGCAGGTCCGGCGAGGATGTCTTTACCTACTCCTTCAGCCCGCGCTTCAAGGTGTCGGAGAGCCTGATGACCTACGCGCGGGTCGCATCCGGCTACCGCGCCGGTGGGCAGAACAATCCGCTGGGCCTGTCGACCACGCCTATCCCCGATTCCTACGATTCGGACAGCCTGGTCAGTTACGAGGTCGGAGTGAAGGGCCAGTTCTTCGACAATCGATTGAGCGCCGACGCCTCGTTGTTTTACATCGACTGGACCGATATCCAGTTGCGCCAGGTGGATCAGAGCACCGGCGAATCGTTCTACGCCAACGGCGGCGCCGCCAAAAGCCAGGGTTTCGAGGCGAGCATCGCCTGGATGCCTCTCGACCTGCTGACCATCACCGGCAACGTGGCCTATACCGATGCGGTGCTGACCGAGGATACGCCCGAAGGCACCGCAGGCTTCCGCGGCGACCGGCTGCCTTATTCGGCCAGGAAGACGGCAAGTCTGTCGGTGGTCAAGGACTTCGCCATCAGCGGCACCCTGGATGGTTTCGTCGGTGGCGGCGTGACCTACGTGGGCGATCGTCTGGCGCCGTTCAACAACACCGCCACCACACCGCGCTTTCTGATGCCCAGCTATACCGCACTCGATGTGCGGGCAGGCATCCAGGCGACGAACTGGACCTTGACCTTGTACGTCAAGAACGCGAGCGACGAGAAAGGCTACCTGAGCGCCACGCCCCGCAATTCCACCACCGGCCTCAGTGCGTACGGCGTTGGCGTGATGCAGCCGCGCACCACCGGCGTATCGCTCTCGGTGGATTTCTAGGCGACGCTGGTTTAGCCAATGTCGCCATGGCGGTGCCGGGGTCTTGGCTTCGGCACCGCACCGGCAGACAGAACTCCGGAGGACCGTGGGCGCTACCGCCCACGATTTCTCCGCCAAACACCTCTCGCTCTTGCGCGCCATCGCAACGCCAGTCCACCCGGAGTATCCATGCACGCCTCCCATGACCGACCGCAACGCGGAGCTCAATATCCGACCAGAACGCGTTCGTGGCGTGGCCATGGGTTGGCCTGGGTTGCGCTGGTGTGGGTGCTGCCCGTATATGCGGCGGCATCACCCGCATCGGCGGATCGCCTTTCCATTGTGGCCAACGGCGAAGTCGTCGGCAGTGTGCAGGGCACGCTAGAAGGCGATACGTTCGTCGTGGACTATCGTGTGGACGATAACGGCCGTGGGCCGAAGCTGCGCGAAACCATCAAGCTGGATGCCGCTGGCATTCCGGTGTCGTGGATGGTGCAGGGCACCTCACTGATGGGCGGTGCCGTTGCCGAGAGCTACCGATGGAGCGATGGACGTGCGAGCTGGAAAAGCCAGGCCGACAGTGGCCAGTGGTCCGGTGCAGCGCCCAGAGTCTATATCGTCAACGACAACAGTCCCTGGGACACCGGAATCTACGCGCGTGCCCTGCTGGCGGCGCCAGACCGCCAACTCGATGTGTTGCCGACGGGAAGACTCAGGCTGGAAGAGTTGCGACAGCTCAGCATGGGCAAAGGCACTTCGAAGATCAGGGTGACCGCTTATCGACTGAGTGGGCACGAACTAGCTCCGACCTATCTGTTGCTGGATGAGCAGCAACGCCTGTTCGCGGAGATTTCCGAGGAATCCACTGCAATCCGTACTGGCTACGAGCAGGACACGGACGCGTTGGGCAAGCTGGTCGGCGAGCTGGATATGGCACGCGTAACCGGCTTGCAGAAGAAGCTGGCCCATCGCCACGACGGACCGGTACGGATCACCAACGTGCGGGTTTTCGATCCACGCAGTGGCGCCTTGGGCAAGCTGGTATCGGTGCGGGTAGAGGGCAACAGAATCGCTGCCATCGAACCGTGGCATGCAGGCGACAGCAAGGCTTCGCCCGGAGAAACGGTCTATGACGGCGAGGGCGGTGCGCTGGTGCCCGGTCTGCACGACATGCATTCGCACACCACGCTCGATTCGGGGCTGTGGTATCTGGCTGCCGGCGTCACTGCTACCCGGGACATGGGCAACAAGAACGATTTCCTGCTCGATCTTATCCCCCGTATCGATTCTGGCGAGATCGCTGGACCTCGCATTGTCCGCAATGGATTTCTGGAGGGCCGCAGCGCCTATTCCGCCCGCACGGGGTTCATTCCCGCCACCTTGCCCGAAGCGCTGCGCGACGTGCGCTGGTACTCCGAACACGGCTACTGGCAGATCAAGATCTACAACTCGATGAATCCCGAATGGGTGAAGCCGATAGCGGCCGAAGCGCACCGCCTGGGAATGGGAGTGACGGGGCACATACCGGCCTTCGCGACGCCAGACGGAATGATCGATGCCGGCTATGACGAGATCGCGCACCTCAACCAGCTAATGCTGGGCTGGCTGCTAAAGCCTGGCGAGGATACCCGCACGCCACTGCGCCTGACCGGCATGGCCCGTGCCGCGAATCTCGATCTGAATTCGCCGGAAGTGCAGAAAACCGTGGCATCTATGAAGCGGCACAGCACGGTGCTGGACCCGACTGCGGTGATCCTGGAGCGGCTCATGCTGAGTCGTGCCGGGGAAGTCGCCGAAGCCGACCGGTACTTCTTCGACCATATGCCGATCGGCTATCAGCGCTATCGCAAGCGTACCTATGTGCCGGAACTGACCCCGGAAAAGGACAAGGAGTACCGGCAGGCCTTCGCCAAGATGCTGCAAACGCTGAAGCTTCTGCACGACAACGGAATCCGCCTGATGCCAGGTACCGACGACGTCACCGGCTTCACCGTGCATCGAGAGTTGGAGTTGTACACGCGGGCCGGACTTGCGCCGGCCGAAGCACTGCGCCTGGGCACGCTGGGGCCGGAGCAATATCTGAAGCGCGAACATGACCTGGGTACGGTGGAAACAGGCAAGTTGGCCGATTTCTTCCTGATCGCCGGTGATCCCACCCGCGATATCGCCGCGATCAAGGCGCCGCGGCTAGTGATGAAGGACGGCGTGATCTACTTCCCGTCGGAAATCTATGCGGCGTTGGGCGTGAAGCCCTTCGCCACTCCGCCGAATCGGGTGTCCCCTTGAATCCGCCCGCAGCCAGCCCCCCTTGCGAACGGCCACGAAGGTCACTTCGTGCTGCATGGCGGATACACCGGCAGCGCCGAAGTGTTCTTCACATCCTCGATCACGATGACCGACTTGAGCGTCGATACCACATCGACAGCGGCCAATTTCCCCAGCAGTTCTCGGAAGTGGTTGAGGTCGCGGGTATAGGTCTTCAGCAGAAAATCGCCATCGCCGGTGACCATCGTGCACTCGAGGATTTCGGGGCAGTCGCGGATCAACGTGCGGAACTCGGTGGCGGTCTGCGAGTTGTGTTTGAGAACCACCGTGACGTAGGCCTTCAGTGCCAGGCCCAGAGCAAGGGGATCCAGAATCGCGGCGAAATTGCGGATCAGGCCGCTGTCGCGGAGTTGCTTGACCCGCCGCGAGCACTGCGAGTGCGAGAGGTAGACGCGCTCGGACAGCTCGGCCATGGTCATGTCGCCCTCGATCTGCAGCGCTTCCAGGATGCGGACATCGAAAGAATCAAGCGGGGTCATGTCAGGTACTCGAGAGTGACTGAAATCAATGAAATAGGTGTGTCAAAAATATACATGGTTTATCCAGATAAAGCGTATTACGTGCGCGAGAACGAAGTAAATCGCATAAGAATTAACATTTCTTCCGCGAATTGCCGGACAAATCCCTTGATGGAGCCGCCATCGGAATTCCACGGAAAGCGTACCCATGCGGTCCGAGTCGATCCGCATGTCCAGTAATGCCAAGGAGGCCGTAACCGCGATGACCATCGACACCTATACCGGCTGGTGCCGCGATATCGTTGAAGCATCTGCTGGAAACCCGACGGCGAACCTGCTGTTCGACAATTCCATCGAAGAGCCGACTTCTTTGCTGCACGCGCAGATCAGCCGCAGTTTCGCCACAGGCATGGGCGCCCGGTACCGCAGTACGTTTGCCCACGGCAATCCGTTTGTGGTGGATGCGCTAGCCGCGCGCTACGGTGTGCCGCGCGAGTCGATCACCTGTACGACCGGCTGCAGCAGCGGTATGTCCTTGATCTTCGACGCCTATCTGGACCCAGGCAGCCATGCCATCATCGAGCGGCCCTACTTCGAGTTCATCCCAGCATTGGCCCTCAATCGCGGTGCGGAGGTCAGCTACATCGAACGCAGCGGCCCCGATTACGCCATCGATCCCGATCAGCTGGAGGCATTGATCCGTCCGCAAACCCGTCTGGTCGTGTTGACCAACCTGCACAACCCAAGCGGGGCCTTACTGGACGACACGCGTCTGCGTGCGCTGGCTAAGGTCGCGGAGCGAGCGGGAATCTCCATTGTGGTCGATGAGGTCTACGGGGATTTCCTGACAGAAGGCCTGCGCAGCGGCCCGGCGGCCAAGCTGTCGCCTGCCTTCATCAGCGTCAACAGCCTGACCAAAGTCTACGGACTGTTCGCTTTGAAATGCGGCTGGATCATTGCGTCCGAAGCCGCGCGCGCGCGAATCAATGCGGTCTACGACCGTTTCGAATTCGGTCTTTCCAAGGTGACCCATGCCCTGGCGGCGTCGGTGCTCGAAGATATGCGACCCTACGAACAGCATTGGCGGTCGCTGCTGGAAGACGCGCGGCCGGTAATGCAAGCCAAGATCGTGGAAATGGAGGGCGAAGGGCTGCTCAGCGGCGCTCTGCCCGAGCATGGCTGCATGTACTTTCCCCGATTGCACATGGCCGACGACGATATCGCGATCGCGGGCTGGTTATGGAAACGCCATAGTCTGGCGGTCGCGCCGGGCAGTTTCTTCGGTGCACCCGGCCATCTGCGCATTGGTTTCGGACGCAAGGCAGACAATGTGGCCGATGGCATGCAACGTCTGCAAAAGGGCTTGCGCGAGTATCGTGAATCGCATCAAGGATGAATGAACCACCCTCCAGCGTGGCGCGTTTGCGCACGCGACCCACCGGGAAATTCTGAAAGCCCATGACCGCCAACACTTTTCAGCCACCGCCGCGCCTAGGGTATGGAATCAAGCTGGGATGGGCATTCGGTCAGTGGGCCATCGCCAGTCACATGGCGATCATCAGCATCTATCTGCTGTTCTTCCTGACCGAAGCGCACCACGTGCCAGCCGCGTTGGCCGGTTTCGTTCTGCTGGTACCCCGCATCTGGAACGTGGTCACCGATCCATTGATGGGCGCCATTTCCGATCGAACGCGTTCGCGCTGGGGACGGCGCCGGCCCTATCTGTTGTTTGGCGGCTTGGTGTGGGGAATCGCTTTCATCGGCATGTTCGGCATGCCTCAGTTCGCCGAGCCGCATACCGCGGCATTGGTTTTCTGCATTGCGTTCCTGCTCGTGAATACCGGCGTCAGCCTGTATCACGTTCCATATTCGGCCATGGCGCCGGAGATGACCCAGAATTATCAGGAACGCCTGTCGCTGGTCGGCTACAAGGAAGTCGCGGCGCGGCTGGCGGTGTTGCTGGCCATTGCGGTGTCGCCGGTGCTGATTGCCGCTGCGCCGGACCCGCTCACCGGCTACCGCTATGTAGGTTATGCGTTCGGTGGGTTGATTATCGTCAGTGGAGTGGTCGCGTTCCTATCCACGACTAATGCACCCGTCGTCGATTTCAAACCGCAGAAGATGAGTTTCCGCGAGCAACTCAGGACGCTCAGGCAGAACCGGCCGTTAGCTTTTCTCAGTGGCGCTTATTTGTTGGCCAATATCGCCGATGCCGCATTCGCCGGCATGTTGATCTATTTCATCACGGTCGTTGCCAAACAGAGCCCAGCGATCATGGGTGTGCTGTATCCGCTGGGCGCGATCACCAGCGTGCTGGCGACGCCGGCATGGGCCTGGCTGGCGAAACGCTTCGGCAAACGCGAAGCCTGCCTTGCCGCCTACGCGGGACTCGGCTTGTGCTGGATGACGCTGATCGTACTGCCGGCAGAACACTACTGGTTGTTGTATCCGTTCATGGTGGTGTTCGGCTTCTTCAATGCGGGGGAGCAGTTGCTGCCCAATGCGATGGTGCCCGACACCGTCGAGTACGACGAGCTCAACAGCGGCTTGCGCCGTGAAGGCACCATCTATGGCGCCTGGGTGTTCGTACAGCAAACCGGCATGGCGCTGGGAAGCTTTGCGGTAGGCGTGATGCTCTCGCTCATCGGATTCAAAGGCGTTGAACTGGCCGATGCGGAAGTAGCCAATGGCGTGCGCTACAGCCTGGCGTTGCTGCCTGCGGTATTCGTGACGATCGGATTTCTGCTGGTGCGCAAGTACCCGTTGAACGCGACCGAGTTCGGGCGAATCCAGACAGTTCTGGCGACGCGCCGCTCGGAATCAGCGAAAACAGAAGGCTGATATAGAACAAGGTTCGTATAGCGGAAGGGCATTGTCCCTTAGGCTCCCGTAATTTTGAAAAGGCAAAGGGAACAACCGACCCATGAGAATACTTACCTGCATCTTCTCGCTCGTGCTCGCCATGCCGGTATGGGCAGGATCGACTTCGTCGGACATTCAGAATGCCGTTTCTGCGCCTCATTCCGTTACCGAACATCGCGGTATCTTCAACGGTAAGCGCGTGAGCTATACCGCGAATGTCGAATCGTACCGGGTCAGCGATGGCGGCAATGGCCCGGCTGCAGACCTGGTGGCCATCAGCTACTTGGCCAAGGGAGTGAAGGAGCGGAGCAGGCCAGTGCTCTTTGTCTTCAACGGCGGGCCTATCTCACCGTCGATCTACCTGCATATGGCCGCATTCGGCCCGCGCCGCGTCGCTTTTCCCGACGATCTGTCCGCTGATCCAGCCACCTTCCAGCTGGTAGACAACCGCTATACGGTTTTGGATGTGGCCGATATCGTGTTCTTCGACCCTGCGGGCACCGGCTACAGCCGCGTCGCTGCGGAAGTGAAGCCCGACGCCTACTTTTCCATCGATGCGGATGCGCGTCAGCTGGTGCAGCTCATTCAGGCGTGGAGCGATCGCCATGGCCGCAGGGCATCGCCCAAGTATCTGTTCGGCGAAAGCTACGGCACGTTGCGTGCGGCGACAGCCGCACAGCAGCTGTCTCAATCGCAACCCGCGTTGCGGCTGGACGGCGTATTCCTCATGGGACAGGCTCTGAACATCATCGAGATGGCGCAACGCCCGGGCAATGTCACCAGTTACGTCGTGTCCCTGCCCACGCTGTCCGCACTGGGGTGGTATCACGGCAAAGTGAGCCGTAAAGGCCGCACCTTCGACCAGCTGATGGCGCAATCCCGCAGTTTTGCGCAGGACGAGTATCTTCCAGCGCTGTTCAAGGGCAGCGATTTTCCAACGCAGGAGCGCGCGCGGATAGCGGCGAGCCTGGAAGATCTGACCGGTCTTCCGGCCAGCGTCTTCGAGGCACGCAACCTGCGCGTCAGCAAGGACACGTATCGAGTCGAGCTACTCAGAGACCGCAACCTTGTACTGGGTGCCTATGACGGACGTTATGTCGCTACGCCGAAGAAGAAGGACGAGGTGCCGGACGGTTCACTGACGCCGTTGCCGGCCATCTTCGACGGCTTCCACCGCTATGTTCGCGATGAGCTTCATGTACAAACGCCATTGGAGTACCGCATCGATTCACCCGTCACCAGCGGCCTGGAAGGTTGGGATTGGGGAAAGAGCAAAAGTCCGTTCGGCGACTGGCCGTATATGGAAGCGATACGCCAAGTGATGGAACGGGATCCGAAGTTTCGCGTAATGATGGCCGCCGGATACCACGATACCGCGACCACGATTGGCGCGTCGGAGTACGCGATGGCCCAGTCGGCGTGGCCGCGCGATCGCGTAACCATGCGCTACTACCAAGGAGGACATATGGCCTACACGATCGAAGCAAGTCTCAAACAGATGATGGACGACGTGCGCACGTTCGTTGCAGCACCATGAACGGCTCATCCACAAAGCGATTTTTGCCGTTTGTCTGCCTTGTGCCGGCATGGCATCGAGTTGGGTGTGTTGTCTTGCTGGGTCTTGGTTACGCCGCCTCGCTGGCCGCCGCACCGGGCGCGCATCGCTATGCAAGCGAGCACGAAGCCGTTATCGCGGGGCAATCGGTCCGCTATCAGGCGATCATGGAAGAAACTTTCGCCACCGATGCACAGGGGAAACGCATTGCAAGCCTGGTATCCACCAGCTACCTGCGTACGGATATCGGCGATGCCGGGCCGCGGCCCGTGCTGTTCGTGTTCAACGGCGGTCCCGGTTCGGCGTCGTTGTGGCTGCATCTGGGCATAGCGGGGCCGCAGCGGGTAGTGATGGCCCGCAGCCCAGAAGATCGGGAAGAGCTTCATCCGCCGACGGCTCCGCCATTCCGCCTGGTCGACAACGAAGATAGCCTGCTCGATGTGGCCGATGTGGTGCTGTTCGATCCTCCCGGCACCGGCTATAGCCGGATTCTGCCCGAAGGTAAGGAATCCCAGTTCTACGGCGTGGAAGCGGACGCACGCGTCACGGCCGACTTCATCAAGGACTGGCTGCAGCGGCATGGACGCAGCAATTCACCGCGCTTTCTCATGGGTGAAAGTTATGGGTCGGTGCGCGCCGCCGTAGTCGCCAAGCAATTGTCCGGAGGGCCGACAGCGACCGGTCGCATGGATGGAGTGACGCTCAATGGGGTCATCTTGCTGGGGCAGGCGATGAGCGTACTGGCCGGCAACCCGGAGCGCACGGCGATCACCGCGCTGCCTACGTTGGCCGCGACCGCGTGGTATCACGGAAAGGTGAAGCGCCGCACCACGTTGGAGGCGCACGTGGAAAGAGCGCGCCGTTTTGCCGAAGACCGGTACGTGAAGGGGCTTTTTGCCGGCAACCGCTTGCCGGCCGCAGAACGGCAAGCGATCGCGGACGAATTGTCGGACCTGCTGGGACTGCCCTTGGCGACGGTCCTGCAATACGACTTGCGGATCACCCCGCAGATATTCGCCAGCGAATTGCTGAAACCACAGGGGCTGCAACTGGGACTGTACGACGGACGCTACACGTTGCCCGCTCACGATGGTGCCGGCGATCCGGTGGCGGACGATCCGGCCATGGGCCAGTACGTGCCAGCCTTCATCGGAGCGATGCAGGACTACTTCCGACGCGTACTCGGTGCCCGTATCGATCTCAGCTACAACGCCATCGAGTTCGCTGCAATAAACGCAAAGTGGGACTGGGGATCGGGTCCGGGCGTTTTGATGGGGCGGGACTTCGCCGAAGACATGGCCACGGCCATGCGTCGCAATCCACAGCTGAAATTGTTCATCGGCACTGGCTACTACGATCTGGCGACTACGCTGGGCGCTGCGGAGTACACCGTTTCGCATGCCGGATTCGATGCCCAGCGAGTGCGACTGGCGTACTACGCCTCCGGCCATATGCCGTACTTGGGGACGGACAGCCGCCGCCAGTTGGGGAAGGACCTTCGGCTTTTCATAGGTAGCGCCTCCATGCCTGCAGTGGCGGCAGTACCGCGTGAGCAGTTCGATACAAGGCTTCAGAGGGTCTCCCACGCGTCGGAAGGACTATAGACATGACTGATGTGTATGCGGTCTTGGACGAACTCGGTTTGACCCTGCCGCCGCAACTGCAGGTGCCGAGCGGCGTAGTGTTGCCGTTCGAAATGGTGCAGGTCGACGGGGAGCGCGTGCTGTTTTCCGGGCATGGTCCACAGGGGCCCGACGGCATGCTGGTCGGGCCATTCGGAAAAGTAGGCAGCGAGCTGACGGTGGAAGAGGGCTATCACGCGGCGCGGCTCACTACGCTTTCGATCCTGGCTAGCCTGCACCGGGGCTTGGGCGATCTGAATCGCATCCGGCGATGGCAGCGCATCTTCGGGATGGTCAACTCCGCGCCGGGATTCGCTCAGCATCCCACCGTGATCAATGGTTGCTCCGATCTCATCCTGGAGATATTCGGCCGAGAACGCGGCGGCCATGTACGCAGTGCGGTAGGGATGGCAGAGCTGCCTTTCCGGATTCCCGTAGAGATAGAAGGCGAGTTGCTTATCCGTTCTTGAAGAGATCTGCACCGCGTCAGGGAGCGAATGCGCAACCGGAATTCCGCTCGCTAGCAGATGCCAGAAAAATCCATTGAAGTAGCGAGCGGTCAGATAATGAGGTCAAAGAAAATCGCATTGGGTCTGGTGATGCTGCTTGCGTCTTCAGTAAGTGCTGCCGATTCGGATCGAGCTACGCCTGAACTGAAGTTCACGATCCGCGTCCTGCCAGCCCAAGATGAGAAGAAGATCGAATCCATTGAGGTCAGCGAAACGATCTCTGGCGAAGGCTGGGACGCGGGCCAGACTCTGCTTGAGATGCCCCATGTCGCTTCCAATGTCACTACGGTCGCCGAGCGCATTGAGAACATAGAAGCATCCGACGATGATGGTGCTCTGCGCCTCAGTTATCGAGACAGCGATGAAGGCGGGAGCAAGCGCCGCCAATGGTTCGCCGATCGTCCGGCTGCGGGCTCTGTCAACGTGCGTTACCGGGTCCCGATGGTCGAGGCGCTGGCAACGCGGGGGGCGGCTCCGCCGATTGAAATACGTACGGAAGGGGGTGCGTTCTCCGGCGGTGGCGCCACTTTCCTGCTCCGGCCGCCTTCGGGTTCCTATCGATTGCAGATGGATTGGGACCTTGCCGCTTTGCCGCCCGGCGCCGTTGGAGTGAGCAGTTTGGATACGGTCTCCGGTGAAGTGCTGCCGGTCGCTACGCTGGACAGCGCCTATTTCATGGCTGGCATGGTGGGCAAGTATCCGGTACGTCCGAACAGCAGCGGATTCTTCTCGGCGTGGCAAGGAAAACCGCCATTCGATGCCGCTGGGTTGATGGCTTGGACGGAGAGGCTGCGCGAACATTACGAACGGTTTTTCAAGGTCGAGCGCACTCCCTATGGCGTCTTCCTTCGCCGCAACTTGGTCAATCCGGGCGGCGGCATAGGCATGTACCGTTCTTTCGTGGTGACCTACGGCGAAGAACGCGGCAGCGACCCAACAGAACTCAAGTTCACGATGGCGCATGAAATGTTCCACACCTTCCAGCCGATGATGGCACGCGAGGATGGCATCGACGACAGCCTGTCCGCGTCCTGGTTCAATGAAGGCTTGGCGGTGTTCTACCAGCGTGCGCTGCCGTTCCGATATGGGATGGTCAGCGAGGAAGATTATCTTCGGGATCTGAACTATCACGCTGCGCGCTATTACACCAATGCATTGGGCAATGCGCCGAATAGCGAGGTTCCCAAGCGCTTCTGGGAAGATACGCGCATCCGAACTCTGCCCTACGATCGCGGTTTCCTGTACTTCGCTACCGTCGACGACGCGGTTCGCAAGGCTTCGGGCGGTAAACGCTCGCTCGACGACCTGATGCTGGAGATGCATAGGCGACAGCGCAATGGCATGACGGTGAGTCAGGCTGATTGGGAGGCCGCGTTGCGACGCGATCTAGGCGAGCCTGGAGTAGTGGCGCTGCGCGACATGCTGGAAGGGAAAACACCGCTTCCTGCTTCCGACGCGTTTGGTCCGTGCTTCCAGCGCGTCTCCCGACCGATGCGGCGCTATCAGCTCGGCTTCGAACCTATAGTGCTGACCGAACCAAAACGTATCGTGCGAGGGCTTATCGCCGGATCAGCGGCCGAGAGCGCAGGAGTGCGCAATGGCGACGAGATTACGGTGCCCGTCGGTCAGGATGCGATTCAGGGCGAGCAGGAAGGTGTGCTGTCGCTTCAACTCCGGCGCGGCGATGAAACGTTGACCATCGCCTACAAGCCACGCGGTGAGACGGTGGATGCTTGGCAGTGGCAAAGAGTCACAGCCCAACCTGGCCAAGCTTGTCGGCGGCCAAAGTAGTTTGTTATTGCGCCAGCCATACAGCCTAGGAGTTGCAGCGTAGTAGGTACTCAGGGAGTGAACGTCCGCTTTTGGCCGGAAGCGGACACTGGGTCGATTCAAATGGTCGCCAGCGGGCCGGCCAACTTATGCTTTCTATGGGCGGCCAACTTATATTTGCCTGCCGACAAACCCGTGCATCGTCCGATAGACAGCATCCAGGATTTTGGTGCGATAGCTAGCTACCACCAGCGCGGCGGGAGAATCGCCGAGTTTCTGGAATGGCCTGCACACCCATTGCGCCGCCGTGGGCTCATCGAAGCCCAAGCGTAAGATTTCCTCTGCGAGGCCAGGGTCGGCCATTTTCAGTTCACGCCAGACGGTGAGACAAAGGGCGTTGTGCTCGCCCTTGGCAGCAACCATGGCATCAAGTGCCCGACGGAGTGCGTTCATCGCGGGAGCTTATCCTCCAGGCGGTTTCATCGTTTCAACATGCTAGCCAAGCCTCTGCGAATGTTTGTCGCTGTGTGGCCGACAATGCATACGGACGCCATTGGTCGCACAGGCGACCTGCAATTCGGTCACCTGTGAGCTATAGGCAACAGGTGGTGCCCCTGCCCGGACTCGAACCGGGATCAACTGCTTATCTGGCGTACGGGATATAAATCCGCTGCTCTAACCATTGAGCCACAGGGGCGTGGTCTCTTGCGAAATCACGCCGGTATTCGATGATCGAGAATGTACTGAAGGGCCACGGGTCGTAGAGTATTGAAACTCTAACGATTTACAAGTCAATGCATCTACGCGAACTCATTGCGAACGATTTGCTTCGATCTTGAAAGGGAGTCCGATCGGCGTCGCTCAGGGTTGTCTGGCAAGCGTGCGGAAATCGCGCGGCGTCATGCCGACGGTGGCTTTGAATTGGCGGGCGAACGCGCTCTGGTCGGCGAAACCGCAGAGCTGGCCGATCGCCGCGATGCTCTTGTCGTCCTGCAACAGACGCATCGCCGATTCGATGCGCATCTTGGTCAGCAACTGCTGCGGTGTTAGTTGGAAAACTCGCCGAAAGTGGCGCTCCAGCTGCGCCACCGACACACCGGCCAGATCGGCCAACGTCTTTATGCGCAGGTTCTCGCCATGGTGCGCTTGCATGTACTTCAATGCCCGGTTGAGGCGCTCGTAGGCGGAATGCCGGCTGTCGGGTTGCCCCAGGTCGCGCGAAATTCCGACCACGCCGACCACTTCGTCCTGGTGGCACAGCGGCCGCTTGAAAGTCAGGCACCAACCGGGAGTGCGGCTGGGAAACAGGTGCACTTCGAGCTGGTTCTCTATCACCTCGCCGTGCAGCACCCGACGGTCCTGCATCAGGTAGTTGCCGCCCAGCGGCAGCGGGAAGACTTCCACCGTGGATTTACCGATCACCTCGCTGCGGTGCTTGCGGCCCAGGCGCTGCACCAGGGTCAGATTGAGGTGGGTGTAGCGGCTCTGGTTGTCCTTGACGAAGAAAACCACGTCCGGCAACGCATCGAACAGGACTTGCATCTCGTCGGCGGAAATCATGGTGTCCATCGGTCGGGTCTCCTGCGGGAATCTGCGGTCTTCCGTCGCTTGCCGCATCGGTCCAAGTCGCGATTTCGATGCGCTGGATAGCGGATGACCCGCGGCGCCATCGGGGCAATGGTCCGGAACGGAATACCGTTCCTAGTTAGCACAACGGCTGCATCGGGTATAGGAGCATACGGGGCAGCCCGCCGTCGGCATGTCTGCCGTCTTCCGCAGTGTCGGTTGGCGATGGCGTAGCGCATGGCGGTCGCGCGGGCCGGAGATGAACCGGGGGGACCGTATTGGCGGTCGCCGCATGTTTGGGCGCCGTTTGGGAGGTCGTGCATGGCGGAACCCTTCTGCCATATGGGCCGGAAAACGCCTGCGATTCCTCTGTTTGGCGCGTGAAATGGGCATGGCCCGCTCTTCCCCCGCCAAGGCCGCGCTCCGCCAGTGATGGGGTGCCGCGGCAGGATTCAGCCGTTTCAGGGCGGGCTTTTCGCAGTTAGGAATTGTGCGGATTTCCGCATATGTTCGCGATAATCGTTGCTAGCCCGTGGCCGCGGCCGAATGTGAGCATGGCCCATGCTCAGCATTGACGTAATCGATTCGCACACAGGCGGGGAGCCCACCCGCGTGGTCGTCTCGGGATTCCCCGATCTCGGGACCGGCACGTTGGCCGAACGCAGGCGCCGGTTTGCAGGCGATTTCGATCATTGGCGCAGCGCCATTGCCTGCGAGCCACGCGGTTCAGACACCATGGTCGGCGCGCTGTTGCTGCCAGCGGACGATCCGGAAGCCTGCACCGGCGTGATCTTCTTCAACAATGTCGGCTATCTCGGCATGTGCGGGCACGGCACCATCGGTGTGGTCCGCACGTTGGCCGAATTGGGCCGTATCGGGCCGGGCGCGCATCGCATCGACACGCCGGTGGGCACGGTCGGCGTGGAACTGCGCGAAGACGGACAGGTATCGGTCGCCAACGTGGAAAGCTACCGCCATGCGGCCGGCGTCGTCGTCCAGGTGCCCGGCTACGGCGCGGTGCGCGGCGACATCGCCTGGGGCGGCAATTGGTTCTTCATCACCGATCAATCGCCGGTGCCGTTGTTGCTCGAGCGGCAGCGCGAACTGACCACCTACACCGAAGCGATCCTCCATGCCCTGGAAGCCGCCGGCATCGCCGGCGCCGATGGCGGCCGGATCGATCACGTCGAGATCAACGGCGTTTCGCCCGCACCCGATGCCGATGGCCGCAACTTCGTGCTGTGTCCCGGACTTGCCTACGACCGTTCTCCCTGCGGCACCGGCACCAGCGCCAAGCTCGCCTGCCTGGCCGCCGACGGCAAACTCGCCGAAGGGCGGGTGTGGCGGCAGGAAGGCATCCTCGGCAGCGTGTTCGAAGGCACCTACACGGCGACCGCGCGCGGGATAGCGCCACGCATCACCGGCCAGGCCTATATCACCGCTCGTTCGCGATTGCTGATCGAGGAGAACGACCCGTTCGCCTGGGGCATTCGCCCCGGGGAATCGGAATCGGAATGAAGGCTTACGATCTGGTCGTGATCGGTGCCGGCATCATCGGCGCGGCCTGTGCGGAAGCGGCGGCCGGGGAAGGCCTGCGCGTGGCGATCGTCGAACCCGGCCCGATAGGCGGCGGCTCCACCGCCGCGGCGATGGGTCATCTGGTGGCGATGGACGACGATCCGGCCGAACTGGCGCTGTCGGCGTATTCGTTGCGTCTGTGGGATGCGTATTCCGATCTGGCCGAGGCCGAGTTCAGCCGCTGCGGCACCTTGTGGGTGGCGCGTGTGCCGGGCGAAATGGAAGGCGTGCCGGCCAAGGTCGCGCGTCTGGCGGCAGCGGGTCTGCGGGCGCGCATGGTTGACGCGCAGGAGTTGTACCGGCTCGAACCGCACCTCGCGCCGGGCTTGGCCGGTGGCCTGTTGGCCCCGGCCGAAGCGGTGGTCTATCCGCCGCGGATGGCGCGGTATCTGGTCGAACGCGCCTGCGCCCAAGGCGCGCATTTGTACGCCGGCCGGCGCGTACTGGCGCTGACCGCCGATGGCGTGCGCCTGGACGATGGCGGTAGCCTGTCCGGTCCGGCGCTGGTCGCCACCGGTTGCGCGCTGCCGGAATTGCTGCCCGAATTGCCGATGCGGTCGCGCAAGGGTCAGTTGGTCATCACCGACCGTTATCCGGCGCAGGTACATCACCAATTGCTGGAACTGGGCTACGCCGACAGCGCACACGGCGCTGCAGGCAGCAGCGTGGCGTTCAACGTGCAACCGCGCCCAACGGGACAGCTGCTGATCGGTTCTTCGCGCGAATTCGACGCAACCGACCACAACGTCTCCGGTGCGCTGCTGCAGCGCATGCTGGAACGCGCCTTCGAATTCCTGCCGGTACTGCGCGATCTGCAGGCGATCCGGGTCTGGACCGGTCTACGCCCCGCCACGCCCGATGGCCGACCCTACTTGGGTGCTGCACCGGAGCGTCGCGATGTTTGGGTGGCCGCCGGCCACGAAGGCCTGGGCGTAACTACCGCACTGGGCAGCGCGCGCCTGCTGATGGATCTGATCCTCGGCCGCACCGCGGCTATCGATTCCGCGCCCTACGCGCCGGCGAGAGTGACGGCATGAGCGGTTCGGCGGTCATCCGCCTGCAGGTCGACGGGCAAGCGATCGAGGTGCGCCGTGGCAGCAATGTGGCCGCCGCCATCGCCCAGGTGACGCCGTATTTCCGCCGTTCTCCCAGCGGCCAGCCGCGTGCGCCTTTGTGCGGCATGGGCGTGTGTTTCGAATGCCGGGTCGCTATCGACGGAGTGGGGCAGCTGCGCGCCTGCATGATTCCGGCGCGCGAAGGCATGCAGGTGCGCACCGGTGGCTGAGCGCGCGCGCGAACACTATGACGTGTTGATCGCCGGCGCCGGCCCTGCCGGTCTTGCCGCGGCGCGCACGGCGGCCAGCCATGGCGCGCGGGTGGGCTTGATCGATGCGCAGGCGCAGCCCGGTGGCCAGGTATGGCGTCATGACATCGCCTCGCCGCTGCCGCGCGCCGCGCGAAGGGTAATCGATTCGTTGTCGGACAGAATCGATTTCCTGGAGCAGACCCAGGTGCTGATGGCGCGGGAGCGAAGCCTGGTGGTCGATGGTCCGCAGGGCGCGCGCCGGCTTTCTTACGGTGCATTGGTGCTCGCCACCGGAGCGCGCGAATTGTTGTTGCCGTTCCCCGGCTGGACCCTGCCGGGCGTGACTGGCGCCGGCGGCGCGCAAGCGCTGGCCAAGCAGGGCTGGCCGATGACCGGCAAGCGCGTACTGGTCGCCGGTAGCGGGCCTTTGCTGCTGGCGGTGGCGGCGACCTTGCGCGCGCATGGCGCGCAAGTGCTCGGGATTCTCGAACAAGCGCCGCAACGCGCGGTGCTGGGTTTCGCCGCCAGTCTGGTGCGCTGGCCGGGCAAGGTGGCGCAGGCGCTCGCGCTGCGCGCCCGCCTGGCCGGCATCCCCTATCGCACTGCGACACTCGCATGCGCCGCGCTGGGCGAAGACCGCTTGCACGCTGTGGAGATCGAAGGTCCGCGCGGGCGCGAGCGGATCGAATGCGATCATCTGGCGGTGGGCTATGGCCTGGTGCCGAACATCGAACTGGCGCAAATGCTGGGCTGCCGCCTGCAGTGCATCGGCGCGCATGTGCAGGTGGCGGTGGACGAAGCGCTGCGCACCAGCGTCGAACACGTCTATGCAGCGGGCGAAGCCTGCGGCATCGGCGGTCGCGATACCGCCTTGATCGAAGGCGAGATGGCCGGCCATCTCGCGGCCGGCGCCAACACCGCTGCCGCAGCGCTGCAATCGCGCCGCCGGCATGCGCGCGCTTTCGCCGAACGGTTGCGCGAATGCTTCGACCTGCAGCCGCGCGTGCATGCGCTGGCCGCTTCGGAAACGCTGGTCTGCCGTTGCGAAGATGTACCGCTTTCGGCGCTGCAGGGCTTCACCGGCCTGCGCGAAGCCAAACTCGCCACGCGCTGCGGCATGGGTGCGTGCCAGGGCCGCATCTGTGGCGCGGCGCTGGCCGAGTTGGGCTTGTTTCCCTCCAATGGCCACGACGACTGCCGTCGGCCGCCGCTATTTCCCATACGGTTGGCAACGCTGGCCGAATCCTTTTCCATCGACTCGCAAGGTGTACATTCATGAGCAATGCTTCCTTCTGGCGCGGCGTCCTGCCGGCCATCACCACTCCGTTCGCCGCCGATGGCCGGATCGATCACACGTTCCTCGCCGATCACGCGCATGCGCTGATTGATGCCGGCTGCACCGCCATCGTGCCGCTGGGTTCGCTGGGCGAAGCGGCCACGCTCAGCTTCGACGAAAAGCTGGAAATCCTGAAGACGCTGGTGAAAGCGCTTGAAGGCCGCGCGCCGGTGGTGCCGGGCATCGCCGCGCTGTCCACCGACGAGGCCGTGCGCCTGGCCAAAGCCGCCAAGGAGATCGGCGTAGGCGGACTGATGGTATTGCCGCCGTATGTGTACTCCAGCGACTGGCGTGAAATGGGTGCGCATGCGCGTGCGGTGATCGCCGCCACCGACCTGCCGACGATTCTTTATAACAACCCGGTCGCCTACAAGACCGACTTCAGTCCTGCGCAGATCGCAGAACTCGCCACTGAATTCCCGAACCTGCAGGCAGTCAAGGAATCTTCAGCCGACGTGCGCCGCTTCGCCGCGATCCGCGAACTCACCGGCGATCGCCTGGCGCTGCTGGTGGGCATGGACGACGCCATCGTCGAAGGCCTCAGTATGGGCGCAGTAGGCTGGATCGCAGGCCTGGTCAACGCCTATCCGAAAGAATCGGTGCGGCTGTTCGAACTGGCGCGCGATGGCGGTTATCCGGCGGCGAAGGAACTCTACGACTGGTTCCTGCCGCTGCTACGCCTGGATACCGTGCCGAAGTTCGTGCAGCTCATCAAACTGGTGCAGGAAAAGGTCGGCCTGGGCAGCGAACGCGTGCGCGCACCGCGGCTGGCGCTGGGAGGCACCGAGCGCGACGAGGCCTTGAAGATCATCGACCGCGCCATCGCTGCCCATCCGTGGCGCTGAGATGAGCGCCGCCACCGAACCGTTGTTGATCGCGGGCCAGTGGCAGCTGGCGTGGGAATCGCTCGGTGCTTTCCGCGCACGCGATCCCTTCGTCGGCGAAGAGGTCGGCCCCTCGTTTCCGATCTGCGGCGCGGCCGATGTGCAAGCCGCGCTGGCCGCCGCGGTGGCGGTGGCCGATGAACTTGCCGCCGCCGAACCGGAACGGATCGCTGCCTTTCTCGACGCTTACGCCGACGCCATCGATGCCGATGGCGACACGCTGGTGACGCTGGCCAATACCGAAACCGCTTTGCCGGCGCCGACGCGCCTGCGCGGCAACGAATTGCCGCGCGCCAGCGGCCAGTTGCGTCTGGCGGCCAAGGCGGTGCGCGGATATGCCTGGACCCAGCCGGTGATCGATACCGGCGGCGGCCTGCGTTCGCACCTGGCGCCGCTGTCCAAGCCGGTGCTGATCTTCGGACCGAACAATTTCCCGTTCGCCTTCAACGCCATCGCCGGCAGCGATTTCGCCTCGGCCATCGCCGCGCGCAATCCGGTGATCGCCAAGGCGCACCCTTCGCATCCGGCCACCAGCCAACGGCTGGCGCAACTGGCGCACACCGCGCTGCTAGGCGTCGGTCTGCCGGCGGCGGCGGTGCAGATGCTCTACCACTTCGACAACACGTTGGGATTGGCGCTGGCCGGCGATCCACGGCTGGGGGCGATCGGTTTCACCGGCAGCCGCGCCGGTGGACTCGCGCTGAAGGCCGCTGCCGATCGCGCCGGCGTGCTGTGCTACGCGGAACTATCCAGCGTCAATCCGGTGTTCCTGTTGCCCGGCGCGCTGGCCGAACGCGGCGAGGCGCTGGCGCAGGAATTCTTCGCTTCCTGCACGTTGGGAAGCGGTCAGTTCTGCACCAATCCCGGCATCGTGATCGTGCCGGAAGGCGCAGCGGGCGATGCCTTCGTATCCGTGGTCAGTGCGCATTTCGCCGCGGCAGCGCCCAGCGTGCTGTTCTCCCAGGGCGTGCTCGATCATCTGCAACAGGGCGTACGGACGCTGCGCGAGGCCGGTGCGCGAGTGCTGGCCGGCGGCGCTGCGGCCGAAGGTCCCGGCTACCGCTATTCGCCCACCCTGCTGAGTGTGGATGCGGCGACTTTCCTGGCGAATCCGCAGGCCTTGCAGACCGAAGCCTTCGGACCGGTCAGCCTGCTGGTGCGCGCAGCCGGATTCGAAGAAATGGCCACGTTGGCCCGTACGTTCGAAGGCAACCTGACCGGCACGCTCTATCGCGCAGCCAGTGGCGACGACGATGCCGCCTGGACGGCCGTCGCTGCGGCATTGCGTCCGCGTGTGGGCCGCCTGATCGCCAGCAAGATGCCGACCGGCGTGGCGGTTAGTGCGGCGATGAACCATGGCGGTCCTTTCCCCAGCACCGGCCATCCGGGTTTCACCTCGGTCGGCATGCCGGCGGCGATCCGCCGCTTCACCGCACTGCACAGCTACGACGGCGTACCCGATGCGCTGTTGCCGCTCGAGTTGCGCGATCGGAATCCCGGCGATGTGCAGCGGTCGATCGATGGTCGCTGGACCACCGATGATATCGGAGCGACGTCATGAGCACGGCTCGGCAAATTGGCGGATTGAGTTCGGAGCAGGCCATAGCGCAGCTCGCGCCCTGGCCGCACCGCGCGCCGCCGATCGGGTCCGGCGAATACCAGCGGCGACTGGAACAGGCACGCGGTCTGCTGCGCGCACAGAACGCGGACGCGTTGCTGATCGGTGCCGGCGCATCGCTGCGCTATTTCGCCGGTGTACCCTGGGGTGCCAGCGAGCGGTTGGTGGCGATGTTGCTGATGCCGTCAGGCGATCCGTTCCTGATCTGCCCGGCGTTCGAGGAAGGCTCGCTCGACGCGGTTCTGAAGATTCCGGCCGAGAAGCGGTTGTGGGAAGAACACGAGGACCCTTATGCGCTGGTGGCGAAAACCATGCGCGAGCAAGGCGCACGCACGCTTGCGCTCGATCCTGGCGCGGCTTTCGCGATTTCCGTCGGCCTGGGCGGTCATCTCGGCGCGGCCAGCGTGGTCGATGCGAGCGCCATCGTCGATGGTTGCCGCATGCGTAAATCGCCAGCCGAACTGGCGCTGATGCAGCAGGCCTGCGACATGACGCTGCAGGTGCATCGCCTGGCCGCCGGGCTGGCGCGCGAAGGGCTGGGCACCGACGAACTGGTGCGCTTCATCGACACCGCACATCGCGCGCTGGGAGCCGACAACGGTTCCACCTTCTGCATCGTCCAGTTCGGCCAGGCCACTGCGTTTCCGCATGGCATTCCCGGAGTGCAGCATCTGCGCGAAGGCGAGCTGGTGCTGATCGATACCGGCTGCACCGTGCAGGGCTATCACTCCGATATCACCCGCACCTGGATTTTCGGTGATGCCGATGCGGACCAGCAGCAGATCTGGGCGCTGGAGAAGGCCGCGCAGCAGGCCGCTTTCGCCGCCGTGCGGCCGGACGTCACCTGCGAATCGGTGGATCGTGCCGCGCGCGAGGTGCTCGAGCGCGCCGGCCTGGGCCCGGACTACCGATTGCCGGGATTGCCGCACCGCACCGGTCACGGCTGCGGCATGAGCATCCACGAAACGCCTTACCTGGTACGCGGCAATGGGACGCGGTTGGCGCCAGGCATGTGCTGCAGCAACGAACCGATGATCGTCGTGCCGGGCCGTTTCGGCGTGCGTCTGGAGGACCACTTTTACGTAACCGAAGACGGTGCCGCCTGGTTCACCCCGCCCTCGCCGGCGATCGACCGGCCATTCCTTTGACCTTGTGATGCTTCCCGGAGCGTGCGCGATGAAGTTGATTCACTCCCTGCCCGCGACGCCTATCGCGACGAAGACCAGAGAGGCATTCTCATGAACAGATTCTTGATCGGCTTTGCCCTGCTCGCAGGCATGACGATGGCTGGCAATGTCGCTGTCGCCGCCGAATCAGCTCCAGCCGCAGTGAAGCGCTTCAAGGCGCTGTACGAGCGCGAATGGGACTGGCGGCAAACGCAGTTCGCCGGCGCCGACGACGAAGACAGCGAGGGAAAGACGGCAGACCACTTGCCGAAAGTCGATCCCGCCACCCAAGCCGAGCGTACGCGCTACTGGCAGGACGTGCTGCGACAACTCGATGCCATTGCGGTTTCGGCGCTGCCGGAGCAGGAACAGGTGAACTATCAGGTCTATCGCAACCAGATAGAAGTGCTGCTCGACCGGCAACGGTTCCACGCCTGGGAAATGCCGTTCAACAGCGACAGCGCTTTCTGGACCAACCTGGGCTTCACGGCGCGCAAGCCGCTGCGCGATGCCGAAAGCTATCGGTCCTACCTGGCGCAGCTGGCCGACATTCCGCGCTATTTCGATGAGCAGATCGACAACATGCGCGCCGGCCTGGCGCGTGGCTTCAGCGTGCCGCAAGTGACGCTGAAAGGGCGCGACCAATCCATCGCCGAAGTGATCGACGCCAAGGGCGAAGCCAACCTGTTCTACACGCCGTTCAAGCGGATGCCATCCGGAATTTCCGCGGCCGAACAGGCCCAATTGCGCGGACAGGCGTTGCAAGCAATCGAAGGAAAGGTGATTCCCGCCTACGCCAAGCTGCTGGCCTTCATCCGCCAGGACTACACCCCGCAAGCGCGGACCAGCCTGGCCGCCGAAACCATGCCCGACGGTAAAGCCTATTACCAGGCGCAGATCCGCGAATTCACAACGCTGGACATGAGCGCAGACGAAATCCATGCGCTGGGACTGAAGGAAGTGGCTCGACTGCGCGCAGAAATGGATGCGGTGATCGCGCAGGTCGGCTTCAAGGGCGACTTCGCCGATTTCCTGCATTACCTGCGCACCGATCCGAAGTTCTATCCCAAGACCGGCGAAGAACTGTTGATGCGCGCCTCCTGGATCGCCAAGCGCGTGGACGGAAAGATCGGCGAGTACGTCGGCCACCTGCCGCGTCAGCGCTTCGCGATCGAGCCGGTGCCGCCCGACCTGGCGCCGTTCTACACCGGCGGTCGTGGCGGACCGTCCACCTACCTGGTCAACACCTACAATCTGCCGTCGCGGCCGCTTTACAACCTCACCGCGCTGACCCTGCATGAATCCTCGCCTGGGCATTCGCTGGAGATGTCGCTGGCCGCGGAGCAGGACGCGATGCCGGATTTCCGCCGCTACGCCTACATCTCCGCATACGGCGAAGGCTGGGCGCTGTATTCCGAATACCTGGGCATCGAAATGGGCATGTACGACACGCCTTACGACCGCTTCGGCTACCTGACCTATCAAATGTGGCGCGCGGCGCGACTGGTGATTGATACCGGCGTGCATCACCTCGGCTGGAGCCGCGAGCAGGCGCTGGCGTTCCTGCGCGACAACACGGCGTTGAGCGAACACGAGGTCACCACCGAGGTGGACCGCTACATCGCCTGGCCCGGACAGGCGTTGTCCTACTATCTGGGCGAACTGACCATTCTCCGGCTGCGCGAAAAATCCGAGCAGGCGCTTGCCGCCAAGTTCGACCTGCGCAACTTCCACGATGCGGTATTGGCCCAGGGTTCGGTGCCGTTGCCGGTACTCGAACAGCGCATTGATCGCTTCATCGCCGAAGGCGGCAAGTCGCCCTGGCCGGAAAAGGACAAGAAATAGCTTTCAGGCATACCGCATTTCCCCCACCAAGACGGCCTTACCGAGAGAGAACGCTATGGGCTTGCTGAACGACATGATCCGCCGGAAATCCGTGGAGACGATGCAGAGCGAAGTGCGGAATCGGGGTGAGTTGCGCCGCGTACTCGGGCTATGGCAACTGACCGCGATCGGTCTAGGCGGAATCATCGGCGTCGGCATCTTCGTGCTGACCGGTACCGTCGCCGCGACCCAGGCCGGGCCGGCGGTGGTGCTGTCGTTTCTGATAGCCGGTATCGCCAGCGCCGCTGCGGCGCTGTGCTACGCCGAATTCGCTGGGCTGATTCCAGTGAGCGGCAGCGCTTATACCTACGGCTACGCAGTGCTGGGCGAGTTCGCCGGCTGGATGATCGGCTGGGACCTGCTGTTGGAATTCGCGCTGATCGCGGCGGTGGTGGCGGTAGGCTGGTCGGGTTACGTGCAGGCGCTGCTGGATGCCGCCGGCGTGCACCTGCCGCTATGGGCGCAGGGCGCCTACGGCTCGGCGCCCGGCCGCTTCATCAATCTGCCGGCGGTGCTGATCTCGGCGCTGATCACCGCGTTGCTGGCGATGCGGATGGAGTGGGGCGCGCGCTTCAACACCTTGATCGTGGCGATCAAGATCGGCGCTGCGGTACTGATCGTGGCGGCCGGCGTCGCCTTCGTCGATCCGGCGCGCTGGCATCCCTTCATGCCGTTCGGCATGCACGGCGTAGTCACCGGTGCGGCGGTGGTGTTCTTCGCCGTGTTCGGCTACGAGATGATGACCACCGCCGCCGAGGAAGCCATCAATCCGCAGCGCGATCTGCCTCGTGCGGTGATCCTGTCGCTGAGCATCGCGATGCTTTTGTATTTCGCCATCTGCCTGGTGCTGACCGGGATCGTGCCGTACACCACGCTCGACAACGACGCGCCGGTGGCCCACGCCTTCACCGCCATCGGCCAACCCAAGGTGATGATCGCCATCTCGCTGGCGTCGATCTGCGGCATCACCAGCGTGATCTTCGCCAACCTGCTGGCCGGGGCGCGGATCTGGTTCGCACTGTCGCGCGACGGTCTGCTGCCGGGTTGGTTCGCCAAGGTACATCCGACCTGGCGCACGCCGCACCGCACCACCGCGCTGATCGGCCTGGTCACCGCGGTCGCCGCCGGCTTCTTCCCGCTGGACGAACTGGCCAAGCTGGTCAACATCGGCGTACTTGGCGCCTTCATCGTGATCTGCTCTTCGGTAATGGTGCTGCGCTGGAAGCGGCCCGAGCTGCAGCGGCCGTTCCGTACCCCTCTGGTGCCGCTGGTGCCGCTGATCGGCATCGGTTTTTCAGCCTGGCTGATCTGGGGCCTGCCGACGATCACCTATGAGCGTTTCCTGATCTGGCTGGGCATCGGCTGCGTGGTCTATTTCTCCTATGGGATCCGTCACAGCAAGCTGGCCGGGCGGCAGGAGCCGGTGACATGAGGCGGCGGGGCGGTGTCTGGCTGGCGGCAACGCTGAGCCTGTCGCTGGGCGTGGCCGCGCATGCGGCTACGCGCGAGATGCCGCGCTACGTCAGCGAAAACGGGCGCCATGCCTTATTTGTCGACGGCGCGCCGTACAGCATCATGGCGGCGCAACTGCACAACTCAAGCGCATGGCCGCAATTGCTGCCGCAGGCGCTGGAGCAGGCGGAGGCGCTGCACGCCAACACGGTGGAAGCGCCGGTGTACTGGGAACAGTTCGAGCCGGAGCCCGGCCGCTACGACTACACCAACGTCGATGCGTTGATCGCGCAGGCGCGTGCGCGCGGCCTGCGCCTTGCGTTGCTGTGGTTCGGCACCTGGAAGAACGGCCAGATGCACTACGTGCCGGACTGGATCAAGCGAGACCGTGCGACGTATCCGCGCATGCTCGACGACAATGGCGTGCCGGTGGACGTGCTCTCGCCGCATGCGCAGACCAACCGCGACGCCGATAGCCGTGCGTTCGCCGCGTTGATGCGCCATCTGCGCAAGGTGGACGAGGGCACCTACACCGTCATCCTGGTGCAGGTGCAGAACGAACCGGGCGCGATCGGCACCGTGCGCGACCATGGCGAAGCCGGCGAGCGCGCTTTCCGCGGCCGGGTGCCGGAAGCAGCGACCCGCGCGCTGTCCAAGCCAGCCGGTACCTGGACCGAAGTTTTCGGCCCAGGCGCCGCCGAGGCATTCAGCGCCTACAGCAACGCCATCTATATCGAACAGGTGGCGGCGGCGGGCAAAGCCGAATATCCATTGCCGCTGTATGTGAACACATGGCTTCGCTACAAAGGCAAGATCCATCCGGGGCTGGACTACCCCAGCGGCGGCGCGACCTGGAACGTGTTCGACCTGTGGCGCGCGGCCACGCCGTCGGTCGACTTCATCGGCACCGACATTTACACCAGCGATTACAACGAATACACCAAGGTCGTAGATCAGTACGCGCGGCTGGACAATCCGGCCTGGGTATCGGAAACCGGCTTCGAAGCGGCCACTGCGCCGTACCACTTCTATGTGCTGGGCAAGGGTGGACTGGGGTTCTCGGTTTTCGGCGTCGACGGCAACGAGGACACGCCGGAGAACCGCGCCGCGACCGACGCGCACGCGGCCGGCTTCGGACTGCTGGCGCCGATGCAGCGGACGCTGGCCAGCGCCGCGTTCGAGGGACGCTTGCAGGCGGCGGTGGAAAAACCGGGCACCCCGCAGCAGAACCTGCGTTTCGGTCCCTGGCAGGCGCGCGTTTCGTTCGGCGCGCCGATGTGGGGCGATGCGCCGGCGATCCTGCCGGGCACGCCCGACCACGCCGGTCGCGTGCTGGTGGTCCAGTTGGAACCGGAAGTGTTCTTGGTCACCGGACTGCAGGGACGGGTGGAATTCCAGCGCGACGCCGCCGACGGCAGATACGGGCAATTGCTGAAAGTCGAACAGGGCCGCTACGTGGACGGGAAATGGCAGACCGTGCGCTGGTTGAACGGCGATGAGACGGATTACGGGCTCAATTTCCGCGCTCGCGATCCGCACGTGCTGAAGGTCACCGTGGGCACTTACTGATCCAGCGTCTTTTTAGCTGTGCGGAATTCCGCACGCATGCGCCAGGTAGCGAACAAGACACTGCCAGGTGCTTGCCGCAGCATGGCCAGATATCGGATGGAAGTTCGGGAGCTTGGAAGTGGACAGAAGACGGTTTCTGCAGCATGGATTGACCGCTACTACCGCAGTAGCCGGAGTCGGCTTCTCCGCCGATAGCGTAGCGGAGACCGGTGCAATTGCGAAGTTGCCCAAGCCCGTGCTGCGGCCTTTGGCGGAAGGCGCACTGCTAGACCACACCCGTGTCTGCGCGTTCCGCGAGGAAGGCACCGATTGGACCGTGTACGAGGATCTGCGTACGCCGGACGGTGCGATCAGTTTCGTCTGCGCCGATGGCATGGTGACCCTGGGCAAGCGCACGGAAGCGGCGTTTCCCAGCGACAAGCCGCCGTATTTCGGCATGAAACTCGCCGACGTGGCGCTGGCCGACGCCGACCTGCTGGCCGACCACTTGTTGCGGAACGGCGATCCGTCGGCGGAAGAAGTGCGCGATGCCGCACCGCCGCCAGCGTCGCTGCTGGATCCCAAGGATCATGATGGGCGCTGGCCTTGGACCACCTTCGTCGGTACGCGTGAAGCCGTCGATACCATGCCCATCCTGCCCAATGGACGCAGCCGCACCTGGCGTCCGGAGCATGCCTTCGCTCAACTCGGCGACGTCGCGCTGATCAAGCGCAGGCATGAAGGACTGTTGGGCGGCTGGATGCCGGCGGTGCACAAGGTGATGCCGGTGTCGGCCAACCGCCACTACGACCTGTTGGTATTCGCCGACGTACGCGCCGGGGATCGTTTCATCGTCCAGACCTGGCACCGCACCGTGCTGGTGGAGAACGGCAAGGCGCTGAAGACGGTGTACACGCACAGCTATCCCGACTATCTGCCGCGGCGCGGGGGTGCGACGGCCGAGGATTTCTATCGCGGGCTGCTGGCGTTCGCGGGTTACTGGCAGGACCTGCTTGCCGGCACCGTCGAAGCCAGTCTGCCGGATCCGAGCTGGAACGACATGGCGCGCTTCGCTTTTGCCCGTGAACTGGTAGTGCGTCCTGGCGGTACTTATCCCAAGTACGGTGCGGTGGATCGCGACTATTACGGCAACGAGTACGACGGGTTCCAGGACACCTTCACCAGTTCGCTGTACGCCAATCTGGAGTGGGGCCGCTTCGACCAGGCCGCGGCGGTACTGGACGGCTACTTCACCGATTTCGTGCAGCCCGACGGCATGCCCAACATGCGCGGGCCGGAGACCGGGCAGTTCGGCCTGATCCTGTCGCTGATGGCGCGCTATCTGCACTACACCGGCGATGCGCCGCTGTTGCGCAAGCATCGCGGCAAGATAGAAGCCACCGCGCAAATCCTGGAAGAATTGCACGACCAGAGCCTGGCGCTGCCGTCCGATGCGCCGGGCCATGGCCTGATCCACGGCTGGAACGAATCCGACGCCTGCCTGTTCCCCGATCCCACGCTGTGGTGGAAGCCCTACTACGCCAACAGCGCGTTGGCCGCGCGCGGCTTGGCCGATATCGCGCCGGTGTGGACGCATATCGGCGGCGCGGACGCATCGGCGACCGCGCGGCGTTGGAACCAGCGGTCGCAACGCCTGACTGCGCAGACCGAGCGCACGCTGCGTGCCAATGTCCGTCGCGATCTGAAGCCGCCTTATATCGGCCCGCTGCCGGGCGTGAAGCTGACGTTCCGCCAGTCGCTGCTGCAGGAAAATCCCAGTGAGCAGGGATGGCCGCACCGCGTCTATGCCGAACTGTTGCAGGCCGATGTGTTGCCCGACGATCTGGCGAACTTGGTGATCGACTGCGTACGCGGTCACGGTGGCACCAGCCTGGGTGTGGTCGCCAACATCGCGCCGCCGAGCAAGGACGCGCGCGACCTGCTCGGTTTCATTTCCTACGGCTATGCGCAGCAATTACTGCGCCTGGACCGGATCGAGGAATACCTGCTGTTCCTGTACGCACACCGCTATCACGTGCACACGCGCGGCGGTTGGACGGCGGGCGAGGTGAGCGGCATCACCGGCGGCATGCCGCTGTTCTGCATGCCGGCGCAGTCGACCATTCCGCTGCTGCTGCGCTGGATGCTGGTATTCGAAGACAGTGCCGGTGAACAGCTGCATCTGGCGCGCGCTGTACCGCGCGAATGGCTGGCCAGCGGCGAGACCATCGGGATCTCCGGTGCGCCCACGCGCTGGGGCAAGGTTGGTTTCCGTTTGCGCGCCGATGCGCAGACCCGGCGCATCGAAGGGCACATCGATCTGCCGTCCGCTGCGCCCGATGGCATCTGGCTCAGCCTGCGGCTGCCGGCGGGAAAACATCTGGTCGCAGCTACGGTGGACGGAAAGGGGGCGGCGGTCGCGGGTAGGAACGGCGACGCACTGCGCATAGCGGGGCGCGCAGGCACGCGCGTCGCGGTGCAGGCGGTCTATACCTGAATGAACGCGCCGCCGTTGGAGCGGAAACGCGTTGCTGCCGTGATCCGCGAAGCGGGGCGGCGAATGTTTTTTACGGGCCGCGAAGCCAGCAAGGAATAAAAAACATGCCGTATTCCGCATCCGAAAACGACAATTGCGACAAGACGCACCGGTTGTTGTGCATGCAGGATGAGGATAAGCAGGATCCATGACGCATGGGTGACATGCGGGCAATGAATGCGGTGAACGCCACGTCGCGTTTCCATTCAGCGAACCGCGCGTCTGCACAAAGCCGGAGGTGATGCAAAAAATAAATGATCTTAGTGAAGGGCAGCATCGGCGATTGCGCCGGATATCGCTGGCGACGTCCCAAGGAAGCGCGCGGAACGATCCGTAGCACCGCATCTTTCTCCACCAGCGAATCAGGCAATGCCTGTTCGGACGTCCGCGCGCGAATGCTCGGCTACCGGACGGAAAGACGTTTTTTCGCGCCGCCACCCTCATCCGCACGGGCGCGACGATCCCAGGCGTTTCTTGCGCTGGCGCAAGCCGGCACGGGCGCTGTTTACCCACGAATCCGTATCCGCTCCACCGAAGCCGTCTGAGGAGACACCCATGCGATCCGCCGAAGTAACGCCTTCCCCTTTCCCCCTTCGTCATCGCGCGATGCCATTCCCCGCGATTCCTCGTTCCCGCGCGCCACTGGTACGGGCCATCGCCGTCGCGCTAACGCTGGCCGCCGCCTGCGCGGCGCGCGCACAGGAAGCGCCATCTGCGGAGAGTGCCGGCGACGCCACGACACTCGACAGCGTCACCGTCACCGGCTCCCGCATCCGTCGCGTCGATACCGAGACCGCCAATCCGGTCACTACTATCGGCCGCGAGGCCATCGAGGCCACCGGCAAGGCGACGCTGGGCGACCTGATCCAGGAGTTGCCTGCGATCGCCGGCAACGCCACCAACCCCAATGTCAACAATGGCGGCGGTACCGGCGCATCGGCAGTCTCGCTGCGAGGTCTGGGCGAAAAACGCACCCTGGTGCTGGTCAATGGCGTGCGCCTGGCCTACAACGACATCAATAGCATTCCGGCCGCGATGGTCGAGCGTGTCGAAGTGCTGGGCGACGGTGCTTCGGCAGTCTATGGGTCCGATGCCATCGGCGGCGTGGTCAATTTCATTCTGCGCGACCGCTTCGAAGGCGTGCAGGCCAGCGCCGATTTCGGCCAGACTTCGCGCGGCGACGGCAGCCGGCGCAATTATTCGCTCACTGCCGGGCATGCCTGGGATCGGGCCAGCGTGGTCGGTGGCGTGTCCTACCACAAGATCGACGAAGTATCGGCAGCACAGCGTGCGTTCTCCAAGGACGCGTTGAACCTGGTCAATGGCGAGGCCGTCAAGCAGGGCTCCTCGGCAACTCCATACGGGACGATCAGCTTCAACGACGGTTCCGCCGAAGCCGCGGCCCTGGCCGCCAGCGCGGGTTGCTCGCGCGTCACCCTCGATTCGGCCACCGGCAGCGGCCCTACCGCCCGAGGCGACTATCACTGCTACGACGCGACGGCGGATTCCTTCAACTACCAGCCCTTCAATCTGCTGCAGACGCCGCAGGAGCGCACCAACGCCTTCGTGCTGGGCAGCTTCCGCCTGACCGACAACATCGAAGCTTACGGCAACGCCTATTTCACCAAGACCCATTCGGCATCGATCATCGCGCCGGTGCCGATCTTCGCCATCGGCGACAATTTCCTGGTGTCGGAGAACAGCTACTACAATCCCTTCGGCATCAATTTCGGCGCCGATCGGGCCACTGGCACTACCTACAACACTTTCAATACGCGGCTGGTTTCGCTGGGCAACCGCCAGTACGAGTACAACACCTACAATCTGCAGACCAACGCTGGTCTGCGCGGCGGTTTCGGCGACAGCTCCTGGCAGTGGGACGCCAATTTCAACTATGGCCAAGTCCGGCAGAAGTCGATCAACAACGGTTTCCTGAATTACGCTGCGTTCAATCAGGCGGTCGGGCCCTCGTTCCTGGACAGCGATGGAGTGGTCAAGTGTGGCGCCGCCGGCGCTGTCATTGCCGGCTGCACTCCGATCGACATCTTCAACACCAACGATCCGGCCACCGTTGAGGCGCTGAAAGCGATGGTCGTCAATCCGATCAGCACCAGCACTTACACGGTCAAGCAGTTCGAAGCCAACGCCAACGGCAATCTGTTCGATCTTCCCGCCGGGACGGTCAATCTCGCGGTCGGCTTGTCCTATCGCAAGGAAAGCACCTCGACCAAGACCGACGATTTGGCCGTGGCCGATCTGGAAGGTCTGTGCGGCGTCGTCGAGTTCTGCACCACGGTGCTGAACGGCAGTTTCAACGTGAAGGAAGCCTATGCCGAAACCCTGATTCCGTTGCTGGCCGACAAACCTTTCGCGCACGCGCTGAACCTGTCTATCGGCACCCGTTTCTCCGATTACGATTCGGTGGGCAGCACCACCAACAGCAAGCTGGCGTTGGAATGGCGGCCGATGGAGAACCTGTTGCTGCGCGGAACGATATCTGAAGTGTTCCGCGCGCCCAATATCAACGAGCTGTACGCCGGCATCGGCGGCGATGCCGCTTCGGCCATCGATCCCTGCAACGGCTATACCGGCGGCAATGACGTCGCCTGCGCCAACGTGCCGACGGACGGCAGCTATCAGCAGGCCGATCCACAGGTTTCCGGGCGCACTTCCGGCGCGCTGGTGGCCGGCTACGATGGCCTCAAGCCCGAAACCGGAAAGTCCTACGATTTCGGTGTGGTCTACGATCCGAAGTGGCTGGAAGGACTTTCGCTGAGCGCCGATGTATGGCGCATCAATCTGGTGGACACCATTGCCACGGTATCGGCGCAGACCGTGCTCAACCAGTGCTACGCCAATTCCGCCAGCGCGTTCTGCCCTCTGATCCACCGCAACGGCAACGGCACCATCTACTACATCGGCGAGCCAACGGTGAACCTGGGCCAGTTGTGGACAAAGGGCGTGGATTTCGGCGCGAACTATCGTCTGCCCGATACGCGCTGGGGCAGCTTCAACGCAAGCCTCAACGGCACCTATGTGGCGCGTTACGACATCAACCCCGATCCCACCGATCCGGGCACTGTGGTGATCCACAGCGCGGGTAAGTACACCTATTCCTATGGCAATTTCCCGCGCATCCGCGCGCTGGGCACGTTGACCTGGAAGCAGGGGCCATGGAGCGCCGCCTGGCGTATCCGCTACGTGGGGCACACCTCGATCGGCAGCACCGACGCAAGGCAGAATCTCTCCGCCGATTCGGCGCTGCCGGCGATCGAGCGCGGGATCGGCTCGTATGCGTACCATAATCTGCAGGGCGGCTACGACTTCAGCGACTGGCATACCCGCGTCGACGTGGGCGTGGACAATCTGGGCGACAAACAGCCGCCCTTGTTCTACAACAATAACGCCAACAATGGTAATACCGACGTGACCACCTACGATGTGCTCGGCCGTTACTGGTGGGCGCGGGTCACGGTAACGTTCTGACTCACCGCCAACGCAAGCCGCCCGTTCGCTTGGGCGGCTCGCGTTTTGCCGCTGCCACGCGTTTCTGCCACTGTCAGCAGGAAAACGAGGATTCACTGCATGACCATCAGTCTTTCGAGACGGCGTTTCCTCGCCTGGAGCGTCATGGCGTCGGCGGCCGGCTTCGTCGGCTTCCCGCTCGAAGCGGCCGCATCCGTACCGCAACGGGCACGGGCGGTCCCGCTACGCAACGTACGGTTGAAACCGTCGATGTTCCTGGATTCGCTGCAAACCAACCGGCGCTACATGCTGCAGTTGGAGCCGGATCGCCTGCTGCACAATTTCCGCCAATACGCCGGGCTGAAGCCGAAGGCACCCGTCTATGGCGGCTGGGAAGCGGATACCATTGCCGGGCATACGCTCGGGCACTACCTCAGCGCGCTATCGCTGATGCACGCGCAGACCGGCGACACCGAATGCCTCTCGCGTGCGGATTACATCGTCGCCGAACTGGCGTTGTGCCAGGCCCAAGCCGCCGATGGTTATGTGGCCGGTTTCACCCGCAAGAACCGCGATGGAAAGATCGAAAGCGGGCGCGCGGTCTTCGATGACCTCAGGCAGGGTAGGGTCGAAACTCAGCCCTTCAGCCTGAATGGAAGTTGGGCGCCGCTGTATACCTGGCATAAGCTGTTCGCGGGCCTGCTGGACGCGCACGTGCATTGCGGTAATGCGCATGCGCTCGAGGTAGCGGTGCGTTTGGGCAATTACCTCGATGCGGTGTTCGCGCAACTGGACGATGCGCAGATGCAGCGGGTGCTGTCGTGCGAGTTCGGTGGGCTCAACGAATCCTTCGCCGAACTCTATGGCCGCACCGGCGACCCGCGTTGGCTCCGGTTGGCCGAACGCCTGCGCCACCGCGAGGTCATGGACCCGCTGGCCGCGCAGCAGGACAAACTCGACCGGCTGCACGCCAACACACAGATTCCGAAACTGATCGGCATGGCGCGCCAGTTCGAACTGACCGGCGACCCGGAGCCCGCGGCGGCGGCGCGTTTCTTCTGGCTTACGGTCACCGCGCACCATACCTATGTGATCGGCGGCAACGCCGACCGCGAATACTTCCAGGCGCCGGACACGATCTCCAAGTTCGTCACCGAACAGACCTGCGAGCACTGCAACAGTTACAACATGCTGAAGCTGACCCGGCACCTGTATCGCTGGACGCCACGGGCCGCCTATTTCGACTACTACGAACGCACTTTGCTCAACCACATCATGGCGCAGCAGCATCCGGGCACCGGCATGTTCGCCTACATGATGCCGCTGATGGCAGGGGCCAAGCGCGAGTTTTCCACTCCGTTCGGCGATTTCTGGTGCTGCGTCGGTTCCGGCATGGAGAGCCACGCCCAGTTCGGCGATTCGATCTATTGGCGCGATGACAAGGACGGAACCTTGTTCGTCAATCTCTTTATTCCTTCGAGCCTGGACGACGGCCCTTCCGGTCTGCAAATGGAGCTGGACAGCGACCTGCCTTTGGGTGGCGAGGCCCGCCTGCGCATAACGGCGGCGCCGGACGCGGCGCAGCGCATTGCGCTGCGGATACCAGGCTGGGCGCAGTCGTGGCGACTTACGCTCAACGGCAAGCCCGTCCGCGCAGAATTGGCCGACGGTTACGCGCGCCTGCGCCGCCGCTGGCGCGCAGGCGACATGCTGACCCTGGAATTGCCGATGCCGTTGCGCCTGGAACCGAGCGACGATCCGGACGTTGTGTCGGTGATGCGCGGCCCGTTGGTGATGGCCGCCGATCTGGGTTCTGCGGAACAACCCTACGGGACAGGGGCCGACCCGGTCCTAGTGGCCGAAGGCGACGTCCTGGCCGGATTCGCGCCGCAGGATGCGGCCGGGCGCTATCTGGCGACCGGCGTGGCGCATCCGGGACCGTTGGCTTTCGCGCCGTTCTATGCACAGCACGACCGACGCAGCGCGGTCTATTTCGAACGCCTCGCTCCACAGGCGTGGCGGGAAGAACAAACGAGGCAAGCGGCCGAGGCCAAGGCCATGGCACAACTGGATGCCGACGCGGTCGATCGGATCGAACTGGGCGAAGAGACTTCGGAAAAGGCGCATGCACTGCGCAGCGAGCTGTCCTACAGCGTCGAGTACCGGCGACGGAAAGGACGTGATGCGCGCAGCGGAGGATTCGTCGAATTCGATTTGCAAAGCCGGCCCGGTCCGTTGAAATTGCGGTTGCGCTACTGGGGAGGCGAGCATCGGCGACGCTTCCGCATCCTCGCCAACGGATATCCGGTGGCCGACGAAGTGCTGGACGGCGACCGCGGCATCCTTTTCGTCGATGCCGACTACCCGTTGCCTGCCGCCACGACGAAAGGGAAGATCTTGCGCGTGCGCATCGAGCCGGAAACCGGCTTCAGCGCCGGCCCAGCGTTCGGCTGCTGGCTATTGGCCGGCACGGATGCATGAGGCTGCGATACGGTCAGCCGTTTCGTTGCAACCGGGCCGAACGCAGGATTGAGCGGCCGCTTATGGGCGTCTTCAAGAACGGGGTCGGGTTTACTACTTATCGGGTCCGTGAAGGGGACGTCAGCTTCTTCGCTAGGCGGCCAACTTGTGCCTCACAAGGGCGGCCAACTTATGGTTCCTCCCACACATGAAGGTGCGCGATCCAGCGAAGTTTGGCCATTTCGGCCAAACTTCGATGGACGTCCAGCAAGCTTAGCCGGAAGCAACCGCAGGCAGGCAGTCTGGGCATCCGCGCGCAGAGCTGCATCGAGTGTCAATGCTGTCCGCTCTCGACCCAAAGCGGTCATGAGGCTGCCACAAGTGCGTCCCCGTGGTTGGCGGCCACTAGGTGGGTCAACTTGACCAAGAAACGCCCTGACGGCGGGTCAGGGGCTTTTTTTAGCTGTCGCTCAGCTCAGGGCAAAACCCGGGCGCTCAGCGAGACGCCTGAGTACGCAGACACGCCAAGTACCTTTATAAACCATGTCCCGGCCGTTGGATTATTGATCTGGATCGTCTCGCTAACGCCTGGCCTGGCTGACCGTCCGTCATACACGGTTGCTGTTGGCATAGCTTCGCGTCGGGCGAGTAAGCTCACCTGTGCCGCCTACGTAGCACCGCGCGAATGCGTATGCATTGCCGCCAGCGAGCGGGCTCTCCTTTTGTTGAAATGACGCCACTAGGTGCCTGGCTGCAGCTATTGACTCGTTGCCACACACCAGGTTATGCGCTACAAATATCGGGTCGAAAGAGCGCAGCCCGGATGGTAGCCCGGACACCGCCCCAACCCGGGCGGCAGCTCTCCCATAGGGTATCCGCGACACCTGCGCCGGCTGTGCCGGCGGTCCAGGTGTGCCTGCCGGAACTCTAAGGTCTTCGTCGGCGCACCTTCTCATCTCCAATTCAGAAGGAAAGTCGACATGAACCTAACAGCAAACACCATTCTCATCACAGGCGGAGCCGCTGGCATCGGCTCGGCGTGTTCAGCAGGGGCTGGATAGTGAATCCGGACATGCCCGCATCATCGGTCGTCCGACGCAAATGGACCAGCTTCGGATGCCTACTTCACGAACGTCCGCTTCTGGCCGATTGCCGCCGGTCGCAGACCTCCGGTCGTCTTTCGGTACCTCGCCACAAACAGTTGGTCGTGAACGGTAGCTCTGAGATCGGCCGACATCGACACTGATTCTGGCTCGGCAAATCAGGCGCTCGGTAGGGGGAGCAGGCTCTGCGTTTAGTTTCCCCGGAATATCGGCTTTAGCGCTCGGTTCTTACTGGCACCGAGGTCACTCTCGTTTTCAGCGTCGGTGGACTGGCCGCTTTGACCGGCTGTGGTATTGGAGCAGGTTGAGTTCGACAGAGATCTTGTTCACACCCTGCAGCGGCACACGCTCATCAAGAACCGACGACATCCAGCGGACGCCCGCTTTTCGGGTCTCAATGGTGTCGATTCCTTGAAGGTTCGCCGGCCGAGCTATGGTCGTACGGCCCCACAATTGATTGAACCGTCGCGGCGAGGACACCACCTGGACGACAGCAGGGACCGATGCTCGCAGTTCGCCATCCAGGAATACGATCTCGTCGTACATGAGGCTAGTTGAGGCCATGCTGTCGTATACGGACTGGGACATCGAAGCGCCTCGGCTTACGAAGGTAACGCCGAGGCAATGTTGCAGTAGACAGTTAACTAGCAGCGCGAGCGTGTCGAACCGCGCCTGCATGGACTGACGCTCGGGGCCGTGCGGCGCGTAGAATGTGGAGCCAATTTTTGCATGGAAGGTTGGCAGTCGCCCTTCCCTGTAGATGTCGTCGACGGTATCGGGCCCTATTACGCCCGACGGCAGGCCGGCCGACAGTGGGCCGGCAAGCGCGCGCTTCAACCAGTTCAGCTCACTCTCATTGGCAGCTTTCGGAGTGGCCTCACTCACCAGGCACTCCAGCGCCAAGTATGCGTTGCGATAAGCGTCGAACAGGTCATCAGACGCATGGGCCAAGCGGTAGAACCGCAAAGCAGGATGGCGGGGCGGTGGCGGCGATGGCGTGGGTGTAACAGTTCCAGTCGCTTCGACTTTCGTGCTCATCGACCAAGGCACGTTGGCCGTGTCGACAAATACGAGTTCGTAACCGGCGTCGTCCTTAACCCAAACCAGATACGTGCAATCGCCTTCGGCTGTCTGGAGCGTGGCCTGCCTTCGTGCTGCGAGAACGTCCAAAGCTTCTTGCAGCACCCGCCAAGCGTCGTTCTTAGCGTCCTCTTGGTTCAGATGCTCGACCAGAGAGACGGTCGCGAACGGCGCGTCTTGTCGAATGGAGACTAGGCCATCGGGAAAGCTCAGTGTCAAAGAGACCGTCGCAGGCGCATCGAGGAGAAAAGCGGCGCCGCTGCCGCCGGAGAGGATTGGGAATTCGTCATGCATGCGGAAACCACCAAGATTGGACGTGCTGTAGAACCAGCTTTCAGGGTCGCGAACATAGCAATAGAGGTAGCGTCGCGTCTCGATTCTCTGGTGGCAACGCCGCATGCTGAGCGCGAGTGTTGGGCCCCAGCTTGTCTGCGCTGAATCTGAACAAAGCGAAGTTGATAACGCTCGGATGCCCGTCGCCTTAATCTAGCGATGCGAGTGGCTCCAATCGACCAGAATCGGTGGTAAATCTCAGGAATCGGATGGCCGCTTCTGGCCGATAGCGGTCACCGCCAGCGGGTTGGGCGTATGCCTGCTGGCGACCCATGCTAGTTAGCGAACTAGCTGATTCCGACAGCCGTGTAAGCCTGTTCAACTGCGACGACCTTCAGTTTCAAAGTGGCTGGAGAATCTTTACGGAATATAGAGTGCGTTGCAGCGACCAGAGCGCGCCTACTGTCAGAAAAATCAGAGGTACGCGACAAATGTACGGTTAAGGCGACGAAAAACATTGCAGCCACCTGCTCTACAGTGAACAGAAGCTTCGCTCCTTTCTTTGCGGTCAAGATTTTGTAGGCAGCGAAGTTGTGGATCCCACTGTTGTCATGAACGTGTCCATAATCATTACGCTCGTATGTATAGGGCGGACTAGATGTGCGATAGTCCCGCATATGCTTGGGCTGTTCGAATTCTGGCGGATCCGAGAAGCTGCGCAGAAAGGTGCCAGGCCCATTGAAGTCACGCCCGATTTCCCAAGTCCACTTATTAATCGGCTTGCCGTAGTTGGCTATGATCACCCCGAAGATGTCCGAGTACGATTCGTTTAGAGCGCCAGCTTGGGTCTGATATTCCAAGCGTGAGGTCACTTCGGTCACACCATGAAATAGCTCGTGTGCCACTACATCGAGCATTGAGGCCACTGAGAGCATAGTGCCGTCTGGAAACACGACCTGACCGTATACCATCTGCTCGCCATTCCAGTAGGCGTTGCGCCATTCCCGGTCGACATCCTTGCCGTCCGCACGATCCCAGCAATTGACAGTCGATATTATTTCTCCACCCTGGTTGTCGATGTTGTTGCGCTTGAGCACATCACGTAGAAAATGGACGATCTGTGTAACGTTGGCATGTGCACCAATGGCTTCCGATGGCCAGGCTTTGGGCGGACTCGTATAGAGCGTGCCAGGCAGTTTGTCGAACTCAACAGTAGGATCACGGAAGCGGAATCCGTAGGTGCTGACGTTTAGTGCCTTGTCATGGAGCTTGCGTTTACTTCCCGCCTTTTCCACGACGATGCTGCGTGAGCGGCCGAGGGCATCGACGACAGTTTCCTGCACAGCTGCCATGGTAGGAACGCGCGGCAGGGCGGCCAAGAGCTTTCCGGTGAGCGCATCGACCACATAGTCCTTCAGGCTCGCATCACCGCTGCGCTGTGCCGCCTTAGATTTTCCTTGCTTCACATTCTCCACAATGTAGGCAAGTTTCCATTTTTTGCTTTTCTGATCGAAGTAGTAGTTGAGCCGCGGTGTCTGCTGCAGCTTTCCAAGCGGGCTCCCTGCAGCCTTAGCGGCGATAGCCAAGGCTTCGGCGGGAGCGACCTTGGCCACGTTGCCCACTGCCTCAGGTTTACCCAGGGAAGAATTGATAGCGAGGCACTCGTTGTCGCTCCCCAACTCCACCACGACAAGGGAGCCGTACACAGGAATCTTGTTGAGATACTGGCGGAACTTGACCAACGTCGTTTCCGTCAGGGGACTCACCTCGGTCCCAAGGCTCTTGAAGTCGCTGGGTGCGCCGTCGGTAACCGGGCGTGAGAACCGGCGTACCTCGTTGCTTTCGAGTGCTTGATCCAGATAGCTCTTGGCGGCCGTTTCGGGATCGATCCTGCCAACCTGGAGGGCAGGGCCGGAGAATTGGCGCAACGCACTTCGAGTCTTGGGCAGGGCAGCGAACTTGACCTGGCTTCCGGCTGCCGACATGTCCAGGGAAAAGCCACTCAACCCATTTGCGGATTCAACAGCCTGCTTCTTCTTGGAGACAGCAGCTGCCGTGCGCGCCGTTGCCCCTTTGGATGGCTTAGTGGTACTCATAGCGCTGAATCCTCCAACAGTAGTTAATCCGGGTCTTATTTGTACAGATTACGAAGTGCGGTCATGAAGGTTGGAGGCAGGTTCGGCTGCACCTCTAGACGCTTGAGAAAACTGCGGTCGTCCACCACCGTCAAGGGATCCAGCGCCAATGGCTTGAGCAGTTTGGACAGGGGAATAGCGGCTGCTGAACGGTTCACCATTCTCGATATCTTTCTAGGGGCATCGGGCTCACTGTTAAAGCGCGTACGGATCGACATCCCCGCAGGCTCTTCGTGTTCAAGCTCCAAGAACCATTGCGGCTTTGCCTTGGCAGCCGCACGTCGGATGCGCGTGGGATGTTCCAACGCATGCGCCAATGCCGGCAGATTTTTCATGCCTGACCGCAAGCGATCAACGGCCTGCCGTAAACTCAGTCGAGAGGCCGAGGTCAGGGTCTCAGGGATCCGCAGGTCGATGCGGCGGCGCAGTCCGCCCACGGTCCAGTCTTCTAACGGACCTTCCTCGGGCATAATCCGGCGTAAGCCGTAACGCCTTACTCCGTCGATCATGACAAGGCTAATGTCGGTTTCCTTGGCTTTGATCAACTGCAGGTACGGATCGCCGTTGTCCCCACGCAGTACGATCAGGTCAGCGCGTTTGCCTGCTTCCAGAGAGCCGAGGCCTTGATCCCATTTGAGCATCTTGGCTGCATTACGCGTAGCCATGGCCACGATGTCCTTGGCAGAGAATGGTTTCCCATTCTGCTGGCTATATGCATAGGCGGCCTTGAGCTCACCCAGCAAACTCTTGCTGCCGCTTGGGGACCAGTCCGAGCCCAAACCGATGGTGACTCCTTCTGCCTTGGCCGCAACAATATCGGCCGTCTTGCCGTAGAGCAGCAGATTGCTGAGCGGCGACCAGACCATGGATCCGCCATGCGCTGCCAGGAGCTTGAAGTCGCTGCGTTGCAGCGCCACGCAATGGATGCCGACCAGAGCGTCGGTGATGGCCACTTGGCCATCAGGCAGGCTGAGCGTTCGGAAATGGTTGCGTGCACGTTCGTCGGTGCCCTCGCTCAGGTGCAATAGCAAGCAGCTGCACCTCTTTAAATGGGTAAGAAACTGACTCGCCGATTTGGCTTCGACGTCCCCAATGCGAGCCTTGGCTGCAGGCAGGTCCGGACCATCTGAGATTTCCACATTGCGCAGTAGCCCGTGGTAGTAACGCCGGATACCGGTATTGCTGAACAATGCAATGCCCTGTGAAGTAGTGACACCACCCAAAAGGCTTTTGCATTCAGCAAAACGTGCAATAGCCTCCGGGTAGCCGGCTGTTTGGCCCAGCACGTTCATAGGGCCGCTGATCAGAAGTCGATAGTCCGCATGTCCACCCCAGTCATCTCGATTGGTGTACTGCTTGGGCACTTTCCACAGGGCTAACGCGTCGTAACTCAGATGATTGTGCAGATCCATCAACCCTGGGTACAACGTGCCGCCGGTATTGAGCACGCTGACATTCTCGAACCCAGCAGGGGGAGCTGCATTGGCCTTGCCGATAGCCTCGATCTTGTTTCCCTTGAGATAGACAGTGGCGTTCCTTAGAACGTGATCGCCTGCGTCCATGGTGACGACGCGGCCCCTCAAAGCAAGTTTCGCTACCGTAGCCATGTCGCGCTCACAACGCTGGTGCCGTCCAGATCAGCGTGTGTCGATCATCGGGCTGCGGGCGTTTCGCGCTCGTGCGGCGTGGCGGCTGTTGCGCACGGCCCCAGGCATCATTGCCGAGGAAAGCCGGTGCGCCATAGGGCAGGTCACGTCGAGGGATGGGCATGTAGTCGCTTTCGCGGAACGCTTGCCCGTAGTTGGGCAGACCCGCGGCAGCATCAGCGTCCGGGGTGGCCAGACCACGCAGTTGCACGACCGCCGCGCGCCAGCGCGTAAGTAGCTCGAGTTCGTCATGACTGCTCGGGTGAGGAATCACCACCACCGGCGTGGTCCCTTTACCCGGCCAGAGATCGATGGCCTTACGTGCTTGAACCCCGAAGGCAACAATGGCTTGCAATGCAGGGGTATGCGCTAGATCAAACAGCTTGTTGCGCCACGCCAGTTGGGCCGGGTCACTGAGAATGGCGTCTCCCAGATCGGCCTGCGAAGGAAATAGCGCGTAGGAGAATGCGTTGAGGCACAGGTAGGAACGCGTAAGTCCGATTTTGGCAAGGAAACCCTGGACCCGCTGCCCCGCATCTCCCACCAGCGTACGACCCGCTATGCGCTCAGTGGCTCCAGGGTCCGAGGCCACGCAGATCACACGGGCACTGCCATCCAGGCGGCCACGATAGAAGACCGGACCCCAGTCGTACCAGAAATGCTGTTTCAGCGGCCCATAGTCAGGGCAAGCAGCGAAGACCTTGGCGAACGCCTGTGGTGGTCCCTTGTCATGCTCGATCATCGTGCCTCTCCTGGCGTCGATCCATCAGGTGCTACAACCCATGCAGGTCCCAGACCCGCTGTGCTTGTGCGACAGACCTACCACCTAACGACAGGAACCGACGCATACGGACACGTGCTGGACGAATCAGGTCGCCTGAAGCAACCGCCAGAGAAGTAATGCAGGCAGGGAATGGAGTTCGGCTACCAAAAAGGCAGACGTAACTACTACGCACCTACTCAAGCGCCTCATCGACGGGAATCTAAAGTCCACTTCTGTCCGAAAACGGCCTCGTCAAGGCTGTGAAATATTTACGTAGCTCGGCCAGAATGCTTGTCGAGGAATGGTTCTATAGCCATCCTGAACAACGAGCCTGTCGTCATCACGCCCTGGTAAATGCCAATGCTCTCGGGTTGGCGTGGCTAGTCGCCACTGGGCGCATTCCGATACCACCATGGGCTGTCTCGGCCCACAAATTGCTGGAGCCATAACAAGGTAACAAGTCTATGCAAATGTGGGTAATGAACGAGCAAGTTTCAACTTGGAGCGTACTTGAAAAGAACTCCGTCGCCGCATCGTAGCTCAGTGCAAATCGTCCAAACCCCTAAGGGTGATCTTGAGGCCATTCCCAGTAATGGGGACAGAAAGCTGTTCGCGGTATATCGGACCAGGGTCGAATCAGATTGAGCGGGCCGGGTTCGCCCATTGAGTCGAAGCAGATCACCAAGCACTGCCATTGGGTGCCGCAAGTCTTCCCTGATCCGGCTTGTCGGCCACCTTCTCCCGCTAGCGGGAGAAGAGTTCACTCCACAACGTGGTAACAGGGTTTCCGTTACATCGCATGCTTCAATCAGAGTCGATGGCTACCCGCCCATCGGTCCGCTCTACGGCAGTCGGCTTGGCGCGCTGTATGCGGTCATAAATTTCGGAGCGGTGGACCGGCACGGCGCTCGGTGCGGCGATCCCGAGGCGCACTTCGCCATGTGATTTGAAGGGGAGAACAGTAATGGTTATTTCGTCTCCGATCTTTATCGTCTGGCCTACTTGGCGGGAAAGATTGAGCATCGATGTTCCTTCATCGTGAAGTTGTCAGGGCAGGAGATTACGCCTCCAACCGTACTACTGCACCTTAAGTGCCAGCAGCAGGCGAGCACCGCCGCTGTCGTGACCGTCCAGCCCATAAATCGTTCGCCCGCGATAGGCGTTGGCGCCGGCGCCTTCATCGGACAGCACGGTTCCTGGAACCGGCGTCCGTTCAGCGGCTACAAGGTCATCTTCGTGCCCTTCGGCGCCGGCCGGTTCTCCGGTGGACGTGCTGACCGGCTTCCTATCCGAAGATGGCAAGGCGCGCGGCCGCCCTGTTGGCGTGGTGCAGGATCGGCGCGGCGCCCTGCTGGTGGCCGACGACGTTGGCTACGTGAACTGGCGCGTCACGGGCGCGACTCGCTCGCCCGGATAGCTCAGGCCATTTCAAGTGCTGTGGGCGCTCAGCCCCGGCTGCGACGCTTGAACGGATGGCCGCACGGCGGCTAGCCACAACACTGTTGCAGGGGCTGCTGGAGGTGCTTAAGCGAGACGAGGCCGGTCGCATCTTTGAACTCTCCGTAGCGCCTGACGCGTCGCATGAGTTGCCTTCCGGATGACTGAAGTGAACTGAGTTGGATCCGAATTGAGTAATAAGCGGACCCAAAGAGCAATGTCCGCACGTGGCCGATAGCGGTCGCTCTTTCTTCTGCGTAATGGCGTCGAGCCAATGCTCGCTTCGACCCAAAGCAGTCATTGGCCTGGTCAATGCAAACGATTGACGGCTGCGAAGGCTGCTGGTGTTACCCAACCTAAGCTCTGGTGGGGGCGAATATGGTTGTACTCATATCGAAAGTCCTCCGCAACCTGATGGAAGTGCTCCAACGAGGTGAACTTGTTCCATCGGAAAAGATCTGACCGCATTGTTAGGTTAAAGCGCTCTATATAGCCGTTCTGGTAAAACTTAAATGGGGCTGTGTGTTTGATGGCGATGCCCTTGGAACTGGCCCAAGCAGCCAGAGCCTTGCCAGTAAACTCCGGACCGTTGTCGCAGCGAATCTGGGCTGGCACTCCACGTCTAGCGACGAGCTCGTTGAGCTGCTCGGCTACTAACAACGAACTAGTGCCGAAACCGCCCTTGATCAAAAGACACTCTCGGCTGAAATCATCCAGCACATTGAGGGTATGTGCAGCCGCATTGTTGATCAACCGAAAGTGCATGAAGTCCATAGACCATGTCGCGTTTTCATGTGATGCGATATCGAGATGACGCGGTTTGCTGCGGTCCGCGCGTTTCGAGTTACGCCTGTACAGCTGAAGCCCCGCCTCGATATAGAGCTTCTGTGCCCGCTTCGCGCCACACAGCTTGCCCTTGAGGATACTGTGATACATGAGCTTAAAACCGTGGCTGGGATTGCAGGCAAGATATTCCTTCATGACCCTGAGGACGACGGTGTTGTCTCGCTCATATTTAACGAGGTCCATCATCGAGTTGCCGATGCAGAGCATGCGCTTTGCTTGATGAGTGGATACGAGATTCGCCGACTGCAACTGCCCCAGCAGTTGTATCCGTCTGTAGAGTGGTAGATGAATGGCGCGCATAAGCAGCTTCCAAGCCCTACGCTCACCCTCATAACGCGTTGCTTCCCGCCGAAGTTGCTCAAGCTCTATATTGGCTTCCATGGCGCGCTGGATTTCTTCCAGAGAAAAGCCTCGATACAGAGTCTTCCACTTTGAAACACTCGGACTGCTGCATCCGACATCGTGCGCTATCGTCATTTGGCACATGCCATTCTCAACGGCTTGGACTACCGCAAACACTTGGTCGGCTGTATATACTCGATTTGCCACGCTAGCACCCGCGTTAAACCGGTCCACCTGTCCCGCGGCCGATGGGGTCCGCGCAGCCATCGTTATATGGTTCGTCACCACAAGGCGGTAGGGCCGGACGGACCTCTTCCCGCATGGCCCGATGATCATACCCTCCCGTGATACCACCTCAGAATAGGCCGCTGGAAAGGACCGCTGCGCGTACCTATGGCGTTGTGCCCCAAGCCAATCCTGCATCGGGGTATGCGGTTTGCCGCTTGAGGCGATCGGTGCCTTTCGGAAATATTCCGGAGCAAAAGCCTTATCCGAGCTGCGATCTGAATAGGGAGAGATCGTGCTTCGATAGAACGGGCATCAGAAAGGATTAGGCCAGAATGGTCATCGTTGACGTCCTGCGGCAACGTCCAGGCGCGTGGTTTGCCTGACCCGAATCTCGATAGTCTGTTGCGCAGCGCTCTCCTCCACGAACCAGGGAAGCGGCAGGTTGTCTGGCAGCACGGTGATCCGATGGGAACCTACTGCAACTCGTGGAAATTCGTACTGACCGTTACTGTCGGTTCTCACCGAATAGCGACCATCAAGAACGACGGTGATGTTGGCAGCCGGTTGTTCCGACGCGGCGCGTACACCGTCGTTGTTGTCGTCCAGGAACACAGATCCCACGATGCCGCCCACGGCGGTACCTGGTGCACCACCCAGGACTGCCATGGATCGTCCGGCTTGCCGTTCATAGCGCAGGGTCAGAAAGACCGAGCGATCACGAGGGAGGGAGATAAATGGCGTATCGGTGACCAAAGGATCCAAGATGAAGGGAGACCGTTGCGATCCCTGACTCTGGTAGAACGCTGCGGCCAGTGACCACCTTGGACGGATGCGCCAGTTGACGCCCAGGTTCAAATCCAGACCGCGCAGTGCACTCGGACCATTCCCATAAGTCCAGCGAGCCGTTCCGTCGATGGATATCGTGTCGGTCAGATCTCGACCACCATAGAACGCGGTGGTGGTCGTAGCCGTCGGCGACTCACCGAAATAACTCAATTCGCCATAGGCCAACGAGGCCGAGAGGCGAGTGCCTTCGCGCATCGGAAATGCCTGATCAACGCTGGCCAGCCAGCTGTCGCCGCCTTGATTTCCACCTTCAGCACGGTCGAGTTGGAGGCGCGTCTGACCCCAATGCGTGGTCTTATCTGCGAAGAGTTGTATGGCATACGTATTCTCGGACGTATGCCGGATGCTGAGACTGCCACCGTAACCGAACGTACTACTGGCCTGATACCGCATAAAGCCCGTGCCGTATTGACCATCGAATCCGTCGCCGCTTATTGATCGGATATCGTCAATCCCCGCATTCCAGGACCAGCGTGCGAACTGATAGGCGATACGATAGTACCCGCCGCGAATGTCGTTGTTGATCGGCAACGCGCCCCACGCTAACTCGGGATCCAACGAGAAAGCGCCATAGTTGTGACGATAGCGTCCCCGGCGTGCACTGGCATCGATCCATATGCCCTGCGCTGCGCCGTGCTCGGTGTCGCTTCCCAGAACATTCAATTGCACGGCGTCGCGTTGCCCTTCCCATTGCGTCGCCAGGTGCACCGCTTGGGTTTGATCGTCGACCAACACCGCTTCGCCCCGATCATCGGGAGTAATACGGCCGTGGGTACGCAGGTACGACGCTGCGCCGGTCCAGCCAGGCGCCCAGCGCCACTGGCTGCCGAACGAGGCGACATAACCATCAGCCAGATCGAACCCGACGACCCGCGTACCGTTGTAGAGGCCGGCACGTCCGGCTGCGCCATAGACGACGGTACCGTGCTCATCCTGAGTCCACTGGGTACTTACGCCTGCAAAGGGCACGGTCGGCAGGAAGAATCGATATTGGTTGCGCTGCAGATCCAGCGAGGGCGTGTTGATGACGCCTAGCCCATTATCCAAGCGCCCACCGCCGTCCACGAAGAGGTTGCGTTGCCATAACGTCGCCGCTCCACCCCAGCCACCGTCGCGCTCGAAGCGCTCGCGATTACTGTGGAATAGCGTAGCGTCGAGCGAGAAGCTGCCCCAGGCGGGTGTTTCCCAAAAACCGCCACCCGATATCCCTTGCTCGCCAAACGAGTCGTCGCCACGTTCGGTCTGCGCCACATTCAGTTCGAGGCGAACCGAGCGTGGCAGCCCGGTGGTGTCTTCTGGCTCCTCATCGTCGGGCGGCAAGGGCGCCAGCGATTGCGGGGCGATGATTCGATCGCGATAAGTCGTTTGTGGATCGGGCTCGGCCGCGCTGGTCGAGGCCATGATCACGGACGCGATAAGGATGACGAGCGCTCGCCGTGCTGGCTCGCGATGCCGCGTCATTGAGAGATGACGGTGTCGATGTCGAGGCGTTGCGCGCCCCACTCCAACCGGCCCTTCAAATTCAACGGATAGGCAATCACCGCGGCCGCTGTATCCGGATCATCCCCCTCAGGGGTCAGCGCGATGGCACGCGACTCTGTAGGCAGCACGGGCAGACCGGAAGGCGAAAAGGCGAACTTGCGACCACTGGCATCGACGCCTTCAATGAAACCGGCAAGTCGACCGTGTGCATTGCCCGTGTTGCGTACCTGTAGGACAGGCACAAGCCGTCCGTCAATGGTGTCGGCTTTTGTGCCGACCACCGTAAGTTGGGCGGCCGCATCGCCAATCGTGAGATAGACGATGATGCCGATCCGACCCGATACCGGGGGAGCGGCGCCGTTGGCCACCTGCTCCGGATCGCCTTCCAGCATGATCGCAAAGCGGCACTCACTGCTAGGGGCGTCCGGTGGCACTACCACCTCGAACCGATAACGGCGCTTGCCGTTCGCCGCGACAGTGATTTCCGGCGCCTCGATACCGACCCAGGGCCGACAGCTGTCAGGGGCCAGCGTTTCGGAGAAAACCGCTGCGCCTTTGTCGTCCAAACTCCAATCGGCTGTCTTTAACGTGTAGTGCGCTGCGCTGCCCGAGACATTGGATATCTCCACCACGTTGCGATAAGTGGTTCCGGCCTTGGCCGTGTCCTCGAAACGAGGGGGCGATACGAGCGCTGAAAATCCCTGCGCCATGCCGTTCGCGGTGCACAGCAGACTCAACACAAGGACGCTAGCCTGCAGAAGATGACGGCACATCAGGGGCTCTCCACATCGATCTCGAATGAAAAATTCAGTTGTTCCACGCGCATCAAACGCTGACCATCTGCCTGGATAACCAGGCGCATCGTGTCTTCATACAAAGCTGCAGGCATCACGCCGGCATAGACCAGCGTGCGTTCGCCAGCGCGCAGGGTGCCCGGCAGTAGGCGCCCTTGCGTGGTCCAGGTTGCGGTCACCGGGCCGGTGGGTTGCGCGGGCAGCGTCATGTAGACGCGCCCGGTTCGACCTTGCCAGGGGGACAAATTGAGACGAACCAATACCGTGATCGCGCCCGAAACCGTGGCGCGTTGGCCTCTTTGCGGCGCGACCGAATCCCATTTCATCTGCAAGGTATTGCCCGGCACTTGGCTGGCACTGTCGTCGACACGATGCGTCGTGGTCGCCGCTGCCGTTGTAATGGTGAAAAGCCCTAATCCCAAGACTAAGAACGCCGCATGCACTCTCATGGCGCGCTCAACGTGTATATGACGCGGCCGCTATAGGTGCCTGCCGCGACGATGGCATCGTTGCCATAACTGAAGGTATGGCAGCTCTCGCGCCACGTGTTCACCGGAAAACTGGCCAAGGTCTGGGTGCCGCCGGTAAAAGTGCCCGCAAGGATCGGCTGCGCCGTCGTCCCGTCACCATTGCCGCTACTGGTCCAACTGATCTGCGAGAACGGAATGGTGTCGCCGGCGGTGCTCACCAGGTTAGCGGGCGCGACCGCAGTCAGTGTCGCCGTACCGGTGGAGCCAGGAAGCCGATAGAAGCCGCCCACATAGATTTCGTTGGGCACATTGCAAAATGCAAAGTTGTCGTAGTTGCTGACGCCAGTGGAAGCATTTGTCGTCATGAGCTGGTTGGCGCCGTTGCCCAATACAGCAGCTGGCACCGATACCGATACCAGATTAATTGCGCCGCCCGAGCCGGGGACGCCGCCGGTGGAATAGTTGCCCGTGAACACACCGTTGCCCACACGCAGATACACCGCACGCGTTCCCGGTGCGATGTTGACGATAAAGGCATGGGCTGTATCGCACGCGCAAAGCACAAGCAACACGAACAGCCACGGTAGGCCGCGGGCAAGCGTAGACATCGGAGCGTCCCTTTCTGACGAAACACCCCGCAAGGCTCATGAGAGACCTTGCGGGGTCGAGCTGTGCTCGGTTAGGGCATTGACGCGGTGTAGGTCACACGGCTGTTATTGGTGTTCACACCACCGTAGGTGCCCGGGGCGATCACATTGTTGTTTGCGTAGGCAAACGTCCAACGGGCGTCACGATTGATGACCTTGCCGGTCGTGGGAGTCAGGGACACGGTGGTGGTAGCACCGTCGGCCAACGTCGGGTGCGGCAGCGGTACAGCCGAGGTCAGTGGTAACACCGTCGCGGCGATTTCGCTATAGCTGATCGTATCGCCAGCAGCACCGTTACTCAGCGCACCCGGCGTGGTCGAGGTGAAGGTAATGTTGCCGTTGTTACCGATGACGCGGGCCGTGACTGCGCCGGTGCCCAGGTCGCCGGAGGCGGCTGTGGCGGCAATCGGCGTTCCATTGCCCATCGTGGCAGCCGGGACGGTGAAAGCGATCTGATTAATGGTCGTGGTGGTTGCAAAATCAGTACCGGTACCAACACGCAGGTATAGAATCTTTGGTGCCGTCACCTGAAAGTCCAGACGTGCGCTGGCGGTGATTGGCGTACCCGTGCCGGGGGTGGTGAAGGTCGATTCAGCATTGGCCAGCATCGGAACGGCAGCCAGCAGTGCGGCAGCCAAAAGGGTTTTGGAGGTCATGCGCATGGAGTTTTAGAGTCCGGTCGGTGGTGGGATGGCAGGCATAGAGCGAAAGCCGTGGTGTCACGGCCCGAGGTGGTAGAGCAGAAAGCGTGCCAACCGTGGAGCCGGTCCCTTTTTATTGTGAGTAAATCGAGAAATTACTTGTGATTTGCTCTATATTCCTTGCCGAGCTAGCTAGCACGGCTGGATGGTAAGGCACTTTATGACGCCTTACGTCACACTTTTATGTGATTAAGTGTGAGTTCTTGTCGTAATGTGATGGTTGTCACATTATTCGGTGCAAAAGGGTCTTTCGCGTCCTCAAATGGATCGTTCGAGACTGGCAATCAGGTGCTGGTTCAGTGCCGCGGACCAGCCGTTTATCCGTCACCGGCTGGTGCAGTCGCACAATCTCTGTCGTTCCCAAGTACCAGCATGTCAGCCGGCTGAGCTGACCTTGGATGTTGTGTGACGTGTGAGTTCGACCATGGTCGCGGATCTCAGAATCTGAACATCCCGGGGCGATAATACTTCCCCTCCATTCGCCGAATGGCGAGCTAATGCCGAGCGATGACAAGCCTTGCGATGACGGCGAGTCTGTAACTCCGTTCGAGGTTACAGGCGGGCTGACCTGAAAATGAGGAGGTGTTGTGGCAAACCGACTCTATACAGCAAAGCAAATCCACGCTGCCGTACAGGCGGTGGATGAAGGAATACCTGCAGTTACCGTAGCTGCGCGTATCAAATGCCACCCAGGCAGTGTCCGGGGGTGGAGGCGCAAATACGGCGGACTTTCGCTTAGTGAGGTGCAACAGGCCATGGCTGCCAGCGCGGAGCTGGAGCAGCTCAGGCGGAAAACAACACGTTTTGAAGCGGAGCGGGTTGCATGGAAGCTGATTATGCGTGGGCTGGCGCCTCCTCTGTCACGCCGCATAGAGCTGTTCGGCCAATTGCAGGCCGCCGGGCTGGTATCGATTAATCAGGCCAAGACGATGCTTTGCATGGCCAGCCCGTGTGTCTCGTTGGTCAAATACGAAAGAGACGACACCGTAATTCTTCGGATCATGAAAGAACACTTTGGAGCGTTTCCCGGCCACGGCTTCGAAACGATGTTCCACCAGGTACTCGCGGGAAAAGTCTGCGGCATCGTGAGAGCGCAGCGGATCTATGCTGGCGCCGGCCTGCAGTTGTATCGCCGAAACGCGAGGCGTCCTAAGGGGAAATATCGGCTTGCAGTAGCGCCTCATTCCAATTCCACTTGGTCTATCGATTTCATGCACTTTCGTTTGGTTAGCGGCGCGCCAGCGCGTACGCTCAATGTTCTCGACGACTTCAGCCGCGAATGTCTTCTGATCAAGGGAGGTTTCGGCACTAGCGCGTCGCTTGTCGCAGAGCAACTTGCCGAACTAGTTGGAAGGCGCGGTTTGCCGAGCACGATACGTTGCGACAATGGCCCTGAGTTTACTGGGCGTGCTTTCCTGCAGTGGGCAGCTGCTGCTGGGATCACAATCGAGCATATCGCCCCATATAGAGCCTATCAGAATGCCTACATAGAACGCTTCAACCGAACTGTGCGCAACAATCTGATCCAGTGGAACAGCTTCACCTCATTGGAGGATTTCGACAGAGTGGCTGAAGACTTTAGATATCATTACAACCATTGTCGACCGCACGAGAGCTTAGGGTGGACGACGCCTGCCGGCTATGCCGCTGCAAACGCCCATTGCTAGCCTCTCTTCAGATCATCGAACGGAGCAGTCAATGCTCACGCGTTCTCAGAAGTGGTTTTACTTCCTTGCATATGTAGACGCTCGACTTCTCTGTCATTGGATTATCCCAAGTAAGTATGTAGTGGGAGCCTCTGTGCTGGTCCGCCCAATTCCGAAAGCTGCGTATCAATTCATTTTTGGTGGGCGCATTGCCTGAGCGGCGTACGAATTCATCCCAAGACATATGTTGAAGCCACCAGCCGTGCCGTACAGGCCGCCAGCCGACTTTGAGACGTTCTACCCAAGAGAAATCGGACATGGGAGCCCCGTCTTAGCGCATATTCTGGACGAGCGGTGAAGAGAAACTAGAGTCCGGCTAAAGCCGACGCGCGACACTGCCTCTCTCTGCGAACCCGGCCATGAGCCGTGGCGCTGATATATCGCGACGCTTGATCCTGGAGCAATACTTGATCCTGGAGCAATAAGAGGGGCGTGAGGCACACATTCCCCCTTTGATAGTTGGCTCTCATAAGGCGTTCGGCCGTCACTTTCTAAGGCGGCAGAACGGTCCGATGCAGGCCGGATAGGTCCCCTATTAGTAGGTGGAGGCCTCGGGATTCGATCTCTCTCCTTCGTTTATATGCAGCATCGACGCCCATGTGAACGCTCCGCAGGGCGCACGCAAATAAATAGGTGAGTGCAGGCTTTCCGATTGTCGGCTAAATAGTACCGATTGTCTGCTATTGCTTATGCAGATAACAAGATTATTTCCCCTGCAGCCGATCGGGGAATTGGCCCCTCTGAGAGGCCAGAGCCTTGCCTGGTAACGTTTTCACGACCACGGCCGCATTTGCTTTCAGGACAGCACGGCCCCGCCGCAGCCCGGAATTCTGACGCTGAGCGTCACTTTTCATTTGTGCGGCAGTTAACGAGAAATATGTGACGCCGTTAACATTGACGCCGCGCAGCCTTTTGCTCGCGCCGCGCCGGACTGGTGATGCCTCGCATTGCTAGTCAGGCATTGGTGGCATCAGCAAGAACGGTAGCGCTTGGGGTTGATCGTCGGGGGCAGGTCACTTCGGTGCCAGTAGCTCGTGATCAGAACACATTGAATTAGGGGATTCACGTGACTGATACGTCTCGCTGCAGAGCGCGGGCTTTCCTGCGCTTGTTCACTTTGTGCCTTTTTGCCCTCGCTAACACCCTTCTCGGCAATTCGGCATGGGCGCAGACCGTTTCCAATACGGCGACGCTCACGGTGCCAACGGGTTTCAGTTGCCCCGATGCAGCTACCAATCCAACCTGCGTTCGTAGCGTGAGCGATACCGACGATGTGGTGGCGCCGCTGATCAACGTTGCCAAGTCCGCTGTTGGAGTGTCAGGTCCGAGCGTTCTGGGCGTTTACACGGTCTCCTACACGATCACGGTGACCAATTCCGGCGCCGCGGCTGGCACTTATGGAGCATTGACCGATACCCCGATTTTTCCCGCCAACACCAACATCACCGGCATCGCCTGGACCACTTCCGGTGCGGGCGCTCCAGCCGGCGGTTCGTCGACGATCGACGGCCCTAACCAGCTGACCGGAACCGACATAGCGATCGGTGCGGGCGTCACCCATACCTTCAACGTCAGCATTACCTACGTCTACACCAACGCTTCGGCCCCCACGACTTGCGCAGCGACTCCCACACCGGGTAGCGGTCTTTACAACAATGCATCGCTGCCTGCCGGGCAGGAGACGGTGACGACGGACAACGCCACGTGCGTGAATCCGCCCAGCGTGCCCGCAGCCTCGCTGACTATCGACAAGACCGCTGGCACTCCTTCCGGCAGCAGCGCGGGCAGCACCATCGCCTACACCTTCGTGGTCACCAACACTGGCGCGGTGACGTTGAATGGAATTGCGGTGGTCGATACGCAGCTGGATGCGCCGGCTACCTGCGGCAGCACCACGCTGACTCCGTCCGCGCCCGGCAACACAACCACCTGCACCGGCGTCCACACCATCACTGCCGGGGAAGCTGCCACCAGATCGGTGAGCAACAGTGCGACCGCTACCGGTTCGACCAGCGGCGGAATCGTAGTGACCAGCCCGCCCGACGCCACGCTCACCACGCTGGTGGCCAGCGTCAACTTCTGCGCCGTCGATTCGGTCTTCAACGTCACCCAGACGACCGCTGGACTGGGCGAGTTCTACCGCTACACCGTCGGCAGCGGTACGCCTGACGTCCTAGTGCCCGAGCTGACCTTGCCCGTCGCGCCCAACCTCAATGGGCTGATGGTGGATCCGGTAAATAGGCGCCTGCTGTTCGTCAGCTACAGCGCTGGTCAGTCGACGCTGTATGCGTACGATTCCGCCAACGGCGGCTGGTACGTCGCTGCCGGTCCGATCACTACGCCCGATTTCCCGCGTGCTGGCATGACCCAGGCGGGCGTGGGCTATCTGGTGGCTGGCAATGGCAACAATCCCGCGGTCTGGCGAGTAACGCCCTCGGGCACCTTCAGCTACTCGCTGACTTCGTACGGCATCCTGACCTACGATTTCGACCCCACCAATGCCAGCTCGGGCGATATAGCTTTCGACAACGCAGGCAATGGCTGGCTGACCGCTGGCGTGGATCTTTACAGGGTCAACTTCAGTACGTCCTCGGTGCAGGCAACCCGGCAGCAGCGTCCGTTGCTCAACGGTGCTCCCAGCACCCTGCAATGGGCGGGTGTGGCTTACGGCAACGACGGTCTGCTGTATGTCGCGACCAACACCGCGCCCAGCAGGTATTTCCGCATCGATCTGGGCACCGGCACGCTGACGCAAGTAGCGGCCACCGCGGCTAATCAGGCCCGTGATCTTGCTTCATGTTCTTTCCCCGCAGCCCCCACACCAGCACAACTGCAGGTCGAAAAGACCCTGGCCCAGGTGAATGGTTCGGCCTACGTGGCAGGTGCGGCGGTTGCCGCGGGCGACACGCTTACCTATCAAATCGAAGTGACGCATGTCGGCGGCAGCCTCGCCGCGACTCTGTTCGCGGGCGATGTGGTCGAAACCCTGCCTGCCAACACGACTGCCGTAGTTGCGGGCAACAGCTTCACCTGTGCCGCGAGCAACTGCACCAACACCAATGCGGTGAACATTCCGGTAGGCGGCAACACCACGCTGAACTTCGTGGTGCAAGTCGTTGCTCCATTCCCGACCGGCGCTACGGCTTCCATCGTCAACGCGGTGACTGTGGATGGGGTGAACTGCGCGGCAGTCGGCAATGACTGCAACGAAACCACGCCAGTGGGGTTGCCCGCCTGGACGGTGGTCAAGTCGAGCACGGACACGACGTATGCGGCCGTGGGCGACATGCTCGACTACAGCTATCTGGTCAGCAATACCGGCAACGTTTCGATCAGCGCGATCGCCATCGCCGACGACCGCACCACCAATGAAAGCTGCCCGGCAGCGACCTTGGCGGCCGGCGCGAGCATGACTTGTACCGCGACCTACACCGTCACCCAGGCGGATCTGGATGCCGGCAGCGTTACCAACAACGTGACGATGACCGGCACGCCGACCACCGGCACGCTGCCGCCCGCCATTGATGACCTGACCATCAATGCGACTGCGAACCCGTCGTGGACGGTGGTCAAGTCCAGCGCCGACACCACCTTCGCTGCAGTCGGCGACGTGTTGGACTACAGCTACCTGGTGAGCAACACCGGCAACGTGGCGATCAACGCGATTGTCATCGCCGACGACCGCACCACCAACGAAAGCTGCCCGGCCGCCACGCTCGCGGCAGGCGCCAGCATGACCTGCACCGCGACCTATACCGTCACCCAGGCCGACCTGGATGCCGGCAGCGTCACCAACAACGTGACGATGACCGGCACGCCCACTGGAGGCACGCTGCCTCCTGCCATCGACGATCTGACCATCAACGCCACGGCGAACCCCTCGTGGACAGTGGTGAAGTCGAGCGTGGACACGACTTTCGCTGCAGTAGGCGATGTGCTCGATTACAGCTATTTGGTGACCAACACCGGCAACGTGGCGATCAGTGCGATTGCCATCGCCGATGACCGCACCAGCGATGAAACTTGTCCCGCAACATCGCTAGCGCCCGGCGCGGGCATGACCTGCACCGCGACCTACACTGTCACTCAGGCCGACCTGGATGCAGGTAGCGTCACCAACAACGTCAGCATGACCGGCACGCCCACCGGCGGCACGCTGCCTCCCGCGATCGACGATCTAACCATCAACGCGACGGCCACACCAGCCTGGAACGTGGCGAAGTCGAGCGTCGACACGACCTACTCGGCCGTGGGCAACGTACTCGACTACGCCTACCTGGTTACGAACACCGGCAACGTATCGATCAGCGCCATCGTCATCGCCGACGACCGCACTACCAATGAAGCTTGTCCGGCAACGACGCTGGCCGCCGGTGCGAGCATGACTTGCACCGCGACCTACACGGTCACACAAGCTGATCTTGATGCGGGCAGTGTCACCAACACGGTGACCATGACGGGCACACCCAGCAGTGGCACCTTGCCGCCGGCCGTCGACGATTTGACCATCAATGCCACGGCGAATCCCGTGTGGACGGTGGTGAAGTCGAGCACCGACACGTCTTACTCGGCTGTGGGGGACGTGCTGGATTATTCGTACCTGGTGACCAATACCGGCAACGTGTTGATCAACGCGATTGTCATCGCTGACGACCGCACCACCAACGAGAGCTGCCCGGCCGCGACGTTAGCCGCTGGTGCGAGCATGACCTGCACGGCGACCTACACCGTCACCCAGGCCGACCTGGACGCGGGCAGCGTTACCAACACCGTGACCATGACCGGCACGCCGAGCACCGGTACGCTGCCACCTGCCATCGATGACCTGACCATCAATGCGACTGCGAACCCGTCGTGGACGGTGGTGAAGTCCAGCGTCGACACCACCTTCGCGGCAGTCGGCGACGTGCTCGACTACAGCTACCTGGTGAGCAACACCGGCAACGTGGCGATCAACGCGATTGTCATCGCCGACGACCGCACCACCAATGAAAGCTGCCCTGCAGTGACATTGGCGGCCGGCGCGAGCATGACCTGTACGGCGACCTACACCATCACCCAGGCCGACCTGGATGCGGGCAGTGTCACCAACAATGTGACGATGACAGGCACGCCGAGCGGCGGCTCCTTGCCGCCGGCCATCGACGATCTGACCATCAATGCGACCGCCGCACCTTCGCTGAGCCTGTTGAAGACCGCCGGCGCGCTCTCGGGCAATAGCGCTGGCAGCACCATCGCCTACATCTTCGCGGTGACCAACACAGGCAACGTGACGCTAACCGGCATCGCCGTGGTTGATGCGCTGTTGGATGCACCCGCGGTCTGCAACGTCACCACGCTGGTTCCGGGCGCGGTCGCCAATTGCACTGGCACGCACACCATCACCCAGGCTGAAGTCAATGCCGGCGTGGTGGACAACACCGCCATCGCCAACGGCACGCCGCCATCGGGTCCGTCAGTGCCCAGCGCTACGTCGAGCACGAGTACGCCGATTGCCGCCGCACCTGCCTTGACCATCGACAAGACCGCTGGCGCGCCCTCGGGCAACATTGCGGGCAGCACCATCGCCTACAGCTTTGTGGTGACCAACACCGGCAACGTGAGCCTCACCGGCATCGCTGTGGTCGACGCGTTGCTGGATGCCGCTGCCACCTGCGACACGACCACCCTGCTGCCGGGCGCCATCGCCACCTGCACGGGTACGCACACCATCACTCAGGCTGAAGTGAATGCCGGCACGGCGAACAACAGCGCCATTGCCACCGGCTCGCCGCCGGCCGGTGGAACCACCAGCAGTCCGCCCGACACCACCCAGACGCTGATCGCCGCCGATCCGTCGTTGACCGTACTCAAGACCGCCGGCGCGCCTTCAGGCAACATCGCCGGCAGCACGATCGGCTACACCTTCGTGGCGACCAACACCGGCAATGTCACTCTCAGCGGCATCGTGATCGACGATGCATTGCTGGATGCGCCGGCGGTATGCGACGTAACCACGTTGCTGCCCGGTGCCATCGCCACCTGCACCGGCACGCACACGATCACCCAGGCCGAAGTGGCCGCTGGTGTGGTGAACAACACCGCGACCGCCACCGGTACTCCGCCGTCGGGTCCGGCCGTGCCCAGCAATTCGTCCACCACAAGCACCCCGTTGCTGGCGATCACCGTTTCCAAGATTTCCAATCCGGCCAGCGGCGAAACCGTGCAGCCGGGCGACACCATCGGCTACACGCTGGCGGTGGTCGTGGCTAACGCCGCCACCACCTCGGTGCTGACGTTGACCGACACCATGACCGGCGATCAGACGCTCACCGGTCCTCTTCCGGCAAATTGCGCAAGCGGTGCTGGTGGACTGGTGTGCACCTTGGCGGCCAACACGCAGCCGGGCAACTACAGCTTCACCTACACCACCACGGTGGACGCCGATGCGACCGGCAGGCTGGGCAACAACGTGGTGCCCACCGGCACCGACAACCCCAGCTGCACCAGCTGCAGCACCGAGCATCCGGTTGCCGCCTCGGTGGTGACCGTGGCCAAGACCTCCAACCCCGCATCGGGTACGGAAGTGGCGCCTGGCGACATCGTGGCCTACACGCTCACCGTGACCGTGGCCAACTCCATCACCACCGGCGCAGTGACCCTGACCGACACGATCAGCGGCGATCAGACGCTTACCGGGGCATTGCCCGCCGGTTGCGCGGCGAGCGCAGGCGGACTGGTGTGCACGCTGGCGGCCGGCGTGTTGCCGGGAAGCTACAGCTTCTCGTACTCCACACTTGTTGCCGCAGATGCGACCGGCACCCTCGGCAATGTGGTGGTGCCCAGCGGCGACGACGGCCCGACCTGCGTCAGCTGCAGCACCAGCCACCGGGTCGTGGCGACCGCGATCACCGTGTCCAAGACGTCCAATCCGGCGTCTGGCACTTCGGTGTCGGCCGGCGACACGCTGGCCTATACGCTGACGGTGACCGTGGCCAATTCGGTCACCACCGATACGGTGACTTTGACCGACACGATCAGCGGCGACCAGACCCTCTCTGGCGGGTTGCCGGCGGGTTGCGCGGCCAGCGCGAACGGCCTGCTGTGCACGCTGCCGGCTGGCACGCTGCCCGGTACCTACACCTTTGCGTACACCACCCTGGTCGATACCGATGCGACCGGCACGGTCGGCAATGTCGTGGTGCCCACCGGCGGCGATTCGCCGACTTGCGCGCTGGCCTGCAGCACCGAACATCCGGTGTTGTCCGACTACCAGTTGCGCGTCCTCAAGACCGTCGCCGTGCGCGAAGTGAAGATCGGCGATCTGGTGCGCTACACCCTGAGCATCGAGAACGTCGGCAACGGCAGGCTGATCAACGGCAGCATCGTGGATACGCCGCCGCTGGGTTTCAGCTACGAGGAAGGTTCGCTGAGCGTGGTCGACGGCGACAACCAGGCCACCGCAGTGGGCCAGAGTCCCTTGCGCTTCGAAGGCCTGGATATCGAACCCGGCCAGACCGCCACGCTGATGTATGCGATGCGCGTAGGCGCGGGCGTACGCCCAGGCGTGCAACGCAACCAGGCGCAGGCCTTTACCCAGACCGGTTCGGCGATCTCCAACAGCAGCACCGCTGCGGTCACCCTGGTGGCCGACGCGCTGGTCGACGACAGCCTGTTGATCGGTACGGTGTTCGACGATCGCGACGGCGACACGTGGCAGGACAGCGCAGCCCTGAGCGATGTGCGAGTGCAGGGCGGCTTTGCGCCCGATGCCTACGTTGCCAACTCAACCACAGTGGATCGTGGCATGGGTGCGCAACCGGAGGCCGATGCCAGTTCGCCGCTGCTGCATGGCATCGACGTCGGCGCTATCAGCGCGCGCCAGTCGATAGCCGATCCGGTCGAACACCACCAGATCGTGATTCGTCAGCGTCTGAATCAGCCGACTTTCACCAACGACTTCGTGCTGACCAGCGCGCAGGGCGTCAATGTGCGCATGGACGCCGCCGGCAACACCACGGTGGAGACGAGCGGCGAAGCGGCCAAGGGCCTCAATGCGGCCGAACCCAAGGTGGAGCGTCGCGTCGCGCAGGGCGAGGGCGGTTACGTGGTGGATTACGTGATCAGCAACCTCGGCATCGACGAGCGTGGTATTCCGGGCGTGCGTATCGCCTCGGTGGAAGGCTTGCTGATCGAGACCGACCAGTACGGTCGCTATCACCTGGAAGGCATCGCCGGCGGTGATAGCGGCCGCGGCCGAAACTTCATCCTCAAGGTGGATCCGTCGACGCTGCCCGTTGGCACGGTGTTCACCACCGACAATCCGCTGGTCCGTCGCATCACTCCCGGACTTCCGGTGCGTTTCGATTTCGGCGTCAAGCTGCCGGTCGAAGAAGTGCAGGGTGGCGAGCAGCAGGTGGAGCTGGAGCTTGGCGAAGTCATCTTCGCTCCGGGCGGCGCCAAGCTGCGCGACGAGTACCTGCCGGTGATCGAACGGATCGCCGCCAAGGTGATCGAGTATCGCGGCGGCGAAGTGTTGATCAGCGCCAATGGCGATACAGAAAGCCTGGCCTTCGATCGCGCCACGGCGGTGAAGAGCGCACTGATGAGCCACGTGCCCGCCGATATCGCCAAGGCATTGACGGTAAGCGTGCGCACCGAACTGGACGATCCGTCATCCCTGATCGTCGGCATTGCCGAAGGCGGCCCGCTGCTGGGCACGGTGCTGTTCGATACCGACAAATCGACGATCAAACCGCAGTTCCTGCCGATCCTGGACAAGGTGGCCGCCTATCTCGACGAGAAAGGAGGAGGAGCGATAGCGATCGTCGGCCATGCCGATCCCCGCGGTTCCGACGCCTACAACGTGGCGCTGGGTATGCGTCGCGCCAAGGCGGTCTACGAAGCGGTCGCGACCAAATTGAGTCCTTCAGTGCGCGCCAAAGTGCGTGTCGAGTCCAGTAACGACCCGGCAGCCCCTGCCGGTACCGGCAAGTAAGGGGGCTGGATCATGAAGATGAAGATGAAACTACTCGACTACACCCTGATCAGCCTGCTGGCGGGAATGACGCCGCTGGCGGTTGCGCAGAATGCGGCTCCGGTCGCTGCCGACAAGACCGAAGGCACGGTGGAATCCCCGCAAGTGGATTGCACCGACAGCGGTTGCAGTTCGCAGGACGGCCTGCTGTTCCGGTTGCGCACGCGCGGCGAGCGCAAGCCGGTGGTCGACGCCGGCGAAAACGCGTCGTCGGAAACGTTGCAGCCCGATCGCCGCGTGACCGTCGCCCTGGAACAACCCGGCAAGGCCGTGGCCAAGGGCAAGTTCTCGATCCAGTTGGCCAATGGCGGCGCGATCTGGGCCACCGAAGATCCCGCGCTGGGCCAGCCCGAGCTCTCGATCTCCGCGCCGGGCATCGTGCCGTTCGACGGTACCGCAATCACCAAACCGGTGCAGTTCTACACGCGTAGCAATTACTCCACGTTCGTGAAGCGCTACGAGCTGACGATCTATCGCGCCAGCGACGCCGACCTGATCGATCCCCTCGTCACCCTGCCGATGGACGTGGGCAATATCGTATCGGCCGAATGGGACGGAGCCCTGCCGGCGAAATACCGTTTCCGCGCCGGCGACGAGCTGATCTACGTGCTGCGCGCTTACGATGCCGACGGCAACTTCGACGAAACCTATCCCAACAAGCTGCAGCTGGTTTCGCCGGAAGAAGCCGAGCGTGGCGGGCAGGCCCTGCGCGACACTACCGAGAAATATCTGGGTACCGCGCTGAGCATCGACCAGGCCCAGTCGCAAAGTCTGATCGACGAAGCTTTCGCCCAGAATGGGCTACGCCAGCAGAACATCTCGATCTATGGTTCGCGTATCCGCATCCAGGGCCGCAACCTGCCCCAGGGCTATGCGCTGAAGATCAATGGCGACGATTATCCGGTCGATCTAGAACGCAAGTTCACGGCCGAATATCTGGTACCGGTCGGGCAGCACGCGTTCGACATCGAGATACAGGGCGGCGCGCCGCGCCTGGATGGAGCGCCGGCGACCACCTCGCAGAATTCAACTGCGCACCACACGCTCAACGTGGATGTCACCGGGCGTTATTTCTTCGGCGTCGGCCTGGCCGATGTGACCATCTCCCAGAACAAGATCGGCGGTTCAGTCGATCCGTCGCTGGTGGATCCGCGCTACGACGACGATGTGATCAGCGATGGTCGTCTGGCGTTCTACGGCAAGGCCAAGTTCAAAGGCAAGTACCTGTTGACGGCGCAGGCCGACACCACGGAACGCGATCTGGAGCACCTGTTCGACGGTTTCACCAACGCCGACCCGCAGGATATCTTCCGCCGCCTCGACCCGGATCTCTACTATCCGGTCTATGGGGACGACTCCACGACCTATCGCGACGTGGACACCATGGGCCGCTTCTACCTGCGCATGGATTGGGACAAGAACCAGGCGTTGTGGGGCAATTTCTACACCGGCTTCACCGGTACCGAATACGCGCAGTACGTACGTTCGCTGTATGGCGCCGCGCTCAACTGGCGTTCGCGCGCCACCAATGCCTGGGGAGATCCGGGCACCGAAGTGCGCGCGTTCGGTTCCGAGGCGCAGACCGCTCCGGGCCACAGCGAATTCATCGGTACCGGCGGCAGCCTTTATTACCTGAAGCATCAGGATGTGCTGCCGGGTTCGGACGTGGTGGTGCTGGAAATACGCGACCTGACCACCGGCCGCGTCGAAAACCGCATCCCGATGACCCGCGGCACCGATTACGAAATCGACGAAATGCAGGGCCGCCTGCTGTTGACGCGTCCACTGTTGCAGATCACCCGCGACAACATTCCCACGCTGACCCGCGACACGCCGCTAGATGGTTTCGAGCAGCGCCTGGTAGTGGATTACGAATGGGTACCATCGGGTTTCGATCCGGATGACGTCACCGCTGGCATGCGCGCCAAGCACTGGTTTGGTGATCACCTGGGCGTGGGCGTCACTTATGTGGACGAAAACCGCGCAGGCGAGGACTACACCCTGGCCAGCGGCGACATCACCTTGCAAGCGGGCAAGGGCACCTACCTCAAGGCCGAGTACACCCAGACCGAATCGTTCAGTGCACCGGTGTTCTTCTCTGACAACGGCGGTTTCACCTTCACCCAGCTCAATCCGGTCGGCCCGCGCGAAGGCCAGGCCAAGTCGGTCGAAGCACGCGCCAACTTCAAGGAGCTGGGCTGGACCGAGCAGGACTGGAGCGCGGGTGCATGGTGGCGCGATGTCGGTGCCGGCTATTCCATCAGCCGCTACGACAATGGTTTGGACATCACCGAATACGGTGCCGAAGTGTTGGGCCAGTTCACGCCCAATACCGGCATCTATGCGCGTTTCAGCAAGGCCGAACGCGGCGATGAAGCCCTGACCCAGGCGCAGATCACCGCGGAATGGCGCATTAGCGACCACAGCGCGCTTAGCGGCGAGATCCGTCGGGTCGAGGAAGACCGCTTGATCGGCGACGTGGCCGGCACGCTCGGCGCGGTGAAGTACACGCATCGTTTCGGCACGTCGCTGGATGTCTACGGCACCGCGCAGATGACGCTCGACGACGACGGCGGTCAGTATGCGGACAACGATGCCTTCACCTTGGGCGGTAAGTATCTGTTCGGCGACTTGTCGTCGGTCGGTGCGGAAGTCAGCACCGGCGATCGCGGCGATGCGGCTACGGTCAATGCGGAGTACCGCCTGGCGCCGGAGCATACGGTTTACGGCGGCTACACCTATTCGACCGATACCACCGCGTACGACTCGTTGTTCAATCCGAACCGGCAGAACGGTTGGACTCTGGGCCAGCGCTGGCGTCTGTCGAACCAGGTCAACCTGTTCAACGAAAGCCAGTTCCTGAAAACCCCGAGCGAGTCCGGCCTGGCACATACCTTCGGCATGGATTTCTATCCGTCGCAAGGTTGGACCACTGGTTTCACTCTGCAGTCCGGTGAACTGACCGGTGCGCAGGGCGTGGTCGATCGTCGCGCGGTCAGCATCAACGGTGGCCGCACTTCGCCCGATACCGATTGGAACAGCAAGCTGGAATGGCGCAAAGACACCGGTGCCGAACAGCGCGAACAGTGGGTCAGCACCAACCGCTTCACCCACAAGTTCAACGAAAGCTGGCGCATGGCTGCACGCCTGAATTATTCGGACACCGATGACGAATTGAACCCGCAAGCCGGCGCCAAGTTCATCGAAGGGAATGTCGGATTTGCCTGGCGTCCGTGGAATAGCACGCGTTGGGGTGTGTTCGGCCGCTATACGTACCTGTACGACTTGTCCACGCTGGACCAGATCAATGGCGTCGACTACGACCAGCGTTCGCAGGTGTTTTCGCTGGAAGGCGTCTACAAGCTGGACACGCACTGGGAGTTCGCCGGCAAGGTCGCGCGGCGAGAAGGCGAGGTACGTTTCGGACGCGGCGTCGGCGCATGGACGGACTCAGCCACCACGTTCGCTTCCGGGCAAATCCGCTACGAACTCCGCCAGCAATGGCATGCGCTTGCCGAGTACCGCTGGCTGGACGTGCGGGACGGCGGTACGCGCAGCGGCTACCTGGTCGGTTTGGATCGCGACATCAACAAGAACTTCCGCGTGGGCGTAGGCTACAACTTCACCGACTTCAGCGACGACCTCACTGATTTCGACTACGACCACAAGGGTTTCTTCATCAACATCGTAGGTAGCTATTGATGAATCAGTATTCCTGTAACCGGACCATCCGGGCCCGTTTGCGCAGTAGGCTTAAGACAAGCGGCCAACTGTTCTGTGGGCTGCTGGGCCTGGCCCTGTTCTTCTGTTCTTCGCAAGCCGATGCGCAAAACCTGATCGGAAATCCGGGTTTTGAAGTCAATCCTCCGCCGGCGTTCGGCAACAACATCGGTTACCCGATCGCTCCCTGGACGCTCGGTGCAGGCAACAGCTCGAACGTGGTCAAAGTGGATGGTGGGGCCACCTTCAACTACGGAAATAGCGGTCCCAGGCTGGACGCGGATCCCGCGACCGGTGTTGGCGTGCGACAGCACTATCTGGATATCGCCAGCGGCTCCAATGACTTCTACCAGTCGTTCATCGTACCGGCTTGCGGAGGAACGCAGCCGGGTGTGGTCAGACAGGCGACCTTTTCGGGCTGGTTCTCCACGCGTGACAATCTGTCAGCGGCAACGGCCAGCGTTTCCATCAGACAGGGCGTGGGTACTGCGGGCGCGTTGCTGGCGACCGCAAGCGCAAGCCTTCCGGCACCGGTTTCCCCGGTGACTTCCGGCACCGCTCCCTGGGTGCAGGTATCGGGCGTCGTCAATATTCCCGCGGGAACCACGGTCTCTTATGTGGTGGCCATGGATAACAACGCGAACTTCGATCAGGCAGCCTTGAGCTTTTCGAGCAATCAGTGCGTTCCCGCACAATTGACGCTCGTGAAAACATGGTCGAACGCATCGACCGGCGACGACGCCACGTTGACGATTTCGCGCGCCGGCACGGTGATCGATACGCTGGTCTCCGATGCGGGCGCGGCAAACGAAACGGATACGGACAGCACTCCGATAACCGTCTACGGCGGAGAAACGCTCGTTCTAGCCGAGACTTTGGCGGGTTCGAATGCCGGTTTGTACAACGGTGTACTGACCTGCACGGGCGACGGGGTACTGAGCGGCAACACCTTGACCGTGGGCAGCACTGGTACCGCCGTTGTCTGCAGATATACCAACACCCGCAGGGTTGCCGGTCTAACGATCACAAAGACGAATACGCCGGGTGTGAATGGAGATATCGACCAGGCCTCGGACACGGTGACCAGGAATGATCCCGCTACCACTACCTACAGCATCGTCGCAACCAATACCGGTCCCGACGCGGCGGATGGCGCCAGGTTACGGGATATCGCGTCGACCGGTCTGACTTGCACCACAGCGACGTGCGCGGTGACTACGGGAGCCGCGACCTGTCCTGCCGAAACCGGCGCTCCGCTGGCGGCTGCATTGCAATTGCCGACGGGCGTGGCGATTCCGGCGTTGCCAGCGAACAGTTCGATTACGGTGACTTTGACCTGCACAGCGCAATAGTCGAGATCAGGAGCTTGGTAGTGCAGGGGTTAAAAAATCCGTTCGTGGTGAGCTTGTCGAACCACGTTTTTTGAGGGGAAAACAAGTCGTCGCGTACTGAAACAGACGGCGCAGAATATGGTTCGATGCCTCGACAGGCCCAGCATTCACCACGAACCGGGTTAGTTGTTCAAACCTTCCCTAGGAGGGTCTCCGTTTCTTGCTGCGTACACCCATACTCTTCAATCAGGGTCGATCGCTGCCTGCGCATCGGGCCGTTCTGCGGCAGCCGGCTTGGCGCGCTGTATGCGGTCATAAATTTCGGAGCGGTGGACCGGCACGGCGCTTGGCGCGGCGATCCCAAGGCGCACCTCGCCATGCGACTTGAAGGGGAGAACGGCAATGGATATTTCGTCCCCGATCTTGATCGTCTGGCCAACGTGGCGGGAAAGATTGAGCATCGATGTTCCTTCATCGTGAAGTTGTTTAGAGATACTGCCCGAAAAATAAGCTCGTCGTCCGCGCGAAGCGTGAAGTGCTTTTCAACAGCCGAATGGCAAGGTCATCCATGCAACTTTAAACCATTGAAATCAAGCGTGGCTGAATTTCTGCGGGCGCTGGATTGAACTGAACTGCTGTTCCGGGCTGCACTGAACAGTCCGCTGGTGCGGGATACTTGCGGTAGTCCCAAAATGGGACTATCATGCATCCATGAAGGTGATTGCCGTCAGTACCCTGAGAAGCTTCTGGGAGCGCCATCCAGATGCTGAGCAGCCTCTTAAAGCTTGGTACGACGAAGCGAAACACGCCACTTGGAACACACCGCAAGACATCCGCAACCACTACGTCAGTGCGAGCTTTGTCGGTCGCAACCGCGTGGTGTTCAACATCAAGGGCAATGATTACCGGCTCATCGTGGCCGTTGCCTATCGGTTTCAGGCCATCTACATCAAGTTTCTCGGCACCCATGCCGAGTACGACAGAATCGACGCCACCACCGTGGAGGACGTATGAACATTCATCCCATCCGCACGAACAAGGACTACAAGGCCGCCCTGCGCGAGTTGTCCGTGTACTTCGATAGCGAACCGGAGCCGGACACCGAGGAGGGTGACCGTTTCGAGATCCTCGCCACGCTGGTCCAGGCCTACGAGGACAAGCGCTTTCCCATCGAAGCCCCTGATCCCATTGAGGCGATCCGCTTTCGCATGGAGCAAGGCGGCCTGACGGTGAAGGACCTGGTGCCCTCCATCGGTCAGCCCAATCGCGTCTACGAAGTATTGAATCGCAAGCGCAGCCTCACTATTGACATGATCCGGAAGCTGCACCGGAACCTGGGAATCCCGGCGGAAAGCCTCATCGGACCCTGACCGGATGGCTAAGGAACCTGCCGTCGAAGCAGTCTATGGCCCGCAGCAGTCCGCACCAGATCACTGCGCGACACAAGGCTGTTTCGTGTATCCGGTACCTCTCTGCGGACCAGATCACGGTGCCCAGAAGAGGCGCCTGAGTTTGGCGCGGCCAGGGTACGCCGTATGGACGCGTTGAGACTCGCAAAATTCTGCCCAGGCGTGCAGCAGGTCCGCTTCCCATAGCGGTCATTCGAGTCGGCAGTCTTTGTGTGGAGGAAGGCAATCTGACCCATCTTTGAGGAGGCCGCCCGATGTCGAACCGGCCAGCCTTTTCTTGCTGCTCGTGGACCGACGTTAAGATGACCGCAAAAGGGGCGAGCGGAGGCGGGGATGTGGAAGCGGGTGGTCGGTTACGGGGCGCTGCTGGCGGCGGGGACGCTGGCCCTGCAATGGCTGGACTATCAGCGCCTGGCGCGGATGCATTCGGGCGACATCTATTTGTTCCTGGTCGCGGCCGCCTTCCTGGTGCTGGGCATCGTCCTGGGTGCGCGGGTCTTTGCCGCACCAGCGCCCGCCGCCTTCGACGGCAACCTGAGGGCGCAGGCAGCGCTGGGCCTGAGCGAGCGGGAGCTGGAGGTGCTGCACGAATTGGCCGCCGGCCGCTCCAACAAGGAGATCGCCACGCGCCTCCACGTTTCGCCGAACACGGTCAAGACACACGTGGCGCGGCTGTTCGAGAAGTTGGGCGCGAGGCGGCGCACCGAGGCGATACGCCTGGCGCGCGAACTGGGAATCGTGCCCTGACGCCGGATTATTCGGGGTGAATATGCCGAAATCACCCGTTCGGGCGATTACCCGGCGGCGCCTGATCACGGTCAATAGCGGCTCCATCTAACACTGAGGAGTAACCATGTTGCGGACCATCCTGAAATACGGCCTGATCGCGGGCCTGGTCGTCGGCGGCTTCGAGCTCGTTACCTTCACCGCGTTCTCCGGGATGCCGCCGCTGAAGTACGGCATGGTGATCGGCTACACGACCATGCTGATCGCACTGAGCGCGGTGTTCGTGGGGATAAAGCAGCACCGGGACGTGGACCGGGGTGGGGTGATCGGGTTCTGGCCGGCGTTCGGGGTCGGGCTGGGGGTCAGTTTCATCGCCGGGATCTTCTACGTGGTCGCGTGGGAAGTGGTGCAGGCGATGACGCACATGGATTTCGCCAGCTCCTATGCGCAGGCGATGATCGAGAGCGAAAAGGCGAAGGGCGCAAGCGCCGAGACGCTGGCGAAGCTGAGCGCCGAGATGGCGACGTTTAAGCTGCAATACGCAGACCCTCTGTTCCGCCTGCCGATGACCTTCGTGGAGATATTCCCGGTCGGAGTGCTGGTGTCGCTGGTCTCTGCGGGGCTGCTGCGAAACAACCGGTTCCTGCCGGCGCGGCGGGGTTGAATGGTTTTACGACTGCAGGTGAGTCGGGGGACGCGTTACGCCGGTTTCAAACAGGTAGTTCTTTATTCACGAGCGATCGCTTTTGGCCAAAAGCGGTCGCTCGCTCTTTTGCAGCAATGGCGTCGAGCCAATGTCCGCTTCCGACCCAAAGCGGACATTCCATAGCCGACGCCGCCCAGCCTAACTGACAAGAATGCGACGTGTGCAGCACTTTTGTGCGGCGCTGCCAACATCGCTCCGGGGCAAACTTGCATTTGCACATTATGGCTGCATCTTCAGTAGAGCGATTGTGGCTGCGTTATCCTGTTGCACTTGTGTTTGCCTCTTAGCTTCTGGATGTCGCCGGAAGATACGATTCCGGATGCTCGACCTATGGATATTGTCACCTTGCCGGATATTACTGACAGACTGCCCACATTGGCGGTGGTAGAAGATAATCAGGACTTTCGGGAAGACGTTCTCATCCCAACGCTGTCTCGGTCCGGATTCGATGTCGTCGGCATGACAGGCGCATTGGATCTCTACCGGGCGATGACGGCTCGGTCTTTCGATATCGTGCTGCTCGATGTGGGGTTGCCGGACGAGGACGGCTTCAACATCGCCGCACATCTGCGCAGCCTGTCGAGTTCGATGGGTATCGTCATGCTTACGAGTTACGACTCCAGCCCAGACCGGATGCGCGGATTGCTCGCGGGTGCGGATTCCTACCTGTTCAAGCCGGTGGAGATGGACGTGCTGGTGACCACGTTGAGGAATCTCGCACGACGTATCGTTCCAGTTGCGGATGCCGCGCAAGCTCCCATCAAGTGGCGCCTGGACGACAGAGGCTGGTGCATCCTGTCTCCCGACGGTGTCGAAATCGAGATGAACCTGGCCGAACGGCAGGTGATGGCGATACTGGCCGCGACGCCTGGTGTGCCGGTCCAGCGCGAGGTCTTGATCGCGCGCTTGGTCAAGGACGACCAGGATTTCGATCCGCGCCGCCTGGACATGTTGGTCTATCGCCTGCGCAAAAAATGCCTCGGCGCCGCAAAGGAGGATATTCCGCTGCGCGCCGTTCGCGGCGTCGGTTATGTGCTGAATTGGTAGCGACTGCTCGACGACATTTATGCAAGTCAGTTGAACGGTCCCGTGTTGAATGGTGACGGGAGACGGCTCTCATATGATCACCTTCGGGCAGAATGACAAAGGATGGCAGAGCCTGTGGCGAGAATGAGGACCTCGATCCGGCTAATGACGCTGACCATCGGCGTGCTCGCGTTATGGACTTCCTCCTGGGCATGGGCCGCGGCGCAGCTCGACTCCAAGAGCGGAATGCGGGTTTTCACTGACGACGACGGGCTTCCATCGTCGGGCGTGAATGCCGTTGTCCAGACCCGCGACGGTTATCTCTGGGTAGGCACCTTCGGCGGCTTGGCTCGATTCGACGGGCTGACATTCACGATATTCAGGGGACAGTCCGAGCTCCCTGTTTCGGGTCCGGAAGGCGGACGCTATGCAGGACCGGCCAGCGACCGGATCCTGGCGTTGCATGAGGACGATGAAGGACGGCTCTGGATCGGCACGCAAGACGCGGGGCTGAGCGTGCTCGAAGCAGGTTCGTTTCGGCATTTGTCGATTTGCAACGGCGTTTGCCAGGTCAACGATATCCTGCAAGGACCGGACAAGGCGCTGTGGATCGCGACCAACAAGGGTCTGCTGACGCTGGATCCGAACAGCCGACGGGAAAGATGGATCCAACGTTCGGAAGGAAGCGGCTATGCCCACCTGGCTAGCGACGGGCAAGGACGGATCTATGTGGGCGGATACGACGGTCTCCAGGTCGCGGTCGGCCAGAAGCTACAGTCCATACCGCTACCTGGCGGCGACAAGAGAATCCTGCTGTTGAAGAGCAGCGACGACGATCTGCTGGTGAGCACCGAACGCGAGCTTCATCTATACGATCCTGTCCGTCGGCAATGGCGTCCGACGGGTGTCCATGAGTTTGCCACTTATGCCGCTCGCGATGCCGATGGCCAGTGGTGGATATATCTGGCGTCTGGACAAGTATTGCGCCAGGACCGTGCCGGGACCTGGCGCGACGTTCCGGAACTTTCCATAGGCATCACCAGCCTGGCGTGGGACGACGAAGGTAATTTATGGGTGGGTAGCGGCAGCAAGGGGCTGCTCCGGATTCGCAAACCGTTGTTCGGATTGCTCTCGGCCCCGCACTCGCGGGCAAACGTACCCGGCCGGGCGGTGATTGCGGACGGACGCGGCGGCTTATGGTTCGGGACGAATTGCGGACCGCTGCTTCATCGGCTGCATGACGGTGTCCTGCGAACGCTTCCGGTCGAGCGCATGCACAAGAACTACTGCGTCAGCAGCCTGCTACTGGATCGGGAAGGCGCGCTCTGGGTGGGCACGACGGGAGGCGAGCTGGGGCGGGTCGCGGACGACAAGCCGAAACAAATTGTGACCTGGCCATCGGGCTCGTCGCTCAATATCTGGCAAGGCGACGGCGGACGCTTTCTCGTCAGTTCAGGACAGTCGACATCCGAGGTGACGATAGATGCCGAAGGGCGCATCGCCGCGCGTCGCCGCATCGAAGCTCTGGAAGGCATGAACATCAACAACGTCGTTGCGGCCATCAATGGTGGCCGTTGGTTCGTGGGCGACCGCGGCGTGCTGCGGCTGATCGGCGATAAAGTCGTCGAGCAGTGGACGCCGCGAGAGGGGCTATCTTCACGTTTTGCCCGCGCCCTATACGAGGACGGTAAAACGGGCGTGCTCTGGGTGGGAACCTACGGCGGCGGTCTCTATCGCATCCAAGACGGCAAGGTACATCGCTACGACAGCCACAATGGGCTGACCGACGACACGGTATCGTGCATCCTGGCCGACGAAAAAGGACGCCTGTGGCTGGCAGGCAATCGCGGCGTCACTTTGCTGCCCGTGCCGCAGGAAGCCGCGGCCGGAATCGAGTCGATCGTCTATTCGACAGGCGACGGATTGGTACCGTCCGAAATCAACGGAGGCGCTCCCTACGCCTGTCACCGCGATACGCAGGGACGATTCTGGTTCTCCCTTGTGGAAGGGTTCGCCGTCATCGATCCGGCGACTATCCCGCAAGTTCGTGCGGCTTCCCTCAGGCCGCACATCGAGCATGTGTTGGTCGCCGGACGCACGCAGGAGGTCGCCGGGTCCGCGCTCACGCTGGAACCGTTCGCGCGCAATCTGGAAATTCGCTATACCGCAATCAATCTGAGCAGACCGCAGGAAACCCGTTTTCGTTTCCGTCTTTCCGGGTTCGATCACGATTGGGTGGAAACCGGACAGAACCGCAGCATTCTCTACCCGTCGATTCCCTGGGGAGAGCACGTGTTCGAAGTGCAGGCGCGCACAGAAGGCGGGCCATGGTCGCAGTTCCCGGCGAGCCTGCGGATTCTCCATCCGCAGCCGTGGTACCAACGCCCGTGGCTCTGGATGCTGGCGACCTCGATGGGTCTACTGGTATTGGTAGGCGGCACGAGAATGGAGAAAAGCCGCTCGAGGTCCGAGGCAAGGGAGTCTGTTGGGCTTGGCCGGCGACGTAGCCAATAAGCCGTTCCCGCACGATCACAAACCACCAAACTAAGAAGCCGTCGCCGACCAGCGGGATTCGGATGCCTTCCCGGACCGCATCGTTTCGGAGTCGTGTTCGCGCGAAGCCAGCGGTATCCAGATGCGGATACAGGTGCCTTGGCCGGGCGCGCTGTCCACGTCGATCTCGCCCCCGCTGTCGGCAACGAAGCGGTGCACGATCGCCATACCGATACCGGTTCCCTTGTCTTTCGGCTTGGTCGTGAAGAATGGTTCGAACACGCGGGCAAGCACCTCGGGCGCCATGCCTTCGCCCGTGTCTTCCATCCTGATCTGGGCATGGTCTCCGTCGGATTCTACGGACAGGGTGAAATAGCCGCCGTGCGGCATGGCATCGCATGCGTTGCTGGCGATGTTCAACAGCACAAGCTCCAGCTCGTCGCGGTCCATCCGGACGCAAAGGTCCACCGGGGCGAGGTCCGTCTGCACTCTGATCTCGCGAGGGAACATCGGCAGGATCAGAGAGCGCATTTCATCCACCGCTTCGACGAGATCGAAAGTGGCGACCTCTCCGTTCTGCGTACGTCCGAAACTCAATAGTCGGCGGGTGATTGCGGTACCACGCCGCGCCGCTTTGGCGACCTTGGGAAGGAGGATGTCGGCCGAGTCGTTGATCTCGACCGGCGAGGTGGCGAGTCCCAGAATCACGCTGAGGATGTTGTGGAAGTCGTGGGCGATGCCGGTCGAAAGCCGGCCGATGGCTTCCATCCTCTGCGTTTGCAGCAGGCGCGCGTAGGCGCGTTCCTTTTCCTCGACCTCGCGTTCGAGCTCAAGGCAGGTCGCATCGAGTTCTTCGCTGCGCTTGATCGCTCTCTGCATCAGTAGGATCAGGCGATCCAGGATCGCGGCCAGCACAAAGAGGTTCATGCCGGACAAAAGCAAATCAGATAGAACCTCTGAGCGCGCTGTGGCGTTCGTCGCAAGTCCCAGATCGACCCGCGCGCCTATCGCCAACGCAACGGCGTTCGCCAGCGCCGTCCACCACACCGCGCCTCTTCCCAACAACAGTCCCGCAAGCAGCAAGGGCAATAGCTGCGTTATCTGCAGTCCGGACTGCGCCCGCAGTCCATACGCCTGGTAGCTGAGTCCGATCAGAATCAAGCCGCCGATGACGGTGAGGCTGGCCGAGAGTCGGAACAGCCTGATGCGCAAAAGGTAGAAGCAGGACCATGCGTATGCGCCGATGGCGAGCGTATGCCAGCTGTCGCCGAGTCCCGCCGCGTCGGCGGTGGCGTAGGAAACCACGGCCATCGACGATGCGATCGTGCCGGTGATGACGAGCATCGTCTGCAACGTCAATGCGTTGCGTTTGCCCTGCGGCGTATCGACGGGCACGTTTCTCATCCAGCCGACGAAACGCTGCCACGCGCCTGGTTGTGTTGCCACCCTGGTCATTGGTGCGGGCGGCTGCAGTGAGAGTCCGGTGCCGTGGGCGCCCTCTGCATGGGAGAAGCATGCTGGCCAGCCACGCGATTCAATGTTGCCGACATCGTAAAGTACCGCTCATCCGTCTGCCTATACCTGTCAGTGGACAGGATAGCGCCACGATTCAGTGCGGGTGAGCGCGGGTGATTTTCCGTTATTATCCGATACTGTGATGATCGGCACAATTTAAAGCTTTGCAGGCCGCCGTTTACATGAAGAGTACGTAGCCAACGCCCCGTATCGCTTTCAAAGGCAAAGGTTCGTTGGTCGTCAACAGAACTTTGCGGCGCAGCCGGTGCACCAGCATCTCCAGCCTATGCCGATCGAAATTCTTGGCGTCGCCTGCCAAGAGGAAAATGATGGCATCGCGCGCGACTACCTTGCCGGAAGAAACCGCGAGCGCGCCTATCATCAGGCGCTCGGGTTGGGTCAATTGCACCGTCGCGCCCCCGGGCGAAATCAAATCCCATCCCGCCGTGCCGAGTCGCCACCCCGCCGTGCGTTGGCTTGCGATTCGGGGGATGCCCAATGGTTTCAGGCGCCGTAGCAGATTCTGTAGCGTGGCCACCAACGCATCGATGTCGACCGGCCTGGCAATACAGGCGTTCGCACCATCCATCTGCCTGCCCTGGCTGTGGCGGCGTTCGGTCAGCACCACGATTCCCGCACCGGTGACGGTTCGCAGCCTATCGGCCAGGGCCAGGCCATCGGTATCTGGCAAGTCGCTCCCCAGGACGAACAAGGAAAAGTTCCGCGCGAGCATGCACCGATAGGCATCGACGGCGGTGCCGGCGCCTACGGCATGGAAGCCGGCATTCTGCAAGCCCGGTATCAGAACCTCTTCGCGAATTTCCGGGTCATTTTCGATGACCAATACCCAATGCCGAACGTCGCTCATATGAGTCCCCCGATTCGTAAGGCAACTAGTTCAGTTGGCTGTACGCGTTGATCCTTCGTGCCTCTCTGGCGCACACCGGATTTGATTCTGTGATCACCTTCTAGTCAATTCCAGACCTTCGATCATTCGGTGAGAATTGGTTATTAACGGTGGGTGTAATGCCTCAAGTCCGTGATTAGAGTGCGCGCGATAGAAAACGCTTACAGCGGCGTTGGGATTCGCACTAGCCAGCCGGGGGGAGTAGGCATGTTGCACAGAAGCGGGGGATTCGGCGGCTGGTTGCGAAGGCAACATTGTCGTGCCCAGGTGCTGGACAGGTGTGGTTGCAACTGCCGCCTCGCATGCATGGCTGTTGTTCTTGCAGACACGATTGCTTTGCAGCCAGTCGTGGGGCCGCTTCGTGTCCATTCGTGGCGAGCCGCGATGGTGGCCGGGGATGCAACTCGAAATTCCGCTCTGACATTTCCGCAGGCCGCCTGCGGTCTTATTTCTGCATCGATCGCAGCCAAAACGCGATCGTCGTCTTGCTATGTGCATCTATTTGCATCATCTGAACAGGGGTATTTATGAATCGCGTCTTCCGTATCATCTGGTCCAAGGCTCTGCGTACTTGGGTAGTCGCATCCGAATTCGCCGCGAGCAACGGCAAGGGCGGCGGCGGAGCCGATGAACGCGGGGAAGCGGCGATGCCGGTTTCGCGAACCAATGGCGCCTCGCATTGGCCGATGCGAATCATGGCGCTGTCGGTGCTTCTGGCGTTGTACCTGCCGGCGCAAGCGGCGGACCGGTACTGGGACGTCAATGGCTCGGGTGTGGGTCTGGGTGGCACGGGTGCTTGGAATACGGCGCCCGGTTTCTGGAGCGACAGCAGCGACGGCGTCAGCGGACCCTTCACCAACCCTTGGAACAATGCCGCGCCAGGCGGCGATAACGCCTTCTTCATGGGTACGGCCGGCACGGTGACACTAGCCGGACCGACGACCGTGCATAACCTGACCTTCGGCACCGCCGGTTACACGCTGACGGGTGGCGCGCTCACCCTGGTCGGAGCAGCGCCGACGATCGACACCGCTACTGGCACCACCACGATCAATTCGACTCTTGCTGGCGTTGGAGGGCTGACCAAAGCGGGCACCGGCACTCTGGCCCTCAACGGCGTCAACACCTTCAGCGGCGGCCTCAACATCACTGGGGGCACTTTGGACGTCGCCGGCGATTCGTCGCTCGGCGCGGCAAGCAATGGCATCGCCTTGTCGGCAGGCTCGACGCTGGTCAGTACCGGCGCGCTAGCCGCTAGCCGTGTTGTTACGCTGTCCGGCGCCACCGGTATTGGCGGGGGCGTCGGCTCGGCCCACCTCACCGGGGCCGGCGGCTTTTCCCTGGCCGCGCACACAACGCTGACCGACAACACCAATGATTTCACCGGGCCGGTTGGCACCAACGGCTACAACCTGTCCTTCACCTCGATCCGCAATTTGGGCGAGGCGAGCGCGCTGGGAGCGGCGACCACGGCGGCCAACGGCGCGGTGTCCGTCCGCAACGCCTCCGCCACCTATATTGGTAGCGGCGATACCTCCAACCGCAGCTGGAATATGGCGCCCTTCACAGGCTCCTCCGCTCTGAGAAATCAGGGAACCGGCACGCTGACGGTGACCGGAGACATCACCGCAGGGGGAGGGTATGGGGCATCCGTCATTTTGGACGCGCAGACTGCCGACCTAGCGCTGCTGGGCGTCATAAGCAGCAACCTTGATCGGCCGTTTGTATTCATCGGCGGCGGGACAAACCGCAACATTACCTTGAACAGCGCCAACACCTTTGGCGGTGGCGTCACCATCCAGGCCGTCACCGTAAGGGCAAACTCGCTTGCCGACCAGGGCACCGCCAGTTCGTTGGGGACGGGTGCCGGCGTCGGGACCATCTCTCTCAACAACAGCGTACTGTCCTATATCGGCACCGGAAGCAGCAGCAATCGCGGGCTACTGATCAACAACAGCAGCAGTGTCCTCAACGACGGTACGGGCGCGCTCACACTCAGCGGAGCGGTTGCGTTCAATGCTGCCGCTCCAGCCGATACCTTCACCCTTGGTGGCGGCTTCACGGGCGCCAATACCTTGTCGGGCGTGATTTCAGGCGCCGGCAATCTTGCGATGAACGGCGCCGGCACCTGGGTGCTGGGCGGTAACAACACCTATAGCGGCACTACCACCGTGCAGAACGGCACGTTGACAGCGGGCAGCGCCCAGGCGTTCGGCGCTTCGACGGGTTTGATCGTCAACGGCGGCACGCTGGATCTCAACGATTTGGCCATTACCGCGCCAACGCTGGCCGGCACCGGCGGCACCGTGGACTTGGGCAGTGGTAGTTTGACGGTGAACGCAGCATCCGGCAGCACCACTTATGGCGGCAGCATCGCCGGCAGCGGCAGCCTGACCAAGCTCGGCGGCAGCACCCTGACCCTGACCGGCGCCAACACCTATACCGGCGCAACCAACATCGGTGCTGGCACGCTGGCGCTCAATTTCGCCGGCGCGGGCGGACCGACCAGCAACATCGTTTCCAGCGCGTCGACTTTGAATATGGCCGGCGGCACTCTGACCGTGACCGGCGCCGCCGGCGAAGCCAACACGCAGACCTTCAACGATCTGAATGTGACCGCCGGCAGTAACCGGCTCACCACCGCGCCAGCGGCCGGCGGCGGCGTCACCGTCGATGTCGGTACCATCACCCGCAGCGGCGGCCTGATCGATTTCGGCGTCTCTACCACCGGCATCGTGACCACCGACAATGCAGACGGCACGCTGGGCGGCTGGGCGACGGTCAACGGCAGCGATTACGCCAAGGTGCAGGGCGGCAGCATCATCGCCTTCACCGCGGCCGACTACACAGACAAGGACGACGCAGCCACCTGGCTGGACAACGAGTTCATCAGCGACAGCGACGGCGATGCTCTCAGCTTCTCCGGTACTGTGAGCGGCAATAAGCAGCTGGGCGGCCTGCAATACACCACGGCGGCCAATTCCACGGTAAACGTGGGCGCCGGCCAGACCCTGGGCATCGACGGCACCATCATCGTGACGAGCACGGTGGGGAATACGACAAAGATTATTCAGGGCGGCAACCTGACCGGTCTCTCCGGCGGCAGCACGCTAGGCGTGTTGCAGAATGGCGGGGCGACCAGCAACTTCACCATCGCCTCGACGATTATCGACAACGCCGGCGCCATCGGCTTCAGCAAGGGCGGCACCGGACTGGTCACCCTGACCGGCGCCAACACCTATACCGGCGCCACGACGCTGAGCGGTGGCACGCTGTCCATCAACTCCGTCGCCAATGCCGGTACAGCGAGCAGCATCGGCGCTTCTTCCAACGCCTCGTCCAATCTGGTGATCGAGAACGGCACGCTGAGCTACACCGGCGGCAGCGCCAGCACCGACCGTGGCTTCACGCTGGTCAACGGCGGCCCGTCACGGACCATCGAGGTTACCAACGGCGTCACCAACCTCGCTTTTAACGGATTGGTCATCAGCCCAGATGACGCCGGCTTTACCAAGACCGGCGCGGGCACGCTGACCTTGGGCAATACCGGCAACAACTATGTCGGTGCCACAACGGTGAGCGCCGGCACGTTGTCCGTCGGCGCGCTCGCCAATGGTGGTCTTGCCAGCGGCATCGGCGCCGCCAGCAGCGACTCTGCCAATCTGGTCATCAATACCGGGGCCAATCTGGAATACACGGGCGGAACGGCGGCCAGCGATCGCGGCTTTACCCTGGGCACCGGCGTGGCCGGTGGCGGGATCGACGTGGATAGCGCCCCCACCACGCTGACCATGAGCGGTGTGGCGACCGGAGCCGGCGCTCTGCGCAAGGAAGGCGCGGGCACGCTGGTTCTGTCCGGGACCAACACCTATACGGGCGGCACGATCATCAACGCCGGCGTGCTCCGTGCGGGTTCCGCCACCGCCTTCGGCAGCACGACAGGGCTGATGACGGTGAACGCCGGCGGAGCGCTACAACTCGGCACGTTCAACACCACGGTGGGCGCGCTCTCCGGCGCGGGGCTTGTGGACGTTGGAACGGCCATGCTGACGATGGGCGGCGTCAATGGCACATTCACCGGGGCGATCAGCGGCACAGGCGGGCTGACGCGCACCGGCGGCGGCGCGCAGACCTTTACGGGCTGCAACAACTCCTATACCGGCGCCACCACGATCAACGGCGGCGTGATCAGCACCAACTGCCTAGCCAACGGCCTTTCGGCCAGTGGCATCGGCGCCTCATCCAACGCTTCGTCCAACCTGATGCTGGCGAATAACGGCGTACTGCAATACACGGGCGCCAGCGTCGCGATCGATCGCGGAATCAATTTGGCCGGCGGCTGGGGTTATATCGACGTGACCAACGGCGGCACTACGCTCAGCTTTGGCGGAACGGTGACGGGTGGGGGCGGCCTGGTCAAGCGCGACCAAGGCACGCTGGTGCTTTCCGGACCCAATACCTATACCGGCGGTACGGCTGTCCAGGCAGGGATTTTACGCGCCGGCTCGACCACCGCCTTTGGCACGGGCGGTATGACCCTTTCGAACGTTGCCGGCGCAACCCTCGATCTGGCCAACAACAATAGCTCGGTCCTCAACCTTCAAGGGGGCGGCGCGCTCGGCGGCAACATCGCCCTGGGATCGGCCACGCTGACGGTCACCAACGGCAGCAACCTCACCTATTCTGGTGCCATCAGCGGCACGGGCGGCGTGCGCAAGAGTGGTGGTCCGGGGGCCGTCCAGGTCCTGGCAGGCTGCGCCAGCAGCTACGCGGGATCCACAGTGATCGATTCGGGCGGCATCGCGGTGAGCTGTCTTGGGAACGGCGGCAGTAACAGCTCGATCGGCGCTTCGAGCGCAGCGGCCAGCAATCTGGTGCTCAATGGCGGCTACTTGCAATATCTCGGCGCCGGCAATAGCACGGACCGGCAGTTCACACTGGGCGGCAGCGTCTCTCTTTACTCGTCCGGTACCGGCGCGATCGCCTTCACCAGCGCGGCGGCGGTCGCGCAGGCCGGCACGGCGAACGCACCGCGCACGCTGACGCTGCGCGGCGCCAACACCGGCAACAATATTCTTGCGGCGCAACTCACCAACAACGGCACCGGCGCCACCTCGTTGACCAAGGACGATGGCGGGACCTGGATCCTGACCAACTCCGACAGCACCTATACCGGCATCACTACCATCAATGGTGGTGTACTCGGTGTCGACAAGCTCAGCAACGGCGGCGTGGCCAGCAGCATCGGCGCCTCATCGGCGGCGGCCGCCAATCTGGTGATCGGCAACGGCTCGACGCTGCGCTACACCGGCGCTGGCGATACGACCAACCGCCTATTCACGCTCTCCGCGGGTACTTCCTTCATCGAGTCCTCCGGCACCGGCGCGGTCGTCTTCACCGACACCGGCCCGGTGACGCTGCAGACCAACAATGTGGCGCGCACCATCGCACTCGGCGGCACCAACACCGGCAACAACACGCTCGCCGGATCCATCGGCAATGCGGGCACCGGCGTCACCACGCTGGCCAAGAACGACAGCGGCACCTGGGTGCTCACCGGCAACAACACCTTCACCGGCAACACCGTCATCAACGACGGCAATCTGATCATCGGCAACGGCGGCACCACCGGCAATGCCGGCGCCGGCAACGTCATCGTCAATGCGCCGACCTCGACGCTGTCGATCAACCGCAGCGACGCGTTCAACTTCAACGGCACGCTGAGCGGCCCGGGCACACTGGCGCAGATCGGTACCGGCACCACCGTGCTGACCTCGACCGGCAACAGCATCGGCGCCACCACCATCAGCGCCGGTACGTTGGAAGTGAACGGTGCCCTGACCACGTCCACCATCGCAATGACCGGCACTTCCGCGTTGACGGTCAATGGCACTGTGCAAGCCGCGGGTGGCACGGCCTCCACAATCACCGGCGATGTCGGTGCCAGCACGATCAACCTCAACGGCACATTGCTCGCCAACGGCAACCTCGGCGGCGGCAGCGATGTGGTCAACGTCGCCGGCACGCTGAACACCAGTGCCGGCGTGCTGAACCTGGGCGATGGCGACGACACGCTGTCGCTGGTCGATGGCGGCGTCATCAGCGGTGCCGGCGTCGACGGCGGCCTGGGCGCGGGCGATATCCTGCAGGTGAACAACGCCGCGCCGCGCACGATCAGCGGCGCCCTCTTTGCGGGCTTCGAGCGACTTATCAAACAGGGTCTCGGGATTCTGACGGCGACCGGCAACCACACCTTCAGCGCCGGCACCGACCTCGCCGGCGGCACCTTGGACGTCGACGGCAGCGTGACCACGCCGACGGTGACCATGGCCGACGGCACCACGCTCAATGTGGACGGCACCCTGCAAGCGGCCGGCGGCACGGCGGCGACGCTCACCGGCAGTGCCGGCGTCAACACGGTCCTGGTCAACACGGGCGCAACGCTCCGGGCCAACGGCGATCTGGGCGGCGGCAACGACGTCGTGACCCTCGCCAGCACGCTGGACACCGGCGCCGCAGCGCTGGCCCTGGGCAGCGGCGACGACACCGTGACCTTGAACGACGGCGCGAGCCTGGCGGGTGTCGGCATCAATGCCGGCGCGCAGACGACCAACGACGTGTTGATCCTCAATAATGCACTGGGTCTGACCTTCGACGGCAGCCGCACCGCCGGTTTCGAAAGCCTGATCAAGCAGAACTCCGGCACCGCCACGATGACCGGCACGCAGAGCTTCACCGCCGGCACCGCGCTCAACGGCGGTGTATTGGATATCGATGGCAGCCTGACCACGCCGACAGTGGCGATGGCCGGCGGCACCACGCTCAACGTGGATGGCGCGCTGCATGGCACCGGCGGCACCGCGGCACAGGTCACCGGCGGCGCCGGCGTGGAGACGATCAACATCGCCGGCACGGCGACGGCAACCGGCGACCTGGGCGGCGGCAACGATGTGCTCGACGTCACCGGCACGCTGGACACCGACGGCGGCGTGTTCGCGCTGGGCGACGGCGACGACAGCTTTGTGGTGCACGACGGCACCAACGTGATCGGCACCATCGACGGCGGCGCGGGTCTAGACAGCCGCGTCTACAACATCAACGGCGTCGCCGATCTCGGCGCGCTGGTCAACTTCGAGGGCATCACCAAGACCGGCACCGGCACGTTGAATCTCAACGGCCCCGGCACCACCGATCTGCAGGAAGTGGAAGTGCTGGGCGGCACGCTGGACATCGGCGCAGCCGGCAGCTTGACCGGCGTGCAGAATGCAATCGTGGCCAGTGGCGCCACGCTGAATGTGGACGGCGTATTCGGCTTCACCACGGGCGCGGACAGCTTCACCGTTGCCGGTACCGTGACTGGCGCGAGTACCATCGACATGCTCGATGGCAACGACACCTTCACCCTCCAGGACGGCGCAGACCTGTCCGGTTTGAATGGTCCGGTCGATGGCGGCGCCGGCACCGACGCGTTGGTGGCCGACCTGGCCGGTACCGCGACCTTGGGTGGCGCGGTCAACTTCGAAACCTTGGACAAGACCAACACCGGCACGCTGATCGTCGCCGGCCCGGCGCCCTCCAGCTTCACCACGGTCAATGTCGCCGGCGGCACTTTGGATATCGACGCTGCTGGTGCGATCAATGGCGTGGTGACCGGTACCGTGGCCAGCGGCAGCACCTTGAATGTCGACGGCAGCTACACCGGCTCGACCGGCAACGACAGCCTGACGGTAGCGGGTGCGGTGACAGGCAACGGCAGCATCGCCTTCGGCAATGGCGACGACACGCTGACGCTGAACGAGGGCGCCGACCTGAGCGCCTTCAACGGCACGCTGGACGGCGGTGCGCACGGCGCTGGCGACCGAGTGGCGCTGAACAATGCCACTGCCATGACCTTGAATGTGGCAAACCTCGTCAACTTCGAGTTCCTGCAAAAGGACAACATCGGCGAGGCGACATTGACCGGCAACACCGCGTTCAGCGGCGGCACGTTACTCAATGGCGGCACGCTGACGGTCGCGGGCGGCCTGACCACCCCGACGCTGGCGATGGCCGGCGGCACGACACTCAACGTCGACGGCACACTGCAGGGCGCCGGCGGCACCGCGGCGCAGATCACCGGCGGCGCCGGAGTGGAGACGATCAACATCGCCGGCACGGCGACGGCGACCGGCGACCTGGGCGGCGGCAACGATGTGCTGGACGTGACCGGTACGCTGGACACCGACGGTGGCGTATTCGCGCTGGGCGACGGCAACGACAGCTTCATCGTGCACGACGGCTCCAACGTCATCGGCACCATCGATGGCGGCGCGGGCCTGGACAGCCGCGTCTACAACATCAATGGCAGCGCCAACCTGGGTGCACTGGTCAATTTCGAAGGCGTCACCAAGACCGGTACCGGCACGCTGAATATCGATGGTCCCGTTCCCACGGACCTGCAGGACGTGCAGGTGCTGGGCGGCACGCTGGACATCGGTCCGGCGGGCAGCGTGATCGCGAGCGTGGGCAGCGCATTGAACACGGTCGTGGGCAGCGGTGCGACATTGAACGTGGACGGCAGCTACGGCTGCGGTGCGCAGGCCGACACGATGACGGTGTCGGGTACGGTTTCCGGTACCGGCACCATCAACCTCTGTGGCGGCGACGATACGCTGACGCTCAACGACGGTGCGGTGCTGACCAACGTGATCGACGGCGATGCCGGTACGGCCGATACCGTAGTACTGAACAATGCCGGCGCAATGACGTTCAACGGCGCCAATACGGTGAACTTCGAGGTGCTGCAGAAGGACAACGTGGGCGAAGCGACGCTGACGGGTGTTGCGGCCTATACCGGCGGCACGCTACTCAATGGCGGTACGCTCAACGTCGCCGGTGGCCTGACCACGCCGACGCTGGCGATGGCCGGCGGTACTACGCTCAATGTCAACGGTACGCTGCAAGGCGCCGGCGGCACGGCCGCGGCGATCACCGGCGGCGCCGGCGTGGAGACGATCAACATCGCCGGTACGGCGACGGCGACCGGCGATCTGGGCGGCGGCAACGACGTGCTCGATGTCACCGGCACGCTGGACACCGACGGCGGCGTGTTCGCGCTGGGCGATGGCGACGACAGCTTCGTGGTGCACGACGGCACGGTGGTGAACGGCACCATCGACGGTGGCGCGGGCCTGGACAGCCGCGTCTACAACATCAACGGCGTCGCCGACCTCGGCGCGCTGCTCAACTTCGAGGGCGTGACCAAGACCGGCACCGGTACGCTGAACCTCAATGGCCCCGGCGCGACCGATCTGCAGGACGTGCAGGTGCTCGGCGGCACGCTCAACGTCGGCGCAGGCGCCAGCGTAGTGGCAACGGCCGGTAGCGCGCTCAACACCGTAGTCGGCAGCGGCGCGACGCTGAATGTGGACGGCAGCTATGGTTGCGGTGCGCAGGCCGACACGATGACGGTGTCGGGCACGGTTTCCGGTAGCGGCACCATCAACCTCTGCGGCGGCGACGATACGCTGACGCTCAACGACGGTGCGGTGCTGGCCAACGTGATCGACGGCGATGCCGGCACGGCCGATACGGTGGTGCTCAACAACACCGGGGCGATGACGTTCAACGGCGCCAACACGGTGAACTTCGAGATTCTGCAGAAGGACAACGTGGGCGAAGCGACGCTGACCGGTGTTGCGACCTATACCGGAGGCGCGTTGCTCAATGGCGGCACGTTGACGGTAGACGGCAGCCTGACCACGCCGACGCTTGCGATGGGCGACGGCACCACGCTCAACGTCGACGGCGCGCTGCAGGGCGTGGGCGGCACCGCCGCAACGATCACCGGCAGCGCCGGCACCAACATCGTGTCGGTGTCTGCGGGCGCCACCTTGACCGCGACCGGCGACCTGGGCGACGGCAGCGATGTGCTGGATGCGGCCGGGACGATCGACACCGACGGCGGCGTGCTCTCGCTCGGCGCGGGCGACGACACCTTCAACGTCTACGACACCACCGATACCAGTCTGGCCACCATCGACGGCGGCGCGGGCAACGATCTGCTGGACGTAACGGTGGGGTCGGGCAACACGGTACCGCTGGGCGGCCTGCTGGGCTTCGAGTCGCTGGGCAAATCCGGCCTGGGCACGCTTGAGATCCATGGCGCCTCGGACTTCATCGACGTGGCCCTCAATGGCGGCACGCTACGCGTCACCGATACCGGCAGCGTGAGCGCGGCCAACACCACGATCCTGGCCGGCGCCACGCTGGAACTGGCGGACGGCGGCAGCTACAGCGGTACCGCGGGCGACGACACGTTCACGGTCGCCGGCAGCGTGGTCAGCACCGGCAGCAACACGGGCTCCCTCGATCTGGGTGGAGGCAACGACACCTTCACTATCCAGGATGGCGCCGATCTGTCCGGCCTGGCCCAACCCGTCAGCGGCGGCGCGGGCACGGACAACTTCGTCGCCGATCTGGCCGGCACGGCCACTCTGGGTGGCGCGATCGACTTCGAAACGCTGACCAAGACCAATACCGGCACGCTGATCGTGGCAGGACCTGCGACGTCCAGCTTCGCTACGGTCAATGTGGACGGCGGCATCCTGGACATCGGCGCAGCCGGCAGCTTGACCGGCGTGCAGAACGCGACCGTGGCCAGTGGCGCCACGCTCAACGTCGATGGCGTGTTCGGCTTCACCGCCGGTGCGGACAGCTTCACCGTCGCCGGTACCGTCACGGGCACGAGCACCATCGACATGCTCGATGGCGATGACACGTTCACGATCCAGGACGGCGCGGACCTGTCCGGCCTGAATGGTCCGGTCGATGGCGGTGCCGGCAACGACACCTTCGTGTCCGATCTGGCGGGCACCGCTACGCTCGGCGGTGCGCTCAACTTCGAAACCTTGAACAAGACCAACACCGGCACCTTGATCGTCGCCGGGCCAGCAGCTTCCGCTTTCACGACGGTCAACGTCGCCGGCGGCACCCTGGACGTTGGTGTAAACGGCGCGCTCGATGGCGTGGTCACCGGTACGGTGGCCAGCGGCGCGACGCTCAATGTCGATGGCCGCTACACCGGTTCGGCGGGCATCGACACGTTGACGGTCGCCGGCATTGTGAGTGGCAGCGGCGACATCGCGCTCGGAGACGGCGACGATACGCTCACGCTCAACGACGGCGCCGATCTAAGCGGGCTCGGCGGCCTGCTGGACGGCGGCGCGCATAGTGGCGGCGATCGCGTGGTGCTGAACAACGCCACTGCGATGAACTTCAGCGCCGGCAACCTCGTCAACTTCGAGTTCCTGCAGAAGGACAACCTCGGTGAGGCCACACTGGGCGGGACCATGGCATTCACCGGCGGTACCGTGCTCAATGGTGGCACCTTGACCGTAGCGGGCGATCTGACCACATCCACCGTATCGATGGCCGACGACACCGCGCTCAACGTCGATGGCGCACTGCAAGGCACGGGCAGCACTGCGGCAGTGATCACCGGCAGCGCCGGTGTCAATACGGTGACCGTCACTGGTACGGCGTTGGCGAGTGGCGATCTGGGTGCCGGCGACGATGTGCTCGACGTGACCGGCACGCTCGACACTGACGGCGGCGCCTTTGGCTTGGGCGACGGCGACGATGATTTCGTCGTCCACGACGGCACGGTGGTGAACGGCACCATCGACGGCGGGGCCGGTCTGGACAGCCGTGTCTACGATATCAATGGCATGGCCGAGTTCGGCGCGCTGCTCAACTTCGAAGGCGTGACCAAACGCGGCGCCGGCACGTTGAACATCAGCGGCCCGGGCGCGACCGACCTTCAGAGCGTGGAAGTCGAGGGCGGCACGCTGAATGTCGGCGCGGCCGCCAGCGTGGTGGCCACCGCAGGCAGTGCGTTGAATACCGTCGTAGCGAGCGGGGCGACCTTGAACGTCGACGGCAGCTTCGGCTGTGGCGACAACGCCGATACGATGACAGTGGCTGGCACGGTCTCCGGTTCGGGTGCCGTGGCGATGTGCGGTGGCGACGACACGCTGACCCTGCAGGACGGTGCGACGCTGGCCAACCTCATCGATGGCGGTGCGGATATCGACACGGTGGTGCTCGACAACGCCAGTGCGATGAGCTTCGACGGCGGCAACACGATCAATTTTGAAGTGCTGCAAAAGGACAACATCGGCGCGGCGACGCTCACCGGCAACGCGACGTACACCGGCGGGGCGCTGCTCAACGGCGGCACGCTGACGGTGACAGGTAGCCTGACCGCGCCGACGGTGGCGATGGCCGACGGTACCGTGTTCAATGTCAACGGTGCACTACAAGGCACCGGCGGCACCGCGGCGGCGCTCACCGGCAGCGCCGGCGTCAACACGGTGAACATTGCCGGCACCGCGCTGGCGAATGGCGATCTTGGCGGCGGTAACGACGTGGTCGATGTGACCGGCACCTTGAACACCGGCAGCGGCGTGTTCGCGCTGGGCGACGGCGACGACACGCTAACCATCCATGACGGAACCAACATCGTCGGCACAGTCGTTGCGGGTACCGGCAACGACACCTTCAACACCGACATAGCCACGAACGCGGACCTGGGCGCGGTGCAGGGCTTCGAGACCTTGAGCAAGACGGGTATCGGCACGCTCGACATCAACGGCCCGATGAGCTCTGACTTCACTACCGTCAACGTGCTCGCCGGCACCGTGAATGTCGCCGCGGGTGGCAGCGTGGTGGCGCAGAACACCACCGTTGCGGCCGGCTCGACCCTGCAGATCGCCGGTAGTTATTCGGGCACTGCCGGCGATGACAGCTTCACCTCGATGGGCACCGTTCGCGGTGCGCTCACCTTCGGTGCGGGAGCCGATACGGCACGCTTCGTCGGAGGAGACGTCAGCGGCTTGACCAGCTTGGACGGTGGTGCCGGCAGCGATTTGCTGAGTTTCAGCGGCTTGCAGTTGCAGGCAGCAAGCCTGCCCACGTTGGCTGGGTGGGAGCGCATGGAGTTGCTCAACAACAGCGCGCTCACCTTGGGCGGCGCGTTCAACCTAAGTGGTGGCGTGCTGGCGATCGACGCTACTTCCACGCTGTTCGCCAATGCCGGCGCCAGCCTCAATGGAAGTATCGAGAACGCGGGTCTCATCGATGTCGGCCTCAATCGTCTGGCGATCGGTGGCGGCTATACCAGCAACGCCGGCGCCCTGCAGCTGACGGTTTCGCCAGGCACGTCGACCTCGGGCGGCTTAAGCATCACCGGCGATGTAGTGGGCACTACCCGCGTGGTGTTCAATAGCGATGGCAGCAGTCCCGCTGCCGATGCCCCGGCATCGATCCTGGTGATCTCCAGCCCGAACGACAACACCGCGACCGCAGGCGGCTTCGTCCCCACGGATTCTCCCGATGGCTTCGTACGCCTGGAAGGCAGCCTCAATCCCTGGACCTTCGGACAGCAGGCGGACAACAACTGGTACCTGAGCGCCGAGACGGCCAGTTTGCTGCCGGAAATTTCTGGCTATGCCGTGTTGCCCAGTCTGGGTACTTTGCTCAGCCGGCAGAGCAGCGATCTGGTGCATCAGCGTCTTGCGGGCGTACGCAGCACCGAGCGTCCGCAATGCGGTGGTCAAGGTGTCGGACAGTCCGGTAATGCGAGTGCTGCCGTGATCGACGACTGCCATGGTCTTTGGGTGGCAACCACCGCCAGCGAACTCGAATTGGGCGCCAATCCGGGTTTCGAAGTCTCCGGCGATGATGTGGGTCTTTACGTCGGTATCGATGGCGATCTGGAGCGGGACAACCGGACGATCCGCGCCGGTGGTTACGTGGGCTTTACCCACGGCGTGTACTGGACCACGGGCGCCAGCTCAACCGAACTGGCAGGCACGGGGCCGGCAAGGATAGATATCGACTCGCCCGTCGTAGGCATGTACGCCAATACCGAGTGGCACAACGGCAACTATCTGGACCTGGTCCTGAGTGGTCATCGGCCCGGGGCGGACATCCGAACGGCCGATGGTTTCACCCAGCGGGTCACCGGTAACTCCCTGACCCTGAGTGCGCGCATCGGACGCAGCTACGAGTTGGACAATGGCTGGAAACTGGAGCCGCAAGTGCAACTGACGGCCAGCCAGATGCATTGGGCCGATACGATCGATGCGGCGGGCCGAGAGCTAGTGATCGACGACGATCTTGCCGGCGCGGCGCGTGCGGCCCTTCGTGTGGAGAAAGCGTTCACCACCGCGGGCGGCGCATTAATAAAGCCTTGGGTGATGGTGGGGGTCCAGAATGTAGTCGGCGAGAAGGAAAACGGCATGTACTTGGGCACGCCGGGTTCAATGGATGCGGCGCAGGCATTCCCGGGCCACGATCTGGGCACCTCCGCGAATCTGGACCTTGGCGTGGAAGCGGGAGTGAACCAGAATTTCAGTCTGTTCGGCGTCATTTCAGTCGGCCAGGATATTGACGGCAGCGACCTTGAACAACGCTCGGCCAACCTGGGACTGCGTGTGCGTTGGTGACACCGAGCTATCAGCGAACCGGCGTCGTCATCGACGCCGGTTTAATCAATCTAGCGAATTTGTGGAATGTCTGCTTCTGGCCGGAAGCGGACTCATTGTCAGGCCGGAAGCAACAATCTCGCATCTGTCGTTGCTTCCGACCTTGTCGTCCAGCGCACTGGCGCGTTCATTTGCCAGTGATGCGATTATTCACAAGCAATTGCTGAATCCTCGCTTCGGTCGTCTCGTACGCGCCTTCCCCGAAATGCTGGTAGACGATGCGGCCGTTCTGATCGATCAGGTACAGCGCAGGCCAATACTGGTTGCGGTAAGCGTTCCAGGTGCGGTAGTCGTTGTCCTGTGCGACTGGATAGGTGATGCCGAATCGCTTCACTGCGGCCTGCAGATTCGATAGCCGCTTTTCGTAGCCGTACTCGGGCGTGTGCACGCCGACCACCACCAGGCCTTGGTCCTTGTACTTCGCATGCCATGCCTTGGTGTGCGGCAGCACACGGATGCAGTTGATGCAGGAATAGGTCCAGACCTCCACCAGCACTATTTTGCCACGCAGCTGTTGCAACGTAAGCGGTGGGCTATTCAGCCATTGCCCGATGCCTTTGAATTCCGGGGCGACCGGTGCAGGCGAAGAGTGAGTGGGTTCTACAGGATCAGCGGCCATGCCCGGTGAACAGGCAGAAGCGAACAGGCAGGCTGCCAAGAGCGTAATGGCGGGTTTGATCATTTTCATGGTTATAGTCCTTGCGAAACGGAGGGAAGCCACTGGGTTACCCAGGCCGACACCAGCACGTCGTACTGCAGCAGCTGGAGAACGGCGACCGCGACGGCCAATACGCCGAAGAGACGGCGCAGTGAGTTGGTGTGGCGTTGGAGGAATGCCAAGCGGGACGTCACCCAATGGCCGCCGTATGCGATGAGCAACATGGGAAGCCCGGCACCAATTGCGTAAAGCCCCAGCAGCGCAGTGGCCTGCGCCGGCGCCCGGGAGCTTGCCGCCAGCGACAGTACCGAAGCGAGCACGGGGCCCGCGCAGGGCGTCCACGCCAGCCCCAGTGAAGCGCCGATCAACAGAACGCCGATTCGACCGCCGATCGGGAGTCGGTGTGTCGCGACCGTTGCACGTGATGCGCGCCACTGGCGCACCCGATCGACGGCCCAGTCGAATGGCGCCGACCAGAAACATGCAAGGCCAGCAATCAGCAGCACAACGATGGACGCGTTGCGGATGACGCCTTGCAATGCACCGGACGATGCCGAGAGCGCGCCGATCAGAATCCCGCCCGCGGCGAACGTTGCCACGAATCCGGCGATCACCAGCAGCGGATCTTCGCGACGACGACCCGTGCTGGTGGCCAACACGATCGGTAGGACGGGAAGAATGCACGGGGAAAGGATGGTGGCCATGCCAGCGGCGATGGCCAATGCGTATTCGATCATGGGTAGCGCCTGCGGTGCGGTGGATGGATGACCATTCCATCGCTCGAATGTCACCAGGGTGTGTGCCGGTAACGGAGTTTTGTAACGAGAAGTGCGGCCTAAGGCGCTGATGACATTGCGTTACAAAGGAGGCGTCACACCAAGAGGATCTGCACGTTGATGTTGCCGCGCGTGGCTTTGGAATACGGGCAGGTGCGATGTGCCTCGTCGACCAGCATCTGCGCCTGTTCGCGCGGCAGACCCGGCAGCGACACATTCAGCCGTGCCTGCAACTGGTAACCATCGCCTATCAGGCCCAGGTCGACTTCGGCATCGATAGCGGTATCCGCCGGAAGGGAAATCTTGAACTTGCGGGCGGCCAGGCCCATCGCGCCCTCAAAGCAGGCCGACCAGCCAGCGGCGAACAATTGTTCCGGGTTGGTCCCGGCACGATTGCTGCCGGGTGGCGACAGGGTAACGTCGAGTTGACCGTCGTCGCTGCGCGCACGGCCTTCGCGGCCACCGACGGTATGGGTTTTGCCGGTGTAGAGAACTTTGTCGAGAACAGTCATGAGAGTTTCCTTTGAGTTTGCTGAGGGATAGAGAGCCGGGTGCTTACGGCGCCAGGCGGGTAAAAACGTAGTCGCGATCCTTCACGCGTGCGGCGTGGCAGGCATGGCAAGTGCGATGCTGTGCTTCGTCTACGGGTTTGCCGTCGACGAAGCGTCCATAACCCCAGCCGCCGGTGGAGGCGTAGCGTTTGGAATCCTTCACCATCACCTGCACGGTGGTGGCGGCGCCTGGAACCGATGCCGAAGCGAAGTCCGCAGAGGGCACGCGCTTCCATGCGCGCTTGACCAGGACGGTGCCGTCGGGGAAAGGGCGTTGGTCATCGCGGAACGCTCGCAACGCCACTGCATTGCCGACGACTACGCGCAGCTCGTTGAACGGCGCGGCCTCTTGCGCCGGAGCGATGAGCGGCCAGTCGCGATACCCGTCGGGCAGCGTTACTCCGAAGACGGGTGCGGCCAGAGCGGGTTCCTCGCCATCGCGCGCTGCGGCGATCAGTGCGGCGGCGATGAGGATAGGGATCGCGAGTAGGGCGACCAACAACGCGATGCGGTGCTTGGATGTCATGGCAGAGCTCCTCATCACAGACGAGTGGCGTCGATCACCGCTTGCACGAACTCGCGCGGCGCTTCCTGCGGCGGGTTGTGGCCGATACCGCCGGTGAAAGTACGGTGCTCGTACTTGCCAGTGAATTTGTTCGCGTAGGCCGCCGGTAAAGGGTGCGGCGCACCGTTGGCATCGCCCTCGATGGTGATCGTCGGGACGGTGATCACCGGTGCCTGTGCCAGGCGCTGTTCCAGAGCCGCGTACTTCGGCTCGCCTTCAGCCAAGCCCAGGCGCCAGCGGTAGTTATGCACGGTGATCGCAACGTGGTCGGGATTGTCCAGAGCGGCCGCGCTGCGGTCGAAGGTGGCGTCGTCGAACTTCCACTGCGGCGATGCGAGTTGCCAGATCTGTTTGGCGAAGTCGTGCGTGTACTGCGTGTAGCCAGCGCGGCCGCGATCGGTGGCGAAGTAGTACTGGTACCACCACTTCAGCTCGGCTTCCGGCGGCAACGGCTGCTTGCCGGCTTCCTGGCTACCGATGAGATAACCACTCACCGACACCAGTGCCGTCACGCGCTCAGGCCAGAGCGCCGCCACGATGCCTGCCGACCGTGCGCCCCAGTCGAAGCCCGCGATGGTAGCGCGCTGGATCTTCAATGCATCCATCAGGGCGACGACGTCGGATGCGAGTGCCGCTGGCTCGCCGTTGCGCGGCGTGTCGGCCGAGCGGAAGCGGGTGCTGCCGTAGCCTCGCAGGTGCGGCACGATGACGCGATAGCCGCGGGCCGCCAGTTGCGGCGCGACCTCCGCATAGCTGTTGATGTCGTACGGCCATCCATGCAGCAGGATGATGGCCTTGCCGTGGGATGGACCCAGCTCGGCATAGCCGATGCTCAGGTCGCCGGCGTCGATCTGCTTGTCCGCCACCAGCGGCGATGGAGTAGCGGTGTGCGCGGCTTCTGGCGGTGCGGCACTGGCGACGCCGGCCAACGCGAACTGCGCGGCAAGCAGCCACGGCACCAATCGAGTAATGGAACGGAATTTGATCGCTTGCATGAGCGTACTCCTGGTAAGGACGGGGTCGGTATGGATCACTTGGCGTTGCGCAACGGCCGGAAGGCCGCGCGCAGTTCGGCGCTGAACAACTGTGGCTGTTCCCAGGCAGCGAAGTGGCCGCCTTTTTCGGCTTCATTGAAGTAGTAGAGCGTCGGATAAGCGCGCTCAGTCCAGCTGCGCGGCGCGCGATAAATTTCCCCGGGGAACACCGATACCGCGACTGGCACGGAAATCTGATCAGTCTTCTGCGCGGCAGCGCTGAAATTATTGTTGTTGTTTTCCCAGTAGAAGCGCCCGGCCGAAGTCGACGTATCGGTGAGCCAGTACAGACTGATATCGTCCAGAATCGCATCGCGCCCGAGCACGTTCTCCGGTACGCCATCGCTGTCGGTCCACTGCGCGATCTTGTCGTACATCCACGCCGCCATGCCCACGGGTGAATCGTTCAGTGCATAGCCGATCGTCTGCGGTCGCGTGACCATCATTGCGCCATAGGCGGCATTGCGGCCGAAGAAGCGGCTCAAGGTTTCGAATGCGGTCTGCTCGACCTGTGTCAGCCCCGCTGGCGCCGGTGCACCACTGTTGATCGGACCGACCAACTCGGTGGGGACCGTCGCGGGCATGGTCAGGTGGATGCCCTTCAAGCCTGACGGTGCCTGCCGGCCCATCACGTCGGAGATCACCGAACCGTGATCGCCGCCCTGCGACACATAGTGGTCGTAGCCAAGCCGTTGCATCAGCACGTGCCATGCACGGCCGACACGATCCGGTCCCCAGCCCAGTTCGGTCGGACGGCCTGAGAAGCCGTAACCGGGGATGGAAGGGATCACGACATCGAATGCATCCTCGGCGCGGCCGCCGAACGCGGTCGGATTGGTCAAAGGTTCGATGGTGTTGACGAACTCCAGGAGGGAGCCGGGCCAACCATGCGTGAGAATCACCGGCAGCGCGCCGCGGTGCCGCGAGCGCACATGGATGAAATGAATGTCCACGCCGTCGATGGTGGTGATGAACTGTGGAAGGCGGTTGAGCTTGGCTTCTAGCCGCCGCCAGTCGTAGTCTCCGCCCCAGTAGCTGACCAGCGCTTGCAGCTTTGCCAGTTGCAGGCCTTGGGATTCATCGGCAACGAGTTCGCGGTCCGGCCAGCGCGTAGCCTGCACGCGCCGGCGCAGTTCCTGCAGATCGCGCTCGGGCACGTGCACCTGGAAGGGGCGGATGTCACTGCCGCCGTAGTTCTCCATTGCTCGAGCGGCGATGGAGGGCAGCAGGTTGAGCGCGCCGATGGACGCCGCGGCCAGCGTGGTCGAACCGATCAGACGCCGGCGCTGGAAGTTGATGATCTCATTGGGGTCGAAAGTTGACATGGAATACTCCTTCTGATGCAGGACGGGATCCTCACGCGGCACGCGAGGCAGGAGGATGAGAGGTGCGGAAGCGGACAGGCAGCGCTGCGCTGCGTCAGATCACCCAGCCGCCATCGAGGGTCAGGCTGGCGCCGGTCATGTAGCCGGCTTCATCGCCGGCCAGATAGGCGACCAGCGCCGCGACTTCTTCCGGTTGACCTACTCGCTGCAGCGGACTGCGCTGGACGACCATGTCCAGAAAGTCGGTGGTGATATCGGTTTCGATTGGGCCGGGTTGGATGTTGTTGATGGTGATTCGGCGAGGTGCGAGATCCAGCGCCAGTTCGCGGGCCAGTGTGGCCACGGCGGCCTTGGTCATGGCGTAGACGCTGCCGCCTACGCTGCCGCTACGCACGGCGGTGTTGCTGCCGATGGTGATGATGCGGCCACCGTCCTGCGTGCGTGCCGCTGCTGCCTGGACCGACAGAAATACGCCGCGCACGTTGACGGAGAGCATTTGGTCCAGTATCTCCAGCGGGAATTGGTCCAGCGGGCTGCCCCGGTAGATGCCGGCGTTCACCACGGTCACATGCAACGGACCGAAGCGTTCGACAGCTTGTTCGATGGCCAAAGCAATGGCGCCGGCGTCGGCGCTATCGGCTTGTATGGCCAGTGCCTTTCCGCCGTTGGCTTCGATGGCGGCGACCACGTCGGCGGCCTTGTCCGGTCGGGACACATAGGTCAATGCAACGGCGTAGCCTTCGCGGCCGAGCCGTTCTGCGATGGCGGCGCCAATGCCGCGGGAGCCGCCGAAGACGAGAGCGACTTTCTGCGGCGCATTGGATATGGAGTGCATGGCTTTTTCCTTTTGGGGGAGTCGTGCCAGCGGCGTGCCGTTGGCGATGGGGCCATTGCACGCTGCGGCCTTGTCGCCGACGTGTCTTCAAACAGGGGGATTTGTCAGCGAACTGTGTGGATACGCCGTTTGGATACAGACGCTTACAAATGTCCGGAAGTTGTATCGAAACGTATCCACAGCCGCCGCCTACGCGTTGGGATACGAATCCGGCCGCTAGCCGACATGGGGCCGATACAGCCAAGGGATGAAATGACCCCACACACCAACCGGAGTTTCGCCATGCAACGTTTCCCCTTCTTGGTTCTACTGACGGCCGCTTCCCTGCTTTCCGCCGCCGCCCAGGCGCGGACGCCACCCGTCAATCCGGATGCCCCGACGGTCGTCCTGGTGCATGGGGCTTTCGCCGATGCCTCCAGTTGGAACAAGGTGGTCGCGCGTTTGCAGAAGCGCGGCGTGCCGGTGGTGGCGGTGGACAATCCGCTGACTTCGCTTGCCGATGACGTAGCCGCTACTCAGCGCGCCATCGCGGCCGCACCGGGCAAGGTCGTATTGGTTGGCCATTCCTGGGGCGGCACCGTGATCACACAAGCTGGACGCGACCCCAAAGTCGATGCGCTGGTGTATGTGGCCGCCTTCGCGCCAGATGTGGGCCAGAACTCCGCGCAGCAGGGCGAGGGCTTTCCTGTCGCGCCCGGCCTGCAGAAATTGGTGGAAGCCGCTGGCTTCCTGTCGTTGTCAGCGGAGACGGTAGCCAGCGATTTCGCGCAAGACCTGAAGCCGGTGCTGGTGCGGGACGTCTTCGCGCATCAGCTCCCCCTGAAGGCGGACGCGCTGTCCGAGCGTGTCGACTTCGCCGCATGGCGATCGCTGCCCAGCTGGTATGTTGTCTCGCGCAAGGACCGCATGCTGTCGCCGGAATTGCAGGTAGCGACCGCCCGGCGCATCGGTGCGGAATTGCGCTCGGTCGATGCGGGACACGTTTCGCCGTTGTCGGCTCCGCGCGAGGTGAGCGATGCCATCCTGGAAGCCGCCGGCTTGAAACCGGCAGACCTGACGCCCAACGGCGATGGCGGTTGAGTGCCCGGGCGCGTGCCGGTGCCCATGCCTGTGCGAAGGCGCGGAGCATGCACCCGCTCGCGCTAACATCCACAGGGCGGCCCGCGTCGGCCGGCAATATCCGCGTACCCGGAGCAATTCAATGTCCCATACCGATCACATCCTGGTCGTCGACGACGACAGCGACATCCGCCACCTGGTCGGAGACTACCTGCGCCGGAACGGCCTGCGGGTCACACTTGCCGCGGAAGGTCGCGAGATGCGCGCGGCGCTGGACACCAGCGACATAGATCTGATCGTGCTGGACGTGATGATGCCCGGCGAAGACGGCTTGTCTTTGTGCCGTAACCTGCGCGCGGGTAAGCATCGTGCCGTACCGGTGGTCATGCTGACCGCCCGCGACGATGAGACGGACCGCATTATCGGTCTGGAAATGGGCGCGGATGATTATGTGGTCAAGCCCTTTTCCTCACGCGAGCTGTTGGCGCGCATCAGCGCGGTCATTCGTCGCGCACGCATGCTGCCGCCGAATCTGCAGGTGAGCGAGGCGTCGCGGCTGATAGGTTTCGGCCAATGGAAGCTGGACACCACCGCGCGCCATCTGCTGGACGAAGACGGCACGGCCTATCCGCTCAGCGGCGCGGAGTTCCGGCTGCTACGCGTATTCATCGATCATCCACAGCGCGTGCTCAGCCGCGACCAGCTGCTCAATCTGACGCAGGGACGCGATGCGGAAGTATTCGATCGTTCCATCGATCTGTTGGTCAGCCGGTTGAGGCAACGCCTGGGCGATGGCCCACGCGAGCAGACGTATATCAAGACGGTACGCAGCGAAGGTTATGTGTTCTCCCAGTTGGTCACCTTGATCGGAGAGGAAGCATGAGCCAAGAGGGGCGCGCATCGGGTTTGAGCCTACTGCCGCGTACTCTGGCCGCGCGTGTGCTTCTGATCCTGGGTGCCGGTTTGCTGTTGGCGCATGCATTGTCGTTCGCCTTGTTGTTTTACGAACGCGCCACCGCCACGCGCTCGATGATGCTCACCAACTTGGAAGAAGACATTCCGGTAAGCGTCGCCTTGCTCGAACACCTTCCGCCTGCGGAGAGAACGCAATGGCTTCCGCGGTTGGAGCGCCGGACCTACCGCTATCTCTTGCGTCCGGCGCAACCAGGCACGTCGCTGGCGAGTGATCGCGCGCGCCAGGTGACGGCGCTGGTCGACGACGCGCTTCGGCATCGTTACCCGCTGCGGCCACGCGCCGTGTCCGCTTCGCCCGAGCGTTACGAGGTGGAACTGACGCTTGCCGACGGGCAACCGCTGACCATCGAGGTCACGCCATCGCTTATGCCCATCGCACGCTGGTTGCCGTGGATGCTGGCCGCCCAAGTGGCTTTGCTGCTGGCATGCACATGGCTGGCGGTGCGGCTGGTCACGCGACCGCTGGCGCGGTTGGCGGATGCCGCCGAGCGGCTGGATCCCGCACATGCAGGGCCGCCGCTGTCGCAGGAAGGCCCCAGCGAGGTCGCGAAGGCCGCGCGCGCTCTCAATGCCCTGCAGTCGCGCGTGTCTGCGCATGTCACCGAGCGTATGCAGATCCTGGCCGCGATCTCGCACGATCTGCAGACACCCATCACGCGCATGCGCTTGCGACTGGAGTCCCTGGATGAAAGTCCCGAGCAAGCCCGCCTGCTGGACGATGTCGACCAGATCAGTCATTTGGTGCGCGAAGGTGTTAACTATGCCCGCAGTGCCAATGTTGCCCTGGGCCCCTCGGTGCGACTGGACCTGCCGTCCTTCCTTGATAGCGTGGTGGGCGACTATCAAGACACGGGAAAAGCCGTGCAGCGCACCGAGGGCGACCAAGCCTCGGTGCAGACGCATCCCCAAGTCCTGCGTCGCGTCGTGCAGAACTTGATCGACAACGCGTTGGCATACGGCGGCAGCGCGGAAGCTACGCTGCGCATCGATCAGGACGGCCGAGTATGCATTGACGTATTGGATCGAGGTCCCGGCATCCCCGAGGATCAGTTGGAAGCGGTGCTGCAACCGTTCCATCGGCTGGAGTCCTCGCGCGGCCGCAGCAGCGGTGGCACGGGGCTGGGCTTGGCGATTGCACAGCAGCTAACGCAGTCGCTGGGTGGCACGCTGCGGCTGAGCAATCGTGAAGGCGGTGGACTGTGCGCCACAATCATGTTGGCAGCTGATCAGCTTGCTGGCGGTGCACAGCATTAAACTATCGCTCGCTGAAGGAGATTCCCCAAACATGTGAGCAACAAGGTTCCTCGTGAATCCTGATTAGGAATGTTTATCGCAAGTAGGGAAGGGCAGCTTCCGACCCAAACCAGACGTCCAGAAACGAAGGTCGGTTCTTACGCGGGCAGAACGTCTTCGCTTCGCGGAGCCAAGCTCATTCTCGGAAGTAGACGGCAACCAAGTATCAACGAGTTCCAGCCTCCAGCTGACGGGCGCGCTAGCACTGGGCGCCGCGTCGCGCAGCGCCCGGCGAGATACCCATGAAACGCTTGAACGCGCGGCTGAACGCGGCTTCGGACTGGTAGCCGAGACGGCCCGCCAACTCACTCAGTGCCGCCTCATCCGCCCTGAGCCAGGTGAGCGCGATATGCATGCGCCAGCGCGTGACGTACTGCATGGCTGGCTCGCCTACGAGCTCGGTAAAGCGCGCTGCGAACCCCGAGCGTGACATCGCGACTTCGCTCGCGAGCGACGCCACCGTCCAAGGGCGCGATGGGTCGCGGTGGATAAGCGCGATCGCGCGGCCTATCTGCGCATCCTGCAGCGCTCCCAGCCAGCCCGTTTGCGCAGCAGGGTCGCGCTCGATCCAAGCGCGGATCGCCTGGATGACGAGGATGTCGGCGAGGCGTGTGATGACAGTCTCGCCACCGGGCCGCAGCTCCCTGGCTTCCGCAGCCATGAGGCGGAGCGTGCTCTGCATCCAATCCGTCATCGCCAGGTGCGGCGTACTCGACGCCTCGACGTGGATGACTCTCGGCAAGAGCTTGACGAGGTGATGGGCGGCGGGGTGATCGAAGCGCACGGCGCCGCAGACGAGGCTCGTCGCCGTGCCGCCGCCGCCGTGGTGCAGGATCGAGTAGCGCTCGCTCACCTGCACCTGCTCTTGGAGGAGATCGTCGAGCCGCGACGCGGGAGCGCCCGGGTCGCTTGAGAGGCGGTGCCCGTCGCGCGGGAGCAGCACTAGATCTCCCGGCTCGAGCCGGCGAGGCTCGTCGCCCTCCGCCTCGAGCCAGCACCTGCCCGACGTCACCACGTGGAAGGTCAGGAGATCCTCCATTGCCGGAAGAGTCAGCGCCCAGGGCGCGGTCAACTCCGAGCGGCAATAAAAGCTGCCGCTCATCCGCAGGAAGTGGAGTGCCTCGCCGAGCGGATCCACCAGAAGCCTGTGTGTGTCCTTCATGCCTACCAGTCTCGGCCGAAAATCGCACAACGTCCAGAGATTTGGACGAACGAGCATAATAAGTGGCTTTCCTATCATTGAGACTCGCGCTTCACGGACAGATACTGGATGTCATGCAAGTCCACAGTTGAGGAAGAGACTACAATGACCAATAAACACACGCGCGCATTGGGAAACGGCATCGAGATCCCGTTTCTTGGATTCGGCACGTATCTCATTCCTGATGAGGAGGCAGAAGCCGCGGTCGGCGAGGTGATCCGCCTCGGCTATCGGCACGTCGACACCGCAGAGGTCTACAAGAACGAAGCTGGAGTCGGCGCAGGCATCAAGCGCGCCCTCCAACACACAGGCCTGACGCGCCGCGACCTCTTCGTCACCACGAAGCTGTGGCCAGGTAACTCGGCGTGGGGAGAGACGCCGAAGACGACGGCAACGACCATTGCGTCCTTCGAGGAAAGCCTCTCGAGGCTCGGGCTCGACTACGTCGATCTCTACCTCATCCACGCTACGTTCGACCCTGAGCAGCGGCTGGCCCAATGGCGCGGGCTAGTCACTCTCTACGAACAGAAACGGGCACGCGCCATCGGCGTGAGCAATTTCGGCATCCGGCACGTCGAGGCACTCAAGGCCGCGGGCTTGCCCCTTCCTCACGCGAACCAAATCGAACTTCATCCGTGGTCGCAGAAGCCGGAGTTGGTTGCGTACCTGAAGCAAAACGGGATCGCCCCGATCGCCTACAGTAGCCTCGTGCCACTTGCCACATGGCGAGACGCGCCTGGGCACGAGAGCGCAAAGACGGACGCGATGAAGGCCGACGGCCAACGATCGGATTCACCGTTCAAGGCGCTCGCTGCCAAGCACGGGGTAACGGAAGCCCAGGTGCTGCTGCGATGGGCAGTCCAGAATGGTTATCCCGTGTTGCCCAAGAGCACGAAACCCGAACGAATGAAGGAGAACGCGGATCTCTTCTCCTTTGCTCTGTCTGCAGGTGACATGGCTGCAATGGCCAGGATGGAGCGGGGTGATGGCGTTGCGTGGTCTATCGGGGATCCAACGAAGCAATGACGGGAGCCTTTATGCATAAGGGCAGTTGTCTCTGTGGCACAGTGAAATACGAAGTTCGCGGCAAGCTTGGTGCGGCAATTTATTGCCACTGTTCGCTCTGTCGCAAGGCGACCGCTACTGCATTTGCGACCAATGCGCCCGTCGCGGCAGGTGACTTCGTCGTCATCGAGGGCGAGTCGGCGCTGAAGGCATACAATTCTTCGCCAGGTGTTCATCGCATCTTCTGTTCCAACTGCGGTTCGCCGATCATCAGTCGCCGCGACGCAATGCCGGATGTCGTGCGCTTGCGGGTGGGGACACTCGATACGCCGCTGCCAGCGCCGCCGACCGCGCATTATTTCGTCGCCTCGAAGGCTGAGTGGTACGAGATACACGACGACTTGCCACAGTTCGCGGAACGCTAGGTATGGGTCCTCGAAAGGGTGAGTTTGGCAGTGGGCCGGAAGTGACACGCAAAGCTTAGACTCGCCGCATCGACACTGCACCTCGCCGACTTGGATGGCTGAAGGGCTTGCGGTCCGACCGCCGCACACGTGTTTTCGCTCGTGCCCGAATGCTAGGTTGTGCGCCAACGGAAGGAATGGCTACGACTTGAGGAGCAGTGTCGTCACAACTCCAGTGACGAACTGCGGGAGTCGGCTTCCGACCCATAGCGGACATGTGCCAACTCGGCAGTTGACGAGATGAAATATTTCTTGGGAATCGAGCCGTCGTTTCAGGAGTGGAAAACGAAGGTTGCTTGACGAAGAAGAGACTTAGGGCGACTCGATCAATTGATCGAACACTTGCTCTAGGCGCTGTCGGCGGCTGACCGCGTTCAGGAGGGCGGGCTGGCGCAGCCTAGCGCGCTAAGCAGCGCATGCGTGCCAGGCACGTGGATCAGCCAGGGCGAGGCCAGAGTCAGCAAGCCGGCCAGGAGGATTATTCCCGCCGCCGCGTTTCGCCACGCCGGCCGTTGCAGCCAACGCCCCAAGCGTGCCCCGGACCAAGTCAGCGGCAGCATCACCGGCAGGGTAGCAAGGCCGAACGCAGCCATGGTCAGGCCGCCATTGATCGCATCGGCCTGCAGCCAGGCCGCGGCCAACAGAGTGGTGCTGAGCCCACATGGCATCCAGCCCCACAGCATGCCCAGAGCGACGCGTTTACCGCGACTGTCGGCAGGTAGCAGCACACGCTGCAGCGGCCGTAGTGTTCGCCACAGTCCTGCATCGGGGCGTGACAGAAAACCGAGTCGACCGCGGCGATCGAGCAGACGCAACGCGGCGACGATCAGCACCAATCCCACCGCTGCACGCAAACCGGTGCTCAGCCAATCGAGCTGGGCCAGACCGAGAATGCCGTGACCGAAGGCCCCGACAATGACGCCCGCCAACGTGTAGCCGAGCACGCGACCCAGGTTGGGTTCCAGAGCGGTGATCCAGCCGCCGCGCGGCGCCATCGCCGAAAACCCGGTAGCGATACCGCCGCACATCGCGGCGCAATGGGCCCCGCCCATCAATCCGGTCAACGCCGCCGCGCCCAAGGTCAGCCAGTCAATCGGCATGGTCGTCGCGTGCCTTGTCGTCGCATGCTTCGGTCTTGTCGGCTATCGCGCGATTGACCGCATCCGCACCCACACCCGCGTCGGCGCCTGCAGTTGTTTGCGGTTGCTCGTGCAGATCGTTGCGCAGTATGTCGATCGCCGGCGTGTCCAAATCCTCGAACTGGCCACGCTTGACCGCCCAGACGAAGGCCCAGCCCGCGGCGACCAGCAGCAACAGGCTGAGCGGAATCAGGAACAGCAAGATGTTCATCGCAATGAGATCCCGCTCGTCGGCACGCGGGTCAGGCGCAGGGCGTTGATCGTCACGGCGAGCGAGGACATGGCCATGCCCAGTGCAGCCAGCCACGGTGTTACCAAACCAGCCGCAGCCAAGGGCAGGGCCAGCAGGTTGTAAGCCAGCGCCCAACCCAGATTCTGCCGGATCACCCTCCGCGTGCGCCGCGCGACGTTGATCGCCTGCGGTACCCGTTGCAGCGAGCGCCCGGTCAGGACCAGGTCGGCGACGCGTTGGGCTAGCGCCGCTCCTTCGGCCACAGCCAATGAGACATCGGCACCGGCCAGCACCGGAGCGTCATTGAGGCCGTCGCCAACCATCGCAACCACTCGACCTTGGCGCTGCAAGCCATGGACGAAGGCGAGCTTGTCCTCCGGCGATTGCCGCGCATGCGCCTTGTCGATGCCGACCTGCTGGGCGAAACCGCGCACCGCCGCTTCACCATCGCCGCTGGACAGATGCACGACCAGCCCTTGCGCATGCAGCGCGTCGATCGCTGCGCGGGCACCATCGCGTTCGGATTCCTGCAGGGTGAAGCAGGCGGCGACCTGTTGACCGTCGCCGAGCCATACGCGGCCATCGTCGTCGGCCGCGGCGGCGAAACCGGCTTGGCCGAGGCGCCAATATCGGCCATCGACGACACCCTCGACGCCGTGTCCCGGGACCGCGCGGATCTCCTGTGCTTGCGCGGCATCGGTGATGGCGCGGCCGGCGAACGCGCGGGCGATCGGATGGCCGCTGTCGCGCTCCAGCGCGGTGGCGATACGCAACGCGCGATCTTCGTCCATCCCCGGGAACACTTCGACCTTGGCCAACTGCGGACATCCATCGCTGAGCGTGCCGGTCTTGTCGAACACGATGTCGGTCGCCTGCGCCAACCGTTCCAGCGCATTGTCGCGCAGCGGCAACACGCCCAACTTGGCCAGTGCGCCATGCGCGGCGGCCAGCGCCGCCGGCACCGCCAGCGACAACGCGCACGGACAACTGATCACCAGCAGAGCCAAGGTGACCTCGAAGGCGCGCGTGGGATCGTACGCGCGCCAGCCCAGGTACACGACCAGCGACACCAGCAACAAGGCGACGACGAAATGGCGGGCGATGCGTTCGGCGCCGCGTGCCAGGGCCGGACGCTGCGCTTGCGCCTGTTCGACCAGCCGCGTCAATTGCGATAGACGCGTGGCGCTGCCGGTTTCGGCAACCCGCAGCCGCGCCGGTTGCTCGCGGCATACGGTCCCGGCGAAGACCCGATCGCCGGCGATCTTGTCGATGGGATGCGATTCGCCGGTCAGCAGGGCTTCCTCGAAACGCGCCGGTTCCAGCAGCACGCCATCGGCCGGGACCACTTCGCCAATCGCCACGCAGGCGATGTCGTCGTGCACCAGCGCACTGATCGGCACGGTCTCGCGACTGCCGTCGCTGCGTTGCCGGGTGGCGAACGCGGGTCGTGCCCGGGCCAGTGCATCGACCTGCGCACTGGCGATGTTGCGTGCACGCCGTTCCAGCATGCGCGCGCACAACAGCAGGAACACGAACATCACCGCCGCGTCGTACCAGACGTGGGCGCCGCCGCGCAGGGTTTCGAACACGCTGGCGATATAGGCCAACAGGGTCGAGCCGGCGACCAACGTGTCCATTCCCGGTTGGCGCAGGCGCAGTTCGCGCCAGGCTCCCGTCAGGAACGGCCCGCCGGCGTAGAACACCACCGGGGTTGAGACCAGGAAAGTGATCCAGCGAAAGAAATCGCGGGTCGGTAACGCCATGGTGTTGCCGAAATCCAGGTACAACGCCTCGGCGAACATCATCGCCTGCATCGAACCGAGTCCGGCGATACCGAGGCGGATCAGATCGCGGTTGCGCTCGCTGCGGCGCGCCTGTTCACGGGCCTCGCCGCTGGCCAGATAGGGGCGGTAGCCCAGTGCGACCAGGCGCCGCAGTGGTTGCGACAGCGAGGTCACGCGCGGGTTCCAGGCTAGGCGGATGCGTCCGGTGACCGCGTTGGCGCCGGCGTCGATCACTCCCGGCTCACGCGCCAGGGCGCGATCGATCAACCACGCGCACGCCGCGCAATGCATGCCGTCGGTGAGCAGGGTGATTTCGCGGCCGCCTTCAACGTTGTGCGCGTGTTCGGCCAGTACTTCGTCGCGGTCCCATACCCCGAGGTCGAGCGTTTCGGTGCCGACCCGGGTGGCGTGCTCGCTGCGCAGGCGGTAGTAGTCGCCCAGGTCGGCTTCGCCGATCCATTGCGCGGCGGCCGCACAGCCCTGGCAGCAGAACAGGCGCGGCATGCCATCCAGTACCAGCCGCGCAGGCAGAACGGGCAGGACTTCACCGCAATGATGGCAACCATCGCCGGTGGCCAGGCGCGGGTCATCATTCGCGGACACGGCGGGGTTCATCATGATCGCCATCGCATGGCCTACTGCGTCTGCAACCGCGGATGCAGGTGAGTCGCAAGTTGGCCTTTGGGCAGATGGCCCTGCAACCGCCAATGCGCATCGCCGGGCCCCAGGCGCACATCCCAGTCGTGGCTGACGTCGACGCGGGCGTCGATGCGCCAACCCAGTTCAGTCGGCTGAAGCAGCAGATCCCGATCATGTTCCTGGCGGGCCGGGTGCACCAGTTGCAGGCGCAGCGGCGCGGAATGGTCGAAGTCGCCGGTGACCGGCAGCACTTCCACCAGGTTCCGCTCCGGATCGATGCGCATGATCCCGCTGAGCTTCTTGTCGCTGGCGAACTGATCGGGACTCAGATCGGCGGTCTGGATCTGCGCAGTGCGCCGGACCTGGTCGGGTACCGTGTCGATGCTGTCGCCGCGACCGGCGATCACGATCATGATGATCCCGGCGATCACCACCGCCGCCGGCATGCCCAGCACCAACCACATCACCGGTTGGTTCCAGGGCGATGATTTACTTTCAGGCGGCGGCGTTTGCGGGTTCATCAGAGAGGTCCGAAGAAGCTGCTGTCGACGGTCTTGCGGATCTTGCGATCGGTCGACTCGATCACGAAGCGGATTTCATGACGCCCCTTCAGTGTTTCCGGTGCAGTGACCTCGATCGGCAGCGACACGACCTGTTCGGCATCGGCCTTTACCACGCTGGGCATGCGCTGACCGAGGACGATGGCGGCGTCGGCCGATTCCAGAGTGATGCGGTATTCCTGCGCAGCATCGGTCTTGTTGACCAGCTTCAGCGTATAACCGTTGTCGATGCCATCCCCATCCATCCGGTACAGCGCGTTGCGGTCTCGCAGGACCTCGGCGATCAACGGAGTGCGTGCGCCGATACCCCAGACCCAGGCCGTCGCCAGCGTCAGCAGGAGCGCGCCGTACACCAGCACGCGCGGGCGCAGTATCCGCGAGGGCTTGCCGTCGATCGCGTTCTGCGTGGAATAGCGGATCAGGCCGCGGGCGAAGCCCATCTTGTCCATCACCTCGTCGCAGGCGTCGATGCACAGGCCGCAGGCGATGCATTCGTATTGCAGGCCGTTACGGATGTCGATGCCGGTCGGGCAGACCTGCACGCACATGGTGCAGTCGATGCAGTCGCCGAGTTCCTGAGCCTGGAATTTCGGTAGCGGTTCGGCCGCGACTCCGGCTTCGGCGAAACTGATCGTACCGCGCGCCTGGGCCCGTGCGTCGGCGGCGCTGGGATGGCTGCTGGCGCGAAACACGTAATCGTAGGCAGTGATCTTGTCGAGCAGGCTACGGCCGCGCGCCACGATATCGCCGAGACCGCGCTTGCGCGGACCGCGCGGTTCGCCGCGCATCGGGTCGTAGGCGATGATCAGGGTGTTGCGATCGAACATCGCGCTCTGGAAGCGCGCATACGGGCACATGTACTTGCACACCTGCTCGCGCAGGAAGCCGGCGTTGCCCCAGGTGGCAAGTGCATAGAAGAACACCCAGAAACTTTCCCAGCCGTTCCAGGCGAGCGGCCAGAGGCGCGCGCCGAGATCGACGATGGAAGTGAAGAAGCCGACGAAGGTGAAACCGGTCCACAACGCGAACAGCAGCCATAGCACGTGCTTGCCGCCCTTGCGCAGGATTTTCTCGCGGTTCCAGGGGCCCGCGTCCAGTTTCATGCGCTTGTTGCGATCGCCTTCGGTCCAGCGTTCCATCCACAGGAACACTTCCGTCCACACCGTCTGCGGGCAGGCATAGCCGCACCACAGGCGTCCGGCCAACGCGGTGATGAAGAACAGCAGCAGCGCCAGGATCACCAGCAGCATGGCCAGGAAAGTGAAATCCTGTGGCCAGAAAGTCAGCCCGAATACATGGAACTTGCGCGCCGGCAGATCGAACAGTACCGCCTGGCGGCCGTCCCAGCGCAGCCATGGGAACACGTAATACATGCCCAGCAGCCAAGCCACCGCCAGCTTGCGCAGACGGTCCAGGCGGCCGGAAATGTCGCGCGGATAGACCTTGCGTTCCTTGACGTAATGCGAACCGCCGCCGTCATCCAGCAGGTCAATGTCGATTTTTCTGTTCACCGCGTTTGCTTATTCCAGAGGCAGCGTCTTGTTGAATCGGCTGGCCGGACGCAGCAGCAGCCAGGTGAACAGGCTCGAAGATGCAGTCGCCAGCCAGAACATGAAGAAGCCGATGGTGTAACCCACGCCGCGGCTGATCTGGATATCCGGGAAGGTCATGTCGCGCAGTTCCAACGGATCGACCAGAGCGAAGAACACCATGGTCGCCACCCCGGCGGCGAAGAAGCTCGGCCACAGGATCGCCCCGACCCGCTGCACCAAGGGACGCAACGGATAGTCCGCCGGCGCCGGCGCCGGCCAACTCATGGGGCAGCTGCCGCGGCTTGTTCGGTCTTGCGCGACAACGACCAGGCATAGGCCGCAGCCAGACGCGCACGGGTTTCACCCAGCAGTTCGCGGTGCGCCGGCATCACCCCGTGACGACCCTTGGCGATGGTCTGGCGCAGGCTTTCTTTGCTGCTGCCGTACAGCCAGTAATCGTCGGTCAGATCGGGGGCGCCCAGTTCCTGGTTACCCTTGCCGTTGGCGCCATGGCAAGCCACGCAAACGCCGTCGTAAAGCTTCTTGCCTTGCGCGGCCAGGTAGTCGTTCTGCACCGATTGGCCGGGCGTGTTCAATACGCGCACATAGGCGACGGTGTAGTCGATCGCATTGTCGCCACCCATGCTGGTCAGTACCGGACCCCACTCGGGCATTACCCCATCGCGGCCATCGAGCACGGTCTGCAGGACCTGGTCGGGTTCGCCGCCCCAGTGCCAAATGTCGTCGGCCAGGTTGGGGTAGCCGATCGCGCCCTGCGCGGAGGAGCCATGGCAGGTGGCGCAGGTATTGGCGAAGATCGAGCGTCCCAACTTCAACGCCTGCGGATCGCCGGCCAGGCGGTCGATCGATTGGCCGGCGTATGGACGGAAGGTCTCTGCCAGGTTGGCGTCCGAGGCCGCTTTGTCCAGCGCATGCTCCTGCTGGGAACTCCAGCCGCTGATGCCCGCGTATTTGCCCAGGCCGCCGTACCAGAGCACGTAGCCGATGGCGAAGACGATGGTCAGATAGAAACCCTGGATCCACCAGCGCGGCATCGGCTTGTTGTATTCGGTGAGGTCGCCGTCCCAGTAGTGGCTGGTGTCCTCCGGCCTGGGATCGCCCGGGCGCCGTTTGGCCGTATACCAGAGCAGCCATACCAGCACGAAGATGTTCAGCACCGCCAGCGCAATGACGTACCACGACCATCCGGTTGCGATCATCGCTGGTCTCCCTTGACTTGCGCGCGTTCGTTCTCATCCAGCGGCAGCCGCGCGGCGGCGTCGAAGCCGGTCTTGCGTGCCGGCCGCCAGGCCCAGATCCAGCCGCCCACGAACAACAGCAACAGCACAGTGGTGATGATTCCGGAAAGCATTCCTCAACCTCCCTTCGGTGCGTGCTTGCCGAGGCCTTGCAGATAGGCGATCACGGCGTCGAGTTCGGAACTGTCCGATACGTCCTTGGCTGCCTGCGCGATCTGCGCATCGGTGTACGGATCGCCCATGCGCTGCAGCGTGCGCATGCGCGCGGAAAGGTCGGCGCCATCGATGGAGGATCCAGCCAGCCAGGGGAACGACGGCATGTTCGATTCCGGCACCACTGCACGCGGGTCGGTCAGGTGCACGCGGTGCCAGTCGTCCGAATAGCGGCCGCCGATGCGCGCCAGATCCGGTCCGGTGCGCTTGGAGCCCCACAGGAACGGCCGGTCGTAGACCGATTCGCCGGCCAGCGAATAGTGGCCGTAGCGTTCGGTCTCGAAGCGGAGCGTACGGATCATCTGGGTATGGCAGTTGCCGCAGCCTTCGCGCACATAGACGTCGCGACCGGCCAGTTGCAGTGCCGGATACGGTTTGACGCCTGGCAGAGGCGTGATGGCCTCCGCCTGGTGCATCAGCGGCACGATTTCAGCCAGCCCGCCCAGCGACAGCGCCACCGCGATCAGCGCAATCAGCAAGCCGACGTTCTTCTCTATTTTTTCGTGTCCAAGACTCATCAGTATTTCCTCATGCCCGCGCTTCGGCGATATCCGGCACCAGCACCGGCTGCGGTGCGGCCGCGTGGCCCAGCTGCCAGGTGCGCCAGAAGTTCCACGCCATCACCACCATGCCGGCCAGCACCAGCAGCCCGCCGAGCAAGCGGCCCAGGTAATAGGGATAGGTGGCGTTGAGCGATTCGACGAAGGCGTAGGTGAGGGTGCCGTCGGCATTGGTCGCGCGCCACATCAGACCCTGGGTGATGCCGGCGATCCACATCGCGCAGATGTAGAAGACCACGCCGATGGTGTGCATCCAGAAGTGCGTGTCGATCAGCCGGGTCGAATACATGCCCTTCAGCCCCAGCGTGCGCGGGTACATCGAATACAGCGAACCGATGGTGATCATCGCCACCCAGCCCAGCGCGCCGGCATGCACGTGGCCGATGGTCCAATCGGTGTAGTGGCTCAGTGAGTTGACCGTCTTGATCGAAAGCATCGGGCCTTCGAAGGTTGCGATCATGTAGAAGCTCAACGCAACGATCAGGAACTTGAGGATCGGATCGGTGCGCAGCTTATGCCAGACCCCGGACAGGGTCATGATGCCGTTGATCGCGCCGCCCCACGACGGCGCCAGCAGCACGATTGAGAACACCATGCCCACCGACTGCACCCAGTCCGGCAGGGCGGTGTAGTGCAGATGGTGTGGGCCGGCCCACATGTACACCGAGATCAGCGCCCAGAAGTGCACGATCGACAGGCGGTAGGAATAGATCGGGCGCCCGGCCTGCTTGGGCACGAAGTAATACATCATGCCCAGGTAGCTGGTGGTCAGCATGAAGCCGACCGCGTTGTGCCCGTACCACCATTGCGCCATCGCATCGACCGCGCCGGTGTAGACAGAATACGACTTGGTCAGGCTGACCGGCACCGCCAGGTTGTTGACGATGTGCAACAAGGCGATGGCGACGATGTACGCGCCGAAGAACCAGTTGGCCACATAGATGTGCTTGACCTTGCGCTTGGCGATGGTGCCGAAGAACAGCCAGGCATAGGCCACCCAGACGACGGTGATCAGCAGATCGACCGGCCATTCCATCTCCGCGTATTCCTTGCCCTGGCTCATGCCCGCGGCCAGGGTCACCACGGTCGCCACCAGGCACAGTTGCCAGCCCCAGAACACCAGCGAAGCGAGCTTGTCGGAAATCAGGCGGACATGGCAGGTGCGCTGGACCACATACAGGCTGGTGGCGAACAACGCCGAGCCGCCGAAGGCGAAGATCACGCCATTGGTATGGATAGGACGCAGTCGGCCGAAACTCAGCCAGGCGGTGTCGAAGTTCAATGCCGGCCAGTACAGCTGCGCGGCGATCAGGGCCCCCACCGCCATGCCGACGATGCCCCAGACGATCGAGGCGATCGTGAACTGGCGCACCACCTTGTCGTTGTAGAAACCGGACGTGCCGGTATCCCCGCCGGTTGTGGACCGGATTGCTTGTTCGCTCATGCGTGTGCCCCTGCTGTGCTGCGGCCCATTTTCCGGACCTGGCTGCAGAGCGACTTGATCTGGATCAAACCGGATCGATTTGGATCACTTACCGACGATGAGCTTGCCCTTCATGATTCCCGAGTGGCCCGGGAACGAGCAGAAGAAGCTGTAGTCGCCACCGGCCTTGAGTTTGCTGCCGGCGAATTTCGCCGCGGTCTTGCCGCCGCCGCCGACCATCGGCGTGGAAGCAAGCACGCGCGCGTCGCCCCTGGGTACGTAATTGGCGCCGGCGCCGGCCTTCATCCCGGCCGTGCTGATGGCGCTTACGTCCTGGGTCGTGCTGATCACCACGTTGTGGCCCATCGCGGTGACCGGCAATTTGCCGGTATGCGCCAGCTCGATGTTGATCGTCGCGCACGAGGAGGAAACGGTCGCGGTCTTCAGATCGAATTGCATGCGGTCATCGGCTTTGAGCTTGAGCGTGCAATTGGCCGCGGCGTTGGCATGGGCGGCGCAGCCGAGCAGAGCCAGGCCGAGGGTGAGGGCGTGCAGGTTTTTCATGCTTTGGGACTCCGTAGATTGTAGTTCAGGGCTTCGCCGTCGCGCGACGCACGGCGGCGATGAATTCGGGATCGGGCTTGCTGCCCATCTGTTCCGTGCGGGCGAGGATGCGGCCGTCGCCGTCCAGCAGGACCAGCGCGCTGGTATGGTTGAACTCACCGTCGGCTAGCGCGCGGTAGCGGATACCGAGCACGCCGGCGATTTCGCGCACGTCGTTGGACGCGGGACTGGCCAGGGTCCAGCGTGCACGGTCCAACTTGCGCTGGTTGATGACCGACATCAGCGCCGTGGGTGTATCGCGTTTGGGGTCCATGCTGACCAGCAGGATGCCCAGGCGTACGCGTTCGGCCGGTGCCAGTTGCCTTTCCACCGCCTTGCCGCTTTCCACGATCAACGGGCAGATGTACTGGCACGAGGTGTAGAACATCGACACCAATTGCACCTTGCCGCGACGGCTGCTCCATTCGAAGCGCTTGCCGTCCTGGTCGGTGAGCTGCACCGGAAGTTGATAGACCGAATCGCGCGGCAACGGCTTGGGTGCGGGTGCGGCGAAGGCCGGTGCGCACAGCGCGAGGATCGCGAACAGGCGCAGTGGTCGTTTCATTTCAGGTCCTTTGCGCAACGGAAACCGAGGTTGGCGGTGGTGTCTTCGGCCTCGAGCGAGGACAGCATCGCCACCCGCATCAGCACCGCGTAGTTCTCGCGATCGTTCATCGACAGGGCGCCGGCCCCGCAGAACTTCGCCTTGTCGGCGTCGCCCTGGTTGCGGTTGTCGGCGGAGACCAACAGCGAGGAGAAATCCTCAGTCCATTCCCAGACCAGGCCATGCAAGTCCTGCACGCCATAGACGTTGGGCGCCTGTAGTCCGGTACGCGCCAGCGCCTGGTTGGATGGACGCGAATACCAGCGCAGGATGCGTTCGCGCCAGGCTGGGTCGCGGCGTGCGTCGCGACGGGTTTCATCGGCTGCCGCTGCATATTCCCACTCGTCCCAGGTCGGCAAGCGTCCGCCCTGCGACTCGCAATAGGCCTGTGCGGCGAACCAGCTGACCTGGACCACCGGTTGCTGCGGCAAGGCCTTGGCGCCAAGCGTGTCGGCGCCGGCCCAATGCGAGAGGTAACGCGGTTCGGCGAACACGCCTGCGACGCGATCGCGGCGCCATTGCGGGCGGAACTGGACGAAGGCCAGGAATTCCGCATTGGTCACCGGCTTGCGCATCAACGCGAACGGGGCGATGCGAGTATCGCCCTTGCGGTCCTCGTACTTCAGCGCGGTGCGGAAATTGCCGCCCGGCAGCCTTGCGTATTCCACCGCGCCGGCAGCCAGACCGGCGAACGGAACCAGCAACAGCAGGGCTGCCAGGCGACGCATCGTTCAGTGTCCTTCCGAACCGTTGGCGGGTTTGGCCTTGCGCGTCTCGGCCGCTTCGGCCTTGGTCACATGCCCGCCCGGATTGCCCCAGCTGTTGAGGACATAAGTAGCCAGTTGCGCGACTTCGTCGTCGGTGAGCTGGTTCATCGGCGGCATGATTGAGTCGTATTCCTTGCCGTTAACCGTCACCGGGCCCTGCAAGCCATGCAGCATCACGCTGGTCAGGCGCTTCCGGTCGGCGGCGATGTAATCGGACTTGGCCAGCGGCGGGAATACCCCGGGCAAACCGTCGCCATTGGGTTGGTGGCAGGTGGCGCAGGTGCCGTTGAACAGTTCCTTGCCGGCGGCAACCTGCTCTTCGATGGTGAGGTCGCCGGTGTGCGCGGATTTCGCCGCCGTCGCCACTGCCGTCATGTTCGGCTGCGCGCGGTTACCCAGATACACATAGTCGACTTCCTTGCCGGAATAGATCGCCTTGTTCTCGGCGCCATCGGCTTTGAGGATGGCCAGTGCGCCCTTGTTGAACGCACGGAAGATGCTGTGGTCGACGATCACGTAGCTGCCAGGCACTTCCAGATGGAATTCCATCATCGCCGCGCCACCGGAAGGGATCAGCGTGGTTTGCACGTTCTCCTGGTAGTGCCGGCCACCCTCGTACCAGACCTTGTCGAAGATCTCGCCGATGACATGGAAGCTCGACACCAGGTTCGGGCCGCCGTTGCCCACATACAGACGCACGTTGTCGCCGACATGGGCGGTCAATGCGTTGTCGCCGGTCAATGCGCCTTCCTTGCCGTTGAACAGCACGTAGCTCGGGTTTTCGTCGATCGCCTTTTCCATGTCGAAGCCCTGCAAGCCCTTCTCGCGGTACTTGCCCAGGGTGTAGAAATCGCCCTGCATCACGTAGTACTCCTTGTCGACCGGCGGCAGGCCTTCGGGCGGTTCGATCAGGATCAGGCCGTACATGCCGTTGGCGATGTGCATGCCGACCGGCGCGGTGGCACAGTGGTACACGTAAAGGCCGGCATTGAGCGCCTTGAAGGTGAAGCGCGAGGAATGCCCCGGCGCGGTGAAGCTGGATGCCGCACCGCCACCCGGGCCGGTGACGCCATGCAGGTCGATGTTATGCGGCATCTTGGATTCGGGCATGTTGCGCAGGTGAAATTCCACGGTGTCGCCCTGGCGCACACGGATGAAGCTGCCAGGCACGGTGCCGCCGAAGGTCCAGAACGTATAGGTGACACCTTCGGAAATCGGCATCTCCTTTTCGATCACGTCCAGGGTGACGATGACCTTGGCCGGCGCGGTACGCCCGGTGGCCGGCGGTACGTGCGGTGGCGAAGTCAGGATCGCATCGACAGGCTTGCCCTGCGGCGGGCCGAAATCGCCCTTGCTCGAACCGCCGGAGTCGGCCGTGACGGATGCCGCGGGCTTGTCGTCGCCGCGACACGCCGACAGGGTCAATACGGCGGCGGCGAGGAACAGGACCAGATAGCGGGTGACGTGCTTCATGCGGACTCCCTTAGGTATTCGTGGTGTGTCGCGGCGTCGCCTTGCCGGGGCGCGAGGTACAGGCGGATCGGCTTGTTGCCCAGCGCAGCCGCTCACTGGCCACGGGAGCCACGTTACGGGCACGGTTCGGGGTGGCCATTGATCTGGATCAACCGGTGGTCGGCGCGTACCCGCTACGCGTAGGTTTCTGTGGGCGGCTTGATCCAGGTCAAGCCGTATGCGCGGCAAAGCACGCACATTGCCATCTGTGCATGGCGCGCGGCTTGATCTGGATCGTGGCCACCGTTCGCGCAGGGTGATCTGCTGGAGGCCATGCATCGATAGCGGAGCGGCAACGAGGGCGAGGCGATGGCAGACGAACCGGAATGGCAAAGATTCGCGTCGTTTACGGAGTCCCGGGTGCGTGAAGCGCTTTATGCGGCGGGCGTGGATTGCGCCATGCCCGCGTCACCGGAGCCCGACGCGATCGTCCAGTTCCTGGAATGTCCGCGATATGCCCAACGATATGCCCAACCGATCCATTGAACGTTCCTTGTTGGGGCAAATCCAGTCGTTACCTGGTGCGCGTGAGGTGGAAATCGATGCCGCCGTGATCGCCACCGGTCTCGGTATCGCACCCGCGCAGATCCAGGCCCTCATGCAGGCCGGGAAGATCTCCACCTTGTGCGAACGCGGTACCGACGAGGACCAGGGATGGTACCGGGTGACGTTCTATTACGCGGGCCGACGCTTCCGGATCCTGATCGACCGGTCAGGGCGCATGCTCGAGGAAACATGATCCTGTTGCCGTCGCTCAGCCCAGCCCGTAGTGCAACCAGCCGAGCGGATGATGAGCGCGGGCGATGCCGATGATGGCCAGATAGATCAGCATGGCGCCCCCATAGCACCAGCCGCGCATGCGCGCGCTGCGGCCGCGTTTCAACGCCAGGCTGCCCAGCACCACATACGCCACCAGCAACACCAGCTTGGTGCCCAACCAGCCGTTGCCGAACATCGCCCATGGCAGGATCGTCAGCAGCATCATCGCCGCGGTCAGCAGCGTGGTGTCGATGGCATAGCTGGTCCAGCGCACCGGCAACGACTGCGGCCAACGCGCGCCGGCCAGTACGCCGACGCCGCGCAATGCGAACAGCGCTCCGCTCAGCAGCACCATCAACACGTGCGCGTATTTGATCTGCGGGTAGAACTCGATCATCGTGTTTTCTTCATGCCTCAGCCGGGCTTGCCGTCCGTGCGCGGGCTTAGGTAGATGCGGCCGATACGCAGCAGCCATGGCGCGAATGCAAGCAGCCAGCCGCACGCGGCCAGCGCCTGCCACATCCCCGCGTCGGGCAGGACTTCGGCGGCGACCCGCATCACCGCCACCACCTGGATGGCCAGGAACGCGAACCAAGCCACCGCAGGCATCACCAGCGGCCGTCCGGAATGGCCCTGGGTCACCCGTGTCACCATCGCGATCAGCAGACTGCCGAAGAAACCGACGAACAGCGCATGCGCCGGGCCGCGACCCAGCCAGTACACCCCGGTCATCGTGTAGGCGACGCTCTGCACCGAATACAGCGCGAAAGCCAACGGCAGCCACGCCAGACCGATGAACAGCACCGTCAACAGGCCCGGCTTGGGGCCGCGCGGCCACCAGCGCCACAGCATCGTCGCGAACAGGATCAGCAGAGGCGCGTCGACCAGCCACGACCAGGCGTAGGCATGGGTCAGTTCCAGCAACAAGTGCCCCAGGCACAGCGGCCAGAACACCGCCAACAGCCATAGTGGCCGCCATGGCTGGTAGCCGGAGACCACGTTACCTGCGAAGAACGGAAACATGCGATGGGCAACGGTCATATAGATCGGCAGCAGCAGACCGAACGTGCCCAGCTTGATGCTGGCGAACACCCACAACGGCGAGCCGCCGAGCACGAACACCAGGAAGCCGAGCAGACCCGCATAGCCCAGCAGCAGCGCCGCGAAGCACGAGCGTGCGTGCCAGGTGGTGCCTTTTTCCCGCCACAATAACGGTGCCAGGGTCGCCAATCCCGCACTCCAACCACCGATCGTCATCAACAGACCGACCACGATCCCCGCTTCCCAACCCAGCGCACCCAGCAACACCATGATCTGGCCACCGAAGATGCCGATGCCGACCGGCAGATAACGCCAGCGGCTAAATTCCGGTTGGCCCATCCAGCGCGGAAAAGTGGTCAGCAGGAATCCGAAGATGAAACTGGGGAACACTTGGTACTGCACGACCAAGGCATGCAGCCAGCCGGCGTAGGGAGTGGGCTGCGGCATCGCTGGCAGTGACCAGCGCGCGGCGACCAGCCACGCGGCCCACCACAACATGGCCAGCAGCACGTTGCTGGCGCCGACGAAAAACATCAGCCGATGTGGCGCGTCGGCCAGCAGGCGTGGCGACAGCGTGCTCGGCGACAGCGGGCTCGTCATCGTTTCAGCCACCGCAACCGCCGCAGCATTCCGAAGGCAGGCGGACGAGTTGATCCGCTCCAGTGGTGACGCCCGCTTGCCGCAGACAGTCGATCAGTTCCGCTTCCGTCGCCACCGACGAAATCCTGACCATCGAGGCAACGATGTCGAAATCGAGAACCACCGCGGGATCGCATCCGGCGATGGCCTGTTCTATCGCGGTGATATCCGGCGTGCCGTAGGTGCTGAGTGTGTATCGCATGGCATGAATGTTCCGAAGGAGGGAGGGCGGATAGGTTCAACGGCCCGGCAGGTGCCAGGCCGTCGCTCGTTCAGCGATCGGCGCCTTCGGTAGCCTGGCCAACCAGGGCAGGTTCGCGCCGTGGTGCGATCCACAGCCGCAGCACGAACCAGGCCAGGGCCACCGCGCCGATGCTGAAGATGGTGTCGCCCGGCACCCGCATCCACACCAGCATCTCCACGATCGGCTGCTGCATGAACTCGGCCGAGCGCGCATGGGCGTAGCCATGTTCTATCGCCGCCAGCAACTGCATCGTGCCCAACGGCAACAAGGTCAGCAGCGCCATCAAGACCAGGCCGATGTTGAGGCACCAGAACGCCACCTTCAGTGGCTTGGTGTCCCATACCATTTGTCCGCGCAAGCCGCGCAGGCAGAACAGCACCAGGGCGATGCCGAGCATGCCGTACACGCCGAACAGTGCGGTGTGGCCATGCAGCGGGGTCAGGTTGAGACCCTGCATGTAGTACAGCGACAGCGGCGGATTGATCAGGAAGCCGAACAGTCCGGCGCCGACCAGGTTCCAGAACGACACCGCGATGAAGAACATCACCGGCCAGCGGTAACGGGCCATCCACGGCGTCGATTTGCCCAGTTTCCAGGTGTGGTAGGCCTCGAAGCCGATGTAGGCCAGCGGCACCACTTCCATCGCGCTGAAGCTCGCGCCCAACGCCACCACCGAGATCGGCGTGCCGACGAAGTACAGATGGTGCAGGGTGCCAAGCACGCCACCGGCCATGAACACGATGGTCGCGAACAGCACCGCGGCGGCGGCCGTGGAGGCTTTGATCAGACCCAGGCGGGTGAAGATCAGCGACATCACCGCGGTCGCGAACACTTCGAAGAAGCCTTCGACCCACAGGTGCACCAGCCACCAGCGCCAGTATTCGACTTCGGAGATGTGGGTGTGCTCGCCCCACATCAGCGCGGCGCCGAAGAACAGGCCGATGGCAGCGGTGGAAGCGAACAGCAGAGCGATGATCGACCTCGAAGCATTAGCCGGCCCGCGCAGCACCGGCCACAGCGCGCGCCCGACCAGGGTCACCCAGAGCAGCAGGCCGACGAACAGGAACCACTGCCAGAAGCGGCCCATGTCGGCGTATTCCCAGCCCTGGTGACCGAACCAGAAGTTGTACTTCAACCCCATCTTCTGCATCACCGCGAACCATTGGCCGGTGAACGAACCGACCACGATGATCAACAGCGAGACGAACAGGAAGTTGACCCCGAAGCGCTGAAATTTAGGCTCATGCCCGGACAAAGCCGGGGCGATGTACAGGCCGGTGCCCAGCCACGCCACCGCGATCCACAGCACCGCGAGCTGCGTGTGCCAGGTCCGCGACAGCGAGTACGGCAGGTAGTCGGAAAGAGCGAAGCCATAGGCCTGCTGTCCCTCGACCTGGTAGTGCGCGGTGATCGCACCCAGCAGGATCTGGGCCAGGAACAACGCCAGCACCACCCAGAAATATTTCGCCACCGCGCGCATCGACGGAGTGATCCGCAACGCGGCGAAGGGATCGCTGGCCGGGATCGTGTGCGCTTGTTCGCCACGTTCATGGGTGACCGCATGGTGCCAGCCGAGGATGGCGATACCGGCGATCAGGAACATCACGCTGAAAGCCGACCATACCCACAAAGCCGGCGGCGGGGTGTTGCCCACCAACGGTTCGCTGGGCCAGTTGTTGGTGTAGGTGACCTTCTTGTTGGCGATGCCGCCCCGAGCGGGGGCCAAGGCCTGGCTGTCGTTGTCGTTGGCGCGCTCGGTGGTCGCGGCCCACGCGGTCCACCAGAAGAACGCGATCAGCGCGCGTCGGTGTTCCAGGGTATCGACCGTGTCCTGTTTCATCGCATAGGCTTCGCGCAGTTCGAGCGTCGCCGGGTCGTTGCCGAACAAGCTCTCGTAGTGCGCGGCGACGTTGGAGATCGCGGCGACGCGGTCGTGGCTCAGGGTGATCGTCTTGGTCGCAGGGTCGTAGGTGTTGGCCCGCATCATCTGCTGCAGACGGCTGCGCAATGCACCCTGTTCCTCGGCCGGCAGGTCGGCGTAACTGGCCATGCCGCCATCGCGACGCGCCCAGATATCAAGCACTCCGGTCGCTTCGCGATGCAGCCAGTCGGCGCTCCAGTCGGGAGCGACATAGCCGCCGTGGCCCCAGATGGAGCCCAGCTGCATGCCGCCAATCGATTGCCAGACCTGACGTCCGGTCTCGATGTCGGTGCGGGTGAAGACCACGTTGCCATCCTCGGCCAGGACTTTCTCCGGCATCGGCGGCGCGGCGCGGAAAATCTCGCCCCCGGCCCACAGCAGCACACTGAAGGACGCGACTAGCAGGACCGCCAGGCCCAGCCAAAGCTTGCGGGTATTGCCCATTGCCGCTCTCCCATTAGGTTCGCGGCATGTTCGTTTCCTTCCGCCGGGTCCGCCCTGATCTGGATCAAGTTAAGGGGGATCAGCATCGTCCAGCAGCCGTCGGCGACCGATTCGCTCCCTCTTGCGAGAGGGAGGCGCGAATGCCTGGATCAGGTGGGGTCGTGAAGCAGGTTCCGCTTCAATGTCTAGCTCCGCAGTACCGGCGCAGCCAGTTCCTGTAGCTGTTCGCGTTCGGCCAGTTCCACTTCGCGCCGATCGATCTTGAGCAGGCCCGCGTCCTGGAAGCGCTTGAGCACGCGGCTTACGGTTTCCGGCGCCAGGCGCAGGTAGTTGGCGATGTCGGTGCGGGCCATGGTCAGCTGGAAGCGGTCGGGCGAAAACCCACGTGCCGCCAGCCGGCGCGAAAGCCCGAGCAGAAACGCCGCCATGCGCTGGTCGGCCGACCAGTCGCCGGCCAGCTGGATCGCATTGCCGATGTCGCGGCTCATCAGCCGGAACAGGTGCTGCTGCAACCCTGGCAGGCGCGCGGCCAGCACCGAGATCTTCGGGAACGAGAACCGGCACAGCATTACTGTGTCCAACGCGACCGCATTGCATGGGTAACGGTCGCCATCGATCGCGTTCAACCCGATCACCTCGCCGGGCAGATGGAAGCCGAGAACGTGCTCGTGGCCGTTGCGGTCGATCATGTAGGTCTTGACCGTGCCCGCGCGCACCGCCGCGATGGCCTCGAACGGATCGCCTTCGCGGAACACATGATCGCCGGCATGCAAGGGGCCGACGTGTTCGACCAGCATGTGCAGGTCCATCAACGCGATCTTGTCCATGCCCTGCGCCAGGCAGGCTTGGGAGAACGCGCAGGTCGAGCAGAACTTCAGCGCGTCGCCGTCGTCAGCAAGGATGCCGTGGTCGAGCCGCGGGAATGTGGTCGCGCTCACGCCAGCGACTCCGGTGCGATCAGATTGCGCGCGAGAAGCGCGTCGGGACGACACCCGCGTGATCGGTCGGAACTTGTAAGTAATGATCGAAGCACATGGCGATGTTACGCAACAACAGCCGGCCCTGTCTCGTCACCACGATGCGCCCGGGTTCGAAGTGCACCAGGCCGTCTTCGCGCAGAGGCTGCAACCGGACCAGCGCGTCGGCGAAATACGTTTGGAAGTCGATCGCATGACGGCGTTCGAGCGCGCCGATCGGTATTTCGCCCTGGCACATCAGTTGCTGGATCAGATCGGCGCGCAGGATGTCGTCCTCGGACAGGCGCATGCCGCGGAACACCGGCAGGCGGCCTTCGTCCAGTGCGGCCTGCCAGCCGGGGAGGTCGCGCGGATTCTGGCTGAAGCTGTCGCCTATGTGGCTGATCGCGCTGACTCCCATGCCGACCAGGTCGGTGTCGGCGTGTGTGGTGTAGCCCATGAAATTGCGATGCAGACCGCCACGTTGTTGGGCGAGCGCAAGCTCGTCGTCGGGCAGGGCGAAATGATCCATGCCGATGTACACATAACCGGCAGTGGTGAGCTTGTCGATCGCCAGGCACAGCAACTGCAGCCTCACTTCCGCTGGTGGCAGGTCGTCTGCATTGAGCTGGCGCTGGGCCTTGAACATGGCCGGCAGGTGCGCGTAACCATACACTGCCAAGCGACTGGGGCGCGCATCGATAATCGTATCCAGGGTGCGCGCGAAGCCATGCAGGGTCTGCTTTGGCAGGCCGTAGATTAGGTCGACGTTGACAGAGCGCAGGCCATGCGTACGGCAGGCCTCGATGATCGCCAGAGTCTCGTCCACGCCCTGGATGCGATTCACCGCTTCCTGCACGGCGGGGTCGAAATCTTGTACGCCGAGGCTGGCACGGTTGAAACCGGCCGCGGCCAGTTCGCCCACATCGTCGGGTTTCAGGAAGCGAGGGTCGAGCTCGATCGAAATATCGCGATTGACCGCATTGCTGAAGCGGAATTGGCCGCGCAGCACATCCACCACTTCGCCCAATTGCGCTGGTGAAAGGAAGTTCGGGGTGCCGCCGCCAAAATGCAGCTGGATCACCTCGCGGTCGCGGTCGAATAGGGCCGAGGTCAGTTCGATCTCGCGGTACAGGCGGGTCAGGTAGACCTCACCGCGGGCCGTGTCACGGGTAATGATGCGATTGCAGCCGCAATAGAAGCATGGGCTCATGCAGAACGGGACATGGAGATAAAGCGACAAGCGGCGCGGGATCGGGTCGCCGTTGCTGAGCTGAGCTGCCTCGCGCAATTCGGCCTCGCCGAAGCTTTCGCTGAACTGCGGCGCGGTCGGATAGGACGTATAGCGCGGGCCTGGCCGGTCGTAACGACGCAGCAAGTCGGCGTTGGTGATCATGGTCATGGTGTTGGTTGCCATGATCCGGAAGGTACGGTACGTGCGGCAGCTCCGCCTTGACTAAGATCAAATGAACTGCCCAGGTCCCCCGAGGCTCCTTCCCTTAGGGGATCGAGCCGCAAGAGAGCAAGATCGGCCGCACATCCGAGACGCTAAGCGGTGGATGTCGTAGGCCGAGCGGGAGAGGGTAGGCGATCCGGAGGTAACCTCACGATTGAAGCCAGTTTCGAGATCAGCCAAGATCACAGATCGATCACAATGCGGCCATCGACCTTGCCGGCCTTGAGATCCGCAAACACCTGATTAATGTCATCCAGTTTCGCCTTGTGGATGTGGGCGCGAACCTTCCCATCCGCGGCGAAAGCCAGCGCCTCGGCGAGGTCATTGCGCGTGCCAACGATCGAGCCGCGCAATGTGATCCGTTTCAGCACCACATCGAAGATCGGAGTCTGGAAATCGCCTGGTGGCAAGCCCACCAGGCTTACCGTGCCCTTGCGCCGCACCAGGCGAAGCGCCTGGCTGAAAGCGGGCGGCGACACGGCCGTGACCAGCACGCCGTGCGCGCCGCCGCCTGTCTGCTTCACGATTTGTGCTACCGCGTCGGGCGATCTTGCATCGAGCGCGATTTCTGCGCCCAGTTGCCTGGCCAATGCCAGCTTCTCTTCGGAGACATCGAGTGCCGCGACGTGCAAGCCCATGGCCTTGGCGTACTGAATGGCGATGTGACCCAATCCACCAATACCAGAGATCGCGATCCACTCGCCAGGCTTGGCCTCCGTTTCCTTGATGCCTTTGTAGGTCGTGACACCGGCACAAAGTATCGGAGCCAAGGCCGCGAAATCCGGATTGTCGGGCAAGCGTGCGACATAGGCGGCCGATCCGATGGCGTACTCGGCGAACGTGCCGTTCACGCTGTAGCCACTGTCGTGTTGGGATTCGCATAGGGTCTCCCATCCGCCGACGCAATACTCGCAGCCGCCGCAAGCATCGTGCAGCCACGCGATCCCGACCGGATCGCCTTCCTTCAGATTATTCACGCCGGGCCCCACCGCCGCGACGATGCCAGCGCCTTCATGGCCTGGAATGAATGAAGGCGTCGGCTTGACCGGCCAGTCTCCGTCGGCGGCGTGAAGATCGGTATGACACACGCCGGTCGAAATGATCTTCACTAGCACTTCGCCAGGTCCCGGGACCGGGATAGGTACCTCCTCGAGCACCAGTGGCTGCCCGAACGCGTGTACGACTGCGGCTCGCATGGTCTTGGTCATAGAAGATTCTCCTTCGATCTGATGGTTTTGAGGTTATGCGAAGCCGACCTATGGATATTGACCTCGATCAAGCCCCAGCCATTCGCCTTCTTTCGGTTCCTATAACCGTCGCTTGCGGCGCGTCGGAATTCAGTTCTCCTTAAAGCTGGAGCCGTACACGTCATCGAAGACGGGAGACTGTCCCGCATCGGTGAACAGGCGCGAGTGCGCAATAAAGCGCACGCCGTCCACTGCCTCGAGCGAGAAGCTGTCGCCGCCGCCGTCGACAACGTCGATGCATAGCTGGAAAGGAGCCACGTACCGGAAATGTGCTGCGGCGACATGGAACGGACACCCGTCCACCACGCCCAGCAGCACGTCCTGCTGGCCGACGCGGAAGTCCGCCGCGCGAAAACACATCGGCGCGCTGCCCTCGCAACAACCGCCAGAGAGATGAAAGATCAACTCGCCGTGTTGCGCGCGCAGTTGCCGCAGCAGTTCGAGCGCTCTGTCGGTGAAGACGACCCGATCGGACAACACCACATTCTCCATGGAGGTCCGGCCCGGCCACGGCGGCCGGACCGGTATGCGAGCGACGAGCCTCTCAGAACAGCCCCGCAGCATGCGTGTCGTAGCTGACCAGTAGGTTCTTGGTCTGCTGGTAATGATCGAGGATCATCTTGTGCGTCTCGCGGCCGAAGCCCGACAGCTTGTAGCCGCCGAAGGCCGCGTGCGCCGGATACTGGTGGTAGCAGTTGGTCCACACGCGGCCGGCCTCGATGGCCCGGCCGACGCGATACGTGTTGTGGACGCTGCGCGACCAGACGCCGGCGCCCAGGCCGTACACGGTGTCGTTGCCGATCGCGATGGCATCGTCCAGGTCCTTGAAGCGGGTCACCGAAAGCACCGGCCCGAAGATTTCCTCCTGGAAGATGCGCATGCTGTTGTCGCCGGAAAACACCGTCGGCTGCATGAAGAAGCCGTTGTCCAGCCTGCCGCCAGGCTGCGCCCGCGCGCCGCCGGTGAGGCATTTGGCGCCTTCCTGCCGGCCGACGTCTACGTAACCGAGAATTTTCTCCAGTTGGCCGGCCGAGCACTGCGGCCCCATCTGCGTGGCGGGGTCCAGCGGATCGCCGACCTTGATCATGGCCACGCGGGCCACGGCGCGTTCGACGAACTCGTCGAAGATCGACTCGTGCACCAGTGCGCGGGACGGACAGGTGCACACTTCGCCCTTGTTGAAGGCGAACATCGCGAAGCCCTCCAGCGCCTTGTCGAGGAAATCGTCGTCATGCTCCATGACGTCGGCGAAGAAGATATTCGGCGACTTTCCGCCCAACTCCATGGTCTGCGGAATGATGGTCTCGGCGGCGTACTGCATGATCTGCCTGCCGGTGCTGGTTTCACCCGTGAAGGAGATCTTGGCGATGCGCGGGCTGCGCGCCAACGGCGTGCCGACCTCCGAGCCGTGCCCGAACACCACGTTGAGCACGCCTGGCGGCAGCAGATCACCGATCAGGTCCATCAGCACGGCTAGGCTCATCGGCGTATCCGATGCCGGCTTGATCACGACGCAGTTGCCCGCCGCCAGCGCCGGCGCCATTTTCCAAGCCGCCATCAGCAGCGGGAAATTCCAGGGGATGATCTGGCCGACCACGCCCATCGGTTCCTTGAAATGGTAGGCGATGGTGTCGTGATCGATTTCCCCGATGCTGCCTTCCTCCGCGCGGATGCAGCCGGCGAAGTAACGGAAGTGGTCGGCCGCAAGCGGGACGTCGGCGTTGAGCGTTTCGCGGATCGGCTTGCCGTTGTCGAGGGTTTCGACCCGCGCCAGCAACGCCACATTGGACTGGATGCGGTCGGCGATGCGATTGAGGATGGCGGCGCGCTCGGCGGGCGAGACCCGTGCCCAAGCGCGGCGTGCCGCGTGCGCGGCATCCAACGCATGCTCGACATCGTCGGCGTCCGAACGCGCGAATTCGCACAGCGTGGTGCCATCGATCGGACTGATGTCCTTGAAGTAGCGCCCCCTCACCGGCACCTTCCATTCACCGCCAATGAAATTGTCGTAGCGGGTCCGTAGGCGGTTCTCGTCGGCGGCGGTCTGCTTTTGCGCCTCGTATGGCATGGTCGTGCTCCGGATCGGTCGGGGAAGGGTGACAAACAGCGGCGTGAGAGAAGCGCCGCAATCGAGAACCGTCCCTGGTGCCTTCATGGTTGCCGATCGTGCGACGAGTCCGAGAGCCGGATATTGATCGAGGTCAAGTGCGAGGCGTATCGATCCCATGCGCTCCCCGCGGTCCAGTTGCGGTTGGGAGTGCTTTTTTCAGGCATAAACACGGATCAAAGCGGATGGCATCATCAAGCAATGGCCAATTTCGCGTCGATACGTGCCTGAAGTGCTTCAATGCGTCCGGATGCGGTACGTAAACGCGCATGGTCATGGCGGATGGCGCCGGTAGTGGCGCGCGGCCAGTACCGCGATCGCGCAGGAGGCGATCCGCGATTGCCCTGAATCGGCCCGGCTGACCAGCACGATCGGCGCCTTGGCCCCGAGCACGATGCCGGCGCTGACCGCACCGCCAAGGTATTCGAGCTGCTTAGCCAGCGGGTTGCCGCTTTCCAGGTCCGGCACCACCAGCACATCGGCCTGGCTGGCAACTGGCGAATCGATGCCCTTGATCCTGGCTGCCGCGACGGGGACCGCGTTGTCGAATGCCAGCGGTCCGTTCCGCGACTTACGCACGATGCATCGTATACACATCGAAGGGGCGGCAGAGTGTGTGAACTATTTACGTTGTTGTCACTGGAAGGGCCGCGCAACAATAGGGTGCTGTGGTCCTGAGGAAAGGCCATTTCAATCTGCTCGCGCCATAGGGACTATGGTTGCGTCTTGGTGGTCACGCTTAGGGGAAGCGCGCCAGTGAAGTTGCTTAAGGCTCTTTGGACTGCTTTGGTTGCCGAGTTCACGGGACGGTCGATCTTCCGCGATTGATCTGCTGTGCGCCCGCCCGATAAATGGATGAATTGGTACGAACGACATCACCAGCTTGCGCGGAGCGTGTAAGTGGATCCATATAGCTCAGATCGGCCGTTCACACCGCAAGAGCAGATGGCGCTGTTTGATGCGATCGACCGTGATGCGTCACGTAGGTTCGGCCCCAAGGTCAAGGCCGCTGGGATCTCAAATGTTGACTACAAGATCCGCTTTAGCAAACTCAGCTCAAGCCAGAGCATGAACCCCCCTCCTAGCTGCGGCAGGATCTTTGCTGGTTACGTGGTGGTCCGGAAATTGGGCACTCCGGACCAGTACGAGACATGGATGCCTGATCATGTTTTTGAGGATTTGTATCGGAGCTGCAAGTAAGCCCTCCCGATTCAGGTGAAATCCAACCATTGCCGACCGCATCAGAGCTTAGGCTGGTTAACACCAGCAGCCTTTGCAGCCACCAATCATTTGCACTGATTGCATCAATGACTACTCTGATCAGGGATAGACTAGTCAATCGGGCGGTGACGTCGCCGATCTAGGATTCGGCGATGCTATGGAAGTGACCTGGTCTTTTGTACGACGTCATATAGAGAAAGCGCCACCGCGAGCATCAATGTAGCTCTCATGGAAAGCGATATCTGCTTCAGCAAATTCTGACCTGATTGTCCACATCACGCACGCCGGGCACCATCCATGCGACATCTTCGACGGTGTTTCTGGCCTGCCAGCCAACGACGCGACCTTCCAGCTTGACGTGGCCTATCTCATCCACGGCCACATTGATTTGCGAGGCATGAACATCGGCGAGACGATGCATCGCCTCCTCGATTGCCTTCCGGATATCGGTTTTCTGCGAAGTGCTACGAATGGAAATCTCGTTGCTAATACCAGTGACACCGGAGAGACTGAGAATGCCCTCTTCGGCGGCCAATCTCTGGAATTGCCAATCGACAATTCCAGACAGGGTTGCGCAGCCGTTCTTCACGGTGACCGTGATTGAATCGGGTGAGACGGAGCGGTGCCATGCAAGTACCGCTGCCGCGCGCTTGGCGATTTCCCCGTCTTCCATTTTGAGTTCGGTTGTCGGGAGAATGTCGATGTTAACCACTATTCCCCTGACTCCCTTGAGTCGCTTGACCGCATTCACCACGACCGTTTTTTCGACTGCCGAGTGCACATGCCCCGTGAGGGCGACAACGCGGTTCTCCACCGTGACTCCGATTCCGGAAGCATCGGCGCGTGGATCGAATGCCAGTTCTTCAAGTACATACCTGCACAGCCTTTCGCTGTTCACGCGCATTGCCCCGATTAGGCAGGATTTTCAATCTAAAGGATCACCTGGGGGCCATACTTGATCTGGATCAATCGGATGCCGGGGATGTTCCTTATTTCAATATCCGGAAATCGACTGGATATTGACGCAGATCAAATCCCATCGCTTCGATTTGCCGCGTAGTTCGTCTGCACGACACCGCGATGCCAAGGGAGCAGGAATATGTTTAAAGATATTGTCATACCCATCACCGGAACTTCGGGCGACAGTTATGCGCTCAATATGGCGCTTGATCTGGCCCTGGCTCATGAGGCCCACCTCACCGTTATGGAGATGGTCAATCTGCCTATGCCTGTTGCAGAGGGTCCGTGGGGTCTGATCCCGGATCCGTCCGTGGGCGACCTTTATCAGCAGCTACGCGAGCAAGGTAAGGTGAACGTAGTGGCTTTGACGAAAAGGCTAGAGAAGGAAACCGTCTCGACGGAAGTGCGGATGGTCGAGGCTCTGTTTAGCGATCCTTCCCAACTGGCGGCTCATTGCGCGCACTACGCCGACCTGACCGTCATCGCCGGCGTTCTAGGGGACAGTAAGGAGGGCGACATTTCCCGAACCTACTTCGGTGGTTTGCTGATTGAATCGGGACGTCCGGTATTGGTCATTCCGCCGCGCTGTAAAGTGCCGGTACCCCCGAAGCGGATAGTGGCCGCCTGGCGACCCACGCGCGAGTGCGCCCGGGCTTTTCACGATGCATTGCCATTGCTGATAACCGCAGAGTCGGTGGATATCCTCATCGTGGATCCTGTCGGAGGAGAGCTTGGTCACGGCGAGCAGCCGGGGGCGGACATCGCGACTCACTTGGCGCGCCATGGCGTCAAAGTCAACGTGCAGGTGCGTCAGGCGCACGACAATCGGATTGCCTCTGTGTTGCTGGATCATGTCAGGGATATGCATGCCAACATGCTCGTCGTTGGCGGTTATGGGCATTCGCGCTTCCGCGAATGGGCCCTGGGCGGCGTGACCCGCGAGCTCTTGTTCGAAGCCAACATACCCGTGTTCTATTCGCACTGATGGGCAGGAATGTCTTCCTCGAAGCGGAACAGCTTGCGGCCGAAGGCCAAGCGCAGGCGCTCAGGCACGCCAAGGATGCGGTCGACAGAAGTACCTGGCTCCTAGCGATGCTGCGCGAGGAGCTTGACCAAGAACCAGGGGTCAGGGGCCTCCGCCGGCTGGAATTGCACTGTGCGCTGTCAGATCTTGAGCATCGGCAGGCCTGCCTGTCTGCCGCGTACAAAAAAATGGTCACCTTGCCTTTCCTCCAGGAGGGCGGGATGCTGAAAGCCTTCATCCTTGCTTATGACCAATTTCTGGCTGCAGTCGGCGCGGCGAGGATGGACTCGCGCAATGGCGGTGTGCTTTGTTCGGTAAGTAACCCGTCTTCTAACGGAAATCGGCCCCTGTGCAGTTTGCCGGTTACCGACGGAAACTAGCTCTGCTTACTACTATCGACCGGCAGCTTTATCAGCTCGTCGGAGCGCGACTTGCGTGCAAGAACTTCGTAGGTTTCGCGATAACGATCCAACGTGACCTCATCCAACTCTTCCAAATCCAGCAACGCATTGCTTGCGGCCTCGGTCACCCGGATCAACTCGTCGAGCTTGATCTGCATCGCCTCGGTGTCGCGCATCTGCGTGTTCTGGATCAGGAACACCATCAGAAAGGTCACCACCGTGGTTCCGGTATTGATAACCAGCTGCCATGTATCGCTGAAATAAAACATCGGTCCTGTGATCAGCCATAGCGCGATGACCAGCATAGCAAGTCCGAAACTCACTGGCCGGCCAGTGAATCGCGCGACGACTTTAGCGAAACGATTGAAGGAAGGCTGCATTTCGATTTTCTCGTTAGAAGGGTCGCGGCGACATCTTGGTTGTATGCATGCGATCAGACCATGACATGGATCAATTTGCAGCCTTCGTGCTGACAGGGGAACTATCCACTTCATGCCAAGCTCGAGATCGCTTGTTCGGATTTTCGGAATCGCGGCTCCGGCAGGTGATGCTGGGCGGCGAATCGCCTGCATGCCGATATAACCTTCTGTGCCGGACGTTCGCCGTTGTATACCAGCGGGTAGTCGATGGGTGCATCGATCCAAGACTGGAAGCGACCACGCAGCTTGAGCTGTTGTATAAGCATCTGCGCCGTGTCAATTGGATCTGTCTGCATCGGGAATTCCCGATGCACCGTCTGACCCCAGGCGGTTCCAAACAAAGGGTCGAGCGCGTCACTGGCATTGTTGGCGAACATAGCGATCAGGTGCTGCGAGTGGATCGCCGTCGTTCGTGGGTGCCGCGACATGCAACATGGCGCGCGGCAAGAACCATGTGTTGCTTTGCATTCGATTGTTCCGGCTGCCAACCGGCAGGCTCCACGTTCTTGCATCAGTCGCAATGAGGACTCCAGACACGCAGCGGAAAGCGTCTTGCCGAGAACGGACGCGAATTCGCACGCTCGCTCGTCTGCATAGGAATAGCCCAAGGCGGCCAGGGCATCGGCGAATCCCATGACGCCTACGCAGATGGCTGAGGTTGAGGGTTTATCCCCGTAGGTCAGCCAGGCGTCGTCGAGGAGTCGGACAGCAAGAGCCGCCATATAGCTGAATGCCTCATAATCGAAATAGGGCTCCGACGCCTGCGGACGAACGACGAATGTTCCCAGGTTGAGCGTGGCCTGGGGATTGTCGAGCCTAATGCTGGGCACCCCGGTTCCCGCCCATTTGAGCAGGCGGGCATCGGGGACTATCCGCCAGTCCCGGAAGGCGTCCACGAAGCGCTGTTCCCATTCTTCAGCGTTGCCGTCTTCTACGCCTGCGACAGCAGAAGCGACGCGACGCCAGGTCGCATCGATGGTGCGATCACGCAGATCATCGCCCACGCGCCAGCGGAAGTTCGCGTCCCACGTGTCGACCGCGATAGCCGTGGTGAATTTGGTCGGAAAGGACAAGCGCAAGGGTCCCTGGGTCTGGTCCTGATAGGGTGCGCCGCCTGATAGTTCGGCCCGTTGATCGAGGTCAATTGGATGAGGTTACAAACCGTTACAGAGGGTTACACGAATGAACTTCTGCCGGGCGTCGCGCGGGATAGCCTTCCGCCACATCCTTCGAGGCCACGGCCATGTTGCAGATTCGAGAATCACTCCATCAATCCGGCGATTTCCTATCTGGCGGGGCCCCTGACTACTTGGAGACCAGGGAGGTCACTCGTGACATGGAGGAGTTGCTGCGGGGAATCCCCTTGCGTCATCGCACCCTGAAGGCCAAGGAGTATGTCTTCCGTGCAGGACAGCCGCGTCACTCTTTGTTTTTGGTGCACGCGGGCTTCTTCAAGACCTGCCTGGCCAGCGCCGATGGCCGTGAAAAGATCACTGGCTTCAGGATGCGTGGTGACATGCTGGGTCTGGACTCCCTCGGTATCGGAACCTATGCCTGCGACGCTATCGCCCTAGACACCGGCGAAGTTTGGGAACTGCCGTACTCGGATCTCTGCGGCTCCCTGCCGGAGTTCGAACAGCGCATCACCTCGTTCCTGGCGGCCGAAATCCGGCGTGACTGGAGCTGGATGCTGACTTTGGCGACGCTGTCGGCGGATCAGCGGGTAGTGTCATTCTTGCTGGATATGGCCACAAGGTTGGGCTCGCTCGGATTCAGTCGGCAACACATGATCCTTCGGATGAGCCGTGCCGATCTGGGCAGTTTCCTTGCGCTCAAGCTGGAAACTGTGACGCGCGCATTATCGCGTCTGCAGGACAAGGGACTCATCGCAGTGCAAGGCAAAGAAATTATTCTGCGCGACCCGGCCTCGATGAACGATCTATTGCAGACCGCCGCTTGTGATTAGCCCTGGCCGGCGCCATCTTGCAGCAATGAGTGCCGGACCGCATCTAACAATTGTTCGCGGCGGTAGGGCTTGCGCAACAAATCGAAGGAAATAGACTCGATTTCTGCATGCGAGGACGGGGAAGGCTGCTGTTCGAACCCCGACGTGAGCAAAATCGGCAAACCTGGCCGTAATCGCAGCGCGGCCGCCGCTAGTTCTTTGCCATTGCCACCTTCGCCCAGTAGCACATCGGTGAACAGCAAGGCGATGCGGTCATCGGTATCAAGCTCGCGCAAGGCAGCATTTGCACTGGCCACTTCCGTGACTCGGTAGCCCGCCTTGCGCAGGAAAGCCACGGCGATGCGACGGACAGAGTCCTCATCTTCCACCACCAGGATGGTTTCGCCGGTTCCATGCGGATTCGCCGCCGTTTGCAGGGTCTTTGGCGTACCGCCACCGTTGTCGACAGGAAGGCAAAGGTGGACATGGGTGCCGTATCCAAGCGTGCTGTCGATCCACAGGTCGCCACCGCTCTGCTTGGCGAACCCATGCACCATGCTCAATCCAAGCCCACTGCCGCGTCCGGCTTCTTTGGTGGTGAAAAAGGGTTCCATCGCATGGTCGAGCGTGGACTGGCTCATTCCACGCCCTGTATCGGACACGGTGACCAATAGGTAGTCGCCAGCCGGAAAATCCGCCGGAGTGCTGCCGCCTCCGGTCATCCTGCCCACTTCGATGGCGATCTCGCCGCCGCGAGGCATCGCATCGCGCGCATTGAGAGCCAGATTCACCAGGGCCGTGTCCAACTGCGCCGGATCCGCATGCGCGCTCGGTAGGCCATCCGCGCAAATGATGCGCAAGCGGATTGTGTCGCCCAGGGTCCGCCTGAGCATCTGGTTCAGGTCATGGAGCATTGCCTTCAGGTCCACCGCCTGGGGAACCAGTCGCTGCCGCCGTGCGAACGAAAGCAGTTTCGCGGTCAGTTCCGCACCGCGGGTAACCGAGCGAAGCGCGCTGTCGATCAGTTCGCGCGTCTCCGAGGTGCCCTCGTACTCCGATTCCAGCAGTTGCAGATTGCCGGACATGATGGTGAGCAGGTTGTTGAAGTCGTGGGCGATGCCGCCGGTCAATTGCCCCAACGCATCCAGCCGCTGCACATGGGCCAACTGGTCCTGGGTGCGCTGGCGCTGCACCAGGGCGGCGATAAGGTTGGCGAACGATTGCAGCAGATGCAGCGCGTCGTGGTCGAACTTCCGCGGCTGACGCGAGAACGCGAGCAGTGCGCCCATAGGGCGATTCACATCCAGCAAGGGAACCAGCGCTGCGCTGCCAGAGGGGGGCTGCGAAAGCGGGAATGCTTGTTCGGACGCGCCCGCCAACGAGAAGTCTTCCACCATCCAGGCGCGGCCTTTGTGCAAGGCGGCGAGGAGCATCTGTTGATCGATATGAGGGTCGTCGACATGCGCCTGTCCGTCCAGCCCGGTCGAAGCGCGGACATCCACGCGCTCGTTGTCGGCAGAAACAAATGCGATCAGTACCGATTCAATACCCAAGCTTTCGGCAAGCAATAAAGGCACATGGGCTAGGACGTCTTCCTCCTCCTTGGACTCGAGCGCAAGCTGACCGAAACGTGCGACCAGCGCATCGTAGCTGGCACGGACAAGCATCTGGCGCGCACGGGGGCTATCGGAGATGTCGCGAATGGAGGCCAGATACTGCACTGTTCCATCGCTGTTGATCGGGCTGAGCGCGATCTCCAGCGGGAACTGGGAGCCGTCGTTGCGACGTCCCATCAGCGTCTGCCCCGTCGCACCCATGGCACGCACATGCGGATGCGCCATGTAGCCGGCACGGTGTGCGCGATGGCGCGCTCTTGCGCCCTCGGGGACGAGCATTTCGATCGAGGCGCCGACGAGTTCGCTCTCCGGATAGCCGAACAGACTCAAGGCCTGGCTATTGGCCTGGACTATCAGCCCTTTCCCATCCACCAGGACGAGTGCATCAGGTACGGCCTCGAAGAGCTCCAGGTACATGCGGCTCTCAGTTCCTAACCACTTCCGAAGCGAACAGGTAACCGACTCCGCGCACCGATTTGATCAAGACGGGAGCCTCCGGATTCAGTTCGATTTTCCGGCGTAGCCGTCCTATTCCCATATCGACGGCCCTGTCGAAGGGGCCTGCCTCGCGCTTGTACAGGGCATCCATAAGTTCATCGCGCGAGAGTACCTGTCTTGGCTTGTCCAGCAGCGCGCATAGCAGCTGGAAATCCCCGGTGGTGAGCGCAACATCGTCTCCTTTCGGGTCGGTCAGCCGCCTGCTGGCCAAGTCGAGCCGGAAGCCGGCGAATTCGAATACGCTGGATTGTGCCGTCGACGTTGGTGTCGTCTTCGCGGTCCGACGCAATACCGACCTGATTCGTGCCAGCAGTTCACGTAAGTCGAATGGTTTCGATACGAAATCGTCCGCGCCCAGCTCCAGGCCGACTACCCGTTCGACAGGTTCGCCGCGTCCGCTCACCACGATCACCGGTCCGTTCCAGGTTCCCTGCAAGTAGCGCAGCAGGCCCAGGCCATCCTCGTCGGGGAGACCCAGGTCAAGGAGGATGACGTCGGTGCCTACGCTCTCGACATGGGCGCGCAGCTCTGCGCCATTACCTGCTCCGGACACCTGGAATCCATTCCCGCTCAGGTAGCGCGTGAGCAGCGCGACAATATCCGGGTCGTCGTCAACGATGAGTACCCGCTGTTCGGCCTTGGGAGATGCGTTGGAAGGGTTGGTTGCTGGCATCCGATCGCCTGTTGTACCGAGGCCGTGCTACGAGCCGCGTTCTTACTATATGCCAAGTCGCTCGGGCTTGCCTCAGCGTTGGGTTTTTTGTGGATTAGGGCCTGTTGGCTTGATCTGGATCAACGTGCGTTGGCGCGGTGGCCGCCAGTCTGGTCGCGTTCCCCGTGAGAGAGGCCATAACCGTCACAGGCCCCTGGACATACGGGAAGTGCCCATCCTGCAACCCGGCCGGGACGAGGTGCTGGTAAGCCGCTATGCGGTTCCAGCCGTTACCCGGCCCCCCATCAACGGAGTACGCCATGAAGATCGTCGCCATTTTCGGCCTCGCAGCCGCTTTGTCCCTTTCAGCCTCTGCACAATCGGCGGATCGCGAAGTGTCGTGCACTCTGAAATTCTCTTCGACTCAGTGGTCGGTGCTTTATGAGCACGCCGAAGGCACAGGAACCGTGACCTGTGACAACGGGAAGAAAATGGAAGTGGATATTTCTGCCAAAGGCGTGGGCCTCACCGCGGGCAAGTGGAGGATCGAGCATGGCACAGGGAAGTTCAGTCATGTCGCAAAGATACGCGACGTACTTGGAACCTATGCGGCTCTGAGCGCGAACGTGGGGCTAGTGAAATCCGGTACTGTCCAAGTGCTTACCAACGAGAAGGTGTCGTTGGCGCTCGCGGGCAGTGGCGACGGTTTCGACCTGGGCGTGACCATCAGTCAATTCAAAATTGAACGTTCGGCAATCGACTCCAGCACCTGATCGGCAGCCATGCCATTTGTGTTCGCTTATCCGTGCGCAGTGACCAGCGTCTGGGGACCTGTCTTCCTATTGTTGCTGCTATTGCTGGCGCACGTCGCGGAAGAGAGAATGGGGCGAGCGGCCTAACCTTTCGACTCCTAGCCGTGTTCGTGGCGCAAGCTAGTGCTTCATTGGAGTGCTCGAATGAGGTTGTCCGACTTGATTGAGGGATCTGCTTCGCCAATCGCGTCGACTTGGCTAGGAACGACCGCTGCCGGCTACGCAGTGGCGCTCGGCATAGGCTTGCTGGTCGGACTGGAACGTGAACGCGTTAAGGGTGCCGGGCAGCGCAGGAAAGCTGCCGGAATAAGGACCTTCGCTTTGCTTGCGCTTGTAGGCGCATCTGCGGCTTCAATGGGAAACGCGGCATTGCTGGTGGCGGGGATTTTTGTCATCGCCGCGATGATCGTAAGTTATGGGCGCACGAGCGCCGCCGATCCGGGCCTCACCACAGAAGTAGCCATGTTCGCTACGTTCCTGCTGGGTGCCATGGCCCTTAGCAGGCCGGGACAAGCAGGCGCATTGGCCATCGTCGCTACGCTGCTGCTTTACAGCAAGGCTCACCTGCACAGGTTCGCCACTCGACTGCTTTCTGGACAAGAAGTACACGACTTGCTGTTCCTGTCGTTGTGCGCCTTCGTGATCCTCCCATTATTGCCTGACCATCCGGTCGACCCCTGGAATGCGCTTAACCCGCGCAGGCTATGGCTGCTCGCAGTGGCGATGATGGGCGTTACCGCACTTGGCTATTTCGCTTTGAAGGTATTGGGCTCGCGTGTTGGCCTTGCCATTGTCGGCCTGGCTGGAGGATTCGTGTCCAGCACCGCGACGATAGCCGCCATGGGCGAGCGCGCAAAGGCGACGCCGGCGCTCGTTCCCGCGGCGGCGAGTGCGGCGCTGATGTCCAATGTCGGCACCATAGTCCAGCTGATCGTCGTGATCGGTACATTTTCGTTGGCGTTATTGCAGCAATTGGCATGGCCGTTGGCAGCGGCAGGCGTGGTCGCGGTGATGGCTGCGCTGGTCGCCAACAAGCGCTCATTTGCCAAGTCCGTAAACTTGGCTGAGTTCTACGGAAAGCGTGTTTTCGAGCCGCTGCGTGCGTTGGGCTTTGCCGGTTTGCTGGCTGGCGTTATGCTCGTGGCCGCGTGGCTACGCAGCGTGTTGGGCGAAAGCAGCGTGATATGGGTTCTTGGGGTGTCGGGATTGGTAGATGTACATGCCGCAGCTGCATCGGCGGCGCAACTTCAATCTAGTGCAAGCATTGCGTCAACGCAGGCCGAATACGGGATGTTGGCCGCATTCTGCGCAAATTCTCTACTCAAGTGTTTGATGGCCTGGCTGAAGGGCGGGAGCGCGTATGTGCTCAGAGTAGTTCCCGGTATCGTACTGATGCTGGTGGCATTCGCTGTGGCGGTCTTCACGACATGAATGTACGGACGGTGCCTTGCGACACCGTAGGCGATGGTTTGCGTGACACCCATAGCAATGGCATCGCTGCCATGCTCCCCAGCAGTGCAAGGAAGATGTCCTGATGCGCATCCCACGGATCACCCTGCGTTCCGAGATAGGCTTGCCCTAGGTCACCGCCGAAGAGGATTGCCGCGGCCCATTCGAGCAGCTCATAAAGTGCGGCATGGGAGAGGATGAAACTTGCCGGCAAGATCCAGCGCCAGATACCGTGCGGTTGCGAGCGGGCTGCCAACAGTTCCATGACGGCAGGGGTGACCAGCAACCCGTATAGAAAATGCACCAGGCGATCGTAGTGGTTCCGCGAGAAGCCGAAGTGCTCGGTAATAGAGAATCCGAACAGCTTCATTGTCCAAAGATCGAAGGGAACTTCGGCGTAGGTGTAGTGCGCGCCGACCTCGTGCGCCACGTAGAGCACGAACAATGCAAAGTAAGAGACGTTGGAGAAGCGCAGGTGGCGATAGCCGTACCCCAGCACTGGCAAGGTCACCAGCACGATGAGATTCTCGAGCGCCCAGTCCCGAGGGTATAGCGGATGGATCGCCAGCAAACCGGCGATGACCAGGAACGCCAACAAGAGGAACAGCGGAAACGACGCCTGCTGGTGTGATGGCATGACTGTCTCGCAGGCTGTCGAACTTCCGCACGCTAGTGGTGCGCCCTCAGATAGCTAGGTCTGATCGGATTGGTGTGACTACCGGCGCCACATCGCGAACGAGAGAAATCGTGTGGATTACCTGATGCGGATCCGTAGGGTCAGGGTTGGAGTGGAAGCCAAGCGCGGAAGCCAGGTCCCGCATCTCCCAGTTCTCCGCCAAGTCGACCGATCTCATGCTGAGTAGGCCGCGCTCAGTGGCCAAGGTTATCAGGCATTCCATCAGGGCCGTGCCCAGGCCCTTGCCTTGCCAGTTATCGGCCACCACCACTGCGCACTCGCAAGACTTGCGCGAAGAATCCACCGCGTATCGGCTTACCCCGACAATCCTGTATCCCGTGCCCTCAGGCGCGATGGCCACCAGCGCTACGTCATTGATGTAATCGATGTCGGTCAACTGGTGGATAAATTCATCGCTGGGGTGTGCGATTTGGCCGAGAAAGCGGTTTCGCCGACTTTCCGGAGAAAGAGACTCGATGAAAGCCTTTTCCGCCGCCGCATCTTGCGGGCCGATAGGACGGATTAGAACCTCGGAGCCGTCGGTCAATGTCGTATTCCAATGCGGATAGTCCGGACCCAAATATGCAGCGTAAGAAGGTTTGTCGATCATGAAAGCGTCCTCCAGTTCGTTATGCGCAGCGTGGCCGCTGGAGGGCACCGCCGGTTTGACCTGGGTCAATCTTTGGGCGCTATCTGGCTGCTCTTTTCAGGGGAGTTAGACTCGTCTTCGGGCTCATGGCACCTCCGGACTGAGAATCACTTACGCCCCGGGTCCCTCTTTTGGAGTAAACAGCATCAGTGCGGTCCCGGTAATCCTGTCACTTTCATTGGAGATGGGTTGTGCAAAGTTTGGGCGGTCCGGCGCGCAATTTGATCGTGTTGCTAATGGGCGGCCCCTACGACGGACAGGATATCGTCGTCTCAAAGGAGGAGTGGACGCAGGGATGCTTGATTAGAAACGGATACCGTTACGTATCAGAAGCCATCACGCCTGGTGTTGGTCCCACCTCTGATGAAGTGCGTATTTTTACCTGGGTGGATTTGGCGCGATAACGAAGCAGTGCGATCGACGTCGGTGCGGCAGCCAGCAGTCGTGAGAGCGGCGCGCCGGAGGCGGCGCGGCCCGCGGCCCCATTGAAGGATCACGTCAGATCGACGTATTCCAAGTATTCGGGCACATGCACGGTCCAACCGAGCTCGCGTTGAATACGCACACGTAGGGCATCGGCCGCATCGGGTTCGCCATGGGTCACGAACACGCCGCGGGGTTGGCGTGGAGCCAAACGCAACCAATCAAGAATCTCGCCTGCATCGGCATGCGCCGAGGCTGCGGAGAGTTGGACTACCTCGGCGCGGATCGGGACATCCTGCCCATAAATTCGAACCGTTGAGGCGCCCGATGCGATGGCGGCCCCTCGGGTTCCACCGGCCTGGAATCCGCATAGAATTATGGCGTTTTTCGGGTCTGGCGCGAACGCGATGAGGTGATGCAGGACTCGTCCTCCGGTAACCATTCCGCTGGCCGAAACGATCACCATGGGTCCCTTACGCCGATTGAGCGCCTTGGATTCCTCCGCGCTGCTGACCACCCGGGTCATCCGCTCGAGCGCGTCCAGGCCGGGGCTGTCGATGCGATGAAGATCGGGATATTGCCGATACAGATCGGTAACACCGGTCGCCATGGGACTGTTCAAGTACACCGGCACCGCCGGGGCCTGGCCTGCGCTTTGCAACTGGGCGATGATATGCAGCAAAAGTTGCGCACGGCCCACGGCGAATGCCGGAATCACGACGATGCCGCCACGGGCAGCGACGCGAGACAGCACCTTGCCCAGCTCTTCCTTGAGAGTTTCCGGTGGATGCGTGCGGTCACCATAAGTGGATTCAGTAACAATCCAGTCCGAATCGGATGGAGGTAAAGGTGCAAGCATGACCGGATCATGCGGCCGGCCCAGGTCTCCGCTAAAGGTGATGCGTTTACCCTGGTATTCGAGCGTTACCGCTGCGGCGCCGAGAATATGACCCTGCAGACGCAGACTGGCTTTAACTCCAGGCACCGGCTCGAAGATCTCGTCGAACGGTACGCCGCGCAGCTGCCGCAAGCTTCGGTTCGCGTCTTGTTCGCTGTAAAGCGGTTCCGCCGGGTGATGTTTGGACGAACCAGCCCGGTTGGCGTATCCGGCTTCCTCTTCCAACAAACGCCCCGAATCGGGCAGCAGAATGCCGCACAGGCTACTGGTCGCGTGGGTGCACCACGCCGAGCCGCTGAAGCCGGAGCGCACTAGACGTGGCAGGTAGCCGCTATGATCGAGATGGGCATGGGTCAGGATCACCGCGTCGATCGACGCCGGATCGACCGGGAAGGGCGCCCAGTTCCTAAGTCGCAACGGCTTGTAACCCTGGAACAGTCCGCAGTCGACCAGGATCCGGCGGCCGCCTGCCTCCACCAGATAGCGAGAACCCGTCACGGTCCCGTTGGCGCCGAGAAACTGCACTCGAAATCCACTTTTTGGGTTTAGGGAAGCCGTCGTCATGGGAATCAATATTGGTCTGAGCAACAAAACCTTCGTTGATCCATGTCAATTCTTCTCAAGACGAGTGGGACGATCCTGCAGTCTCTTATGACGGAGAGTTCGCCATGGTAGACGTCGCAGCGCCAAGGGATCTGGTTGTCTTTCTTGAGCCTGCTCGGGAGCGCGACTCGCGGCTACGCTATGCAGCTTCCCTGGCGAAACAGTGGCAAGCACATCTGATCGCCACTTTTGTCGTTCGTGAGCTCGCATTGGAGCCATATGCGGGTTTCGCGGTCGGCGCCGCTCTGAAGAGCATGCTAGCCGAGCATTCGAAGGCAGCGGCGGAATCGCTCTCTAGAGCGCGGGAAGACTTTGATGCGCTTGTGCATAACCGAAGCTTCAGTTCGGAGTGGCGCGTTTCAGACAATGAAGACAGCGAGGTATTGATGCTGCACGCGCGACATGCGAGCTTGGCGATCCTCGGCCCTCCCGCTCGTCAGCAGAACAGAGCCACACGACTCGGCTTATCGGAACGCTTGATCTTTGAGTCGGGCCGTCCCTGCTTGCTCTTGCCCGAGCATTGGCCGGAAGACCGGACCGCACGGCGCATAGTCGTCGGTTGGAATGGGGGGCGGGAAGCGGCGCGGTCGATTGCCGACGCTGTGCTGTTCCTGGCCCTAGCCGAATCGGTGCATCTGGTCGTCGTACCGGAAGGGCGCTTGCGGGGCTCGTACGGATCGGAACCCGGTGCAGACATGGCTGCGCACCTGGCGCGGCATGGCGTGCAGGTGATACTTGAACAGCACGCGGGTGTCGATGCCGGGTCGGTGCTCCTTCAGCGATGCAGGGATCTTAACGCGGACATGCTGGTGGCCGGCGGCCGTGCTCATCCGCACATCAGTGATCTCTTGTTGGGCGGAGCTACGCGAACGATATTCGACGGCGTGGAGGTGCCGCTGCTGATGTCCCGATGATTTCCGGGACATGTTGACGAAGGTCAGCATAGTTTGGGATTCCGGAGGCCGGCTGGACCACTGCCGTAGGGACGTCATGCTGATTGCGCTGGCGCATTTTCTGGGCACGCTCAACGGCGCATTGAACAAACTCGTCCTGCCTGCATAACCGCCGAACGATCCGAGAACCTAACCCGCACGGACGCGCAGACCATTCTGGCACACCTCTCAAATTGACTATCAGACTGCTTGAGCTACTTTACTTTATGACGCCCGCCTATCTGGCGAACATGGCGCCGCCGTTCTCGCGCTACTGGCCGGGGCCGAATAGAGCGATCCATGAACGTTTGCTCGGCAGCCATAAGACGGTGGTTGGCGTGATGATGGGTGTAGCTGCCGGCGTCCTCGCCACCGCTGCGCAGGCGGCGATCGATGCACCGTTCGGCCTTGTCGACTATGCGTACTGGCCGTTGCAGGGATTGGGTTTCGGTGTCGGAGCGATGGCCGGCGATTGCCTGAAGAGCCTACTCAAGCGGCGCTTGGGCGCCGCACCAGGGACATCATGGGTTCCCTTTGATCAGCTCGATTTTCCGATTGGTGCACTGTTGTTGACTGGGTTCTGGGCCAGGTTATCGTGGCTCGACGTATTGCTTATCCTCGCCGTCACTTTCGTCGGCGATTTGGTGGTGAACCGCATTGCCTTCCGGATGGGGATCAAGGACAGTGCGTGGTGACTATGATGGGAATCGGCAGAACAAATTTGTGCCGCATCGAATACGTCGACGAGTTCCGTATCGAAGCGCGTACATGCCGGTTAACGTCGTCCGCTATGGTCGGGAATAGCCTGTCAGCGGGCCGTATAACCGCCGTCGATCACCAGTTCGGCACCGGTCATGAATTTCGACTCGTCCGAGGCAAGGTAGACCACGCCCCAGGCGATGTCGTCCGGCTCGCCCATGTGGCCGAGCGGGTGCAGGCGGCCCACTTCGCTGCGCGCAGCCTCGAGATCCACGGCTCCGCTAGCAGCCAGATGGTCCTTTACCATCGGCGTCCAGATATAACCCGGGTGCACCGAGTTCACGCGGATGCCGTCTGTAGCGTAGATCATCGCGTCGGTCTTGGTCATCAGCCGCACGGCGCCCTTGGCGGCGTGATAGGGAGGCACGTCCGGCGCGCCCACCAATCCGTAGATCGACGACAGATTGATGATGATGCTGCCGCCGCCGGCGCGGCGCAGATGCGGAATGGCGTGCTTGATGCAGAAGAACACGCCCTTGACGTTAATCGCCTGCACCCGATCCCACTCTTCCTCGGTGATCTCGTGCGTGGGCTTGTTGGCGCCGGCAATTCCGGCGTTGTTCACCAGTACGTGTACTGCGCCGAACTGCGCGGCGACCTCATCGATGGCTTCGCATACTGCGCTCTCTCTGGAAACGTCCACATGCCAGTAGCGGGCCTTTACGCCACGTGCTTGCAGCTCGGCGGCCAAAATTTTCCCAGCCTCGTCGAGCACGTCGAACAAGGCAAGGTTCGCTCCCTCATCGGCGAGACGCTGGGCGCAGGCATTGCCAATCCCGAGCGATGCCCCTGTAACGATGCAGGTTTTATTCTTGACTCGGTTCATGGCCGAACTCCTTACGGTTGCAGGCCGATTGTGGCCATTGCCATATCCGTGGCCAGTAATCGATCGGCAGTAGGAATCAGCGGCGATCGCGCGGTATTGATCCAGGTCAACCGGTCGTCTTTGTGCGGTCGCCGATGGGGAAGCCAATAGCCCGCTGGGATCAGTTCGGCACCAGTACCGCAGCTCCCAGGATCCGGCCTTCGCGCAACGCGTCCAATGCAAGATTCGCCTCGTCGAGCGGGTAACGCTGCACCTGTGTGTGCACGCCAGCGCCGGCCGCCGCATCGAAGAATGCTTCTGCATCGTGGCGAGTCAGATTGGCGATCGATACGAGCTGGCGCTCCTCCCATAACAGACGATACGGGAAACGCGGGATGTCGCTCATATGGATGCCCGCGCAGATTACGCGTCCACCCTTGCGCACGGAGCCGAGGGCGATCGGGACCAAATCGCCGACGGGAGCGAAGATAATCGCAGCATCTAGGAGTTCCGGCGCCCGCTGGTCTGAATCGCCGGCCCAGCAGGCTCCCAGTGATGTCGCGAATGCTTGCGCCGAGCGGTCGCCGGGTCTGGTGAAGGCATATATCTCGGTTCCACGCCATCGGGCGAGCTGGGCGACGATATGCGCAGCGGCACCGAATCCGAAAATTCCTAAACGTCCGCAAGGCCCTGCGGTCTTTAGCGCTCTCCAGCCGATCAGGCCGGCGCACAACAGCGGCGCGGCGGTCACAGGGTCCGTCCATTGCGAGCCCATGCGTACACAGAACGCCGCGTCCGCGATCAGGTGCGTCGCATATCCGCCATCGCGCGTGCAACCGGTGAACTCAGCGAAGTCGCAGAGGTTCTCGAGGCCTCGTCTGCAGTATTCGCAGCGGCCGCAAGTCCGCGCCAACCAGGGCACGCCGACGCGCTCGCCAAGTTCTAACGCGACCACACCCGGCCCACATGCATCGACCACGCCGACGACTTCATGACCCGGCACGATTGGATAGACAGCCTGAGGTAATTCACCGTCGACGATATGCAGATCGGTGCGGCAGACGCCGCAGGCCTCCACTCGGATCCGGATCTCGCCAACTTGTGGAAGGGGCAGGGGGCGGCGAGTCTCGACTAGCGAAGAATTCGGGCGCTCCAGTAGCATCGCACGCAGCTCGACTGGAATCTCGGTTGACGGGTTCATGCGATCGTCCTCCCAGTGCCGGAAAAAAACGTCGCGACGCGCTGGCGAACGCGCACTTCTCGGATTATGGGTTTTGACGTTGCCATTGCGGAGGCGCGCGAAGTCTTCCAACTGCCGACGCAACGCATCGAAGGCGTCGCGTACGGCAACTTAGGCATCCCATAGCTGTGATTTGGCTCTGCGGCGCGACCGGCTTCAAGTTCGCCGCCCGGCAACGTGACTCGCACGTGGGCGAGATAACGGTTGTCCTGGCGCTGCCTGCCTTCGTTATGTCGAAGCGCCACATGGCAACCGCGCAGCGACGGCGTCATGTCCTGAAAAACGATGGTGACAGGCAGACTCATCGCGGGCTCCCGCGGGAAATGTTGCCCAGAAAATACATGATGAAGGTCGGCTGTTCTTGATCCAGGTCAGCATCCTGCCGATGACGGGTCGGCTATCGGTTTTTTAGCATGGGGAAACCGTATTGGCCGCTATTCACCCGTCTGAATAGGTAGAAGTTTGAGGCCTGACAGGAGCTGAAGCTCGCACTTCGCGCGTCTTGGTTTATCGAAGCATGCCGGAAGACCCGACTGAGTGCCGTATTTCCGTCGGCCGGAATGGCGGTCGGAAAGCAGTGCGGTCAACCAGACTGGTGGACCCCTCTATCAAGAAGCATCAGAATTTATGTATCCACGCCGCCCCGTAGACCATCGGATCGATATGAGCTGTGCCAAGGCCTGCACCGTCCAAACTGACGTCGCTGTCGATGTCGATCCAACGAGCATCGATGCGCAAGGCATTCTTGTCCGAGAACCAGACGTCCAGCCCAGCATGCGCCGCTAGGCCCCATGAATTATCCAGCTTCAGTTCGCTGCCGGCTAAGGCGCCGCTGGTTTTTTCGCTGAAGAACGCCGTGTAGTTCAGGCCTGCGCCAAGAAATGGCGACACCTTGCCGCTCGTATTGAAATGGTACTGGAGAGAAACCGTCGGCGGCAGGTGCTTGGTCGAACCTACTTTGCCCAGTCCATCGATGGAAATGTCATGCTCAAACGGCCAGGCCGCGAGTACTTCGATTCCCAGATTGTCCCTGATGAAGTATTCGGCGGTTACCGATGGCTTCGAGTCGCTGCTAACGTCCAAGTCGAGCGTTCCACCGGCAAGACTCCCATTGTCGGAAGTCGGATTAACCGTATGCAGCCCGATTCCCAGGGTCCACTCTCCACGGGACTGGGCAGCGGCGGGCACGGCTAGGAAGACGAGCATCAGGGGAAGTAGCGCACGGTTTTTTTTCATGTGACATCTCCAGAGGATGCGTGGATGTTCGGTGCAATCCGTGGAGCGCGCATTGATTGAAATCAATTGCGAAGGAAGTTAAAGAATAGCGATGAAAGACATGCATGGCCGTGTGCTGCTCGGCGACAAGAGTTTCGAGGCCGGCGCGTGAGCAATTCGTTTGCATCGCCTGATAGACCGATGTCATTTCTGATCTTCAGCAGCGTATGCAGAGTACGAAGCCGCTGTAGGGCGTCCTGATCATCAGTAGCGGCGCGGAGCTGCGTCGGGCTTGGCCCCAGGCCGAGTCCGGAACCTGATCCCTCAAGCATTGACCAAGGTCAAACTTGCATCCGATCCATGGAGTAGGGTGGTGTGCGGACCCATAGGCGCCCCGGATGCACGCTACCAACCCCATTCATGACACCGTGGAGCCCGGTATCCGACTGCCAGTACGTCGCGCTGGCATCGATACTTATCGGCAACCTGTGCTTTACCTGCACCAGGGCTGCCTGGTGTGCCGCGCGGAGGGGTTTGCCGCACTGACGCGGATCAGGGTGAAGTGCGGCGATCGCGAGATTGTCGCCATATTGAACGTCGTAATAGGCGACTGGCTAAGCGAAGACGAAGCCGCGCTTTCGGAAGCGGCATGGCAGGCGCTGAGTCCCGGCCCAGGTGCGCTCGCCGAGTTCGCTCACGCCGAACCACCCGGATCCACCGGCGCGTTACGAGCCAAAGTCTTTGGCGCACGCCTAGGAGAAGCTGAATTTGAGGCCGTGCTGAAGGACGTAATGGCGGCCCGTCTGTCGGACATAGAACTTGCCGCGTTCGTCACCGCTTGCGCCGGCGACCGGATGGATCTGGATGAGTCCGTGGCGCTGACGCGCGCAATGATCTCAGTAGGCGAGCGGCTCGACTGGGGGCCGGGGCCGGTCCTAGACAAACATTGCGTAGGTGGTCTTCCCGGAAATCGCACTACGCCGATTGTCGTCTCCATCGTTGCCGCGCTTGGTCATCGCATTCCCAAGACCTCCTCGCGTGCCATCACGTCACCTGCCGGGACCGCCGACGTCATGGCGACGATGACGAAGGTCGACCTGGAGCCCGGCGCCTTGCGACGCGTGGTGGAGCGAGAGGGCGGTTGCCTGGCGTCAGGCGGGAGGATGCGGTTGAGTCCAGCCGACGACATACTGATCCAGATCGAGCGGCCGCTGGACTTCGACAGCGATGGTCAAATGGTCGCAAGTATCCTGTCGAAGAAGGTGGCTGCCGGATCGACACATGTACTGATCGATATCCCCGTCGGACCCACTGCCAAGATCCGGACGCCTGCGGCAGCCGATGCAATCGCACGTCGCCTTGTATTCGTGGGCGAAGCGTTGGGGCTACGAGTGGGTATTCACCTCTCCGATGGGCGGCAGCCGGTTGGGTGGGGGATCGGACCTGCGCTGGAGGCACATGATGTCCTGGCCGTCCTACGCAACAAGGCAGATGCACCTAGCGATCTGTGCGAACGAGCACTCGCCGTAGCGGGTGCCGTACTCGATCTGTTGCCCGGAACAACGCAAGGCAATGGACTTGCGCTAGCCAGCGAAGTTCTCTGCTCCGGCGCCGCCTTTCGCAAGTTCCTGGCTATCTGTGCGGCGCAGGGAGGTTTCCAGGAACCTCGGACAGCGCAGTTCATCAAACCTTTTCCTGCCCCAATCAGCGGGCGAATCATACGTATCAACAACCGACATTTGGCGCGCGTCGCCAAGCTGGCCGGTGCGCCACATGACGCTGTAGCGGGGGTAATGTGCATGTTGCGCGAAGGCGATCTGATCGAGCGCGGAGCTGCGCTATTCGATGTGCACGCCGCGACGCGAGGGGAACTGGCATATGCGCTGGACTATGCCTTTGCGCATCCGGACATCCTGACCATAGGGCCTGAATAGTCATGATGCCGGTTCTGCTTTCCTTTCCGGACGATCAATCGCTGGCCACGGCCGTCGCCAGCCGAATCGGTGCACGTATAGGTCGCCTGGAGTGGCGGCATTTCCCTGATGGCGAATCCCTGATCGCGATCGACGAAGAGATTGCCGACGCCGAGGTTGTGCTATTCGCCAGCCTCAATAATCCCGACCACAAAGCACTGCCGCTGTGGTTCGCCGCACAGACCGCGCGGGAACTCGGTGCCCGCAGAGTGGGTTTGGTGGCACCGTATCTGGCCTACATGCGCCAAGATGCCCGCTTTCATGCCGGCGAAAGCATCAGTGCGAATGCATTTGCGAAGTTTCTTGACGAGAGCGTGGATTGGCTGGTGACGGTGGATCCGCATCTGCATCGCATATCGGCGCTCGACAATGTGTTGCGAATACCATCTACAGCCGTCGCTGCGGCGCCTCAGTTGGCGAGCTGGATTCGTAATGAGGTCGCCCGACCAATACTGATCGGACCCGATAGTGAGAGCGCTCAGTGGGTGTCCGACGTGGCGCATGCTGCGGGCGTTCCGTATGAGGTGTTGCGAAAGACCCGTCGTGGCGATCATGAAGTCGAGGTGAGCCTCCCCGACATTGAGCGCTTGCGCGGCTACACGCCGGTACTTGTGGATGACATCGTGTCCACCGGGCGTACTCTGATCGCCGCGCTTGAACACTTGCATCGGTTGCAGTTGCCGCCGGCTGTGTGCGTAGTGATTCACGCGATCTTCGCCGGCAACGCGTGGGAGGCCTTGCAACGGGCCGGCGTGGGGCGAGTCGTGAGCACCGATAGCATCATCCACCCCAGCAATGCGATCAGATTGGCCGAACCGATCGCGGTCGCAGTTGCTACGCATTTGGCCGCAAGCTGAAGAGATTTCGCTATGACCTACGACGAAATACCGGAAGAAGGCCTCCTTGCCTACGGAATCGGAAGCGAACTGGATCCGCCCATGCGGCGGCGGATCGAAGCCGCCGCCGCCGGCTATCGCGCGGCGGACCCGGCATTTGCCCAGTGGGCCGCGGGTTATGGCGTCATCATCCACGAGCCGCTGACCCAGACGCGCATCCATGCATTAGTGAAGACGCTGGTGGCGGAAGGGTCAGTGCCGGACGCGGCTACGGCGTATCGCCGTCTGGCCGCGGTCGATCGTCTCGCCAGCGCCGCCATGTGGCTGGTTACGCACATGACCTATGTCTGCCAAGTCAAGCTGGATGGTGGGGAATTGGCTGCCAGTGATTTCAAGCCACAGCCCGAGGGACATACGGGCGGTTCGCTGAACATGGTGCCGGCTTACGCGGCCTATCTGGCGCTCAACGCCCTGACCGGACATACCCGGAGCTGGCTGATGGGGCAGGGGCATTGTGTGGCTGCGGTCGACGCGATCAACCTGCTTGTGGGCAACATGGGTCCCGCGCACGCGGAGCGTTACGGCTTGGACGACGCACGGCTTTCCCGCTTCGTCGGCGATTTCTACTCGTACGCCGTGCATGCCGACGGCCATCCTGATTCGCCGTTGGGCTCTCACGTCAATGCGCATACTGCAGGCAGCCTTCAGGAGGGCGGCTACCTCGGATTCGCCGAACTGCACTACGCTCACGCGCCGCTGCCAGGCGAACGGCTTGTCGCGTTTCTCAGCGATGGTGCTTTCGAAGAGCAGCGAGGCAGCGATTGGGCGCCGCGATGGTGGCGGCCGGAAGACTGCGGATTCATCGCGCCTATCATGATCCTCAACGGTCGCCGTATCGAGCAACGTACGCAGATCGCTCAGCAGGGCGGCGAACGTTGGCTGTATGCGCACCTTCAGCTCAATGGTTTCCAACCCCTCGGCATCGATGGGCGCGACCCGGCGAGTTTTGTCTGGGGCATACACGCCATCGAACTGGGACAGCAGGCCAGACTCGATGCTCATCTCGCTGCCGGGTCCGATAGCGGGATGCCGTTGCGATACGGAGTCGCTCAGGCGCCGAAAGGCTACGGCCTTCCGGGCGCCGGCAGCAACCGCGCACACAATCTGCCATTGGCAGGAAACCCGTCCAGCAACGAAGCCGCCCGCAACGAGTTCAACACGGCCTGCAGGCGCCTACATGTTCCTGAAGCCGAGTTGCGTGAAGCAGTGTCCCTCTTGGCCACGCACGACGCGCAACACCGGCCACTGGAACGGGACCATGCGCTGGCGGTGCGCCAGGTGCCGTTGCCGCGACTCCCGGAACCCGAGTGGCGAACCCCGGGCGAAACCGTCGCACCGATGGCGGCGCTCGACGAATATTTCGTTGCGACGGTAGCCGCCAACCCCGATTTGCGGCCGCGAGTTGGCAATCCGGACGAACTGCGCAGCAATCGCCTGGACCGCACTCTCGATCGCCTCAAGCACCGTGTGCAGGTACCGGAACCGGGCGTGGCCGAAGCCTGCGATGGCGCCGTCATCACCGCACTCAATGAAGAGGCCGTGGTTTGCGCCGCGCTGGCGAACAAGGGCGGTATCAACCTCGTGGTCACCTACGAGGCCTTCGCCGTGAAGATGCTGGGTGCGCTGCGTCAAGAGCTGATCTTCGCCCGGCAGCTGCGCCGGGCAGGCCGTACGCCTGGCTGGCTATCGATGCCGCTTGTGTTGACCTCGCACACCTGGGAGAACGCCAAGAACGAACAGTCGCACCAAGATCCGACGTTGACGGAAGCCTTGCTCGGCGAGATGCAGGATGGGGTGCGCGTGATATTCCCACCGGATGCAAACACCGCGCAAGCCGCGCTGAAAGCGGTCTACAGCGAGTACGGGCGCATCTTCGCGTTGGTGGTACCCAAACGCGAACTGCCCGTGGTGCTGGATGCCGGACAAGCCATGGCCCTGGTGCGTGACGGCGCGCTGTTCCTCGCACACGACCCCAACGCCGTGATCGACCTGGTCGCCACAGGTGCATATCAACTCGTTGCGTTGCGCCGTGCGTGGGAGCGGCTGCGCGAACACGGCGTAGTCGCCAACCTGATTTACCTGGGCGAACCCGGTCGCTTCCGGGCCCCACGCGATGAAGTGGAATCTGAGCATGTCCACGGTGACGAAATCTTGCGCCGCTGCTTCAAGCCCACCCAGCCGCGCCTGTTCGTAACGCATATGCGCCCCGAGCCATTCCTGGGTGCATTGCGTCGACTGGACGATGGCCCTGGTCTTACCCACGCGCTGGGATACAGGAACCGCGGCGGCACGCTCGACGTCGAGGGACTGATGTTCGCCAACCGTTGCACCTGGGCCCATGCGGTCGAGGCTGCCGCCAACCTGCTGGGACAGCAACCGGCTGCCTGGCTCTCATCCGCCGAGTACGACGCTGTCTTGGGGCAAGGGCTGCCAGCAGTGTTGTGGCAAAAGGAACCCGCATGACGGCGTCCAGCGAAGGGTCGCTATTAGTATTGAATCTTGGCTCGGCCACATTGAAAGCTGCGCGCTTCGACGGACTTGGCCCCATTGCCGGAAAGCCGCGACTGTCGCAGAGGATTGAGCTGGCACTCGATAAATCTGCCAGCGATCCGCGGACTTTGCTGGTGCAGGCAACCGAGGCGCTTGGATTTGTCGCAGCACCGACATGGATAGGGCACCGGATCGTCCACGGCGGCGACGCCGAGGCAGCACGAATCCTCGATGGGGCTGAGATCGACCGGTTGCAAGCACTGGCAAACCTGGCGCCAATGCATCAACCGGCTACGCTGGCATTGGTGGAAAGCGCTGCAAAGCTATGGCCGCATGCCGTTCAGTGCGGGGTCTACGATACGGTCTGGCATGCAGCACTGCCAGCCAGCACGCGGCGTCTGCCGGTGCCGCAAAGTTGGGATGCACTCGGGATCAGGCGGTACGGTTTTCATGGGCTGGCATTCGCCTCTGCGATGCGGTTGCTGACGAGCGAGGGAGTTGGAACAGCCGGGGGCAGGGTAGTGCTGGCGCATCTGGGCGGTGGAGCCAGCCTATGCGCCGCGCAAGATGGCCGTAGCGTCGACACCACGATGACGATGACGCCATTGGATGGGGTGCCGATGTCGACCCGAAGTGGAAGTCTCGATCCCGGGGCGCTGCTTTTCCTCCTGCGCCAGGAGGGCTTCACCGTGGATTCTCTTGAGCAGGCGCTGTATCACGAATGCGGGATGCGGGGAATCTCAGGCCAGTCGGGCGACATGCGCGAGTTGCTAGCCTCCAATAGTCCGGCGGCCGAACTGGCGCGGGATATATTCGCGCTACGGGTCGCACAAGGGATTGCCGCGATGGCCACACGGCTGGGTGGCATTGACGACCTTGTTTTCTCCGGTGGCATCGGCGCTAACGCAGCCGATGTGCGAAGCGCAATCGTGAAGTATCTAGCCTGGCTCGATATGCAGTTGGACAATGATGCCAACCACCGGGAAGCAACACGTTTGGATACGCCCGCAAGCCCGATCCGCATCTGGCGTGTCAAAATCGACGAGGAGAGCGAAATCGCAACTGCCTGCGCGCATCTCGCAACAAGCGGGAACTAGCGAGCTTGCGCTGTTGTGCTGCTGATTTGCGTCCTCCGTGCGCGCATTCCGCGCCAGCCTTCGATCAGACTTAATACCAGCAAGGGCAACAACAACGCTGCCAGGGACAGGTCCAGCGGTGGCGGTGCGAAACGGAATGGGAGCCCTGGTCCCTCAAAGCGGGTGACCAGGAACAACAGACTCAGTGCCGATAGCGTCACTATCCAGAACGCTGGGTTGGATTGCTGCCACCAGCGACTATGCGCGGCACCCGCGCGATTGACGACGATCAAGCCCAGATTTCCAACCACCAATGCCGTGAATGAGAGCGCGGCCAGTTGGGGGGTGGATACTTCGCTGGCACGCCCCAGCGCATAGATGGCCGCCACCGCTGCAAACACCGCCAGACCCTGGCCGAGACTGCCGAACAGGGTCTGTGCATCAAGCAGCCGTTGGGAAGGCGGCCGGGGCGGCCGCTGCATGACGTTGGCTGCTGCCGGCTCGCGTTCGAACACCAACGTCGATGCTGGATCGATGATCAGCTCCAGAAAAACCACATGCAGTGGCAGCAGCATCAGGGGTCCACCGAAAAGCAGTGGAAGTACCGCCAATCCGGTGATGGGTACGTGCACCGCCAGAATGTAGCGGATGGCACGAACGATGTTGTCGTAGATGACCCGACCCTGCTGGATTGCGCGCACCACAGTGACGAAGTTGTCGTCGAGCAACACGATTGACGCCGCTTCGCGCGCGACATCGGTTCCGCGTTCCCCCATTGCTACCCCTACGTGGGCAGCCATCAACGCGGGCGCGTCGTTCACACCATCGCCGGTCATGGCAACGACCTGTCCATCGCGTTTCATAGCATCGACCAATCGCAGCTTGTGATCGGGTTGCACGCGAGCGAAGACGTTTATTTCGCGGGCACGCTGAGTCAAAGCGGCTCCATCAAGCGCCAACTCGCTCCCCAGTACTACTTCCTCGGAGTTCGCCAGACCCGCTTGCTTAGCGATTGCACGGGCGGTTTCCAGATGATCACCGGTCAACATGATCACGCGAACACCGGCCGCCTGAGCCTCGGCCACCGCTTCACGAACGCCAGCGCGCAGCGGATCGGCGAACCCGAGCAAACCGCGCCATTCGAAGCCGAAACCGTGTGCCTTCAACGGAAGCCTGTTCGCGTCTTCGTTCCAAACCGCCGCCGCCGCTGCGAGCACCCGCAGACCTCGCCGAGCCATCTCGTCGACTTGCGCCAGGACAGCGGCTCGCTGTGCAGCTTCGAGGCCGCACAGGTCGGCAATGGCCTCGGGAGCCCCCTTGCACATGACCTGAAACGCCGATGCGCCAGGCCGGGACCAGACATGGGTCACGGCCAACAACTCGCGGGAAAGAGGGTACTCCCGGACGTGCTGCCAACCCTCTCGGGGAAGCGGGTCGGAAAGCTTCAATGCTGCCCCATGGATTGCCCGTTCCATCGGATCGAACGGCTGGTCCGGACTGGCCAAGTCGGCACAGGCGAGCAGGGCTCGCATGGCGGGGGAAAGGGTTTCTATCGGAGCGGTCCGCTCCTCACCAATAACCAATTCGGCCACCGACATCCGGTTTTCAGTCAGCGTGCCGGTCTTGTCCGTGCATAGCACCGTGACCGAGCCCAGCGCCTCGATCGCTGGCGCGCGGCGGACCAATGCCTTGTGCTTGGCCATGCGCCACGCTCCCAGCGCCAGGAATACCGTCAGGACGACCGGGAATTCTTCAGGAATATTAGCCATTGCAAGCGTGACGCCCGCCAACAAACCTTGTAGCCAGCCACCATGGACTGCGACGTACAGCAAGGTCATCAGCAGGCTTGAGCCCAATCCGAGGACCGCAAACAGGACAACTGCGCGCCGGATTTCCAACTGCATCGGCGTCGCCGGCGAGCGTAACGTACGCAATGCCATGCCAATCTGGCCCACGGCCGTATCCGTGCCGATGGCGGTAACTTCGGCCGAGCCGTGGCCGCCGACTAGCAGAGTGCTGGCACGTATCACGTTGTCTTCGCGCTGGCCTGCAACTGAAGCCGAACGGTGCACGGGTACCGATTCCCCGGTGAGCATGGACTCGTCGAGCATCATGTCGTTCGCTTCGAGAACGCGTGCATCGGCCGGCACCCGATCGCCCTCGGCCACCAGGATCACATCACCGACCACGAGTTCACGCGCCGCAACCCATCGCATTTGACCGTCGCGCAGCACGCATGCACGTGGACTGCTTAGATCGCGCAATGCCTGAAGGGCACGTTCGGACTTGTGCTCCTGATAGACAGTGAGCGCGATGACGAGCACAACGGACGCCCCCAGGATAGAGGCTTCCTGCGGATCGCCAAGCAGCAGGTAGATACCGGCAGCGCCCACCAGCAGCAGTAGCATCGGCTCGCGCAATACGCTCCAGACGATGCGCAGCCAGTTGCGGCGGTCCGGTTGGGGCAGCAGATTGGGGCCGTCCTGCTGCAGGCGACGGCTCGCTTCTGTGCTCGAGAGACCTTGCTGCCGAACATTGGAGTTCTGGTCGATCGCATTCATTGGTGCACCATGCGTCGAAGCATGGACCCCGTACCATCTTCGCGAGTTGACCCAGGTCAAGCACTTGGGCCGACAGAAGCCTACGCTCCACTTGTCCTTAACAGGTGGAGAAGCGGGTTGAATTCCAACTCAGTAGCGGGAGGAGTCCGACGGCTATGTGGGAAACGTTGATCGCAACGCATGACCTGGGCCGGCTTCAAACACTGGCGGCGATTCTGATGCGGTACGGCTTCGGCGATATGGTGCGTCGATTGGGATTGGCGCAAGCATTGACTAGGGTCGGCAAAGTCTTGCCGTTGAGCGATCTGGAAGAACTCGTCGCGCTGCCGGCCCACGTGCGGGTGCGGCGTGCCCTGGAGGAAATGGGCCCCTGCTTCGTCAAGTTGGGGCAGGTCCTGGCGACACGAGTGGATCTGTTTCCGCCGGACTGGATAGCCGAGTTCAGCAAGCTGCAGAACGCAGTGCCGCCGGTCGCGTTCGACGACATTCGCACCGAAATGATCCAGGCGCTGGGAATCAACTTCGATTCGGCTTTTCTCTGGCTAGATCCGGAACCGCTGGCTGCCGCATCGATCGCGCAGGTTCATCGCGCTCGCCTTCATGACGGTAGCGAAGTGGTGGCGAAGGTTCGGCGTCCCGGCATCCGCCCCATGATCGAGGCCGATCTGAGGCTGCTGCAATATGCGGCGAGCCAGGCGGAAAAGAAGTTTCCGGATCTGCGTCGCTTCCACCCCGTGGGCGTAGTGCGTCAGTTTCGCGCCTCGTTGTTGTGCGAGCTCGACCTGGCCGCGGAGTGCCGGCACGCCGAGCGCATCGCGACGAGCTTCGTCGATGATGCTCGCATTCTTGTTCCTTCAGTGCATTGGAAATTCACCAGCGAGCGCATGAATGTTCAGGACTTCGTCGACGGAATTCCCGTTGCCGATATCGCTGGGTTGGACGCGGCGGGGGTGGATCGTAAGCAAATCGCACGTACCGGGGCGCAAGCCGTACTGAAAATGATGCTGGAGGATGGCTTCTTCCACGCCGACCCCCATCCGGGCAATGTATTCGTGCTGCCTAATGGACGCATTGCCATTATCGACTTTGGCATGGTGGGACGGCTGTCGCCGGCACGCCGTGCGGAAGTTGTGAACTTATTGTTCGGGTTGGTCGAGCATGATTCCGGGCGCGTTACCGAGGTTCTGCTTGAATGGACCCAGCAGTCGGACGTCGACGAGGCGCAACTGACTGCCGATATCGACGCGTTCGTGGACCGCTACCACGGCGTGCCGCTGGGACAACTCGATCTGGCGGGCATGCTGCTGGAAGTAACCGTACTGCTGCGTTCACACCGCCTTGCGCTTCCGGCCGACCTCGCCTTGCTGATCAAGGTCTGTCTGACATTGGAAGGATTGGGGCGCAGCCTCGACCCGGATTTCGATATGGCACGTCAGGCGCAACCTTTCCTGCGTCGCGCAATGACCGCACAACTCGGTCCTCGGGCGGTGGCGCGACGTGGCACCCGTGCTTTGATCGAAGCCACTGGCTTGCTCACTGCACTACCGCAGGAGTTGCGACGGCTCCTGCGTTCGGTCCGTGGCGGCAACGCCAGACTGCATCTGCAAATGGATCAGTTGCCCGAGTTAGGTCGTCAGGTGAGCCATTCGGCCAATCGCCTGGCAGGCGGCTTGGTGATTGCGGCGCTCATCATCGGCTCTTCGATCGCCATGACAGTGAAGGGCGGACCGACTTTGCTGGGTCTGCCATTCTTTGGGCTGCTTGGATTCGTTGGCGCCTCCTTGGCGGGGCTATGGTTGCTGTGGTCGATCTTCCGCAGCGGCGGAGGGCGATGACTGGCTTTACCAAGAACAAGGCAATTCTGATTCCAGAGAGTTGCAAGGTTCTGGCTGAAATGGTCGCGTCGCGGTAGTGGTTGACGATCGCGAACAGGCCTGGCCTGACGCGCGTTATCTGGGTCGGAAGTGGCCGAGAAAGGGGACGGAGACAACTAGGTGACCTAATTGCCTTCGTCCCCTTTAGCTTTTCCCTTACTTAGAAAACGTACCCTGCCCCTTATTCCCGTACCCGGGCTACGCTGGCTAGCGATAGACCAGTACCGGCACGGTGCCGTGCGTGAGCACTTTCTGGGTCTCGCTGCCCAACAGCAGGCCCTTTACGCCGCGACGCCCGTGCGACGCCATCACGATAAGGTCGCAGCCCCGCTCGGTAGCGGTCTGCAGGATGTCTTCGTAAGGATGGTCGCTGACGGTCGACACCGATTCAAAAGGAACGCCAGCGGTCCGGGCCGCGGCCTCGATCGTGCCGAGCATGTTCGCCGCCTGCTCCGCACTCACCCGCAGGTATTGCTCGCGCGTGTATTCCAGTTGCGGCGTCTCGTAAGCAAAGACATGGAACGGCGGTGCCGCATGGAAGCCGGTCACCTGGGCGCCCATGGCCTTGGCCAGTGCGACGCCGCGTTCGATCGCGCGCAACGACAGATCCGAGCCGTCGGTAGGCAATAGAATGTGCTTGAACATACTCGGTTCTCCTCACAGTCGGCTCAATGCCCGCTGGGCATCAACATTGCATATCCGACGGTCAGGGACTTGATCCAGGTCAACTTCGCTACAAGTGATGAGCCAGCCGGGCCAGTAGCCCGGGAAAGGTCAGAGGCCGCACCCGGGACACGCGGAGTTTCAGTGTGAGGCGCCCCGGGTGCCCTTCGCTTACCCGGGGCTACGCTGGCTTCGTGCGTCAATTGTGCTGTGGCAGGCAGGCGAACAACCTGGGATCGAGGCGGTGCGGCACTTGGTGTATTGGCGGGCTCCAGTTTCCAGTGCGGGGCATCAGCCGATGATATTCCGAGCGACGTCGCGTTCACGGTGCTCAAAGGCATCGACGAACTGGTCAAGCTCGCGATTGCTCATGCCGATGGAGTGGCCAACCTGACGCCATCGCCTGGTCGCCTGTTCCACTTCACCCAGGATCCGTATGGCAGCGTCACGATCTATTCGGAAGTAAGGCGCGACCGACACGAGTGCTTCGATGGATGCGGCCGGTCCTGTGTCTTCGGATAGCCAGGTTTTCAGTTCGCGGACGCGCTCGGGGAAAGGATTGACGTCGAAAGCCGGCGCCAGGGTCCATTGGCCCAACTGGGTATGCAGGAACCCGTGGTTGTGCAGGTGATCGTCCACGTTGGTGATGAGGATGGAGAAGGCGATGCGTCGCCAGAGTTCTTCGATATCGGTCTGGGGTTGGGCGCCATGCTGTCTCAGGGCATCGACGATTTCGGTGTAGCTGTGCTCGCTGCCATCGCTGGTGTCCACCCCGAGCATGGTCGCTGCCGAGATATACATCAGGCGGCCGCCGTCATCCGGCCGATCGAATCGACGGATGAGTGCGACCGGACTTCCATCGCTATCGATGAGTCTTGCCTCGGCGGCGTTGATGCCGCTTTGTCGCGCCAGCAGGAGTGCCAGGACCTCGCCTTTGGTGACGGGGCGGTCGTCCTGGACGCTCGGGAATTTGCCGATGGACAATCTTCCGTCTTCATCTATCACCGTGCACTTGGGGCGCAGGCCACCCAAGGAGGTGCCGCGGCCTCTCAGGTATGCGAGGTCGGCTGCTGTTTCGGTGTGCTGCTCCACGGCCCGTGAGGCGTTGAGGAGCTGGTTAAGTTCGATCAGGGGAGGGGTGGTGCGCCGGTCGGGTTCCGGTGCCCGCTGGAAGGTTCCGTCCTCATCCCGAAAGCGCAGGGCTCCGACCCGGCTGGTGTCGTCGACAGCGAGCAGGAAATCCAGGTGGTTCAATGCGGGGGATTCGGCTGCTCCCCCTTCCGCGCGCGCGCGCTGGCGCTGCTTGGCGTAATCACGCAGAACGATCTTGCGACCCCAGCCGTCGGGTTCGGTGTCAGCGATGGCGCCGTGGAATAGTGAGCCGTCACGGATCTGCTGATGGAACTGCATGCCTGAAACCAGGGGCAGCCCGGGTTCGAGCGCGAAGCGGTCTTCGGCTGCCAGCCAGTCGGGGTGATATTCAAAGCCCGCGCTTTGGCGTGCGCCTTGGGCTTCGAATCGGAGGGTGCCGACCTGGAGGGCGGTTTCGCCCAGGAAAACGTCGAGGACCCTTCTCATAGCGATTTGGCTTTCTTGGGTCGTACCCGTTGCGGCAGGCGGCTGCTGTCCATCAGCATCCCGGTGTCGTCGCTGCGGCTGTCGGCGATCTCGGCCAGGCCGGCAGAGAATCCGAGCGTGAACAAGGTCATCGCGTACACGCCCATGGATACGCTGGGATCTCCTTTCTCGACCTTCAGGTAGGTCGCCTTGGAAACACCGACCCGCTCGACCATCATTTCCACGGTCAGGCTGCGCTTGCGGCGGGCATCCTTGAGGTCCTTGCCGAGCTTGGCCAGGGAGCGGCGGACCCTGGGGGGCAGGGTGTCGATTACCGGGGATCGCATAAATAAGGTCTCATAAAATGGCCCTTAAGTGCTTTAAGGGATAGATTATTAGTCCTTATCCGCCTGATTTGCAGGCAAGTCAAGGCGTTGGGTGGGGCTGGGGCGTAGGAGTACCGGGGAATGGTGCTTTTTAGGCCTAGCTGGCTTGGCCGGTCTGGTTGAATCTCGGCAGGTCTTGGAAAGGGCGCCTGCGGGCCCGCGGGCTTTGGCCCAATGCCCCGGGCGGGTCATGGCCATGCGGCTTTGATCCCTGGCGTCTTCGGCAGGCGGGCTGCCTGCGCGCTCCGCTTGCGGTGGGCCTCTTCGTTGGAGAGGTGGGGCGGTCTTGCTGTTTCCTTTCACCGTATCACGGCGTTCTCGCCGTCAAGGGCTGCGCGTGCCTTGCACGCTGGCGTCCTGTTGGCCGTCCGTGACCCTGTGACTGCTCCGCAGCGCCGTGCTGGCGCCGGTTCCGGGCAATCCGCCCTGATACCAGAGCACGGACATGACGCACTCTTCTTCCTTTATTGAATCTTCGCTGTTCCTGCGGGATGAGCAGGGGCAATACCTACAGGCCACACCTGAGCAGATCCTGGAGATCGCACGGCGGGTGGTCGACCTGCAGGTGCGGGACGGGATGTTGTTTTCCTCGCCGGCGGTAGTGAAGTCGTTTCTGGCGACCAAGCTGGCAGGGTACGAGCGTGAGGTGTTCGTGATGTTGAGTCTGGATACCCGGCATCGGTTCCTGGATTTCGTGGAGCTCTTTCACGGCACGATCGATGGGGCCGAGGTGCATCCGCGCGAAGTGGTGAAGCGGGCCTTGGGGTGCAATTCTGCCGCGGTCATCGTTGCTCACAATCATCCCTCCGGTGATGCCGAGCCATCCGCGGCAGATCGGGCAGTGACGGCGCGGCTGAAGCAGGCGCTGGCGCTGGTCGATATACGGTTGCTGGATCACTTCGTGGTGGGTGGGCCGAACATCGTGTCTCTGGCCGAGCGAGGGTGGGTCTGAGGATTAGGGGGGGCTTCGGCTCCCCTTTTTTGCTGCGCCTTGTTGGTAAGGGCAAACCGTGCCTGTGCTGTTCGCTTCCGCCTTCAGTTTTGTGTCTCTTGTGCTTGCGGGCTTGGTTGGCTTCTGCGCTCGCTTCCGCGATGATCTGCGAACCAGAAGCGATTTGCATATAGATTTCAACTAATTGATTCAGGTAGATTTATTATCCGTAAGCATGCAGCGTAAGCCCAGTCCGTTGCCTCATGCTGCCCTCACAGGACTCGAAGCCGCGCTCCCTGGAGACTTTCCATGCACTTTGGATGAGTCCGTCAGTCCAGGCATCGAGAGACGGATGGGCGTACTGCGAGCGGGCCTCGACCAACAGCTTGCCTCCAACGTCCTGTCTGCAAGACGACCAGGTTCATTCAGAGGATGGGAAGATAAAGTGCTGCGCCCGCCGACTTTCAGCTCATTTCAGGAAAAATCACGATGACCATCAAGCACCTCAAATGTTCGGACTGTTCGCGGTTCCGTGCGCTCTGATGTGCGCTATGGTGCGTGCTAGAACCGATAAATTGGCGCTGCCATGCTGAAGGAAAACCCCGCATCCGACCTCAATTCCATATGTGCCTGTCCCGAGCCACAGGTTTTCGAGGAGCTCGAGACTTCTGAGCGCGAGATCCGGAACTTGGTCAAGGCGCAAATCCCGCGTTTATTGAGAAACGATGCGCACGCGCTTCTCGTTGAAGAAATGGAGGTCTGCTCAGGCCGCGCGAGGGTGGATCTGGCGATCATCGGAAATCGTCTGATCGGTATAGAGCTCAAGGGACCGAAAGATGACGTGAGCCGGCTGCCCGGTCAGGCCAAGGCATACTCACAGTGCTTCGATCACGTCGTTCTGGTCGTGCACGAGTCTCTCGTCGACAAGGCAAGGCCATTGGTGCCCAACTGGTGGGGGTTGGTTGTCAGCTTGCACGTGGATGGCAAGCTCACCTATAAGTTCGAGCGTCGCCCGAAACCAAATCCTGGCCTGGATCTAGATGCATTGCTCTCGCTGCTTTGGCGGGAAGAGATCGACTCGCTCCTCGTGGACCTACTTGGAAGCACTCCCAAGCCCAGAGCAACGAAAAAATCCATTCGGGCAGAGCTGATCGCTCAGATAGGGCGGACAGCCTTGCGATACGCTGGGTTGAAGAAACTGCGCGAGAGAACGACTTGGCGCACGATTCCGGTGCACCAATAACTAAGTCGCGTGCGCATTGGCTGTGAAGGTCATATGGTGGTTTGCACAGGCGGTAATCCAGGATCCAGGGCTTCCAGCGGTACCGATTCTTTGCGAGCGTTCCCAGATGTACGCATCGCCATAGCTGTAGTCCTTACCGCAATATTCATCCAGAGCGACAATGTCGTCTGCGATTGAATAATACTGATCGTAGCCATCGAAGCCGTCTATGGCCCGCAGCAGTCCGCCGACTTGGACCGGGTCGGTAATGGTGGGGAAGTTGTGCTTTCTCCGTGAGGGCAGGGTGGCGCTGAGGTCGGCTGCCGGATCCCTCGATGCGTATTCAGCGGCGATCGCGTACTTGAACACCCGACTCAATTGGAAGCGCAGGCGATGCGCCTGTTCCAGGTGGCCACGTTTGGCAATTCGGTCCAGCAGGGGGCGGATCTCAGCCACACCCACCTCGGTGATCGGCAGCTTGCCGATCCAGGGGAAGGCATGGTTCTGCAGCCGGTCTCGTTCTTTGTCGTGCTGCTTGGAGGTCCACTCAGGTGCTTTGACTACCAGCCATTCACGGGCGATGACTTCGAAGCTGTTGGCCGCACCTTCCTTGCGGGCGGTCTTGGTCGCTTTTCGTTGTTCACCGGGGTCCAGCCCGCGAGCCAGGAGCTTGCGGGCTTCGTCGCGTTTGGCGCGGGCATCGGCCAAACCGGTATCGGGATAAGTGCCCAGGCTAAGCGTGTTTCGTTTGCCTGTCAGCGGGCGACGGTAGTCCCAGCGCCACCAGCGAGCGCCATCAGGCTTGAGCAACACGTACAGACCGCCAGAATCTGTGAGTTTGGTCGGTTTTGCGCCGGGGATCGCCTTGCGGATTGCGGTGTCTGTAAGAGCCACTAAGAGGTCCTTTTGACGGTAACTGCCTTTTGGGCTTCACCAGTTACCGTCAAAGTTACCGTCAGTTACCGTTGGATTTCTACCCACTGGGTCGCACTGCATCGGACAATAAAAAAGCCGGAAGGCCCGTTCTTAAAGGGTTTTCCGGCTCTTTTTGGACTGCGTTGGACTTCTTCAATGCGCGGATTGGTGGCTATGGGTGGACTCGAACCACCGACCCCAGCATTATGAGTGCTGTGCTCTAACCGGCTGAGCTACATAGCCGCGTATTGAACCGCGCATTTTTCCTGCCTGACCCTCGCCTGTCAATGAGAACTGCTTTGCTTGAGACATCCGTCTGGGCGTGGCACAGTCGGACTCAGTAGATTTCAGGAGTCCGCATCGTGATCGATCCGGACGGCTACCGACCTAATGTCGGCATAGTGTTGATGGGCCCGGATGGGCGGGTGTTCTGGGCGCGCAGGGTGCGCCGGGATGGCTGGCAGTTCCCGCAGGGCGGCATGAACACCGATGAGACGCCGGTCGAGGCCATGTACCGCGAATTGCGCGAGGAAACCGGCCTGCTGCCCGAGCACGTCGAGATCCTGGGCGCTACCCCAGGCTGGCTGCGCTACCGGCTGCCGCATCGTGCCGTGCGCCACAACGAGCGCCATGTCTGCATCGGCCAGAAGCAGGTCTGGTTCCTGCTGCGGCTGGTGGGCGACGAATCGCACGTGCGCTTGGATCTCACCGAGACCCCCGAATTCGACCACTGGCGCTGGGTGGACTTCTGGTACCCCATGGAGCACGTGGTGATGTTCAAGCGCGGCGTTTATGCCCGTGCTCTGCGCCATTTGGCCCCCTTCGCCCGGCTGGTGGCCGGCGCGCATGCGGTGCCGCAGATGCTGCTGGATGCCTGGATGCCCGAGCTGGGCCTGGGCAGACCGCATCCGACTTCCCGACCGCCAGCCAAACGTGGCGGCAGTGGCGGCTCCGGAAAGAATTGACAATCATTCTCATTCGCGATGGAATAGGCAAAGCCCAGCCGGGTCCGCCAGGAATCCACCGCCCCGTGTACGTCTGCATCTGCAATGGAGTCACCGATCACCAGATCCGCGAAGCCGCTGCCAGCGGCGTACGCAGTGTGGCCGAGCTGACCATGCGTACCGGCTGCGGCGCCACCTGCGGTACCTGCTTGGAGACGGCCGCCGGGATTCTCGACGCTCACGCGCCTGAGCGCCGCAGTAATGCATTCTCCGTGCCGATGCTAAGCGCGGGCATTTCCCGGGCCGCCTGAGCCTCGGACTCCGCCCCTGGCGGCGCTTCGCCGCGAGATGAGCACGATTCGCGTTTCGTCATCGCCCCGCGCGAGCCGTTAACCTGCCCGCCTTCCCCATTACCGGAGCACGGCCATGAAGGGCGACGCCAAGGTCATCGAGTTCCTCAACAAGGCGCTGTACAACGAGCTGACCGCGATCAACCAGTATTTCCTTCACGCCAAGATGCTGAAGAACTGGGGCCTCAAAGAACTGGCCAAGCACGAGTACGAAGAATCCATCGACGAGATGAAGCACGCGGACAAACTGTCCGAGCGCATCCTGTTCCTAGACGGCCTGCCGAACTTCCAGATGCTGGGCAAGCTGCGCATCGGCGAGAACCCACGCGAACTTCTGCAATGCGACCTGGCCCTGGAATACGAGGCGCTGCCGTTGCTGCGCGAGGCCATTGCCTATTGCGAAACGGTCAGCGACTACGTCAGTCGCCAGTTGTTCGCCGATATCCTGGAATCGGAAGAAGAGCACATCGATTGGATAGAGACCCAGCTGTCGGTCATCGACCGCATCGGCGAACCGAATTATCTGCTGACCAAGCTGGAAGACTGAGCGGTCGCATCGGAGTCGCGATTGAGCTCGGCGATGTAGCCTTGCAGGGCCATGCGCGCGCGCGCGTATTCGGCGATCACCAGCGCCACCGCCACCGCGGGGCGATCCAGTTTCTGCGCACGTGCGCCCAGCTCCACGCGCTTGGCCGCAGTCGACAGCGCCATCGCGCCGACATTGGCGCTGGAGGACTTGAGCGTATGCGCGGCGTCGCGCATCGCGTCCAGATCGGGGATCGTTGACGCCGATTCCAAACGGGCGATCAACCGTGGCGCATCTTCCAGGAACAGGCCGATGATGCGTGCGGTTTCATCGCCGGCGATTTCCTGCAACTCGTCCAGCATGCTGTGGTCGAGCACCGGGAAGATCGAGGGTGCGGCGGGACGCGGCGGAGGGGGTGTTGCGGCCGCAACGCCGGCATCGGCCGTCGGCTGCACAGCGCGCAGGCTGAAACTTGCCCGGCCCGGCAACCAGCGCTGCAGGCAGTTTTCCAGTTGCTCGCGCGACACCGGCTTGGATAGGTAGTCGTCCATGCCCGCATCCAGGCAGCGCTGCCGGTCTCCGGCCATGGCATTCGCGGTCATGGCTACGATCGGCAGGCGCGTCGTTGAACTCTGCAGCACTTCCCGGTCGCGCCATTCGCGCGTGGCCGAATAGCCGTCCAGCACCGGCATCTGGCAGTCCATCAGCACCAGGCTGTAAATGCCGGTCGCCATTTTTTCCAACGCGATCTGGCCGTTGATGGCGATGTCGCAGCTATAACCCAGGACAGACAGAAGTTTTTCGCCGACCGCCAGGTTGACCGGGTTGTCTTCCACCAGCAGCAATCGGGTGACGGTCGGCAGTCCACTCACCGGAGCGATGGCTGCGGCGGGCAGGTCGGCGCCGGACGGCGCGGAGGCCACAGCCGCCGGTGCTGGTTCCACCACCATCAGCTCGTCGCGCTGCGGAATTTCGTCGAAGCCCACCGTCGCCGGTTCGGAGATAGGCGGAGCGAAAGAAAGTGCAGCGTGCAAGTCCGCGCCATGCGACTGGCGCGGCAGCAAGATACTGCCGTCGCGCAGTTCATCGGGGATCTCCTCGTCGCCGTACAGCCAGACCATGCGCATCCCCTCGACGATGTTGTTGCGAGTAACGCCGCGATGCAACGCGCGCGCGCTGGCGCGGATCGAGGAAAGATCGCCCAGGACGATGGAAAAGTTGGTGGTCCCGGACGTTTGCACGGAGCGCAGACGTTCTAGCGCTTCCTGAGTGGTATCCACGCACGTCAACTGGATGCCCCAACTGGGCAGCAGAATGGACAAGCGTTGGCGCAAACGGGCCTCCGGACTGACCAGCAGCGCACGGGTGAGTTCCAGACTGGAGTCCTGGGTGCGCAGGTCGCCGATCACCTTCAGCAGCGGCACTTCGAACCAGAACGTGGCGCCGCGCCCCGCTTCGGAATGCACGCCGATGCGTCCGCCCATCAGGTCGATGATGCGCTTGCAGATGGCCAGGCCCAGCCCGGTGCCGCCATACAGGCGAGTGGTGGAGGCGTCGGCCTGGCTAAAAGAACTGAACAGTCGGGTCTGCGTCTCCGCATCGATGCCGATACCGGTGTCGCGCACTTCGAAGCGCAACAAGTGCTGGGCCGCGGTTTCGCCTAGTCTGCGCACGTTGACGGTGACCGCGCCGCGCTCGGTGAACTTCACCGCATTGCCGATCAGATTGCTGAGCACCTGGCGCATACGCACCGGATCGCCGCGCACGGGCAGGCGTACTGCAGGATCCAACTGCAGGTTGAGGCGGATATTCTTGTTCTCGGCCGGGCGTTGCATCAGCTGCAGCACGCCGTCCAACACTTCGCGTAGATTGAAACCGGTGATTTCCAGTTCCAGCTTGTTCGCTTCCAGCTTGGAATAGTCGAGGATGTCGTCGACTATGCGCAGCAGTTGCTGCGAGGACGCGCTTGCTGTGTTGAGCATGTCGCGTTGGTCGGGCGGCAAGGCCGCGCGCGACAGCAGATCCAGCATCGGCACGATGCCGTTGAGCGGCGTGCGAATCTCATGGCTCATGGTGGCCAGGAATTCGCCCTTGGCCAGCACCGCCGACTCGGCCGCTTGCTTGGCCAGCAGCAGTTGCTGTTCCAGGCGGTCGTGGCGCTGCAGGTCCCGTTGCAGATTGTCGCGTTCGGACTCGGCCATCGCCGCACGCGCTTCGGTGCCTTCGTAATAAGCGGCCAACGTGCGCATGCGCAGGGCGACGATCAGGCAGGCGAGGCCGGCCACGCCTGCGCTGGCCAATGCCACCCACGGCCAAGGTCCGGCGATACCGAACGATGGCAGCAGCAGCGACGCAAGGACCAGCAAAATTGCCGCCAGTGCCAGCCAGGGCGCTACGGGCAGACGCCCGAGCCGGCTCATTATCTACAGGACCGCGTTTTGGAAATCGAAGCCCAGATCGCTGCCGACTCCCTGCACCAGGTTGCCCTGGATGAAGTCGACGCCGCCCATCCACATCGCCGCTGCGGCCTGGGGGTCTTCGATCTGTTGCCCGATCACTTGCAGTCCCATCCGATGGGCCAGGTCGATCATCCCGCGCAGTTGGTCGCGCAGGGCCGGGTCGTTATGGGCGGTGGCGTAGCGGCTGGCCACACGCAAGTAGCCGAGCGGCAGCTGGGTGAGCAGCGCTTCGGCTTCGCGACCGGGTTCGAACTGGCTGAGGCAGAACTGCACGCCTGCGGCCATCAGCCGGTTGCAGAACTGTCGCAGGGTCACCGAGTGGATCAAGGCATCGTCCAGGCGCAGGTCGATGATCAACGAAGTGCCTTCGATGCCGCGCTCGGCGATGGTTTGCAAGAGCCAGTCGGCGAACGTCTCGCGCGCCAGCGAACGCGGCGATTGCGAGACGAACAGCCTCAGCAACCTGCCATCGCTCTGGGATTTGGCAAGCAGGTCCAGCACTCGTTCCATCACCTGCCGATCCAGCTCGACGATGCGTCCGGCCATTTCCGCTGCGGGCACGGCCTGCGCGGCAGGTATCAGGGTGCCATCCGCCTGGCGCATGCGCAGGAACACCTGATACTGCGCCAGGCTGTTGCCGGCGACCGAGACGATGGGCTGGAAGGCCAGCTCCAGCGCCGTATCCAGCAGCGAGATCCCGTCTTCTTCGCCACTGGCTTCGAGCGGCGTATAGGCCGCAACTCCCTCCGGCTGCTGGCGGGCCTGCAGCGCGGCGCGCTCGGTGGCTTCCAGTGCGCTGCCGGTGTCGGAGAACGTGTGCGGCACCGCCGCGTAGCCCACCGCGCCGCCTAGGCGCAAAGTTTCGTCGGTGCGCACCGGAAAGTCGTGCAGGCTCAGTTGCTCGCGCAATCTGCTCGCGAACGCCGCCATGGCTTCGGCGTCCAGATCCTTGGCCAGCACCAGAAAGCTGTTGTCGTTGAGCCGCGCCAGCGGATGCGGCGCAGCGGTCAGCGCCAACTGGCGTCCGGCAGCGGCCATCAGGTTTTCAAAGTTCGCGTAGCCGTAGCGCTCGCGCAGGCCCAAGGTTCCGCTGATTTCGATGAAGAACAAGCCGCCCGGCGTTTTTTCCTCCAGTGCGTTACCCAGTTGCAGCATCAGGTAGGCACGGGTGGGCAAGCCCGTTTCGGGATTCAGCGACAAGTGCGGCGTGGTCGCCAACGGCGCACGCTGCCGCGAGCGCTGAATGCGGTTGGACACCGCCGCAATCAGGTGGCGTGGTCGGATGGGCTTGGTGAGGAAATCATCAGCGCCGCTTTCCAGCACTTCGTACTCGCGCTCCGGGTCGGGATCGCCGGTCAGGAACACGATGGGCAGGTGCAGCAAGTCCGGGCGCTGACGGATCTGCATGGTCAGCGACATCCCGTCCCGCCCCGGCATGTGCAGGTCCATCAACACCAGATCGGGCTTGAAACGCTCGATCGCCGCGATCACGGCGTCCGGCGCCATTTCCACTTCGGCCTGCATGCCAGCGCCGTGCAGCACGCTCTGCGCGAACAGCGCCTGGCCGCGATCGTCTTCCACGATCAGTATCCGGAAGGGTGTCTCGCCGGTTTCGTGCTTGCGCGTGTCGTTGGCAACAATGGAGGTGGCGGCGGCGTTGCTGTCGGCCGCCCGCGGTCCCGCGGCCGCAGCGTCGGCAGCCGCAGTGTCGGTAGCCGCGGTGACGGCAGCCGTAGTGAAGGTGGTAGTCGTCGCCGGTTCTTCCGCAGGCGCGTCGTCGGTCCAACGGCGCCAGTAATGCGACGGTGGCTTTTCGGCGCGCAGTCGGGAGCGTAAGGGCTCGTCCTGCGGACGGGATGTGGGTTCAATAGCTGACATCAGGCTTCCCCAAGCATGAGGCCCATTATGCGACGAAGTTCACAAGATTGTGGGCCTGGATCACGGCTGGGGTCCTTCCATCGGTCCGGCCATGGGCGGGGGGCCCTGCATAAGGTTGCGGAGCCCCCTGGACAGTTTGCGCCAGACCCACCATACCGCCAACGCCAGGACCACGCTGACCCCTACCACCAACACCAGCGCCAGCCAGGGGTGGGCGAAGGCCAGCGACAAACCGCCGACCACCACCACGTCCTCGGTCACCGAGGCGGTCCAGTTGCTGACCGGCTCCGGCGACGTATTGAGCAAGGCGCGCGAACCGCTTTTCAATAGATGGCTGGTCAGTGCGACACCCGCGCCGACCACCAGGGCGCCGGTGCCAAGCTGGCCGTCGGGCGACAGCGTGGCCGCCGCCAGGAAGGCGCCGGCCGGTACCCGAGCCAGGGTCTGCAACAGATCCCAACCCGAATCCACGCCCGGAATCTTGTCCGCGAAGAATTCGGTCAGCGCCAACGCACCCGACGCGCCCAGTACCCACCAGGACTCGGTGACCTGCAGTGCAGGCGGCAGGTCCAACCAACCGAGCGCGCCGGCCACGCCCAGCCCGAACACGGTCAGGTACACGCGAATCCCGGCCATCCATGCCAACAGGATCCCAATTACGAAAAGATGCGCTTCGGACATGAGGACGATTCGCCTAGACTGAGCCCATACCGGACGGTCACAGGGGGCCGTCCAACCGTTACCGAGTATAGGCCCGTTGCCCGGGCGGTACCTGAGTCGCTCTAGGTATCGCCGGACGCGTGTCCGCCAGGGAGGTGGATGCGTCCTTGGGCTTACCTCCAAGTACCGAATATCCGGATTCCCCCGATGCCCGCAACCCCTTCCCGCTACCAGATCGTGCAACGCCGAGAGACGCGCCGCTGGCCCCGGGTGGTTGCGGTCGGTGCGATCTGGCTGCTGTCGCTCGGCCTGGCCTGGCAGTGGGCAGGCATCCGCGCCGCACCTGCTTTGGCGGACGCGACGACGCGCATGCGTAGTGCGGAACGGCAGCTGGCGGATCAGCAAGTCCGCTTGAAGCAACTGAGCCAACGCGAAACCACCCTGGCCGTGTCGGACAAGATCAGTCGCAATGCCAATGGCGATCTGCAGGGTGCGCTGGCTGAGCGCGACGAGGAAATTTCCGCTCTGCGCGCCGATGTGGCTTTCTACGAACGTCTGGTGGGTCCCACTCAGCAGCGCAAGGGGCTGAACGTGTTTTCGTCGGAGTTCGCCCCCGGCGTCGGCAGCGCCTGGCACTACCAGATCGTATTGACCCAGAACCTCAACCGCGGCGCGATCAGCCAGGGCCGGATGCGTTTCGTGCTCGAAGGCGTGCGCGCCGGCAAGCTGGCCACGGTGGACTGGGCCGAGCTGAACCAGCGGCCGGGCATGCAGGGGCAGGGATTCTCCTTCCGCTATTTCCAGAGCTTGGAAGGCCAGGTGATGCTGCCGCGCGACTTCACCCCACAACGCGTACGCGTGCTGCTGGATGGAGAAGACGTGGCGGTGGAGCAGGCTTTCGACTGGAAGAACGCCAATACCTGAGCGCCAAGCGCCCTTTCTTACGTGCCCCTTTTTTTAGTTGCCAGCGGAGACCCACATGTTCAAGAACAAGCCGATCCATCACGACGGTCATCCCATCGATACGCTGATCGGCCCGCAGGTCACGATCCACGGCGATCTGGTCTTCAGCGGCGGGCTGTACGTCGAAGGCCGCATCCACGGCAAGGTCATCGCCGAAGAAGGCGAGCGCGCGGTGCTGACTCTGGCCGAGCAGGGCCGGATCGAGGGCGAAGTGCAGGTGCCGGTGGTGATCCTCAACGGCGAGTTGCACGGCGATGTGTACGCCGCCGAGCGGGTGGAGCTGGCGGCCAAGGCGCGCGTACTGGGCAACGTGCACTACAAGGTCGTGGAAATGCGTGCCGGCGCGATCCTTACCGGGCGACTGATCCATGTCGATGCGGAAACGGCGATGGCGCCGGTCGCGACCCTGGTGGCGTCCAGCGGGTAAACCACGCCGGGGATAGGGGCAGGCGCTCTGTTCAGAGGTTCCTTAACCCGCAAGGGCTATCCTGGGTCATGATCGATCCCTCAGCTCCGGCCCAGACCAAGCCGCAAATGCAGCCGCTGTCGCCGATAGCGCGCAGCACCCTGTACGCGACTCTTGTACTGATGTTGCTGGCGCTGGCCTTCGGTGGCTGGGGGTTGTGGGAGGTATTCGGCGGCACGGATGCGAACCGGCCGACATCGGCGCAGCTGCAGGACCAGCAACGAAAAATCGACCAGTTGGAACAGCGCGCCGCCACTCTGGCCCGTTCCGACCAGATCAGCCGCGACGCCAACGGCGACCTGCAGAGCACGCTGGCCGAGCGCGACGAGGAAATCGCCGGCCTGCGCGCCGACGTGGCCTTCTACGAACGTTTCGTGGGTGCCACCGCCCAGCGCCGCGGCTTGGCCGTGCACGAGCTGCAACTGCAGCCCTCCAGTGAGTTGAGCTGGCATTTCGTCGCCACCCTGACCCAGAACCTCAACCGCGGCGCGGTCAATGCCGGACGCCTGCAGGTCTCGGTGGAAGGGACCCGTGCGGGCAGGCTGCAGCGCCTGGCCTGGGCCGATCTGCGCCAACAGCCCAATGCGCCGGGTGTCGAATATTCGTTCAAGTATTTCCAGCAGGTCGAAGGCGACCTGGTGTTGCCCGCCGATTTCAAGCCGACCCGCGTCGCCGTGCGCCTTGTCCCGCAGAGCGGCAGTCCGATGGAACAGTCCTTCTCCTGGGCCGATTCGCTGGCCGGTGCGGCGGTCGCACCCCCGTCCCAATGAACGCTCCCGATAGCCCTGCGAGACGCAGTGATCCCTACCTCCGCTTGAACCGACAGCCGTCCGGCCCCATCCTGATCCCATGAGCACGCTCGTTTCATTGCCAGGCGCCACGCCTGCGCCGAACTACCAGTCGCTGGACCGCCCGCTGAACTTCACCCACGCGGCCGCGGCCAAAGTGCGGGAGTTGATCAATGAGGAAGGCAATCAGGCGCTGGCTCTGCGCGTCTATATCCAGGGCGGCGGCTGTTCGGGCTTCCAATACGGTTTCGAGTTCGACGAGAACCGCGCCGACGACGATGTGGCGGTGGATACCGATCAGGTGACTCTGCTGGTGGATCCGCTGAGCTTGCAATACCTGATGGGCTCGGAAGTGGACTACACCGAAAGCCTGCAAGGCGCGCAATTCGTAATCCGCAACCCCAACGCCAAGACCACCTGCGGTTGCGGAAGCAGCTTCAGCATGTGAGCGTGCGCCTGCCGCCGCGTATCATGCCTGCGCCGTGACAGACACCCGCCTCAAATTCCCCGCCGAGCTTTCCGGATTCGCCTTCACCGGCGAACCGCTCAACCGTGCCGATGCCTTGCGCGACGACGCCGATGCGCAGGCGCGGCTGTGGCCACAGGCGCGCGTCATCGTGCTGGACACCGATGGCAATGCCTTTGCCGATGAAACGGGACAACTGCTGGTCACCACCGGCGCGGCGCTGGGCGGCGGGCCGGGAACGGCGGTCTTGCTCGGTCTGCATGGCAATGTCGCCTGGTTTTCGGTGGACGCCGAAGCGCTGCCGCTGAGCGCGCCGCAACGCATCGATCTGCGCCGTGCCGCCGCCTCATGGCCCGCTGCCGAAGCCAGCGCCTTCGCCTTCGCGCGAGCGATGCAGCACTGGCGCAGCCGCACGCGCTACTGCGGCATCTGCGGCGGCGCTATCGAATTCCGTCGCGCCGGTTACGTGGCCCATTGCAGCCAGTGCGGCGCCGACCACTACCCGCGTGTCGATCCGGCAGTGATCGTGGCGGTCAGCGATGGCGAGCGCCTGCTGCTCGGCCGCCAGGCCAACTGGCCTGCGCAGCGCTATTCGGTGATCGCCGGTTTCGTCGAGCCGGGCGAATCGCTGGAACAGACCGTGGTTCGCGAAGTGTTCGAGGAAACCCGCGTACGCGTGCGCAGCTGCCGCTATCTGGGCGCGCAGCCTTGGCCGTTTCCGGGCGCCTTGATGCTGGGCTTCATCGCCGATGCCGAAGCCGACGAGCCGCAAGTGGACGGCGAGCTGGAGGACGCGCGCTGGTTCAGCATCGAGGAAATCGCCGCGGCGCGCCAGCGCAAGGGCGAGGATGCATCGGGAGTGCTGTTGTCGCCGCGCATCTCCATCGCGCGTTCGCTTATCGAACATTGGTATGAAGGGGTCACGGCGGGCGCTGCCTGAGTCCCAAGTGTGTCCCGAACGGCCGCGACCCGCTGTTCACGACTAGCCACGCTAGAATCGCCCGCGGAGGGACACACATGTCGATCACTTTGGTTGCTGTCGTCATTGCATTGGTGCTCGGGCATGTCGCGCCGGCGCTGGTGACGGCCGCGCGCCATTACCACTGGTACGGCCACTGGCTGCGGTGGCTGGATGCGAATACGGGCGAAGGCGGTTTCTGGCGCGGACGCTACGGCATCGCGATGGCGCTGCTGCCGCCGCTGCTGGTCGTCGCCTTGCTGCAGTGGACGCTGCGCGCGCCCATGCTGCTGCTTGGTTTCCTCGGACTGTTGTTCGGCATCGCCGCGCTGGTCTATGCCTGGGGCCCGCGCGACCTAGATGTCGACGTGGAAGCGATCATCGATGCGCACGATCCGCCGACACGGCGCGCGGCCATCGCGCGGTTGTGGCCGGAAGGCGCGACCCTCTCTGCCGATGGCCCGGCCCTGGTCGAAGCGGTGTTTCGCAACGCCCTGCATCGCTGGTTCGGCGTGCTGTTCTGGTTTCTGCTGCTGGGGCCGGTGGGCGCCTTGTTGTATCGGCTGACCGCGTTTTCGGTCGAAGGCGAATTCGCACAGAGCCTGCCTACCGAAACACGGGAAGGCGCGCGTGCCCTGTACGCCGTGTTGGACTGGCCGGTGGCGCAACTGATGACGCTGTCGATGGCGCTGGTCGGCAACTTCGATGCGGTGTTCAACGCCTGGCGTCAGGCGAATGGAAACCATTGGCAACTGGACAACGCTTTCCTGGGCGCGGCTGCACGCGCCAGCGTCAAGAGCGAACTGGCGGAAGAAGCGGAAGAGTACGCAGAGGAAGGCATGGTGCAGGCTATGCGTGAGTTGCCTGAACTGCGCGATGCTATGAGCCTGGTGTGGCGCATTCTGTTGTTGTGGATGGCGGTACTGGCGCTGTTCGTGATCGCTGGGTGGGTGAGCTGACGGGCTTTTCCTTCTCCCACCGGCGCCCCGTAGGGGTGTGCAAGGCTGAGAAGGTGCCCGAAGGGCGGATGAGGGAATGGACTTTCAGATCGAGGGATAGTTTTCCGTGGGTCGGAACTGCCATGCCCTCATCCGTCGCTGCGCGCCACCTTCTCAGCCTTGCACACCCCTACGGGGCGCCGGTGGGAGAAGGAAAAGCGATCAACCCGGCGCCAGCAACGTAAAAGGAAACCACGGCAGATTCCGTGCGATCCAATACAGCGGCAGCAGCACCAGCCAGAATTTCGGTTCGGCCAATAGCCCGATCAGCGGCCGTAGCCACTTCGGTTGCCAGCCCAGCTTCCACGCCGCCAGCAGCGGCGAGATCGCCAGCATCGACATGGCCAACGGATTCATCGAGAACGCGCCCGGCACATCGCCATGGGCCAACGCGTGCAACGCGCGGGTCATGCCGCAACCGATGCAGTACCAGCCGGTGAGAGCATGGAACATGCATTTCGGGAACAGACTACCGGCCGCATTGGGATCGAAATTACGCAACAGCCAGAAACCGACAACGGCCGCGAGCGCGGCCGTTGTCAGTACGGCTATTTGAATTGGCCGTAACGCGACCGACATCAGCCTACGACTGATATTGCTGCATCATCTGCAGGTAGGACTCGGCGCCACCAGTGGCGAACATGACGATGTTGATCAGCAGGCCGATGATCGCCAGCGCAGTGGCGACCCAGCACCAGGTCTTTGCGTTGGCCGAAGCGCGCTGTGCGCCAGCAATGTCGCCCTGATTGAGCAAGGTGTTGACCTTGTTCGCGAACACGATGGCCACGATGCCTACCAGGCCCAGCGGGCAGCACAGACAGGTTGCCAGGACGGTCGCGATGATCGACCAGGCCAAATAGTTGGGGATGCTGCCGGGGGCGGCGGAAGCGGGCGGCGGTACGTAGCTCATCTGGATTCTCCGTTCTGGATGGTTGCTGGGACAGGATGGGTGTCGGGTGACAGTCTAATTCACGCCGCTCAGTCCGCCCAGCACTCCCAGGCCGCCCAAGACGACTACGAAGACCAGATACAGGAGGATCGGGATCAATGCCAGTCCGGCCGAAAGCATGGCCCAGAACTTCGCCTTGCCCGAGGCTTCGAGCGCGCCGGCGATATCGCCCGCCGCACGCTTCCCGTCCACCTGCGAGGCATAGACGATCGACACGATGCCCAAGGGCAGGCAGCAGAACAAGGTGCTCAGGATCGCCCAGACCAGATGGTTGGGAATGTATTCCTGATAGCCGCCCGGAGGCGGAGGCACGTAACTCATACAAAACTCCGGTGACGCCGGCACTGCGGAACAGCCCGGACTTCGATTAATTCAAGTTTCCCCGCCGGCAAGCGTAACCGAACGCGTCGTATCAGAACACGGCTTATCAGAGCGGGCTTATCTATCAGAGCAGGGCGGCTACGCGTCGCCGCCACGCAGTTCGCGTACCCGGGCCTCCAGTTGTTCCGCGGTAGCGCCATTGCCGTCGATGATTTCGCCTGCAACCACCTCGACATGCGCGCGGAAGCGGCGCGGCACGCGCATACGACGCATACGCCCGTCGCGGTGGCTCCACATGCTGGTCCACATGCCCTTGAGTGCCATCGGGACTACCGGTACTGGCCGCCCGCTTTCATAGCTACGCTCCAACACTTTTTCCAGTCCGGACTTGAATGGCGCAATCTCGCCGTCGCGGGTCAACGCGCCTTCGGGAAAGATGCCCACGATCTGCCCGTCTGCCAGCGCCGCATCGATCTCATCGAAGGCGCGCTGCATCAACTCCGGATTCTCCCGCGCGCCGGCGATGGGGATCGCCTTGGCGGTGCGGAAGATCCAGCTCATCACCGGGATATTGAAGATCTTGTAGTACATGACGAAACGCACCGGCCGCGGCACGCTGGCCGACAGGATCAGCGCGTCCATGTAGCTGACGTGGTTGCAGACCAGCAGCGCCGGCCCTTCGTCGGGCACGTTCTTTTCAATGCCGTGCAGTCGCAGCTTGTACAACCCGCGCACCAGCACCCAGCTGAGGAAGCGCATCAGGAATTCGGGGACGATCGTGAAGATGTAAATCGCCACCATCGCGTTGGCGATGGCCAGGGCCAGGAACAGCTGCGGAATGGTCCAGCCCAAGAAGCGCTGCAGCACGATGCACACCACCGCGGCCAGCACGATGAAGGCCGCATTCTGGATGTTCATGCCAGCGATCACTCGCGACAATTCATCGCGCGGGGTGCGGCTCTGGATCAGCGCGAACAGCGGCACCACGAAGAAACCTGTGAACAGGCCGATGCCCACTAGGTCGACGATGATCCGCACGCTCCCCGGCGCCCGGACGAACTGCATGACTTCCAGGCCTGACAGTGACGCGACTCCGCTGCGCGCGAAATACAGATCCAGCAAGAAGGCGCTGATACCGAAAGCGCCCAAGGGCACCAGTCCGATTTCAACCGTGCGCGCCGACAGCTTTTCGCACAGCAGAGAACCTACGCCAGTGCCGATGGAAAACAACGCCAACGCGAAGATGTAGAGCGTCTCCGAACCGCCCAGGTTCACCTCGGCATAGGTCGGCAGCTGGGAAGTCAGCACGGTGCCGATGAACCAGAACCAGGACACGCCCAGGATCGAATTGCGCACCGCCGTCTGTTTCTTCGCCAGGCGCAGCACCGCCAGCGACTCCGGGATAGGATTCCAGTTGATCTTCAGGTCGGGCGCCCCCGGCTCCGCGCGCGGAATCGCGCGGCTCACTAGGTTGCCGCTGATCGCCAGCACAACGATCGCTGTCGCCGCGACTAACGGACCCTGATCGCCGGCCAGCTTGAAGATCAGTCCGCCGAAGATCATGCCGATCAGGATCGAGATCGACGTGCCCATCTCCACCAGGCCGTTGCCGCCGGTCAATTCCTCGGGCTTCAACACCGAGGGCAGGATCGAGTATTTCACCGGTCCGAACAGCGTGGATTGCAGGCCGGTGCAGAATAACGCTACCAGCAGCACGATCATGTTCTGGGTCAGGAATCCGATCGCCGCCAGCAACATGATTCCGATTTCCATCGTGGTGGTGATGCGTATCAGCTTCGACTTCTCCAGCTTCTCGGCGATCTGCCCGGCGGTGGCGGAAAACAGAAAGTACGGCAGGATGAACAACGCCGGCGCCAGGTTGGTGTACAGCGTCCGCTCTTCCGAACTCACGCCCAGGTAGAACAGCAAGCCGATGATGGCCTGCCGGTAGACGTTGTCGTTGAAGGCACCGAACGCTTGGGTGGCGAAGAACGGCAGGAAGCGCCGCTGTTTCAGTAAGGCGAACTGGCTATGGCTCGACATGCGTGCTCCTTGGATGCGGCGGAGACTAGCAGATTCGCTTTTCCTTCTCCCCTTGGGAGGAGAGCCTGCCCCGTACCTCGTATCAAGTACGGGGCAGGCTTTGATACGGGGTGGCGTGCAGCGACGGATGAGGGAATGGCAGCGACTTGCCGTTTTGCTTTCTGTACAAGCGGATTTTCCATTCCCTCATCCGCCCTTCGGGCACCTTCTCCCGATGGAGAAGGAAAAGCTTCACTGCTCGCGCGCGATCGCTCGCCAGCCGATGTCGTGGCGGTGGAATTCCCCGTTCCAGGAAATCCCCGAGACTTCCGCGTACGCCTTGCGTTGCGCGTCGGCCACGCTGTCGCCCAGCGCGCACACGCACAGCACGCGCCCGCCGGTAGTCACCACGTGATCGCCCTCGATGCGGGTACCGGCGTGGAAGACCTTGGTGTCGGCCACATCGGGTACGTCCCAGCTATTGATGACGTCGCCCAGACGCGGCGTGTCCGGATAGTTCTGCGCGGCCATCACCACGCCCAGCGAAGGACGCGGGTCCCATTGCGCTTCGGTTGCGTGCAGGCGCTGGTCGATCGCCGCTTCCACCAGCTCCAACAGATCGGACTGCAGGCGCATCATCATCGGCTGCGTTTCCGGGTCGCCGAAGCGCACGTTGAATTCGATCACCTTGGGCGCGCCGGTCGCATCGATCATCAGCCCTGCATACAGGAATCCGGTGAAAGGAATGCCGTCGGCGATCATGCCCTGCACGGTGGGATTCACCACTTCGCGCATCACTCGCGCATGCACTTCCGGCGTGACCACCGGTGCAGGCGAGTACGCGCCCATGCCGCCGGTGTTGGGGCCGGTGTCGCCATCGCCCACGCGCTTGTGGTCCTGCGAGGTGGCCATCGGCAGTGCGGTCACGCCGTCGACCATGCTGATGAAGCTGGCTTCCTCGCCGTCCAGGAATTCCTCGATCACCACGCGCGCGCCGGCATCGCCGAAGGCGTTGCCCGACAGCATGTCGGTGACGGCGGCCTCGGCTTCGGCAAGCGTCGTCGCCACGATCACGCCCTTGCCCGCGGCCAGGCCGTCGGCCTTGACCACGATGGGCGCGCCTTTGTCGTGGACGTAAGCCAGCGCGGGTTCGAGCTCGGTGAACACCGAATAGAACGCAGTCGGGATTCCGTGTCGGGCCAGGAAGTCCTTGGCGTAGGCCTTGCTGCCTTCCAACTGCGCGGCGGCGGCGGTTGGCCCGAAGATACGCAGGCCGGCTTCGCGGAAGCGATCGACCACGCCGGCCACCAACGGAATTTCGGGGCCGACCACGGTGACATCCACTTTCGCGTTGCGCGCCAGCGTCAGCAGGCCGTCGATATTGTTCACCGCCACGTTGGCATTGCGGCATTTGGTTTCGGTTGCGGTGCCCGCATTGCCGGGTGCAACGATGACCTCAGCGACGCGCTCGGATTGGGCGAGCTTCCAGGCCAGTGCGTGTTCGCGGCCGCCGGAGCCTATGACAAGAACTTTCATGCGCGCATCTCCGAAGATCGTCATCCCAGCGAACGCTGGGATCCATTTTGATGTGGCTCTAGTGTACGACCAACGCGAAAAGCGGGATCAAGGTGGACGACCAGTCGTTCGGCTGTTGAAAAGCGCCTGCAGCATCCGCTGGGATGGCGTCCGGGGAATCAATGCCTGAAGTGTCTTACGCCCGTAAACACCATCGCCAACCCATGCTCATCCGCCGCAGCGATCACCTCATTGTCGCGCATCGAGCCGCCCGGTTGGATGACGGCCTTGATTCCGGCCTCGGCCGCAGCATCGATACCGTCGCGGAACGGGAAGAACGCATCCGAGGCCATCACCGACCCTGGCACCACGAGGTGCGCATCTGCGGCCTTGATGCCGGCGATGCGCGCTGAATAGACCCGGCTCATCTGACCGGCGCCCACGCCGATCGTGCGGTTGTCCTTCGCATAGACGATGGCGTTGGACTTCACGTACTTGGCTACCTTCCACGCAAACAGCAGGTCACGCATCTGCGCCTCGGTCGGAGTCACCTTCGTCACCAACTTTAGGTCTTCGCGCGTCACGATGCGATCGTCGGCGGTCTGCATGAGCATGCCGGAGCCGACACGTTTGGTGTCGATGAAGCCTGTCGAGGCAGGGGCCAGCGGGATGCGCAACACGCGCACATTGGCTTTCTTGGTCGCGTAGTCCAGCGCGCCCTGTTCGTAGTCCGGCGCGATCAGCACCTCGACGAACTGCCGGTCCAGGATCGCTTTCGCGGTGGCCGCGTCCAGCGTGCGGTTGAAGGCGATGATGCCGCCGAAGGCGCTGGTAGGGTCGGTGGCGTAGGCGAGCTCATAGGCATCCCCGCAGGCCACACCCACTGCCGCGCCGCACGGATTGGCGTGCTTGACGATCACGCAGGCCGGTGAGTCGAACTGACGCACGCATTCCCAGGCCGCGTCGCTGTCGGCGATGTTGTTGTAGCTCAGTTCCTTTCCTTGCAGCTGAGTGAAGGTAGCCAGCGAACCGGGGGCGGGGTACAGGTCGCGGTAGAACGCGGCCCGCTGGTGCGGGTTCTCGCCGTAGCGAAGGTCCATGACTTTCACGAAGCTGCCATTGGCCTGCGCCGAGAACGCTGCGCGTACTGGCACTTCATGCGACAGATCGCTCACGGCAGAGAGATAGTTGCTGATGGCAGCGTCGTACTGCGCGACGCGATTGAAGGCGGCAACAGAGAGCGCGAAACGCGTCTTCGCCGACAATGCGCCGTCGTTGCCGTCGAGTTCTTCCAGGAGGCCGGCGTACTGCGCCGGATCGGTGGCCACCGCGACTCGCGCGAAATTCTTGGCGGCCGAACGCAACATTGCCGGTCCGCCGATGTCGATGTTCTCCACGGCGTCCGCAAGCGTGCAGGCAGGGTTGGCGGTGACGGTCTCGAACGGATACAGGTTCAGCACCAGCAGATCGATCGGGGCGATGCCGTGTTCGGCCATCACCGCATCATCGGTGCCGCTGCGCCCCAGCAGGCCACCATGGACCTTGGGATGCAGGGTCTTGACCCGGCCGTCCATCATTTCCGGGAAATCGGTGAGCTCGGAGACATCGCGTACGGCCAGCCCCGCGTCACGCAATGCCTTGGCGGTACCGCCGGTGGACAGGAGTTCGACGTTGCGGGCGACCAGCGCGGTAGCCAGTTCGACCAGGCCCGTCTTGTCGGAAACGGACAGCAGCGCCCGGCTTATTTTCACGGGAAGGCCGGGCTGGAAATCGGAAGTCATGGGAAGGGCGGTGCGGGAAGGTAGTGCGAATTATAACTTCCGCAGCGCAGCACCACCGCGCGCAAACGGCTTCGTTCGCCATGCGAACTCAGACCAGGCCGTAATCCTTCAGTTTCTTGCGCAGGGTGGCACGGTGGATGCCCAGCAAGGCCGCGGCGCGGCTCTGGTTGCCTTCGCAGTGGTTCAGCACTTCGACGAACAAGGGAATTTCCATCTCGCGCAGCACGATCTCGTACACATCGTCCGCATCGCTGCCATCCAGATCGCGCAGGTAGCGACGCACCGATTGCGCCACATGCTCGCGCAACGGGGGTTTTGGATTGCCACGGTTGGTATCGTGGCGAGCGGCGGCATTCACGAAGGACGATCCCCTGGCCAAACTCGTTGCTGGAAACCGTCGAGCGGGTCACGACTTTCGACGGGGAGGGGAGTCTAGCGCGTGATTTGCGCGGCTGCATCCCTTTGATCGCAAATTTGCTTTCGACTAGCGAAAGTCGAACGAGAACGCGACCACATCAGGGTCCGGTTCATGCAGTTTCAATTCGATATGGGCGCTTTGGCCTGGGGCGAGTTCGGTCTGCGTTGCCGCGGCGTCAAGGTACTCCTTCGGCAAAAAGGCGCGAGAACCGAGCACGCGGCCATCGGCATCCGACAGCGACAACAGTAAGACCGGCCAAGCCTGCGGCCAACGCGCGTCGTTGCGGAAAGTGGCCTGCACATTCAGTCCGCCGGCGCTGCCTGGGATTGGGCTGACGTCGCGGCTCAGCATCGCGAATGCACCGGGTTGGTGCCAGACAGGCACCGAACATCCCACTAACCCGCACAGGGAAGAAATCATCGGCCGCCAGCTAGCATCGGCCGCCAAGCGGACGCGATCGGCCACCATCACCTGAAGCGTCAATGTCATTGCGAGCACGCCCAGCGCCGCCCATTGCCACTTCGCGGTATGCGCGGGAGTCGTGGGTTGCGCGCGCTGCCGGGTAAAGCTGGGACTTTGGTATTGCGTTGCGGACGACAGTGCAATGGGTTCTGGCGCTTCCTTTGCGATTTCTTCCGGCGCAGGATCGGTCGTCTCTCTCCCATCGAGCTCTACAGAAGACGGTTCGTCGTCAGAGGCTTCGATGAGGGATTCGCCATCGACGGCCGCTTCGACCTTGTCGTTCGATGCGTCGTCCGTCGTTTCCTGCACGGGTTGCGGTGCGCTGATTTCCGCTGTTGCGGGTGCCGCTGCTGTCCCATGCAGCAAACTGGCGAAGCTGGGCTTGCCCTTTGCCGACGCATTGGTGACTTCCTTGCGCAGCACGCCGCCGCAACGCGGGCACAGGACGGGAGGAAGATTGGTTTCCCGGTCGGTGGCGACCAGGTCGCGGCAATGCGGACAGGAAAAGAACATGCCGCTATTCAAGCATGCCGGAGCAGGAAGGGAGAAGCGCGAAACCCGTGGCCCGCTGCAGGAACATCATCCTCGACGCAGACCGTCAATGCGCATCCAGTCGCCCTCTTGGGTAGCGGTCAGCTGATCGAACCAGGGGGCGTAGCGGATCAGCAACTCTTCCTCCTGCCCGTGCAGGATGCCCGACAGTGCGATGCGTCCGCCGGGCGCGACGCGGTTGGCCAGGGTTTCGGCCAGAGCGTCCAGGGCCGAAGCGAGGATATTGGCGACGACGACCGGATAGGTGGCCAAGGGTTCGTCCTGCGGCAGATAGACGGCAAGCCTGTCGCCAACGCCGTTGCGTTCGGCATTATCGAAACTGGCGGTCAGCGCCTGCGGATCGTTGTCCACGCCCACGGCCCTGGCGGCGCCCAACTTGAGCGCGGCCAGGGCGAGGATGCCCGAGCCGCAGCCGAAATCGAGCACGGCCGCGCCCTGCAGTTTTCCTTCGCCGGCCAACTGATCCAGCCAGTGCAGGCACAGAGCAGTGGTGGGATGCGTGCCGGAGCCGAAGGCCAGTCCCGGATCCAGCCGCACGACCGCCGCCTCGGCGTTGTCCGCGTCTTCTGGAAGCGCCTGATTCCATGGAACGATAAAGGTGCGCGCGCCGAAACGCAGCGGCACGTATTGATCCATCCAGGCGCGTTCCCAGTCCTGGTCTTCCACGCTGCGGAAGCTGGTGTTGGACCAATCCAGGCCCGGATCGAACGATTCCAGCGCGGCCAGCAGCGCCAGCGCGTTGGTTTCCGCGGGAAACAGCGCGGTCAGCACCAGCGCATGCCACAGCGGCGTCTGGCCTACGCCGGGTTCGAGGATCGCGTGTTCGTTGCTGGTGTCGGCATCGGCATCCAATAGTGTGACCGACAGCGCACCGACATCCTCCAGCGCGTTTTCATAGCGCGGCTGGTCGGATTCGCTGCAACGAAGGGAAAGTTCCAGATAAGGCATGTTGCCGCTCGGTGGATGGGGTTTGCAGATGAACGGCGCATCCGATTCGGAAAAACGCGAAGAATCGGCCGCGCTGCGTGGAAGGTGTGCATTAGACTACGGTGCGGTCGCCGAATTGTCGTCCGCCGGTTCGGGCGAGGGGATTCGCATGGCCCCGAGGCGAGGTCCCGATCGACCCGCTCTTAGGATTGTCAGACGCTCTCGCACGGCCAACCTGGACAGCAGCCAACCGCTCCTCATGCTCATGTCGAAAACGAAACCCATGTTCCTGCTGCTGGCGGTCGCCGGACTGCTCGTAGCCGTGGGCTGGAATCGGGGCGCGGTGGATTTGGCCGGCATGACGCCTCGCGTTGAAGGGAGAGGGAACGGAATAGGGGTTTCCGCCGCGGGTTCGCGCGAGCGTTCCGGTTCCGCTCCACGCGCCCTCGCGAGCAGCGGCTCGCGCAACGATTTCGAAGGCGCAGGCGACCTCTACACCTACGTCCAGAGCTTGCGCGCGAGAGAAACGGCGGGAGACCCGGAAGCCTTGTGGATGGTGAGCCGCGTGCTGGACTACTGCGCTGCTTACGCGGCCAATCCGGCCGGGTATGCCGCCGATACCCAGACGATCTCGAAATTAAAGGGCTCGGCAACGGTGGCGATGGCAGCGGCGCGCGACCGCGTCGGCCAGCGTTGCGCGCGGTTCGCGCCGGCCGATGACTTTTCCTTGTCCGCGCTGCGTGCCAAACGGCTCGAAGCGGCTCGTGCGGGCAGTCTGGCCGCCGAGGCGGCGCTGCTGGCGATGGGCGAACCCCTGTTCGGCGGCAACGAATACAAGCAGGACCTGGTCGAGCGCGTACGCCGGTCCGGAAACCCCGATGCTTATGTGGCGATTTCACCCGCCATGGGCATTGCGGGGAGCGGCCAGGAGGCCTACCTGGGCAGGGTTTCCGGCACGCAGCTTTCGGAACTGGCCTGGTTGCTGGCGGCGTGCCGCCTTGGTAACGATTGCAGCCCCGGCAGCGTATTGATGACGTCGTACTGCGCCAATGGCGGAATCTGTTCGCGCGATAGCTCACAGGATTTTTACAGCTTCGTTCTCGATGCCGGCGTGCCGCGGCAAGGGGCGGACAACTTGAACGGAATGGTGGATGGTCTTATGGCTGATATCGGAGTTGCGAAATGACTCACAAGCGCTTTGCACAAAAAGCGAAGAATTGGTTCTGGGTGCTACTGTTCGTGGCTTATGCCGCGCTGGCGGCGGGAGTCGTGATCGAAACCACGCGACCGGAGTTCCGCGGGTTGACGCAGATCTCGGTGATCTCGGTGGATTCCGCACATGAGGTCAGGAGCAAGGGCGCGAGCCAGGTCGCGGCCGTTTATCGCGCGACCAGCGGCGTGCCCTTTTCGTCGCTGCCGCCGGGCAGCACCTTCAAGATCGTGTGGCCGGACGGTTCGTCGGAAACCATCGTGGTAGGCAATCCCGTTTCCAGCATCGGCGCGCGTCCGCTTGAGGGTACCCAGCAGCCGCCGTCCAAATAGGACGGGCGGCGCTTCGTTCGCACCAAGGCTTCGCTCACACCAAGGCGATAGTCTTGTTCTTCCGCTCCGCCAGCCGCTTCTCCAGGTAATGGATGTTCTGCGCGCCGGCCTGGAAGCCGGTGTCGCGCATGATCGACTGCTGCAGCGGAATATTGGTCTTGATGCCGTCCACCACCATTTCGCTCAGCGCCACGCGCATGCGTGCGATCGCGGTCTCACGGTCCGGTCCGTGCACGATCAATTTGCCGATCATCGAGTCGTAGTTCGGCGGCACGCGGTAACCGGTGTAGATGTGGGTGTCCACGCGCACGCCCGGACCGCCCGGCGGATAGAAGCCGGAGATCAGGCCGGGACTCGGCGCGAACGTATCGGGGTCTTCGGCGTTGATGCGGCACTCGATGGCGTGGCCGCGCAGCACGATGTCCGACTGCTTGATGGATAGCTTCTGCCCGGCGGCGATTTTCAGTTGCTCGCAGACCAGATCGATGCCGGTGATGCGTTCGGTGACCGGATGCTCCACTTGGATGCGGGTGTTCATTTCGATGAAGTAGAAGCGGCCGTTCTCGTACAAGAATTCGAACGTGCCCGCGCCGCGATAGCCGATGCGGATGCAGGCGTCCACGCAAACCTTACCGATCTCGTTGCGCTGCTCTTCGCTGATGCCGGGCGCCGGCGCCTCCTCCACCACTTTCTGGTGGCGGCGCTGCATCGAACAGTCGCGTTCGCCCAGGTGGATCGCGCCGCCCTGGCCGTCGGCCAACACCTGGATCTCCACGTGGCGCGGGTTCTCCAGGAATTTTTCCATGTACACCTGGTCGTTGCTGAAGGCGGCCTTGGCTTCGGCCTTGGTGGTGCTGATGGCGCTGTTGAGCGCGCCTTCCGCATGCACCACGCGCATGCCGCGTCCGCCGCCGCCGCCGGCGGCCTTGATGATCACCGGGTAGCCGATCTCGCGCGCGATCTTGGTGTTGGCGACGATGTCGTCGCCCAATGGACCGCCGGAACCGGGCACGCAGGGCACGCCAGCAGCCTTCATCGCGCGGATCGCTTCCACCTTGTCGCCCATCAGGCGGATGGTGTCTGCTTTGGGGCCGATGAAGATGAAGCCGGACTGCTCCACGCGTTCGGCGAAGTCCGCGTTCTCGCTGAGGAAGCCGTAGCCCGGATGGATCGCCTGCGCGTCGGTGACCTCGGCGGCGGCGATGATCGCCGGCACGTTGAGGTAGCTCTCGCTGGACGGCGCCGGACCGATGCACACCGATTCGTCGGCCATGGCCACGTGCTTGAGATTGCGGTCCACGGTGGAGTGCACGGCGACCGTGCGGATGCCCATCGTGTGGCAGGCGCGCAAGATGCGCAGCGCGATTTCGCCGCGATTGGCTATTACAACTTTATCAAGCATGAGTCATGTCCTTTGCAGTCTGTCCGGCCCACCGGCGTAACCGGCGGGCGTTCGCGGGCCCGCGGCGGTGCCGCTCGAAAGCCCCGCTCACCCGATCACGAACAACGGCTGGTCGAATTCGACCGGCGAACCGCTTTCGGTCAGCACCGCCAGAATGGTGCCGGACACGTCGGCTTCGATCGGGTTGAACATTTTCATCGCCTCGATGATCGCCAACGTCTCTCCGGCTTTCACCGACTGGCCGACGGTGACGAACGCAGGCTTGTCCGGCGAGGGCGAGGTGTAGAACGTTCCGACCATCGGCGCACGCATCACATGGCCTTCCGGCTGGTCGCTGCCGACGGGTTTGGCGCTGCCGCCGGTCGCCGATTCGGTGGGCGAGGACATCGGCATGGGCGCGGCGGCAGGTGCGGCGTAGACCGGCGCGGCGGCCTGATAGTTGCCCTTGGGCACGCGCGCCAGGCGCACGCTTTCCTCGCCTTCCTTGATCTCTATTTCCGCGAGATTGGATTCTTCCAGCAGGTCGATGAGTTTCTTGATCTTGCGCAGGTCCATGTTGGCCTCTGTGGTTGGACGCTCACGCCGGCGGCGGCGCGAGTCGGGAAAGGAAAGGAAAGGGATGGGTCAGGCGGTAAGCCGCTTGAGTGCGGCTTCCATCGCGTAGCGGTAGCTGTCGGCGCCGAAGCCGCAGACCACGCCGACGGCCAGATCGCTGAAGTAGCTGTGGTGGCGGAAGGGCTCGCGGGTATGCGGGTTGGACAGGTGGATCTCGATGAATGGGATGGCCACGGCCGCCAGCGCGTCGCGCAGGGCCACCGAGGTATGGGTGAAGGCGGCTGGATTGATCAGGATGAAGGCGGTACCGTCGGTGCGCGCGGCCTGTACGCGGTCGACCAGCTGGTGCTCCGCGTTGGACTGCAAGCTCTCGGTCTGGTGCCCGCCCGCCGCCGCCTGTGCGGACAGCGCACCGTCGATCTCGGCCAGCGTGGTACGGCCGTAAACGTCGGGCTCGCGGATTCCGAGCAGATTGAGGTTGGGGCCGTGCAGGACCAGCAGCTTTGCCATCGAACGCTCCAGCGGAAGCGCCGCAGTCTGCGTGAAGACGCCAATACTGTCCAGTTCGCAGAAGTTACTGGTGTTTTAAGCGGTCATTTGAATTGCGTAGGTCGGGCTACGTCCCCGACGCTTTGGCTTTTGTGGTGATGGTTGGCGCCGGGCGTGAGCGCTCGAAGGGTCAGGGCTCCGAAGGCTCCAAGGCGTCCGAAGGGTCCAGAGCGTCGGGGGCGTAGCCCCGACCTACTGGGCCCAGCCGTCGATTTCGCCGGGGGCGAAGGGACCAACCTTCTGCTTCAGGATCTTGCCGTCGGCGTCCACTAGTACCGAATATGGCAGTACGCCTTTGCCGTTTCCCAGCCACACGCTGGCGTCTGCGGGGCCAGGCGTATCCACCAGGATCGGATAAGTCACCGGCACCCGACCGAGAAATTCGCGGATGTTCTCCGGCGTATCCAGCGCCAGCCCGATGACCTGTACGCCCGTCGGACCCTGGGTCGCAGCGTATCGATCCAGTTCCGGCATCTCCTCGATGCAGGGTCCGCACCAGCTGGCCCATACATTAATGAGCAAAGGCCGTCCTGCATAAGCGCGAGGCAGCGATTGCATTCGTCCCTGCAGGTCCGGGAGCTCGATCGTCGGCATCGGTTCGCCCGATCGGGCTGGCTTCACGCCGGCTGGCGGCTTCGGTGCGGAACTCTCCATCGTGGTGCCGGTGCGCAGCAGCGGGCTTCCGCTCCACCACAGGCTAGCGAGCACACCCAGCGCGCCGGCCGCTACCGCAACCACCAGTACGCGCGCGGTGGTCAGTTTCATCGCTTCGCGCGCGCCAGCGCCTCGGCTACCCGGTCCTGGGTCAGCACGGTCGGCAGCACTTCGCCTTCGCCGCCATCGCTGGGGAACACCACGTACAACGGCACTCCCACGGCCTGGTGGGCTTCCAGGAATTCGGTGATGGCCGGGTCCACATTGGTCCAGTCGCCCTGCATGAAGACGGCATCGGCCTGCTTCATCGAAGCGCGGAAATCCTCGCGTCCGAACACCGCTTTCTCGTTGGCTTTGCAGGTCACGCACCAATCGGCGGTCATGTCGACGAAGACCACGCGGCCTTCGGCGCGCAGTGCCGCCAGTTTCGCCGCCGAGTACGGAACTGCCTCTTCACCCGCTATTGCCGTCGGGCCGGCGGTCTCGCGCGGAAGGCGATGCACCAGCGCCAACGGCACGATCGAGGCCAGCAGCAGCAACACCGCCAGCGTGCGACGCAGCGGTGCGACCTGCAGGCGCAGGCGTTGGTACCACCATAAGCCGAGCGCCAGCAGCACCAGTCCAACCAACGCCAGGCCGATCGCATCCACGCCGCGCTGCTTGCCCAGCACCCACAGCAGCCAGGCCGCGGTCAGGTACATCGGGAAGGCCAGGAAGTGCTTCAACGTTTCCATCCACGCGCCCGGCTTGGGCAGGCGTTGCGCCAGTCCCGGCACGAAACCGATCAGCAGGAACGGCAGCGCCAGGCCCAGACCCAGGAACACGAACACCAGCAACGCTACCGGCGTGGACGCCGCGAAGGCGAAGGCCAGCGCAGCGCCCATGAACGGCGCGGTGCACGGGCTGGCGATCACCACCGCCAGCACGCCGGTGAAGAAATCCCCAGCCGGGCCGCTGCGGGCGGTGAGTTCATGCCCAGCTCCCGCGAAACGATGGCCTAGGGCAAACACGCCGGACAGGCTCAGGCCCACCGCGAACATCAGATACACCAACGCTCCGATCACCAGTGGCTGCTGCAGCTGGAAACCCCAGCCCAGCGCTTGGCCCGCCGCACGCAAGGCCAGGGCGATGGCGCCGATGGCAAGGAAACTCAGCAGCACGCCGGCCGTATACCAGAGCGCACTGGCGCGCGCATGGCCTCCGCCGCGTCCGCTGTCGGCCAGCGACAAGGCCTTCAGCGACAGCACCGGCAGCACGCACGGCATCAGGTTGAGGACCAGTCCGCCGGCGAGCGCTAGCAGCAGCGCCAGCCACACGCTGGTCGTTTTGCCGGCCTTACGCAGCACGTCGGCGGGAGGGGAGGTGCGGGCGACTTCCTGCGGCGCATCGGCGCCCATTGCTGCAGGAGCGAGGCCAGCGCCGGAATCCGAAGCGGGCGAAGTGGCGTTCGGGCTTGCGCCGGGTAAGGCGGGAATCAGTGGCGCATCGGCGGTTTCGCCGGCGTCCGCGGTGGAAGTCACTTCGCCCTTGGGAATCTTCAGCTTCACCGCGCGCGTCATCGGCGGGTAGCAGATGCCGTCCTTCTGGCAGCCCTGGAAGGTCACCTTCAACGTGGCGTCAGCGGCTTCGCCCGAGCTACGTCGCAATGGGACTGGTACTTCGGCCTGTTCGAAGTAGACGACCACCTCGCCGAAATGTTCGTCACGATGCGATTGGCCCTTGGGCCAGCGCGGGCGATCAAGCGCGATGTGTTTCGCGCCCTCTAGCTTCATTGAGGTCCGGTCGCGATACACGTAGTAGCCCGGCGCCGGAGTGAAGCGCAGCAGCAACTGGTTGCCGTCGTAGGCGATGGCTTCGAAGGCGAACGCCTGCTCCTGCGGCAACGGCAAGGCCTCGATGGCGCCGGAGGTGGACGATGCCGCTTGACCGAACCGTGGCAAGCCTCCGGCGTTGGCGGCCCCGAGCGGGCTGGGGAGTCCGCTAGCGCCACCGGCAGCGGGCAGCTTCACCACCAGCCTGCGGGTTTGCGGCGGGTAGCAGATGCCCGCGTCCGCGCAGCCCTGGTACTTCACCTTCAGCGCCACGCTATCGGCACCGGCGGCCGCCTCGCCGGCGAGTACGCCGGTCAGGTCCTCGTGATAAGTCTCCACGTCACCGAAGAATTCGTCCCGATAGGCCTTGCCCTTGGGCAGTTGCAGCTTGCCGGCCTGGAAGCCGTCGCCGTCGACCTGCACGTCGATGCGATGGCGGTACAGGTAGTAGCCGTCGGCAACTTTCCACTGCACTTCGATGCGGTCACGGCTGGGCGCGACGGCAGTCAACGCGAAAGCTTGGTCCACCGGCAGCAGTTCCGCTTCGCTCACGGCGAAGGCCGGCGTCGCCGGAAGAGCGAAGGCAAGCAGGGCCAGCAGGCGTGGCAGGCGGGTCATCGGATCGGTTTTCCTCATCGGGCGGCGCAAAATGAAGCGGTCGTGTTCGACCGCGCGCGCGCGCCGCAGTTCATAAGGTTAACCGGTGACGGGAATTCCCGACCGCGAACCGTTGCGGCGGCCGATGGCGCGGCCGGTTCGCTGCGCCGCCAATTCCTCCATGACTTCCAACAATGAAACCCGGGCGCGTAGCGGTACCTCGCGGAACGCATGCACCAGCCGGAACTCCAGCGGGTCTTCGATCAACAGGGCGTCGGCGGTGGCGATGGAGTCCAGTTGGACTTCGCGCGACAGGGACATTTCGCCGCGGCCGGTCACCAGCCACTCGAATTGCACCTGGGTCACTTCGGCCAGTTTGCGCAGGTGGGAGACGCTGGGGTTCTTTCCCAGGGGCGCTTCCCAGTGACTGACAGCGCTGCGTTGTACGCCTACGGCCTCGGCCAATTGTTTCTGCGACATCCCTGCAGCGCGGCGGGCCAGACGAATCCTTTCTTGCTGAATCATCGGCACTCCTTGGCCTAGCATCTCGGTGGGAACCCTACCTTACCGGAGACAATACGTCCCACAGAAGTCAAAAGGCTACCAACACTAAGCAGGTGACCAATATTAGACACATGGTGTCTGCTTTTGGTAGCAGTTCTGCAATTTATCTCAACATAATTGAAGAGTTACGCCTGCAAGGTACCGAAACTAACCCCATTTAGTCCCTTTTTGTCCTGCCCCTGTCTTCCCACGACGTGGCCGGATTGGTATTTGTAGCCCTGCTGGCAGGAAGTCGGCTTCGACAGGACGTCGGCGGGGGGAGAGGCGCAGGGTGAGGTAGGCCTAGCAGGGACACGACACCATCTCCACGAGAGCGCGCATGCCCCTGTCATGCGCGCTCTTTTTTTGCCTTGGGTTGGCCCTTGAATAGGGTCTGCGGGCACCCCATCTGTCTAACATCCCGGCGTCGCCGGGGTTTTTTCTGTCTGCATTGCTAGCACTCACCCGGTACGAGTGCTAACATCGCCGCCCCTTTCCCAGTGCAATCAATCACTTAAGAGGATTGAAATGAGCAATATCAAGCCGTTGTACGACCGCGTAGTCATCAAGCGCGTCGAAGAAGAGAAGTTGTCCGCTGGCGGTATCGTCATTCCGGACTCCGCCACCGAGAAGCCCATCAAGGGCAACGTCATCGCTGTCGGCGACGGCAAGGCGCTGGACAACGGCACCGTCCGCGCGCCCAAGGTCAAGGTCGGCGACCAGGTCCTGTTCGGCAAGTACAGCGGCACTGAAGTGAAGCTGGATGGCACCGACTACCTGGTGGTGAAAGAAGACGACATCTTCGCGATCCTCGGTTGATCCCTTTTGATTTGTAGAGCCGAGCTTGCTCGGCTGCTCTTGCCTCTACCAGGAAAGCATCCGAGCAAGCTCGGATCTACAAAACGAGAAGACCTGTTACCCATCAATTTTCTGGAGTTCCAACATGTCCGCCAAAGAAATCCGTTTCGGTGAAGACGCGCGCGCCCGCATGGTGCGCGGCGTCAACATCCTCGCCAACGCCGTCAAGGCCACCCTGGGTCCGAAGGGCCGCAATGTCGTGCTCGAGAAGAGCTACGGCGCTCCCACCATCACCAAGGACGGCGTCTCCGTCGCCAAGGAAATCGAACTTGCCGACAAGTTCGAGAACATGGGCGCGCAGATGGTGAAGGAAGTCGCTTCCAAAACCTCCGACAACGCCGGCGACGGCACCACCACCGCCACCGTGCTGGCCCAGGCGCTGATCCGCGAAGGTTCCAAGGCGGTCGCCGCCGGCATGAACCCGATGGACCTCAAGCGCGGCATCGACAAGGCGGTCATCGCCGCCGTGGCCGAGCTGAAGAAGATCAGCAAGCCCACCGCCGACGACAAGGCCATCGCCCAGGTCGGCACCATTTCGGCCAACAGCGACGAGTCGATCGGCAACATCATCGCCGACGCGATGAAGAAGGTCGGCAAAGAAGGCGTGATCACCGTTGAAGAAGGCTCGGGCCTGGACAACGAACTGGACGTCGTCGAAGGCATGCAGTTCGACCGCGGCTACCTGTCGCCGTATTTTGTGAACAACCAGCAGTCGATGTCGGTCGACCTGGATGACCCGTTCATCCTGCTGTACGACAAGAAGATCTCCAACGTGCGCGATCTGCTGCCCGTGCTGGAAGGCGTGGCCAAGTCCGGCAAGCCGCTGCTGATCGTGGCCGAGGAAGTGGAAGGCGAAGCGCTGGCGACTCTGGTCGTCAACACCATCCGCGGCATCGTCAAGGTCTGCGCGGTTAAGGCGCCCGGCTTCGGCGACCGTCGCAAGGCGATGCTGGAAGACATGGCCACCTTGACCGGCGGCGTGGTGATTTCCGAAGAAGTGGGTCTGTCGCTGGAGAAGGCAACGCTGCAGGATCTGGGCCGCGCCAAGAAGATCCAGGTCTCCAAGGAAAACACCACCATCATCGACGGCGCCGGCGAAACCGGTGGCATCGAAGCCCGCATCAAGCAGATCAAAGCGCAGATCGAAGAAACCTCTTCGGACTACGACCGCGAGAAGCTGCAGGAACGCGTGGCCAAGCTGGCCGGCGGCGTGGCCGTGATCAAGGTCGGCGCTTCGACCGAGATCGAGATGAAGGAAAAGAAGGCGCGCGTCGAAGACGCCCTGCACGCCACGCGTGCTGCGGTGGAAGAAGGCGTGGTCCCGGGCGGCGGCGTCGCGCTGATCCGCGCGTTGCAGGCCATCGGTGACCTGAAGGGCGCCAACGAAGACCAGAACCACGGCATCAACATCGCCAAGCGTGCGATGGAAGCGCCGCTGCGCGAAATCGTGACCAACTGCGGCGAAGAGCCGTCGGTGGTGTTGAACAACGTAGTTGCCGGTACCGGCAACTACGGCTACAACGCCGCGACCGGCGAATACGGCGACATGATCGCGTTCGGCATCCTGGATCCGACCAAGGTCACCCGTTCGGCTCTGCAGAACGCGGCGTCCATCGCAGGCCTGATGATCACCACCGAAGCGATGGTGGCCGAAGCGCCGAAGAAGGAAGAGCCGGCCGGCGGCGGTCATGGCGGTGGCGGTATGGGCGGCATGGGCGGTATGGATTTCTGATCCCGCACTGCGACCCCGTGTTGCAATCTCGAAAGGCCCGCCCCGTGCGGGCCTTTCGTTTAGGTGCGTTTCGCATACGCTAGACCCGCCGCTTGCGGGCGTGCCGCCAGGACATTCGACCAGGACATGATGATCGTCGACGGAAATTCGCGAAAAACCGGAGCGCTGGCGTGCGCGCTATTGACGCTGGCGCTGCTCAACGGCTGCGCGGTGGTCAAAGTCAGGGAGCAGCGCGCGGGCGATGCCGATCTCGCGCGTCGCGCCGATGTGCTCGGCAGCGGCCGGCTCAGCGCCGACGCGGCCTCCAGTCTGACCTCGGCTGGACTGGACGCGGAGACCTGCCGGCGCGAGCCCGAGCCCTGCGCTGGGCAACTGCGAAAAGCGGTGCCGGAAGAAACCTGGTTGGCGACCATCGCCGAGGTACGCACCTTGCGCATGCAGGCGGCGGCGGAGGCGATTCAGGCGGCGCCGGAAGTGGCCGCGCATGAGGCGATGGATACCGCGCGCTGGGCTTACGCCTATCTATTCATGACCGCGCGCACGCCTGAGCAGCGTGTGTTCGAATCGCGGCAGGGACGCGTGCTGCGTCTGTACAACCGCGCGGTGGAGGTCACGGCGCAATCGCTGTTCGAGGTCGCACATGCGCGCAAAAGCGCGCCGGACCAGATCCAACAAATCCACAACCTCCGCTTGCGTATCTCGCTGCATGGTTTCGACCGCAAGCAGGACGATACGCCCGAGATGCTGCTGGCATCGGACACGCTGGGTTTCGACAACCTACGCGCGGTATACGGCCGCGATGGCTTCGGCAGCAGCCTGGTGGCAGTGTTCCCGCCCTTGAAAGCGCCCGCACCGGCTGCGGGAACCGCACCGTCGGATCCGCCGTATCGCGACACCCGCTACGTGCCGGTGACCAGCACTCTGCGCTTCGAGGGCGAGACCCTGGCCGAAGTGTTGGCGACCGAGGACGTGCATATCGACGTCTACAACCCCTATCGCTACGAACAGGAAACGATCGCCGGCCGCAGCGTTCCGTTGGCGGCGAATTTCTCGGCCGCCTACGGCGTGTGGCTGGCGCGTTCGCAACTGGCGCGGTTGAGTCTTTCCAGTCTGCTGCGTCCGCGCCAGCAGAGCCCTTTCGATCCGCGCGTCTATCTCACCCAACCTTACGATCCGGACAAGCGCGTGGTGATCCTGGTGCATGGATTGGCGAGCAGTCCGGAAGCCTGGGTGAACCTGGCCAACGAATTGCTAGGCGACGACGAATTGCGTCGGCACTACCAGGTCTGGCAGGTGTTCTACCCGACCAATCTGAGCCTGTTGAACAGCCGGGCGCGCATCGATGAGGCCTTGCGCGCGACGTTCATGCATTTCGATCCGGAAGGCGACGACCGCGCCAGCCACGGCGCCGTATTGGTCGGTCACAGCATGGGCGGAGTGATCGCGCGGTTGCTGGTCAGCGACAGTGGCGAGCAGGTGTTGCAGCGCTTGTTGCAATCGTTTCCGGCGGCGCAGGCTACGGCGTTGGCGCAGGAGCCGATGGTGCGCGAACTGACCGTGTTCCCCCCGCTGCCTGAAGTCGGTCGGGCGGTGTTCCTGGCCACGCCGCATCGGGGCGCCGAGGTCAGCGAAGGTTGGGCGTTGCGCCTGGTGCGGCGCGCGATCCGGCTGCCCTTCACCGTCTTGCGCGACACCTCCGAATTGTTTCAACGCAACAAAATCGACGAGCAGGAACTCCAGCGGATAGGTTTCCACAAGGACCGACCGCCGACCGGGCCGGACGATCTCAGTCCTGGCTCGCTGTTCATGCGTAGCACCGTCGATCTGCCGATCGAAGCGGGACTGCCCTACCACAGCATCGTCGGCTGGCACGATCCCTCGGTGCCGCTGGCGCAGTCCAGCGACGGCTTGGTTCCCTACAGCAGTTCGCATCTGGACGGCGCGCTTTCGGAAAAGGCCATCCCGTCCGGCCATAGTGTGCAGGAGACGCCGGCGGCGATTCTGGAGTTGCGCAGGATCCTGCGTTTGGACATAGCGGCGGACGATCAGCGACGCTAAGACGTGTCGTTTGTAGGTCGGGGGCGTAGCCCCGACCTACATCGAACGCGGTATCAGTCGTCGCCAGCTAGGTGGCTGGACGCATCACCTGGCCGCCAGATAGCCAGCAGCAGAATGCCGCGCGGTGCGTCGGCTCGGCGAGCTACCGAGAAGCTTTTAGAACCTCGATGAATGAAGTAAAGAGCAGTTGCAGTGCGCACTAAAAAGGTGATTCGCCTATTCATTTTTCTGTGCGGAGGGTTCGTGTCCCACTCTGCCGAAAGCGTCGGTCAGCGCCCGGAAGCGGGCCAACTCCAGTTCGCACAAGGGTTGTAACCGTTATCACGGAACCGACGCCGAAGCTTCACTACTAAACCCCCTAGTTCTATTTTGCAGTGCAGCGTGCAAGACCCGCGAAGCGTCCTTCACGATGCGGCCGCATCCCGACGTGGGGGAGGGAGCAAGCCCGCAATTGGCCTAGCCGTTGCGGGCTTTTTTTTGCCCGCGCCACGGCCACCATAGCCGGGCGCCCACCAGGCACGGTTCGCAGGGTTCGCCACAGGCTTGGCCACAATTCCGGTGGATCACTGTTTCCCGCCCCCATGCCCGGCGCGACTGCCTCTGCGGTGGCTAAAGGGCTAGAATCGCCGCATGAGCAACGATGCCGGCGCCCGCCCGATTTCCTCCCGGGAAATACCCCTTCAAGTCCTAACTTCGAACGCCCCTGCCGCGCCGTCGCTGGACACCAGCGCGCTCCAGACGGGCGCGCTGCAGGCTGGTGTGAAACAGATGGGCGGCGACAAGATCGGGCGCTCGCCGGTCCAGTTCCTGGATGCTCCCGTGCTGCGTAAGCCTTCCTGGATCCGCGTGCGCATCCCTAGCGATGGCTCGGTGGCCCGGCTCAAGGCCAAGCTACGCGAAAACCGCCTGGTCACGGTCTGCGAAGAAGCCAGCTGCCCCAATATCCACGAGTGCTTCAGCCACGGCACCGCCACCTTCATGATCCTGGGGGAGGTCTGCACCCGCCGCTGCTCGTTCTGCGACGTGGCCCACGGCCGTCCCAAGCCGCCCGACGCCGGCGAACCGCTCAGCCTGGCCACCACCGTCGCCGACATGGGCTTGAAGTACGTGGTGGTGACCTCAGTGGACCGCGACGATCTGCGCGACGGCGGCGCCCAGCACTTCGTCGACTGCATCGCCGCTATCCGCGAGCATTCCCCCGGCACGCGCATCGAGATCTTGACCCCCGATTTTCGCGGCAAGGGCCGCATGGACCGAGCGCTGGAGATCTTGGCGGTCAACCCGCCGGACGTGTTCAACCACAACATCGAAACCGTGCCGGATCTGTACACCAACGTCCGTCCGGGCGCCGACTATCAATGGTCGCTGACCCTGTTGCAGAAGTTCAAGCAGCAGCATCCGCAGCTGCCCACCAAATCCGGAATCATGCTGGGCCTGGGCGAAACCATGGAGCAGGTGCAGGCCACCCTTCGCGACCTGCGCGCGCACGACGTGGACATGATCACCATCGGCCAGTACTTGCAGCCCACCGCCCACCACCACCCGGTGCTGCGCTACTGGACGCCGGACGAATTCGCCGAGCTGGAGCGCTACGGCAAGGCGCTGGGGTTCAGCCATGTTGCCTCCGGCCCGCTGGTGCGTTCGTCTTATCATGCCGACCTGCAGGCCAAGCAGGCCGGCGTCGCCGACTGAACCGAGCCCCTAACGCGCTCGGTGCGGAAACGAAGCGTTCACATTTCCCGGGCGCCGCGCCGCTAGGCTGCAAAGGAAGGCGCCGGTGCCGCAACTTTCGGCACTGTCGCCAGGTCAGAGCTTTCCGCAGCATCCCCACAGGCCATAGCGGCCAACGAGTAGCCGAATGAAATTGAAGAGTCCCGTCGTCGCCCTCCTTTCCCTGGCTCTGGTCGCACCGCTCGCCCTGCTTGCGCGTGCCGACGGCGAGCCGCTGGCCGGTACCGCCGAGCCCACCGCGGACCAGGCCTCCACCTCCAAACAGGTGTACGGCCTGTTATCCGACAGCCGCTACGCGTATCGCCCGCGTGCGCTGGACGATGCGCTGTCGCAAGACATCTTCAAGCGTTATCTCGAATCCCTGGACGGCGGCAAGCAGTACTTCACCGCCGCCGATATCGCCAAGTTCGGCCCTTACAAAACCGAACTGGACGACGCTATTCGCAGTGGCGAACTGGAGCCGGCCTACGACATCTTCGCCGTGTACAAGCAGCGCGTCGGCCAGCGCGTCGCCTACGCGCGCACCTTGCTGAAGCAGAACTTCGATTTCACCGGCGACCAACGCTGGGAATACGATCGCGAGAAAGCGCCTTGGGCCGCCGACACGCAAGAGCTGGATGAGGTATGGAAGAAATCGGTGATGAACGACTGGCTGCGCCTGAAACTGGCCGGCAAGAAGCCCGAGGAGATCCGCAAGACCCTGGACAAGCGCTACGCGACCTATCAGCGCACCGTCAATGAGCTGAAGAGCGAAGACGTGTTCCAGACCTTCCTCAACAGCTACACCAACGCGATCGATCCGCATACCGATTACTTCACCCCGAAGACGGCGGAGAACTTCAACCAGTCCATGTCGTTGTCGCTGGAAGGCATCGGCGCGCAGTTGCAGCGCCAGGACGACCTGGTGGTGATCCGCGAGATCATCGCCGGCGGTCCGGCCGACGTTAACGGCACGCTCAAGCCGGGCGACCGCATCGTCGCGGTCGGCCAGGGAAAATCCGGCGCGATGACCGACGTGATCGGCTGGCGCATCGACGACGTGGTGGCGCAGATTCGCGGCAAGAAAGACACCCAAGTGCGGCTGGAATACATCCCCGCCGAAAGCGGCGTGGACGGCAAGCACGTGCAGGTCACGCTGACCCGGCAGAAGATCAAGCTGGAAGAGCAGGCGGCCAAGGCCGAGACCATCGAGCTGCCGGCCGCCAATGGCGAACCGGCGCGCCGCATTGGCGTGGTCAAGCTGCCGGCGTTCTATCAGGACTTTGAAGGCCGTCGCAAGAATCCGAACGATTACACCTCGGCCACGCGCGACATCGCCAAGCTGCTGGTCCAGTTCAAGGCCGACCACGTCGATGGCGTGGTCATGGATCTGCGCAACAACGGCGGCGGTTCGCTGGACGAAGCGGTGGAGCTCACCGGCCTGTTCATCGACAAGGGTCCCGTGGTGCAGGTGCGCGAATCCGGCGGCCGCGTCACCGTCAATGCTGACCGTACTTCGGGCGTGGCATGGGACGGTCCGTTGGCGGTGCTGACTAATCGCGGTTCGGCCTCGGCATCGGAAATCTTCGCCGGCGCCATCCAGGATTACGGACGCGGTCTGGTAATCGGCGAAACCACTTTCGGCAAGGGTACCGTGCAGAACCTGGCCGACTTGGATCGCTGGCCGGCCAATGAAACGCCGCGCTTCGGTTCGGTCAAGCTGACCATCGCACAGTTCTTCCGCGTTGCCGGCGGCAGCACCCAGCACAAGGGCGTGGTGCCGGATATCGCCTTCCCGGTCAGCGTGGACGCCACCGAGTACGGCGAGAGCACCTACGACAACGCGTTGCCGTGGACCAAGATCGCCGCGGTTCCGCACACCCAGTACGGCAACTTCGCGCCGCTGCTGCCGCGTTTGGAAGCGCTGCATGCCACACGCGTGGCCAAGGACAAGGAATTCCAGTGGTGGTCGCAGGACGTCAGCGATTTCCGCGCCGAAGCCGCCAAGAAATACGTGTCGCTCAACGAAGCCGAGCGCCGCGCCGAACGCGACAAGCAAGACACCCAGCGCAAGGAGCGCCAGGCCGAACGCAAAACTCTTGGTCTCGCGCTGGATCCGTTGGCCGACGATGCGGCCGATGACGGCCTGGGCGCCAACGAGCGCGATATCGTGAAGGACGCCGCCCGCGAAAAACTGGCCGACAAGCGTCCTGATCCGCTGCTGCGCGAATCGGCGTCGATCCTGGGCGACGCCATCGACGTGCTGGGCAACGACCGCACGTTGTCGGCGCAGGTGTTGCCGGTATCGACCATGCCGGGCCGTTGGGCGGATTAATTGCTTTCCTTCTCCCA
>NZ_JBFUHQ010000008.1:0-121924 GCF_056402315.1 Pseudoxanthomonas sp. P4_B2
CTTCTCCCAGGGGGAGAAGGAAACGACAGCAAGAATCGGATAGCGGGCGCCCAGTGCGCCCGCTACGCTGTGGGCCATGGATACTAACGACGAAAAACTCGAACGCGCCCGCGTCCTGCTGGACGGCGGCGAACCTACGTTGAACGAATTGGCGGCGGCGGTCGGACTCAGCGCTTCGCACCTGCAGCGCAAGTTCCAGGCCCGCTACGGCATCAGCCCCGCCGAATACCTTGCGCAGAAAAAACTCGGCGCACTGAAATCCGGCTTGCGTGCCGGCAACGACGTCAGCGCCGCGCTTTACGACGCCGGCTACGGATCGCCTTCGCGCGTGTACGAACAGGGCGCGGTCAAGCTCGGCATGACGCCCGCTACCTACCGCGCGGGCGGTGCGGGAATGGAAATCCGCTGGGCGCTGGTAGACACCGTGCTGGGCAGCGCTTTGGTCGCGGCCACCGAACGCGGCATCTGCGCGGTGGAGCTGGGCGACGATGCGCAAGTCCTGGAAAAGCGCCTGCGCGAGGAATTCCCGCAGGCAAGGATCGAGCGTGTGGACGCGGGCAGCGACGACTTCCTTGCTCCGCGTTTGCGGGCGGTGGCCGAGCGCTTGGCGGGCCGCAGCAGCGACGTGCCCGTGGATCTGATGGGCACCGCCTTCCAAAAGCGCGTCTGGGATGCGTTGATGAAAATTCCTTCCGGCCAGACCCGCAGTTACGCCGAACTTGCCGACGCGCTGGGTTCGCCCAAGGCGACGCGCGCGGTGGCCAGTGCCTGCGCCAATAACCGCATCGCGGTGGTAGTGCCGTGCCATCGCGTCATCCGTGGCGACGGTTCCTTGGGTGGGTATCGCTGGGGCCTGCCGTTGAAACAGGCATTGCTGGAACGCGAGCGCGCCGCGTGAATGCATGCAGCCGGCTCTTGTCTGTAGGAGCGACGCGCGTCGCGAAGCTCTGAAACCTTCACGCCTTCGCGACTCGCGTCGCTCCTACAAAGGCGCGCTGCAGGCTTGAGCCAGACGCAACACTGCATGCCAAAGCTTTCAACCCGGCCTGACTGCAGCTGACCGGGACGCGGGATTACAATGGCTCCTTGACTGTCGGTTATCCCCCATGAACTCCTCCGTTTCCAACACGCCGGCTCCGGCGCGCGGTTTGGCCATTGCCGTTGCCCTGGCTGCCGTCTACCTGATCTGGGGCTCCACCTATCTGGGCATCCGTTTCGCGCTGGAAGGCGGCTATCCGCCGCTGCTGATGGCGGGCGGCCGCTTCCTGCTGGCGGGAGCGATGATGTTCGCCGTGCTGCGCCTGCGTGGCGAACGCGCGCCGACGCGCGCGCAGTGGAAGAACATGGCGTTGATGGGTTTGCTGATGATGGGTCTGGGCAACGGCATGGTCAGCATCGCCGAGCAATGGGTGTCGTCGGGCCTGGCCGCGGTTGCCATCGCGTCCACACCGCTGTGGATGGGCCTGTTTTCGCTGGCCCGCGGGCAACGCCCTAGCGGGTTGGAGTGGATCGGCATCGGGATCGGTTTCATCGGCGTGCTCTGGCTCAACGCGGGTAGCACGCTGTCGGCCACGCCCGCGGGCCTGGTGGCGCTGCTGATCGCACCGATCGCCTGGGCCTTCGGCTCGATCTGGAGCAAGGGCCGCGATCTGCCTTCGCCTTTCATGTCCGCTGCCGGACAGATGCTGACCGGCGGCCTGATGATGTTGCTCGCCGGTTTCGTCACCGGCGAAAGTTTCCACGGCATGCCGACGCTGAAAGGCACGTTGTCCGTCGTCTACCTGATGACCTTCGGTTCGATCATCGGTTTCACCGCCTATGTGTGGCTGCTGCACCACGTGCGTCCCACGCTCGCCGGCAGCTACGCTTACATCAACCCGGTGATCGCGGTGATGCTGGGCGCATGGCTGGCCGCGGAGCAGTTCACCGCTCACGACCTGGGTGCGATGGCGGTGATTCTGCTGGGCGTGGTCGCCATCACGTTGGGTAAGGGGCGCAGCCCGAGCACCTCCAAGCCGGCCGCTCTCAAAACCAGTCCGGAGCAGGCGGAATGACCGCAGCGGCCATCGACCGTCGCGGTCTTTGGGCCGCCGCCGGATCGTTCGTGATCTGGGGATTGATGCCGTTGTATTGGCATCTGCTCAAGAACGTGCCTTCGATGCAGATCGTGATGCACCGAATCGTGTGGAGCGCCCTGCTGGTCGTCGCTGGCTTATGCCTCACCCAAGGCCTGCGATGGTTGCGCACGGCTATGGCACGGCCGCGTGTGCCCTGGATGCTGGCTCTGAGCGGCCTGCTGATCGCCTTCAACTGGGGGCTCTACATCTGGGCCGTCAACGCCGGCCATGTGGTGGAAACCAGCCTGGGCTATTTCATCAATCCGCTGCTCAACGTGCTGCTGGGCGTGCTGCTGTTGCGCGAACGCCTGACCGCGGCCCAGTGGGTATCGGTAGCGGTCGCTGCCGCCGGCGTGCTGTGGCTGACCTTCAACTACGGCAGCTTCCCGTGGATCGCACTGTCGCTGGCGGCTTCGTTCGGGTTCTACGGTTTCATTCGCAAACTGGCGGTGGTGGATTCCATTCCCGGCCTGGCCATCGAAAGCCTGTACCTGTTCCTGCCGGCGGTCGCGGCGCTGGTCTGGCTCGAGAGCCACGGCAGCGGTGGATTCGTCGGCAGTTGGAGCTGGCAGACAGACGCGCTGCTGGTATTCGGCGGCGTGCTGACCGCGTTGCCGTTGATCGGCTTTTCCTATGCGGTGCGACGCATTCCCTACAGCGTCGTGGGTTTCATGCAGTATCTCGCGCCGACTTTGCAGTTGTTGATCGGCGTGCTGGTGTTCGGCGAGATCTTCGACCGCGATCGCGCGATCGGTTTCGTCTTCATCTGGATCGGGCTGGCGATTTTCGCCGTCGACGGCGTCTGGCGCTCGCGCAGGCTCGTGCCGATCGTCGCTACCGAAAGCTAGGCGTCGCCCGGGCAGGGCCCGCCCGCATCGGCCCACAGTTTGAAGGCGGCGACGAACTGGTCGTGCGGCACCGGCACCGGCGCGCGGCCTGCACCCGGATTCCAACCCCACAGCACCAGCTTGTCTTCGCCCACATGCTTGAGCAGTGCGGCGAAATCGCGGTCGCCGTTGCTCTTCTTGTCCTTGATCATCGCGCACAACTGTGCGGCGGGCAGTCCGATCCACGCCATCTTGTGTTCCGGCGGCGGCAGCGCCCAATGCGGTGCGCCCGGAGGCGCATGCGGTCCGTAGCTGGCCGGTGGATTGGCTTCGGCATGGCAGGTGGCGCAGGGCAGGCCTAACGCACCCTTTCCTTCGGGACCGCGCACCACGCCCATCTGGTGCGGCGTCTGTGCGTCGAACTGCAACGGCTGGTCGCCGGGGATGTGGCAGTTACTGCAGCGTGGATGCTGGAACACTTTCTCGACCGTGGCGAAGGCCTCGACGGCCTTGGCCTTCTGTTCCGGACTGACGCGCGGGCCGCAAGCGGTCAGCGCAAGCAGGAAGAGGCTGGCGAACAGGGGGCTTGCGAATAGAAGGCGCCCTTCGACGCGGCTCAGGACAGGCATCGTCGTCTCCTCACGCCTTCGCCGGCGCGGCCGGCGTCTGCGCTGCAAGCTGGAAGGGAAGTTCGCGCAGGCGTTGTCCGTTCAAGGCGAACAGCGCGTTGGCCACCGCCGGCGCGATCGGAGCGGTGCCGGGTTCGCCGACGCCGCCGGACTTTTCCGTGCTCGGCACGATATGCACTTCGACCGCCGGCATCTCGCTCATGCGCAGCACCCGGTAGTCGTGGTAGTTGGATTCCTGCACGCGGCCCTCCTTGAAGGTGATGTGGCTGTGCAGCGCCGCGCCCAGGCCGAAGGCGATGCCCGATTCTATTTGCGCGGCGATGCCGGCCGGGTTCACCGCGATGCCGCAGTCGACTGCGCAGACCACTCGGTGCACGCGGATCGCGCTGCTTCCATCAGACGTGGGCTCGACCGACACTTCCGCCACCTGCGCGATGAAGCTGCCGAAGGATTCGTGCACCGCCACGCCACGCCCGCGGCCTTTTTCCAGGGGACTGCCCCAGCCGGCTTTTTCGGCGGCCAGGTTCAGCACGCCCAGGTGCCGTGCGTGATTGGCGAGCAGGCCGCGCCGGTATTCCACCGGATCCTTGCCGGCCGCGTGGGCCAGTTCGTCGACCAGGCTTTCCATGGCGAAGGCGGTGTGGCTATGTCCGACCGAACGCCACCACAGCACCGGAATGCCGGGTCTGGGCGAATGCAGGCCGACGCGATGGTCGGGGACGTCCTTAAGGTAGGGAGAATCGGCGACGCCCTCGGTCGACGTTGCATCGATGCCGTTCTTGACCATCATCGGTTCGAAGAACGTACCGGCGATGATCGATTGGCCGGCGATCACGTGCTGCCACGCCATCGGCTTGCCGTCCGCATCCAGACCCACTTTCGCTTTGTGCACGAACGCAGGGCGGTAGAACCCTCCGCGCATGTCGTCCTCGCGGCTCCATACGGTTTTCACCGGCGCGTTGGCGGCCTTGGCGATGTGCACGGCTTCGAACGCGATGTCGGGCGAGGGATTGGCGCGACGGCCGAAACCACCGCCCAGAAAAGTGGTGTGGACGAAGACCTGTTCGGGTTTGAGTCCGGTGATTTCCGCCGCGGTTTTCTGTTCCAGGGTCTGGAACTGAGTGCCCATCCAGATCTCGCACTTGTCCGGAGAGATCATGACCGTGCAGTTCAGCGGTTCCATCGGCGCATGCGCCAAATACGGAAGGGCGTATTCGGCCTCCACCGTCTTGGCCGCCTTGGGCAGCGTGGCCAGGACATCGCCGGCCTGCGCGGCAGGCAGCCCCGGCGTGCTTGCGAGTTCGGCGAACTGCGCGCGCAGCGCCTTGCTGTCCAGCGCTGCGTTCGGCCCCAAATCCCATTCGACCTTCAGCGCATCGCGTCCCAGTTTCGCCGCCCAGTAATGGTCGGCGATCACCGCCACGCCAGTCGGAATCTGCACCACGTTGCGCACGCCGGCCACTGCCTTGGCTGCGGCCGCATCGAACGACTTGACCTTGCCGCCGAATACCGGCGAATGCGCGACAACGGCGGTCAGCAGCCCCTCGAACTGCACGTCCATGCCGAACTGCGCGCGGCCGGTGATCTTCTCCGGCGAGTCCAAGCGCTTGGTCGGTTTGCCGATAATCTTCCAGTCCTTGGGATCCTTGAGCGTGATCGCGGCCGCATCCGGCGCTTTCAACTTGCCGGCGGCGTCGGCGAGCGCGCCATAACGCACGCGCTGCGTGCCAGCGATGGCTTCGCCGTTTTCGGTGCGGATTTCCGCTGCCGGCACCTTGAAGTGCGCGGACGCGGCCTGCACCAGCATGGCGCGCGCCGCAGCGCCCGCTTGCCGGTAACGATCGAATTCGGACCAGGTGCTGGTCGAGCCGCCGGTGCCCTGCATGCCGAATACCGGACTGAAATACGCCGGCGCCGCCGGCGCGTGCTCCACCTTGATCTTCGACCAGTCCGCATCCAGTTCTTCGGCGATCAGCATCGGCAACGCGGTCCACACGCCCTGGCCCATTTCCGAATGCGACAGCAGCACGGTCACGCTGTCGTCGTTGCCGATACGTAAGAAGGCGTTGGGTACGAAGCTGGCGATCGCCGCGGCGGCCGCTGGTTGCGCAAGGGCCAGGCGTTTGGCGCCGGGGATGACGAAACCGATCACCAGGCCGCCGCCGAGCAGGGCGCTGGTTTTCAGGAACTGACGGCGCGAATTGCTGGATTCTGCGTTCACGGTGAGTCTCCGTTACTGTTCCCTTCTCCCTTCGGGAGAAGGTGGCGCGAGGCATCGGATGAGGGTGCAGCGGAGTCCCATGATGTTTCGGACGTTAGCGACTTCGCCGTACCCTCACCCCTCTCCCGATGGGAGAGGGGCTCTATAAATCAGCCCTTGTCTATCTCAGCCGCGCGATGCACCGCCGCGCGGATGCGCGGATAGGTGCCGCAGCGGCAGATGTTGCCGGACAAGGCCTGGTCGATATCGGTATCGGTGGGCGTAGGAATCTTCGCCAGCAAGGCCACCGCGGACATGATCTGTCCGGACTGGCAATAGCCGCACTGCACCACGTCCAGTTCCGCCCATGCCTGTTGCACCGGATGCTGTCCGTCGGCGGAAAGTCCTTCGATGGTGGTGATCTTCTTTCCTGCGACCGCCGCGACCGGCGTGATGCAGGAACGCAATGGCGCGCCATCGATATGTACGGTGCAGGCGCCGCATTGGGCGATGCCGCAGCCGAACTTGGTGCCGGTGAGTCCCATCAGGTCGCGCAGGACCCACAGCAAGGGCATGTCGGCCGGCGCATCGACTTCGCGTTCGGTGCCGTTGACGTTCAATTTCATGGAGAGTTCCCTGGCGGCAGCTGGGGTGCCGCTCACCTTACTACCGCCGTTACGGGTTGCCAACTGTGTCCGGCTTAGTCCATCGTCTAATGCCTATGAGCAGCTATCGTCGCATTCTTGAAACCTCCGCCGCCGCGCACCAACGCGGGGATTCCGCCGCGCTGGCAGTCGTGGTCGAGACCGAAGGTTCGACCTATGTCAGTCCCGGCGCGATGGCATTGTTCGGAGCGCGTGAAGGACAGGTGGGGTGGTTGAGCGGCGGTTGCCTGGAGCCCGAAATCGAAAAGCGCGCACACGACGCGGTGGCGCATTCGCGCATCGAATGGATGGACATCGATACCCGCGACGACGAGGACCTGATCGGCGGCTCTGCGCTCGGCTGCCGCGGCCGCCTGCGTCTGGCGCTGTTGCCGCTGGCTGCGTTGCGCGGCTGGCCTGTGTTGGTGGAAGCCTGGCGACAGGGGCAGGGAACGTTGCGGCTTTCGGTTTCTTCGGAGGGAGAAATCTCAGCCGAAGTCGGCGAGCTGAAACAGCAATGGCGGATGGACGCTGCGCATTCGGAAGAGTTCCATGCGTCAGCAGCAAGATGGAACCTGACGGTTTCCGCGCCGCCTGCCGTGCTCGTGTTCGGCGCAGGCCCCGAAACGCCGACCTTGCTGCCGTTATTGCGCAGCCTGGGCTGGATGACCACGCTGGTGGAGCGCCGCGCGCGCTGGCTGGCCGAAGCCCATCATGCTGATGCGCTGATCGAAGCTTCACCGGAAGCGGTGGCGTCGACGCCCGGGCAAACCTTCGATGCCGCGCTGGTGATGAACCACAACTTCGAAATGGATCGCGAGGCGTTGTACGCGCTCGCTGCCGGCGAACTTCCCTTCGTCGGTTTGCTCGGTCCGATGCGGCGCCGCGAAGATCTGTTCCGCGTACTGCCGGCGACGGCACGCGAAGCCCTGCTGCCGCGCCTGCGTTCGCCGATAGGGTTGAAGCTGGGCGGGCAGGGACCCGAAGCGATCGCCTTGAGTATCGCCGCGCAGTTGCAGGCCTACCGATTCCCGCAATGAATCCGCCATCGACTCCGCACGTCGCCATCGTCCTGGCAGCCGGCGGCAGCCGCCGGCTCGGCGCGCCCAAGCAGTTGTTGATGCGTGGGGGAGAAACGCTGGTGCATCGCGCGGTACGGTTGGCTATGGCGACGCACCCGCAAAGACTGCTACTGGTCGTCGGCGCTCATGCGGAGGAAGTGCGCGAGGCGGTCGCCGATCTGCGCGTGGATATTCTGACCAACGACGCGTGGCAGGAGGGACTAGCCAGCAGTTTGCGTGTGGCGGTCGGTGCGCTCAGCGAAGACGACGCCTCCGCATTGATCCTAGGCTGCGACCAACCGGCGCTCGAACAAATCCACCTGCAGCGATTGCTGGCGGGCGCAGCCGCTTCGTCCTCGGGCTGTGCGGCGACGCGGCATGCTTCGGCGCGCGGCGTTCCCGCGGTCGTGAATGCGGCCGTGCTTGGCGAGGCACGCGATCTGCAGGGCGATCGCGGCCTGCGCGGCTCACTGCAACGCCTGCCTTCCGACTCGATATTTTTGTTGGAGGCGGTCGAGATGGAGTTCGACCTCGATACGCCGGCAGATGTGGAGAAGGCCATCATCGATGGCCTTCTCGATTCGCTTTCCGAGACAGATTAGCTGTCAGGTTGCGCGCAACGCTTCCGTCACCGGCAGTCGCGCCGCACGCAGCGCCGGGAACAATCCGCCGATCAAGCCGATGCCCAACGCCCACTTCAAGCCGCTCCACAAAAGCTCCGGCGAGACCTTGAACTGGAATACCACTTGGCTGAAGTTCGCACCCAACGTGGCCACGCTGTAGCCGTTGAAGACGGCCCAGGCGATGAAGCCGCCCAATAGGCCTCCCAACAGCGCCAACAACATGGTTTCCAGCATCACCGCCATCACCACTGGCGTGCCGCGGAAGCCGATCGCGCGCATGGTAGCTATCTCGCGCGCGCGACCGGCCACTGCCGCATACATGGTGTTGAGCGCGCCGAATATCGCGCCGATCGCCATGATGCCGCCGATCACCGTGCCCAGGATCTTGATCAGCTTGGTCAGGCCGGTCGATTGCTTGGTGTAGTAGTCGCGCGTGGTCGAAACATCCAATTTCAGTCGCGGATCGCTCGCCATCGCATTCTTCAGCTCGGTGAAGCCCGCCTTGCCGTTCACGCCCGCGGTGACGGATTGATAGGCGCGGCGATCGTACGCGGACGCAAGCGTCTCGATGTCCGTCCACAATTCCGAATCGTGCGCGTCTCCGGACGCGAACACGCCCACCACCGTCCACGACTGATTGCCGAGCTTGACCTGCTTGCCGATCTCCAGCCCGCGGTACTGGCCTTTCGCGCCCTGTCCGACCACCAGCTCGCGCACGCCGACGTTGAACTTGCGGCCTTCGATGATCTTGATTTGCGGACGGATCGCCCAGGCCGCCTCGCTGACGCCGCGGAACTGCGCATTCGCATCCTCGCCAGAACTCGCGGTAGGCAGGTTGACCACCTGCGACAGCTCAGGCGAAAGGATCGGTTTGCCCGCTGCGTCCTTGCGGATGCCGGGCAGGGTGCCGATCAGCGGTACCTGGTTGCGCATGATCACCGAGTTGGTTTCGGCCTGCGAGCCGCCGCGCAGGATGATGGCGGTGTCGTCGCTGCCGGTCTGTTGGAGCGTGGCCGAGAAGCCTTCGCCCATCGCGAGCATCGCCACCAGAACGCCGACCACGCCGGCGATACCGACGATGATCACGCTGGACGCGCCCCAGCGCTGGGGCAGGCTGGCGATGCCGATACGGGCGGCGGCCAACGCCAGGCGGCCGGTGCGGGTGAGCATCAGCCACAATCCGAGCGCCACCGCTACCGCGGCCACGCCGTACCACGGCAGGATGATCCAGACCACCAAGCCGATCACCAGGAACAGGATCGAAAGCGCATTCCAGAGCCATTTCTTCTTCATGGTGTTCTCCTTTTAGCGTCCAGCCAGCGCGTCGACGATCTTCAGCCGCATCGCGCGCAAAGCCGGCAACGCGCCGACAACGATGCCGATGGCCAGCATCAGCGACAGGCCCAGGGTCCAGGTTTCGACCGGAATGTTGGGCAGGTTGAGCAGTCCGCCGCTGGCCGCGCTCAGCACCGGAATGATCACCGCCGCCAGCCCCATGCCGATCACTCCGCCCAGCACGATCAGCAATACCGATTCCACCAGCACCAAAGTGAGCACCGTGCCGTTGGTGAAGCCCAGCGTCTTGAGCACGGCCAGTTCCGGGATGCGGTCGCGCACCGCTTGCGACATGGTGTTGCCGGTCAAGAGCAGCAGGGTGAAGAACACCGCCGCCATGATCGCGGTGACGATCAGGCCGATGTCGGCGAACTGCTTGGCGAAGGACTGCTGGAACGCCTGTTCGGTCTGGCTCTTGGTCTCATGGTCCGAGTTCTGCGAGATCGCATCGATGGCCTTGGCCACGCGTGTGGCGTGGTCCACGTTGTCCAGCTTGACGATGTACCAGCCGACCATGCCGTTGGTGTACTGGTTGGCTTCGTCGAAGTACTTCCAGTGGAACACCAGCTGGTTCTCTTCGCCCTTGCGCTTGCTGTCGTTGAGCTTGAAGGTGCCGCTCATCTTCAGTGGCCAGGCGTTGCTTCCGTCCTTCTGCGGAAAGATGGTGGCCTGCAGCGGAATGGTGTCGCCGATCTTCCAGCCGTTGCGCTTGGCCAGAGACTCGCCGACCATGGCTCCGGTGCGTTCGGTTTGCCAGGCCTTGAGTTCTTCGGGTTTGATGACGAACTCCGGATACAGCTCGAAGTAGTTCTCGCTGACCGAGAAGTTGGGGAAGAAATCCTTCGGATCGCGATAGATGCCGCCGAACCAGGCCGCGTACGCCGACTTCTTCACGCCCGGGGTGGCCGCGATCTGCGGGGTCAGGCTGTAAGGCAGCATCTGCGTGATCGACAAGCGCGAAGCTACCACCAGACGGTCGGCGCCGGCCACGCTTCCGCCGCTATTGAAGGCGACGCGCACCGAGTCCAGCAGGCCGAACAGCAGAAACGCGGCGATCACCGACAGCAAAGTCAGGAAGGTGCGCGTCTTGCTGCGGAACAGCGCGGACCAGATGAGGGAGAAATATTTCATGGCGCCCTCCTCAGTGAGCGGCCGGCGTGTCGGCCAGTTCGCCCTTATCCAGGTGGATGGTGTGGGTCGCGTACTCGGCGGCCTTCGGGTCGTGGGTAACCATGATGATGGTCTTGCCGTGTTCCTTGTTCAGCAGCTGCAGCAGACCCAGCACTTCCTCGGCCGAATGACGGTCCAGGTCGCCGGTCGGTTCGTCGCAGATCAGGAAGGTCGGATCCGAGACGATGGCGCGGGCGATGGCCACGCGCTGCTGCTGGCCGCCGGAGAGCTCGTTGGGGCGATGCGAGCCGCGGTCGGCCAATCCCACCAGCTGCAGCGCGATCTCCGCGTTGCGCTTGCGCTGCGCGCCGCCAAGCTTGGTCAGCAGCAGCGGCAGTTCGACGTTCTTCTGCGCCGTCAGCGTAGGCATCAGGTTGTAGAACTGAAACACGAAGCCGACGTGCTGGCTGCGCCAGTGCGCGAGCTGTCCGTCGCTGAAGCTGTCGATGCGCTCGCCTTCGATCTCGATCTCGCCGCCGGTGGGCGTATCCAGGCCGCCGATGAGGTTCAGCAGCGTGGTCTTGCCGGAGCCGGAGGGACCCATCAGGGCGACGAAGTCGCCGCGCGGGATTTCCAGGTCTAGGCCATGCAGGACGTGGACCTGTTCGGGGCCGCGCTGGTAGTTCTTGGTGAGGTTACGGATGGAGACCAGTGAGGACATGTGCGTTTTCCTTCTTGTGAAGTTGCTTTCGTCTGAGGTTCCAACGCCGGGCGCTGATCGCGCATATCCCCGTCGCCGTCATCCCAGCGCAAGCTGGGATCCATCTTGATCTTGCGTTTATTCGTATTGTTTCCGCGTTTGCTTGTGCTTCTGCTTCTGCCTCCTCCCTTGCGCACAGCGCAGGGGAGGATTGAGGAGGGTGCCTTTGATCTTGCTTTGGTCGTTGCTCTTCAGTTCTTTATCTGAGCTAAAAGCGTTTCGCGCTTTGCGCGAGTCACTTTTCTTTGAACGGCAAAGAAAAGTAACCAAAAGAAAGCCGCCCTGCGTCGCGCCCCACGATGGAGCCGTGGGGTCCGCAAGCAGGCCAGGAATTTCCGGAAGACACATCCTGTGTCTCCGGAAACGGCGCACATCCTTGTGCGCCGCCCTTCGGGTTTTTCCTGACCTGCTTGCCGCGTCTCACGGGATTACTCAAAAGACGATGGAGCAACAGCAAAATCGACAGCAATTCCTACTTAATTCGTTCTGGGGAGATAGAAATCACGAGGCGGCCGTGTTTTATTCGGCCGCTTCCTCCGCCATCTTCACCTTCACGCCTTCCTTCAGTTCCGCCGGTGGGTCCAGGACCACGGATTCGCCGGCCGACAGGCCTTGCAGCACTTGGCGGTCGTCGCCCATTTCGCGGCCCAGCCGGAGTTCGCGCTGTTCCACGGTGTCTTCTTCGGTCACTACGAAAGCATAGTCCTTGCCGTCGCGGTTGCTGATGGCGGCGCTGGGCGCGCGGACGCCTTCGTTCTTCGGCTGCGTGCCGGCGGGCTTGGCCGCTTCCAGGAAGCTGACCTTCACGCCCATGTCCGGAACGATGCGCGGATCCTTCACGTTCAAGGCCACCCGCACCTTCACCGTGGCCTTGCTGCGGTCGGCTGTCGGAATGATGGCGATCACTTCGCCCGGGATCTTCCACTCCTGGTAGGCGTTGAGGGTGGCTTCGATGGGCATCTTCGGCTGTACGCGACCGATGAATTGTTCGCCTACTTCCACTTCCACTTCCAGCGAATCCATATCGACGATGGTGCCGATACCGGTGCGGGTGAAACCGCCGCCGGCCGACAGCGGCGACACGATCTCGCCCGGCTGTGCGGCTTTGGCGGTAATCACGCCGGCGAACGGCGCGCGCACCACGGTGTTGTCCACGCCGTTGTCGGCGATGGTCAGGCGGTCGGCGGACACCTTGGCGTTGCGCTGGGCGGTGACCAGCTGCGCGCGCAGGGAATCGCGCTGGGCGACGGCCTGGTCGTACTGCGATTTGGAAACCAGCTGCTGCTTGACCAGGGTCGACAACCGCCTGGCGTTGGCTTCGGCTTCCACCAGCTGCGCCTGCGTGCCGGTGACCTGGCTTTGCGCGGCGCCCAGCTGGGCCGCGTATAGAGAGCGTTCGGCGTTGGCGTCGATGGGGTCCAGGGTGGCGAGCACCTGGCCGGCCTCGACGCGCTGGCCTTCCTCGATCATCACTTCCTTCACCTTGCCGGTGATTTTGGCCGATACCGTCGCCATACGCCGCGCCACCACGTAGCCACTGGCGTCCAGCACAGAGGCCGATGCGGTGCCCGCGCCGATCGCGGCGGTCGGTGCGGTACGCACTTCGATCGCCTTTTCGCGGCCGAATACGAACCACCCGGCGATCGCCAGCAGCAGCAGGACCAGGGCGAGAGCCGGCCAGAGCCACAGCCCACGCCCTGATTTCTGCGGCGGCGGCGGCGCCTTGCGGTCGATACGGAGTTCTTTGAGCAGGTCTGCGGAAGTATTCATCGAGTAGCCAGACGGGGCAGGGCGGAGAGTGTGACCGGCAAGGTTAACCGAGCCCAGTTGCCGAAAGTCACTTTCTGCGGTTTCCGTTGCAGCGGGAACTGACAACAGTGGCGATGCGACGGCGGCCAGCTTGCCCGCGGCCATCGCAGGGAACCAGTGACAGCTGTCACCCGATTGGGCTGATGGCTTGCACTGCAACGCCGGCGGTATGCGGCGGAGGATGGCGTTACTTTCATTTGAGACGTCGCCATGTCTGCTTCCATAGTTTCCGCTCCTGTAGTCCTGGCCCGGCTGCGTTCTGCGCGCAAATCTTATGGCAAGGTCGTCGCACTGGACGAGATGAACCTGCAGTTGCGCAGTGGCCAAGTGCTCGCACTGCTGGGCGCCAATGGCGCGGGCAAGAGCACGGCGGTGTCGGTGATGCTGGGGCTATGCGACGCCGAACAGGGCGACGCCAGCCTGCTCGGCCAGCCCCCACAGGCGATGGATGCGCGCCGCCGCACTGGCGTGATGCTGCAGTCCACCCAATTGCCCGACACGCTGAAGGTCGGCGAGTTGCTGGCGATGACGCGCGGCTACTATCCGCAACCGCTCAGCGTGGCCGACTGCGTGGCGATGGCCGGGCTGGACGGCCTGCTGGAACGACGTTACGGCAAGCTGTCGGGCGGACAGCAGCGTCGCGTGCAGTTCGCGATGGCGATCTGCGGGCGTCCGCAGGTGCTGTTCCTGGACGAACCCACCACCGGCCTGGACATCGAGGCTCGCCAGCAGATGTGGGCGGCCATCCGCGAACGCGCCGCCGCCGGCTGCGCGGTGCTGTTGACCACGCATTACCTGGAGGAAGCCGAGGCGCTGGCCGACCACGTGGTGGTGATGCAGGCCGGTCGCACCCTGGCCGAGGGCAGCGTCGAGCAGATCCGCGAACGCGTGCTGCAACGGCGCATCCGCTGCCAATCGCGGATGGACGAACAAGGCATCGCCGCCTGGCCGGGCGTGCGCCGCGTACAGCGCGAGGGCGGCCTGCTGGAAATCCAGGCCGAACCGGTGGAACCGGTGGTCGCACGCTTGCTGGCCGAGGATCCGCACCTATCCGCACTCGAAGTGCACCGCGCCGGCTTGGCCGACGCCTTCCTTGAAATCACCCGCGCCGCGGAGGCCGCATGAACATACCCGCTATGAGCACACTCGCTACGAGCGCGCTCGCTCCAGTCCCTCTCTCTCCTCGTGCGATGGCCGCGCTATACCTGCGCGAAGCCCGCTTCGAATTCCTGCGCGTGCTTCGTGCGCCCGCCTTCAGCGTGCCCACGCTGGTGTTCGCACCGATGTTCTATCTGCTGTTCGGCGTGCTGCTCAATCGCGGCAACGCAGGCGCCGCCAGTTATCTGATGGTGACTTACAGCGTGTTCGGTGTGATGGGCCCAGGCCTGTTCGGTTTCGGCGTGGGCCTGGCGATGGATCGCGAGCGCGGCCTGTTGACCCTCAAGCGGGTGCAGCCGGTGCCGGCCTCGGCATTGCTGCTGGCCAAGGTCGGCATGGCGATGATCTTCGCTGTGTGCATCGGCGCGATGCTGCTGACCCTGGGCATCGTTCTGGGCGGCGTGGACCTGGACATATCGCAGGTCGCACGGCTGCTGTGCGTGGACGTGCTGGGGGTGATGCCGTTCTGCGCACTCGGCTTGTTGATCGGTACGCTGGTCAACGGCAGCGCGGCAGCGGCGGTAGTGAATCTGATCTACATGCCGATGGCGCTGCTGTCCGGCCTGTGGCTGCCGCTGCGCATGCTGCCGGAGATGGTGGAAAGGATCGCACCGCTGTGGCCGGCCTGGCACCTGAGCCAGTTGGGGCTGAAGATCGTCGGCCAGGACAGCGGCCGCCCGGTGTGGATGCACGTGACGGTGATGCTGGGCTTCACGGCGATATGCTTGTTCCTGGCGCAACGACGCCTGCAACGCTCCTGAGGCTGCCGTGACCATCGCTTTGTTCGCCTCATTGTTCCGTACCGCTCCGGATTCGCTGGCCCGCCAGCAGCAGGCCAGCGCCGATGTCGGCATGCGCTGGTTTCCCTGGATCAATCTGGTCTGGTCGGTCTGGCTGTTTATCACTCCGTTCTATGCCGCCGACCTCTACCGCGGCTGGCTGTGGCCCACGCTGGCCAGCTATGCGGTATTCCTTTTCCTGTTCCAGCGCTTCCACTACGACCACCCGCGCCACCGGCTGGCGATCGCGCTGGCGATCGGCGCGTTGGGCTTCGCGCTGCTGCCTTACAACCCCGGTTCGCAGAGCTACATCATCTATGCCTGCGCCTTCTTTCCGTTTTGCATGAGCGCGCGCAAGGCGTTGCTGACCATCGCCGCCTTGCTCGCCGCCTACGCAGCGGCGTGGGGTGCCGTGGACATCCCCATGATCTACATGAGCAGCGCGGTGATCGCTGGCGTGGTGGTCGGCGTGTTCAACATCGGCATGCTGCAGAAGCTGCGCGGCGAGGCGCAGCTGCGCCTGAGCCACGAGGAAGTCAGGCGCCTGGCCGCGCTGGCCGAGCGCGAACGCATCGGCCGCGACCTGCACGACCTGCTCGGTCACACGCTGTCGCTGGTGGCGCTGAAATCCAATCTCGCCTCGCGCCTGATCGGCCATGATCCGGCAGCCGCGCGCAAGGAAATGGACGACGTCAGCGGCGTGGCCCGCGACGCGCTGGCGCAGGTGCGGCGCGCGGTCAGCGGCATCCGCGCCGCCGGGTTGGCGGCGGAATTGGCCTCGGCGCGATTGCTGCTGGAATCGGACGGGGTGCGTTTCAGTTACGAAATGAGCGAGGTGGCGCTGACGGCCGAACAGGAAACCGTGCTGGCCCTGGCGGTGCGCGAAGCGGTGACCAACATCCAACGCCACGCACGCGCCGAAGGCGCCAGCGTGTCCCTGCGCAGCGCGGACCGGCAGGTCAGCCTGCGCATCGAGGACGATGGGCGCGGCGGCGCCATCGTGCCCGGCAACGGCTTGTGCGGCATGCGCGAACGCATCGAATCGCTGGGCGGCCGGCTGCGCGTGGATGCCATTCCGGGCCAGGGCACGCGCGTGGAGGTGACCCTGCCGCTGCCGGCAGCCGTCGCGGTCCAGGCCGTGGACGTTCCCGGCGAATAAACAAGCGGCGGCGAATGCGAAACGCCGGTCGGGCGTCCGGATTTGCTATTTTCGCCGCATGCGCACTTCAATCTCCCTCAAGTGATCGGCATCCTATTGGCTGAAGACCAGGCCATGGTGCGCGGCGCGCTGTCGGCGTTGCTGGGCATGGAAAGCGATTTCGAAGTGCTGGGCGCTTCGCCCGATGGCGAAGCGGCGTGGCGCGATCTGCAGCGGCTCAAGCCCGATGTGCTGGTGACCGATATCGAAATGCCCGGACTCAGCGGACTGGAACTGGCGCAGCGTATCCAGCGCCATCAGCTGCCAGTGAAGGTCATCATCGTCACCACCTTCGCGCGGCCCGGATTCCTGCGCCGCGCGCTGGACGCGGGCGTGCTGGGCTATCTGCTGAAGGAATCGCCGGCCGACCATCTGGCGCAGGCGGTGCGCAAGGTACATGCGGGCGGGCGCGCGATCGATCCGGACCTGGCGATGGAAGCATGGTCCGAAGCCGATCCCTTGAACGACCGCGAACGGCAGGTGCTGCGCCTGGCCGGTGAAGGCATCTCTGCGGGCGACATCGCCCTACAACTCAATCTGTCGCACGGCACGGTGCGCAATTATCTTTCCGAGGCTATCGGCAAGTTGGGCGTGGGCAATCGCATCGAGGCTTATCGCCTGGCGAGGCAGAAAGGCTGGTTGTAGCAGTGAAAGTTGTTGTAGCCTGGGTAGAGCGCAGCGAAACCCGGGGGCTTTTGATCCGGCATACAGGTGCCCCTAGCGATTAGTCCGCTTCCGCAGGCATCTCTGGACCATTGATTGTTCCCACTTCGGCGCCCCGGGTTTCGCTGCGCTCTACCCAGGCTACGTCAAGATGTCACTCCCCATTCGACTTCTTTTTTGCTTCGCTGCCGCCGGTCCAATCCGCGGGCAACAGTCCGCGCGAGACGAATGAGTGGAAAGAAGAATGCGGCCAGTCCGCCACGCGCTCGACGTAGCCGTGCTTTACCGGATTGAAGTGGAGGTAATCGATGCGACGAGCCAGGCTTTGATGATCACGGATCGTGTGTTCCCAGAATCGCCTGGCCCATAAGTCGCGCTCCCCATTGCCGCGATCACCGAAGTCGATGCCCTGCTTGCGAAGACGAACGGTGAAATCAGCTTTGATCATTCGCCACCGCATGGAATAGCGATCATCGCCCTCAGGCAGCCGAAGAACTGCATGCAAGTGATCCGGTAGGACCACCATGGCGCAGAGAGTGAAAGGATGTTTCGCTCGAACCGCGCGTACTGCCGCACGTAAGTGGTCGATATGATCCACGAGCGTAGTAGCAGATCGATCAGCCAAGGTTACGGTAAAGAAATACGTCCCGCCCGGAACGAGATTGCGACGATAGTGAACCATGCCGACAGCATGACGGCACGTCACGGCCAGCTCTATCGGGTCATGACCTCAACTTGCGTCAGACAAAACCTTCCAAGCTCACCGTAGCCTGGGTAGAGCGCAGCGAAACCCAGGGCGCCGAAGTGGGAAACCATCGTTTCAGATGATGCCTGCCGAAATAGGCGATCACGCGGGGCGTCCTACGCCAGATCAAAAGCCCCTGGGTTGACCAGCTTCGCTGTTGAAAGCCGCTGCGCTCTACCCAGGCTACGGTGCTCAGCCCACAGACGCCCGCAACGCAACCGCCAAAGCCTCGTCGCCGGAAACCAGATCATTCCATTTCAGCTCGATCCCTTTTCGTTTTCCCTTCTCGGTGAGCTTCAACCCGGAGGCATCCACTACCAAGGTGTAGGAACGGTCGCCGATTTCCAGCGCTCTGCGCAGGGGTTTGTCTAACGGGGTCATGACGGACTCCTTCAAGTGAGGTCCGCATGCTACCGCTGCCCGCTCGAAGCTCCGGTGAAAGCCGGGCATGCCGCGTAGGCGGCCGAAACAGCGCAATGAATACGAATGCATCACCCTCAACGGTCACGTTGTGCAGTTGCACCACGGCCCACAATGCGTGGGCGCGCTGGCGAACCGTCGCGCGTTATCGGCTACCTGGGAGGGTGCTGCGATGCGTAACGCAATGCGTCTGTTCGGCGGTGTGGGTGCGTGCCTGTTGTTTTCGTTCGTGCTGTCGCTTGCACCGGCTCCGGCCGCGCAGGCGGCGATCAATGCACAGAACCTCGGTGCGAAATACGACGGCACCCAGAGCAACATCACCTTTCGCGTTTATTCCTCACGCGCTACGCGGATAGAAGTCTTTCTCTACAAGACCCCGTCCGGCGCGCAGGAAGTGGTGCGCTACGTGCTGACCAAGGACGCCGCCACCAACGTCTGGTCGAAGACCGCTTCGGTGGCCACGCTCCAAAATACTTACGGCATCACCGGCACGGTCTATTACGGCTATCGCGCCTGGGGTCCGAACTGGCCGTACAACGCCAGCTGGACCAAGGGCAGCAGCACCGGCTTCGTCACCGACATCGACGCCAATGGCAACCGCTTCAACCCGAACAAGCTGTTGATCGATCCGTACGCGGTCGAGATCAGCCAGGACCCGAACACCCCCACCTGCACCGACGGCACGATCTACGCCAGCGGCGCCACCCATCGCAACAAGGACAGCGGCGCGTGCGCCAGCAAGGGCATCGTGCTGGCGCCCATCACCACCTCCAACGGCACCAAACCCACGCGCGCGCTGAAGGACGAGGTGGTCTACGAAGTGCATGTGCGCGGATTGACCAAGGATGACACTGCGATGTCGGCCTCGTTGCGCGGCACCTATGCTGGCGCCGCGCTCAAGGCTTCGACGCTGGCCAGTCTCGGCGTCACCGCGGTCGAGTTCCTGCCGGTGCAGGAAACCCAGAACGACACCAACGACGTCGATCCCACCTCCACGACTGGAGACAATTACTGGGGCTACATGACGCTCAACTACTTCGCGCCGGACCGCCGCTATTCGTCGGACAAGACGGCCGGCGGCCCCACCCGCGAATGGAAGGCGATGGTGAAGGCCTTCCACGACGCCGGCATCAAGGTCTACATCGACGTGGTCTACAACCACACCGGCGAAGGCGGGGCCTGGGGCGGCAGCGATGGCCTGACCGTGTACAACCTGCAGTCCTGGCGCGGCCTGGACAATCCGACCTACTACTCGCTGACCAACGATCTGCAGTATTCGTGGGACAACACCGGCGTCGGCGGCAACTACAACACGCGCAATACCATCGCGCAGAACCTGATCGTCGATTCGCTCGCCTACTGGCGGGACACTCTGGGCGTCGACGGCTTCCGCTTCGATCTGGCCTCGGTGCTGGGCAACACCTGCCAGCACGGCTGCTTCAACTTCGACAAGATGGATGCGGGCAATGCGCTCAATCGCATCGTGACCGAGCTGCCGCCGCGGCCGGCCGCGGGCGGCACGGGCTTGGATCTGATCGCCGAACCTTGGGCGATCGGCGGCAACTCCTATCAGGTCGGCGGTTTCCCGACCGGCTGGGCCGAATGGAACGGCATCTATCGCGATTCGCTGCGCAAGAAGCAGAACCAGATGGGCGTGGAAGCGGTGACGCCGGCGGAACTGGCCAACCGTTTCGCCGGTTCGTCGGACCTGTACGGCGACGACGGCCGCAAGCCCTGGCATTCGGTCAACTTCATGGTCGCCCACGACGGCTTCACCTTGAACGATCTGTATGCCTACAACAGCAAGCAGAACAATCAGCCCTGGCCGTACGGTCCGTCCGATGGCGGCGACGACAACAACCACAGCTGGGACCAGGGCGGCGTGGTGCTCGACCAGCGCAAGGCCGCGCGCACTGGGCTGGCGTTCCTAATGCTGAGCGCGGGCGTGCCGATGATCACCGGCGGCGACGAGGCGCTGCGCACGCAATTCGGCAACAACAACGTCTACAACCTGGATTCGTCGGCCAACTGGCTGTTCTGGACCCGCAATACGGTCGAAGCCAACCACGAGACCTACAGCAAGCGCCTGATCGCCTTCCGCAAGGCGCACCCGGCGCTGCGTCCGGCGAACTTCTATTCGGGCGTGGACAACAACGGTAACGTGATGGAGCAGCTGCGCTGGTTCAAGCCCGACGGCGCGCAGGCCGATACGGCCTACTTCACCAATGCCAACAACCACGCCATCGCCTGGCGCATCGACGGCAGCGAGTTCGGCGATTCGGCCAGCGCGATCTACGTGGCCTACAACGGCTGGTCGGGCAACGTGAACTTCACATTGCCGTGGCCCGGCGCAGGCAAGCAGTGGTACCGCGTCACCGATACCGCCACCTGGAACGAAGGCCCGGATACGGTGGTCGTGCCGGGTTCCGAGGCGTTGATTGGTGGGGAGTACACGGTTTATGGGTTGCAGGGGCGGTCGGTGTTGTTGTTGATTGCCAAGTAGAAGTAAGCGAGCGAGCGGCCGCCACCACAACCTCAAGGATCGTCATCCCGGCGAAAGCCGGGATCCAAGCCGGCGCGCGCGTGAAGTTGGGTCCCGGCTTTCGTCGGGATGACGATTCGGTTATCCACGTGGCTGCGTCTGCTCTGACTTTTAGCGCCAGGGTCGGCGCATAAAGTGGATAAGTTGGATCCGGGCCGGTCTCGTACGGCGTGCACGGCGCTTCATCCGGCGCTTTGCGCGGTCGCGCTGGCGCGAAGGCGAGGGCTCCGCGAAGCCTTACCGCGAATACCGCCCCTTCAACATCTCAAACGCCGCCCGCAACGCCATCGCCTCTCCCCCTGTCGGACGCCCCGCACGATCGCTGTCGTTCCACGAATACACATCCAGATGCGCCCACTTCTGCTGCGCGGGCACGAAACGTTCCAGATATAGCGCAGCGGTGACCGCGCCGGCCATGCGCGAACCTGCATTGGCCAGGTCGGCGATGCCGCTGTTGAGATAACGAAGATAAGGACGCCACGGGGCGCTGGTGATACGCTTCGCCTAAGGGGAAAGCGATGACCAACCGCACATTCAATCTGCTGGCCGCAGGCGTTGTTCTGCTGGCTCTCGCCATTCGCATCTATTACGTGCTGACCGTTCAGGTGGTGAATCCACTGGGAGGCGATGCCTTCGAGTACGTGAACTACGCCAAACATTTGCTGTTGGGCTATTTCGGCTCGGGTGAGGTTTCGGACGCCTACCGGTCTCCGGGATATCCTTTCACGATTGCCGTCGCAATGATGCTCGGCGGGGACGCATGGCCGCGCTATTTGCTGATCGGGCAGGCTTTCATGGGAGCAGCCACTGTCGGCCTGACAACGGCCCTCGCGCGGCAGTGGATGCCTATAGGGGCGGCGCTGGTTGCGGGGCTGCTGCTGACCTTCTGGCCACACCACATCGCCTTCACGGCAGAAGTGCTGGGAGAGGTCGAGCTGGGCCTGTGTTTGACTGGCGCGTTGCTCCTGACTGTCATTGCCGTTGAGCGCAAGTCTTCCGGCTGGGGAATTGCAGCGGGCGCCGCATGGGCTGCCGCGTATCTGGTAAACCCGATTGTTGCCCTATTGCCCGTCGCCATTGCGGTGATTCACTGGCGCCCGACCACGCGGCAAGCCGTCTTGGTCGTCCTCTTGCCGCTGGTGATCGTGGGTGGTCTGTGGTCTATGCGTGGCGTGTCCGGTGGATCGGATCGCGTCTGGATCAATCTAGTGCAAGGTTCGTATCCGCTCTATCACCGCGCCTACGTTTCGCGCAATGCGCATCCAGAGCCAGCGCAGGTCATGGCCGAGATCGACGCCGAGTCGGCACTGATGCAGCGCGACAAAGTGGCAGGCGGCCAAGCCATGGTAGCGCGCCTGTCTTCGGATGTTGGCGGCACCGCCAAATGGTATGCCAGCAAGGCGTATCTGCTTTGGGACTGGGACGTGCGGATAAGCGACGCCTTCGGGCCCTATGTCCACGTCGCGAATAACTCACCACTGGAGAAATACCCATTGGCGATCGCGATGTCGATCACCCGCACGCTGAATCCTGTGATCTTCTGGCTGGCTCTACTGTTCGCGGTGTATGCATTCGCAAGGGGTCTGCCTGCGGCCGGAATACTTGCGCTTTCCTTCCTCTACTTTACCGCCGTGCATATGGTGTTGCAGGCTGAACCGCGTTACTCGGTCCCCTACCGATCAATAGAATTGCTGCTGTTCGTCGGCGCGGTCGCGGCGATGATCGAACGCGTTATATCGCTTCAAAGAGGTCGTTCTTCTCGGTATACGAAAGCGGCGGCGTGAAAATCGCCAGCTTATCCCTCGCTCCCATCAACGGGGAATACGTGGTGCTGCCGCCGTAAATCCCCGCGCCCCTCAGAAGTCCCTCATAAACTTGGACGAAACCGTGGGCGGCGCTGATCTCTCGCACGTTGTTGACCCAATTTCTCGCTCTTATGGTCGGGGCTCCGCGTGATCATCATTTCGCGGGACCGCTTCGTCCGCCGACGCTTCCGCCTTTTGGCGCGCGGTTTCTTCCAAGGCGGCCTGGATGGCGATCATCGTGTCTGTATACGCGCCTCTCGGGCCGTTATTTCTCAGTAGCGGCGGCTGCGGAGGTACTTCTTCGTTTAGGAAGAGGTAGAGCAGTGGCCCTACGACGGGCACCAGCAAGACGACGCAGTAAACCGACTTCTCAAATGCGCTTCGCTTGCTCGACAACAACTTGTAGATGAAGAAAGCGCTAAGTGCACCGGGCAGGACAATCACCGCGACGGCGAAGGGGTTCATCACCTGACGTAGCGTGTTTTCAACATCTCAAACGCAGCCCGCAACGCCATCGCCTCACCACCCGCTGGGCGCCCCACGCGATCGCTATCGTTCCACGCGTACACATCCAGATGCGCCCACTTCTGCTGCGCGGGCACGAAGCGTTCCAGGTACAGCGCAGCGGTGACCGCGCCGGCCATGCGCGAACCTGCGTTGGCCATGTCGGCGATGCCGCTGCTGAGATAACGAAGATAAGGGCGCCACAACGGCATGCGCCACAGCGGATCGCGCGTGCGTTCGCCCGCCGCGATCCAGTCGTTGGCCAACGCATCGTCGTTGGCGAACAACGCCGGCAAATCCGGCCCCAACGCAATGCGCGCTGCGCCCGTCAGCGTGGCGAAATCCAGCACGATGTCCGGCTCCTGCTCGCCCGCATAGGTCAGCGCATCGCACAGGATCACCCGGCCTTCGGCATCGGTGTTGTCGATCTCCACGCTCAAACCCTGGCGCGTGGCGATCACTTCGCCCGGACGGAACGCATCCGGGCCGATCGCGTTTTCCACCGCCGGCACCAGCAGGGTCAACCGCACTGGCAACTTGCGCGACATGATCAGCTCGGCCAACGCCAGCGCATGCGCCGCGCCGCCCATATCCTTCTTCATGTTGCGCATGCCGTCGGCCGGCTTGATGTCCAGCCCGCCGGTATCGAAACACACGCCCTTGCCCACCAGCGCCACGTGCGGCAGACCGCTGTCGCCCCAACGCAGCGCGATCAGGCGCGGCGCGCGATGCGAAGCGCGGCCGACCGCATGGATGGCCGGAAAATTCCGCGCCAGCAGTTCGTCGCCGGCGATGACCTCAAGTTGTGCGCCATGCGTAGCGGCCAGTTCGCGTGCGACTTCCTCGAGCTGCTCCGGGCCCATGTGCTCGGTGGGCGTATTGACCAGATCGCGCACGCGCACGCAGGCGGCCAGCAGATCCAGCGCTTCGGCATCGGCATCCTGCAGCAGCAGGCGCGCCGGCGGGCGTGCGGGTTTCTTGTAGCGGTCGAAACGGTAACTGCCCAAACCCCAGCCCAGTTGCAGTGCCGCGCGCGCGCCGTCGTCCAGCGACGAGGCAAGCTGCCAGTCGCCCGGTGGCAACCCGTGCGGCGCGTGCGCGTAGGAGTAGGGATCGAGCGGATCGCCGATGCCGATCGCCGCCGCCGCGATACCGTGTTCGCCCGGCAACAGCACCAGCGCACCGGGCGCGGCGGAGAAATGCTGCGCGTCCACCCAGGCCTGCAAGGCGGGCGACAACGCGTTGCGCCAGTCGCTGAACTTATCGCGCTCCAGCACGTGCAGCGGCAGCGCGGAAGAAGAGGTGTCGATGAATCCGTTCGGCAGGCTCATGCGGCGGCGTGCTCCGTGTTGTGGAGGTGCGTTGCGTCCAGCCAGTCGGCCAGTGCGGTGAGGTCGGTGAATTCCAGATCGGGACGCAGCGTGGGATGGGTCCACGCCTGCGCCTCGCGGTTGATCCAGCAGCTGCGCAAGCCGGCCTGCGCGGCGCCGATCACGTCCATCTCGATATGGTCGCCCACATGCAGCACTTCGCCGCGCGGCACGCCCAGGCGTTGGCAGGCAGCGTGGAAGATGCTGGCTTCGGGTTTGGCCGCGCCGTGTTCGCGGGCGCCTAGTTGGAACGAGAAATGCCGCGAAAGGCCGATGCGTTCCAGATCGGCGTTGCCGTTGGTCACCGCCGCCATCGGCACGCGCGCGGCGATGCGCTCCAGCGCGGCCAGGCTATCGGGATAGCATTCCACCTGGTTGCGCGCGGCGTAGAAGATCTCGTAGGCCGGTTCCAACAGCGCGGCGTCGGCGCCGCTTTCCTGCAGCGCGCGGCGCAGGGTGATCCGGCGCAATTCGCTGAGGTCGTGGATCAGCTGCGGGTGTTCGGCGAAGACCTGCTCGCGCAGCGCGCGCATGGCGTCGATCGGAAAGCGCGCGGCGGTCTGCGGGCTGTGCTCCAGCATCCACGCGTGCAGCACCTGCTCGATCCGCGCGCCGATCGGCGCGAAGGGCCACAGGGTGTCGTCTAGATCCAGGGTGATGGCGCGGACGGGGAAATTCACCCCCGTATTCTAACGAGGCGGGGCGTGAGGGACACGCTGCGGGGGAACGGGCGTGTGCCTCCCCCTTTGCCAAAGGGGGCAAAGCAAGGGCCAAAGCAGCAAAGCAGAGACGATCAGGGAGCGCTCACTCCAACAGCCGCGCCCAGCCCTCCATGCCTTCCACCTGCGCCAGTACCAGCTTGATGCAGACCAGCAGCGGCACCGCCAGCAGCAGGCCGACGATGCCCCACAGCCAGCCGAACAGCATCAGCGCCAGGATCAGCACCAGCGGCGACAGCGCCATGCGCCGGCCCAACACGATGGGGGTGATGATCTGGCCTTCCAGCGTATGCAGTCCCAGATAGACCAGCACCGGCATCGCCGACAGCCACTGCTCGTTGTAAGTCACGAAACCCACCAGCAGCATCACGCCCATGCCGATCAGCGGGCCCACGTACGGCGCGAAGTTCAACAGCGCCACCATCGTGCCCCACAGCAAGGCCTCCTGCAGCGGAATGTCCAGCGCATACAGGATCGCCGCATACACCAGCCCCACCACCGCATTGATCAGGCTGATGGTCAGCACGTAGCGCGATACTTCGCGCTCGATGGAATGCATCAGGTCCACGCTGAACTTCTGTTTCTGCCGCCCCGGCAGCAGCGCGATCGCATGCCGCTGCAGGTTTTCGCCGTAGACCAGGAAGAAGAAGGTCAGCAGCACCACCGCCAGCACCGAGGCCAGCAGCCGCGGCGTGGCGTTGAGCACCTTGTACGGATCGTCCACCTGGGTGCGCACCACCTGCACTTTCTTGGCGCTCTCGCCGCCGGCGGCGCGGGCGATGTTTTCCGCGGCCCGATTGGCGTCCAGCATCGGCTTGGTCAACTGGCGCAGCTTGGGGGTCATTTCGCGCAGTTCCTGCGGCACGTCGCGGAACCAGTCGCTGGCCGGCACCACCAGCTGGTTGGCCAACGCCGCGGCCCCGGCGATGCCGCCCACCACCACGATCAGCGCGGCCACGAACCGCGGTATCCACAGGCGTTTCAACAGACGGATGATGGGGTTGGCCACCAGTGCGAAGAACATGCCCAACAGAATCGGCAGCAGCACGTCCTGCGCGGCCCACAGGGTGTAGCCGACCGCCAGCGTGGCCAGTACCAGCAGCGCGTTGGAAGCGCGCGGGCGGCGTGGGGCTGGCGAGGGTTCCGGTCGCGGATCGGTCGACAGCGGATCGCTGGGGGAAGTACTCAAGTCGGCGGCTCGCGTGGGTTAGGGAAGGGGTGGAAGTTGTGTATCCGGAAATCTGGTGCGGGTTGCCGACGTATCCCCTCTCCCCTTTGTGGGAGAGGGTGGCCGAAGGCCGGGAGAGGGGTCGGCTTTTGATCTACCGGCCAGCACCTTGATACCTCGAGGCGGAAACAAAAGCACGCTCGCTACGCTCACGCTCCCCTCTCCTGCCCTTCGGGCATCCTCTCCCACAAGGGGAGAGGAGAAAGCGAAGAGCTCGCGGCGGGACGCCGCTCCCACGTGCCGCTGCCAGTCGGGTCCTCAGCGCTCGGATACTTCCGTAGCCGCTTCGGCCGGACGCGGTTGGGTGGAATGGACCTGGTCGCGGGTCTGGCTCATGCGCGCGGCAGGCGCAGCGTTTTCCGCTTGCTTCGCCGGTCCGCTCGCCTGGTCAGTCGCGACTTCTTCTGCCGTATCCGCCGCTTCCTCCGCCTGCTCGGCCGCGAAGGTCGCCTGCGCCGAAGCGAACAACCCCGACAACGCGCTCACCATCTGCAGCATGCGCGCACCGGTCAGCGCGCGCAGCGGTTCGGCGCGGCCGACCAGGAAGCCGCTGACCAGGCCGACAGTGATGATCCGCACCGGCGTCCAGCCCTTGCGCCAGGTGTCGCTGAGCTGGCGATAGCGATCGACCAGCCGCTGTTCGCGCATTTCCAACACGTCTTCGGCGCGCTCCACTTTGCGCACCAGATGCTCGAAGCTGACCCGGGGCCGGGAATCCTTTTTCGTAGCGGCGGGCTTTATGGCGGCGGGCTTCATGGCGGCGTGATCCTATTTCCGTCGGCGTTCCTTTCCGGCGTAGTCCGCTGGTTCACCGTGTCGCGCGCCGATTCGGACGAACCCGGATCGGGCGCGACGTCGGCCAGTTCGCCGATGCCCAGCCGCGCCAGTTGCCGCCGCGTGGCTTGCATGCGGGTGTGGTCGAAGTAGTAATCCGCGCGCCACGCCGCCCACAAGGTGACCGCGCCGCTCAGCAAGGCGCAGATCAACAACGAAACGGCCCAGGGCAGACCCAGCTGGCGGCTCAGGAAAACGATCAGCGTCGCCATCAGCAGCAACCAGCACGAAGCGCCGAACACGATGGCCACGCCGGTCAGGGCCATGGCCCTGCCGAACGCGCTGCGCGCCAGCGACACATCGGCGGCCAGCAAGGCGCGGAACGCCTTGGCCGCGCCACCGGCTTCCTGCAATCCCTCGCGCGCGGCCTTGCCGACGTCGCGGATGGCCTCGCCTAGATCGGCCTCCGCTTTGCCGGAATTCGGGTCGTCCTCGCGCGTCTCGTTCACGCGCCGGGCTTACTTGTCGCCACCGCCGCTACGGGCCAGCTTGGCGATGATCCAGCCGGCGGCGAAGGCCACACCGAACGACGCCAGCGGACGTTCGCGGATCAGGTCGGCGGCGCTGTCGATCAGGTCGCGGCCCTTGTCCATCAGGTGGTCCACCTGTTCCATCGCGGCGGCGCCGCCATGTTCGGCCGCGGCCAGGCCCGACAACGCGCCATCGGCCAGTTCGGCCTTCACGTTGGCCTTGCCCAGCTTCAGCTCGTCGCCAGCGGAACCGGCCGCGCCTTTCAGCGCTTCGCCGGCGGCGGCGGCGGCGGACTTGAGATGCGCGCCGGCTTCGCCGAGGTTGCTTTTCAATGCATCGGTCGCGGTGGGGTTGTTCATCGTCATCTCCTATGAAGAGGAAGGCAGAGTGCGCCTACCGGGGACGCCATCTATAACAGGTCGCCATTAACAGCCTGTCAGTAGCAGGGTCTGCCAGTAGCAAGGTCTTCTATCAGTAGCAGGTCCGCGCGTCTCTGCGATACGGAGCGGTCACTGCAGCAGCAGATTGCCGACGGCATTGCCGCGCTGGATGGACAGCACCAGTTGCGGCGGCTTGGGCGAGAAGCTGGCCTGGAAGCCGGCCAGGTCGGTGATTTCTTCCGAGCTCGCGCCCCTCACCACATCTCCGGGCTGCAGGCCGCTTTGCGCCGCACGACTGCCACGCGCCACGTCCTTGACCAACACGCCGTTCAAGCCGGCCTGGCGCAGCGATTCGGGCAGCTCGGCGAATGAGGCGCCGGTCAGGCGCGGATCCAGCGTCGCGCCCGCCAGCGCGCGCGGCTGTTCCTTCAAGGTCGCGCGCAGCGTCAACGGCTTGCCGTCGCGACGAATTCCCAGCGCCAGCGGACTACCGACCGGTTGCAGACCTTCGTAGTTGTGCAACGACTCGGCGCTGTCGATGCGTTCGTTGTTGGCCGACACGATCACATCGCCGGTCTTCAATCCGGCCGCGGCCGCGCCGGAGCCGGTGTAGATCCGCGTCACCAGCGCGCCACGGGTATCGGTCAGGCCCAGGCCCTTGGCCACGTCCGGGGTCAGCGTCTGCGATTCCAGCCCCAGCGTGCCGCGGATGACCACGCCGTTGTTGGCGATCAACTGGTCCTTGATGCTGCGCGCCAGATTGCTGGGAATGGCGAAACCCAGGCCGATGTTGCCGGCCATGCTGCCCTGCGGGTTGAAGCTGGCGGTGTTGATGCCCACCAGTTGGCCCTGCAGATTGACCAGCGCACCGCCGGAATTACCGGGATTGATCGAAGCATCGGTCTGGATGAAGTTCTGGTAACCCAGTCCGCGAATGCCGCTGCGGCCCACCGCCGACACGATGCCGGAAGTCACTGTCTGCCCCAAGCCGAACGGATTGCCCACCGCCACCACGAAATCGCCCACGTTCAAGGCGCTGCTGTCGGCCAGCGGAATCTCGGTCAGGTTGCCGGTGGGGATGCGGATCAGGGCCACATCGGTATCCGGGTCCGAACCGATGAACTGCGCCTCGACGCTGCGGCCGTCGCTCAGGGTCACCGACACGCCGTCGGCGTTCTCGATCACATGATGATTGGTGATGACGTAACCATTCTTCGCATCGATGATCACGCCCGAACCCAGCGATTGCTGCACGCGTTCGCGCGGCATGTCGGGGATGCCCAGCATGCGGCGGAACACCGGGTCGTCGGCGAAGGGGCCCATCGGGCTGCGCAGCTTGACCGTCTGCCGGCTGTAGACATTGACCACCGCCGGCATCACCCGCTGCAGCATCGGCGCTAGTGACGGCGAGCCATTGCCGTCGGGCAGCGGTTGCCCGTTAACCACCGGCGGCAGCGCGCCCATGGAGGGAATGACCGCCGGCGCAGACGGCGCCGCCTCGGCGGGGGTGTCCAGCGCGATACGGAGTCCGGTGGCGGCAAAGCCGCCGAAAGCGGCGGCGGCGGTCAGGGCAAGCAGGGTGGGGAGCGGGCGCATGGGTCGGTTCGGCAAGGAGATTCGACAAGGAGATTCGATAAAGGAAGGGGGCTGGCGAGGCCGCCGGATCCGCCGCGGGGAAGCGACGGCCGGACAAGGCAGTTCGGCTATATGAATGAGTGTGCTTACCGCTGCTTAAACCCGCAATGAAGTCGAACCTGGCCGTCCCCGGACGGGCCTTAAAAGCTGAATAGGGGACCTTTGCAATTTGACCGTCAACCCGTTGACAGGCCGGCCGCCCGGGCGTAGCTTGCAGCCTTCGCTCTGCCACTAGATATAGCGGTCGTTTGCGAAACGGACCCAAGCAGTAGGGTTTTTGCTTGGAAACAGGGCGCTTCGGGGATAGCGCATGACATCGACGGCGACGCTGGTTTTACGGGACGGCACGCACAATTCGCAGCCCACTGCGGTGCTCACCACGCCGCTGTGCGCGCCGACGTCGCTGTCGCTCCGGTCCGTGACACATTTATGCAACGCACGCACTGGCCGGCCCGACCGTCCAGGCGCATAAGAAACGCAGTCCAAACAAAAATTAGACACCACAGTTTCAGACACCACAGTTTAAGAACAGGGAGAGCAACACAATCATGAGCACGGTGCGCCTCGAGGCGGTTAAGACAGAAGAAGCTGCAGGGTCCCTGGTCCCGATGCAGCCGGCCTCGCAAGACATCTGGGACAAGAAGTACCGGTTGAAGACCAAGCAAGGCGAAGCGATCGATGCCGACATCGACGGCACCTATCAGCGCGTGGCCCGGGCCCTGTCCGACGCCGAACCCACCGCCGAGAAGCGCGCCTACTGGTACGAGCGCTTCCTCTGGGCGCTGCGCCGCGGCGCCATTCCCGCCGGCCGCATCACCTCCAACGCCGGTGCGCAGGAACACAAGCCCGCCACCTCCACCATCAACTGCACCGTGTCCGGCACCATCGAGGACTCGATGGACGGCATCCTGGACAAGGTCCACGAAGCCGGCCTGACCCTGAAAGCCGGTTGCGGCATCGGTTACGAATTCAGCACCCTGCGTCCACGCGGCGCCTTCGTCGCCGGCGCTGGCGCCTACACCAGCGGTCCGATGTCCTTCATGGATATCTACGACAAGATGTGCTTCACCGTGTCCTCGGCCGGCGGTCGCCGCGGCGCGCAGATGGGCACCTTCGATGTGTCGCATCCGGACGTGAAGGACTTCATCCGCGCCAAGCGCGAGGACGGGCGCCTGCGCCAGTTCAACCTGTCGCTATTGATCACCGACGGCTTCATGGACGCGGTGGCCAACGACGCCGACTGGCCGTTGGTGTTCCCGGTCAACGCCAAGGAACAGCACGAGATCAACGTCGACGACGAGTCCGAAGTGATCTGGCGCGAGTGGCCCACCCACAAGAACTACGTCAGCCGCGACGACGGCCTGGTGGCCTGCAAGATCTACGGCCACATCCGCGCCCGCCACCTGTGGGACATGATCATGGTCTCGACGTACGACTACGCCGAGCCGGGTTTCATCCTCATCGACCGCGTCAACGAGATGAACAACAACTGGTGGTGCGAAAACATCCGCGCCACCAATCCCTGCGGCGAGCAGCCGCTGCCGCCCTACGGCGCCTGCCTGCTGGGTTCGGTCAACCTCACCACGTTCGTACGCAAGCCCTTCACCGACCAGGCGACCTTCGACTGGGAGGAATACAAAGAAGTGGTGCGCGTGTTCACTCGCATGCTGGACAACGTGGTGGACGTGAACGGCCTGCCGCTGGAACAGCAGCGCGCCGAGATCCTGCGCAAGCGCCGCCATGGCATGGGCTTCCTGGGCCTGGGTTCCACCCTGACCATGTTGCAGATGAAGTACGGCAGCCCCGAGTCCTGCGAGTTCACCGAGTCCATCGCCCGCGACATGGCCGTGGCCGGTTGGGAAATGGGCCTCGCGCTGGCCAAGGAAAAGGGCGCCGCGCCGATCATGGAAGAACTCTTCGACGTCACCGCCGCCATGCTGCGCCAGCGCCCGGAAATGACCAAGGACGGCTGGCGTATCGGCCAGCAGATCCCCGGCAAGGTGCTGCACGCCAAGTACAGCCGCTACATGCAGCGCATCGCTTCGGTGTCGCCGGAACTGGTCGACGAGCTGGCCGAGATCGGCAGCCGCTTCACCCACCACAGCTCCATCGCGCCCACCGGCACCATTTCGCTGAGCCTGGCCAACAACGCCTCCAACGGCATCGAGCCCAGTTTCGCCCATCACTACAGCCGCAACGTGATCCGCGAAGGCAAGAAGTCCAAGGAAAAGGTCGACGTGTTCTCCTACGAACTGCTGGCCTACCGCCACCTGGTCAACCCCTCGGCCATTCCCTTCGCCGAGGACGCGGCCGCCCGTCTGCCCGACTATTTCATCAGCGCCGACGACATCAATCCCAAGGAACACGTCGACGTGCAGGCCGCGGCGCAGAAGTGGGTGGACAGCTCCATCTCCAAGACCGCCAACGTCCCCACCGACTACCCGTACGAGCAGTTCAAGGACATCTACCGCTACGCCCACGAGCAAGGCCTGAAGGGGTGCACCACCTTCCGTTTCAACCCGGCCGCCTTCCAGGGCGTGCTGGTCAAGGAAGCGGACCTGGAAAACACCACCTATCGGTTCGAGCTGGAAGACGGCAACGTGGTCGAGGTCAAGGGCAACGAGCAGATCGAATACGACGGCGAAATGCACACCGCCGCCAACCTGTTCGACGCCCTAAAAGAAGGCTATTACGGCAAGTTCTAAGCTTCGCGTTTTCTCCTCTCCCCTCGTGGGAGAGGATGCCCGAAGGGCAGGAGAGGGGGAGGCGAAGCGCAGCGAGCTGCTCTTCGCACCCACCCAACCATTCACGCAATCACTCCACACCTCGCACCAACCGGTATAGAGTCGGCTCTGTACCAAACCCACGGCCCCAGGAGGGCATCTACATGAGCAACGGAAACGGTGTGGTAGCGACCCTAACGGGCGCTGCAGAAAGCGTGAAAGAAACCGCGAGCAACATCGGCAGCTCAATCGCCTCGACCGCCAGCGACGCTGTCGCCTCGGTGAAGAAGTCGGCGAAGAAAGCGCAGAAGGCCGTGAAGAAGCGCACCGCCGCCGCCAAGAAGGCGGTCGCCAAGCGCACGGACAAAGCCAGCAAGGCCGTGAAGAAGACCGTGGCCAAGGCCAAGAAGTCGTTGGCTTCCGCCAGCGCCGCCGCCAAGGCCGAAGCCGCCGCCCTGAAGAAGAAGGTCGGCAAGAAGCCCGCCAAGAAGGCCGCGAAGAAGGCGGCCAAGAAAGTCGCCAAGAAATCCGTAGCCAAGAAGGCGCCGGCCAAGAAAGCGGTGAAGAAAGCCGTCAAGAAGGCCGCGCCGAAGAAAGCCGCCAAGAAAGCCGTAAAGAAGGCGCCTGCCAAGAAGGCCGCCAAGAAAGCAGTGAAGAAAGCCGCAAAGAAAAAGTAAGCCCAAAGCAAAAAGCCCCTCTCCCCTGGGAGAGGGGTTGGGGTGAGGGCCACTACTTCAGCGCCCTAACCGAACCACCTACCAAGTCGCACCTAATAACAAGCAATCAGGAACCAGCTCCATGGCCGTCAAGATCGACAAAAAAATCAAGGGTTACTCCGTCCTCACCCCGGAAGACCGTGCGCGCGAAAGCGCTGCCGCCATCCAGGCCGAGTCGGTCACCCGCGCCAAGGCCGAGGCCGAATTCCCGGTCGCCGACATCATCCACATGCACGAGCGCATCGAGCGCCCGGAAGTGCTGATCGGCAGTACCTACAAGATCAAGTCGCCGTTGGTGGAGCACGCGATGTACGTGACGCTCAACGACATCGTGTTGAATCCGGGTACGGAGCACGAGCTGCGCCGTCCGTTCGAGATCTTCGTCAATTCGAAGTCCATGGAGCATTTCCAGTGGATCGTGGCGCTGACGCGCATCATGTCGGCGGTGTTCCGCAAGGGCGGCGATGTGACGTTCCTGGTCGACGAGATGAAGGCGGTGTTCGATCCGCGCGGTGGTTATTTCAAGGCGGGCGGGGTGTACATGCCGTCGCTGGTGGCGGAGTTGGGCGCCATTGTGGAAGACCACATGAAGTCGATCGGTCTGATCCACGATCCGGAAATGAGCGATCACCAGCGGGCGATCCTGGCCGAGAAGCGTGCCGCTTACGAAACCCGCGCAAAAAAAAACTCTAACGTAAGCAACATTCCAAACCCTTCCCCCGCTTCTGCGGGGGAAGGTGCCCGCAGGGCGGATGGGGGCGCTCTTAGCGCGAACACCGACCCCGCCTCCCACGAAGACATCTCCGTCACCGGCGACGGCACCAGCTTCCCGCCCAGCGCCACGCTCTGCCACAAGTGCAACACGAAGGCGCTGGTCATCATGGATGGGTGCGCTACGTGTTTGAACTGTGGGTATAGCAAGTGCGGATAAGCGCACCTTAGTTGCGCCATTTTCGGATTCGGATTGCTCGGGGCCGATGAGTGACAAGGGCTATTGGGGAAGGGGATGAAGAGGCTTCAGTTGGTGTTGATTGCGGGGATGTTTGCGACCGGCCCAGCTTTGGCTAAAGATCCAGAGGTCATTCAACTGTCTGCTGACACCTACATGGCCACATATCAGAATCATGCGGGCATCTTTGCCAGAGACACTACGACCAAGAAGAAAGTCATTGAAGCTGCAACAGCATTCGCCGAAAGTAAGGGTATGGCCTTGCAGCCCCTTTCGATGGACTTCAGGGATGTTGGCAATGGTCCAGGACAGTGGCCCTCGGCGGATTACACCTTCAAGCTTGTGCCAAAAGGGCAAGATAACGTCGTAGCAAAGACTGCTCATACGAGTGCCTCTTCAAACTCGGATATGTATGCAGAGCTTTTGCAGCTCGATGATCTGCACAAGCGGGGCATTCTTACGGACGCAGAATTCGAGACTCAGAAGGCAAGAATCCTAGCCGCCCGTCGCCCCTAGTCGGAGCCGGCGCAGTCCTGGCGAGTGGGGTGCACCCGTGGCGGCTTGCCCACGATCTCCCGGTTCCGGGGTGTGAAGTTTGGCCTTGCCTAGCCACTTGCTTCTCATGATTTGCAAGGAGACTTTGCCCTTGGAAAGTAGCGCACGCAAGCAGGAACGAATTCTACGGCACATGGAGAATCCATGGGTACGGCTTGCTTTTCTCGTTGGCATGAGTGTTCTTGTCTTCGGAAAATGGCTCACGCAGAAGCCAAAGGGTTTGCTGGTCTTGGCAATCACAGCCTATTTTGCAGCCCCCGTTATTCTCGCAAGCCGGCCGCTGAGTTTTGGTGAGCTTATTCTTTGGGTGGATGAGCAATCCCCAGAGACCAAGGTAGCAATGAGCACGGTCTTAGTAACCGTGGTGGGCTTCCTATTGGCGTTCTCCGTTGCCCACTCCGCCTGGAGGGCTCAGCAAAGAACTCAGATCCGATTAGCGGCGGAGGACGAGATATACGCCTTCTTCTCTGAGTTCTGTGACCTCCTCCTAAGCTTGGAGCTGTACGCAGAATTCCTGGTCGAAGCTCATGCAGAGATCAAAAGTGATGTCGTTCCCGATGAAGGTGCTGTTGAGTTTCTAGCCAACCAAGTCGAAGAGAAGACCTCAAAATTTTGGCCGGACCGTGCACGCCTTTCCAGAATGTCCATTGAAGTTCATGCGCTGCAGTCCAAGCATGAACTGGTTCTGGCGCAACAGCGCTTTGCTATGCCAGCATTTGAGAAAATTAAGGCTGCTGTTGAGTTGGTGACACAAGAAATGTGGTTCTACGCTCCCTTGGGTATGATGGATCCAATTCGCAGACTCGCGCTGGTATCTCTGCGCGACCCGAAAGAATGGGCAGAGTTCGCGCAAGTTTGTGAGGAACGCAGAACAACTATTGGCGTTGCCAACGGCGCCATAAGAGGGTTGATTCTGGGTGAACTCATTCATCCAACAGGGTCGAGTGTGCTTAGATTCTTCGGGACCAGCAAAGCAGTTGTCGCAATTGGAATTGAGAAGAACGCGCGTACAACGAATTGAACCTTTCCATCAGTCAGCGTAGCCGGGTAAGCGAAGCGCACCCGGGGCGCTTCACACTGAAACTCTGCCGAAACAAGAGTCAGAGTACGTTTTTCTACACGTATACTTCTGACCGCCAGTTTTTGGCGTCGTCGGACTAGAGGTATGTCAATAATCCAGCCTGGGCACTACCGCCTCCTTCAGCCAAACAAGAAGCTCTAGAAAAACGGGGTCAGAGTACGTTTTAAAGAAATGTACTCTGACCCCGTTTCTAGACGTTAATCCCGCGTGGTAGAACGCGCCAAAACTCGGCGGCGGACACTCAGGTAGAGCGCTTGTATCAGACGAAGAAAACTCAATGGGCACTACGATGCACTGGACCGGTTACATATCTGCTTTCGCGCTGCCGACTATCGGGCTGGTCGCTGCATGGATAGCGTTTCGCCAATCCAAAATTGCACGAAACAAGCTCAAGCTGGATCTGTTTGACAGGCGCATGGCCGTCTACGAAGTAGCTCGGCGGGCTCTTGGCATCGTGGGCAGCAAGGGCCGACTAACAAATGAAGAACAAGTCGACTATCTAGCCGGCACTCGGCCGGCTCGCTGGCTGTTCGGACCGGATCTTTCTAAATATTTCGATGAAATCCTTTGGCACAAGATCGTCGATCTTGAACTTTACAATTCTTTGTCAGAAGGGCCGGCTGGTGACGAGAGAAGTAAAGCGATCACGGCTAGAGCTGAGACGATGAAGTGGTTGGTATCTCAGTTCAAAGAAATGGACAGGCTATGCGAGAAATATCTTGCCCTTGAGCACTAAAATCGGCCAACCACTAATAGGGTCAGGTTCATTTCTCACTTTTAAAAACGGACCTGACCCCTTTCATTGCGGACCCGAATATCGGTTTATCTTGCTCCCACCACGGTCAGAACACCGCCCAACCCGGCAATCTGATGTGATGCACTATTTAGGAGCGTGCAAAGTTGACCGTGCGGTTTGGTGTTGCCGCGATTCCTGAAGGCCGCGCGCAACGTGTGAGGTTGCACGATTACCACATGGAAGTTGATTCTTCCTGCGCTCCAAGTACTGATCGCATTGACGAAGCCAGATGCCGGTGCACTCGCAATCACACCGTTCTGTATATTCCATGCTGGCTTGGTGCTATTCGCCGGAATTCGACTTTGAAGTGCGGACACGACATTAGCTTTGTTTAGGCTGCTTATATTCTTTATTGCTTGATTTATGACAATGTCGTGCGCCGAAACAGAGATGAGGCGAGTGGGTCTGTCCGAGTTGGAAGCCTTGACGTGAATTAGCGTCAGGTGATGATGGTTGTCGAGCGTGGTCGCATGAAGAAAGTCAGATATCTCGCCGGAACCGTCATCGCAGACAAGCCAGTCTGAGCCAGTTGCCATCCTCAGATGCGAAAGGCGTCGAGTCTTTGTTCCCCTCATCAGAGCGTGGTACACCCACGAGAAGAGTGAGTCTTCCCCGACTGCCCCGATATTTGACAGGAATGCGCCGTTTGCTGGTCTATTGGGCTTCTCCTTAAGCACGTTGAACCGCGAGAAGTCAGACCAGTACATTCCAGTAAAAGGAGATGTCTTATAACTAACTTCATAACATCCTCCGCCTGTGATGACGTGGCCGCTGTCGTACCAAGCTCGAACAAGCGGTGGATGTGAGAATATCCGAGCGAATTCATCAAGCTTGCCGGACTGTCCTCGTTGCACGTCTACCTTGGTGGCTTCGAATTTGAGCTGACCGCGAACAAGAGCAGGCTCCGCATGGATCTCGCCAATATAGGAACGAAGGCCATTCTGCTTGTGATTAATTCTAAGCCTTACCAAATTGTCTTGGACAACCTGATGGATAAGGTCGAACTCATATTCCAAGTCGATTTTGTCGAGAAGAGAAATCCTCGCAGCGCCGAAAGTTGTCCCTCCGGAGGTTTCAGCGTCAACAATTGAAAAATCGAACGCGCCAATCATGGTGTCTGTATCGCTTATTGGATGTGAGACGGTTTCGAGTGGAGTGCTTGAGGTCTTTCCATTGGCTCTGCGCAATATTTCGGTGAGTGCATCGCATGCGGCTAAGAACTCCGGCCAAGTGTTCATTCGATATAGCCAAAGATACGATTCCGTGAGATTCACGCCAAAGGTGCGATCCCTTCGCAATAGTTCAACATTTCCGCGTAGTGAATTGTAGGAATAGCTCTGATCTCCGCTTGGGTCGAGCGCCATTCTCAGGTTGGAGCCCGTAAGGGCCTTACTATCTGCTTTGACTGAAGTCCTGTTGTGAATACCGTGAAGCCATAGCGTCTTTACGTCACTTCCTTCAATGAATGCATAATTCAAGACTTCCCTGGAGATCTTTCTCACCGGGAAGGTATCAGCATCGAGCAATTCGAGAAGAATCTCTTTGACGTCATTGTCGGAGCAATGGAACACGAAGTACCCATTCGCGATTCCTACGCTGAAATACGCGTAATTGGTTTCACGGACTTCTGAGTTGGGTGCCCAATGAGGAGGTCGTTGATAATAGAAAAAACAAGTTATATAGCGCCCACCATGTGCGTCGTCGTGGTCGTGCGATAACCATTCGGCCCTAAGTTCTTGGCTGATCCGCTTCTTTAGTGTTTGCACAACCAATATCAGACCGGTTGGACTATCTGCACGTGCGAGTACTACGCCGCAGTACGGGACGATGTCGTCAGTAGCGAGCATGGCTTATCCACATGGCTGCTCCCCAGCAACGCAAGATGCTTTCGTTGCTTCCGAAAGCGGATAGTCTGATGCTGCTCCCGAATGTAGGGACCGTCAAGTTGTCGCTAAAGGGGACGGAGGTAACTAAGCAATTTAGTTGCCTCCGTTTCCTTTCCGTTCTCCTCTTTAGGGCCGTAGGCTGGGTTAGCTTTACCAACCCAGCGCTTTCGTTCGAGGCTCTGCATGCGGGTTGGTGAAGCTAACTCAGCCTACGTAACCGGCAATTCTGCTAGTTCTGTTGTGTACATGACAACGTAAATAATTCACATCAAGTGGAATCTTCTGTGAGTCTAGTGCGACTAGACGAAGCGGCGTACGCTGGGAGCTAACGGCCTGGGGAGGTCCTGGATTCAGAGGGGGGAAGACAGCATGGCTTCGGTGCCTAAGAAAGTTGCTGAGCGGCTAGTGGCGGGGATAAAGCGTTATCAACCCATTCTGGCCGCGGCTAAAGCGCGTGATGTTGGTGAGGCCGACACTGTAACGATAATCAAAGACATGCTTGCTGATGTCTTCGGCTACGACAAGTATTCGGACGTAACCTCCGAGTACTCCATTCGGGGAACCTACTGCGACTTGGCCATCAAGATGGATGGTCAGCTTCAAACCCTAATCGAGGTCAAGGCAATAGGACTGGATTTGAAAGACGCGCATGTAAAGCAGGCCATCGACTACGCTGCCAATCAGGGGGTGGACTGGGTCCTACTTACCAATGGGGTTACTTGGCGCGTGTACCACCTCATTTTTGCGAAGCCGATTGATCAAGAACTCGTGTTGGAGATAGATTTTTGCGCTCTAAGTCCACGCTCTGAAGGCGATATAGAGCTCCTTTACCTTTGGTGCAAGGAAGGCTGGCAGCGCTCAGTGCTAGGCGAGTATCACACTCAGAAGCAGGCGCTATCACGTTTCTTTGTGGGCGCTATGCTGCAGACTGATTCCGTTCTTGATGTAATCCGACGAGAGCTTCGCAGACTTTCTCCGGACGTTCGGATCGATTCCGAGCAGATCAAGGCAGTATTGGTAAACGAAGTCATAAAGCGTGAAGTGTTGGAAGGTGACAAGGCGAACGAAGCGCGTCGGAAAATTACCAAGTCAGCAAACAAGTCACTACGCGTTGCGTCCGCGAAAGCCATGAAAAATCCGGATGATGCTCAGCCCAGCGCTTAGACCCGTTGGCTGGGCTAGTTTCATCCACTCGTTCCTAATTAGTCGTCTCGACATGCTTAGTCACCAACGGGGAAGAGGGCGGCTAGATTAAATGGGTTAACTGCCGCCATCTGTTTTTGTCGTCGCTGCGAGATGGCGCGTATGCTTCCTCGACAACTAAGGGGCGGATTGTTATGAAACTTTACAGATGGAAGACGGTGATCGCCATTGTCGGAATTTCGGCAGTTACGACGGCAGGGGCGTATGTTACGGGCGGATCGAACTTCTCCATGAGTCGATATCCAGAGCCAGATTGCGACGCACCTTATTCCAAGCCAAGCAGACCCTATAGCAACGACGAATGGGCAATCGACCAGTACAACCGTGAGGTTGAGCGCTACAACAGCGAAATGCGCGAGTTCCAGGAATGTGGCGTTGAATACATCGAGAATGCCAACAACGATATCAGGCGCATTCAAGAAGCAGTACAAGATTTGGTGAGCGAATCTGAACGGCTGTAAGTGCAAGGTAGGTAAAAGGTCGCCGATAGTCAGCCAGGGAGAATGAATCGTGAAGAGATGGGTAATTTTCTCGCTGATATTTCTCTCTGTTGGTTCGCCTGTAATTGCGCAACAGCAACGGGTCGTTTCTGGACAAGTGCATTCGTATATCCAGAACGGAATAAGGCACTATTCTGCCAAGCCACCGCCGCCTGGTAGTATCGAGCCCCGCGCAATCAACTATTCATTTATTGAAACCATTGCCGGCGATCCAAGTGCTCGGCTGCTATACAGATGCTCAGACAACGGCGTTCCCCTATACACATCCAAGCCTTATGTTGGTTGTGTTGTCATCGGAAACTATAGGCCTCAACGAGTGCTGGCCACTCCTGCCGTCCCGAAGTATTTCGGTGACCATCCTTGTAGTTACGATTGCAGCGGCCACGAGGCCGGGTATGCATGGGCTGAACGCCAAGGAGTTGAAACTCCAGACGAATGCGGCGGACGATCCCAATCTTTCATTGAGGGTTGTGAAAGTTACGCAGAAGAGGTTCAGCAGGAATTGATTGAAAGCGGCGATTGCGAAGATTCAGACCAGGACGAACTTTGCGACTAACACGCATAAGGCGGGTTGGGCCATGTCAATGGCCCCGCACCCCTCCGAAATCGCATTTCGGCTGGCTACAAGTGTGAGTTGACATCACACCATCACCTTCGCAAACTCACTTCCAAGGAGCGTCGAAACTCCTCACGTAGCGGTACCCACCTCCGTCAATCTGGTGGGTTTTTTGTGCCCGCGTCTTGGGTGCAACCGGCGCACTGTTCCGCGTCGGGAGGGCGGCTGAATACAACACCCGCAAGGGAAATATGCCCGCCGGCTACGTGCGGTTTCGAACCTCCCGACACCTTGCGCGCGCACGCGCAAGGCATTCCATCGCGAAGAAGAAAGGAGACCGTCATGCGCCAAGGAACGCCATGCGAGCCCGGCTACCACCTGCCGGAAGAAGCCCACCACCAACTGCAATGCCTTTGCGAATACCTGCACCTGCTGGCAGACCTCAGCCAACCCGAACACCTCAAACCCGACGCCCTCATCCTGTCCCGCACCGGCCTGGCCCACTGCTTCACCCACCTGGCCGAAACCGCCGACCAGATCGCCGCCACCACCATCTTCCGGCCAGGGTAAGGCGAGCCTGTCCGAGAAAAAATGGTTCCGAGTACGTTTTCTAGTACCTGCACCTGCTGGCCGAACTCAGCCAGCCAGAAATCCTCAAGCCCGACCACCTCATTCTGCCCGCGCCGGCCTAGCCCACTGCTTCACCCACCTGGCCGAAGCCGCCGACCAGATAGTGGCTACCTTCCACTTCCGGCCTTCGCGCTAGGGCCGTAGGATGAGTGGGGCGGAGTTTCTGACCCCACCTTTCCTTCGCTTATCCCATCACTGGCGGGCGCGGTCCATGGAACCAGAACGACTTTCCTCCAGAACAACGATTGCCTGGAAGTATGTGGTGGCGCCGTTGTGGGTTGCGATGTGCGCCGTCGGAACGGTTTTCTTACTGATACGCCGTGATGGGATGGTTGCGATTTACCTCATCATGACCTTGTTTGGTCTTGGCTTCTATTACTACAAGTTCGCCAAGGTGCGGCACGTCTATCTGCGGGAAGATCGCTTCCACATTGCCGACCGTGGCCGGCACTACGAAGTACCCGTGTCGCAGCTGCAGCGGGTCGAAAGACGTGATTGGATCAATCCGAGGACGGTAATTCTGCATTTCAGCGGTGACACCGGATTCGGGAAGACAGTGGCCTTTATTACGCGTTGGCAGTGGTGGTCCGGTTTCAAGCAACACCCGGTTGTCGGCAAGCTGGACAGACTGATCCGCCGACATGATGGCGATCAATCGAAAGGGGGCCGCTAGATCGTCCCCCCTTTTCCGTCATCCTGCTCCGCACTGGCCTGGCCCACTGCTTCACCCACCTGGCCGAAACCGCCGACCAGATCGCCGCCACCACCACCTTCCGACCCGGGTAGCGCGCGTCAGCTAAGCCTGTTCGCGATCGCTCAGGGAATGCTCGATCTTTTACCGCCTAATTCGCACAGGTGCCGCGGTCTCTGCCGGCTCGGCATCGCCGTAACCCTTGTGGCGCGCAAATGGAGCGTGATTGACGACCTCCCAGGCCACACCCACAATCGGCGCTACACCCCACTGTGGGGTCTAATCGAAGTTAGGCGCCACATGGATATTTCGCGATACTTTGAAAGCGATGATGGCTCTCTTCCTGAGATCGACGTCGACTTCAAGAATCAAGAGTCTCTCCACCAAGCGTTCGCCTACTTCTTTGAACTAGGCGCAGAGAACGTCGCTAAGAACGGCTCTTATCTTTGGCTCCGGAAAGAACTCCGCGAAGTGCCTTTCACAGGCCCGGGAGACGCCGAACTGGTGACCGCTGGGCTGGCGGATTCATTCCATGTCGTTCTGGACTCAATCAGTACCGACGACCATATACTGCCAACTCTAGGGATTCTTGTTGATCCCGCATCTCTCGTCATCGATTACCGCATGGGGCCACACTGGAGCCCTGCAAACGTTGGCGCCTTGCTCAACCTACTCAAGTTGCAAAGCAGATTTGGCGGGAGCGTTAGTGTCACAAGATGGTGGGGTGCCACTGGCCAAGAAGATTTCGGTCGCTATCTCGGCAGAGGTGCCTAACAGGCCCCGTAGGATGCGGTAAGCCGAAGGCGCACGGCATCGTTCGCGTTGTTGCCCGCAATTGATGCGGTTCGCTGCGCTCGGTGTTCCTCACTCGCGAAGACGACCGGCCGAACGCAGAAGCGAAAGGATGCGTAGCCGGGCTCTAGAAGCGCTAGCGCAAGCTTCTTAGCTCCGTTCGCAAAGCTCCAAAGGCGGGACTCGGCACATTTAGCTTTGCGCGCAAAGCAAATTTCCTTGCGCGCAAGGTGTTGAGAGACATGCTTGCAGCTCCGCGCTTCGCGGGAAGCCTTATTACGGTCGGCGTCCGGAGCTCCCGAAGGTAATGGCGAAGTAATTTTCTTTGCGCGCGCAGTTCTTCGGGTCGCGCGCGAAGCACGGAAGCTTGCGAGCAAGGCATTTTTGCTTGCGCGCGCAGTGGAAGCAGGTCAAGCGTCGCCTCCGGAACCTTGCGCGCAGAGCAAATTGGCTTGCGTGCAAGGTTCCGAACCTTGCGATTCGGGGTGGCTAACGCGCCAAGGCGGTTAATACGCTGCCGACCCGCGATATCGCCGTAATCCCTTATGCCGTAAGACAAAGTCCGATTGACGGGCCTCCCAGGCCACACCCACAATCCGCGCTACACCCCACTTTGGGGTCTAATCGTAGTTAGGCCTCAAAGGAATATTCCGTGACGCTTGAAGAAGAAGCCGTAAGTGCCACTGAGCTACTAGCTGGAAAGGCCGTGAAAACTGTCTTGCGTCATCGACGGGAAGAGTTGGTTATCCAGTTCACTGACGGAAGCCGCCTCCTTGTGGACGTCAATGGTAGTGTCCTCGAGCTTTCCATTACGGACAGTAGCAGTGGCTAGCGTATCCGCACTGGCAAGGCCGCTGTGTTTGCGGCCTAACAATTCATTCAAGCCGAACCCGCTTCGCGGGTCGGCTTAATTCAGGCGTTAGGCATCATGAGAAAGAATCTCGCTCATTCAACGGCACACATGGATCTCTCCATCCTCAAGAACGCGATCGGCTCTTGGTATCACCAAGACGCATACCTGGACTTTGCCTCGGATGAGGAGATCTGGGCAGACATCTATGCCGGCCACGACGCTACAACGCGCTCCCTACTCGTTGCGCAGCTCGCGAATTTACTGCAACAGAGCGACAGCGCGATCCTTGCCCTTTGGAGCTCGGAGGCACATTCGCATACTTTTACTAGCGGGGATGAGGCCAGGGATTTCCTTGGTGCCATGCACATGTTCTTTGCGGATCGCGAGCATGGCGCCTAACAATTCATTCAAGCCGAACCCGCTTCGCGGGTCGGCTTAATTCAGGCGTTAGGCACCCATGCCACTCTTTCGTTGCTTCATTCGCGGTGACAACTTTCCGGGCAAGCTTATCGGCCAAGAAGAGTCGGTCGGCTTCTACACCACCCGTTTCGTTGAGGCTGATTCCCCGGAACAGGCAGAGATGCTTGCGGTCGATCTCTTGCGTAATGACGCAGACCTGGATGTTCCGCCGGAGCACCAGACCCAGAATGCCAAGGTGTACTTTGAGGATATTGATGAGGTGACTGCTGAGACGGAGCGAAAGCCCAACAAGGGTTTTACCTTCTTTACAATGGGTGCCTAACAATTCATTCAAGCCGAACCCGCTTCGCGGCACGGCTTAATTCAGGCGTTAGGCCGCATGAAGCAACTCCTTCATCTGTTACTTTTTTCTGCAATAGCAGCTTCGCTGCCCGGTTGCTCGTCCGGTTGCGAGTACACGTAGGGCGGAACCCGCGAAGCGGATGACCAGCTGCGCTGTTGAGAGCCCGCCGCATGTCTGTCCTCTGCCGGCATTGCATCTATCCGCGCATATCCGGCCGGCTTTCAACAGCGAAGTGGGTCATCGTCTACGACGGATCCGCATTACGCCTGCTTCGTTTCGATCCTAGGCAACCTGATGCTTGCCCGGTGGGCCAAGGCCCACCCTAACGAAAAGTGGTCAGGCTCATCCTTTAACCCAGGAAATGAACCTGACCCCTTTTTTAACCCATGCCGTCAGGCAAGGAGTAACCTGACCCCGTGTCCGGGGAGGCATGGCCATGAACGAGCGTCACATACGCCGGATCGTCATCGTCGGCGGCGGGACCGCCGGCTGGATGGCGGCGGCGCCCCTGTCGCAGCAACTGCCCCGCCAAGGGCCGACGGGTTGCGAGATCGTGTTGGTGGAGTCGCCCGATATCGCCACGGTCGGCGTCGGCGAAGCCACCATTCCGCCGATCCGCACCTTCAATAACCTGCTGGGGCTGGACGACACGGAGTTCACCAAGCGCACCCAAGGGACCTACAAGCTGGGGATCGAGTTCCGCAACTGGGGACGCATCGGTCACCGCTTCTTCCACGGCTTCGGCGATTTCGGCCCGCCGATCCAGAACCGCCCGGCCCACCAGCACTGGCTGCGACTGAGCGCGAAGCACCCCGATTTCCCGTCGTATGAAGATTGGTCCACGTCCAGCGTGATGGCGCGGCACATGAAGTTCACGCCGCCGCTGGCCGGGCCGCGATCGGCCCACAATGCGTATTCGTACGCCTACCAGTTCGATGCCTCGCTGTACGCGGGTTACCTGCGCGAGTACGCGATAGCGCGTGGCGTGCAGCGCGAGCTTGGCACCGTCGTCGACGTCGAGCTGCGGCCCGAGGACGGATTCGTGGCGGCCGTTCGCATGGCCGACGGTCGGCGCATCGAGGGCGACCTGTTCATCGATTGCTCGGGGTTCCGAGGCCTGCTGATCGAAGGCGCCATGAAGGCCGGTTACGAGGACTGGCGAAAGTGGCTGCCCTGCGACCGCGCGCTTGCGGTTTCCAGCGAACGCACGGAGCCGCTGCGGCCCTACACCACCTCGACCGCGCACGCGCCGGGCTGGCAATGGACGATTCCGCTGCAGCATCGCACCGGCAGTGGCCTGGTCTACAACAGCGACTGCATCTCCGACGACGAGGCCAGCGCATTGCTGGTCGCCAACCTCGAAGGCAAGCCACAGGGCGTGCCCAACCCATTGCGCTTCGTGACCGGCCGGCGCAAGCGTGCCTGGGTTAAGAACGTGGTCGCCCTCGGGCTGGCGGCGGGCTTCGTGGAGCCGCTGGAGTCCACCAGCATCCACATCATCATGGACGGCGTGGGTTGGCTGGTGGAGTACTTCCCGGATCGCGACTTCCATCCCTCGCTGGCCACCGAATTCAACCGCCAGCATGCCGCGCAGTTCGAGTCGACCCGCGATTTCATCGCGATGCACTACCACCTGACGCAGCGCGATGATTCCGAACTGTGGCGCTACTGCGCGAACATGAAGCTGCCCGAGACGCTGGCGCACCAGATCGATATGTTCCGCGGCACCGGGCGAGTGGTCATGCACCACCAGGCAGGATTCCTGGAGCCCTCGTGGGTGTCCATGTACCTCGGCCTGGGCCTGCGGCCCGATCGGCTTGATCCCTTCGTCGAGCACGTGGACGAGCAGGCGCTGCTGGCCCATTTCATGCGCGTGCGCCAGGCGATTGCCGGCACGGTGGCCGAGATGCCAGGCCATGCGGCCTATATCGAGCGCCACGTGAAGGCCGATCCGCCCTGAGGCTAAAAAAAAGGGGTCAGGTTCACTTTATCGACACAAGAGCCGCCTCTGATCCCATTCAATCAGATGCGTTGATTTCCGGCCGTCAGAGCACGATAAGGGAGGCCGCTCAAATTCGGCCATTTGCACGCTCTGATTTCCTGGTGGCTCCTACCAGATGCGCACTCGGTTTGCAGGCGCGAGATAGAGCTTGTCGCCGGGCTTCACGTCGAACGCGACATACCACGCGTCCATATTGCGCACGACGCCATTGACGCGGAATTCCGCGGGACTGTGGGGGTCGGCGGTGAGGTTGGCGCGCAGTTGCGTTTCGCGAATGTTCTCGCGATAGGTTTGGGCCCAGGAAAGGAAGAAACGCTGGAGCCCCGAAAAGCCGTCCATGACGGGCGGTTCGTTGTTCCGCAATGAAATCTGATAGGCCTCCAGCGCGACGCTGAGACCGCCGTTGTCGCCGATATTCTCGGCGAGGGTCAGGTTGCCGTTGAGGTGCGTGCCGGGCAGGGGTTCGAATTGCGAATACTGTGTCGCGAGGCTCGCGACCAGCGTCTTGAAGTGGGCGACGTCTTCGGCTTTCCACCAGGTGCGCTGGATGCCGTTTTCATCCGACTTCGATCCTTGATCGTCGAACGCGTGCCCCATCTCATGGCCGATCACGCCGCCGATGCCGCCGTAGTTGACCGCGGGGTCGGCCTCGGCATCGAAGTAGGGGGGCTGTAGGATCGCTGCGGGAAACACGATTTCGTTGAAATACGCGTTGTAGTAGGCGTTCACGGTTTGCGGTGTCATGCCCCACTCGTCGCGGTCCGTCGGCTGGCCGAGGCGTGCGATGCGGCGACGCCATTCCCACGCTTTCGCGCGCTTGCGGTTGCCGACGGGATCGCCGGGGCGAATATCCAGCGTCGAGTAGTCGCGCCACGTGTCCGGGTAGCCGATCTTGACGCGAAACGTATCGAGTTTTCGAAATGCCGCTTGCTTCGTTTCCTCGGACATCCAGGTCGCACGCGCGATCCGCGTGCGGTAGGCGGCACGCAAGTTCTCGACCAGCGATGCCACTTGCGCTTTTGCTTCCGGCTTGAAGTGCTTGCGCACATAGAGCGCGCCGACGGCTTCGCCTAGCGCGGCATTCAACGCTACGGTCGCGCGTTTCCAGCGCTCACGCTTCTGCGGTTGTCCTGAGAGCGTCTTGCCGTTGAAGTCGAATGCAAGGTCGTCGAGGTTTCTCGGCAACACATCCGCCATGGCGTTGAGGTACTGGAACGTCATGTATGCGCGCCATGTCTTTACGGGTGTCGCGCGGAATAGTTTCGTCAGCTCACCGATGGCATCGAGTTCCTTCACGACGAAGAAGTCCTGATGTGGGATCTCCGCCGCGGACAACGTCGCCAGCCACGGGAAATCCGGCGCGAACGCCACCAGCTCGGCCCGCGATTTGGGGTGATAGGTCAGATCGCGATCGGCGCGCTTCTCCGCGGACCAGTGCAGTGTCGCGATCTTCGTTTCGAGCGCGGCAACGGCGTTGGCGGAACGCGCCGCCTGTGGATAGCCGCCCATCGACAGCAGTGCCTCGATGTAGGCGTGATGCTTGCGGCGTATCTCGACGAATTTTGCGTCGTCCTTCAGATAGTAGTCGCGGTTCGGAAGGCTCAGACCGGACTGGACAATGTTCACCGCGTAGCGATTGGGATTTTTTGCGTCAGGCCAGGGCGTGATCGAGACGGGGCCGCCCACGTCGATGTCGCGGCGTCCCATGAGGCGCGCGACATCCTCATGCGAGCGCGCTGCAACGATCGCGGCCAGGTCGTCGCCGATCGGTGCGAATCCCGCCTTCTCAATGGCTTCCGTGTCGAGGTACGAGTTGTAGTAATCGGCGACCTTCTGTTCGATCGATCCCGCCGGATTCGGCCGGCTTGCGACCGCTTCGACGATGGCTTTGATAGCCGTCTCGGCATTCGCGCGCAGAATGGAGAACGTGCTCCATGACGCGCGATCCGGCGGGATGGGGGTATTGGTCATCCATGCCCCGCCGCTATAGCGGAAAAAATCGTCTCCCGGCTTGATCGTTCGATCCATGCCGGCCAGATCGAATCCCCACGGGCCACGGTGTGGCTTGCCCGCTTCGCCATGGGAGACGTTGAGTGATAGCAACAACAGGGCCACCGCGACTAGCGCGCGAACGCCGTTCGATGTCATGGCGAGTCCTTGGAAGCGGTTGACGTATCGTTCACGGCGCGAGGCGATCGAAGAGTGGTCTGCATTGACATATTCCGTAGATGCCTACGGATTGAGATGACTGTGAACGAGAAAGGGTTTAAAGGCGTTGCATTGGCCCCTTTCCCTGCGGGGTGTCGGATATACGACCCGGCGCGGGGGCGGCACCTTCAAATCCCTGGAATGGTTAGCCGCTTAGGAATCAAAAATCGACAAAGTGACGTAGCCCGGGTAGAGCGCAGCGAAACCCGGGACGCCGACGTGGTAGAAAACAGGGTCAGAGTAGGTTTTCTAGTACCTGCACCTGCTAGCCGAACTCAGCCAGCCCGAAATCCTAAACCCCGACGACCTCATCCTGCCCCGCACCGGCCTGGCCCACTGCTTCACCCACCTGGCCGAAACCGCCGACCAGATCGTGGCCGCCACCACCGACCAACCAACGTACTAAGACTTGTAAAAAAATCCGGGAGCATGCGATATCGCAATCCCCGGGCGCGGCCCCGTATCAAGTACGGGGCAAGCTCTTTGGCTTTACCCGGCTACTCGCTGCCGGTGTGAATTATTTACGTTGCAACCACTTGCCGCGGATGCTCCGATGCGGCTGGGCGCTGGCCCGCTGCTGCTCCCGGAGGAGCGGCTTCCAGCCGCGAGTTCCCAGAGGGGATAGGGTCGCCAGACGATAGGCGGCCGGCCGTTTTCCGGTCGGCTCTACCCATTCGACTGCGCGCTAAGGCTGTTCCGTGATGCCAGGGGATCGACAGGCGCCTTGGCGCAGACCGTGGAGGTAGCCGTGGTTACCCGCACCAACATTCTCGGGAACAGTTCCGCCAGCAGTAATTACATCAATGGCGTGCAAACGCTGAAAGCAAGCGGTCGCTACGATAACTACATACGGATGCACCTGGCCGCCATGACGTTTCCATTGGGCGCGGCCACCGGGCGGATCAACGCTGCGCATATGTGCGCGGCGTTCCTGCCTTGGCATCGGGCGCTGCTGCATGCTTTCGAGGCCGATCTGCAACGTGTGCTGGGAGATTCCAGTTTCGGGCTGCCTTATTGGGATTGGTCCGCGGACGCGGCACTGGCCAACCCGACGGCGTCCGCGCTCTGGGACGACAACTGCATGGGCGGCTCGGGCGATCCGATCACCACCGGTCAGTTCGCCAATTGGCAGACGATCGACCCGTTAGGCAAGCCCAGCACCCGTGGCATCTCGCGCGATATCGGCGCGCAAGGCGACCTGCCGAGCTACGCGAGCATCGCGGCGATCATCGGCATGACCCCCTACGATGTGTCGCCTTATTCGACGGCCAGCAAGACTGGTTTCCGCAACGCGCTGGAAGGTTGGGCGAATACCAGTTCCAGCGCGATGCACAACGAAGTGCATGGATGGGTCGGCGGCCTGATGGGAATAGTGCAGGTATCGCCGAACGATCCGGTGTTCTTCCTGCACCATGCGAACGTGGACCGGATTTGGGCGATGTGGCAATCGCAGCATTCCACCCAGACCTATGCGCCGATCACGGGCGGCTTGCCGACACAGCAGCTCAACGACGTCATGGGTGGTTTCCCCATTCCGCCCACCCATATCGCCTACACGCCCGCCCTGGTCTGGAACACCCTGGATCTGAACTATTCGTACGACCAGTACCCGCCCTTGTGACCGGCGTCGTCGCCACGCCTCCCGCTCTCCCATAAGGAGTTAGCACATGCCCGCTATGACATGGTTTCTGGGAATCATCGAATCGTCCTACGATCAGGCGCTGTCGCTGGACTTTGAAATAGAAAACGCATCACCGCAGCAAAAGCTGGTTTTACATACGGGGCATATCACCGATCATGTCTGTGCCGGCGTTTCCATGGTCATGCTGGAAATCCCGCTGCGCGGCATGGTGATGTTCATGCCGAACGGACCCCTGGCGGCGGGCGTCGACATCCAATTCGGCAATCTTGGTTGGACCTACCTGGCGGGGTCGGGACAGGATCCGCCGCGGCTCGATATATTCATCAACGAGATCGGCACGCCGCTGTTCTACACCGGGGGGACATCGACAATCACGCCGGACCCCGGGCAGGGGGTGACGATGTGGGGAATCGATGCGAGTCCTTCCCTCGCTACGTGGAGCATGTGGAATGCCATCGACGGCGATCTGACGTCGAACTGGTCGAGCATCGCCTACACGAGCGCGCAGCCCGCACCCGACAACCTGCCTTGGATCGAGTCCAAGTTCTCGTTGGCGATGCCGGTCACGCCGGGGCGTGTGGTGTTGTACCCGCGCTGGGGGAACAGCGCGGCCAACGTGATCCAGCCCCTGTGCTTTCCGAGCGAGTTCACGGTGAGCGGGCACGACAGCGCGGGGCATTCCTGGGATATCTACAAGTCCGGTTCCAGCTTTACGGTGCCGTCGGTGATGCAGGTCGGTCTGTGCTGGCGCGACACGAACGGCGCGGCCTACCACCGCGTGCGCGCCACCGGTAAGCAGCTGAACAGCGATGGATCGACCAACCCGACCAACTACTATTTCCAATTGGCGGAGATGGAGCTGTACACCAATGTCATTCCGGTCCCTACCGGAGGAGCCACCGCTCAATCGATACTAGCGCCGGGCAATTGGGGAGCGGAGAACCTGATCGACGGCACGTTCCAGTACCCATGGTCGAGCCCCTATTTGGACGGTACGTTCCCCGAGTCCGCCATCGCGCTCAACCTGGGCCAGCCGACCTCGTTCGACCGCATCGTGTTGTATCCGCGCTGGGACAAGCCCGCGGGCGCGCCGACCGGAAACGACAGGGTGCTCGGCTTTCCGATCGACTTCACCATCTCCGCTTCTGCGGACAACCAGAATTGGAACCCGCTGCTAACCGTGGATAACTTCGATATGCCGTTGAATTTGAACGCCGGCATTGCCATTCCGCTCGGCGATCAGTTCTATCAATATATCCAGATCATCGTCACGTCCAGCGGAACCGATGGCCATGGCGCCATCGTGCAGTTGTTGCAGATCGAGGTGTTGCAAAGCTGAGCCAGCGTAGCCCGGATAAGCGAAGCGCATCCGGGGCGCTTCACACTGAAATCTACGTTCCCCAGGTGCGGCCCCGTATCAAGTACGGGGCAGGCTCTTTGGCCTTACCCGGGCTACTCGCTTCCTTTTTTTGGTTATCGCCTCGCGAACCATTAAAATCCCCAATCCCAACAAGAGAAATCCCATGGCATTCACCACCACCACCTCCGGCCTGCAATTTGAAGACACCGTCGTCGGCAGCGGCGCCGAGGCCAAGCCTGGCCGCAACGTCACCGTGCACTACACCGGCTGGCTTTACGAGAACGGGGAACAAGGCGCCAAGTTTGATTCCAGCAAGGATCGCGATGAGCCTTTCATTTTCTCGCTCGGCGCCGGCATGGTCATCAAGGGCTGGGACGAAGGCGTGCAGGGCATGAAGGAAGGCGGCCAGCGCACGCTGATCATCCCCGCCAATCTTGGCTACGGCGCACGCGGCGCCGGTGGCGTCATCCCGCCCAACGCCACGCTGAAGTTCGACGTCGAACTGCTGGGTACCTGAGATCCAATAGGGTGGGCCCCAGGGCCCCGTAGGATGCGGTAAGCCGAAGGCGCACCGCATCGTTCGCGTGATGATGCCCGCGATTGATGCGGTTCGCTTCGCTCACCGCATCCTACGTTCTGAATTAATGAAGCCAACCCAGCCTACGGGCCCTAACGGGTTGCTTGTGCGCGGTCGCGCGCGAGCCATCGTCGGTACTGTCCGGGGAAGGGCGAGGCCGGGTCGAGCAGTTCCACGAGTTCCGGCATTGCCTCCAATCCACGCTGGTTCGGCGCGTTGAGAAAAATAATCAGTCCATCCCGAGTCGGGAGCCGGAGGTAGCCCAGCGCGACCTCCGCCCAATCGTTTCCGCCATGGCCAAGAATTCGCATGGCGTCATAGTCGATGACCAGGAAGCCGAGGCCATATCCTTGTGCGCGAGGGCAATCGATAGTCGTGCTGTCTTCGCAGTCGACGACCGCATCATCGCCGGTATCGACTAGGACACTACTGGGCGCGATGGGTGTGCCGGCGTTGCCGGACTCGTCGCGAGCGACCATAGCAAGGAAGCGCGCGTAGTCTGGAACGGTTACCAGCAGGTCATCGGCGGCGGAATAGCTGCCTTCTTCGCGACACCCGCCCTTCGGCCGGCACCAGACGCGGTAGGCGGTGCCCTCGTCGTCGATGGGAAGGGCGACATCGTGTAGCCCCTCGCGCCGTATCTCCATCACCACATGCTGCATCCCAGCCGGTTCGAACACCCTCTCCTGTACCACTTGCGGGAATGGGCGCTGCAGTTTGTTGGAGATCGCACGCGCGAGGTACTCGAAACCTTCACCGGAATAGCCGTAGGCCTCGCCTGGCGCGCGAACGAAGGCGAGCTTTCCATCGCTGCGGAAGAACCGCCAGTTGGGAAAGCCGGTGGTGTGGGTGAGGACGGTACGTGCGGTCAGCAACTGCAGTCTTGGGTCGCCGGCGATATCGGGATCGACCCAATACGCCGCCAGTGGTTCATCGAGGTCCAGTTCACCGGCATCGACGAGCCGCAATGCGGTTTCAGCAGTCACGGTTTTGGTGATGGAAGCGACGTTGAACCGCGTAGCCGCGTTGGCCGGCACGCCCGGCGATGCATCGCCGTGGTACAGCGCCCAAGCGAGCTTGCCATCCACAAGAAGGCCGAGGCCGGCAGTGACGATGCGATGTTGGTCGAGAACATTCCGCAGCTCTTGTTCGACCGCAGGTGTCGGCGGCCTCAGGCCGCGACCGGTCTCTGCTGAGTGGCGCGACGCGGTAGCACAGCTGCCGAGCAGCATGGCCAGGATCAACCCAGACAGGCAGGTTGGAACGATAAGACCGGTGCGCATCGCAGGGTTCCCCAGAGTGAGCGTCCAGGAGGTTGATGCGGGTGGGAGACGAAGGGTTTAGAGGTAGGTCAAAAACGGGGGTCAGAGTAGGCTTTCTAGTACCTGCACCTGGTCGAACTCAGCCAACCCGAAATCCTCAAGCCCGATGACCTCATCCTGCCCCGCGCCAGCCTGGCCCACTGCTTCACCCAACTAGCCGAAGCCGCCGACCAGATCGTGGCTACCACCACCTACCGACCCGGGTAGCGCGCGTCAGGCTAGGTCTGTTCGCGATCGCTCATCAAATACTCGACCTCTTACCGCCTAATTCGCACAGATATTGCCGCAAGCCCTGTGCCGCGTAGACGCCTGATTGACGAGCCTCCCAGGCCACACCCACAATCCGCGCTACACCTCACTTTGGGGTCTAATCGTAGTTAGGCACCCATGCCACTTTTCCGTTGTTTCATTCGCGGTGACAACTTCCCAGGCAAGTTGGTCGGCAACAAAGAGCAGATCGGCTTTTACACCACCCGTTTCGTTGATGCCGAGACATCGGAGCAAGCCGAAATGCTTGCGGTCGATCTCTTGCGCAATGACACGGATCTGGACGTTCCGGCTAAGCATCGAACTCAAGATGCCAAGATCTATTTCGAGAAGATTGAGGAGGTTCCCGCCGAGATGGAGCGAAAGCCTAATAAGGGTTTTACCTTCTTTACAATGGATGCCTAACAATTCATTACCCGCTTCGCGGGTCGGCTGTGTCAGGCGTTAGGCGCTTAGGAGAGTTCATGGAAGTTGTATATGCAATTGCAAAAGCGACCGTTCTTTTTTCCGTGCTAGTTCAATTTGTTATGTTGGCTCTCCAGGCTGCTGCGTTGAAGCGACATAAGCAACGACCATTTTGGATTCTTTGCACTAGCACGATGCTTATTATTCTTTACACCGTCCTGGTTAATTTTCCATATTTCATATACGTTCAACCGACGGCAGCAGTGACGATTCTCAAGGTGGCTACGCCAATCGGCATGGCGGGAGCAGCGATGGGGGTTTGGGGTACCGCGTCCTTATTCAAATCGTATCGAAGGCTATCTGAACTCGTGGGCCGTAATGACACGATCAGCGCCTAGCAATTCATTCAAGCCGAACCCGCTTCGCGGGTCGGCTTAATTCAAGTGTTAGGTCGCTAGCAAACCATGACACTCGCCTACTACACTGCACTCGCGCTGCTGATCGCTGCAGTCGCGAACAACTACTCGATAGTTCGTCGGTTCCGGGCGCTCACTGCCGAGAAATACCCTGATCACCCGGAGCTTCACTCGTTGAGCCTGCTTGCTTCGCCTCTTGGTCTTGTTCTCAATCTCGGCAGGCTCAAGTACTCACGCGTGTTTTTGGAGTTCCCTGAGCAGGAGCGGAAGTTGCTCTATATGCAGCGCAGGGTTCAAGTGATCATTTTTGTTCTGTTCGCGCTCTCTGTACTCATGCTATCCCTCCCGATGGCGGCCTAACAATTCATTCGAGTCGAACCCGCATCGGGTTCGCTAGTTCAGTTGGGTTCTGGGTATCATCGGCTTCGGTGCTGGCCCATTGCGGGCCGGCTTAATTCAGGCGTTGGACCGCTAGGGAGAGCAGATGAGATCCATCATTGCCATCACAGTATTACTGCTGCCGCTTCCACTTCTAGCTGGCGGCACCGCACCCACTGTCCCAGATAGGTTTATTGGCTACTGGGCCGGAAGCCCCACGTCTTGCGGGTCAGATGCTGATGACCTGATTCTTCGCATTGGCGCTCGTCAGATTTCCTACTGGGAAAGCGAAGGCCCAATTAAAGCTGCTGTCACCCGCGGGGACAACGAGATTGCGTTAATTGCAGAGCTGTCGGGTGAGGGCGAAACTTGGCTTGCTACGGCAAAGTTCAAACTTTCTCAGGACGGACACAGGCTGATTGACGATACAACTATCCCGGGTCAAGAGGTGGTGCGTTACAGGTGTCCAAATCCGATCGATACGCGATCTAACAATTCATTCAAGCCGAAGCCGCTTCGCGGGTCGGCTGTGTCAGGCGTTAGGCGGCACAACCTACTTTCGTATTGAGCTGAAAGACAGAAAATGACAACCCAGTACTACACCGCATCGAGCATCGATGGCTTTATTTCTACCGAAGATGATTCGCTAGATTGGTTGTTTCCGTTAGCAGACCTGGAAAAAACGAGCTATCCCACCTTTATATCTGAGGTCGGCGCCATAGCAATGGGCTCTTCAACCTACGAATGGTTGCTGAGGCACGCTGTCAAACTCGGCGCTGCGGATGAGAGCGCCTGGCCTTACTCGCAGCCCGTATGGATTTTCTCCAGTCGCAAACTCGACGCTCCTGCGGGGGCGGACATTCGCTTTGTTCAAGGTGATATTCGACCTGTCCATGCTCAGATGAAGGAAGTCGCTGACAGGAAGAATGTTTGGGTCATGGGCGGAGGCGATCTTGCTGGGCAATTCTTTGATGCGGGGCTTTTAGATGAGATCATCGTCCAGATCGGTTCGGTTTCTCTTGGTCATGGTAAGTCTGTTTTCCCACGCCGAGTCTTCAGTCCTGTCCTTCAACTTGTCTCTGTAAATCGCGTTAACGAGGGCATGGCTGAGCTACGTTATAAAATAGGCAAGGCGAGCCAAGCAGGTGCCGCCTAACAATTCATCCAAGCCGAACCCGTTTCGCGGCTCGGCTGTGTCAGGCATTAGACGTCAGAGGAAAATACGACTCTAGTTTGGGAGAAAACGTGGATCGGACCAGTATCAGGATAATGATCGTCGCCTTCGTTCTTGCGACGACTTCGGCAGCAGGCGGCGTGGCGGCGTCGCCCGTCGACAAAGCCGTGGAGCCCGTCATCGAGACCGGCGACGTCGACCGGTTCTATCAGGTCTACGATGCGGCGGGCGGGCGCCCGACGGCCGAAGCACTGCAGCACGACTATCTCGATCTTGGTTCGGACGGGCTGCATGAACTCGCACGGATGCGCAAGGTCACTGGTCAGTCGATCGCCGATGCCATTGCCAAAAGGCCGGAGATCTATTTGGAGGCGCGGGGCTGTGCCGATACCCTGCCACACGTGCGCGAGAAGCTGGCGGTCGTTATGCGCAAACTCGGGGACCTCTATCCCGAGGCGCGCTTTCCGCCGATCACGATCGCGGTGGGCCGGGGCAAGCCCGTCGGCGTCGGCGGGCGCGAGTCCGGCGTGCAGATCGGCCTCGAAGCGCTGTGCGCGACCGACTGGATTAATCCTGATATCGAAGACCGGTTCGTGGGTGTCATCACGCATGAATACGTCCATGTCCAGCAAGCGGTGGCTTTCTCCGAGAAGGAGAACGTCACCGTCCTCGCCGCTTCGCTTGAGGAAGGCGCGGCCGAATTCGTCACGGAGCTGACGACCGGCTCCATTTCCTATTCCTATATGAGCGGATTGACCGCGGGGCGTGAAAGGGAGATCGAAACGGCATTCGCCGCCGATGCGGACAAAACCGACCTGTCGGACTGGCTCTACAACAGCACGCCCGAACAGCCTGCCGATCTCGGTTATTGGGTCGGCTATCGCATCGTCAAGTCCTATTACCAGCACGCCGCCGATAAGCGCCAAGCCCTTCGCGACATTCTCAACATGACGAACCCGAAGGAATTCCTAGCCAAGAGCGGCTGGCGGCCAGGAATTGCGCTCGATTAGATCCAAGCACGGCAGGACGCCTTATTCTCATGGCTCTATTTCCATCACATGCCGCCTAACAATTCGTCCAAGCCGAACCCGCTTCGCGGGTCGGTTCAACTCAGGCGTTAGACCTCGATGACACTCAACATCGCCCACGCAGAAACCGACGACCAAATTGCCGCGACCTTCGAGGTCATGCAGCAACTTCGGCCCCATCTCGAGCAAACTCAGTACGTCCCAATGATCCGGAGCTTGATGGCAAGTGACGGACTCAGACTTCTGGCGCTTCTGGACGAGAATATAGTTAGGGCGGTAGCCTCGTATCGCGTCATGAACATGCTGTACTGCGGGAGTCTTATCTACGTTGATGACCTGGTTGCCGACGAGCGTGTACGTTCACGTGGCTATGGCGCAAAGTTGATTGCCAAACTCAAAGACGAGGGGCGTGCGCTTGGCTGTAGTGAAATCCAGCTGATCTCTCGCGTCACCCGGGAACAGGCGCACCGGTTCTACTTTCGTGAGGGTTTTGGAATTGAGTGCTTTCACTTCCGCAGCAAACTCTTGTGAATTCCTGGGCAGGTCTAACAATCCATTAGAAAACGGTAAAAAACGGGGTCTAAAAAACGGGGTCAGAGTAGGTTTTCTAGCCGCTGCATCTGCTGGCCGAACTCAGCCAGCCCGAAATCCTCAAACCCGACGACCTCATCCTGCTCCCGCGCCGGCCTGGCCCACTGCTTCAACCACTGACCGAAACCGCCGACCAGATCGCCGCCACCGCCGCCGAACCCGCATCGTGGTTCCGTTCAAAAATCCTGATTCTGTTGTAGTCTCGGCTCACAACCGCTCCGTTGCGGGTCGACCTAATTCAGGCGTTAGGCTGCAATGTCAGAGAATCCATACGCTCCACCCAAGAGCAGCGCCGCGAAGGCGCGCGATGATGGCTGGCCTGTCTCGTTTCTATTGCCAATGCTGGCTTCCTTGATAGCCGTGCCACTAGGACTCGCCTTGATGGGCGTATTCCGGCGCGCTCCAGACCTATTTGCGAGAGCGGATTTCCTCATTCCGTTATTTGCTGGAGCATTCGTAGCCGGCACAGTACTTCACAATTACCGTAGCGCCGTTTGGTTCGAGCGGGTGGTCTTCGCCCCGCCGATTTGCTTTGCAGTTTACTTCGGGGTACTTGTTATCTGGCGTTGGGCTGCAGCCTAACAATCACCCAAGCCGAACCCGCTTCACGGCTCGGCTGTGTCATGCATTAGACTGCTATCGAAGACTCTCGTTAACTCCACAAGGAGATTGTCATGGCAAACAATCCCATCGGCTGGTTCGAAATCTACGTTGAAGACATGAATCGAGCCAGAGCATTTTATGACTCGGTCTTTGCTACACGGCTAGAGCGGATGGAAGGCACAAATATTGAAATGTGGGCTTTCCCTAAGGCGCCCGATAGACCCGGTGCACCAGGCGCCCTCATCAAGATGGACGGCTTCCCCTCCGGGGGCAACAGCACCATTGTCTATTTCACTTGCTCGGATTGCGCCGTAGAGGCTAAGCGCGCCTCTGAAAGCGGCGGCAAGATTCACAAAGATAAGTTCTCTATTGGTCACTACGGCTTCATTAGTCTGATACTTGATACTGAGAGCAACATGATTGGGCTGCACTCCATGCAATGAGGGAGCAGCCAAACAATTCATTCAAGCCGAAGCCGCTTCGCGGCTCGGCTGTGTCAGGCATTAGGCGGCGGGAGAAGCAACATGGTGGTCAGAGTGGCACTTATCGTCAGCGTCCTACTTCTATCAGCCTGTTCGGCAAAGTATTCGGCACTTCCGCCTCCGCCGGAGCAACCAGCAATCTGGGTTGATGATCCAAAGACATGTTGCGATGACCCGTGCACAAAACCAAAGGCAACCTCCGATGACTAGAAACACGGGTCAGAGTGCTTTTCTTTAATGCGCTCTAAAATCCTTCTTACCCGCTTTTTGGCTCACTTCAGGCGTTAGGCGCTTCATGGCACTCTTGTGAATCCGGTCTCGCAATTCAGCTACGTTGACGCACTTGGAACTTGGCTTATTCCAATCTTGGTAATCGCATTGCTAGCGTCTCCGCGTCCTCGTCGCTTTTGGATCCGGTGCGTGATTGCCGCATTCGCCGGCTGGCTTTGCACCGTGCTTTTCGTATCGCTTGTCTACAATCCCTCTGGCATTGCGGCAGACCACGCCCTGGGGCAGCACTTTCCCGAAGGGCGGTATGACAACAACACTGTAGGTATCGCGATCTTCTTCGGATGGCTATGCCCCGCGGTCCTCGTGGCCATCTTCGCTGGCATTCGTTTTTGGTGGCGTCGCCTCCGTCGCAACGGCGCCTAACAATTCATTTAAGCCGACCCGCTTGCTGAGCGGGCTACCCTGCAAGCGCCAGCCTTGCGAGCCCGGCTAACACCTGCCGGAAGAAGCCCACCAGCAACTGCAATCCCTCTGCCACGACCTGCATCTGCTGGCCGAACTCGGCCAACCCAAAATCCTCATGCTGTAATGGAATCCTGGAAGGCGGGTCAAGACCCGCCCTACGTGGGCTGATCGGGCTGCCTGGACGACATGGCTACACCGTCATGAACCCCAGATCGCGGCTCGCGAAGTTTCCGAGGTTGGGAAACACCACATCCAATTCGGATTCGCTGACCCCGAACCAACGCGCAAGCGTCGCTGCGTACTGGTCGACTGAGGTGGTCGGGATCATGCGGCCGGCCTCTACATCGTCAGGTCCGCCGTTGCGTAGTTCCGGCATCCGGCCGTAGAAGCGGCCGCCGCGGACGGCGCCGCCGATGACGAAGTGATGGCCGCCCCAGCCATGGTCCGAACCATCGCCGTTCGACGACAACGTGCGGCCGAAGTCGGATGCGGTGAACGTTGTGACCTGCTCGGCCACGCCCAGTTCGACCGTGGCGTCGTGGAAGGCTTTCAGTGCCTGGGAAAGTTGCGACAGCAGCCGCGGATGCTGGCTGAGCAGGCCATCATGGTGATCGAATCCACCCAGCGAAACGAAGAAGATCTGTCGCTTCATTCCAAGCGCGGCGCGCACCTTGATCAGTCGCGCGACCATCTTGAGCTGGGTCGCCAAGTTCTCATTCGGAAAGGGCGTGGCGAGTGGTGACGTCTCCGTCAGCGCGATGTCGACGCTGGAAGCCGTCATGCGCGTGCGCCGGAACGACGCCGCGAAGCTACGCTCGAAAGGCGATGCCTGCGGGTCGTCGGCATGCAATGCCAGATAGGCGTTACGGACATCGGGGTCCCATTCCAGATAGCTGAATTGGCGCGCCCCTTCGTTGCCGATCACATACTGGTGGCCGCTCTGGGAGCGCAGCAGGATGCTTTCGTAGTTCAACGAAGTGCCCATCGGGACAAAGGCGTCCGGATTGGCGGCATGCAGCACGTCGGCGATGCGCCCGGCCCAGCCCGTATCGCCGCCGCGGGTGCTGGACACCTGCCAGTAAGCCTGTTGGTCGTTGTGGGAGAAAAGCTGCGGCGGCACTTCCACGCGGTTGGCCAGGTAGTCGGTCTTGGTCGTGGGCCGGATCAACGTACCCACGTTGCCCACGATGGCCGCCCTTCCCGTGTTGAACAGCTGCTGCAGATCGCTGGCGCCCACCGTATCCGTAGCGTTGGTGCTAGCCTGGATCGCGTAGCGCACGCCATCGGAGGCGCCGCCACCCGACTGCGCGGTCAGCGGCAACAGATCTGCGTGCGATACGGCCAGCGTGGCGCGTGCCTGTCGGTACTGCTGGTACGCCGCGTCGTCGTAGGGGATCACCGTGTTCATGGCGTCGTTGCCGCCGTTCAAGAACACGCAGACCAGCGCCTTGTAGTCGTTGAAGGCGCTGGCGCCGTAGGCGCGAGTCGCCGCTTCGACCAGGCGCAGGTTGCCCAGTGCGGTGCAGATACCGGCGCCGCCGAGCGCCGCGTAAATGCCTTTGCGCAGAAATTGTCGGCGTTTCATCATCATTGCGGCGTCCTCACTTCTGCACGACGTATTCGGGGGAATTGACGATCAAGTACAGCGCATTGCGCACGCGCTCCCGTCGCCCGTCGATGGTGGAAGCCGGGATCGCCTGCAGATGAGCGACCAGCGTGTTCTGCATCTTCGGCGACATGCGACCGGACAAAAACAGCAGGTTGTAGCGCGCGACCAAAGCGGGTGCGTCCGCCGCCAGTGGCAGGTCGCGACCCACGTTGACCGCGAACGTTCCAGTGGTGTGCGGCGGGCCTTCGACCGTGTGATCGACGGCGCGCCGGAAGAAGTACGCCTCATGACTGGGCAGCAAGTAGTCGGTCGCCAGCTGCAGTTCCGGCGCCACCAGGCCGGCATTGGCCAGCAGTCCGGGCGGCATGTAGCGGGGACTGAAGAAGTTGAACACCGAGGGCGCCGACATCGGCATCTGGCCGAGGTCCGACGACAGGGTCCAGAACTCCTCCATGTGACCGGTGCCGGCGCTAGCGTCCGTGGCACGCAACAAATGCGTCAACCGCAGCAACGGTTCGCGCACCTTGCCGAAGTTGACGGGCGGATTCGCCTGCCGGGCCTCGTTGTCCAGCAGGATCGCCCGCACCACGGCGCTCATATCGCCGCGCACACCGCTTCCGTTGTTATCGAATACCTGCGCCACGCGCTGCACGTAGGCTGGACTCGGATTGCTGGTGACCAGTCGCTGGATGAGCTGTTTACCGATGAATGGGCCGACGTTGGGATGGTGAAAGATGTTGTCGAGCGCGGCGTCCAAGTTGCTCTCAGGTGTGCCGCCCGCCGCCAGCACGCCACCGGGCAGCGCGCTGCCCGGATACACGAGAAGTTGCTTGGTTTGCAAGGACGCGTGGTATTGCGGATAGCTCATCATCGGGCGGACCCACGCCGGGCTCGTCTTGTCGTAGGCGTAGCAGCCGCGGAATCCCGACGGGCACTCGGAAAACGACCAGCCGGTGAAGACGTGCGCGAATCCCTTGACGGTGTCCTGGCCGTAGCTGGGGTCCGGCCTCCCATCCCCATTGCCATCGAGCGGCGCGCCATCCTGCCCAAGCATGACGGTGCCCACACTGAAAAGCTGAAGGACCTCGCGCGCGTAGTTCTCGTCGGGACGAATATTGTTGGTGGTGTCCGGCTTCTCGTTCCCCAGCATGGAAAGGTAGACGCCCATCACCGGATGCAGGGTGACGTCCTTGAGCAGATCGCGGAAGTTGCCAAATGCACCCCGTGCCAGCGTGTCGTAGTAGTCCGTCATGCCCTGGGGGGCGCCACCCAAACTGTCGGAAGTGGCATCGGAAACGACGAAGATCTCGCTCAACGCGAAAGCGACGCGTTGGCGAAGCTGGTCGCGATGGATCATGTTCGGATCGAACGGATCACGCCCGCCCAGCGCATGCGTAAACCAAGCGTCCAGTCGCCACTCAGGTTCGCTCGTCGCACCGGCGGCGCGCAGAAAACGCAGCTGCGATGACAGGGGGTGAGCTACCTGCTCTTCGATCCAGCCGACGTAGCCGAGTTGCTTGACCCGTTCGATGTCCTCAAGCGTGGGACCGAAAGTGGCCTGGGCCAGAAATCGCGCGCTGTCTTCCTGGCTGAGCGGCATTCGACGCGCCGGCAAGTTGCCGCCCGTCACCCGCGCCTGTGCAGCCGACACACCGGACAACGAGGTCCGCGCCGGCGATGCGGCTGTGGATGCGGGCGCTCGCACGTCCTGACGCAGCAAGGACGCGAACACCATCAGCGCAAACAGCAGGCGCCATAGCGGCGACGCGGATAGCGACAGGTGCCAGATTCTCATGATGTCCCCTTTTCATCCCTTGACCTTTCCCGGTCAACACGTGGCGTCCGTGCGCGAGGCCATCAAGGCGCGCCATCATCGATGCGGCACATGCCCCACGCTGTGCTTAGCGTCTCAGTTTAGCGATCATGGCAAGTCTTGCACGTTGGCAGACCAGTACCCCTGTACCTCGCTTGCCGGGCTGCGCTTGCTTGGACTCTGACCTCTATTCTAGTTTTCGGGGCACGACAGACACCAAACTTCTCTGTCATGTCTGTATTTGACGGGCCCAAGTGAGAAAGCGGGATCACATGGGTCCGGATCGGAATCCTTCACAGGAGAATTCGGGCAACAAGGACCGGGCAGCTATGGCCGCTGCAACGGCCGCTTTATCTGGACTACGTCCGCGCTCTTTGTAAGGATGGGCCCTAACAATTCATTCAAGCCGAAACCGCTTCGCGGCTCGGCTTAACTCAGGCGTTGGGTGTTACGCCAACCATAAAGGTTATTCATGCAAAAGTTGTGGCCGTCCGCGTTGCTCGTCGTACTCTGTATTGCTGCAACTGGCTGTGCTTCTAGCGCCCTTAAGCACGAGATCGTCAGGAACCCTGCACCTCTCGCTAAGGACGTGGTTGCTTCCATTGAATCGACTGAATTTAACATTGCGGAATTCAAAGCATCAGACGGTACGGTGCTGCAATACCGGTTCCTAGTCCCGTCGCGCTATGTCCAAGGAAAGCACTACCCGCTGGTGTTGCAGCTACACGGCTCAGGCGGTATTGGTACCGACAATTTGAAGCAGCTTGACCGCCTTGCAAAAACCTGGGCCATGCCAGAGGTACGAGAGCGCTATCAAGCCTATATTCTGATTCCTCAGTTCCCAATCAGAAGCGCGAACTATGGGCCGCCAGCCACAGATCAGCATGCGGAACACTCCACGGCACTGATTGCTGCACTTGAACTTGTAGATGAGTTCTCTCTAAATAACTCCGTTGACAAATCTAGAATCTATGCAGTCGGATTCTCAATGGGCGGATCAGCGGCATGGCTTTCGCCGATCCTCAGACCAATCCTATTTGCAGCAGTAGTTCCACTTTCTGGAATCGCACCGGAGAATTCGTTCGCCCCATTCTTCAAGCGCTTGCCAACTCTAGTAATCCATGGAAACTCAGATACCGAGAACCCAATAACGGCTGATCTCAGATTTGTCCGTGAAGTCGACCGCATTGGTGGAAAGAAGATTCAACTTAGAGAATACCAAGGGTTGGATCACCAGCTGCCGGCTGAGATTTATCCAGGATATTGGTGGCGAGATTGGTTATTTGAGCAGCATCGCAAGTAGTACCTAACAATTAATTCAATCCGATCCGCTTCGAAAAAGGGGTCAGAGTGCCTTCTCCGAAAACGGGGTCAGGTTTACTTAGTCGACGCAAGAACTGCAGAATACGGGGGTCAGAGCAAATTTCCTAAGCACAAGGCACTCTGAGCCCGTTATCGCTGGCGTCCATTTCATAGCGTTCCTCTCAATGCAATCACTACGGATTCTCAACCTCGTCGAGCCAGGCTAACCGCGTGAGTTGCAGACGCAGGCATAGATCGATGCTTACCTTCTCGATCGTGTCCTTGTTCTTCGAGAAATCCTTCAGGTAAGCGATGTCTTTCTGAATCTGCGTGCGCATGTCGGCCAAGGTCTGCTTCTGCTCCTTGGGTTTCAGTCCGCTCCATATTCCGGCCCTGAGCCGAAACGGGTCGATTCCCACGCCAACGGCCAGAGCTGCATTCCGAGCCCAGGAATGCATGGCTCGCTTGCCAGCAGGCGTGACAGCCAGAAGTCTTGAAGATCTGGCGTCTCCTGAGTCCACGCCCTGAATCAGGCCCTCGGACTCCAAGCGCTTGATCGCCGTATAGACCGCTCCCGCGCTGCCCCTCCATTCCAGAGAAGGCGATTCTGCGAACGAACGACGGACCTTGAAGGCTGTCTGCCGGCCACGGTGGACAATTTCCGAAAGGATTGCCCCTTCCAACTCGGTTAGCAACTTGACCTCTATATCCCGCATAGGGATTTGCATTCTAGACAACTGTCAGTATAGTCCGAAACGGACTATATGGACTTTGCCATGAAGAACCGTGAATCACCCAGAATCGAACGCGCCGCGGCCAGTGCCCGACAGCACGCGCCCGACCGTTTTTTCCGGTTCAAGATTGCTCGTTGGAGCCGCAGGGCAATTCTGCCCTGCCTTGTGGCATGGGCCTTGGCTCTTGCGCCTGCCGGTTGGGCGATTGAAGCCACCCGGGTGGCCCTGTCGGGGGTCCAGGAAGCCAATATGGACAGAGGAGTGCGCCCGCAAGACGACCTATTCGAATACGCCAATGGCACCTGGCTGAAGAACACGGCCATTCCGGCCGACAGATCCAGATATGGCGTGGATTCCATCATGCAAGAGCGATCTTTGGTACAGCAACGAAAGCTCCTTGAGGAGGCGCGTAGTTCATCGGACCAGAATGCGCGCAAGGCAGGCGATTTGTATGCCAGCTTCATGGACGAGGCGAGCATCGAGCGGCAGCACATCAAACCGCTTCAGGCAGAGCTCGGAGTCATTTCAAAAGTCGCCAGCCGAGACAGCCTTGTTTCGCTGATGGCCCACCTGGACCGGATAGGCGTATCGACCCCTCTTGGAACCTATGTCGACGTCGATGCCAAGGACGCGTCGCGGTACGCGTTCTGGCTCTACGAGAGCGGACTTGGCCTGCCTGATCGAGACTACTATTCCAGCAAGGATGCCAAGTACGTGGCGATCCGGGCCAAGTACCAGGTTTACATCGCTTCGATGCTGCAGGCTTTGGGGGGCGCGCATCAACAGAATCGCGCTCATGATGTCTTTGACCTGGAGTCGCGGATCGCTGCTTTGCACTGGAGCGTCATGGACGCGCGCGATCCGCAGAGAACCTATAACCCCCTCGCATTAGACAAGCTGCAAGAGCTGGCGCCATCGATCGACTGGAAGGTCTATCTTTCAGCGCAAGGCCTAGACGATGTGTCGGCCACGAAATTGATCGTTCGTGAGCCCGATTACTTCCAGGGGCTGTCGCACCTATTAAAGACGGTGCCGCTGGAAGTATGGAAACATTACTTGAGATTCAAGCTTTTGGAAGTTGGCGCGCCGTATCTGCCGAAAGCGTTCGCCGAACGTAGCTTCGAGTTCAACGAAGGCGTGCTCAGGGGCACGAAACAGAACCAGGAGCGCTGGAAACGCGGAGTCGCGCTGGTCGATCGCCTTATGGGTGAGGCCTCAGGCAAGCTGTATGTCGATGCGTACTTCCCGCCGGAAAGCAAGGACAGGGCCGACAAGATGGTCGCCAATCTGTTTCTCGCGTACGAGCAAAGCATCGATGGCCTGGACTGGATGAGCCGGACCACCAAAGCAGAAGCGATCAAGAAACTCCACAGGGTGCGGGTAAAGATCGGTTATCCGGATACCTGGCGCGACTACGGCGACCTAACCATCTCCGCCACGGATCCGCTGGGAAACGTGTTTCGGGCGAACGAGTTCGAGGCAACCCGGAAGCGGAGCCAGCTGAGTGGATCTGTCGATAGCACGGAGTGGCATATGACGGCGCCTACAGTCGATGCGTACTACAGTCCTGGCGCTAACGAAATGGCTTTCCCGGCCGGCATCCTGCAGTTGCCATTGTTCAACACGGAGGCGGACGATGCGTTCAACTATGGCTCTACGGGCGCGACGATCGGTCATGAAATGAGTCACGCATTCGACAATAGAGGAAGCCAATACGATGGGGACGGCAATCTTCGCGACTGGTGGACGGCCGAAGACCACGCCAAGTTCAAGGAGCGGACCAACAAGCTCGTGCAGCAATTCTCCTTGTACGAGCCCATTCCGGGCTACCGGATCGACGGTGCCCTGACGTTGTCCGAAAACATCGCCGACCTGGTGGGACTGGAGATTGCCCACAAGGCCTATATCGCCTCCCTCAATGGAAAGGCGCCCCCGGCCATCGACGGAATGACGGCAGACCAGCGATTCTTCCTGGGATATGCTCAGAGTTACATGGGTAAGCGGCGCGAGGAACTGCAGATTTCCCAGTTGAGGTCCAATCCCCATTCGCCGGAACGATATCGGGTCAACGGCATCGTAGTGAACATGCAGGCCTACCAGAAGGCCTTTGGGCTGGTGCCGGGTGACAGGATGTATCTTGCCCCCGAAAAACGAGTGACTATTTGGTAAGGAATTATCGATTTGATTAAGCTGGCGTTCCCTAGGAGCGCTGCGCTTATCCGGGTTACTTGCTAAGGGGGTGAAAAATTTACGTTACTACGCTTACCTCTACCCACCCACTCGAAAAACCGGCGCCGGGCCGCCGGTGACTCTGACGCGCGCGGTCTTGGCGGTTTCGGCGAGGTAGGCCAGTGCGAACTGTGCGAATTTGACGCTGTGCTGCGCGGATTCGCCCATCGTCGCCAGTGTGTCGCTGGTGGTGTGGATGTAGGGGAAGTCACCGTTAGGGTCGCCAGCCTCGAACATCATCGCGGCGGGATAGCCGGCGTTCGTCCAGGAGGCGTGATCGGAGCAGGCGTAACCGCAAGTTACGCTGCCGCGCGTGAGACCCATTGGCGCCAGGTAGGTATCGAACAGGGTGATGGAGAAGTTCTTCAGATCGGCGTTGGAGTAATCGGCGATCAGATTCATATCCGGTACCGCGCCGGATTTGTAATTGGTCATGTCCAGCTGCAGTACGCCGACGACGTTGACGCCGCTGGTGCGGAAGGACTGCGCGATGGCGTTGGACCCGCGCAGGCCGACTTCCTCTGCGGCATAGCCCATGAACTTCACCGTGCGCCGCGGCCGCCAGCCTTCGGATAGGGCGATGCGCAGCGTTTCGGTGAGGGTGGCGATGCCCGACGCGTCGTCGTCGGCGCCCGGCGCAAGCTGGTTGAGGTCGGTGCGGTTGTTGGCGTTGATCGAATCCAGGTGCGCGCCCAACACCACGACTTCGTTGGGCAGGTCCCAGCCCGTGATGGTGAGGATCACCGAAGGCTGGGTGGAGCAGTTCGCGCAGGCGGTGAACAGTTCGGTGGTGATATCACTGCGGCCGGTGGCGAGCGATTGCCAGTGGGTGCGGATCCATTCGGCCGACGTCTTGCCGAAACTGCTGGCGTAGTAGCGGTTGCGATAGCTCGAGAGGTGATTGATGGTGTCGTAGAGGCGTTGTTCCTGCACCTGCGGCATCCAGTGGTTCACGGTGTCCTGATTGTCGAGCGTGTAGCTGGCGAGCAGCGATTTGGTCATCGCCTGCCGCGAGCGATCCGCGCTCACGAAAGCCTCGGCCTGCACGCGACTGGGGAACGCGAAAAAGCCGCCACAGCGGCGCTCTCTGACATGCACGTAGCGGCCGATCTCGCCGAGGCGATCGGCCCTGGTTTCGGCAATCACCAACGGCATGCCGGTGCTGTCGCGCCGCGCGACCGCAGCACGGGCCAGGCCGCGTATACCCTGAAAGGTGTCGCGTGAAGTCACGATGTACACCGGCGCGAACGGATCGGTCTGCGGCCACGGCGCCGTTGCCGTCGGCGAGGCGACCGTGCCGTCTGTCCGGGCGAGATGCAGACGCGGCGTGTCGGCTGCAGTCGCAACGTGCTGCGCATGAGGTGCGGCAAGTGCACCGACGGCGGACGCTTGCGCCGCGCGCATATCGTCCGATCGCAACATCACCGTGCTGATCAGCAGGTAGAGCAGTAGCGTCGTCGGACTCAGGAAGAACGGTTTCATCGTGGCATCCCCGGATGACCGCTTGCAGCTTTTCTGCTGCCACGCTACCACTTTCACGGCCGGTCCGTTGAATCCGTACTGGCATCGATGTCCGCGCATCCGATCAGCCAGCGTAGCCCGGGTAAGCGACACTTCACACGGAAACTCCACGTCCCCCGGTGCGGCCCCGTATCAAGTACGGGGCAGGCTCTTTGGCCCTGCCCGGGCTACCCGCTATCCGGTTGACGCCGGCTAGTGGATACCCGACCACGGCCTCATCAAGACGCGAACGCTCGCAGATCGCCTTTCCAGTCCGTGCGCCTCAGAAACGCGTCCCAGGTCAACGCGCCAGCGTCGATGTCACGACTCCACGTCAAGTCGCGTTCGCGTGCGTAGTAGCCATACTCAACGGCGTATTCCACCATTCCTATCAGTTCGCGCACCAGAGGTTCATCGGCGGCGAAGCCGGGGAAATGATGCAGGAGTTCTTCGCGTGAGTACGCGGATGCGTAGCGGGCCGGCTGACCAGTGACCCGCACAAACGTATCCACCATTTCCCGTGCCGTCAGGATCTCGCCGATTACCGGCAACGTCTTGCTCGCGTACTTTTCCGGATGATCGAAAATCTCGCGTACCGCAGGACCGGCGGCGGTGAGCGGGTCGCAGAATGGCATGGGCACGTCGGGTGGCAGATAGATGGGAAACGTGAGGCCATCGCTTCCGCGTTGCGGAACGTAGTATTCGAGGAAGTTCGTGTAGAAGAAGGCGAGGTAGACGAACGAACTGCGGATAGGCAGGCTGCGGATGTGGTCTTCTATCCTCGCTTTGTCGGTGAAATGCGGCGCCCATTTCGTGCCGTCTGTCCGGGCTTCCACGTTCTCAAGCCCGCTGAAGACAACCTGTTCGACGCCAGCTGCCACCGCCGCATCGGCCATTTCCCGTCCTATCGTGAACTCAATGTCGGCAGGCGGCACCCGCACGATGGGCGGGGTCATCAGGAACGCTCCCGCCGAGCCCTGCATGGCGACGGTTAGCTCTGCCTGCATTCCGGGCTGAAGAGGGGCAATCACAACCTCGGCGCCTTTGCGCGCCAAACTTTGCGCCGCCTCGCTGTCGTGTCGCCGCGTTAATGCGCGCACCCGGTAGCGTCCGCTATCGAGCAGTGACTCCGCCACGCTGCGGCCTTGCTTGCTCGCGGCACCGACGACGGTAATCAAGGGTTTGGAAGAAGCGATTTGCGTCATGGCGAATCTCTGAAGTGAAGGTCAATCCCACCTCGGGATGTACTAAGGCCGATATATTCCGCCGCCTCTTGGTATCTGCCAAATCAATATATTTTGTCGCTACAATCCAATTTATGGATACCAGACGTCTGGACCTCAATCTGCTCATCACGCTGGAGACGCTGCTGGTGGAGCGGAGCGTGACCAAGGCTGCGTACCGCTTGCACCTGAGTCAGCCCGCTGTTAGTTCTCAGTTGGCGCGTCTGAGACAGGTATTCGACGACCCCCTACTCATTCCGGCACAACGGGGAATGACGCCTACGGCAAAGGCGATCGAGCTGATCGACCCGCTTCGACAAGCACTTGATCAAGTCCGCGCCACCTTGGTGACACATCGGAATTTCGACCCGGCGACGGCCGAGCTGACGTTCTCAGTCGCGTGCACGGATTACTTGCAGGCTGCGGTGGTCATGCCCTTTATCAAGACGCTGCGCCAGCGGGCACCCAAGGTTCGTATCGCGGTTCGGTACCTCGATCTGCGCGAGTTGGAAGCACAGATGGCGCGAGGCGAGGTCGACCTGGCGCTCATGACGCCTCAGGTGGCGCCCCCAAGTTTGAGAACGAGACATCTGTTCGACGAACGTTACGTGCTTATTGGCCGGCGCGATCACCCGCAGCTACGAAAGGGCATGTCGGTAGAGCAGCTTGTGCAGCTCGATCATGTCGTGGTTTCCCTTAGCGGCGGCACCTTCGAGACCCCGGTGGACGACGTTCTGGCCGCCCTTGGGCATCGGCGCAATGTCGTTGTGTCGGCGGCTTCGTTCATGCTTGTTCCAGAACTGGTGGCTCGGTCGAATTTCGTGGCGCTCGTTCCGGAGCGGCTGGTTCACGAGCGACGGCGGAACATCGAGCGGTTCGAATGTCCGTTCCCTGTGGAAGGGTTCGCCGTGGCCATGGTCTGGCACGAACGTAGTCACGGGCATAGCGGGCTACGTTGGATTCGAGAGGCTCTGGTCTCCGGGCTCGATGAAAGACAATGACGGCAACGCGCGTAAGGCTAGACAAAGCCTAATTGACGGGCCTCCCAGACCACACCCACAATCCACGCTACACCCCGCTTTGGGGGCTAATCGCAGTTCGGCGCCACAACAAGCATGACTAATTGCCCGCACTGTCAAAAGCCTGCACTTTCCCAGCTTAAGAAATCATTTCTAGGGCCGGCACGGTCAGTAATCTGTCAGTCCTGTGGCAAGAAAATTTCCGTACCAGCAAAAGCCATACTTGCTGTTACTCCATTTATTTTCAGCATTATTCTTGCAGGGCTCCTGGCGCCGCATGGCTGGTTGTTTCCGGCTCTTTCACTCTTGACTGGTTTCGTGTCCATGGCCGCAATACATGCATTTCTTGTTCCATTGGTGCCGCGTGGCGCCTAACAATTCATTCAAGCCGAACCCGCTTGGCGGGTCGGCTTAATTCAGGCATTAGGCCCCACAACCAATCATGCTCATCTTCTTCAATATTCTCTTCCTGGTTTCCTTGGCCTCAATGGTTGTGGTTTATCCAATGTACTTCTTTGAGCTATCTGGCTTCGGAAAAGTCATGCGGCGAGACCACCCGGAACTACTTGGAGCGGGCGACAACAATCTCGCTGATGTTTATGGGATTCTCAATAAGGTAAAGGGTGGTCAACTCGGCGGAACCACGCTTTCACCGGAGGCTGCGCTCGCGCATTCTCGTGCTAAAAGGTTGCTCTACCTTGGAGCAACCCTATTTCTCGTAGTGCTGTTTATCGGCCTGACGGACGCCGTGCTTAGCAAGCATGGTTAGGGGCGGGACTAACAATTCATTCAAGCCAAAACCGTTTCGCGGCTCGGCTGTGTCAGGCGATAGGCACCATGGCAGATATTCTTAGCCTCCTTCAAGAACAGTATGAACTCCTACTGAGCAAGCTTTTGCCCCACACCCCAACGTCCGTGTTTCATACAAAGATTCAAACCAGCCCCACCAATAACGGGGACGCCCACGTCGAAGTCGTCGACGGAAACTTGAACTATGTAGTTACTGAGCGTGGTTGTGAACTCCATTGACGAGTAGCAAGCAGCAGTGACGAACTGCTTTACTGGATGATTGATGACGTAATAGAAAGCATCACTTACAAACTCAGGCCATCATTCTTGTTTCGATTATCTCGAAAGGATCCCAGGCGTCACAGATTCGCTACGCACATCAAACTGCTGGAAAATGTGTGTCCTGAGTGGGCTCGTAGAAAGAAGGACAATTATTCAGAGGTGCTCCTGCGTCACCCGTATCGGGATGAAGCCTAATAGTCATTCGGGCCGAAGCCGCTTCGCGGCATCGGAAAGCTCGTAAGATCGTAACGCGCGTAAGGCGGGTTAAAACTGTTTTAATGACATTGCATCGGTGCAATTCCCCGAAGGCTTTGCGGATTACGACGAAAGGCCATTAGCGGAATACCGGAATCGTCCCGGAAGCAGTACGTCGATCTCCCGCTTCTTTCAACTTCTGGCCGAGCTCAGCGATGCGCAACTCGCCAGCCGCGAGTGCCTGCGCCGAGGTATGAACCGAGTAGTGGCCAAGGTGCAAAGGATAGGGATGCGGTACCGCTGATCCTAGAACGAAGACCGCGCCCTCATCGCTGAGGGCCTCAAGTGCAATGGATGCTTCTCCTTGCTCGAAGATCGCCATTTCCCCGGTCTCGATGCGGGAGCTTGCGCTGAGCGATCCTTTCGCCAGCGCTAGCCAGGCAACGGTGTGACCGGCGGGCGGATGGTAGGTCCAGCGCTCGCGGGCCCGCAGGTTGACCAACAAATAGTTGATGCCGCCCGGGGCCGGGACCGGACTTTGTACGCCCTCATAGTCTCCGACAATGACATGAGCAGGTCCGGCGCGCCGCATGTCCTTGGCTTCGACATAGCGGCTCACCGGTTCGCTGTTTTCCAGATCAGCGGGTAGCGCGAGCCAAAGCTGGAAGCCCTGAATACGCGGAACGTCGTCCGCCGACATTTCCTTGCCGTGCCAGATACCGCGTCCAGCGCGCATCCATTCGACACCGCCATAACCGATCGTTCCGGATCCGATCGCCGAATCGTCGTAGCGCATGCCGCCCTCGGTGAAGACGGTCACGGTGGCGATGCCCGAATGAGGATGGAGCGGCATGTCGCCCATGGCGTGGATGTTGGCCTCGTTGGCATCGAAGAGATCGAGAAATACGAAAGGCTTCAGCATCTGCCCCAGGTCGGACGGGCTCATCAGTCGTGTGATGGGACCGGCCGAGCCGTGGCCGCGCGTGCGATGGACGATGCGCCGCGACGTCGGCGATTGAGAGGTCAGTGACTGATTGCGGGTGGAAGGAGAGGTCATCTGCGTTGCTCCAGGTCTCAGGTTCGGCCGAAACGGCTCAGCGGCGCTGCGAAGCTGGCGCGGTGCAACCAGGCGACCGTCGCAGTGATCAGCAGCAGCACGATGGCCGGCACGGGACTGCCGCCGATGACGAAGAGATGAGTCAGAACCCCAAAGACCATAGTGACGGCAAGCAGCAGACCACCGAACGCAGCGGTCGCCGGAACCAGCAGGGCAATGGCGCTGACTACCTCAACCAGGCCCGTCACCACCCGGAACCATTGGCCGATACCGATATGGTCGAAGATCTCGACCATCATCGGTACGCCGGCGAGTTTGGCGCCGCCGGCGGCTAGGAAGGCGGCGGCGGCAAGAATCCGCAGCCCCCAGGAGACCAACTTGGTCGTTCGGCTTGAAGCAGCCGAAGCCGTCATGGATTTCTTATTCATGTCATGGACCTTTTTGAATGGGTTGCTTGGTTGCTCGCTCACCGCATCAGGCAGCGCTTCCACCGCAACTTGCGGTGGAGCGCTAGGCCTTCGGCGCGAGTGATGGCTATCGGCGACTCTTATCGCTTGGCGGCGAGCTTCTGCGCCTCGGGCATGTACCACTTCAAGAGGTCACGGGCCTTGTCGGCAACAGGCGACTTCCAGTCGCGGAAGAGTTCGGTGACCAAAGCCAGAGACGTGTTCGGAACCGCACCCGCCGCGGTCAGGCGTTCGATCGCGGTCCGGTGCGCGAGCTGTGACATCCCACCGACGGCATCGACGACAAACATGGCTTCGTAGCCGTCGCGCATCGCGTCGACCACGGGGAATGCCAGGCAGATCTCCGTATACAGGGCGCCGAAGATCAACCGCTTCTTCCCGGTCTGCGCAACGGCAGCACGGAATGCTGCGTCTTCCCACGCATCCATCGAAGTCCGGTCGATCACCGCAAGGCCAGGCAGCTCGTCCTGGATTGAGGCCCGCGTTGGACCGTTCACTCCCATCTCGACCCCGACGGTGCTCAGCACCACAGGAATATTGAAAGCCTTGGCCGCCTTGATCAGCAGCCGGACGTTCAAATCGATCTGGTCCGGGGTGGTCTCGGACTTCACGTTCTCGAACATTTCCTTTTGATAGTCGATCAGGACCAGAGCGACCTCTTCCGAGGTCCAGACACCGTTGGCGTGACTCATGACGGATTCCTTACGTTGGTAGACGCCCCAGCGGCGTCCTTGCTGCAAACTGTGGCGTTCCTGTTCGAGGTAAGCTAGCCCCGAATTCAGACATGCTGTGTCGCATAAAGTGGAACGCCAATGGATATTGAAGACTTGCAGACATTCGTCGAAGTAGCTGACGCAGGCGGTGTATCGCCGGCTGCCCGCCGGCTCGGTGTTTCGAAATCTATCGTCAGTCGACGGTTGGTCCGGCTGGAAGACGAGCTGGGAATCCAGTTGCTTGCGCGAACGACACGGGGTGCGGCCCTCACCGAGGCAGGTGCCGCGTTCCGCGAACATGCCGCACGGGTCTGCGCCGAGATGGATCTGGCGCGAGAGACAATCCTGCCCGCTGGCGACCTGCAGGGCCTCCTGCGGATTGGAGCACCGCTGACGTTCGGGCCCACCCATTTGGCACCGGTGTTCGCCGAGTTGGCACGCAGACATCCGCGTCTGCAGGTGCATGCGTATTACAGCGATCGCTTCGTCGACATCGTCGGCGAGGGCTTCGACTGCGCGGTCCGGCTTGGCTATCTCAGCGATTCAAACCTGATCGCGCGTCGCGTTGCCCGTATGTGCGGAAAGCTCGTCGCGAGCCCGGCCTATCTCCGGGAGCACGGGGCTCCCGAGACGCCAGACGAACTGCTTGCGCACCAAGCACTTATGCAAGGCACGGAGAGTTGGCGTTTCATGGACGGCGACAAGATGATCAGCGTGCATCCGCAGGGGCGGTTCAAGGCAGACAACGGCACCGCCCTTGCCGCTGCAGCCGTAGCGGGTCTGGGGATCGCGGCGCTTCCGGATTTTCTCATTGCGGACCATGTGGCTTCCGGCGCCTTGGTACCGGTGATGACGCGTTATCCGCCTCCGGAAGCCGGCCTATATGTAATCCGGCCTCCGGGCCATCACCCTGCGCGGAAGATTCGGGTGCTCACCGAATTGTTGATCGAGCATTTCGGATGAATGGAAGGACTCTAACGAATGGCCGCTTTGGCCTTGGATTCAGCCGCACCTGTAGTGGTCACCTGCAATCTGCGCCGAACTCCATCGAACTGCGACCTCTTCAGCGTTGAGCATTAGACGGTCTCTGTGCCGGCAAAAACCCGCAATATCGCATTGCACTTCCGACCCGGGATATCGCCGTAATCCCCTTGTGCCGTATAGGCAAAGTCCAATTGACGGGCTTCCCATGCCTACCCACAATCCGCACTACACCCCACTTTGGGGTCTAATCGTAGTTAGACCTGCAGGAGCAAATTCATGGGTTGTTGGGCAATTGGTTCTTTTGGCAATGACAGTGCCGCGGATTGGCTGGCCGATCTCTCGGAGAGAAGCGACCTTTCGCTTGTCCGAGAGACGATCGGCCGGGTCTTAGTTGCAGATGGCTATTTGGATTCACCGGACGCAACTGACGCATTGGCTGCGATTGAGGTTGTAGCTGCTGCACTCGGTCGTCCCACAGCGGATGCTCAAAACGAGACTGAACTCCTAGAGTGGATTGCTCGGGTAAAGCCGTCGCCTGACGCTAAGCTTGTCTTTGACGCTCAGCAAGCAATTGACCGGATCCTGGGCCCAGAATCCGAGCTTCGAGAATTGTGGGAAGACACCGAAGATTTCAGCGACTGGCAAGCTGAAGTGACTGGTCTGCGGTCCCGGTTGCAGGTCTAACAATTCATTCAAGCCGAAGCCGCTTCGCGGGTCGGCTTATTTCAGACGTCAGGCCGCAAATGCAAGAGCGCAGCGTTTCCACCAAGACCCTACTCACGGAGACGTTTCGCCTCCTGCTGCAATTCCTGATGCTTGTTGCATTGTTGGGCATCGCCTGTCTTATCCTTTATCTCTGGCTCGGCACCGCGAAGCTATTGGCCGTCGTTGTTGCGTCGTTGTTCGCGCTGGCTTTCTTCTCAGCGCCTCTTGCCTCCTCTGCCGTTCGGTTAAAGCGCGGGTTGCGGTTATTCACACGAGCCGGAGGTAAAACGCTGTTGTTCTCGTTTTCATGGGGGTCTATTGTCGTGGCAATGTTTATTGCAACACTGCAACTTTGGAAGGGCATGGAGGCGACGCCGCTCAACTACATTGCATCAATGGCAGCGGCGGGCATTTTCTGCGCTGCTATGGCCACAATTCCCTCTGGTCGCTAGCCAGTATGCGGCCTAACAATTCATTCAAGCCGAACCCGCTTCGCGGGTCGGCTTAATTCAGGCGTTAGCCCAACTCGCACACTCATGGCACTCGCCTTTTTCATTGGAGATTTGGCTGGAAGTGTTCCTCCAGCGCTGTCATTGCCTGAGCAGGTGCACACTCAGCTCTTTCACCGCACTGATGAGTTGCGCCGATTGCCGCTGTTGGGGCGTATGGCTGACTTCTATTCGGATGTCAGCTACGAGGGAGCGGACCTTTTGAGTTTGAGCCAGGAGCTACAGCAGGTCATGCCCGCATTTGTTGGCAGGCCACAGATGCAGGCGACCTTTCGACAGCTACACGAGATTTGTCAGACGGCGATCACTCAAGAGAGCGGATTGTATGGTTTTTGTGACTGACCATTGGCCTAACCATGCGCTACAGCGAACCGGCGGGAGCGTCCTGGTTGCAATCGTTGCGTCCCGTGTGCTGGGTCACTGAGCTCGGGTCGTTAGGCGTCAGTCAGTACCGTCTTTGCGCCCATGCCGGGTTCATACCCCCCCTTGCCATTGTCGAATTCCTAGGAGCTCAATCGTCGTAGTCAAGAGGGACTTCCTCGGCAACGCAGTGGAGCAACTTATGCCAGCACTCAAGCGACTTCAGTGGACGGTAGACATTGCCGCGTCGGCATCCAAGGTCTACCAAATGTTGATCGGACCCGAGAGCTACAGGCAGTGGACGTCGGCCTTCGGCGACGGCTTGTACTTCGAAGGCTCGTGGCAGAAGGGCCAACGAATTCGCTTCTTGACTCCGGAGGGGCATGGAGTGATCTCGGAGATCGCCGAGAACAGACCGAACGAGTTCCTCTCGATCCGACATCTCGGCTACATCGCCGACGACGGAGTTGAAGACATGAGCAGCGAAGCGATCCTTGCTTGGGCGCCAGCCTACGAGAACTTCACCTTCACCGCCACGCCGCAGGGAACGAGGCTCAGCGTCGACCAAGACATGACGGACGAGTTCGAAAGCATGCCGGAAGCCTGGCCGAAGGCACTGGAAAAACTGAAGGCGCTCTGCGAAAACCGCACTCAGTGACGCCTAACATAAGGTGCTAGGCGCCCGTGAAGCTAAGCAACTTGGTTCGCCATTCTTCACTGCATGGCTCGCGCATTCCTCATCTCTGGTCCGCGCCCGTGTTGCCATATCTTCGGCTGAAACAGGATCAGAGTATTTTTTTAAATGTATTCAGACCCCTATTTGTCCGGCGCGAACCCGGCACCGTCATCGCTTAGATCGGCGAAATCACCGTGCGGTTGTTGGCGTCCAGCCGAACGCCAGCTGTTTGGCGTCGACCGGCCGACCCAGGTGGTAGCCTTGCAGGGAAGTGCAGCCCAGCTGGGTCAACAACTCCTGTTGCTGCGGAGTTTCCACGCCTTCGGCGATGATGTTCAGATTGAGCGTCTTGCCCAAGGCGATGATCGCGGCGACGATGGCCTCGTCATCGCTGCCTTTCGACAAGTCCTTGATAAAGCCGCTATCGATCTTCAACTCGCTGGCCGGCAGCTTCTTCAGATACATCAGGCTGGAATAGCCAGTGCCGAAATCGTCGATGGAGATGTGCACGCCGATGTCGGCCAGTTCCTGCAGGATCAGCAGGCTGTTTTCCGGGTCGTGCATGGCGGTGGACTCGGTGACTTCCAGGGTTAGTGCCTCGGGAGCGAGACCATGTCGCCGTAAGGTGTTGCGCACCCGGTCCGGCAGGCCTGCGTAGCGGAACTGCGTGGCCGACAGGTTCACCGCCACACTCGGTACCTCGTGTCCTTCACCGTGCCACTGGGCCAGCTGGCGACAGGCCTCGTCGAGCACCCAATTGCCGATCTCGATGATCAGGCCATTGCGCTCGGCCAGCGGGATGAATTCGTCCGGCATGACCAGACCGCGGCGGGGATGCTGCCAGCGCAGCAGCGCCTCCACGCCCAGTAGCGGGCCGTCCGGCGCCTTCAATTGCGGCTGGAAATGTAGCATCAGCTCATTCCGGGATAGGGCCATGCGCAAGTCCTGGACCAGGGCCAGGTGCTCATGCGCGCCCAGATTCATCGAGGCCTCGAAGAAACCATAGCCGTTACGGCCCTGGTCCTTGACGTGGTACATCGCTGCGTCCGCGTGCGCCATCAGTTCGCGCGCATTGGCGCCGTCATCGGGGAACATCGCGATGCCGATGCTGGCGGTGATCTGGACCAGACCGTGCCCAAGATCCAGCGGTACACGGGCCTGCTGCAGCAGCTTGTCCGCCACCATGGCCGCGTCCTCAGGCCCGCTTACCTCCATCAGCAGCACGAATTCGTCGCCGCCCAGACGAGCGATGGTGTCCTGGGGGCGGAGCACGTCACGGATGCCGGTGGCCACCTGCGCGAGCAGGCGATCGCCGACCGGATGCCCGTAGGCGTCGTTGATGGTCTTGAATCCATCCAGGTCCATGAACAGAAGGGCGAAACGCGAGAGCGAACGCTGGGCCTTTTCCACGGCCTGAACTAGCCGGTCCTCCAGCAGCAGGCGGTTGGGCAGGCCGGTAAGCGAGTCGTGCAAGGCGAGGTAGGTCAGTTTCTCGTTGGCTTGCTGCAACGAGTGGGACAGCCCGGTGGTGCGCTCCTGCATGCGCCGGTCCAGAAGCGAGACCACGATGGCCACGCCCAGGATGGCGAAGCTGCTGATTCCGACCAGGCTGGCCAACCATTGCGAGGAGACGCCGTGGCTCAGTGCCGCGCCGCAGATGCTGCCCATGGGGAAGCGGGCGGCGGCCATGCCGGTGTAGTGCATGCCGACCACGGCCAGGCCCATGACCAGCGCAGCCAGTAGGCGGATACGGCGGATGCGCCTGCGTTCGCTGCGCAGGTGATGGGCGATCCACAGCGCCGCGCCGGCGGTGACCATGGCGACGACGATGGACAAGGTGAACCACAAGGGGTCGTAGTCGATGCCCGGCTGCATGCGCATGGCCGCCATGCCGGTGTAGTGCATCGCAGCGATGCCGGCGCCCAGCATCAGCGCACCGCCCAACAGGCGCAGGTGCGGCAGCGTTGGCTGCGACACCAGCCACAGCGCGTAGGTGGAGGCGGCCACGGCGATGATCAGCGAGTAGAGCGTGATCGCCAGGTCGTAGCCCTGTGGGATCGGCAGCTTGAAGGCGAGCATGCCGATGAAGTGCATGGACCAGATACCGACGCCCATGGCGGTACCGCCGGCGTGCAGCCACCAGCGCGATGTGCTGCCCTGGCTGGCGGTGATGCGGCCGGCCATGTCCAGGGCGACGAAGGAGGCCAGTGAAGCCACCAGGTAGGAAATCGCGACCAGTCCATAGTTGTAAGTGCCGATCAATTCCATGACGCGCCGCTTCATGTGAGGGTGCCAGGTATCCGCAATATTCATGCCAAGCCAACGAGGGCGCGGAAGGCCGGCGCGTGGCGTAAGCGGGACCTGCGCGAGACAGGGCCAAACCCCGCGAGGGCTGACCCTGAATGGCGATTTGTGACGCATTGCTTATTTTTGTCGCGGACCCGCAGGAGGTGATGCTAGTTGGGGACCCACAAAGCGCTAGTCGAGCACTCATGCCATTAGCGTGGTTCGCAATAAGGGGCACCTTGTTCGCCTTGCGCCCAAGACGTAAACAGGTTCCGTAGGATGGGTTGAGCGAAGCGGTTTTCAACAGCGAGGCTGGTCTACCCATCACCAACCGACAAGCATCGCAACTATTAGCTCTAAGCACCACTGAGGAAGAACACGTGTTTCGACGAACCCTGATCGTCCTTCTCACCCTGGCCGCGAGCGTTGTCTTCACTCTCGCCCATGCCGCTGACACGTCCACCACGAAGGTCATCGGCGCCTATTACCCGAGCGGCTCGGCTGCGCGCTATCCGATCGCGCAGATCCCGGCCGACAGGCTCACGCATCTGTTCTACGCCTTCGCCCGCATCGAGGAGGGACGCTGCGTCATCGGCGCGGAAGCCGACGCACATTTCGCGGAGCTGGCGCAACTCAAGCGCAGCCATCCCCACTTGCGCATACTGATCTCGATCGGCGGTTGGGAGGCGGGTGGGTTCTCCGATGCCGCATTCACGGCGGCCAGCCGCAAGCGTTTCGTCGCGTCCTGCCTCGCGCTGTTCTTCCAGACGCATCGCGGAAGCTTCGACGGAGTCGATATCGACTGGGAATTCCCGGTCTACGGCGGGCCGAAGCACATCGCCGCGCGCGCCCAGGACCGGCGCAACATGACCTTGCTGGCGCAGGAGTTCCGCCGCCGGCTCGATGCGCTTGGCAAGCAGCGCGGACAGGCGTTCGAGCTCACCGCGGCGCTGCCGGCGGGGCGCATGCAATCGGCTGGCGCATACGATCCCGCGCGCAGCTTCGAACTCGGACCGCTGGCCAGTACGCTCGATTTCATCAACCTGATGACTTACGACATGGGCACCACGTTCTCCACGATGTCCACCTTCAATGCCCCGCTGCGCGAAGTCCCGGACGATCCGCTGAGTCCGGAGCTGCGGCGCTGGAACAGCGTCGAGGGCGGAGTCGACTATTACCGCAAGCGTGGGGTACCGGCGCACAAACTGGTGCTCGGCGTGCCGTTCTACGGCCGCGGATTCCGTGTGTCGACCGATGCCAATCATGGCCTGTACCAACCTTACAGCGCACCGTTCGAAGTCGGCGATTGGCGAGCCATCAAAAACAAATTGCTAGGCGACCCGCAGTGGCAACAACATTGGCACCCGATCGCGCAGACGCCGTGGTTGTACCACCCCGAGGAACGCATCTTCGTCAGCTATGAAGATCCCCGATCGATCGGCATCCGCGCCAATCTGGCCAAGGATCGCGGCTTGCGCGGGGTTTTCATGTGGGAGCTCACCGGCGACGACGAGCAGCACAACCTGTTGCAGGCGATGGCGCGGCCGTTTGAATAGGTCGGTGCCCCAGCCAGCGAAGCCTGCGTAAGGCGGAACCCGCGAAGCAGATGATTCGCTTTGCGTTTGAGAACCCGCCGCATGCCTGTCGCTAGGCAAAACGGGGATGACTCGCTCCAACCCCTGACGCGTTACGATGCCGCACCCCACCGTTCGCACGCCGTAGATTCCGCATGAAGTTCCCCACCCCCGCCGCACCTCCGGCGGCATGAGCAAAGCGCCGAGCCCAGCGGATTCCCGGGCCGAAGACCGGATCGAACGCTTGCAGCACTGGACCGCCGTGCTCCTGAGCGCGTTGCTGCATCTGCTGTTCCTGATTCTGATGATGTTGACCCCGCCGATAACTGTCGCGCCGCCGGAGGGCGCTGCGGCCGGCGGCAGCAGGATGGCCGTGGACTTCATCGGCGCCACGACCCCGCAACCCACGCTCGCGCCGCCGGTCAACAAGCCGCCAGCGAGCAAATCCGCCAGGAAGTCCCGCCCGAAATCACGCGTCCAGTCCACCCCGGTCATACGTGCCGACGATCCGCTGCCGTCTGACGCGCCGGACGAGGCCGAGCAGGCCCAAGCGCCCGCCACGTCCCCGCCCCCAACGCCGCAGCGTCGCACGCATGTCTGGGGACAACCACCAGGCATGCTGCAGGAAGACACCGCTCCGGAGAACGCGGGGCTGGCCAGAAGCCCTTCCATCGACCGCGGCCGCGGCGGCAACGGTTCCGGTGCGGACACCAGCCTGGAAGTGGGCGGCTATCAGGTCTATTACGACCTGCGCAACGAAATCAAGCTGCGCGCCTGGCGCGACCAGGGAATGACGGAGATCTTCCTGCCGTTACCGGGTTCACGGCAGTACATGGCCTGCCCGCTGGAAACCGCGCTGAGGCGCGACTCGGGTCCCTGTCGTCTGGTCGACCCGGCCTCTCCGGAAATGAAGGCCATCGGCGACGCACGCGACGTTATCGACATGCAAAAAGTCTACCGGCGTGGGGAACTGGTCTGGAGCGGTCCAGGACCGTACCGGTGAGTCAGCATAGGGCCGCAGGTTTATGGCCTGACGAGGGGCGACAACATCCCGCTTCAGTCGATGGAGGCTTTCAACGCCTTCGTGACTTCGCTGGCGATCTCGTCCTGCACCATCAACTTATCGTCCAGGGGCCGATCATAGTTTTCGGACCAGACCACGAAGCCGTTGTCGGCGCGTACAAGTCGCGCCGAAACGCGCAACGCGGCACCTGACTTTCGCACGCTGCCATCCAGAATGTAGGCCACGCCGAGAGACCTGGCGATATCGGCGACCGCGGTTTGCTTGCCCTTGAAATAGAAGGAAGCGGTGGGTGCCGGCACCCGCAGGCCCGGGACCTTGCTCAGCTTGCCGATCAGTTCCTCGGTCATGCCGTCCGCGAAGGGTTCCTCGTTCATCGCATCGGTCAGGTCGAGGAACGGCAGCACCGCGATGGATTTGGGATCGGTCGCCGCGCGTGCCGATGCGGCCGTCGCCTGGGCCGCGGGCGGGCGGCCGACGAGCTGGTAGGAAACAATGCCGGCGACGATGAGCAGTGAGATGCCGATAGCCGTCAGCAGGGGTGACCTTGCGCGCGGACCGGCCTTCGGCGCGCGGAGGTGCGGCAGGCCAAGGTCTTCGACGATCGCTTCCGGCACCGCCGCGACCGCGCTGTCCGCTTGCGCGTCGACCGCTGCGATCAGTCGATAGCCGAGCCGTGGCACGGTCGCGATATAGGTGGGCTGCCTGGGGTCGTCGCCAAGCATGCGGCGGAGCGATGCGACCGCCTGGTAAACGGAATCCGGCGTGACGATCACGCCCGACCAGACATGGTCCAGCAGCTCATCGATGCTGACGACTTGCCCGGCGCGCTCGGCAAGGCACAACAACAACCGCATAGTTCGCGCTTCCACCCGGATGCTTTCCCCCTCCCGCGATATCTGGCCCAGGGCCGGCTCGACGCGCCAGTTGCCGATGCGGAGCGATGGTGCAGGTGATCCGTTCAATCTCGCCCCGGCCAATAGCGTGTCTTTTCAGGAGTTTTCAAGGTGTTTCAGGGTTGTTTCAGGACTTCCGGGGTCTCGGATTGAGAGAGTCTCTGCCGCTCGCACTCTCGATTCCACCTCGATCAAGGACTCATGATGACATACCGCATTGTTCTCGCCGCCGCGCTTGCTCTGGCATCCGCCTCGCTTTCCGCTACCACCTACACGTTCGAACCCAACTACACGCAGGGGGTGTTCCGCTGGGACCACCTGGGCTTCGCGAATCCGACCGCGCAATTCAGCCAGGGCGAGGGTACGCTGGAATACGACCCGGCCGACCCGACCCGAGCGTCGGTCAAGGTCACTCTCTCGCTGGCCAACGTGCATACCGGCGTGCCTGCGCTCGATGACCATCTTCGGTCGGAGGATTTCTTCGAAACGGCCAGGTTCCCGAACGCGACGTTCACCAGCACCCGGGTGGAGAAGGGCGATGCCCCGAACCGACTCAAGGTCACTGGCCAGCTCAGCCTGCATGGCGTGACTCAGCCGGTCTTCCTTGACGTCACCTTCAACAAGATTGGCGCCAATCCCAGGAGCGATCTGCCTTCGATCGGCTTCGATGCGAAGACAACGCTCAAGCGCTCCAGCTTCAACCTGGGCAAGTACGTGCCGCAAGTGGGCGACGAAATAAACGTGCAGATCACGGTCCAGGCGGCCGAAGCCAAAGCTTATGCGAGGTACTTAAAAGCCAGGGAGGAAGAAGAGGCCGCAGCCGCCAAGGACGCAGCGAAGAAATAGGGCAGTAGGCGGGGTCGACTTCATCAACCCGACGCCCTTGATCGGTTGTCCAGACAGGCTGGGTCGATAGGGCCGACCCGGCCTGCGCACTTCTTTTGGACCAACTCAGAGCGTCAGCCGCGCCGTGCCGCTTCGATAGCGGCGATATCGATCTTGCGCATGGTCATCATGGCGTCGAACACGCGTTTGGCGGCTGCGCGGTCGGAGCCGGTGATCGCGTCGGTCAGTGCGCGCGGCGTGATCTGCCACGAAAGGCCCCACTTGTCCTTGCACCAACCGCACGCGCTTTCCTGGCCGCCATTGCCGACGATCGCGTTCCACAGACGGTCCGTTTCGGCCTGGTCGTCGGTCGCCACCTGGAACGAAAACGCCTCGCTATGCTTGAATTCCGGTCCGCCGTTCAAACCGAGGCACGGCACTCCCAGCACCGTGAAATCGACCGTGAGAACGTCGCCTTCCTTGCCTGAAGGAAAGTCGCCCGGAGCGCGATGGACAGCGCCCACGGCGCTGTCGGGGAAAGTTTCGGCGTAAAACCTGGCAGCATCCAGCGCGGTGCCGTCGTACCACAGGCAGATCGTGTTCTTGCTGATCATTCGGCTACTCCCGAAAATAATTGGCACGGATCAAGGTGTGCTGGTCACTTTTACATCATCCCTGTTATGGAAGCTTGAAGGCTCATAGGGCTGGCTCAAAGGGCCATATGCTCGGTAAGCTTCATCAACCCAGCGCTCTCGATCGGTTGTACCGGCTTGCTAGATTGACGGGGGCGCCCCGGCCTACGCGCTTCCACGCTGCAACGAATCGGTCAGGAAACACATGCGAACCTTTGTACTGAGAGCGCGCGCGGCACCCACGGACAGCCAAAAGCTGTTGGCTTCCATTGGCAAAGAAGCCCACACCGAAATTCTGGCGCATACGCTGATGAATGCCATCTTCGTGGCCCAATCGCATCGCCCGGATGTAACGGTCTATCTGGTGTTGGAAAGCACCCAGGACTTCTCCCGCACGATTCGGTTCGAAGTCAACGTCATGCATGACATCGGCGGCTTCGACGAGCGCGCGCTGCTGGGCAAGATCGCGCAGGCGCTGGACGCTTCGAGAGGCATGGGCAAGGAAGAGACTCGACCGGTGGAATCGGGCGTGACGGTGCGCACCTTGAGTTTCGAGCGGTTAGTGCAGGAGCTGGCCGAAGATCACCAACTATTCGTGATGGACAGGAAAGGCACTCCGATTCGTGAGCAAGCGTTCCAGGGCAACCCCTGTTTCCTGCTGACCGACCATATCCCGATGCCAAAGAAGATCTTCCCCAGTCTCGAACGCATGGGCGCAAAAATAATCTCACTCGGGCCGAAAATGCTGTTCGCCTCGCAATGCGTCGTATTGATCCACTACGAGCTGGACCAGCGGTAACGCTCTTATCAGGGCCATAGGCTGTGCTAAAGAGGGACGGAGCTGTTGAACCATTCAACTACTTCCGTCCCTTTTGGTTTCCTTCTGGTGGCCCCTTTGGCCACGTATCCAGAAAGTACGGTTTCATTGCACCCAGCGAAGACGCGGGAAAAGGTCCAAATGAGTGGCAGACCCTGGACATCGCGCTGATCGGGCGTAGGATCGCCGTCGTGGTCAACGATAAAGCGGTGATCTGCGATCAGGAAATTCCCGGCTGGGCTAGCTTTATCAAGCCAAGGTTATCGCAACTATTGATTGCAATACAAAACCATGACATCTAAGAACTTCAAGGGAGCTATGGCATGACCGCAAAACAAATATTGTTTGCATGCGTTGTTGCTCTTCTCGCTCAGTCAGCATATGCGTTAGATTCCGAGCCGGATAAGGCGAGTGTCAATCCCGTTGAGTACTCGCCGGCTCGTTTTAGAGAACAGCGAGCGGACATTGAACGCAAGCTTGCCGACGGTAAAACTTATGTAGAAATAAAACCGGCTGACAAGCGTGCTGTTCTAGAGGCTTTTGCCCGGATTGAAAGGGCAATAGGTAGCCACGAGAATGCTCTCGACCTTTCCGAGGAGAAGAAGAGGCAAGTCTTCAACGATCAGGAATTCATAAATGTAATACTCACCAAGGCAAATGCAGACAGCAGATTGTATTGTGAGTGGATCGTTCGCACCGGATCGCGAGTGAAGCAATCCTTCTGTCAAACCGTCGCAGATCGTCGTCGAAACTTGGAAACATCCGTATCTACTCTTGAACAGATACAGCGCAGGACTCCGTCCCTGGCCGAAGGAAGAGCCATCGGTATGGGCAGAAAATGAAATTGCGTCCTGACATTGTTTGTCCGAGACCCGGCTCTAGGAAGAACTAAAGGGACAGAGGCAGTTAATTTATTTAACCGCCTCCGTCCCTTAGTCGCTCCCGTAGTTGAACCTGCCTTTCGTGGCCGGCAACAGGAACGCAGAACTGCGACAGTAGGGCGTCATCGATCAGCCTACGCATTGCGGCGGGAACGGACACGTACGCCGATGCGTGCGCGTGGCGGTGAGCGAGGCCGGCATCCTCAAGCCTGAATGAAATTAAGCTGGCGTGACGGCTTCTTGCGACGCATCGGTTGGCGGTTGCTGAGCACGATCACTTGCTGAGCACGATCAACAGTCAGATGATGAGTCTTAGTTCGCCTCTTCGCCAGACCCGGTTATGGCCATGATAGATCGCGTGCTGATCGTGTGCGTCGGCAACATCTGTCGCAGCCCTATGGCTGAGGCCGTATTGCGCCACCAGCTGGCCAAGGACAGGAAAATCGTGGTCGAGTCTGCAGGCTTGGCGGCCATGGCGGGCAGCCCTATCGATCCATTGGCCGAGTCGGTTCTTGCCGACCATGGACTCAGCGGGAAATCCCACCTTGCCCGCCAGATACAAGGGACGCTTGTCGAAAGCGCCGATGTCGTCTTCACGATGGACAAACGGCAGCGTGCCGCGTTGCTCGCATTGGCCCCTTGGGCCCGCAGCAAGGTGGTTTTGCTGGGGAAATGGCAAGGCGACGCGGAAATTCCAGATCCTTATCGTCAGCAGCGGCCCGCGTTCGAACACGCCTATCAAATGATCGATTCCGCAATCAGAAGCTGGCACGAACACCTCTGATTCCCCGGTCTGATGTTCAAGAACATCAATTACAGATCACAAATATCACGCGCTACCAAACATGCGCGGCGGCCTTGCCGACGATGGGTATTTTTCATCCACTCGTCATCTTCTTAGCACTAAATTCGCCGTGCCTTAATACCGAGGTGAAAATTCCCGCACGAGCAATTTCACTTCGCGGACAGAAGAATTCGGTTAGGGAAAATGTTCTGCTCACGGGCACGGATTAGAAAGACTAAGAGAAACGTCCGAGGCCAAGCGTATGTTGGACCAAAAATTAGTGGCGGCAAGCGCCATTGCGCTTGCGGTGACTTTGTTTTCCATATTCTCGATGCGGCCTTTGGCCCGCAAGCTCGGGTTGGTGGACAAACCGGACGGGCGCAAACGCCATAGCGGCCGTGTTCCGCTGATCGGCGGCCTGTGTTTCTTCCTGGGCACTTTGGTAGGCCTGTGCTATCTGGGCTACGTCGATCATTTCGTCATGAGCCTGGTGACCGGCGCCACACTGGTTATGGTCACGGGTCTTATCGACGACTTTCACAACCTGAGCGTGCGTTCCCGCCTGGCCGTAGAAATAGGCGTCGTCGGATGGGTGATCGCCATATCCGGTATCTATATCGACGACATCGGGCCGTTGCTGGGCAACCAAGGGCTCAGACTCGGGTTGTTGGGCATTCCCTTCACAATCATAGCGGTGATTGGGCTGATCAACGCTTTCAACATGCTGGATGGAATCGACGGACTCGCGGCGGCCGCGGCGATGATCAGCATCGTGGCAATGCTCGGCTTCGGCGATTTCGCCGGCCCTTCGCTGGGTGCGCTGATGCTCCTGCAGATCTTATTCGCCTCCCTGATTCCCTACGTCTGCGTGAATCTGGGCTGGCCGGACGGGCGCAAAATATTCATGGGCGATGCCGGCAGCACCTCGATCGGATTCTTGCTGGCCTGGAGCCTGGTGTACCTGAGCCATGGCACAGTCGCGCGGCTGCAGCCGGTGGATGTGCTGTGGTGCGTAGCGTTCCCGGTAATCGAGACGGTGGCGGTGATGTACCGCCGCGCGCGCTTGGGTCGCTCGCCGTTCAAGCCGGATCGGCAGCATCTCCATTACCTATTGCTGGATGCGGGCTATACGCCGCGCGCATCCCTGCTCATCATCATCGCTGTAATAAGCGCGTTGACGGCGATAGGCTACGGCCTGCGCGGCTTGCCGCAGCTGGTGAGCGCAATCGCATTCCTGGCCGTAATGGTCGGCTATGTGCTGCGGCTTCCGCAGGGAATAGAGCTCCTGCGCAGGCAGCGCGCGTTGCTTTCCAGTGGCGCAGGGCCGGTGCCCCTGTTCAAGCTCGGCGCTATCGGCCTCGGATTTCCGGGATCGCGATTGAGCAGCGACGCGGAAGCGGGCCGAACCGGCGTTCCGGAGAATCCGAAACTCCCCTCAAATACTCCGGTGGCGTTGGAAACAGCGCAATCGCCGGTGAAAGCGCTTTGCGTCATGTCCGCGCCCGCCGATGCGAACAAGATTGCTCCCATTGTGCAACAACTGTCGCACGACAATCGCTTCGATTCGAAAGTCTGTATCGCGGCGAAGTCCAAACAGGAAGCGAAGCAAGTGCAGGACATGTTCGACTTGCACGTCGATTTCAATGTTGATGTGGCGGAGCTGGAAACGAGGACGCCTGGTATCACTTCCCTCGCCTTGGACGGCATGGAACGGGTCCTCAGCGATGCGATGCCCGATGTGGTCTTGGTGGCGGGAGACGCGACGACGACGTTGATCGCCACCCTGGCGGCCTATTCGTGCGACGTTCCGATCGTTTGCATCAGCACGGCCGAAGTTCCGCCGGAAGACGCATACCGGGTCGACGATGCCGACCGCAAGATCATTCACGCACTGGCGACCTTGCACGTTGCTTCGACCGAGTCGGTGAGAAGCGAACTGGTAAGCGAAGGAATACGGGCGCAGCGGGTGCTGGTCGCCGAGGACGATGGCGCCTGCCAGAAGATTCTGGAAGCGCTGGTAGAACTACGCCCAGTCAGGATCGAGCCCGAAGCCGTGTCGCCCGGCATCGGTCCGGTTATCGACGCCGGGGTGGAATCGATGCAGAAGGCTTCATGAATTCCCAGTTCGTTCGTCGCCCGGGTCGCCGCATTAGCACCGGGTAGCAGCGTCTCCACGAATCAGAGAGCAGACAGCAGAAGGTGAGGCAAATGGCTACCCATCTTATGACCAGAACCGAAAACTACGGCCAGATCGGGCCGATCGCCCGGGAAGACGATATCGACCTGCCGACGCTCGTGGGTACCCTGGCCGAGAACAAGCGCCTGATTCTGTTCGGCACGGCGCTCTTCCTGTTCGCGAGCCTGGCTTATGTGGTGATCGCAACGCCGAAGTACGAGGCCAGTGCGGTGGTGCAGGTGGAAAGCCGGACACCCACGGTGCCCGGGTTGAATGCCGAGCCGTCGATGGAGTCTCCGGCGACAGTGGATGCGGCTTCGGCCACCGAGATCCAACTCTTGACCTCGCGGCGCGTCCTCGGTGAGGCCCTGCAGAATCTGAACCTGGATATAGAAGTGGTCCCGCAACGCTTCCCTGTGATTGGCGATTTTGTCGCGCGCCGGTTCCAGCAGTCCTACCCGGGGGAACTGGCGACGCCCTGGCTGAAGCAGTCGCAGTACGGCTGGGGCGGCGAACAACTGGAAATCACCCAGCTGGAGGTTCCCCAGGATCTGATCGGCGTTCCCCTGCAGCTGACAGCCGGCGACAACGGCAATTATGTTTTGTCCGACAGCCAAGGCAGCGTACTGGTGCGTGGACGCAGCGGCGAGTCGATCGAAGCCGGCGGAATCAAGTTGACGGTGAAGAATCTCAACGCCAATCCCGGGATGCGTTTCGAAGTCGAGCGCCTGGATACCACCGCGCTCATGGAGGGGCTCAAGAGCAATATCAGCGCTACGGAGCAGGGCAGGAATTCCGGCATCATCGCCTTGACCTACGACCATACCGATCCCGTCCGTGCCAGAAGGGTGCTGGATGAGATCACCAATGCCTATGTGCGGCAGAACGTGGCCCGCAATTCGGCCGAGGCGGCCAAGCGCCTGGCGTTCGTGACGGAACAGTTGCCCAAGGTTCGCAAAGAACTGGCCAAAGCGCAGGCCGCCTTGAGGAATTTCCAAGCGCGTACCCAGACTTTGGACGTAGGCGTCCAGAACAAGGCCCTGCTGGACCAGAGTCTGGCCTTGGATTCGGGAATCAACCAGCTTCGCGTGGAGATGGCCGGTATCTCCGGCCGCTTCACTCCAGAGCATCCCACCTATCAGGCGTTGCAGCGTCAGATAGGGCAATTTCAGCGGGACAAGGGCGCGCTGCTCGGACGCATCAATCAGCTGCCCGACACCGAGCAAGGCCTGTTCCGCTTGAATCGCGATGTCGAGATAACTAACCAAACCTACGCAAATCTGCTTGATCAGGCGCAGCAACTCAACATCGCCAGTGCCAGCGCGGTAGGCAACGTACGGGTAATCGATCAAGCCGCCGTCAATCTTGAGAACCCGACCTGGCCCAAACCCATTCCGACATTGGTGGGCGGCACAGCGCTGGGCGCGATCCTCATGGCCGCCTTTGTGTTGCTGCAGCAGATGTTCAAGCGAGGGGTGGAAGATCCGGCCGACATAGAACTGCTGGGCCTGCCGGTTTACGCTTCTATACCGCTCAGCACCAGGGGCAGAGAGCTGACCCAAAACGCAGGACGTTTCCATCGTGACGGCCGGCAGCGCCTGCTGGCTTTGCAGGCGCCGACGGATCTGGCCATGGAAGCATTGCGCACCTTGCGTACCAGCTTGCATTTCGCGCGCCTGCAGAACAGGAACAATCTGCTGATGATCACCGCGCCGAGTCCCGGCGTCGGCAAGACCTTCGTCTGCGCCAATCTGGCGGTGTCCATCGCCCAGGCCGGCCAAAGCGTGATGCTGGTGGACGCCGACATGCGTCGCGGAACGTTGCACAACGCATTGGGGGTGAGATCGGAAGACGGTCTGTCCGAATTGATATCCGGACAGATCGAGCTCGACGACGCGATCCGTCGGATCAGCGGCGCCGAGAACCTTTCATTCATTTCGCGCGGCGCGGTTCCCCCCAACCCTTCCGAGCTGCTGATGCACGACAACTTCACTGATCTGCTGCAGAAGCTGACAGAACGCTACGACATCGTGGTGATCGATACTCCGCCGGTGCTGGCGGTCACCGACGCCGCGGTCATCGGCCATCATGTGGGCACCTGCCTGATAGTGGTCCGCTGGGGCCTGAACCAGCAGCGCGAAATCGCGCTGGCCAAGCAGCGGCTCGAACAGAACGGCGTGGAAGTCCGGGGCGCCATTTTCAACGGCGTGGAGAAGCGCGGCGCCGGCCAGTACACGTACACCTACTACGAGTACATTCCGGCACGCAATCCGGCCAGGGCCAGGTGAGGCGTCCATGCAGATCACCATGTCTCCTTATTACGGCGAGCCGGATTTTTCGGTGCTCGCCGAGGGGCGCGCGGCGGAGAAACGAATCGACCTGATATCGGTAGCCGATCTCCTGCGCAACGCATTCGTGTTTCCGCCGCATTCGATCTTCGAAGACGTGAAGCTGGTGACCTTCGGGTTCTGCCCGCAGCACGACATGAACACCGAACCGACGTTCAAGTTTAAGTTCCGCAATGCAGGTGAAGTTCCCGAGGTGGTCGACGAGGTTCAGGATTGGGTAGCCATCTACCACCATCTGTTGTGCCAGGCGGTCGCCAGCAGTTGCGAGCCCATGCGCGCGCCCTGGCTGTTGCAGAGTGGCGGTAAGGATTCGACCACGCTGGCCATCGCTTGCGCCGACGCCCGACCGGACACCGTGTGCATCACCTACCTGGGCGGCCGTGAGGAGAACGAAGTCGAATCGGCCACTTATGTCGCGCAGACTCTGGGGCTTAAACATGAAACGCTGATGTGCGATCCCGGACGCGCCTACGACCGCTACCTGGCCGCAGTGCCGCGACTGCCCCTGCTAACGGCGGACTTCGCCCTGCTTTCGTATATGGATCTGGCGACAGAGATCAAGGAGCGGGGTGGCGATGGCGTCATAGACGGACTGGGTGCGGATAGCTATTTCGGGACCCCCGTAGACCGGCACCACCGGATACTTGCCCGACTCGCCCGGAATCTGCGGCTGCCGAGCGGCATTTCCGAGCTGCCGCTGGTCGATCGCAGCTTCCAGCTCTGCTTCGTGCTCGGCACCTTGCAGATGAATGCCATAGAACGCGTCTTCCCTGGTTCCCGTTTCAGCGATGAGGAAGTCGACGGCTTGTTCGGCCGTCCCATCGCACGGGAATCGCGTGCTCGGTTGGCCTTATTCAACGACGAGATCGCGTCGGCCACCAGCCTGTGGGAATGGCGCGACATGTCGATGTCCATCGCGGGTTCGGCTGGCGCTTTCGCCAAAGGGCTATACACCGCCAGCGCCCTCTCGATGCATGCGGCCTATCCATTCTGCGACCGCATGCTGCGCGAATGGATCCATCGCGAGGTGCCTCGCGATCAGAAGGTCGACCCGGTCACCCATGTCAACAAGATGCTGATACGCAAGCATATCGCCACGCGCTTCGCGGATCTGCCCTACGTGCGCAAGAAGGGTAGCTTCCGCTTCGATCTATGCGGCCTGGGCGCGCAACGCTTCGAGCGGGTGCGCGACTACGCAGAAGAAGCCGGCGACCTGCTGCCGGGCGCTGTGCCTTGGCTCGACCGGAATCGCCAGCGATTGAACAACAAGTATCACGCCTCGAAGTTCTATCTGCTGGCCATCGTACTGCCGTGGTTGACCCATCATCGTCGCAACCTCCAGCAGCAGGCGGTCGCTGCATGAGCCCGGACTGTCAAGAAGGCGCCCTATCGGCGTCGCGAAGGCATTTCCTGGATGGGCTGCTTAAACTCGCTTCCGGCGTAGCCTGCGGGTCGTTGGCGTCGTACGCGGGCCCCGCCGTCGCCGTTTCAAGAGTGCGGGGTCAGGCCACCACCAACGTGCGCGCGTATGGCGCCAAAGGCGACGGAGTGCGCGACGATACTGCTTCGTTTCAGGCTGCGATCGATGCATTGCCGCAGGCGGGGGGCACCGTGCACATCCCATCCGGGGCTTATCTCATCGACCCTACACGCAGCGTTAGGTTGCGTAGCCGGATGCACTTGTCACTGGACCCCGGCGCCAAGCTCCTGGCCAAGGCGAATGCCGCGTCGCGCGCCTATGTGGTGTTGGCCCAGCTATTGGAGAACGTGGAAATTTCCGGCGGGCGCATCATCGGCGACCGCGATTCGCATCTGGGTACGACTGGCGAGTGGGGACACGGCATACGGATCCGCGGTTGCTCGGCGGTCACCGTTCGCGACATCCACATTTCCCGTTGCTGGGGCGATGGCATCTCCGCGGGAGGCATCGCGCCTGCGAAAGGCGGGCCATCGCGTCCTGGCCGCGACTACGTCTTCGACAATGTGGTGTGCGCAGGAAACCGCCGCCAGGGATTGACCCTCGGCAGTTCGCGTCATGTGCGGATCCAAGGCTGCACATTCAGCGATACCGGCGGAACCCTACCCGGGGCGGGTATAGACATCGAACCCGATACCGGTGCCGCGAGCGACATCATCATCGAAAACTGCCTGGTGCGAAGCAATCGAGGCCCCGGCATCTCGCTCTACAAACGCGCCAGCGAGGTAACTGTCAGGAAGTGCGTCATCGAACGCAATCGCGGCGACGGCATTCTGGCCGTGACTGCCATCGATTGCGACTTCACCGACAACATCATTCGCGACAACGTCCTGAAAGGGATACTGGTCCGTACCGGTTCCCGCAATGTCCGGGTAGCGAGAAATCGGCTCAGCGGAAACGATCGAGGCCGTGGCGGCGAGCACCAGGTACGAGTCGCCGACGACAGCTCGACGATACGCATCGAATCGGATAACGTCATCGAATGATCACGGGAACCGCGGGTCTCGACCTATTCCGAGCTGCCGCAGGGCGGCCTTGGCAGGCGCTTTCATCGGCTTAACCAGCGCGCGATAGAAAATTCCCTTGATGCGGTTGCGGCGAGGGATCCGCCAGCCGAATCCTTCATCGACTGCGTAAAGACACGGGTTGCAATATCCGCACGGTTCGTTGTTCTTGCCGGGTTTGTGGCAGAACCAGGTCATGCGAAGGATGTCCAGCCACCCTTGTTCGGCAGCGATAGTTCCGGTTTCCTGCTTGTTCAACTCGAACAGCGGAAAAGAGAATCCGCCAAAGACCGCGAACTCTTTCGTGTCCGAATGCGCGGAGTCTAGTCGGTAAGACACGTATCCCTGGTCTGTAGTCTTCACCACCATCGCGCCAATGATTCCCTGGATTCTGCCGCCGCGATGGCCGGCCGCAAGCTCCAGCTCCGCAATTCCCAGCTGCTTGCAGAACCTCGCCAGCCAGTCGTACTGGCTGCCTATGAAACGCTCGCCCACAATCTTCCGGAACGCCTCTGTGATGGTGGCGTCCGGAGCCAGCATGGCTATGTCGAAGCTGCGGAGGGGCCGGAGAAGGGCCTGGGTATGAGGGTGTTTCTCGAACAGGGCGCTGCGTATCCGCTCCATTGCTTCTAGTTCCGCCCGGGTAGAGGCGCGGGTCGGGTCCAGCAAGTAATGGGGAACCACCTCTCGCCGATGCTGCAACAACAACTGGAGCAAACGGAAGCTCGAATCCCAGCCTCCCGTCCAGAGCAGGTTCACTGGGGGAATGGATTCCGAATTACCTTCGTCGGCGTGCATGCCCATACCAATATCCTTTGGGAAACAGCGCCACTGACGCATGCCTCACCATTAAGGACGGGACCCTGTCGTCAGCTCGTGAGCGGGAGTCCATGCGGGCTAGCCGCCAATTCGTACGCTGTCATTCAGCGGCGTGAAAGAAGGCCTTTACATCGCTCTCAGTCAGTAATGTGAAGCGATGCGTAGTCATAAACATAAACGCATAAAACGACAAAAATTAATAGGGACAGGCTGAATAAATACAGCTGAAAACCCGGTGTTTCATCACATATATCGGAATGCACGCTGTGGTTGAAAGGCGTATGCATATAAATTGCATACGCCGTAAAAAAGACGTGAAAAACCAGCATTCGCGGCTGCTCAAACACATCTCACATAGGAAAATTAATGAAGAAGAATGAACTTGCGCGCCAGGCGTGCGAGCCGGGAATGGCGCGGCGCGATTTTTTGACTAAATCTCTTTTCCTTGCGGTGCCTGCATTGATCGGCGTTGGGGGGCCCGCGGCGGCGGCGGTCTCCGCTGTTTCTAACTATTCGCTTCCCACCCTCAGGCGGGGCAGCACCGTGCTGAGCGTGCGGAACTATGGTGCCCTTGGCGACGGTATCCACGATGACACCGCTGCGTTCCAAGCGGCCATCAACGCGCTACCCGCCGCCGGCGGTACGGTGGACGTGCCGGCAGGCACGTATGTGATCGACCCGAAAGTCTCCGTGCGCCTGCGTAGCTACATGCATTTGCGCCTGGCTTCGGGAGCCATACTGGCGGCCAGGCGCAACAGCGAAGAGCGCGCTTACGTGCTGATGCTGTTCAAGCTGTCCGACGTCGAGATTTCCGGCGGCCAGATCGTGGGCGACCGCGATAACCACTTGGGAACCACCGGCGAATGGGGCCATGGCATCCAGGTGCTGGGTTCTACTCGAGTAACTGTACGCGACATCCTGGTTTCCAAGTGTTGGGGTGATGGAGTCTGTATCGGCGGTGCAATGGTCGCCGATGCCGCTCCGATCCCTTCACGCGACGTCATGATCTCGAACATCGTGTCCACCGGCAACCGCCGTCATGGGATGACGATCGCCAATGCGCATGGCGTAAAGGTGTACGACAGCGAGTTCAGCAGCAATCGCGGGCTCAGCTTCGCGTGCGGGATCGATGTCGAGCCCAGCAATGACAACGCGGCTTCGAGCGTGCTTATCGAGAACTGCGACATCCGCAAAAACCAGGCCAACGGAATCATGGTCTACAAGCGGGTCCAGGGCGTGACCATCAAGAAATGCTACGTGGAGGAAAATAGCGGCTACGGAATCCTGACCATCTCGCCTTACGACGGCTACATCACTCAAAACAGGATCCGCCACAACATGCTGGTCGGTTTGATGATTCGGGTGCGAACCGACAACTACCAGGTCAGCGGCAACTATTTCCGCAACAACAACGCTAGTCTGCATGGCATCCAATACACCACCGCCACGGCGGTGCCGATCGTGGGGATGGTAGACGGGAACAACGGGACCGGAGCGCACATCGCGAAAACAAGCGATTGCACCAATATCAAGGTTCTGACCAACTATTACGCCAAGTAGGCGTACGCCATGTAAGCGCCCGCGGCGGGGTGCGCGATGCATCCCGCCGTGAGCATTCCGCTGTGAATAGGGCACGACATTGCTTAATGACGTGCTAACCGGCCAGGGGCTCGGCCGGTAAGACGGGAACATTGCTGCGCGGCGCCCAAATACAATCCGGGCGCCGCCTTCAATGGTTCGCCGCCGACATTGAACCGCCCGGGCTATCCACGGGCTTGAGATGACGGTCGGTGAAAGCCCGATGAAAATAGCGTACTTCGCCAACACCGATTGGTATCTGTACAACTTCCGGCTAACCTCGGCGCTGAGGCTGCGGACGTTGGGGGTGGAGGTGGTGATGATTTCGCCGCCCGGGGAGTTCGGTGCGCGCTTCGCCGAGTACGGAATCCGTTGGTTGACGCTGCCGATGGATCGTTCCAGTCTGAATCCTTTGCGCGAAACCTGGCTGCTGAGCCAGCTGGTGGGGTTGCTGCAGCGGGAACGTCCGGATCTTCTGCACAACTTCACGGTGAAATGCGCGGTGTATGGCGCCGTCGCAGCCCGCGCGGCCGCTATTCCGGCGGTCGTCAATGCAGTGGCCGGCATGGGCTATGTGTTCACCAGCGACCACGTTAAGGCGCGCATGCTGCGTCCCCTCGTCGTCGCGCTGATGCGACGCACGCTGGCGAACGGAAACTCGCGGATCATTTTGCAGAATCCCGATGATGCCGAAGCGTTCGCCAAGCTCCGGCTTGCCGCACCGGAGAAGATCCGGCTAATCAGAAGCTCGGGCGTGGACACCGAGCGTTTCTGTCCAGCCGTGCGCGAAGACACCGCAGATCGTCCCCTCAAGGTGCTGCTGGCTGCGCGTCTGGTTTGGGAGAAAGGCATTCGCGAGTACGTGGATGCCGCGATACAACTGCGCGCGCAGGGTCGCAAGATCGAATTACTGCTTGCAGGTACGCCCGATGCGGGGAATCCGCGTTCGGTGCTGCGCCATGAAGTGGAGGCTTGGCACAGGGACGGGCTGCTGCGGTGGCTGGGGCACGTGGAGGACATGGCGCAGTTGCTGGGGCAGGTGGATGTGATGGCGCTTCCCAGTTATTACCGCGAGGGTGTGCCCAAGAGCCTGATCGAAGGCGCTGCGTGCGGGCTTGCCCTGGTCACCACCGGACTGCCAGGCTGCCGCGAAGTCGTCACCGAGCACGGCGTGGACGGATTGCGGGTGGAGCCGCGTTGCGCCAGATCGCTGGCGGAAGCGTTGGCGCAACTGGACGACGACCGTTCCTTGTTGCGACGCCTCGGCCTGCAGGCGCGCGAGCAGGCACTTCGGAATTTCGATGAGCGCATCGTCATCCAGAAGACCATCGACGTCTATGGTGAGTTGCTATGCATGCCGTCCGCCGAGATCGCGGCGAACCACGCCGTCGCGCCATGATTCCCGCCGCATGGCGGTCGGCGATCGCGGCGATTTCGATGCTGTGGGTGGCTACCATGGCGGGCGCGCTTTTCGTTTTCCTGGCCCAGGCGATCCTCGCGCGCCATCTTGGCCCGTCGGATTACGGACTGTTCGCTTCCTCGCTGGCAACGGTGTCGATGGTCGCGCCGCTTGCCGGCTTCGGACTGTCGCAGTTGCGTTTGAGGGTTTACGGAGCGGAAGGATGGGACGCCGATCGCTGGCTGTCCGCGTCGCTGCGCTTCAACGTGCTGACCACCGCGCTGGCCATAGGAGCGGTGATCGCCTGGGCGTTGTTCGGAGCTCCGGTCGATGCGCCGACGCGCTCGATGCTCCTGCTGCTTTCCCCGGTGATACTGGGCCTGCTTGCGGTGAATCTGGTCGGCAGCAGATTGCGGCTGGAGGACCGTTACGGCGAGTTGGCGAGCTTGCACCTGCTGATGCCGGGCGGCCGCTTGCTGGTCGCGCTACTGGTCTTCGCAATTCCGTCGATGGACGCTCGCGCGGTGGGGTGGGGCTATTGTGCGGTGGCGTCGTTGGTGTTCGTTCTTTCCTTCTTGCCCAGGTTCGCCATGCGAGAGGGAAAGATGGACCTGAAGGGGCACGGCCCGCGCGTGGTGGGCGCGCCCGTGGCGGCCCCGGGGCTCCTGGACCTGTGGCGTGAAGCCTGGCCTTACGGGCTCGCCGCTATACTTTATCCGGTGTTTTTCCAGGTAAGTACGGTGCTGGTCAAATACATCAATGGCGACGTCCAGGCAGGTCGATACGGCATCGCCATGGCAGTGATGACGGCGATCTATCTACTGCCCGCGACTATCTACCAGAAATTTCTGCTATCCAAACTTCACCGTTGGGCGGTGCACGACAACCGGAAATTCTGGCGCGTGTATCGCCAGGGAAATATCGCCATGCTGTTGCTGGGTGCCGCGACCGGATTGGGCTTGGCCGCAACCGCGCCGCTGCTGATACCTCCTATTTTCGGTGAAGAGTATCGCAAGGTCGGCAGCATTCTCATGGTGCTGGCGGTGTGCGTTCCTATTCGCTTCCTGTCCACGTCGGTGGGTTCCGCGCTGCTCAGCGGCGGCCATATGCGTTATCGGGTCCGCGCCATGGGCTGGGCGACCGCCGCCGCGGTAGTCCTCAATGCGATCCTGATCCCGGAGTACGACGAATTCGGCGCCGCCGTGGCGACGGTTGTGGCAGAAATCCTGCTGCTGTTTTCCATGTATCGCGGCGTGCAAGAAATCAGGCGGTCCGCGGAGGAATAATGGAACGCGATCTGCGCGCCAGCTTCACCGGCTATTACGGCATGCGCAATTTCGGCGACGACCTGTTCGGGGCCATTTGCGCCGCCGCCTCGCGCCGGTTCTGGAACGCTACGCCCAGGATGATCGGCCCGGCGATCGCGGCAGTGGATTCGCTTTACACCATGCCGGGATGGTATCCGCCCGCTGTCTACGGCGGCTCGGGTCTTCTTGGCAGGACAGGCAGGCTGTATAGCTTCCTCCGTGGAGTACGCAATACCGATCTGCTGGTAATGGGCGGAGGCTCGGTGATCAACGGGCGGGGGTCGTTCCGTGAGCCGTTGATGTTGTCCGCGCAGCGCCGCGGTCGCCTGAAACTTGCGGCGATCGGTGTATCGGTCGGTCCGTTCGAGGATGCCGCTTCGCAAGAATCGGCCAAGGCTTTCATCAGCCGACTTTCGTACCTCGCGGTGCGTGATCGTCGGTCTTATGAGTTGGCGCGCGAGATGGGGCTCGGCGAACGCCTCCATCGGGGCCGCGATCTCGCGGGCCTGTTGTCCATGCTGCTGCCGCCGTCGGGGCGCCCTCGGTTGCCCGCACAGGGTGAAAAGCTACGCATCGGAGTGGCCCCGTGCCGCTATTCGTCAAGGCCGGGATATTCGACGCCCGAGGCGACGACGTTGCAGGAGTCGATGATCGAAGCTCTGAAGGCCCTGAACACTCGTTATCGCCTGCAGGTGGAAATCTTCAGTCTCAATGGCCACTCTCTTCACGGCGACATGGAACTGGCGCGAACCTGGCATCAGGCATTAACGGCCCATGGCGTTCCGGCACGGCAAATCGATTATCTCCATTGCGATCCCATTGCGACCGCCCAAGCTATCGGAGAGTGCGATGCGTTCATCAGCGCCCGTCTGCACGGAGCGATCGTCGCTTACATGGCCGGCGTGCCCTTCATGATCGTCGATTACCACCCCAAATGCGCCGATTTCGCCGACGATATCGGCCTGCCTGCCTCGCGCCGCATCACCGCGCAACATAACGGAGCCGCTGCTTTCGCTGACGGACTGGAAACAATGATTAGCGGCGAAGACATGCCAGGCCTGTCCCGCGAAGACTATGCGGTGCAGGCTCGGGAAATCTTCCGGCGCGCCCCCTGGGCAGTACCGGTGCCATGACCGCGGACCTGTCCCTGTTGAGCATGCGGTCCCGCGCGCCGGTGAGCGCGGTGGTGCCGTGTTTTCGTTGCGCGGACACCATTTCGGCCGCAGTCGCCTCGATAGCAGCGCAAACCCTGTCGCCCGCCGAAGTGCTGCTGATCGACGATTGCAGCGGCGACAACACTTTGGAAACGTTGCATGCGCTCGCAGCCGAGTACCCCCCCGGCTGGATTCAAGTAATCGCACTGCCCGCCAACGGTGGTCCGTCGCGGGCTCGCAATGCCGGTTGGGCGCGGGCCACCCAGGACTACCTAGCGTTCCTGGATGCGGATGACACCTGGGTTCCGCGCAAGATAGAACTTCAGACACAAGCGCTGGCTGCAGATCCGAAAATCGCATTGATTGCGCATCGCGTGAAAGTACGCGAGCGCGGGCTGGAACCCCTTCCGTTGCGGATGCCGATACGCACGGAAATCGTCGGGCGCCGACGGATGCTGCTGAACAATCCTTTCCCCACGCCTTCGGTCATGCTGCGCCGGGATCTTCCTTTCCGTTTCGACGAAAAGTTCCGCAGGGTCGAGGACTTCCTTTTATGGGCGCAGATCGCCCATTCCGGATATCGCTGCGCAAAGATCAACCAGGCGCTGGCCTACCTGCATAAGCCGAGCTATGGCGCAGGCGGTCTGAGCGGGGATCTGGAAGCGATGCGGCACGCAGGCCGCCAGGTAGGCGACGAACTGCAAAGATTGGGCCTGGTGACGGCACGTGAACGCATGTTCACGCGTAGTGTAGGCATGATTCGGCGGGCGCGTCGCCAGATGCTGCTGATGCTCCGGCGGATCCATTCGGAAGGGAGGTTTTTCCAACGATGATCACGCCCCCTGCGACCAGTCCCGATCCCCTCCTGCGTCCCCATCACCATGCCGATGCTTCGGCGGCGAATGTCCTCAGCCTGCTGCTGTTGCTCGCCGTAGCGATTTTCGGCTGCTGGCTGATCGGCACTCGGTCGCTCGATACCGGTACCGATACCGATGCCTATGCCGGCTTCTACCAGAGGCTGGGCGGCGGGTTGGTCGAGACGCGGCTGGAACCCGGCTTCGTCTATCTGAGCTACGGGCTCCGCCGACTGGGCCTGAGCTTGATCGGTTATCAGGTGGCGTTGTTCGCATTGCTGCTGGCGACCGCCGTGGCCGCCACCCGTCGTTACTTCCGCTACCTCGGCGGCACGGCGGCCGGTTACTACACCTTCCTCAGCGCTTCTTTGATGTTGCTGCTGGTTTCGCCGATGTTCGTCAACGCGTCCATCAACGCGATCCGGCAGGGGTTGGCCGCACTACTCATTTTTGCATCGTTGCTGGCGTTCCACCAGCGACATTGGTGGAAGTTCGCTCTGTATGGCGCTTTGGCCAGCAGTTTCCATGTATCGGCGCTTTTGTATCTCGTCCTGGCCCCCGTCCTTTTGCTGCGACCCAACATGCAGCGCTTCCTGGCCGCCGCCGCCTTTCTTTCCTATATCTCCGGACTGTCGCAGAAGGCGATAGGCATCCTGTTCCCCGCTCTGTACCACACCGTCATGGAATACACGGCTACAACGCGCTTCGAAGCGGGTGTGCGCATGGATTTCGCAGCGTTCTCCATTTTCTGGTATGTGCTGCCTCACCTGCTTTCCCCACTGATCAAAGCCCAGTACCGGGAGAAGATCATGGACAGCACGGCGGTCTATCTGGTCATGCTGCTGCCGTTCTTCGCCGTCGGCTGGGGTTATTTCTCCAACCGCTACCTGCTCCCCGCCTGGCTCGCAGTGTCGCTCATCCTGGCGGCTATTCTGTGTTGCAACCGGCTATCGCTGCTGCGCCAGCCGCTGCTGATCAGATTCTGCCTGATCGTCGCGTGCGCGGTGTTTTACCTCTATGTGTCCAGGGGGATAGTGATCTGATCGCATCGATGCAGAGCGCCGCTGCGCTGACGGACAAGTTCCTGGTATCGCTGACCTATCCGCCGACTCTGTCGTTGTGGGTCGGGCTGTGCGGCTTGTTGTTGATGATCCTGCGCCGGCGAAAGACCGCCATCGCACTATGCTCGTTCGCGCTGTTGTGGTCGCTGCTTTGGTCGGTGCCGGTGGTCTCGGACTGGCTGCGCGGCACGCTCGAAAACAGGTATCCGATAATGGACGAAGCCGCGCTTCCGCGGGCGGACGCCGTTGTCGTACTGGGTGGAGGCAACGACTATGCGTGGTTGGACCGTCCGCAAGTGCATCCGAACCAACTGGAAGGCAGCAGGCTTGCCGCTGGCGCGCGCGCATGGCTGGCCGGGCGCGCGCGGGTGATCGTTCTTTCTGGTGGCGGTGGCGGAGGGAATGGCGATAGCGAAGCGTACCGAATGGCCGAGGCCATCGCCCGGCTGGGTGTTCCGGCTTCGGCGCTGATGCTCGAAGAACATAGTCGCGACACCCGCGACAACGCACGCAATACCACGGCAATGCTCAGGAGTCGCGGGATGAAGCGGGTGTTGCTGGTCACCTCGTCGTTGCATATGCCGCGCGCCAGCCTTCTTTTTCGCCAGGCCGGCCTCGAAGTCCTGGCGGTGCCGGTGCCGGAGCCGGCCAATCGCGCCACTTGGCGGCAGCGGTGGTTTCCATCGCGCAGAGCCCTTTGGCGCAGCGGTCGCGCATGGAAGGAATACGCGGGTCTAATGGCCTTTTATCTGCAGATCTCGGACTGAAATTTTCGTTTCACTCCGCGGTTGCGGAATATTCATTTTCGTTGCCATGAAAGGCCTGGTCGAGCCAGGATTTTTCACACGCCTAATGCAACCGGCTCACTACGCTCTCCATGCCGAAAGACCGCAATCGCGCGGCTCATGCTTCGATCAAAGCATGCTTCGATGAAAGGCAACCGGGCACTCCCTCGCCGCAAGGTAAAAGGCGAGAGACAGAAGGCATCGCATTCGATGCCGGTGCCATCAGTAAGAGGGTTCCGAAAGTGAACAATATTACTCATTCCTGTGCCGTCACAATCATTTCGATCATGCTCGTTGGATGCGCGGGCCAGCAGATGTCCACCCGAGGATCGGGCAACGGTGAATTGGTCAATGGCACCGACGTCAGAATGGTCGCCATCACTCCTGAACTGGTCGCGCCACAAAGAATCACCGAGCCGGTGCCGGCCGAATTGGCCAGCTATCGACCCGAGACCTACCGCATCCAGCCGGGCGATACCATTCTGGTCACCGTGTGGGACCATCCGGAACTGACCACGCCCGCCGGCAGTCAGCAACAAGCGGTAACCAATGGCCGTCTGGTGCAACCGGATGGAACCTTCTTCTATCCCTACGCCGGCAAGATCAACGTGTCCGGCATGAGCATCGAAGAGTTGCGCAGCACCCTTTCCAGTCGGCTGGCCAAATACCTGCACGATCCGCAGCTGGATGTGAACGTGGTGGGTTTCGGTAGCCGCGTTGCCCTGCAAGGCGCCTTCACCGACACCTCGCCGCAGGAAATGACCACAGTTCCGCTGACTCTGGCGCAGGCGATCGGCAAGGCGCGCATCGACGTCGAGCAAGCCGACCTGTCTGGTTTCGTGCTCACCCGCGATCAGCGCAATTATCGCCTCGACCTGGACGCATTGAATCGCGATGGCAGCGTTGCGCCGACCATCTATCTGAAACCAGGGGACCATCTGTTCCTGCCGTTCAACGATCGCAAGGAGGTGTACGTAATCGGTGAGGTGCTGAGACCCCAAGCAATCACCTTCAAGACTACCGACATGTCGCTGACGCAAGCGTTGGGCCGCACTGGAGGGCTGAATCCGATCACCGCAAAAGGCGAAGCGGTGTATGTCATACGCGGGGTCGAGGACATGCAGCGTTCGCCGGCTACCGTTTACCACCTCGATGCGAAATCGCCCGCGGCCTTCGCACTGGCCGATCGATTCTCTCTGCGTCAGGGCGACGTAGTATGGGTAGGCCCAGCCGGCGTCACGCGCTGGAATCGATTCCTGAGCCAGTTGTTGCCTCTCTCCGGGCTTATCAGCAACGCGGCTTCGGCGCAGTACAATTTCGACCGCGGCAACTGACGAAATGCATTCGACTGGGATAACGAATGAATAGCGGCGTCAAGCGTGCATGTTGCGGACCTGGCGCCGCGCCATTCCCCCGTTCGGGTTCCGGCGTGAATAGTATCGGAGCCGTTTGCCGGAGCGACACTTAGGCGACGCGCATCGGCGCGGAGACCTCTTTGACGACTTCCGCGGTCGCTTTGCTTTTTCCCGCCAGAGCGATGTCGGCCAATGCAACGATGCCGGCGAGCTTTCCGGAAGCATCCACCACTGGGACTCGGCGCACCTTTGCTTCCTCCATTAAGGAGATGCAGTCCTTCAAATCGCTATCGGCTCGCACTGTCTTGATCGGCGAGGTCATCACGTCGCCGGCGGTGGCCGCTACGTTGCCGCTTTTGGCGACCATGCGTATGGCGATATCGCGATCGGTCACCACGCCCATCGGTCTGTTCCGATCGTCCAGTACGGGAATCTGGCCGCAGTCGTTATCGAGCATCATGCGGGCGACGTCGCGCACAGGCGTGTTGATCCTGCATGCGGCCGGATTGGGGGTCATTACGGCGCTTACGCTGGTCATGACTGTTCCTCCGTTGCGGTTGCCGAACTGCGATGTTCGTCTTCTTTGAGTTTCACTCACGTGAATCAGAACGCCGCCGATTCTCACCGCACCGCAACGTTCGCGATTTCATGAACTCTTCGTGCAGGTCTTCGCTGAAGTAGAACGCTTTCGCATCGCTATGTTGACCGAGCTGTAACGTCGATAGCGTTACGGTCCGTGTGCCGGAGAAGGGTCGATCGTCTCGGCTCAAGGTAGTAATGGCCTCCGGTAGAGGATCCAGCCAGCCGTCGAGGAATTCTCCTCGGCGCTGGGTCCTCTAACTGGGAGAACTCTCATGCCAGAGAAGCAGACCATAGAGCGTGCTAAACGAGATAAGCGCGAAGGGAAATCGCCGAGCACGCAGGCCGGCGAATTCGTACACGAGGAAATGGAACATATCCGCGAAGGCAAGCACGGCGCCAGATTCGCCAAGCAGGCGATTGCGATCGGTTTGTCGAAAGCGCGCCGCTCAGGCGTCGATCTGCCTCCACCCAAGAAAGGAACGGCCAGCGCGGAAACGCGGCAAAAGGCGGAGAGGGATATCGAAGTTGGAGATGGAGCGGCGAAAAAGACTCCATCGCGTACGCGTTCGAATGCGGTGAAGAAAGCGCTCAAGCGTGAAGACAGCGCGGCGGCATCGAAACGCGCGTTGTCGCGCCAGGCCAAATCCGCATCCGGCAAGCGCAGCGCTGCTGATCGCTCGGCCGCGGCCAAGAGAGCTGCGAAAACCAAAGGCAGTGTGGGTCGTTCATTGGCCGCCAAGAAAGCGGCGCATACGCGTGCCGCACATGCGAGCTGAGTGAGGTATCGATTCTGTCCGCGTTAACGCCATCCGCGTGGCTGCGTTGAGGGCATCGCGGACCGGCTCGCATTCCTCTTCGGCATTATGGATTGGCGACTGCTTCGCATAGTCTTGCAATCAACTTGCTGCCTTCGCGGGCCTCTTCTTCATTGGAGGGGGCGAATTCGGTGATGGTGAGGCCGACTACGTCAGCTTCACGCGCGATACGACTAACGAGTGCGATCGCCTCTTCGATACCGACGCCGCCCTCGGGATAGGCGACGTAAGGAAATTCGTTCGGATCGAGCACATCCAGGTCGAAATGGATGTGGACCGGACCGCTGAGGGCCGTTTCCGGATCCAGCAGCTTCAGGTCCAGTTCGCGCTGCAGCGCCCAGTCGCCGTCGTCGCCGATCCGGATGCCGAAGTAGTGGAAGCGGGCCGGATCGATCGGCGCGCCCAGAAAGGGCCGCATCGGCTCCGGTGCGCGCCCCAGGATCGCACTCACCGGCATGCCGTGGAAGTTGCCGCTGGGAGAAGTCGCGGGCGTGTTGGCGTCGAGATGGGCGTCTACCCAGATCACGTTGAGCCCTGGATGGGTTCCGTTTAGATAATCGATCACCGCGACATCCACGGCGCAATCGCCGCCGGCGGTCAGCACACGGTTTGCGCCGGAGCGCGAGAGAATATCCTGTGCGCTGCGGAACTGCGCGAAGATCGCTTCCCAGCGCTGGACGCCGTGCGCACTTTCCGCATTGTCGTGGCTCAACGGCACGAGCACCTGCGGCGCGTACTGTCCGCACACCGTAGCCGCCGCGGCTGCACCGCGCGCGAGATTCTCATGCCGGCCCGATCCCTGCCATTGCGGGTAGGCGAGGCTGAGTTCGAACGGTATCCGGGAAGATTGCATTTGTTTCGTGCTCCATTCCGATCGTTGCATCTCGATCATGCCATAGCACTCGGTCCGTGATCTGGCATCGATCAGTCGCCGGTGGGCTAAGGCGGTCGCTCAAGACTCGAAGAGGTCAGGACCCGGAGTGATTGTCCGCTTTCAAACCAGTATTCCCTCTGGCTCCTCTGTCCGGCGCGCATGAGTCCGTCCTGCCGCTATCATTCCGGCATGGACGCTACCGACAATCCCTATCAGGCACCAACTGCTGAACTTTCGAAGGAAATACGGCCCACGGCGCCCGCGGTCATCAAATTGTTGGTGGGCCTGTATGTCGCTACGTATCTACTTGCCCTGACCAGCGTGCTTGTCAAAGGATTGGACGCACCCCTGCTGTCCATTCCCGCATGGTTGCTTATTGGCGTGTTCACGGCTGGCATCAGCTTGGCGTTGCTCCGCGGCAAGCAGTGGGCGCGCATGTGGGTAGTGCTGTTGACCTTTATACCTGTCATCTCGCTTGCGGAACTCACGCCATGGACCGCAGGCCTCATCGATGGAGGTTTGGCGATGGCTCGTATTGTCACGCGCATCGCCGTGGGTTGCATGATGTTTCTGCCCTCGATACGAGTGTGGTTCGCACCGGTGGTATGGCGGCGGAATCCATAAGCAGGACCGCTAAAAGCGGCGCGAACGTTCCTAAACGGCTTGCCGAGAACAGTATGGAGTACGTTTTCCCTTCGCAGCCTCGGCCTCCATTTCAAAGGACCAGCACGCAATGAAACTGCTCTTCAGCCGCAACCCCAATCCACGCCTCGCGGTGGCGGTGGCCCGCCACCTGGATGCGAAGGTCGAGTTCGAGTTCGCTGCGCCGCTGGCTCCGGGCCAGAGTGAGCGGTATCGCGCACTTAACCCGAATTTGCTGTTGCCCATATTGCTGGGCCCGGGGAAAAGCCTCTGGGAGACCGATGCCATCGCCTGCCGGCTGTCGCGCGACGCGCGTTCGGATTTCTGGCGTACGGACGACGACGAACCCGAGATGATGCAATGGCTCAGCTGGGGCAAGGAGAACTTCGCAAGAGCCTGCGACATGGTGCATTTCGAACGCGGGACAAAGCAGCGGTACAGACTCGGTCCGGTGGATCAGCAGCAGCTCAAGGAGGGACTGAGGCGCTTCGGAAAGGCAGCCGCACTCCTCGATGCCGAGCTTTCCGGGCGGGGATGGCTGGTTGGCGATTCGGTGTCCTATGCCGACTTCCGAATGGCGGCATTCCTGCCCTTCAACGATGTCGCGGGACTGCCGCTGAGCGACTACCCCTCCGTCGAGCGCTGGTATCGCCAGCTCGAAGAGATCGACGCGTGGCGCGATCCGTTCAAGGGCCTGGAGGCGCCCGAGCTGCCGCCGGTGCCGGGCTGACAACGGAATCAGATCGAGCTCCATTCCTCCTCCTACGCCCTTGACCTTAACCCAGACCGTGCGCGCATCGGGCACACTAGGCGGGTGGGGAAAGCCCGGGGGGGCGAAGTGAACGAAGAAATTAATGAGTTGGACGGCCTGTGGGGATGGCTGCTCCTCTTCACTGGATTCGTCATCTGGCAGATCGTCAGGGTCGGCATCCTGATTGTTTCCACCTTCCTGCCTCTATTCCGCGACGGCACCTGGGAAGCGCTCACCCGGCCCGACTCGCCCATCTATGACCCCATGTGGCAACGCGTTCTGCTGTTCCAGCTAGCAGGGAATATCGCCATGGGGGCGATGGCCATGATCACTCTGGCATTGCTGGTCGTTCGTTCCTCGTATGCGCCAAAGTCCGCCATTAGTTTGCTGGTGGGCAGCTTTGTCATAGCGGCCGCCTACTATGTCATCGCAGGACAGATCCCTTCGCTTGCCGATCGGGGAACCGATTATGAGGGCCTCGCGATATTGTTCCGCTCAGGCATCGCGATGCTGATCTGGGTGCCGTACTTTTTGATATCCAGACGCGTCAAAGCGACCTTCGCCGATCGTCCTCTCACCGAATCATCCTCGTAACCGAGCAGGGACACACCCGATTCGATGGCGGGGTCATTCCCTGGGATGTGAACTATTTACGTTGCGTCCCGTAGCTCCGAGTGCTCCCATAAACCCGGGGCACGGCAGGGACGGAGGCAGTCAATCGGCTTGACTGCCTCCGTTCCCTTTATTTCTACCTTTGTGTCCGCGGATTGGCGGAAGACGCTCCAATACGCCGACCTTGAGAGGTTAGGTGATGGCTAGCAGATACTTATTGACCGGGCCAAGTGGTGGCCAGTATCACTTTGTGCTGAAGGCTGGAAACGGGGAGACGATCCTTACCAGCGAGCATTACACGACCAAGGCCGGAGCAAACAACGGCATCCAGTCGGTCAAGACAAACTCATCCATCGACGCACGTTACGTCCGCAAGAACGCGACTAACGGCAAGCCCATGTTCAACCTCAAGGCCGCCAACGGCGAAATCATCGGAAGCAGCGAAACGTATTCCTCCGATGCGGCGCGTGAGGGTGGAATCACCTCGGTAAAGGTCAACGGTCCGAGCGCGCCAATCGACGATCAGACTACGGGTTAACGGGTATGGCGGATGTGGATCTCATCATCCGCCGTGCTCCCGAGACGAAAGCGTAATTGACGCCGTCGACGCATAGAGGGCCGCGTCCGATAGGGTGCCCGTTGCGGTACGGGCCGTCGCTTGTGCGGAGTAGCCGATGCTTGGGAAGGAGGGAGCATGGTTGAGGGTGGGGCTTTCGATACGCTTTGGGCGACGGCACGCGACATGGATGCCACCTTGCGCGTGGCCGCGAAATACGCGGCATCCTTGGCTAGAAAGCAGGTGCACGCAGAGCCGTACTCCCGCGGCGCCATGTTCCAGAAAATGGCCCGGCGCGAGGTTGCGGTTTTTCGTGGGGTGCCGATCTTGGTCAAGAGCCATCGCTCGGCAACGATGCAGGATGCGCTGGTGCATGCGTTGAGCCATCGCTTCCCGCCACGTGAAACCTCGCGCGTCCAAGTCGGGCCTTCTCACGCGCTCAAGCGATTGCCTGTGCGGGAAATCATGCGCAGGTGGTTGGGCGGCCGGGCAATCGTGGGCGTAACGGACCTGCACATTCGAGGAACCCGTGTCGAAGAAGTCATCGACACCCGCGCACTCAGCGACTTCAACACCTTGATCCGCGGCTCCGACCACCTGTCTGAGCAAGAGATGATGACTTTGGTCATAGCCTCCAAGGGCAACGTGACGGATTCCCACTCTGACGATCCCGACGGCACCAATCATTGTTTCTTCGGCAAGAAACTCTGGCTGGCTTGGGATGCGTTCGAAGGCATGGCGGCAGGACTGGAAGATGTGGAGCGCCAGCATGTAAGCGGCGAGCAAGCCGCATTCGACATCGGTACTTTCGTGGGCTTGCGTTCGTCGCGCTGGTTCCTAGTGTCCACGGGCGACACCTTGTACTTGCCTGGCAACTTGACGCATAAGGTATTGACGCTGGAATCCTATTTGGGCGTTGGCAGCTTCCATATTGGCCTTCCCGGCAGCCTGGACACTTTCACGCGTTGGCTTCATCGCGGTCCGCTGTGGTCTATGGACGATCGCAGTAAGGCGAATGCGGGACTCGTAGACGAGGCCGCAATAGTCACGCTGCGGATCGCCGACCGCGTCCGATCCGGGTCATCAAGAATAAGAGAACGTTGGGGCTTCGATGCGTTGCGCGAATCCTATGAGGTCTGGAAGAAATCCATAAACCGTGCGACACGCGAAGAGGTCCTGCAGCATCGTAGCTTCCGGAAACTCGTCGAAATGGCGCAATCGGCGTAGCGTAGAGATAGAGGGTTCGCGTAGATTGGGTCTTAAAGCGGATTCAATGAGCGGTTCATAGCGATGACACCGGCATGGGCCTCGGCATGAGTCGGGTTGTTGGCATAGAGTCTGCCGTATCCTTCTCTCCACTCGTTGTCGCGGATATTCTCCGCCTTGCCTTTCGCCGCTGCCTTTATCCCTTCCCGCGTCTTCGCCGCGCCATAATCGCAACAATAAGCGGGAGTCGAAGGCTGCTGCCGCCACGATTCTTCCAACGAACCGCCGTCGACCGGATCGAAACCTATTTCGTTCACCAGTTCCATGACGATACGCTTGGTTCGGACATCATCGCCAGCCACGGGAACAGCCAGCCGATCCGGCGAGCCTTCGGGCTTCCCCAGTTCGGAGAGCGAGTGGAAAAGTATGCTGTTGAACGCCTTGAGAACCGGGCGGCCAAGCTGCTGCGATATCCGCACGCTTTCCGGCATGCCGGCATCGATCTCCGCGAGGCGCGGGTCGCGCACTTCGGGGTAATAGTTCCCCGTATCGATGATCGCCACGCCGTCCGCAGCCCGGTCGAACAAGTCATGGGGCAGCTTGGCCACAGCGGGAAACGGAATGGACAGCAACACCACGTCCGCACCTTCCACGGCCCCGTAGATATCGGCGGCATCGGCCCCGATTTCGTCCGCCAATCGCCTGACCGCCTCGGCCCCACGCGAATTGGCGACGCGCACCTGGTGGCCCTTCTCGCTCCATCTGCGTGCCAGGGTTCCTCCCATCTCGCCAATGCCGATCACACCGATCTTCATGATCAGCTCGCCACGGGCGAACGGGGGAGCGCGCGACCGGTCTCGAGGAACGTCTTGAAATTGGAGAGCACCTTCGGCCAGCCGCCCGATATGCCTTCGAGCATTTGCGGGTCCAGGTCGTCATGGGTAACGGTCAGGCGGATCAACCCCTCACCGTACGGTTCTATATCGAATGCGACGCGGGAATGTTTCGACTCGTCGCCGGCTTCGCTGGGCCTGGCCCAGGTGAACGCGAGCCGGCGCGGCGGGGTGTTCTCGATCACCTTGCCCACTATGTCGACCGTACCCGTAGCGTCGACGCGAGTGTGCTCCCACCGGGAACCGGGCTTCCAGTCCGATACGTTCACGCGGGCGCAACCCGCACTCGGATCGACCCACCACTCGCGCATCAAATCCGCGTCGAGCAACGCCTGCCAGGCCTTCTCGGGCGTGGTGGAGATGTAGGTCACGTACACATAATCAGGCTTTCTCATCGTCGTCACCTTCCAGTTTCTTCTTGAGGTCGCGCAACGCACCGAGGCGGCCGCGCTCGAATTTTCCGATCCAGCGCACGTAGATTTCGTGCAGCGGAACCGGGTTGAGGTAGTGAAGCTTTTCCCGGCCTTGCCAGACGACCGCGACCAGGTTGGCATCCTCCAACAGTTGCAGATGCTGGGTGACGGCCTGGCGCGTCATATCCATGTGCCCACACAGGGCAGTGACTGTCTGGCCGTTCTCCTGGTACAGCTGATCGAGCAGGCGCCTGCGGGTGGGGTCGGCCAGCGCTTTAAAAACCTTGTCGATGTCCAACAATCCTCAGTTCCAGTTGTCGATCTTGATGTCGTGGGGACTGGGAGCGCCTTTCCCCGTTTCCACGAGCGACTTCAGGCTCATCATGAAGATCGCCCACTTGGTGCTGCAGTGGTGCATGAATTCGACTGGTTCCTTCCAGCCCTGGTGCTTGAACAGAACGATGGCGTAGCCGTCTTCCTGTTTGAGTTCGAAGCGGATCGTCGTGCCGATCCATTCCGCAGGACCATCGATCACTTCCCAGAGCACAAGCTCAGTAGGGCGGAGCTCGAGAATCTTCATCTTGAAGCTGCCGATCTCGACGCCGCCGGCGCTGAAGCGGAAGGTGAGCATTCCACCGACTTTGCTTTCTCCTTGCGCGTCATTCGTCCACCAGCCGCCCACGCCCTCAGGGGTGGCCAATGCCTTGTAGACGTCCTCCAAGGACGCCTTGATTCCGACTCTATGCAGGATATCCACCATGATCTTCTCCGTAACCGTTGCCTGAAATGAGCGCCCAGTTGCCACCGCAATGCCATCAGGCTTCTGCCATTGCGGTGAAGCATGCTTGCCGGTTTCCGGCGCGCGGCAATAATATGCAAGTATTTACTTGCATGTCAAGAGGGGATGAATTGCCGCTCTCGTTTCTCGGTTGGCGATGGCTTGGGGGTTCCGTTATGAGGTGAAGGTGAGAGACGCAGACGGAAGGTGATTTCTGGAAAGTGCTCACGGTCGCCGCCGGTGGGTTGCTGGCTGCGTCGCCATTGGCGCAGTGATCGTATGATGCGCCGCGTCATCATGAGCGGGTATCGTAAGCGGGGTATCAACTCCACTAAACCGGCATCGCTCGACTCGATGGAAACAACTCGATGAAACTATACCTTCGTCATATTGTCGCCGTGTTCCTTGCATTCGCCTTCTCGCTCGCCGTGGCCGCGCCGCCGGCATCGAAACCCGATCTTCGGTTGTGGAGACTGGATTGCGGTTCGCTCTGGACTCTGAATCTTGACGAGTTATCCGATACGCGTGCCTATGTCGGCCAGAGCAAGAAATTCGTGGGCAGCTGCTACCTGATCCGGCACGGCGACGCTTATCTGCTCTGGGATACTGGTCTGTCCAAGACTGCTCTGAACAAGCCGCTCATCCAGGAGGCGGATTCCGAATCGCTGACGGCGACGATCGTCGATCAGCTCGCAAGAATCGGCGTCGAGCCCGCGCAAGTGTCCCTGGTCGGTATCAGCCATTACCACTTCGACCACATCGGTCAGGCGGCGGATTTTCCGCACGCGAAACTGCTGATCGGGCAGGGCGACTTCGAAGTACTGAGTCGGCCGGGCCACGAAGCGCGCGCCAAGCAATTGTCGCCCTGGCTGCAGAAGGGCGCCAAGGTCGAAAAGGTCACTGGCGACTACGACGTGTTCGGAGACGGCAGTGTGGTGATGCTCGATCTGCCCGGACATACGCCGGGCCATCATGGCTTGCTGGTGCAGCTGCCGAAACGCGGCGCCGTGCTGCTGTCCGGCGACGTGGCGCATTTCCGCGAGAACCTGCAATCGGCCGGCGTACCCTCGTTCAACAGCGACCGCGCCCAGTCGTTGTCCTCGATGGACCGTTTCAACAAACTCGCGCGGAACCTGGGTGCCACGGTGATCATCCAGCACGAGGAGAAGGACCTCGCGAAGCTGCCGGTATTTCCCGAAGCGGCCGAGTGAAGCGGAACAGCCCGCTCACGGGCTGCAGCAGCGTGCAATGCAGGCCGGATCAACCGAAAGCGCGATCCGCGACAAGCTTGTCGATTTTGGGGTGCCTGGTGCGTCTAGATAGAGACAGCCCAGAACGCCGCGCGTATGAACAGCTCTCCAATTGCTTCTTCTTCTCTTCGCATGGACCGCAACTGGCCGCTGGTCGCTGCCGGTGCGTTGCTGGGCTGCGTTGCCATCGGCGCGGTGTTCGCGCTGGCGGTGCTGTTGCAACCCATGAGCGCCGCCACCGGTTGGTCGCGTGCAGGACTTTCCAGCGCCATGACTCTGGCCTTTCTCAGCATGGGTTTCGCCGGCTTCGGTTGGGGCATGCTGAGCGATCGATACGGACCGCGCGTGGTGGTGTTGATCGGCGCGCTGTTGCTGGGTCTTGCCTGCGTGCTGGCCAGTCGCGCCGGCAGCCTGCTGCAGTTCCAACTCAGCTACGGCATGCTGTTGGGCATCGCCGCGTCCAGCTTCTTCACCCCGGTGATGGCCGCGACGGCGTCATCCTTCGAGAAACATCGCAATCTGGCCATTTCGCTGGTATCGGCGGGCGTGGGCGTGGCGCCCATGACCTTATCGCCGCTAGTGGCCTGGCTGATCGATCGATACGACTGGCGCACCACGTTGATGATCGTCGGCTTGCTGGCGTGGGCGCTGACACTGCCGGCCGTATGGTTCGTGCGCGCGGTGCCGGGCGCAACCGTCGCAGACGAGAGCCAGGGCAGCGGCACGCGTGAGCTGACGGCTGCGCAGGCGCTGCGGTCCAAACCTTTCATCGTGCTGGCCTTGGCTTTCTTCGCTTGCTGCGCGGCGCACTCGGGGCCGATCTTCCACACCGTGAGCTACGCCGTCGGTTGCGGACTTTCGGTCACGGCAGCCGTCACCATCTACAGCATGGAGGGCGCAGCCGGGCTAGGCGGCCGCCTCTTGTTCGGCGTGCTGGCCGACCGCCTTGGCGCCAAGCCGGTGCTGGTGGCGGGCCTTCTCATCCAGGCATTGGCGGCGGCGGCCTACCTGCGTGTCAATCAGCTCGACGGCTTCTACGTGGTGGCGATCGTCTTCGGCCTGGCCTACGGCGGCACCATGCCGCTATACGCCTCGCTGGCGCGCGACGCGTTCCCGCCGCGCATCCTGGGCACCGTGCTGGGTGCGGCGGGACTGCTTTCCGGCCTGGGCATGGCGCTGGGGCCGCTGGCGGGCGGCTGGCTGTTCGATCGCTTCGGAAGCTACGCATGGATGTACATCGGCGCGATGATGGTCGGCTTGGCCGCCGCGGGCATCGCGTTGATGTTCCCGACGTCGCGCCGCGCGAAGGATAGCGACGGTCTGGGGCCCGCGTCGCAGCCCGTGTAGGCTCTTGGCATGTCTTGAGCGAAGCGCGTTGCCCGCGGCTTCACGAGGTTCGGCCTTCGGTCTTACCCAGGTTGCTGAGTGCGGAGGGTACGTTCGAAAAGGGCGATGGTCTGTTTCCACGCCTCTGCGGCGGCGGCTTTGTCGTAGCGCGGCGTGGTGTCGTTGTTGAAGCCGTGTTGCGTGCCCGCTGGTTGCAGCAGCGTGTAACGCACGCCGGCCGACTTCAACGCTTGCTCATACGCCGGCCAGCCTGCGTTGACGCGCTCATCGTCGGCGGCCAGCACCACCAGCAGTTCGCCCTTGATGTTGGCCACGTCCTCGATCGCCGGCGCGCCACCGTAGAACGGGGCCGCTGCGGCGACCTGCGACATGCGCGTGGCGAGGAAGTTGGCGATGGCGCCGCCGTAGCAGAATCCCACTACACCCAGTTTGCCGTTGCCGCCTTCCGCGCTGAGCAGGAACTTGGCCGCAGCAATGAAGTCCTCGCGGCTCTTCGGCTGCTCCAGCTTCGCGAATAGGGTACGCGCCGCATCCTCGTCGCCAGGATAGCCGCCCAGCGGGAACAACGCATCGGGCGCGAAGGCGATGAAGCCTTCCAGTGCCAGACGTCGCGCGATGTCTTCGATATGCGGATTGAGGCCGCGGTTTTCGTGCACCACCAGCGCCACGGGCAAGGATCCTTTGGCCGCGGCCGGTTTCACCAGATAACCCCGGCCGGTGCCATAACCTTGGGGCGAGGGGAACTCCACATAGCGCGCCGACAGTCGCTTGTCGTCCGGGTCGACCTGTTGCGCGGCCGCGAACTGCGGGGTCAGGGCGGCCAGCAATCCGGCGGCACCCGCGCTGCCGGCGGCGAAACGCGCGGCGCCCTGCAGGAAACCGCGGCGGTCGATATCGCCATGCACGTACTGGTCGAACAGACGCATTACGGCAGGATCGAAATCATCGGCGGTGGAACGGGGAAGATTGGCCATCGCGGGCTCCGGGTCCGGGCAAGAATGGAAAGAAGGAAAAGCCAAAAAGCGCCTATCGCAGAACACACGCGGACCCTATCGGATTAACCGCTCCTTCATCCAAAGCTACACGCTTGATTACCACTTTATCCGAACTCTGGGCGCCTTCCCGGGCCATCATTTCGGACAGGGACCTGAGCCGCGGTACTTGTGTCCGCGGCTGCAGGTCTTCCATCCGTTATTGGCGCTTTTCGCTTTGTCCTTGCCGACGGTCATGAGAGGAAAACAGAATGTCTTAGTCGCCGTCAATGTTTGGTCATCATCGTCTTGTGACCGGCTTCGTTCTCGGCCTGGCTCAACGAACCGTTCTTATCGGTGTCCATCTTCTCGAACATCGCCCGCGAACCGGCGCTGTGCTCATCGGCGGAAAGCTTGCCATCGCCGTTGCTGTCGATCACTTTGATCTTCTCCACGGACGACATTTCACCCTCCATCTTCTTCTTGCCCATCGCCGCATGCGCGGCGTCCATTTCGGCGGCGGTGACGCTGCCGTCCTTGTTGGCGTCCATCTTCTCGAACATCGCCTTCGCGCCGGCTTCGTGTTCGGCGGCGGATACCGCGCCATCGCCGTCGGCGTCCATCTTCCTGTTTCCACCATCGCCGGCGAACGCCACCGGAGCCACCAACGTCATGCTGGCTACGAACAATAGCGAGAGTGTGGATTTCTTCATCTTCGGCTCCTCCCTAGGGGCGCCGGCACTACAGTCCGGCGTGTGGGCGGGAGGGTGCGCGCGTGAGGGTTTCGGAGGTGTGAATTCTGCGCAAAGTGCGCATAAAAGGGAGATGGAGAACCATAGCTCGTCATCCCCAGGCCGATATCGCTTGGATTGCGTCCCGCCGGACCCTGACGCGGCCATAACGCCTGTCTCTGCTAGCGTAAGACGCGCGAGAGGCTTCTTCGCCTGGTTTTCGCATGGGGTGCACCAAAATTACCAATAGCATGCTCGCGTCCGTGCTTTCTTCTTGTACGTAATGACCTTCCGTTCCCCAAACCGGCGTCGCTATGCTCGCTTTCGATAAAGACACAACCGAAGTCGATCTGCGCTACGAGGCGCACCAGCTCTCCTTGCTGATCCAAAGCGTTACCGACTATGCGATCTACATGCTTGATCCGCAGGGGTATGTGCGAAGCTGGAATTCCGGCGGCCGGCGTATCAAGGGTTATAGCCAGGACGAAATCATCGGGCAGCATTTTTCCAAGTTCTATCTGCCTGAAGATGTCGAAAAGGGGATGCCGGCGTTGGGCCTAGAGGCGGCGCGCACGCAAGGGAAATACGAGGCGGAAGGATGGCGGCTCCGCAAAGACGGGACCCGGTTCAGGGCCAGCGTTGTCATCGATCCAATCTGGCGCGAAGGCCAGTTGATCGGTTATGCGAAGGTAACGCGGGACGTCACCGAACGCTTCGAAGCGAACAATCGGTTGATGGAAGCGCAAAAGGCGCTGGTCCAATCGCAGAAGATCGAAGCCATCGGCAAGCTGACCTTCGGCTTGGCGCACGATTTCAACAACTTGTTGACCGTCATCATCAATAGCCTGGATATGATTGGCGTTCGCCCGGGGGCCGATGCCCGTACCAAAGAGCTGGTGGATACGGCCCTGCGCGCGGCCGACAGAGGAGCTTTGCTGACCCGGCAGCTGTTGAGTTTCGCTCGCGGCCAGAACCTGGTCGCCGAACGACACGATCTCAATGAGCTTCTGGCCCAGTCGATGGAACTTTATCGGCGCACATGCGGACCAGCGGTCGAATTCAAGATCGATCTCGCGCCGGACTTGCCGCCGGTGTTCATCGATGCGGCACAGTTCGAAGCCAGCATGATGAATCTGGTGGCCAACAGCCGCGATGCCATGCCCCGTGGCGGGACCGTCACCGTGTCCACGTGTTTGGTGCATCGCGCCGCGGAGGATTCGGAAGGCCGATCGCAGGATTTCGTTTGCGTTCGCGTCGGCGACAACGGCAGTGGGATGTCGCCCGAGGTTGCCGAACGCGCCACGGAGCCTTTCTTCACCACCAAAGACGTCGGCAAGGGCAGCGGTTTGGGCCTGAGCCAGGTGTTCGGTTTTGCGGCCCAATCGGGCGGTTTTGCGTCGATTGAAAGCCAGGAACAGGTAGGCACCGTCATTCAACTCTGCGTTCCCACTGCCAAGGACTGACAATGGCCTCGATCCTGTTCATCGAAGACGAAGAAGATCTGCGCGGGCTGATAGGGGATAGCCTTACCGCTGAGGGGCACCATGTGGAGGTCGCGGCGGAAGGGACCGAAGCGATCCGGCGGTTGGCGAGCGGCAGTTACGATGTGGTGATCAGCGATGTCAGCATGCCGGGGGAAGTATCGGGACTCGACCTTGCCGAGCTCATCGAGGCGCGTTATCCGCAAACCCGGGTCGTTTTGGTATCGGGGCACGCGCGAGCGCAGCTGCCGTCGATCCCTGCCTCTACCCAGTTCCTGCCCAAGCCCTATCGCCTATCGCAACTTCTCGCCTTGCTACCCGACCCGTGTAAAACAGGTTGATCCGATCAGCCAGGGGCCGGAAAAGACGCGGATCCGTTGGGCAGATCCGGGAAAGCAGCGCTCGACCCGCCTCGGCACGCCAAGTCGGCAATCGCGAATCCACCCTGTCGGCAATCCAATAAGTCGCTGTTCTAGAAAAGATTCCGCGGTGCAGCAGGCTTTTTTTCCGACCTCTGGTTAAAGTGCGATCTCCCCAAGATCCGGATCGACAAGTAAGTGCGCGCACTCTTTTTCCCAGGTCGCCATTTTTTTTGCCGCAAAAATGGTAGCGCTAACTTTTTTGCCGGCGGAGCGGCTTTCCCATGACTCTCGTTGCCGGAATCGACGCTGGGACCCAGAGCGTAAAGGTGGTGGTTTACGACGCTGAGGCCAGAGGGATAGTAGGCGTGGCCAACGCGCCGCTGGAGCTCATTGCCGGCGAGGACGGCAGCCGCGAACAGCATCCCCAGGCCTGGGTGGATGCCATCGGAATCTGCTTCGCAGGCATAGATCCCAGCATTCGCCGCAACATCGTCGCGCTGGCCGTCTCCGGGCAGCAGCATGGCTTCGTGCCGCTAGACAAGGATGGAGAAATCCTTGCAATGGCCAAGCTCTGGTGCGACACCAGCAGCAGCGCCGAGTGCAATGAGATCATGGATGCCGTGGGTGGCGCGCAGCGCTGCATCGAGATCGCGGGCAATCCCATCCTGGCCGGTTACACCGCCTCGAAACTGCCTTGGACACGCAAGCATCGGCCGCAGGTGTACGAGGAGTTGGCGACCATTCTGCTGCCGCACGACTATCTGAATTTCTACCTGAGCGGCAAGAAATTTACCGAGGTCGGCGATGCCTCAGGCACCGGCTGGCTCGATGTCCGCACAAGGCAATGGTCGAAAGAGATGCTGGCCGCCATCGATCCCGATCGCGATCTTTCGCCGTGCTTGCCGCCGCTGGTCGAACTGGGCACCACCTTCGCGATCCTGCCTGCGATCGCTGACGCGCTGGGACTGGCGCACGGCGTGCGTATCGCGGTCGGCGGCGGCGACAACATGATGGCGGCGATAGGTACCGGCTGCGTGGTGCCGGGCCGTCTGTCGATGAGCCTGGGCACTTCCGGAACGCTGTTCGCCTACTCCGACACACCCGTGATCGACCCGGCCGGTTCATGGGCGGCCTTCTGCTCGTCGACCGGCGGCTGGTTGCCGCTGATCTGCACGATGAATTGCACCGGAGCCACGGAGACAGTCGCACGTACGCTCGGCATGAAGACCAGCGAAGGCGATCCGCTGATCGAATCGACTCCACCGGGCGCCGGCGGCCTGACCTTGCTGCCGTTCTTCAGCGGCGAACGCACGCCAGATTTGCCGAACGCGCGCGGTTCGCTCCACGGCATGGATACGCAAAACTTAACGCCCGCGTTGCTCTATCGCGCATCGATGGAAGGGGCGACTTTCACTCTGAGATATGGGTACGACGCCTTTCTCACTGCCGGCATGGCGTTCGACCGCATCGTGCTGACCGGTGGTGGAGCGAACAGCAAAGCTTGGCGGCAGATGATCGCGGACGTATTTAATCTGCCAGTGGAAGTGCCGCAAGAGACGGAAGGCGCGGCTTTCGGCGCGGCACTGCAGGCGCTGTGGTCGCTGCGAAATGCGGAAGGCGATACGGCGCCGCTGCCCGAACTGGTCAGTCTTCATGTGTCCAGCGACAGAGGCTTGGAATGCATGCCGGATCCCAGCCGAGTGCCCGCCTATCAGCAAGCCTATCGACGCTTTCTCGATCACCTCGCCGCGGTGCGGTCGCCCCACGCCGCATGACGACCCCCTCCACTCTTCCTTAGGGAAAACGAAAGGAACACCCTCATGAACAACACCCCCTTCATCGGCAGCAAAGAATATTTCCCCGGTATCGGCCGGATTCCCTTCGAAGGTCGCGATTCGGACAATCCGCTGGCTTTCAAGATCTACGAGGCCGACAAGAAGATCGGCGGCAAAACCATGGCCGAGCACCTGCGCTTTGCGGTGTGCTACTGGCATACCTTCTGCAACGCCGGCCACGATCCGTTCGGCCCGGGTACCCGCCGCTTCCCGTGGGAAGCGGGTTCGCCAATGGCCACGGCCGAGGCCAAGGTCGATGCGGCSTTCGAGTTCTTCAGCAARCTGGGSGTGCCGTACTGGTGCTTCCACGATATCGACCTGGCCCCCGATGCCGAAGAYGTCGGCGAGTACGAGAAGAACCTCAAGCACATGGTCGGCCTGGCCAAGGCGCGCCAGGAGGCGACGGGCACCCAGCTGCTGTGGGGYACGGCCAACCTGTTCTCGCATCCGCGYTAYATGAACGGGGCGTCGACCAATCCRGACTTCGCCGTGGTCGCGCGCGCGGCCGTGCAGGTCAAGGCGGCGCTGGAGGCCACGGTCGAACTGGGTGGCGAGCACTATGTGTTCTGGGGCGGCCGTGAAGGCTACGCCTCGCTGGTCAACACCCAGATGAAGCGCGAGGTCGACCACTTCGCCCGCTTCCTGACCATGGCCCGCGACTATGGCCGCAGCATCGGGCTGACCGGCAACTTCCTGATCGAGCCCAAGCCGATGGAGCCGATGAAGCACCAGTACGACTTCGACAGCGCCACGGTGGCCGGCTTCCTGCGCCAGCACGGCCTGGAGAAGGACTTCAAGCTGAACATCGAGGCCAACCACGCCACCTTGTCCGGGCACACCTTCGAGCACGACCTGCAGGTGGCCTCGGATCAGGGCCTGCTAGGCAGCATCGACGCCAACCGCGGCAATGCGCAGAACGGCTGGGATACCGATCAGTTCCCGACCGACCTGTACGACACCGTGGGCGCGATGTTGGTGGTGCTGCGCCAGGGCGGATTAGAAGGCGGCCTGAACTTCGATGCCAAGGTGCGCCGCGAGTCGACCGACCTGGAGGACCTGTTCATCGCCCATATCGGCGGCATGGACGCGTTCGCGCGCGGGCTGGAAGTGGCCCATGCGCTGCTGACCGAATCGCCGTGGGAACAATGGCGCACCGAGCGTTATGCCAGCTTCGACAGCGGCGCTGGCCGCGACTTCGAGCAGGGCAAGCTGGCC
>NZ_JBFUHQ010000009.1:0-187467 GCF_056402315.1 Pseudoxanthomonas sp. P4_B2
ACATCGCGCCGAATGAAACGTTGACGATGGCAGCGGGCAGCAACGCCACAGTGGCCTATGACGACACCACCGGCACCATGACCGTGGGCGTGGTGGCCAACCCCAACTTCACCAGCGTCACCGTGGGCGACACCCTGATCACCGACGGCAGCGTGAGCTTCGTCAGCGGCGGTCCCAGCATCACCAACGTCGGCATCGATGCTGGCAATACGACCATTACCAACGTAGGGGCCGCGGTCGATGGCGACGATGCGGTCAACCTGGACCAGGTGACCAACCTCGTGAACGGTGTAGCGACGCATTACTACAGCGTCAACGACAACGGCGTGCAGGGCGGCAACTACAACAACAACGGCGCCACCGGCGTCAACGCGCTTGCCGCAGGCGTCGGGGCAGTAGCCAGCCAGAACGACGCCACGGCAATCGGTGCAGGCGCGGTAGCGGGCACCAGCGTCGGCGATGTGGCGCTGGGTTCGGGTTCGGTAACGGCAGCGGCGGTAGCGACTACCGGCACGACGATCAACGGCGTGGCGTACAGCTTCCAAGGCACCGGGCCGACCAGCGTGGTCAGCGTGGGTGGTGTCGGCACCGAGCGGCAAATCACCAACGTGGCGGCCGGCCAAGTCACCAATACCTCGACCGACGCGATTAACGGTTCGCAGCTGTTTGCAACCAACCAGGCGGTCGAAGCGATCGGCGACGTCGCCAACGCCGGCTGGAACATCACCGACGGCACCAACACCGGCAACATCGCGCCGAATGAAACGTTGACGATGGCAGCGGGCAGCAATGCCACCGTCGCGTATGACGACACCACCGGTACGATGACCGTTGGGGTGGTGGCCAACCCCAACTTCACCAGCGTTACCGTGGGCGACACGCTGATCACCGACGGCAGCGTGAGCTTCATCACCGGCGGTCCCAGCATCACCAACATCGGCATCGATGCGGGCAATACGACCATCACCAACGTAGGCCCCGCGGTGAATGGCGGCGACGCGGTCAACTTGGATCAGGTCACCAATCTGGTGGACGGTTCGGCGACCCATTACTACAGCGTCAACGACAACGGCGTGCAGGGCGGCAACTACAACAACGACGGTGCCACCGGTCTCAACGCCATAGCGTCCGGCGTGAATACCACCGCGAGCGGCGATAGCAGCTTTGCTGCGGGTTCGGGGGCCAACGCCACTGGCGTCAACGCCGTGGCGCTTGGTACGGGAACCTCGTCCACAGCCCAGCACACCATCGCCATCGGTGTCGGAAGCAGCGCCTCTGTGCGACTGGGTATCGCCATCGGCGGCGCATCCAATTCCGCCGGCAATGGCGCGATAGCGATTGGCGATGCCACACAGTCGACGGGCTTCTCGACCGTTGCCTTGGGTCAATCGGCGAGCGCGACGGGGAATTTTGCGGTGGGTATTGGACGGCAGGCGAACGCCAGCGCGGAAGGTGGAGTCGCCATGGGCTTCGGCTCCCAAGCCACCGCACTCAATGGCGTGGCGCTTGGCCGCGCAGCGGTTGCAGACCGCGTTGGCATGAGCGGCGCGACTGAGCTGTTCTCCAATGCGGTCGTCGCATCGACCGAAGGCGCAGTGTCGGTGGGTCAGGCGGGTAGAGAGCGCCAGATCACCAATGTGGCGGGCGGCACGCAAGACACCGATGCGGTCAACATTCGTCAGCTGAGAGCAGTGGCCGATACGGTGGCCGCGACCGCCACGCACTACTACAGCGTCAACGACAACGGCTTAGTCGGCGGCAACTACAACAACGACGGCGCCACCGGCCTCAACGCACTGGCGACAGGCGTGAATGCGACGGCAGCGGGAGATTCCTCCGTAGCCGTCGGTCTCGGGGCAACTGCAGGCACCGCCAACAGCGTCGCTCTCGGTGCCGGTGCCCTGACCTCCGCAGCGGTCGCCACCCCCAGCGTCGTCATCCGCGGTACGACCTACAACTTCCAGGGTATCGCCCCGGTGGGTGTGGTCAGCGTGGGCAGCGCGGGCAACGAGCGCCAGATCACCAATGTCGCAGCAGGCCAGATCAGCGCCACCAGCACGGATGCCATCAACGGTTCGCAGCTGTATGCGACCAACTTAGCAATCAACAGCATCGTCTCCGGCGGCGGCATCATGTACTTCCACGCCAACTCGACCGATCCGGATTCCGTCGCCAGCGGCGTGAACGCGGTAGCCATTGGCCCCAACACCGTGGCCAGCGGCGACGGCGGCTATGCCGCAGGCGATGGCGCGACCGCTGTCGGCAGCAATAGCATCGCGGTGGGTACCGGCGCGTCGGCTACCGGCGACAACGCCATCGCCCAAGGCAACGGCGCCGTCGTCAACGGGACCGACAGCACTGCTCTTGGCAGCGGTGCCAACGTTGCCGCCGACAACGGTCTGGCTCTGGGTGCCGGCGCCACCGTCACCCATGCCAACAGCGTCGCGCTGGGCGCGGGTTCGGCCACCACCGTCGGCGCGCAGAGCGGGTACAACGCCGCCTATGTGGGTAGCAGCAACTCCACAGGTGAAGTGAACGTCGGCGGCCGCACCATCACCGGTGTGGCGCCGGGTATCGCCGGCACCGATGCAGTCAACGTGGACCAGCTGAACGCCGGCATCAACAGCATCACCGTCGACAACACCGCCCTCAACAACGCCATCACCAATCTGGACAACCGTGTCACCACCATCGAGGGCGATATCACCGACATCCAAGGCGACATCGTCGATATCCAGGGCGATATCAGCGACCTGACCGATACGGTGAACAACGTCACCGGCGACATCAACGCCGTACAGAACGGCGCCGATGGCATGTTCCAGGTCAGCCAGGAAGGCCCGATCGTCAAGCCGCTACCGACCGGTACCAATGCTTCTGCCGGCGGCAACGGGGCGGTCGCCAGCGGCAACAACGCACTGGCGGTGGGCAACCAGAGCCATGCCACCGGCACCAACAGCACCGCGATCGGTACCGGTTCCACCGCCTCGGCCACCAACAGCACCGCCTTGGGCAACAACGCCTCGGCCACTCACGGCAACAGCGTGGCGCTGGGCGCGGGTTCGGCCACCACGGTGGGCGCGCAAACCAACTACAACGCAGCTTACGTGGGCAGCAGCAACTCGACCGGCGAAGTGAACATGGGCGGTCGCACGATTACCGGCGTGGCGCCGGGCATCGCCGGGACCGATGCGGTCAACGTCAACCAGCTCACCGCGGGCGTGAACTCCGCCGTCACCCAGGCCAATCAATACACCGACAGCCGCCTGGCCGACTTGGACAACGACGTGTGGACGATGGAACGCAACTACCGCGGTGCGACTTCCTCGGCGATGGCGATGTCCGGCTTGCCGCAGGCGTACCTGCCGGGCAAGAGCATGCTAGCGGTGGGCTTTGGTGGCTACCAGGGCGAATACGGCATGGCCTTCGGCTTGTCGGGCATCACCGAGAACGGTCGCTACGTCTACAAGGCGCAGGCCAGCGGCAACACCGCCCGCGATTGGGGCTTCTCCGTCGGTGCAGGCATCCAGTGGTAACGGCTTGCGGGCCCTTCCTTCGCGGAAGGGCCCGCGCCTCCAGCATCGGGCATCCCGCCGCCACCATCTTCCAAGGGGAATACATATGAAACACAACTTGAAAATCACCCGCGCGCTGCTGCTCTCGGCAAGCGCCGCACTTCTGCTTTCGGCCTGCGGCACGCGCCATGTCAGCCGCGATATCAGCCCGCAGGGCGTCGCCGGCGAAGTCGTCTTCCCAGACCCGGCGCATATCGTGATGAAAGGCGGCACGTTTCCCAACCTGGGCGATCTGCGCCTGGTGGGACCGGGCATGACCAAGGACCAGCTCTACCAATTGCTGGGTCGCCCGCATTTCCACGAAGGCTATGCCGGCGTGCGCGAGTGGGACTACCTGTTCCACTTCCGCAAGAACGGCCAGATCATCACTTGCCAATACAAAGTCGTCTACGACAAGGACTATCTGGCCCAGACCTTTCATTGGGCGCCGGCTTCCTGCGCCGATCTGCTGGTGGACGCGGCGCCGGTGGCAGACGAGGCCAAGGAACGGAATTTCAGTCTGTCGGCCGACGCGCTGTTCGCGTTCGCCAAATACGGTGTCGACGACATTCTGCCCAGGGGGCAGGAAGAACTGACCGCCATCGCAGGCAAGCTCAAGGAAGCCGACAACGCATCGATCAAAGTCGTTGGCCATACCGATAGGATCGGCAGCGATGCAGCCAACCAGCTGCTGTCGCAACGTCGCGCGCAGACGGTACGCGAGTTCCTGATCGCTCGCGGCGTAACGGCGTCGGCCATTACCGCCGAGGGACGCGGCGAAAGCGAACCGGTCAAGGATTGCGAAGACCAGGCGCGTACGGCATTGATCGCGTGCTTGGCTCCGAATCGCCGGGTCGAAATCCGGGTCGATGCCAGCGCGACGACCCACTGAAGATTTTTTGACTGTGCTATAGCGTTCGCTGGCCTAGATTAGCGACCGCCCGTGAACAACGTAGGTCGGGGCTACGATTCCCGACCTATGTATTGATGGATTTCCTGCGTCGGGGGCGTAGCCCCGACCTACGTTCTTAATTTGGAGAATTGCGTATGAAGACTTCCAGGTTCGCACTCGCTTCGCTGCTGCTGGCATTCGCCGGTGTCGCTAGCGCGCAGCAGACGGCACAACCGGCGCGTGCGCCCGCCCCGAAGCCGCAGGTCACTCAGCAGCAGCAACTGACGCCCGAACAGCAGGCCCAGGTCGCACGCCAGGATGCCGAGATGACCAAGGCCGCGGCGCAGGTGGTGCAAATGGTGGACCAGAACAAGACCGCAGAAGTCTGGGCGGGCGCCTCTCCGGTGGCCAAAGCAGCGACCAACCAGGCTGAGTTCGTCAAGCAGGTCTCGCTGGACCGGCAAAAAGTCGGCGTCGTCGCCGAGCGTAAACAGGTGGCGGTCACTCGCGCTGTTTATCCGGCGGGCGCGGAGGTACCGGCCGGCAACTACGTCAATGTGGTCTACGCCACCAAGTTCGCCAACTCGCCGCAGCCGGTGCGCGAGCTGGTGTCGTTCCATCTGGACAGCGACCAGACCTGGCGGGTCTCCGGTTACAGCTTGCGCTGATCCGAAGGGAGCTTGCTATCGCACCAAGCTCCCCACCTAGATTAGCTCCCACCCATATGCCGGTTACGCCTGGCCGAATGCCGCCATCAGCAACAACACAAACGCGGTGACCGCCGCGATGGCGTGGGCGACGACCAGCCAAGCCGGCAATAGGCGTTGTCGCCACTTGTACGCAAGACTCATCACCGCGCCGCCTGCGGCCGCCAATAGGAACAGCGCCAACGCCAGCGTCGCCATCGCCGGAACAGGCTGCGTGCAGATCGCATAGAGCAGCAGCGTCAAGCCCGACGCAGCCAGCAGGCCATGCAGCATCGCTAGCCAGGCGGGTGGATTATGTTTGGTGGTGAAGCGAATGGTCGCCATGAGCAAACCGCCCAAAGCGGTAATCGCCAACAGAATCGTCGCGGTTTGCAGCATGGCAGCGGCCTGCAATTGGGAATTCAGGTTAGGCGGCCCCGAGTGAGTATCACGTCTTATTGGAGTTAATCCGGCGTGACGACATCGTGGGACGAATTTACCTCCGCCAGAAACCAACGGGCCACGGCGGTCGCCTCGCCTGCCAGCGAAGATCGACGCATTGACCGATGCCCCTTCCAGTAGACGTCCCTCCTGGAATGATCAGGAGAGCGAGCCTTTTTGCCTCCCCTTTGAAAAAGGGGGGGCGAGGGGGATTTGCTTTTGCTTTTGCCTGTTGCTTTTAGAAGCAAGATCAAGAGCAAATCCCCCGTAGCCCCCTTTATCAAAGGGGGCAAAGCCAGAGCACCGGAGCCGCTGATATTTTCGTTTTCTTGCCACGATTCGCATCAGCGCACGGAAGATTACCTCAGCCATCGAACGCGCGATTCTGCATCCGCAAGCAGGACCGGTTCTGCTAGTGTTATTCCTCAGTGACGCGGGCGCGATTGTCCGCAGGGGATGGGCTGTGAGGGCGTGGCTAACTGTTTTATTTCTGCTGGGCATGAGCGGAAGTGCGCATGCGCAATCAGTGGTCTGGCAACCTGCCGACGGACACACTCAACTGCCGTTGTGGCCTGGAACGCCACCGGATGCCCAGCCCGTCCCGAGCCCTGAAATCGAGACGTCCAGAACGGATCCTATGGTCGCAGGCAGGCCGTGGAAGGCGACTACCAATGTGACCCGACCTACCATTACGGTCTACGCGCCCAAGGAAAATAATACGGGAGCGGCCGCCGTGGTGTTTCCTGGCGGCGGCTTCCAGGTATTGGCCATGGACCTCGAAGGCACCGAGATCTGCGACTGGTTGAACGGCCAGGGAATTACCTGCGTGCTATTGAAGTACCGCGTCCCAAGCGCACCTTACCGTTGGCAATGCGAGTGCTATCCGAACCTCTACACGGAGTCCACCCTGGCCTTGCAAGACGCGCAGAGAGCAATTGGACTAGTGCGATTCCACGCCAAGGAATGGCACATCGATCCGCACAAGGTGGGAGTGGTGGGCTTCTCGGCAGGCGGCTATCTGGTGGCAGAGACCAGCACGCGGTTCAAGAACCGCCTGTATCGGGCCGTGGATGCGGCGGATAAGGAAAGCGCCCGACCGGACTTCGCTGTTGCCATTTATCCGGGGCGCCTTGCAACCAACGACGACAAGTTGAACCCGAACGTTCCGGTCTCCCGCGATACTCCGCCCACCTTCCTGCTGCAGGCGCAAGACGACTACACGGACGGCGTGAATCAGTCGCTGGTGTACTACGCGGCATTGCGGAAAGCCGGAGCGCCTGCCGAGATGCATCTCTACGCAGAAGGCGGCCATGCGTTCGGCCTGCGCCGATCGAAGTTCCCGATCACCGAATGGCCGCGGCTGGCCGAAGTGTGGCTGAAGTCGATTGGCATGATTCCTTCGAGTGACGGCTGATGGCCGGGAGCAATCGTTGCGAACGGCCGCTTTCGATGCAAGGCATGATTCTTGAGGTCGCTCGCCTTCGCTGGGTCCCTCGGATCGTGCTCGTATCCATTTTGCTATGCGCCAACAGTCTGGCCTCGACCACGGAAACGGCACCGACTGCCGAATACCAGAACATTATCCGCAACTACGGGCCCGAAGACGGCTTCTCGCAGAACGACGTCAGCGCGCTTTTGCAGGGCCGGGACGGGTATTTGTGGATCGGAACGTTCGGCGGATTGATGCGCTTCGATGGCGATAAGTTCACCCTGCTGCGTGCGGTTCGCGGGGATCCCGCGCAACGGGATCCGTTGAATAGGGGCGGCCCCGGCAGCGACCGCATCATGGCGCTACGCGAAGATGCCGACGGCCGTATTTGGATCGGTACCGAAGACGGCGGCTTGAGCCTCTACGATCACGGACGCTTCCAACAGCTTCCGATTTGTGGAGGAACCTGCGGGGTGCGCGCGCTCTCGCCGCAGGTCGCCGGAACCCTATGGGCGGCCACCGACGCGGGTCTATATCGCATAGCGACGAATACGCTTCGGGCAACGCTCATCAAGGGCCAAACAGCCGGGGTTTATGGCGATATCGCGATCGCGAAAGATGGTCGTGCCTACTTGACCGGGCCGGGAAAACCCATGGAAGTGGTGGTCGGCGAAGACATCGTCCCCGTTCCGCTCCCGCACGGCGTCGCTCGGGCGGGACAGATGGCTGCGATCGGGGAATCTATCTGGGTTGAGACCGATGCCGGACTTTATCGATTCGATCCCTCACAGGCTTCGTGGACGCTGAAGACTGTCGAGCCGATCCTGCATTTATTGGAATCCCCGGACGGACTTCTTTGGATATCCACCCAATCGGGGAAACTGTTGCGTGCCGATCCTTCGGGTGAATTGCGCCCTTTACCGGGCCTCCCCGCGATGCTGGTCAACGCGTTCTGGCGCGATCGCAGCGGCGTCCTCTGGATAGGCAGCGGAAAAGGCTTGTGGAGCGTGCGAACCAGTAAGGCGATGCTCCGCAACAATGTCGACACTCTTTTGCTGTATGGAGGGGCGGCAAGGGCGGTGGCCGGCGACGGCATGGGCGGTACTTGGCTCGGTTTTGCCTGCGGCGGTATTCGTCATCGCCTCGAAGACGGAATCTATGAAACGCCGCGCGCCTCCCTGGTAAGTAAAAACGAATGCATCACCAGCTTGCTGCACGACACCGATGGCAATTTATGGATAGGTACCGCGTACGCCGGATTGCTGCGGGTCGTCGAAGGGGCGAAGGAGACGGTCACGCTGGGGCCGGATCTGTTCAATCTACAGATCTGGCAGTCAGACGACGGTGAATACTGGCTGGCCGCCGATGGTCATACCTTCAAAGTCCGCAAAACGGACGCCGGGGCGTTCGCTCTGTCGCAACCTGTTGCGGCATTGGAAGGCCTTATCGTCCGGAAAATGGTCACGGCCCGCAAGGGAGGTGTGTGGTTTGTAGGGGACCACGGGGCAGTGCGTCTGGATAAGGATCGCGTCGTAGAGCGCTGGACGCCCGAGCAGGGCTTGTCGAGCCGTTTCGCCCGCTCCCTGTACGAAGACAGTCGCGGTGTGGTGTGGATCGGCACTTATGGCGGCGGCCTGAACCGGATCGAAAACGGCAGGATTACCCGCTACGACGAGAGCAACGGTTTGTTCGACGATACCGTGTCCTGCATCCTCGCCGACCGGACGGGGCAGATGTGGCTCGGCGGCAATCGCGGCATTTCCGTTCTACCGAAAGCGGCGCAACAGGGCGGCAAGTTCGAAACCATACCCTTCACCGTCAGTTCCGGATCGGTTTCGTTCGAACTCAATGGCGGAACACAATCCTCCTGTTACCAAGATGAGAAAGGACACCTTTGGTTTGCACTGGTGAAAGGATTCGCCGAGATCGATCCCGCCAACTTTGTCGAGGCTTCAACGCTTCAACCGGAAGTGCACATAGAACGGGTCACAAGCGCCGGCTTGAAACACGATCCGCTTAAAATGGTCGTGCTTGGCACTTCGGTCTCGCTTCTGGAGATCGAATATACCGCCATTAATCTCACCAGCCCGGATCAACTCAGCTTTCGTTATCGCATGTCGGGCGTCGATTCGAAGTGGACCAATGCCGGCTCGATCCGGAGCATCATTTTCCAGAATATGCCTTGGGGCGAACATTTATTCGAAGTGCAAGCACGGAATCGCGGCGGAACTTGGTCGCCATCGGCGACGCTGCGGATTTCACGCCCTATTCCGTGGTATCAGCGCCAATGGCTTTGGCCCTTGATTGCGTTGCTGGCCTTGCTGACGGTGATATGGCGCACACGTGAATACAAGTCATCCAGCAGGCATAACGAGCGCCTGAGCCGCATCACCGGAAGAAGTCAGCGCGGCTAGCCCATCGTTGCCCGGCGCCGGAGGATCGTCTTGTCCGGCCTCGGGTAGTTCTATGACGATGGTTGTGCCGTTGCGATCGCTGTTTTCCACCCTGACGGCTCCCCCCGCTTCGGTGATCGATTGATAAACCACAGCCATCCCGATTCCCGTGCCTAAGCCTTCCGGCTTGGTGGTATAGAAAGGCTCGAAAATCCGTTCGCGAACTTCCGCCAGCATGCCGTGCCCGGTGTCGGCAAGCGTCACTACGATGTGCGTTTCGCGCTTGTCGATAACCAACTTGAATGCCCCTTTCTCGGGCATGGCATCGCGCGCATTGCTTGCGATGTTGAGGACCGCCAAGTCGAACTCATGCCTGTCCATGTGGACGGGGAAGGCTCCCGCCGGAATATCGAGGAGCACGCGGGTTCTCTTGTTGAACAGCGACCGCAGCAGCGGTGCCAATTCGTTCAGAGCCGCGCCGGCATCGAAAGTAGTAATGGGGCCGGGAGTGCGGCTCAGGGAAAGCAGTCGCCGGGTAACCTCGCCACCGCGACGCGCGGCGTTTTCGATCGCTTCCAAGTTGTCTATAGCCTGCTCCGACCTGACTATATTCAAAGGGTCGGTGGCATAGCCGAGGATGACGCTCAGCAAGTTGTTGAAGTCGTGCGCTATCCCTCCCGCCAACTGGCCCAAGGCATCCATTTTCTGCGAATGGATCAGCTGCGCCTGTTTCTGTTCCTTGGCGCGGATCTCCGTCTCCAACTCATCGCAGACCAAATCCAGGTCCCGGCTGCGTTGATCGGCATGATTGGATTTGGCGATCAGGCGGTCCAAGATCAGCGCGATGATCAGGCATGCCAATGCGGGCTGGGTCACGTCCGTGAAGCTTTCGCTTAAGCCCGCTCCGGCGCTGCGCAGATCGGCTGCCGCGCCCATCAAGATCGCGCAAATGCTCGCCGTCGCTGTCAGCCATACCGCTCGCCTGCCCAGCATCAAGCCGGCGAACAGCAGCGGAATCATGTGGCTTAGCTGCAACAGTGCCTGGGCCTTGAGCCCGTAGTGCCAATAACTGGCGCCAATGAACAACACGCTTGCCGCGATCAGAAAGATCGCGACTAGGCGTGGATAGCCACGAAGCTCCATAGTTCTCGATCCGCCCGGAATGGGAAATGTCGATAGACAACAATTGCAAGCAAATATTTCAATCCATTTGTGACGCCGTGCGAAATTCAACGCATAGAGCGCCTCTTGCGTACGGTGAAAGCGAGCATTTCTAAATAGTTTGCACTATTTTTATATCGATCTACTTTCATTAGTATAAAGTTTGCGTTAAAGGAAACGCGCATTCCTACCTACTGGCATCCCGGGTCGTGATGCCGTCTTCAACCTCAATGACGGGAGAATCATGCGGAAAGTCGAAGGATGTTCCGGTGATTAAATCGGAACTCGAACGCGTTCTCGTCGTCGAAGACGATGTGGAGTTGCGCGATAAGGTTCTTCTTCCGGGCTTGCGGCGCTTCGGCTTCGAGCCCGTCGGCGTGGGGAGCGCCGTGGAGCTCTACAAATGGCTGGTGAGCAATTCGTGCGCATTGATAGTGCTGGATGTCGGACTCCCGGACGACGATGGCTTCACCGTAGCCAAACACCTGCGCGAAATCACGAATGCGGGGATCATCATGTTGACCGGCCGCGAATCCCAAGCCGACCATATCCGTGGATTGGCCGAAGGTGCCGACGTTTATTTCACCAAGCCTCTGGACGTAGAGTTGTTGGCCACCGCGCTTCACAGCCTGTCGCGCAGGATGTCGACCAGACCTCTTACTCAAGCATTCGCCCCGGCGGAACGATGGCGGATCGAAGCCGGCGGCTGGCGACTGGTCGCGCCTAATGGCAGCGTGATCGCGCTGTCGATGCCTGAGCGGGCGGTCTTGAAGAAGCTCGAGTCCGCCGATAAACCTGTTCCCAGAGAAGACCTGATCGCTGAATTGGACGAGATCATCGAAGATTTCGACCCTAGCCGATTGGACATGTTGATTCACCGCCTTCGGCGAAAAGTGGAAGCCAAGGCAGGCCACGAATTGCCGCTCTCGGCCGTGCGAAAGATGGGCTACATGCTTTCGTTCTGAAGGGAACCCTGGTTTGGATTCTCGCAGGGCATAAAAAAGCCGAAACCCCTTTTTGAGGATTCCGGCTTCTTTGGACTTCCCTGGACCACCTAATGGTGGAGCGGAGGGGGATCGAACCCCTGACCTCCACGATGCGAACGTGGCGCTCTCCCAGCTGAGCTACCGCCCCAGGTGCCTGCATAGTCTAGCTGTGTCAGGTGGGGCTGCGCCAGTCCGTCCTGAGCGCCCCAGGAGCTGCTGTGGCAGAAGAACCTTTGGCCTCAAAGACTTCCGGTCCCAGCACTTCCCGATGCGATGGCCCACATCCGGCCTCCCGTTCTGGGTCTCCGATACGTTGCGCTTACGGCCGAACACGGCTGCATTAATAGGTCTCCCGAATCGATCCCGATTTTTTCCTCGCCGAAGCTTCCTTCGTTGACTTGGGCCGACGTCGACCAAGTCGGCGCTCAAGCACCAACTTCTCAGGATCGGTTCAGCCATTGCACGCTTGAGGCGGGCCGCGTCCGCAAGACGCGACATTTCCACGACATCCGAAGCCGATCATCGACTGCGACTCGAAGGCGCGCACGCCATGAAAGGGCGCGCGGCGACCCTGGCCAAGGACACACGTGGATAAGAAACAACGTCGAATCGCTCTTATCGGGGCGGCGATCCTAGCGGTCGGAGTGCCGACAGCAGTTTATTTCGGAGGCGAGAGCGACACTGCTCAAGAGGAGGCGCCTGCAACGCCAGTGTTGGCGGTGGTCATGACACGGGCGCAGCTCACCATGCTTCCCAGGCGAATCCCGGCGACTGGCAATATCGCCCCCTGGCAGGAGGCCAGCGTGGGAACCGAAGCCGAGGGCCTGCAGCTCACTGAGGTGAGGGTCAATGTGGGCGACAGGGTTCGCCGGGGACAGGTCCTGGCTGTATTCAAGCCAGAGATGGTCGCCGCCGATTTGGCCGAGGCCCAAGCCTCTGTGGCCCAAGCCCAGGCACAGCTGATGGAGGCCGAGGCCAATGCGGAGCGCGCAAGAGGGCTGGATGCCTCGGGTGCGATGTCCGCTCAGCAGATCAATGCGTATGTGGTGGCGGCCAGGACAGCACGGGCGAGATTGGACGCGGCCAAAGCCATTGCACAACGACATCACCTTCGACTGGCGCAGACACGTGTGCTGGCGCCGAGCGATGGGATCATCACCGCGCGCACCGCCACCGTGGGCGCGGTGATGCCCGGCGGACAAGAATTGTTCCGCCTGATCAAGGAGGGTCGCCTGGAATGGCGGGCCACCGTTGCCATGTCGGATATGCCCCAACTGATGCCCGACCAAGTGGCCGAGATCAGCGTTCATGGCCAGCCGCCACTCCAAGGCCGCCTGCGAATGTTGGCTCCCTCAATCGATACCCAGACCCATAACGGCCTGGCGTATGTGGATCTTCCGGCCAACAGCCAAGTGCGAGCGGGCGCTTTCGCGCGAGGCTTTTTCGAAGTGGGTGAGGACCAGGCACTGACGGTGCCGCAGCAGGCCGTGCTGCTTCGCGATGGATTTAGCTATGTCATGCGCCTTGATCCCAAAGCAAAGGTCTTAATGACCAAAGTTTCGGTGGGCCGACGGGTGGAGGATCGCGTGGAGATCACCGGTGGCCTTAAAGCTTCTGAGCCTATTGTGGCTTCGGGTCTGAGCTTCCTGAGCGAAGGGGACACGGTCAAGGTTGTGCGCGCCCTCGTAGTAGGCGCACCTGCTAGAGCAATGCAGGCCGGAAGTGCGCCATGAACCTCAACGTCTCCACCTGGTCCATCCACAATCCAGTGGCGGTCATCTTGCTTTTCATCCTGCTGACTGTGGCCGGCATTGGCGGATTTTTCGCCATGAAAGTGCAAAACTTCCCGGACATTGATTTTCCGATCATCACCATCACGGCTGAGTTGCCGGGTGCCTCGCCGCCCCAGATCGAGAGCGATGTGGCGCGGAAGATCGAAGATGCACTTTCCAATATCCCCAAGATCAAACACATCAGCAGCACGCTGACCGATGGCACGGCGACCATCACGGCCGAATTCTTGCTCGACAAGTCGGTGCAAGAGGCGATGGATGACGTGCGCGATGCGGTCTCAAGCACACGCTCGGACCTGCCTGCGGATCTGCGAGATCCGGTGATCACCAAAAGCACCTTGGCCGATTCCCCGGTCATGACCTACACGATTACCTCGGTTCGCAGGGATGAGGAAGCGCTTTCTTGGTTCATCGACAATGAGGTGCGCAAGCGTTTGCTGGCAGTGTCAGGCATTGGCGCGGTCTCGCGCATGGGCGGTGTGGACCGGGAGGTGCGGGTTGAGCTGGATCCCGATCAGCTGCTGGCCCTGAATGCGACGGCGGCGGATATCTCAAGGCAACTTGCCGAACTCCAGCAAGAAGCCTCCGGGGGGCGCGTGGAAGTGGGCGGGGGAGAGCAATCGGTTCGCACGATCGCTACCGTCGCAACGGCGCAAAATATTGCCGCCTTGGACATCTCGTTGGGCGATGGACGCAGGATCCGGCTGGATCAGGTGGCCACCGTTTCCGATACCACCGCCGAGCCTAGATCGATGGCGCTGTTCAATGGAAAGTCTGCGGTGGGTTTTGAGGTCATACCCGCCAGGGGGGCAGGCGAGATCGATGTGGCCGAAGCTGCCCAAGCGGTTGTGGAGGAGCTCAAAACAGCGCACCCGGAAATCGAGTTCACCGAAGCCGTCAACTCGATTGACCCGATCGTGGACAACTACCACGGCTCAATAATGCTTTTATTGGAAGGCGCGGTGCTGGCCGTCATCGTGGTGTTCTTCTTCTTGCGCGACTGGCGGGCCACCTTCATTGCGGCGGTGGCGCTTCCGCTGTCTGCCATTCCCACCTTCGCCGTCATGTATCTGATGGGGTTTACCCTCAACACCGTCTCGCTGCTGTCCTTGTCCTTGGTGATCGGTGTGCTGGTGGACGATGCGATCGTAGAGATCGAGAATATCGAGCGGCATCTGCTCATGGGCAAGCCGCCCATGGAGGCATCCACCGAGGCGGCCAATGAAATCGGCCTGGCCGTGATTGCCACGACCTTTACGCTGATTGCCGTTTTCCTGCCCACTTCACTTATGAGCGGCATGGTGGGGAAATATTTCGTGCAGTTTGGCTGGACCGCGGCGGTGGCAGTGTTCTTCTCCCTAGTCGTCGCGCGAATGCTCACGCCTACGATGGCCGCCTATAGGTTGAAGGCGCCTGAGAAGAAGCCCAAGCCTCCGCGCTGGATTGAGAGTTACTTGGGATATGTGCGGTGGTGTTTGCAGCACCGGGGTCTGACGATGGCTGCGGCAGGCCTGCTCATTGTGGCTGGCATCGCCCTGGCCTTTACCTTGCCAGGCGAGTTTATTCCCGCAGATGATGGTGATCAGACCCAGGCAACGTTGTCCTTGCCTCCGGGGAGCACCTTGGCGGACACCCGCGCCTTGGCCGAGATTGCCCGTAACGTCATCGTTGAAAATCCCCATGTGCTGTCGGTCTACACGGCCATCGGTAGCAGTTCCAGTTCATCGGGCGGGCCGGGTGAATCCGGGTCCGCAGGGGGCGTGGGGACGGCGGTGCTGACCATGAACTTGGTGCCCCGAGGTGAGCGCGGTGGACTGGACCGCCAGGGCGTTGAGGGTCAACTCCGGAAGTCGCTCTCCTTATTGCCGGGCGCGAGGGTCAGTGTCGGCATGGGCGGTATGGGCGAGGGCTATTCGTTGTCGTTGGGCTCGGAAGACGGCGTTTTACTTGCCCAACATGCCGCGCGCGTGGAGCGAGAACTCAGAACCCTTCCAGGCATTGGCGCAGTTACCTCCTCGGCCAGCCTAGTGCGGCCCGAGCTGATCGTGCGGCCCGATTTCGCGCGCGCTGCGGATCTGGGGGTGAGCTCTGCTGCCATTGCCGAAACGCTGCGAGTGGCTACCTCAGGCGATTACAGTCAGGCGCTGTCCAAGCTAAATCTCAGTGAGCGGCAAATCCCCATCGTGGTGAGATTGGCCGACCGAGGGCGGGATGATCTGGAAACCCTGCGCCGTTTGCCCGTGCCGGGTGCACGCGGGCCGGTGCCGTTGGAAAGCGTGGCAGATCTGCAAATTCTGAGCGGTCCCTCTGAGCTCACGCGCTACGACCGCACACGCAACATCAATCTCACCGTGGAGCTCAATGGTGGGCAACCCTTGGGAGACGTGGAAAAGGCGGCCAACGACCTGCCGAGCCTGAAAAATCTTCCCAATGGGGTCAAAATCACGTCGACCGGTGATGCCGAGAACATGAGCGAGCTGGCTATCGGCTTTGCCATTGCCATGCTCTCGGGCGTCTTGTGCGTCTACATGGTGCTGGTGCTTTTGCTCAAAGACTTTGCCCAGCCCCTGACCGTGCTGGTGGCCCTGGTGCTCTCGGTGCCCGGCGCCTTCCTGGCGTTGAAAATCACTGGTTCCTCATTGTCGATGCCTTCCATGATCGGGCTGATTATGCTGATGGGCATCACCACCAAGAACGCTATCTTGCTGGTGGACTACATCATCATTGCGCGGCGGGATCATGGGCTGGACCGGCTGGAAGGCATTATCGATGCCTGCCGCAAGCGCGCCCGGCCCATCATCATGACCACGATCGCCATGGGCGCGGGCATGCTGCCCATCGCGTTGGGTCTGGGCGCCGACGCCAGCTTCCGCTCGCCCATGGCCATTGGGGTGATCGGTGGGCTTATTACCTCGACCGCGCTGTGCTTGCTCGTGATACCCGTGGCTTATAGCTATATCGATGATGCCGTCGGATCGATGAAAGCCCGTTTCAAGCACGACAACCGGACCTCGGCGATAGGCAGCTCTGAGAAATGGGCATAAACGTGTCGGTGAGCAGCCTGATGACGATCGTGCTCATTAGCCATGTGATGGCCAGCATTACTATGTCAACCAGGTGCGTGGTCTTATGCGCTATTCCAGTCTGCGGCAGTAACTGCGATTGAGCTTATGAGGAAGACAAGCACATGAATAACGAACCTTTGTCCATCCTGATCATTGAAGACAATGCCCAGCTCGCCGCGAACCTGTACGACTATCTGGCCGCTTGCGGACATAACCTGGATGCGGCGCCCGATGGACTGTCAGGGCTGCATCTGGCTTCCTCAAAGGACTACGACGCTATCTTGCTGGATTGGAACCTTCCCAGGCTCGATGGCCTCACGGTGCTGCGACGGTTGAGGCAAGAGGCGAAGAAGAAGGTGCCGATCATCATGCTCACCGCCCGGGATCAGTTGGCAGACAAGATCGACGGTTTCGAAGGAGGGTTGGACGACTATCTCGTCAAGCCAGTGGCCTTGCCCGAGATTGAAATCCGATTGCGCTCGTTGGTCAACCGCCTTAAACAATCGGCAGCCCCAGACGATGTGCTCACTGTGGGAGATCTGTATTTCGATATTAGAAAAGTGCAGGTGCGTCGCGGGGAGCGGAGCATTCCCATCACCCGCATTGGGCGTCGCCTGCTCGAAGTCTTGATGCGAGAAAGTCCCCATGTCGTAAGCCGGGCACGCTTGGAGCGGGCGGCGTGGGGAGACAGCGTGCCGGGCAACGACTTGTTGCGCTCGCACCTGTATGTATTGCGCCGGGCCATTGATCTTGAATCCGACAAACCGCTAATCCATACGGTGTCTGGTTCTGGCTACAGGATTTGCGAAGATGAGTAAGCTCACTACCCTGATCAGCAAACCGCGTAGTGTCCACTGGTGGATCAGTGTGGCGCTCATCGTCTTCGGATTGGCAATGATGGCGGCGTTGACCATCCAGAGCTTTAGTAGCCAACATCTGATTGAACACAAGTTCTGGGTAAATCTGCTCAAGGAAACTTCGGCTGAATATGCAGCGCGCGTGCGAGCGGGACAAAAAGACTCCCTCCCCAGTACTGGAATCATTCGATCCTGGTATGTCGAGAACAAGCAGGGTGCGTCGCAGGCACCCGACTATCTGGCTGATCTTTCCCCGGGGCTGTATTCGACCGAGGCTGGCTACACTCTGACTTCCTTTTTTACCGGCGAGACCACATTCACACAGAATGATGCGTTCGAGGACCATGGAAGTTTTCACGCCCTCATCGCCGACCTGCCTCCGGGCCGACTCATAACGATCATCGACGTAGCGCAGCTTGAGGATCAACAGAATAAGGATGCATTGACTGGTGTGCTCTGGGCAGGGTTCCTGGTCCTTTTTATTGGCGGGTTGATTTTCTGGCTTCATCTCAATCTTGTCAGGCCCGTGCGGGACTTGGCCCAGCGCATGCAAACCATCGTGCCGGGCGCTCCGGGTGCTCGTCTTCCCACGACCTATCCGCGGGAAGAAATCCAGCTGATCGCCCAGGCTAGTAATGCGCACTTGGAGCGAGTGGAGCAGTTCATCGAGCGCGAACGCAGCTTGTTGGATCAAGCGAGCCATGAGTTTCGGACACCGATCGCCGTGATTGCCGGAGCGGTGGACGTGCTCAAGCAGATTTCTCTTCCTGAGGCCTCCAAGCCCGTCCTCGGGCGCATTGAGCACGCGGTGGAGGACCTTTCGGAAACCATGGTGGCTCTGCTGTATCTGGCCCGCGAACCTTCATCGGGGCCTGAGCCGATGGAAATCACAGTGCTCCATGACTTGCTGCCTCGTTTGCTGGCCGACCATGAGCACCTTTTAGGCGATAAGCCGGCCAAGCTGCGCCTTGGCGATATGGAGCCCACTTTCATTGCCGCACCTGAGGCGATGGTGCGCATCGCGGTCAGCAACTTGATCCGCAATGCCGTGGAAAGCACGGAAGATGGCGAGATCGAACTCTCCTTGCGGGCCTGCATGATCTCCGTCACTGATTCGGGAAGCGGATTCAACCCGATTGAGGCGGCACGCCGCTATCGCGAAACCCTGCGCCAATCGGCGCCGATCCGGGGACAAGGTTTGGGTCTATTTCTGATTGGCCGGATCTGCGATCGGTTTAACTGGAAACTTACGATTGAACAAGCTGCTGGTGGCGGCACACGGGCAGCTTTGGATGTCTGCGCAAGCGTGGTCAATTTCTAAGCTGCCTAGACAGCGTTCGTTCAGTGGTTTGTGGGATTACGCGACATTTAGACGACATCGCCTCGTCATTCTGAGTGGGTTGGTCGCAGCGAACCGTGCCAAGGCATGGGGAAGCTCGCCAAGAAAGATCCCCCACCGAAGAGGTCTGGCGTCCCATGAAAAAAACACTTGTGGCTGTATTGTTGTTGGCTATGCCCTTTACCGCCCTGGCCCAGGTGGCTGATCCGCAGGAAGGCATTCCTGAGGAGGAAGGTCCGCATCAAGGGCCGCCCCGCTGGACGTTGGGCGTTGCCGCCGTAATCAATGACAGTCCATACGCTGGCGAAGGGACGCGCTTTATTCCAATCCCACTGATCGGCTTCCAAGGCGAGCATTTATTCTTCCGCGGGATGTCGTTCGGATGGCAATTTGTTGCGAACGATTCGTTCGAACTGGCTGCGGTGGCGAAGGGCAAGCTCGACGGTTTCAAAGTGAAAGATCTGGGTCGCAGTGAGCTGGCTGCCAACGGTATCGACTATCGGCTCTTAGAAGACCGCGACAGTGGCCTAGATCTTGGACTGAGTGCCAAGTGGAAGGGCGACTTCGGCGAGCTGGAAACCGAGATCGTAGCCGATGTGACGGACACGAGCGGTGGTCAGGAGGTCTCGCTGCAATACAGCTACGGTTTTGAAGTCGGCAAAGGCCAGCTGAGCCCGAATGTGGGCGCGAAGTGGTTGTCCGAAGACGCAGCCAATTACTACTACGGCACGCTCGATACGGAAGTGGCCCGCGGCGTCGTGGATTACAAACCTGGCTCGGTCGTCATACCCAGTGTCGGGGTCGCCTACTTCCGGCCATTGGGCGAGAAGTGGTCGCTGATGGGCTTCGCCAAATACGACTTGCTGCCTGATGAGATCACCGATAGCCCGTTGATCGAGGCCGACACCGACGGCTCATTCTCGGTCTTTGTAGGCTTCTCACGAGGCTTCTAAGTTGCGATTTGCCTGATGTCGATTTGAACAGAAACAAGAACAAAGCGCTTCTCCGCCGCTTTTGAGGAATTGCAATGCACGCTTACAAACTTAGCGGTCAAAACGAGCTAAGAAAAAGCCGCAACCTGCTTGTATTTCAAAACCTCCCCGATTTGCCCTCCTCTGGTTCCGACCGAAGCGGACCCGGCCACAATCTCTGGCTGCGGCGCGTGGCGTTGTGCTTCTTGCTGATCTCACTGGGCTTGGTTATCCACTCAGTGTGGAAAAGTCTGAGCGTAGTCGGCTAATGAAGCTGCTCGCCTGGAAGTTTGGTCTGTGCTTGACCCTAGCGGCAAGCTTGGTGGGCTGTGCGTCGGTTCCCGATAAACAACCGCCCGTAGCTAAGGTTTATATCGATAGCGCTGCGCTTTTGGTGGCCGGGCCGGAGCAGGCGCTGGGTGAGCCGCCTAGGCAGATCGAAGCCTACCCGGAACCGGTCGATCCCTCCCGCGAGGTTGACTCTGGGCAAACTGCCGAGACCGGGACGACAGCTGTGCTCCTGGGGCCTGTGGATCGCGAAGCTGTGGAAGACCCTGTGGCGCCATTAGTAGGGGCTGCAGCCGTCTATGATCCCTGGCAGCGCTTCAATCGCCGAATGCATCGCTTCAATAACGCGGTGGACAGGTCGGTGGCGCGCCCCGTGGCCAAGGTCTACGTGAACGTTGTGCCCGAGCCCGTGCGCTCGAGGGTCAGCAATTTTTTTGATAACTTGGGCCAGCCGGCCACTGCGGTGAATGCTCTGCTCCAAGGCAAGGTCAAGCATTCGGCCCAGGCGATGGGGCGTTTTCTCGTCAATAGCACGGTCGGTGTGGTCGGGTTCTTTGATCCGGCCAGCCGCATGAAAATTCCCGAGCGCGAGGAAGATTTCGGTCAGACCTTGGCGACATGGGGCTGGAGACGCTCTCGGTATCTCGAACTGCCCTTCTTTGGTCCCAGCACAGTGCGGGATGCGTTTGGCGTCGCAGGGGATTCGCCCTTGCAGCCGGTGTCGTATGTGGAGGCGGACAAGATCCGCATTGGATTGACGGCATTGAACCTGGTGGACATGCGAACACGTTTGATGGCCTTCGACTCGCTGCGGGATGAGGCCAGCGATGACTACCTGCTCGTTCGGGATACCTGGTCGCAGCGTCGCCATTTTCAGATAAGCGGAGACACGGACGGTGACGCGTCGCTGCCCGACTACCTGAAATAATGAATCGGTTCAGAGAGTCGGTGCTGTTGCCGTCGATCTGGGCCGTCAAGCATCTACGATGCAAGCGTAGCGCTCTCCCAGCTGACCCTAGGCGGCTGGACTAGCCCGTGACTTCACGCGGCGGACCGAGCAAAGGCGAAAGGAGAGGTTCCAGTTCGGCGCGACGCCAGCCGGATAGCGCGGCTGGCCAGTTTCCGGTTTCCTGCAGGGCTTCCAAATAGCGGCGCGACGCCAGGATGCCATCGGGCAGGCCGAGCTCCGCGCTGCGCGCCGAAACCGCATCCTGCAGGCGCTTCAGGGCATTCTTGTCGTCGCTGTTGGCGTTGCGTGCCCGCGGAGCCTGCAGCTCGTCGGCCAGCGGGGTGCTGAGCGCCTGCCAGATCGCATCGCCCAGTTTGCGTGGCGCCTTGGGGTGGGATTCGAGCTGCGCCTGCAGCTGGGCGCGGTCTGCAGGCGGTGTGCGCGCAAGGCCGGTGGCCAATTCGTTGTCCAGGATCCAGCTGCGCGGCTTGTCGCTGACCCGGGCCTGCGCGTCGCGCCAACGCAGCAAGCGCAGCAAGCGCAACTGGGCGTCGGCCTCCAGGAATTGCGCGCTGCGCATGGACAGGTGCGGCCAGCGCTCGCCTTCCTCGGTGGCGTTGGCCAGCATGCGCGCGCCGTCCTGATCCAACCATTCGCGCCGGCCCAAAGCGCGCAGGCGAGAGTCCAGCTCGCGATAGATCGCTCCCAGGTGCAGCACATCGTCGGCGGCGTATTCCAACTGCGAATCGCTGAGTGGACGGCGCAGCCAGTCGGAACGGGTTTCCCCTTTGACCAGAGCCACACCAGTGATTTCCTGCACCAGTTTCTGGTAACCCATGCCGCCACCCAGGCCGCACAGCGCGGCGGCGATCTGGGTATCGAACAGCGGCGCGGGCAGTACGCCGCAATCGTGCGACAGGGCGACCAGATCCTCGCTGGCGCTATGCATTACCTTCAGCACACCCGGATCGGCCAGCAGCGGCCGCAGCGCCTCGGCGATGCCGGGCGCCAGGGGGTCGATCAACAGTATTTCGTCGCCGATGGCCATCTGCACCAGGGCCAGCTGCGGCCAATAGGTGCGCTCGCGAACGAATTCGGTGTCCAGTCCCACCCAGGCGGGCGGGGACTGCAGGTGCACACGCAAGGTGGCGGGTTCATCTATCCAGAGGGGCACGAAATCTCCACGTGAATGCATCGGTTGCCGGCTCGGGCGACAATAGCCTAACTTCCGGCGTACCGTTCGGGGCCGATATTGTGGAGGAAGATGCACGCAACCCGGTACCCGATGCTGTTGGCGCTGCGCCTCGTGTCAAGAAGTGCGCTGTCAGCGGCTGCGCTGGCCTTATGTGCGCTGGCCGCGTGCACGCGCACGCCCGAAGCCCCGGTACAGCCGCCAGCTCATGTCGCCGAGGCCGTCGATCCGCGCCTGCCCAGCATTACCGTAAGCGGCGACGAGACGGGTGCGGGGGCGTGGAACTGGCAACCGCCTCGACGTGAACTGACCGCGCAAGACATTCCGGCGGCCAAGCGCGAGGCCGCAAGCGCGCTGGCGCAGAACCGGCTGTATGCCGAAGCCGGAGATGCGATTCCTTTGTACCTGGCGTTGAAAACGTTGGCGCCTGACGATCGCCAGGTCGCCGAGGGCCTGAAGAAGTCGCTGCGCGCATTGCTGAAACAAGGCGATGCCGCGCTGCGCGATGCCGGCGACGATGCCGATGCCCTGAGCCGAGCCGGTGAAATAGGAGCGGTGGCGCGGGCCCTAGCCCCGGACGAACCCACGGTCGCGGCCTATCTGGCGCAGGTGGATAACGCTGACCAGCTTTGGCGGTTGAATGCCGAAGGAGAGCGCTTGCTGCGCAGTGGGCAGATCGGTAAAGCGGGCGAGGCGGTACTGACTCCTTTCCGTGAGGTACTACGGTTGCAACCGGGGCAGGCACGCGCATTGCAGGGACTTGCGGCGAGCGAAAGCGCGATGATCCGGCGGGCCGAGGACGCGGCGGCGAGCAGCGACTTCGATGCGGCCTCGCGCTGGCTGGAGCTGGCGGCGGAGGTGCGCGGATCTTCCCCCACGAGATCGGCCCCCACTGGATCGACCCCGACAAGCTCGGCCCCCACCGTAGAAGACGCACGGCGGCGTGTCGGCGCCATTCGCGATGCGCGCATCGCGGCTTTGCGCGAACGCGGCATCGGCGATCTAGCCAGCATTCGCGGCCTGCGCACGGCAAGGGTATTGCTGGCTGAAGTGTTGCGCATCGCCGAGCCGGGCGATGCGGTGGCCGCCGATTTCCGGACGCGTATCGACCTGGCCACGCACTACGGTTTGTTCAGGCCCGGACAAGCGTTCACCGATGCCATGGCGGCCGGAGGGCGCGCCCCGGAAATGGTGGTGGTGCCGCACGGCGGTTTCCGCATGGGCGCAAGCGAAACGGAACTCGGTTCGGTGGAATCGGAGAAGCCCGCGCACTACGTGCGTTTCGACCGCGGTTTCGCCATGTCGCGCCAGGCCGTTACGGTGGGCGAGTTCCGGCGTTTCGTGCAGGCAACGCGTTATCGGCCCCGCGCCAGCCGGCGTGGGCATTCGGTCGTCTACGACGAGCGCAGCGGCAATTTCGCGCGCCGCAGCGGGGTGGACTGGCAATCGGACTATGCCGGAGCAAGGGCGGCCGACAGCCTGCCGGTGCTTCATGTCAGCGTGCGCGACGCCGAGGCCTATGCGCAATGGCTAACCGCGCAGACGGGTAGGAGTTATCGCCTGCCCAGCGAGGCGGAGTTCGAATACGCCGCGCGCGCGGGTACCCAGGGTCGCTACCCCTGGGGCAGCGGCGGACTGCCGACCGCGCGCTTCGGCAACCTGACTGGCGGCAATGATGTTTCGCCCAGTGGGCGGCACTGGAACAATGCTTTCGTTTCCTACGGGGACGGCTATTGGGGGCCTGCACCGGGCGGCAGTTATCTGCCGAACGCTTTCGGCCTGTACGACCTGGGCAGCAACGTCAGTGAATGGGTCAGCGATTGCTGGCACGCCAGTTACCGCCGCGCGCCGGCGGATGGCGCATCGTGGTTCAATCCCGGTTGCCGTTCGCGCGTGGTGCGCGGCGGGTCCTGGGCCAGCTCACCGACCCAGGCGCGTGCGGCATGGCGTTCGGCGTCGGATTCGGATATGACTAGTGCGCGGGTGGGTTTCCGCGTGGTGCGTGGCATCTGAACAGGAGAGGGAAATGAGGAACGACCCATTCGGCCAAGGCCGCTACGAGCAGCAGCAAGGCGCGCCGCGGCGACGCGGACTGTTCGGCAATGTGCGCTGGTGGATCCTGATCGCGTTCGCGGGTTATGCGGCTTTCAGCTGGTTCAGCAGTAAGGAGGTCGATCCTTATACGGGCGAAGACGCGCATTACGGCGCCACGCCGCAGGAAGAATCCGAACTTGGCACCCAGGCGTATCAACAGGTGCTCGGAGAAGCGCAGGCGCAGCGCGCGCTGTTGCCGGCCGACAACCAGACCAGCCAGCAGATCCGCCAGATCGCGCAGCGCCTGGTGGCGCGCGTGCCACAGGTAGCCGCGGACCTGGCCACTCTGCACCAGCAGCCGACGCCCGACCTGAGCAGCTACCAGTGGGACGTCAACGTCATCCAGTCCGACGAAGCGAATGCGTTCTGCCTGCCGGGCGGAAAGATCGCGGTCTACACCGGGCTCATACCCGTGGCCAAGAATGCCGACGCCATGGCGGTGGTGATGGGGCACGAAATCGCCCATGCCTTGCAACGGCACGGCGCGCAACGCATGGCGCAGCAAAAGCTGGTGCAGATGGGGCAAGTGGCGGCGGGTGTCTCCGGCATGGATCAATCCATGATGTCGGCCATTGGCGCGGCTACGCAGTACAGCATAGTGCTGCCTTACGGTCGCAAACATGAGAGCCAAGCCGATGAAGTAGGTCTGATGCTGGCGGCAGCGGCCTGCTTCAATCCGGAAGAAGCGATTCCATTGTGGGAGCGCATGTCGGAGCTGGGCGGGGGCGCACGTCCGCCGGAATTTGCCTCCACCCATCCCGACCCCGCCAACCGCATCCAGCATCTGCAATCGCTGATGCCGCAGGCCAAGCAGTTCTACGCGAAGTACTGCCAAGGCGCGGCAGCGGGTGCGACCGGCGGCAAGTGATGCGCGGCCCGCTCATGATCCTGACGTTGCTGCTTCTGCGAAATAAATGACGCGCAACAGGCCGGGCATATGATCGTGACCTTCGTCGATCCGGGCAAGCTGATGCGCATGACCGGCGGTTTGGGCCCGTTGCAGGGTATGGGCCTCAATGGCGCGCTGGAATGGCGTTTCGTGAAAGAAAAGGGCGGCACGCGCATCACCCTGTAGTGTCGCGCCGGCAGTTATACGCCGGACGACTTGAGCAAGTTCGTACCGGTGGTCGACCAGGTGCAGGGGTTGCAGCTGGGTGGATTGGCGAATTATCTGCGAAAACAGAATCCCAATCTGTAGGTCTCGCCGCTCCCTGCAAGGGCGAACGTAGGTTCTATATCCTAATGACGGCCAAGCACGCGCGCGAAGAAGCTTGAGTATGTATTCGTTGCGTGGCTCGCATTGTGTTTCTTGTGAAGGGTCAGACCGAACTTAGCGGGCACCGGTTGTAACCGGTGCCCGACGCCGTCTTATGGTCGGTGCGAAGTAGGGCAAGGACCGTCACCAAATTTCAGTCAGATTTTCACTTACGGTATTTTCGTAGTTATCCTTGGATACGGATAACGCGTTGTGCTCTGAGAGAACCAAGTCCATTTCGTTCCATCCCATCGAAAGACAGTTACCGTCTGGTCGCAATATCCAAGTAGTGCACTGCAAGTTGTAGCGGCAGTTGTAACGGTGTCGCCGACTGCCGGTGTTGCATATGCCAATGAGGGGGCAAGGCTCAACGCCAAGAACAATCCGAGAACAATTGAACGAATCGCGATCATGATTATCTTTCCTTGAAATTGGGGTTCGGCTCTTGACGTGTCTTCTGGGTGATCGTAAAAGTTCCATCCGCATTCTCGACCATGTAGGTTGTCGTCACATTGCATGTTGAACCACTACATACACGAATGACCATTACCGAGATGTCTCCAGTTGCGGCTATTGCCGCGCCGGACATGGCTACTAAGCCAAGCGTGATTGCTGCCGCAAAGCATTTTCCTCTCATTTCACTATCCTTCCGTTGGTGGTAAAAAGCTGTCTGTCGCACATGCATCGCTTGAACTGTCCGCACTTAAAGATTGAATCACTACTTCATGCCGATATGCAGATAAATGACCATATTTTCCTTCGGCCGACACGTTCACCTTAGCTAGCATCAATGTGCCGGGCTTGATGGCCTTCTTGGTGATTTCCTCTCTTGCCGCCTCTGGGTTTTTGATCCAGAAGGTATGAATTGGAGAGTTGCAATCAACAAATTCTTCTCTCTCAAATTCCTGCACATAGCGTCCTCGTAATATTGTGCCTGTCGGCTCAGGTTCGGTTGGCGGTAAGGAATTGGATTGGCTACATGCCGTGACCAAGGTCAAAAGAAACAAGGCCAAGGCCAATGAAATTCGCATCTCTCTCAATTCCTTCAATTAATTGGTTTTGCGAGGTTGTTTGACGCCACAACGCATGTCCCAGCTACGCGATCAGATGATCGAGCATCAACTAGCGCGCCCTCTGCCTCAGTGCTTGAGGGCACTCCTGACCAGTGCGTATGCTTGCGTTTTATCGATTCCCTTACCGCGCGTAATACCTCGGGCGAGGCCGCATCCATCGTCATCTGAGCAACGCGAACAAAATCGTTAGGCATAACAACGCCATTAGATTTAGCGATTGAATACAACGCCAAGAAGGTAGTTATGTCGTCCCTTCTATAAGGAGGCGTCCATAGCGACAGTTCGTCGGGTGCATATACATATAAGAGGGCCGGCATATTTTCCAAATCTTGGCGCTCGAGCATGTCGTTGACAATAGCGTTAGCCAGATTCCTGTAGTCGCTCCAATTCGAAATGTCCTCTACGAAATTTTCTCTGTCTAACAACGGATTAAATATAAGCCAACGCTTGAACCGAAAATCAGCGCCGGAAGCCAGCATCTTCTGATATTCGTAGCCCGCGTCCAACTCTTTTTCTGGCACTCCGGCACACATTTTTTCAATGCTTGTCTCTTCATTGAGCATGTTTGCTATCGCATCGATATGCGCGTCAGGAGCGTTGTCGCCAAGTGGCGCTATTGCGCCGATCATGGACGCAGATACCTTCGTTGCTCTTTTGCTCTGTATGCACCTTCCAAGATCAGTGGCAAGACGGCATGAGGCAGTCTTATCTCCAGCTAGCGCGCGTTGCTTTAGGGCGCGCACTACATTCATCACTTTCTCATCTGAAGGTGGCATCTCATAAGCAATTGGTTGTCTAGAAGTTGCTGCAGGTGGCGGTACTTCACGCACCACGCGAGGCGTTCCAAACAGGCTTGAAGCAGAGAAGTTCGAGTGCCTTCCCAGGAGAATTAAGACTATCGTGATCAGAATAATCGCAGCTGATACTGGTGCAAGTAGCTTCATTAAGTTCGCCTGAAGAATGCCAGCAATTTAGCTTTATACAGGAATTAGAAAGCCGTCAACATCGGCTTGGTAATGTGACTTTCTTATGCTTTCCATCTTTACGTCGCAGGCCACAAACTATCCGGTCAAGCTGTCTTGACAGTCGAGCTTACGTAGCCGACGCAGTACAACCCCGAGCGTGCACGGTCGTCGGGACGTAGTCCCGACTCCTAGAAGCTCATGAACAATCCGCCATTCACCGGCACGTTCGCGCCGGTGATGTAGCCGGCTGCGTCGTCGGTGAGGAATGCGACCGTGCGCGCGATATCGTTTGGCTTGCCCATGCGTCCGGCGGGAATGGCTGCGGTGATCTTGGCCAATACTTCGGTCGGCATCGCGCCGGTCATTGCGGTTTCTATGTAGCCCGGCGAAACGCTGTTGACGGTAATGCCTTTGGTGGCGACTTCGCGCGCCAGCGACATGGTGAAGCCGTGCAGTCCGGCTTTCGCGGCCGCGTAGTTGGTCTGGCCAAAATTGCCGGTCTGACCACTGACCGAGCTGATGTTGACCACCCGTCCGAAACCACGCGACTGCATGCCAGCCACAGCATGTCCGCAAAGATTGAATGCGCTGCCCAGATTCACGTCCAACACCGCATCCCACTGTCCGCGGTCCATCTTGCGCAAGGTCGAGTCGCGGGTGATGCCGGCGTTGTTGACCAGGATATCCAGCGAGCCGTGGAGGCTTTCGATATCGCGCACCAGCGCGCCGCAGCTTTGGTAGTCGGCGACGTCGGCCGTGGCGAAGTGGATGTCATGGCCTTCCACTTCCTGCCTGAAAGAAGCGATTCGCTCTTCCCGGGAGTCCAGATCGACGGCAATGACGGTACGCCCGGCTTGCGCCAGGGTCTTACAGATTTCCGTTCCCAAGCCACCGATGCCGCCGGTGACCACCGCTACACGCTTGCTCATGCTTCTATTCCCTTACTTCTATTTCTTCGACATTAAAAAAGCCCGCACAGCGATGTGCGGGCTTTGCGTGTGCGATTTGCTGCTTCAGCGCGTACGCGATTTCGGCGCTTCGCGCTGCGGCGTTTCCGGCTTTACCGTCGGCCGGCCCAGGCCGCCGCTCAGGTTGCGCTGGAATTCCTGCCACAGCTCCATGTTGCGTTCGGTCAGCTGGTTCATCATGGTCCAGGGTGTCTGTCCCAGCATGCCGCCCATCTGCTGGCGGAATTGCTGCTGCTGCTCCATGAACAACGTCATGCTGCGCTCCAGGTAGTTGCCCATGAAGCCCTGCATAGAGTCGCCGTAGAAACGGATAATGTGGCTGAGCAGCTGCGTGGACAGGATCGGCTCGCCGTCCTGTTCTTGCTCGGTGATGATCTGCAGCAGCACGGTGCGGGTAAGGTCGTCGCCGGTCTTGGCGTCGCGGACTTCGAAATCCTCGCCGTCGACGATCAGCTGGCGGACGTCCTCGATAGTGATGTAGCTGGAAATCTCGGTGTCGTACAGACGGCGGTTCGGATACTTCTTGATGATGCGGATCGCAGCCATTGAGCAATCACTCTAAATCGATTGAGGTGCAGCATGACGCAGCGCAGCAGTGCTTGCAACTGCCGGAGGACGGGGCTGGCCTGTTCAGGGAGGAGGAAAATGCTGCGCAGCATTTTTAGATCGATGTAGGCCCGAGAGGCAAGGCCGGGTAGCCGAATCCGCCGACATCGTCATCCCAGCGAAAGCTGGGATCCATCTTGATTTTGGGCTGAGGATAATCGGCGGTTTTGAAGCAAGGGCAAAATGGATCCCAGCTTTCGCTGGGATGACGGGGTCTCAAGATGGTAGGGCTGAGACAGGAGGGGGCTTGCGTAGCCCTCCCGAAAACGTGTGCCTACCAACCCATGTACTGCCCGCCATTGGCGGACAGGTTGGCGCCGGTGATCCAGCTGGCTTCATCGGGGATGAAGAAGGACACCGCGTAGGCGATCTCCTCCGGGCTGCCCAGGCGGCCAGTGGGAATTTGCGCGACGATCTTGTTGCGCACTTCCTCGGGCACCGCCATCACCATGTCGGTGCCGATGTAGCCGGGCGATACCGTGTTGACGGTAATGCCGAACTTGGCGTTTTCCTGCGCCAGGGAAATGGTGAAGCCATGCATGCCGGCCTTGGCTGCTGCGTAGTTGGCTTGGCCGTATTGGCCTTTCTGGCCGTTGATCGAACTGATTTGGATTACGCGGCCCCACTTGCGTTCGCGCATGCCCTCGATCACCGGACGGGTCATGTTGAATACGGAATTGAGGTTGGTGTTGATGACCTCGTTCCAGTGCTGCGAGGTCATGCGGTGGAAGGTGGTGTCGCGGGTGATGCCGGCGTTGTTGACCAGGATATCGACCGGGCCGAGCTTGGATTCGACCTCGCGCACCAGCCCTTCGGCTTCCTCCGGGGAAGACACATCGCCCTTGACGGCGGTGATGTCGTAGCCCTGGTCGCGCATCTGTTGCAGCCAGATTTGGGTCTTTTCCTCGTTGCGGTAGTTGGTGGCCACCTTGTGGCCCATGTCGGCCAGTTTCTTGCAGATGGCGCTGCCGATACCGCCGGTGCCGCCAGTCACCAATGCGACGCGTGCTGTCATGTGGGGGTTCCTGTTCCCGCCGGAAAGCGACGGTCTGCAAGGATTCTAGACAGCGTTGGCGTCAGGCGCGTTGTGCAGTGCAGCGAGTGATAAAGATGTCGCACGCGGCAGTCGTTCCGGGGCAAAGGACGCCCGTGCCGACGCCAGGAAGGAGGGCGCATCGACGCTCGTCTCGATCGCTGAGCAGGCCTGCCCCAGCGCTTGCCAGGCTGCGCGGAGTGCCGGCAGCGGATCGCCCGCATCGACGGCAGGAGCCTCGGACGACTTGGATAATTTCTGGCCGCCGGCATCGACGATGAGCGGCAGGTGCAGATAGCGCGGCGTCGGCAGTCCCAATGCCTGTTGCAGCAGGATCTGGCGCGGGGTGGAATCGAGCAGATCGGCCCCGCGTACGATATCGGTCATGCCCTGCGCGTCGTCGTCGACCACCACCGCCAGCTGGTACGCCCATAAACCGTCGGCCCGCTTCAGAACGAAATCGCCGACCTCGCGCCATACGTCCTGGGCGAGGCCGCCTTGCAGACCATCTTCGAAAGAAACCGTGGCGCCTGGTTGCACGCGTAGGCGGATGGCCGGATTCGCACGCTGCGCCTTGCCTACGCAGTGGTGGTGGATGCCATCGCTTGCCGCCAGATCGGTACGGCTGCAATGGCAGGCGAAGGCCTTTCCCTCGGCCAGCAATCGATCCAGCGCGGTCTGGTAGAGATACGAACGCCGGCTTTGCCATTCCACTGCGCTATCGGAGCGCAGGCCGAAGGCGTCGAGAGCGGCGAGTTGTTGCATGGCGGCGCCGGCGACTTCGCGCGGTGGGTCCAGGTCTTCCATCCGTACCCACCATTCCCCGCCGGCCTGGCGCGCCAGCAACCAGCTGCCCAACGCAGCCACCAGCGATCCGAAATGCAGCGGACCGGTCGGCGAGGGCGCGAAGCGTCCGCGGTAGGAGGAGGTGTAGGGCATGGAAAGTTATTTCGGAAAGCTGAATCGTCGGTCAGTAACGCGCTTGAATTCAACTGCCGTCAACCGCAGATCGGAATTCGAGCGGCCATCTTGGTCCGCGCTTGCCATACGAATCTCCCGGAGTCCGTCGTGTTCAACCGTATTGCGCTGTTCCTTGCCACCAACCTGGCGGTGATGCTGCTGGCGGGCGTGGTCATGTCGCTGCTGGGCGTCAATCCTAATCAGATGAGTGGATTGCTGGTGATGGCGGCGATCTTCGGCTTCGGCGGATCGATCATGTCGCTGCTGCTGTCCAAGACCATGGCCAAGCGTGCTACTGGGGCGCAGGTCATCGCGCAGCCGCGCAACGAGGGCGAGCAGTGGCTATTGGCCACGGTACAGCGCCAGGCGCAGGCTGCCGGCATCGGCGTGCCGGAAGTGGCGGTGTACGACGCGCCGGAGATCAACGCGTTCGCGACCGGCGCCAATCGCAACAAGGCATTGGTGGCGGTGTCGACGGGATTGTTGCGCAGCATGAGCCGCGACGAAGCCGAAGCCGTGCTGGGCCATGAAGTCAGCCATGTCGCCAATGGCGACATGGTCACCATGGCCTTGCTGCAGGGCGTGCTGAACACTTTCGTGATCGTGCTGGCGCGCGTGGTCGGCGGCATCATCGACAGCTATCTGTCCGGCAATCGCGAGAGCCGCGGTCCGGGCCTCGCTTACTACCTCATCGTCATGGCGTTGGAACTGGTGCTGGGTCTGTTCGCCACTATGATCGCGATGTGGTTCTCGCGCCGTCGCGAATTCCGCGCGGACGCCGGCGGCGCTTCGCTGGCCGGTCGCCAGAAGATGATCGCGGCGCTGGAGCGGCTGGATGCCAGTCATCGGCCGAGCACGTTGCCGGCGCAGGTGGAGGCTTTCGGTATCGCCGGCGGTATCGGCCAGGGCCTAAAGAAACTGTTCCTGAGCCATCCGCCGATGCAGGAGCGGATCGCCGCTCTGCGCAACCAGGCCAGCGTAGTCAGCTGATCCAGGCGGCTGCTTCGGTAAGAAAAAAGCCCGCTGCAAGGCGGGCTTTTTTCTGGGTATCCGGAATCCAATGTGCAATCGCACCCTTCTCCCGCTAGCGGGAGAAGGTGGCCGACAGGCCGGATGAGGGTAAACGGAGCCGCAAATGTTTGGCTTGGCGTCGGTGCATCGAGTGTGGAAAGGCCAATTCCACACTCGACACGATCTGGATACTGATAGGAATCGACTCCGGTTTTCCCTCACCCGCCTTCGGCACCCTCTCCCGCAAGCGGGAGAGGAGTTCGACTTCGATTTCACTTTTTCTTTCCCACACTTGAATCCAGATACCCGTTTTCTTGGCTCACGGCGCGAGAATCAGGAGAAGTCGTAGTTCATCAAGCCCGAAGGCGCGGCCAGGAAGAACCCTTCCACGTAGTCCACTCCCGCACCGAACAGGAAGCTCATGGTGGCCGCGTCCTGCACGTATTCGGCGATGGTATGCATGCCTTCGGCGCGGGCGCGTTCGGCGATTTCACGGATCTTGGGCTGGTGCTCGGCCATCTTGGTCTGGTCTTCGGTGAAGCCGCGGTCGATCTTGAGGAAGGTCGGTTTGAAATGCGCGAGCAGCTGGAACGAGTCCAGTCCGGAACCGAACTTCTCCAGCCCCACCTTGCAGCCCAGGCGCGAAGCGCCGGCCAGAAACTCCTGCGCTTGCCGCAGGTGGGTAAACACCTTGGCTTCCTGTACTTGCAGCCAGAGCCGTTCGCCGGGCACGCCATGTTCGGCAAGCTGCTGCTCGATCAGCGATAACAGGCGATCGTCGGCGAAAGAGAACGGGCTGACCTTGACCAGCATCCGCGCCTCGTGGCCGGCGCGCATGCGTTCGCCCAGTATCTGGATGGAGCGCTTGGCTACCCAGCGGTCCAACGCATCCAGCATGCCTTCGTCTTCGGCGATGCCAAGGAAGGCGTGCGGTTGCACCAGTTCGCCTTCGTTCTCCAAGCGCAGGAAAGCCTCATAGAACTCGCCCGGCTCGCCTTGTAGGCTGACCACCGGTTGGAAGTGCAGGGCGAAGCCGTCGTTTTCCAGGGCTTCCCGCATCAGTGTGACCCAGCTCTGCACGCGCTCTTCCTCGGCACGATCGACTGCGCCGGGGTCGAAGATCTCGCTGCGGTTGCCGCCCAGCGCGCTCGCGCTTTGCAGGCTTTCGTTGGCGCGGTTGAGCACCTGGCCGACGGTGGCGATCTTCTCGCCGATCTGCACGCCGCCGATGCTGGCGGTGATGACGGCCGAACGCCCGCCGACGCTGATCACGTGCGAGGCGAAGGCGGCGCGCACGCGCTCGCTGAGATCGTCGGTCTGCGCGTGGTCGCCCTTGAGCAGCACGGCGAAACTGCGTTCGCCAAAACGGGCAGCGGTGGTATTGGCAGGCAGCGTTTCGCTGAGGCGCGCGGCCAGTGCGGCGATCAATGCGTCGGCCGAATCCAGTCCAAAATCCTGCAGCAGGCGCTGATAGTGGTCCGGCTCGACCAACAGCAGGGCATGCTGGCCTTCGCCACGCGCGGCCTCGCTGACCACGTTTTCCAGCGCATGCAGGAAAGTCGAACGGTTCAGCAGGCCGGTGACCATGTCGCGCTGACGCAGACCTTCGACCTCGCGCGCCAGCTCCGGATCCTGTTCGAATTCGCGGCGGCGGAACACCACTTGCACGCAGGACTCGCCCTCGTAGCTGGCGGTGGCGAATTCGAGCGACGCGGGGAAACTTTGCCCTTCCAGTGTTCTCGCTTCCAGCTCGAAACGCGCCGGCGCCTCGCCCTTGCTGAGCTTCTTCAACAGTAGTTTGAAGTCGGCCACGTACTGCGGCGCGACCAAATCCAGCAGCGACAGGCCTTCCACGTCTTCGAACGACTCGAAGCCGAACATCTCCAGGTAGGCCTCGTTGGCGCGGATGTGCATGCCTTCATGGATGTAGGCGATGGGGTCGCGCGAGGAAGCGATCAGGGCGTCGCAGCGGCGCTCGGTCTCGCGCAGCTGGGCTTCCAGCAGACGCAGGGCGCGGCGTGCTTCCAGGTCCGCCCATTCCGACTGCAGCACCTTGAGCAGGTGTTCGTTGCGGCCGCGCAGGGCGATGGCGCGGGCACCCAAGGCCAAATCGCCGATAAGTCCGGCTTCGTCGATGGCATCCGCCAGCACGATCACCGGGATGTCCTTGCCGCTGGCGGCCACCTGCGCCAACACGGTTTCGAGCGAGATCGCACGCGAGGACTTGGCGGCCAGGACCATGTCGATGGGCTGGGAAGCCAGGGTCGCGGCCAGTTCGGCCACATCGAGCGGGCGGTGGGGACGGATGGCGATGCCGCCATTGCGGAATGCGCTGACGACCGCTTCGGCGTCTTCGCCGCTGTCGTCGACGATCATCAATCGAATCGTGGTGTCTTTGCCGATCTGCATGCAGCGTATCCGCCGGGGGAGCGGGTTTAATACACGATGAGTGCGGGGGCGTCCATCTTGGATATCGCCGAAGTGGGCGATCAGTCGCGCCTTGGGCGCTAACAGGCCCTAGGGTCAGAGCGGACGCTTTCCCGTATCCCCGGCTACCTCACGCACCAGCCTGGGTACCAGATAGCCGGAGACGCGGGCGGCGAGGGCGGCATGCAGACTTCTGGCTTCTTGATCCGGAACCTCGAAATGGGCGACGCCGGCCACCCGATCCAACTGGTGCAGGTAATAAGGCAGCACACCAGCCGCGAAACTACGCTCGCCCAATTCGGCCAGGGCTTCGACACTGTCGTTGACTCCGCGCAGCAGTACGGCCTGGTTGAGTAGCGGTGCGCCGGTACCGCGCAAGCCGGCCAGTGCGGCATCGACCTGGGCGTCGAACTCATTGGCATGGTTGGCATGCAGCACGACCGCTACCGGCCAGGGCAGACGGGCCAGCCATTCGAGCAGGCCGGCGTCTACGCGCTCCGGCAGGACGACAGGAAGACGGGTGTGGATGCGCAGGCGCTTGAGGTGCGGAATGGCCCTTAGCGCTTCGGTGAGTTCGGCCAGCTTGGAGGTGGCCAGCGACAAAGGATCGCCGCCGGACAGGATCACTTCCTCGATGCTGGCGTCGGCGCCGATCGATTCCACCGCCTCGCGCCAGCCTGCGCGCGCGGCGGTTTGTTCCGCATAGGGGAAATGGCGGCGGAAACAATAGCGACAGTTCACCGCGCAGCTGCCCGTGGCCACCAGCAAGGCCCGGCCGCGGTACTTCTGCAGCAGCCCGGTGCCTGCGCGCGCGGCGACATCGCCCACGGCATCGAGCGATGCGAAGCCCGCAACTACGCGCATTTCGTCGTCCAGCGGCAAAACCTGGCGCAACAGCGGGTCGCGGGCATCGCCCTTGCGCATGCGGGCCACGAATCCGCGCGGCACCCGCAGCGGAAACTGCGCGGCGGCCTCGTCGGAGATGCGGTCGGCGAGCGCCTCAAGCCCCAGCATTGAGAGCAATTCCCGCGGGTCGCGCACGGCTTCGCGCCACAACTGTTGCCAGTGGGCGGGCTGCAATGGGGTCGGCTGGGCAGGGCTGGCGTGTAAGGAAACGGTGGCTGCAGGTATCATGGCGGTCTGAAAGCAAGCGCCTGCCGGTCCCGGCGGGCTTCCCATTCTATCCGGCCGGCCGCTGTACGCGGCGGGCTTGCCACACCTCAGGAGTTTCCCCATGGCCAGCTATGGCATGAACGACGTCAAGACCGGTCAGAAGATTCTGGTCAACAACGAGCCCTGCGTCATCACCGAGACCGAATACGTCAAGCCGGGCAAGGGCCAGGCCTTCACCCGCATCAAGTACCGCTTCATCAAGTCGGGTCGTGTGGTGGAAATGACCATGAAGGCGACCGACGACGTGGAAGCGGCCGACGTGGTCGACACCGACATGCAATTCCTCTACGCCGATGGCGAGTACTGGCATTTCATGCAGCCGGAAACCTTCGAGCAGGTCCAGGCCGACAAAATCGGCGTGGGCGACGCGGCCAAATACCTGAAGGGCGAAGAGCAGTGCGTGGTGACCCTGTGGAACGGCGTGCCGATCCAGGTGACTCCGCCTAATTTCGTCGAGCTGAAGATCGTCGAGACCGACCCCGGCGTGCGCGGCGATACCTCCGGCGGCGGCGGCAAGCCGGCCACGCTGGAAACCGGCGCGGTCGTGCGCGTGCCGCTGTTCGTCGGCCAGGACGAGATCATCAAGGTCAACACACGTACCGGCGAGTACGAATCGCGAGTGAAATAAGCAAATGACAGAGGCCGCCCGCGAAACCTGCGACCTCCTTATCGAAGCCGGCTTCGTAGTGCCGGTGGAACCGCACGGCGTGGTGCTGGAAGACCACGCCGTGGCCGTTTCGGACGGGCGAATCGTAGCGATCCTGCCCACCGTCGAAGCGCGCACGCGTTTCGACGCGACCGAGGTCGTGTCGAGACCGGAAGCCGCGCTGATTCCCGGACTGGTCAACGCCCACGCCCACAACCCCATGACCTTGCTGCGCGGCGTCGCCGACGACCTGCCGTTGAAAGTCTGGTTGCAACAGCACATCTGGCCGATCGAAGCGGCGGTGATCGGACCCGAGTTCGTCGCCGACGGCGTGACCCTAGCCATCGCCGAGATGCTGCGCGGCGGCACCACCTGCTGCAACGAGAACTATTTCTTTCCGGATGTGCAGGCTGCCACCTACAAGCGCTACGGGTTCCGCGCGCGCGTGGGCCTGCCGGTGATCGATTTCCCGACTGCCTGGGCCAAATCGGACGACGAATACTTCGACCGTGCCGGCGAAGTCCACGACCAGTGGCGCGACGACGCGCTCATCGCCACCGCATTCGCGCCGCACGCACCCTATACCGTGTCCGATGCCAACTTCGAACACATTCGTATGCTGGCCGACCAGTTGGATCTGCCCGTGCACCTGCACCTGCACGAGACTGCGCAGGAAGTCGAACAGTCGCAGCAGAAACACGGCCAACGCCCCATCGCTCGCCTGGACCGGCTGGGGCTGATCAACGACCGCCTGATCGCAGTGCACATGACCCAGCTGACGGAAGCCGAAATCCATCTCTGCGCCGAACGCGGCGTGTCGGTGGTGCATTGCCCCGAATCCAACCTCAAGCTCGCCTCGGGTTTCTGCCCCGCCTGCGCCTTGCAGCGCGCGGGCGTGAACCTGGCCATCGGCACCGACGGCGCGGCCAGCAACAACGATCTGGATATGTTCGGCGAAACCCGCACCGCGGCGATCCTGGCCAAGGCCGTGGCCGACGATGCCGCCGGTTTCGATGCCTTCAGTGCGTTGCGCGCGGCCACGCTGGGCGGAGCCAAGGCGATGGGTTTCGACCACTTGGTCGGTTCGATCGAGCCTGGCAAACAGGCCGACTTGGTTTGCGTCGATCTTTCCGCGCTCGAGACCCAGCCGCTGCATCATGTGGTCTCGCAACTCATTTACGCGACCGGGCGCCACCAGGTCAGCGATGTCTGGATCGCTGGAAAGCCCAGGCTGGCCAAGCGCGAACTTGTCGATATGGATCTGGCCGGAATACTGGCCAACGCCCGGCAGTGGCAGGCGCGCATCGCCAAGATCGTGCGTTGACCCTAACCTGGAAGGAAGTTTCAGATGACTCGCTCCACCGCCGGCACCAACGACAACTTCGACCAGGCCGAGCTGGACAAATTCGGCGCGCTGGCCAATCGCTGGTGGGATCCGCAAGGCCCGCAAAAGGCGTTGCACGCGCTGAACCCAGTACGGCTGGACTATGTGAAGCAACGCATCGCCCTGCGCGACGCGACGGTACTGGACGTCGGCTGCGGTGCCGGCCTGCTCAGCGAAGCCCTGGCCAGGGAAGGTGCGCGGGTCACCGCGACCGACCTGGCGCCGGAACTGATCAAGGTCGCCAAGCTGCATAAGTTGGAATCGCAGATCAGCGTCGATTACCGCCTGCAGTCGGTGGAGTCGCTGGCTGCCGAGCAGCCGGGCTGCTTCGATGCGATCACCTGCATGGAAATGCTGGAGCACGTTCCTGACCCATCCGCCATCGTCGCCGCTTGCGCAAGCTTGCTGAAGCCGGGCGGACGATTGTTCCTTTCCACGCTCAACCGCACGCCGGTCGCCTTCGCGCTGGCCATCGTCGGCGCCGAATACGTGGCCCGGCTGCTGCCCAAGGGCACGCACCACTACCAGGATTTCATCAAGCCTGCCGAGTTGGCCGCCTGGTTGCGCGCGGCGGGCCTTCAGTTGGAGGACGTCAGCGGCCTGGCCTATGAACCCTGGCGCAACGCGGCGCGCATCATCGGTCGCACCGATGTGAACTATCTGGCCTGCGCGATAAAGCCGGGAATCGGAAATGGGGAATAGGGAATTGGGGAGGCAGGCGACCGGCTTTTCGTTCCCTCGCGCCGTATTGTTCGACCTGGACGGCACATTGCTGGACAGCGCGCCGGACATGCTGGCGACCGCCAACCAGTTGCGCGATGCGCAAGGACTGGCGCCGATGGCGCTGGCGCAGATCCGTCCGCATGTGTCCAAGGGTTCGCGGGCAATGCTGGCCGCGGCTTTTCCGCATCTGGCGACTGCCGAGCGCGAAGCGATGGTGCCGCTATTTCTGGAAATCTATCTGCAGCAACTGGGCAGGCACAGCGTGTTGTTCGCGGATATCGACGCGATGCTCGCGGCGCTGGAAGCCGATGGCGCTGCGTGGGGCATCGTCACCAACAAGCCCGAATACCTCGCCCGCGAAATCCTGCCGCAGCTCGGCTGGGAAACCCGCTGCGCGGTATTGATCGGCGGCGATACCCTGGCGGAGAAGAAACCGCATCCGCTGCCGTTGCTGGTGGCCGCCGAGCGCATGGGCTTCGCCGCCGGCGACTGCGTCTACGTGGGCGACGACGAACGCGATATCCAGGCGGCCCGTGCTGCGGGCATGCCTTCGATCGCCGCCCTGTGGGGATATCGCCAGGATCACGAGGATCCTGCGCAGTGGGGCGCGGACGCGACGCTGCAGTTTCCCTCCGACCTGCTGGATGTCCGCAACTGGCCGCAATCCGTGTAGGAGCGGCGTAAGCCGCGACCGAACGTCGGAGTGCCCAGTAAAGAATTGACGGGTTCGTATTCCACCGGTCGCAGCTTGCGCCCCGAAGGAAGTCCCCTTGGGGGACGCAGCTCCTACACAATCACACCATGACCGACTCGACCGCACTCGACAGCTTCCTGGACAAATGGCGCAGCCGCTGGCCGGAATGGCGGGTGGTCGAAGTATTCGTTCCGGCATCGCAACGTCAGCTCGCGGTCGCCTGGTTCGCCCTGCTGCAGGAGTTCACCGACGCGATGAACGTCGCCGGCGATCCCTTGCCCGCGGACGCCAAGCTGGCGTGGTGGGGCGAGGAACTGCGCGACTGGAGCAGGCAGCGTTCCCGGCATCCGCTGGGCCGCGTGCTGGAGCCCAACCGCGCGCCGTGGTTCGAGCTGGCGGAAGCGCTTCCAACCTTGATCCGGTTGCGCGAACGCCCACAGAACCCGGCGACGGCATTCCAGATCGTCGAGCCTCTGGCGATGGCCATCGCCGAGGTGGAATCGGCTTTGTTCGGCCCAGCGACAGGCCAGGTGCTGGTTCTTTCCATCAGCGCCCAATGGCTGGCGACGCGGCTGGACGAGGCCGGAGATGCGGCGATTCCGGTTCATTTCGCCGGGCAGGCCGATCCCTCCCAACAAGCCTGGTCGCGGGCTTTGCTCGGACAATGGCCGGTACGCAACGCCGGCGCCATTCCCCGCAAGCTGTGGTCGGCGCTGGCGCGCTCGCGTCTGCGGCGTTTCTCCGCAGCCGGAGAGGGATATGCGCCCTTGTCGCCGGCGCGCGCGCTGTGGCTGGGATGGCGCGCTGCCAGGCGGCGCTGACGTAACGGACCGTTGCAGGGGCGTCCAGTCCCGAGCCGGTACAATCGCAAGCCTGACCCGCCCCCCACGGTTTCCTTAGATGTCCGCTTCACGCCCCGATCTTCTACCTACCGTTTCTCCACGTACCGACCTTCCCGATGTCGCCGACCATGCCGTGCCCTTGGCGCGGGCACTGGACTGGGTAGGCATGGAGGGCATCGCCTTGCCGGTGCGCGTGTCCGATGGTGCGGGCGGGCAGCTGCAGGTCGCCGCCAGTATCGATCTGTCGGTGAATCTGACTAATCCGGAGGCGCGCGGTATCCACATGTCGCGGCTTTACTTGCAACTGCAGACGGGCCTGGCGCGCGAAGCCATCACTCCTGCCGGCCTGCGCCACCTGCTGCAAGAGAGCATCGCCTCGCAGTCGGGCCTGGCCTCGCAGGCGCGACTGAAGATCCGCTACGAAGCGTTGCTGCAAAGGCGCGCGCTCGAGAGCGAATACACCGGTTGGAAGCGTTACCCCGTCGAGATCGAAGCCACCCTGAGCGAAGGCCATTTGCAGCTGGCGCTGGGTTTCTCGCTGGAATATTCCAGCACCTGTCCGGCTTCGGCCGCGTTGTCGCGCCAGGCCAATGCCGAACGTTTCTCCGAGGATTTCGCCGCTGCGCGTCCGCTGTCGGTGGGCGTGGTCCACGATTGGCTCGAATCCGAGCGTGGCCTCGCCGCCACGCCGCACGCGCAGCGCAGCCGCGCGCAGATACGGGTGGAACTGCGCGCGCAGTTCGACGAATTGCCGCTGGTACCCTTGATCGACGCCTTGGAAGCGAGCCTGGCCACGCCGGTGCAGACCGCGGTCAAGCGCATCGATGAGCTGGCCTTCGCGCGTTTGAATGCCGAGAACCTGATGTTCTGCGAAGACGCGGCGCGCCGGGTGGCGTCGGTGTTATCGGCCGATCCACGCATCGAACGTTATCAGGCAACCGTTTCGCATTTCGAAAGCCTGCATCCGCACGATGCGGTAGCGCGGGTCAGCGGAGTGAATCCCTAATTTGTAGGTCGGGCTTACATCCCCGACATATCGCGAGTTGCGGCATGCAAGTTGGGCACGTAGACCCGACCTACCGCGCTATTTGCGCTCCAGCACCAACAGCGGATCGATCCGCACGTCGAACCAATTCATTCCCCAATGCAAATGCGGCCCGGTGGCACGTCCGGTCGCGCCCACCGCAGCGATGACCTGGCCCTGTTCCACGCGGTCGCCCACCTTCACGTCGATACGCGACAGGTGCAGAAAATTGGAGCTGACGCCGAAGCCGTGGTCTAGCAATAGCGTGCCGCCGGTGAGGTAGAGGTCGGGCGCGGCGAAAGTCACCACACCCGCTGCGGGCGCCTTGACCGGCGTACCGGCGGGCGCGGCGATGTCCATGCCGGAATGTCCCGCGCCGGGCTGTCCGTTATAGACGCGGGCATTGCCGAAGCGGCCGCTGATACGGCCCTGTACCGGCCATACGAAGGGCTTGGCGAAGTCGGTACGGTCGTCGTCGCGTGCCCGCGCGGCGATCACTAGCGCTTGTTCGCGCTTGATCCTGTCGGCGATGGCGGGTGGTGGGTTGACGGTCTTCGGCGGCACGCCGTTCACCTGTTCCTGAGGCCACTCCCGGGGCGTCACCATGATCTGCGCCGCATCACGGATGCCGTCAGGCCGCTTTATTTCGACTTCCAGCGGCCCCAACTCGTCGCGTCCCACGCCGAACACCACTGTGCCATATCCGCTGACCCGCAACTCGCGCCCCGCGTAGCTCACCGTGCTGCCGGGCGGCACCTTGCCCAGGACCAATCCCCCTTGGGGCACGTCGGCCGGAAAGACTATTTTCGTATCCAGCGAAGAGGAATTCTGTTGCGCGGACTGTTGAGCGAAAACGGAAGAGACGGAAAGGGCCAACCACAGCAGCAATGCGGAAGCCGTCCTCAACGATCGAACTCCAGACGCTGTCCGTTCGGCGTACCCATCAGATGCTCGCCATTCCATACCATGCGTCCGTTGACCCAAGTCGCGCCGACGCGCGACTGGAAAGTGGTGCCCTCGAAAGGCGACCAGCCGCATTTCGACAGCACGTCCTCGCGGCGCACGGTGAACGGTTCGTTTTCCACCAGCACCAGGTCGGCCCAGTAGCCTTCGCGCAGGTAACCGCGTTCCTTGACGTCGAACAGCTGCGCCGGCGCATGTGCGAATTTGTTGACGATCTGCGCGACGGTCGATTTCTTCTCGTGCACCAGTTCCAGCGCCGCCACCAACGCGTACTGCACCAGCGGCAAGCCGGAGGGCGCCTGCGAGTAGGGCCTGGATTTCTCTTCCAGCGTATGCGGCGCGTGGTCGGTGGCTAGTACGTCGATGACGTTGTCGGCCAGCGCGCGGATCAGGGCTTCGCGGTCGCTGGCATCCTTGATCGCGGGATTGCATTTGATCAGATTGCCCAGCCGCCCATAGTCGCTACGGTCGAAGCGCAGGAAATGCACGCAGGTTTCGGCGGTGATCCGTTTGCGCACGCCGTCGCTGCGGACCAGCGGACCGGCCTGGAACAGGGCCAGCTCGTCGGCAGTGGAGATATGCAGTACATGCAGGCGGGTGTCGTGCTTGCGCGCCAGCGACAACGCAAGCCGCGTGGATTTGATGCAAGCCTCGCGCGAACGGATGTCCGGATGGCATTCCACCGGAATGTCCTCGCCGTACTTCACCTTGAACAACGCCAGGTTGGCGTCGATGGTCGGCGTGTCCTCGCAGTGGGTGATGATGGGCGTGGGCGCTTCGCGGAAGATCGCGTCCAGCGTGTCCGGGTTGTCGACCAGCATGTTGCCGGTGGAGGCCCCCATGAACACCTTGATGCCCGGCGCAGTCTTCGGGTCCAGCGTGCGCACCGCTTCCAGGTTGTCGTTGCTGGCGCCCAGGTAGAAGCCGAAGTTGCTCCAGGCCCGACCCGCGGCGCTGCGGTATTTGGCTTCCAGCGCATCCGCATCCAACGTGGGCGGAGTGGTGTTGGGCATGTCCATGAAGGTGGTCAGGCCGCCGGCGGCGGCGGCCGCCGATTCGCTGGCGATGTCGCCTTTGTGGGTCAGGCCGGGTTCGCGGAAATGCACCTGGTCGTCGATCATCCCGGGCAACAACAAGCGCCCGCCGGCCTCGATCACCTGGTCGCCGGGTTGTGCGCTCAGTTGTCCGCCTACGTGGGTGATGCGGCCATTGGCGAAACGCAGGTCGCCGTCGAACTCACGGCCTTCGTTGACCAGACGGGCGTTGACTATCAAGGTGCCGGGCATCAGGGGGTTCCTGTGGACGGGGAAGGGTGGACGGGCTTTTCAGGCACGGGATCGTGCCCGCCCGGATGGAAGGGATGGCAGCGGCCGACGCGCCGCAACGCCAGCCAACTGCCCTTCAGCGGACCGAAGCGACCGATGGCCTGCATCGCGTATTCCGAGCAGCTGGGCGCAAAGCGGCAGCGCGGGCCTAGCAGTGGACTGATGAAGCGCTTGTAAAACCGCAGAATGAGAATGAGGAAACGGCCGACCATGTCCCGATGATATGCGAGTTGGTGGAAGAGGTCATTGAAGCAGTGGTTGCCGCACCCGACCGGGTAGGCTATAAAGACGCCCCCTTCCCGGGCCCGGGAAGTTGAAGGAAGCGCTTTTCGTGGCTGCAAAGAAACCTGCGAAGAAGGCCGCCAAGCCGGCCAAGAAACCCGCCAAGCCCGTCGCCAAGAAGCCTGTCGCCAAGCCGGTTGCGGCCAAGAAGCCGGCGGCCAAGCCCGTTGCCAAGAAGGCTCCGGCCAAAGCGGTCGCCAAGAAGGCCCCGGCTAGGCCGGTCGTCGCCAAAAAGGCGGTCCCGGCCAAAAAGGTTGTAGCCAAGAAGGCGCCCGTCGCCAAGAAAGCCGTGCCGGCCAAAAAGCCGGTTGCGCAAAAGCCCGCGCCCAAGCCCGCAGCCAAGGCTGCTGCGAAGCCTGTAGCCGCGAAACCCATCGCTCCGAAACCCGCCGCTCCGAAACCGGCTGCTCCGTCCAAATCCTCCGTCAAATCCGCACCGAAGCCGGCTGCCATGCCGGTTACGGCCAAAGCGACTCCTGCCAAGACCGCCCCCCCGGCCGCTGGCCGTGCCGAAGCGCCAGTTCCCAAGGCTGCTGCAAACCCGGCACCGGCGCCAGCCGTCAAACCGACTCCCATAAAACCAGTGCCTTCCCCCAAGACCTCTAAAAACACAAAATCCGCCGCCGCAGTTCCGGCCCCCGTCGCCAAGGCCCCCATCCCGCGTCCCGTGGGCAAGGTGGCCGTCGCTGTGGTTTCCAAGCCTTCGGCCACGCCCGCACCGCGCGGCAAGGTCAAGGTCGTGCCCTACAAGACCGATGAAGCCACCGGCCGTCCTCTTATCCCCAATGGCTACAAGCCGGCGGCGGACGAGGAATACATGAGTACGCTGCAACTGGAATATTTCCGCCAGCGCCTGCTCACCTGGCGCGCCGATCTGGTCGAGGAATCCAAACAGACCATCGAGAACCTGAAGGACGAAGTGCGCGACGTCGGCGACGAAGCCGAGCGTGCGACTCGCGAAACCGAGAACTCGCTGGAACTGCGTACCCGCGACCGCTACCGCAAGCTGATCGGCAAGATCGACAGCACGCTCAAGCGTCTGGATGGCGGGGATTACGGTTACTGCGCCGATACGGGCGAGGAAATCGGCCTGGAGCGCCTGGAAGCGCGCCTGACCGCCGAGCGCACCATCGATGCGCAGGAGCGCTGGGAGCACTTGCAGAAGCAGCAGGGCGACTAATCGCAGGCGTTCGCCAGAGTTAAAAAAGCCCCGCATCGCGGGGTTTTTTTATATGTCGTCATCCCAGCGTAAGCTGGGATCCATCTTGATCTTGATCTTGATCTTGATCTTGGATCTTGATTTCTTATCCTTGATCTTGATCTTCGTCATCCCCGCGAAGGCGGGGATCCAGCGACTTCGCTTTTGTTGCCGGAAGCAAAAGCGTTGACCAGCCGTTCGGCTGTTAAGAGCCGCGCGTTGCGCGAGTCACTTTTCTTTGAACGGCAAAGAAAAGTAACTAAAAGAAAGCCGCCCTAACGCCGCGCCCAACGATAGAGCCGTTGGGTCCGCAAATGAGCCGGGAATTTCCGGAAGGCACATCCATGTGCCGTCCGGAAACGGCGCACATCGTGCGCGCCGCCCCTTCGGGGTTAGACCCGGCTCATTTGCCGCGTCTCACGGGACAATGAAGCTAAAAACAAGAGTCGAATCATCTTTTAAGCTCCATCAGCCTGAAAACCGGCCTTCCTGTGCGAACCATCGCAATAAGGTTTGTTCTGCGAATGGCCGCAGCGGCAAAGCCAGGTTTCGCTGGTGCGGTTGATCGTGTGGCCCGTGCCGCTGACGATTTCCAAGTTGCCGCTTACTTTCAGTGGGCCATTGAGTTGCGGAGCCACTTCCAGCATGCCCGCGCGTGCGGTCAGTCCTTCGGAAGGCTTGATTGCCGGTTCGCCGGTGGCCACGAAACCGCCTTCGACATGACTGTTGTCGCAGTAGGGTTTGTTCTTCGAAAGGCCGCAACGGCACAGCGTCGCGCGAAGGCCTTCGTCTTCGCCAGCGATACGCAGCGGCGCGTTGAAGGCTAGCGGCCCGTCTTCGCGTATCCGGACCGTGTTGACCAACGGCGCCGGTTCCCCTGGCTGCCCGTCGAGACGCTCGTAACGGATCGCGCCGGAAGGGCAGATGCGGGCGGTAAGCGCCACTTCATCGGCGGAAACCGCATCGGGATGGATCCATTCGCCCTCCACGTTGGGGACGAACACATCTGGATGGGTCAGCACGCAATTGCGGGAATGGATGCAGCGTTCGCCATCGAAATGGATGACGACCTGCTTGCCGCGAACGGTTTCGGTACCCATGGCACGACTCGGCTTTGGGAAGGGTTCCAGTCTACGCCTGAGTCGCCGCCGGCTTACTGCAGGTCCTGCAAATCCAGCCGGCGCAGTTTCGGCGCCTTCCAGGCGGTCACGCCGACCACGGCCAGGGTCATGAATCCGCCGAACACCACCGAAGGTACCAGCCCCATCAGGCGTGCCGCCAATCCCGACTCGAACGCGCCCAGCTCGTTGGAGGAGCCGATGAAGATGCCGTTGATCGAGGAAACGCGCCCGCGCATTTCGTCCGGCGTGGCCAGTTGCAGGATGGTCGAACGCAGCACCACCGAGACGCCGTCGCACATGCCGGACAGCATCAGCATCAGCACCGACAGCCAGAAGTCCCGCGACAGCGCGAAACCGATGACGCACAGGCCGAAGCCGGCGACCGCATACAGCAGCAGGCGGCCGGCATTGCGCTTGGGCGGCCTGCGCGCAAGCCACAGCCCCACGAGCACAGCACCGGCGGCCGGCGCCGCACGCAACATGCCCAAAGCCTCGGGGCCGTAATGCAGGATGTCGTGGATGAAGGCAGGCAGCAGCGCCACTGCGCCGCCGAACAGGACCGAGAACATGTCCAACGCTTGCGCGCCCAGCACCACCTGATTGTTGAACACGAAACGCAGGCCTTCGCCGATGCTCTTGAAGATAGGCGCGCGTTCCGGCGATGCGGGCGGTTCGCTGACGCGCAGAGAGACGATCGCGATCGCAGCGGCCGCGGCGAAGCCGGCCGCCACCAGGTAAGCCAGCGTGTTGCCGCCCCAGGCCACCAGCAACCCACCCATGGCCGGTCCGACCACCAGCCCGGTCTGCATCACCACACTGCCGATGCCGGCCCCGCGTGCGTATTGTTCGCGCGGCAGCACGCGCGCGAATAGCGCGGTGTAGACGGGCGCCAGGAACGCGCGCACCACGCCATTGACCGCGATGGCGGCGTAGATGGTGATGGTGCCGAAGGAAGGGATGCGTCCGCTGGCCACGCCCGCCAGCGTCAACGTGGTCAACAGCAAGCCCAGGCAGGCGTACATGCCCAAGCGGCGGCGGCGCATGTGATCGACTGCATAACCAGCGAACAGCGCGAAACAGAAGTAGGGTATGACTTCGGTCAGCCCGATCAGGCCCAAGGCCAACGCATCGCGGGTGATCTGGTAGAGATGCCAGCCGACCGTTACCGCCACGATCTGGTAAGACAGCATCGCCAGCAGGCGGTAGACCAGCAGTCCGATGAAGCCCCGGTTGCGCAAGGGCGAAACGGGCAGGGGCGCCGCCTCACTCATGCATGGTTTCTTGCGGTGTCCTGAATGAAGGCCAGGATTGCGGCCAAGCCGTTGCTGCGTGTCGGAGACAGATGTTTGGCCAGGCCGATATCGGCGATGTAATCGGGCTGGGTCGCCAATATCTCGGCGGCGGGGCGCCCCGAATACACACGCAGTGCAAGATAGATTAAGCCGGAAACGATGGCCGAATCGCTGATCGCATTGAAGTCCAGCCGGTCCGCGTCGCCCTGCGGCACGATCCAGACTAGCGACTGACAACCCAATAGACGATGTTCCTCCGTCTTCCACTCTTCAGGGAAAGGAGGCAGCTTGCGTCCCAGGTCGATCAGGTACTGGTAGCGCTCGGACCAGTCGCTGAAGAAGCCGAACTCTTCTTTGATGGCGAGCTGGGCTTCGGCAGGAGTGGGTTCGAGCGGGAAAATACTTGTGTTCACAATTGGTGCTCAGGGTTCATCGTCAACCACGCTTCCAGCGTACGCCCTGCGCCGTGTCTTCCAGCAAAACGCCCTCGGCGGCCAGCTGATCGCGGATGGCGTCGGATCGAGCGAAATCGCGGCTCTTCTTGGCCTCATTACGCTCGTCGATCAAGGACTGGATGCGGACGTCGTCATCGTCTGAGGCGCCGCGGCCGAACCAGTCCGCTGCTTCTTGTTGCAGCAGGCCCAGAGCAAGGCCCGCACCCAGCAATTCGGACTTCAAACGCATCTTGTCTTCGGGCGCGACCGCCTTGCGCGCCTCGCCGGCGATACGTGCCAACTCGGCTAGCGCCTGCGGAGTATTCAGATCATCGTCCAGGGCGGCTTCCACAACGGCCGGAATTTCTGCTTCGGCCTGGATATCGACAAGGTCGCGCAGCGTTCCATACAACCGGTCCAGCGTACGCAGCGATTGCTCGATCAAGGCGTCGGACCATTCCAGTGGTTGCCGGTAATGCGCAGAAAGAAGCGCATAGCGCAGCGCCTCGGGCGGATGCTGCTTCAGCAGTTCGTGTACGCGCTCCACGTTGCCCACCGACTTGGACATCTTGGCGCCGCCGAAATTCAGCATGCCGTTGTGCACCCAGAACCGGGCGAATATCTTGCCGCCGTGCGCGCATTCGCTCTGCGCGATCTCGTTTTCGTGATGCGGGAACTGCAGATCCACGCCGCCGGCATGGATGTCGATGGTTTCGCCGAAGATCGCTTCGATCATCGCCGAGCATTCGATATGCCAGCCGGGACGGCCGCGGCCCCACGGCGATTCCCAGCCGGGTAGATCGTCGCTGGAAGGCTTCCACAACACGAAATCGCCGGCGTCGCGTTTGTACGGAGCCACTTCCACCCGGGCGCCGGCCAGCATTTCCTCCGGATCGCGGCGCGAAAGCTTGCCGTAGTCCGCAAAAGTGGCGACAGCGAACAACACATGGCCTTCGGCCACATAGGCATGGCCGGTTTCGATCAGGCGCTCGATCATGGCGATGATGTGCGGTACGTGGGCCGTCGCTTCGGGCTGCAAATCCTGCGGCACCACGCCCAAGCTCGCCATGTCCTCGCGATAGGCGGCGGCGTATTTGTCGGTGATCGTGGAAATCGGCATCCCGAGTTCCTTCGCGGCGGCATTGATCTTGTCGTCAATGTCGGTGATGTTGCGCGCGTAGCGCAGGCCGCCGAAGCGGCGGCGGAGCAGGGCGGCCAGCACGTCGAACACCACCGGGCCGCGCGCGTTGCCGATATGCACGTAGTTGTAGACCGTGGGGCCGCACAGGTACATGGTGGGGCAGCCGGGGACGAGCGGCGCGAAGGGTTCCACCTGTCGCGTCAGGTTATTGTGCAATCTCAGGGTCATGAGTGGGGTGAGGGAAGGATGCCGGTCGATTCTACCGGCCCCTATGCGCCTTCGACAGTATTCGCCTTCGACAGCATCGATTCAGCCCCTCTCCAGGCGCACTCCCTACACTGGAGGTTGGGATTCCAGACCAGTGGCCTCATGCGCCTGTATCGCCACACATTGCTCGGCCTCGGCCTGTCTGCCTTCGCATCGGTCTCGGCAGCGGCCCAGGAGACAGATCCAGTCACGGTGCTGCCGGTGGAAAACGTCCGCCTGGACTATGCGCAGGTACTGGCTGTCGACCCCGTCTACCAAACCCTGCGCGCTTCGCGCACCGAAATGCGTTGCGAGGAAAAACAGGCACCTAAGCCTGCCCCTCCGCAAGAAGAGGGCCGCTGGTCGAAGATCATGGATTCGGTGAAAGGCGTATTCACCCGCGACCCGGAGCCTGCGCCCAAGGCCGAACCCGCCAAGCCCAGCTGCCGCATGGTGCCGGTGGAGCGCGAGTTCCGCCGCCCTATCGCCTATGACGTGGATTACGTCTACAAAGGCTTCAAGTACCGCTCGCGCCTGGCCGAAGATCCCGGCAACCGGCTGCGGATCCGGGTTTCCGTGATGCCTTACATCCCAGGTCAGAACCTCGCCACACCCTAAGTCTTGCGCCAGGACACCCTGCGTGCGACGATGCGACCCAATGAGCATGAACGCACACCTGCACGCAAGCGCCGCCCGGATGGCCTCGGGAATGACGTCTCGTGCCCGCCGACCGGAACCGCTTATCTAGCTGGGTCGCCGGACGTTACTGCTTGTTCAACCGGAACCCAGCCTGGCGCTGGGTTTTTTCGTTTCTGGATCTTTGGGAAGTCGCAATGAAGCCGGTAATAAAGCATTTCTTGAATACGCAGGACTGGTCGCGTACCGAACTGGACGCGCTGCTGACGCAGGCGGCGTTGTACAAGCAGCACAAGCTGGGCGATGCGCTGAAGGGGAAATCAATCGCCCTGGTGTTCTTCAATCCGTCCATGCGTACCCGCACCAGTTTCGAGTTGGGCGCTTTCCAGCTGGGCGGCCACGCGGTGGTGCTGCAGCCGGGCAAGGATGCATGGCCGATCGAATTCAACCTGGGCACGGTGATGGACGGCGACACCGAGGAGCACATCGCTGAGGTCGCCCGCGTGTTGGGCCGCTACGTCGACCTGATCGGCGTGCGTGCCTTCCCGAAGTTCATCGACTGGGCCTATGACCGCGAAGACATCGTGCTGAAGAGCTTCGCGAAGTACTCGCCGGTGCCGGTGATCAACATGGAGACCATCACCCATCCGTGCCAGGAGCTCGCGCACGTACTTGCTCTGCAAGAGCACTTCGGTAGCCACGATCTCCGCGGCAAGAAGTACGTGCTGACCTGGACGTACCACCCCAAGGCGCTGAACACCGCCGTGGCGAACTCGGCCCTGACCATCGCCACGCGCATGGGCATGGACGTGACCCTGCTGTGCCCCACGCCCGAATACGTGCTGGACGAGCGTTACATGGGCTGGGCCGAACAGAACGTGGCCGAGAACGGCGGCTCGCTGCGCGTCAGCCACGATATCGACAGCGCCTACGCGGGCGCCGACGTCGTTTACGCGAAGAGTTGGGGCGCGCTGCCCTATTTCGGCAACTGGGAACCGGAGAAGCCCATCCGCGACCAGTACAAGCACTTCATCGTCGACGAACGCAAGATGGCGCTGACCAACAACAGCGTCTTCAGCCATTGCCTACCGTTGCGCCGGAACATCAAGGCGACCGACGCGGTCATGGATTCGCCGCAATGCATTGCTATCAATGAGGCGGAAAACCGCCTGCATGTGCAGAAGGCCATCATGGCCGCGCTTTCCAACCAGTAAACCCACGGAACCAACACTTCCCCATGAGCCAGACCAAAGACATCGTCCTCGCCTTTTCCGGCGGCCTAGACACCAGCTTCTGCATTCCCTACCTGCAGGAGCGGGGCTGGGCCGTGCATACCGTATTCGCCGATACCGGCGGCGTGGATGCCGAAGAGCGCGCCTTCATCGAGCAGCGTGCCGCCGAACTCGGTGCCGCCAGCCACGTCACCGTCGATGGCGGTCCCGCGATCTGGGACGGCTTCGTCAAGCCGTTCGTGTGGGCGGGAGAGGGTTATCAGGGCCAGTATCCTTTGCTGGTATCGGACCGCTATCTCATCGTCGATGCGGCGCTCGCACGCGCGAAGGAACTCGGCACCAAGGCCATCGCGCATGGCTGCACCGGCATGGGCAACGACCAGGTGCGTTTCGATCTGGCAGTGAAGGCATCGGGCGACTACCAGATCGTCGCGCCGATCCGGGAAATCCAGAAGGAACACACCCAGACCCGCGCCTACGAACAGAAATACCTGGAGGATCGCGGCTTCGGCGTGCGCGCCAAGCAGAAGGCCTACACCATCAACGAGAACCTGCTGGGGCTGACCATGTCCGGCGGCGAGATCGACCGCTGGGATGCGCCCGGCGAAGGCGCACGCGGTTGGTGCGCGCCGCGTAGCGCCTGGCCAGTCGAACCGTTGACCGTCACCCTGAAGTTCGAGAACGGGGTCGCGATCGAACTGGATGGCAAGCCGCTCGAAGGCGCGACGTTGCTGGCCAAACTCAACACGCTATTCGCCCAGTACGGCGTCGGCCGCGGCATGTATACCGGCGACACCACCATCGGCCTGAAAGGACGCATCGTGTTCGAAGCGCCCGGCCTGATCGCTTTGCTGACCGCGCACCGTGCGCTGGAAGAGGCGGTGCTGACCAAGCAGCAGAATCGCTTCAAGCCCGAAGTGGCGCGCAAGTGGGTGGAGCTGGTGTACGAAGGCTTCTTCCACGATCCGCTGAAGACCGATCTGGAGGCGTTCCTCGCTTCTTCGCAGTCCACCGTGAATGGCGAAGTCACGCTGGAGACGCGCGGCGGCCGGGTGGACGCCGTGGCCATCAAGTCGCCGCATATCCTCAATGCCAAGGGCGCGACCTACGCGCAATCGGCCGACTGGGGAGTGGAGGAAGCCGAAGGCTTCATCAAGCTGTTCGGCATGAGCAGCACGCTCTGGGCTGAAGTCAACCGCTGACCAATCCGTAGGAGCGGCCCATGGCCGCGAGCTCTTGCGCATATCGGACAAAAAACTCGCGGCCATGGGCCGCTCCTACGACAACACTGGAAACGCAATGCTGGAGTCGGTCCTCAATCATCTCGAAGCGCTGGTGTCCCACGACACCCGCAATCCGCCGCGTGCGATCACTACCGGCGGCATCTTCGACTATATCCGCTTGCAGCTTCCGGACTTCGCCGTTGAAGTCACCGACCACGGCGCCGGAGCGGTCTCGCTGTTCGCCGTGCGCGGCCAGCCGAAGCGGGTTTTCAACGTTCACCTCGATACCGTACCTTCGTCGCCGGCCTGGACGGCCGATCCGCTGAAACTGCGGGTGAACGGGGATCGCGCCATCGGACTCGGCGCCTGCGATATCAAGGGCGCCGCTGCCGCACTGATCGCTGCCGCGCAATCGACGCAGGGCGACGCGGCATTCCTGTTCACCAGCGACGAGGAAGCCAACGATCCACGCTGCATCGCCGCGTTTTTGAACAGGAATGCGCTGGCGCGCGACCACAGCTTCACCGAAGCCATCATCGCCGAGCCCACTCAGGGCCAGGCGGTGTTGGCCCATCGCGGCATCAGTGCGGTGAGGATGTTGTTCAAGGGCCAGGCGGGACATGCTTCGGCGGAAAACGCGCTGACCCTGAGCGCCGTGCATAACGCGATGCGCTGGGGCACCACCGCGTTGGATTACGTGCAGGGTCAGCATCACCTCCGTTTCGGCGGACTGACCGGATTGCGCTTCAATATCGGCCGGATCGAAGGCGGCATCAAGGCCAACATGATCGCGCCAACGGCCGAAGTGCGCTTCGGCTTTCGTCCGTTGCCGTCGCAAAACATGGACGCGCTGCATGCGCAGTTCAGGGAATTCACCGCGGCCGATGCGCTGGCCGAATACGAGGAAACCTTCCGCGGCCCCTCGTTGCCATCCGGCGACGTGGCCCGTGCGGAGGAGCGTAGGCTTGCGGCGCGCGATCTGGCCGACGAACTCGGCCTGCCTATCGGCAACGCGGTCGATTTCTGGACCGAAGCGTCACTGTTCTCCGCCGCGGGCCTGACCGCGCTGGTCTACGGCCCCGGCGACATCGCGCAGGCGCACACCGCGGACGAATGGGTTTCCCTCGAACAACTACAACGCTACGCCGAAACGGTGCAGCGGATCTTCGGACAGAACTGAGAACATGGAATCGCACAAGCAAACCCGGCAGACCATCATCCGCCTGCTGTCCAGCATGGCTAGCGCCAAGGAAATCTCGCAGTACGTCAAGCGCTTCTCGCAGTTAGACGCTAAGCGTTTCGCCGTGGTCAAGGTGGGCGGCGCGGTGCTTCGCGACGACCTGGAGGCGCTGACTTCTTCGCTGTCGTTCCTGCAGGAAGTGGGGCTGACGCCCATCGTCGTGCATGGCGCCGGTCCGCAGTTGGATGAGGAAATGACCGCAGCGGGCATCGAAAAGCAGACAGTGAACGGCCTGCGGATTACCAGCCCGGAAGTGCTGGCGATCGTGCGCAAGGTTTTCCTGCAGCAGAACCTGGCCCTGGTCGAAGCATTGCAAGAGTCGGGGGCGCGCGCGACCTCGATCGTGTCCGGCGTGTTCGAGGCCGAATACCTGGACCAGCAGACCTATGGCCTGGTCGGTGAAGTGAAACGCATCAACCAGTCGCCGATCGAAGCGAGCCTGAAGGCTGGTTCGATTCCGGTCATCGCAAGTCTGGGCGAGACCATGGGCGGCCAAATCCTCAACATCAATGCCGATTTCGCGGCCAACGAACTGGTGCAAGTGCTGCAGCCCTACAAGATCATCTTCCTCACCGGTACGGGTGGATTGCTGGACGATAAGGGCGCGGTGATCGATTCGATCAATCTGTCCACAGAGTACGACGAGCTGATGGCGCAGCCCTGGATCAATGGCGGCATGCGGGTGAAGATCGAACAGATCAAGGACCTGCTGGACAAGCTGCCGCTGACTTCTTCGGTCTCGATCACCAAGCCGGCGGAACTGGCCAAGGAGCTGTTCACGCACAAGGGTTCGGGCACGCTGGTGCGTCGTGGCGAGCGCGTACTGCGCTTCGATTCATGGGAAGGCGTGGATCTGGAACGGATGCGCGTGCTCATCGAATCGAGTTTCGGGCGGAAGCTGGTTGCCGACTATTTCGACAATGCCAAGCCTTACCGCACCTACATCAGCGAAAACTATCGCACTGCGCTGATCCTGACCCGGGAAGAAGGTTTCGCGTATCTCGACAAGTTCGCCGTGCTGGACGACGCGCAAGGCGAGGGTCTGGGTCGCGCGGTCTGGCATGTGATGCGGGAGGAAAATCCGCAGCTGTTCTGGCGTTCGCGCCATAACAACCAAGTCAATATCTTCTACTACGCCGAATCCGATGGCTGCTACAAACAGGAGAAGTGGAAGGTGTTCTGGTACGGCATCGAGGATTTCGCCGACATCGAGCGGTGTGTGGCGCATTGCCGCACGCGTGTTCCGACCCTGGTGGACTGAACCATGAACCTTTCGAATCTTCCCGCTAGCTGGCAAGCGCCGCGACTCGGTGGCCGGCATGTGGCGCTGGAACCCTTGGACCTCGAGCATGTCGGGGGATTGAGCCTTGCGCTCGAGGGCGATGAATTGTCGCGGCTCTGGTACACCAACGTGCCCAAAGCCACGGGTGCGGACGCCTGGGTGCGCACCGCTTTGGATAAGCAGCAGCAGGGTCTGGAAGTGCCGTTCGCGGTGCGCGATGCCGACGGCGCGGTGGTCGGCAGCACGCGTTTCTACGATATGGATGCGTCCGTGCCCAAGCTCAGCATCGGCTACACCTGGTACGCACCCAGGGTGCAGCGCAGCGGTTTGAACACGGAAGCCAAGCTGCTTCTGCTCACCCATGCGTTCGAAACGCTCCAATGCGCCTCGGTGTACCTGGAGACCAGTTGGTTCAACCATGCCTCGCGCACGGCTATCGCGCGTTTAGGCGCCAAGCAGGACGGAATCCTGCGCAACCACCGCCGCCATGCCGACGGCACGATGCGCGACACGGTGGTGTTCTCCATCATAGACAGGGAGTGGGCGGCCGTGAAAAGCAACCTGTCCTACAGGCTTGAGCAGGGAGGACGCACGCATGGCCAGTAAGACGGTCGGTCTGGTTGGTGCGCGCGGACATACCGGCGCAGAACTGATCCGCCTCATCGCCCGACATCCGCACCTGGAGCTGGCATTCGTGTCTTCGCGTGAACTGGTCGGACAACCGGTCAGCGCGCATATCGAGGGTTTCGCCGGCGAGCTTCGCTACGAGAACTTGGGCCACGAGCAGGTCGCCGCCAGGGGTGTGGATGCGGTGATTCTGGCCCTGCCCAACGGCAAGGCCAGCGACATCGTCGCAGCATTGGGAGCGCAAGCACCCGATACCGTGATCGTGGACCTGTCTGCCGACTACCGCTTCAACGAAGACTGGTACTACGGACTTCCCGAACTTACCCGCGCAAGTTATGCGGGGCAAAAACGCATCAGCAACCCGGGTTGCTATGCGACCGCCATGCAGCTCGCCATCGCGCCCTTGCTCGATCGGTTGGCCGGTCCGCCGCAATGCTTCGGAGTTTCCGGATACTCGGGGGCCGGCACCACGCCTTCCGATAAGAACGATACCGACAAACTGCGCGACAACCTGATGCCTTACGCGCTGGCCGACCACATGCACGAGCGCGAAGTCTCCCGTCACCTGGGCGTGCCGGTGGAGTTCATGCCGCACGTGGCGCCGCACTTCCGCGGTATCACCATGACCGTGAATCTCTGGCTCGACCAAGCGATGGACGTAGAAGCGATCCGTGATCTCTATCGGCAACGCTATGCGGGCGAGCCACTGATCCGCATCCTCGACGAGGCTCCGTGGGTCAGCAATATCGCCGGCAAGCACGGCGTAGAGATCGGCGGCTTCACCGTTGCGCCGGGCGGCAAGCGCGTCGTCGTGGTCGCCACGCTGGACAATTTGCTGAAGGGCGCGGCCACCCAGGCGATGCAGAACCTGAACCTCGCTTTCGGCTTCGACGAATTCACTAGCATCCCGATGGGAGAGGGCGCATGAGCGACCTGTTGTGGCAGAAACCCGGCGTAACCGTGGACGCCCGGATCCAGAAGTTCCTGGCCGGCGACGACGTGATCCTGGATCGCGAGTTCTTCCTGCACGACATCACCGCCAGCAAGGCGCATGCCGAAGGGCTGCAGCGCATCGGCATTCTCTCGCCCGAAGAGTTGACGGGCTTGAACCGCGAGTTGGATCTGCTGGCCGAAGACTTCCGCAGCGGCGCTTTCGTGCTGGACGATCGTTTCGAGGATTGCCATTCGGCCATCGAATCGCGTTTGACCGAACGTTTGGGCGATGCGGGCCGCAAGATCCACACCGGCCGCAGCCGCAACGACCAGATCCTGGTGGCGACGCGCCTGTGGCTGAAAGAGAAGCTCTTGCGAGTCTCGGAATTGAGCCGCCAGGTCGCCAAGATAGCGCTGGATCGCGCCGAGGCCGAGCGGAGTCTTCCCCTTCCAGGCTACACGCACATACAGCACGCGGTGGTTTCGTCCGCGGGCATGTGGTGGGCGGGCTGGGCGGAAGCCTTCATCGACAACGCCATCCGTGCCAACGACACGCATCGTCTGATCGATGCCAATCCGCTGGGCACCGCCGCCGGTTACGGCGTGAATCTGCCGTTGGATCGCGATCACACCACCCGGGCTCTGGATTTCGCGCGCCTGCAGGTGAGCCCAATCTACGCGCAGCTTTCGCGTGGAAAGTTCGAGATAGCAGCGCTTGAGGCCTTGGGAAGCGCGACGCTCGATCTGCGCAGACTGGCCTGGGATCTGTCGTTGTTTACCAGCGCCGAATTCGGTTTCGTGTCGCTGCCCGCGCAGTACACGACCGGTAGTTCCATCATGCCGAACAAGCGTAATCCCGATGTGATCGAGTTGATGCGCGCCACCCATGCCAGCGTGGCGGCGGCGCGCACCGAAATCGAGCAGTTGTTGTCGCTGCCCTCGGGTTATCACCGCGACCTACAGGGCAGTAAGGGCGCCATATTCCACGGCTTCGGCCGCGGGTTGCCTGCGCTGGAATTGCTGCCGGATCTGCTGGCGAACCTGGAATGGCGCGAGGACCGGATGCGCGCCGCCATGGATTCGGGCATGTACGCCACCGACGTGGCGATGGAGCAGGCGGCGGCAGGCGTTCCTTTCCGCGAGGCCTATCGTGCGGCGGCGGCTTCGGCGGACCAAGCCGGGGCAGGGCGGACGCCGGAATCAAGCCTGGCCGCCCGCGTGTCGCCGGGCGCCGCGGCCGATCTGCGGCTGGACGAACTGCGTGAGCGTTGGCATGCGCTCGGGGGTCGATAACGAATGAAGCGCTACCTGGTCATGGCCATGCGCAAACCGGACTTCAGTGATGAGGCGATCGCGCCGCACCTGGTCTTCCTCGATGCGTTACGGGCTGACGGCAAGCTGGAGATGACCGGCGGCTTCAGCGACAAGTCCGGCGGAGCCTACGTGCTATTGGTCGGCACGCTGGAGGAAGCGAAAGCCATCGCCGTCGCCGACCCGCTGGCCACTTCCGGCTCCTCGGATCTCGTGGTGTACGAATGGAATGCCCGCTGAGGCGATGGAATGAACACGACCGAATCGCCCTTCGCCCAACAAACGCTGCCCGCCTGGCGCCGCGCCGTGCTCAAGGTCGGCAGCAGCCTGCTGGCCGCGGAAGGCGAAGGTCTGAGTCCACGCCACGCGTTGGGGCTCGCGCAGTTCGTTTCCGCGAGCCTGGCGGCGGGGCGCGAAGTGGTGATCGTGTCCTCCGGTGCGGTGGCGGCAGGACGTGCGGTCATCCATCGCAAGGCCAATGCGGGAGCCGCCATGGCCGAGCGCCAAGCCCTCGCCGCATTGGGCCAGGCCCAACTGATCGGCTTGTGGCAACGTTTCTTCGAGCGGCCGGTGGCGCAGGTGCTGCTGACCCACGACGACTTGCGTAATCGCCGTCGCTATCTCAATGCGCGCGCGACATTGAACGAATTGCTGGCGCTCGGCGCATTGCCGGTGGTCAACGAGAACGACACGGTCTCGGTCGACGAGCTGAAACTGGGCGATAACGACAATCTGGCGGCGGTGATCGCCGCCCTGGTCGATGCCGATGCCTTATTCATCGCTACCGATATCGACGGTTTCTATACCGCCAACCCGCGCATCCATGCCGATGCAAAACCGATCGAAGATGTCGAGGCGTTGACGCCCGAGTTCTTCGCCATGGCCGGCGATGCCGGCAGCAGCGCGGGAACCGGCGGCATGCGCACTAAGCTGGAAGCTGCGGCGAAAGCGGCCGCCGCGGGCATCGAAACCTTCCTCTTCAACGGCACTCGCGCTGAAGCGGTGCGCGCGCTGGCGCAGGGCCAATTCAGCGGTACTCGTTTTCGCCCTTCCCAGAATCGCGTTGCCGCGCGCAAGTACTGGCTGCGCAATGTACCGTTGGAAGCTGGCGGGGTGATCGTCGATGCCGGTGCGGCCCGTGCGATGGCCGAGAAAGGCGCGTCGTTGCTGCCCGGCGGCGTGATCGTGGCGGAGGGAGATTTCAGGCGCGGCGACATGGTCGAGGTGCGCTTGCGCGACGAAAACGGCGATCGCAGCATCGCTCGCGGCGTCAGCCAGTACTCGGCTGTGGACATCCGCCGCATCGCCCGGCGGCATTCGCGCGATATCGAATCCATTCTCGGTTACAACTATGGCGAGAACGTGATCCACCGCGACGATCTAGTTCTTCTGCAGTAACGAGATTTGGCAATGACCGACATCAAGCATCAAGCCATAGAGTGCCGCGCAGCCGCACAGCGTATCGCGCAGCTCGCCACGGCCGAGAAGAACGATCTTCTGCGTGCGATGGCGACCGCGTTGGAAGCCGACGAGGCCTCGATCCTCGAAGCCAATGCCGCCGATCTCGCCGCAGCTCGCGAGAAAGGCCTCAGCGGGGCCATGCTCGACCGCTTGAAGCTGGATTCCCGAGCTCTGGTCGCCGTTGCCGATGCGCTGCGCGAAGTCGCCGATCTGCCCGATCCTGTCGGCCTGGTTACACGCCGTGATGTGCGCCCCAACGGCATCAGCGTCGAACGCGTGCGCGTGCCGCTGGGCGTGATCGCGATGATTTACGAGGCACGGCCCAACGTCACTGCCGATGCCGCCGCGCTGTGCCTGAAGGCCGGCAACGGCGTGATCCTGCGTGGCGGTTCCGAGGCTATCCGCTCCAATACCGCTATCGCCGCATCGCTGAAACGCACGCTGCGCCAAGCCGGATTGCCGGATGCGGCGCTGACCCTCGTCACCGATCTGCGCCGCGAGGCCATGCTGGAGCTATTGCAGCTCACCGATATCGTCGATCTTGCCATCCCGCGCGGCGGCGAAGGCCTGATCCGTTTCGTCGCCGAGCACGCCCGCGTACCGGTGATCAAGCACTACAAGGGCGTCTGCCATTTTTTCGTGGATGCCAGCGTGGACCTGGAACTAGCCTTGCGTCTGCTGATCGACGGAAAAGTCTCCAGACCAAGCGCCTGCAACTCGCTGGAAACGTTGCTGGTGCATGAAGATATCGCCGGCGATTTCCTTCCTGGCGCCGCATCAGCACTGGCGAAATATGGCGTGGAGATGCGGGGCGACGCGCGCAGCAGCGCGTTGATGGCGGGAGCCAAGCCGGTCACCGAGGACGACTACGCCGCCGAGTTCCTCGACCTGGTGATCGCCGTGCGGGTCGTGGACAGCCTGGACGATGCCATTGCCCATATCCGCCAATATGGTTCGGACCATACCGAGGTCATCGCCACGCGGGATGAGAGCAATGCGGAGCGCTTCGTGCACTCGTTGCGTTCAGCGGTGGTGATGGTGAACGCGTCCTCGCGTTTTTCCGATGGCGGCGAACTGGGATTGGGCGCGGAGATCGGCATTTCCACCACCCGCCTGCATGCGTACGGTCCGATGGGCTTGGAAGCGCTGACGGTGGAGCGTTTCGTGGTGCGCGGCAACGGGCAGACCCGGAATCTGCCCTGAGGGGCAACAAAAAACCGGCGCGGGGCCGGTTTCTGGTCTTCTTGGTCGGGGAGACAGGATTCGAACCTGCGACCTCTACGTCCCGAACGTAGCGCTCTACCAGACTGAGCTACACCCCGATGAAGCCGCATATTGTATTCAGTCGCCCCCCATCCGAGCAAGTAGCGCGCGCCTTACCGCCTGCGTCGGCCGTTCAGCCGCTAAAATGATGGCTTGCCTCAATCTGCCGCCCTGCGGCCGCAATCCAGGAGTTTTCGCTTGATCAAGCCGCGCACGCCGCCAGGGGTCATGGAGCTGTTGCCCCGCGACCAGATCGCCTTCCAGCGCATGCTGGACACGATCCGCCGCAATTACGAGCGGTTCGGGTTCCTGCCGGTGGAGACGCCGGTGTTCGAGCTGTCCGAGGTGCTGCTGACCAAGTCGGGCGGGGAAACCGAGCGTCAGGTTTATTTCGCCCAGTCCACGGGCGCTCTGGAAAAGGCCGGTGAAGGTCTGCCGGAGCTGGCCTTACGCTTCGACCTGACCGTGCCGCTGGCGCGCTACGTGGCCGAACACGAGCATGAGCTGGCCTTCCCATTCCGCCGCTACCAGATCCAGCGCGTCTACCGCGGCGAGCGCGCCCAACGTGGCCGTTTCCGCGAGTTCTACCAGTGCGACATCGATGTGGTGGGCAAAGACGCGCTGAGCATCCGCTTCGATGCCGAGATCCTGGCGGTGATCCATGCGGTGTTCTCCGAACTGGGCATCGGCGATTTCACCGTGCAGCTCAACAATCGCAAGCTGATGCGCGGTTTCTTCGAGGGCCTGGGAATCGCCGACGGCAGCCGGCAGATGGATGTGCTGCGCGAAGTGGACAAGCTCGACAAGCGCGGCGCCGATGCCGTGCGTGAGACGCTGATCGGCGAGGGCTTCGGACTCTCGGCAGAGACGGTGAAGAAGATCCTCGATTTCGTGGCGGTGCGTTCCACCAGCCACGCGGATGCGCTGGCGCGTCTGGACGCATTGGGGCAGGGCAGCGATACCTTCAATCAGGGCCTGGCCGAGCTGCGCGAGGTGTTGGAACTGGTGCATGCGCTTGGAGTGCCGGAAAGCGACTACTGCCTGAATCTGTCCATCGCGCGTGGCCTGGATTACTACACGGGCACTGTCTACGAAACCCAGTTGGACGGCTATCCGCAGATCGGCTCCATCTGTTCGGGCGGGCGCTACGACGACCTTGCCAGCCACTACAGCAAATCGAAGTTGCCTGGGGTGGGTATTTCCATCGGGCTCACGCGCCTGTTCTGGCAGTTGCGCGAAGCTGGCCTGGTGGCGGGCGTCGACGAAAGCTCGGTGCAGGCGATGGTGGCGTTGATGGAAGAGAACCAACTTACCGAATCGCTGGATATCGCGCGGCGCCTGCGCTCAGGCGGCATCAACACGGAGGTTCAGATGGAACCGAAGAAGCTCGGCAAGCAGTTCCAGTACGCCTCGCGGGCGGGCATCCGTTTTGTGGTGCTTGCTGGCGAGGATGAGCTCGCGCGCGGCGTGGTCACGGTGAAGGACCTGGCGCGCGAACAGCAATTCGAAACGACTCGCGACCAGCTCGCTTCCACTCTGCGTGTCGAGCTCGAGCAGACTCGCGCACTGGCGGGTCGCTAATGAAACCGATCCGTCTGGATGGCCAGTCGCTGACCCGCGATCAGTTGGTCGAGATCGCCTACGGCGCCAGCATCGGCCTGGACCCGCAAGCGCTGAAAGCGGTGGCGCGCGCCGCCGATTTCCTCGCCGAACAAGTGCGCCGCGAGGAACCTATTTACGGCGTCTCCACCGGCTTCGGCAGCAACGCCGACAAGTTGCTGGGTGCGCATCCGTTGCGCGACGAGCTGCCCGGTGCGGTGAAGTCCGGCCGCTCGCTGCATGAAGAACTGCAGCACAATCTGATCATCACCCATGCCGTGTGCGTGGGCGAGCCGATGGCGCCGGAAGTGGTGCGCGCCATGCTCGGCATCCGCATCAACACGCTGCTGCGCGGCCATTCCGGCATCCGCGTGCAGACCCTGGAAGCGCTGGCAGCGATGTTCAATGCCGGCATCGTGCCGGTGGTGCCGGAACTGGGGTCGGTGGGCGCGTCCGGCGATCTGGCGCCGCTCTCGCATCTGGCGCTGGTGCTGCTCGGCGGCGGCGAAGCGTTCCTCGAAGGCGAACGCATGCCCGGCGCACAGGCACTGCAGCACGCAGGTCTGACCCCCGTGAAGCTTTCCTACAAGGAAGGCCTGGCCTTGAACAACGGCACCGCGCAGATGCTGGCGATGGGCGTGCTGGCGGTGCATAAGCTCGACGCGTTGCTGGACACCGCCGATCTGGCCGCAGCGATGACGCTGGACGCCTTTGCCGGCCGCCTGGGCGCTTTCGCCGAAGAGGTACATGCCCTGCGTCCGCATCCCGGTCAGGTGCATGTGGCGGCGCAGCTGCGCCGGTTGCTGTCCGGCTCGACGCTGGCCGATATTCCGTATCACCTGGTGCCGAAGTTCAGGCAGTGGCTGCCGCACAGCTGGGATACGGAGGCTTCGCGCGAACTGCGTTTCGACATCGGCTGGGACTGGGTGCCCAGCGACCAGCGCCACGGGCGCGAAAAATTCTACGAACGCTTCCGCCCCTTCCGCGGCGGCAAGAAGCATCAGCCGCAGGACAGCTATTCGTTACGTTGCATCCCGCAGGTGCATGGCGCGGTGCGCGACGCGGTGGCGCAGGCCAAGCGCGTGCTGGAAATCGAGCTGAACGCGGTCACCGACAATCCGTTGGTGTTCCCGGACAAGGTGGACGCCGCTCACGTGGAAGAACAAGTCATCTCCGCCGGCCACTTCCACGGCATGCCGCTGGCGCTGGCGATGAGCTACGTGAAGGCCTCGATTCCGGTGCTGGCGTCGATCAGCGAGCGAAGACTCAACAAGCTGGTCGATCCGGCCACCAACGACGGCTTGCCGGCCTTCCTGATCGGCAACGAAGATGGCACCGAGTCGGGCCATATGATCGTGCAGTACACCGCCGCGGCCATCGTCAACGACCTGGTCAGCCGCGCACATCCGGCGTCTGTGTTCTCCATTCCCACCAGCGCCAACGCGGAAGACCACGTCTCGATGGGCGCCAATGAGGCGCGTCAAGTCCTGGCGATGACTCGCGACTTGACCAAGGTGTTGGCGTTGGAGATCTACACCGCAGCGCAGGCGCTGGACCTGCGCCGCGACATGATCAATGCCGCGCGAGAGCTGGCGGGTCGCACGGATGCCGCGGCCTTTGCGGTGAAGGTGCAAGGCGGGCCGGTCGGCGGCGCTGACGGAGCAGGGATCTTTCGCGAGGAAGTGGAAGGCTTGCGTGCAGAGCTTGCGAAGTCCGGGGAATTTCACCCAGGCGATGCCGTTTCCGCTGCGCATGCGGCTTTGCGTGGCGAGATTTCGTTCCTGGAGCGCGACCGCGCGATGGATGGCGAGGTCGCTGCGGCCGTGCGCCTGGTCGAATCGGGCAAACTGCTGGATGCCGCGCGCATCGCGCTGTCCTGAGCGATAGCGCCGCGCAGTCAGACTCGCGCCAGCACCAGCGCGGCCGCATAGAATGCGGTCGCGATCAGAATGCAGCGGTAGGGAACGGTGAACCAGTAGCGCTTGCCGAGGATGGCATAACCCGCGAGCATCGCCAGCCCCGCCAATTGCAGGAATGGCGATTCGAATAGCAACTCGCCGCGGACCAGCGCCAGGTACCCGTAGATCAGGCCGAAGGAAATCGCGCCCTGGCTATGGCTCGCGTTGAAACCTATCCAGCTTTTCCACATAGTGGTTTGGCGGGTCAGCACGGGATGCACTTCCTTCATCCGGACTTCCAGCGACGCGTCCCTCGGCCGCAGCTTGGGGCCACGGAAGGTGTATAGCAGGTGCAGCGCACCCAGCGTCAGGATGATCAGCGCGCTGAGCGCGATCAGCCAGGACGCCAGCGAAATCATGCGCGTATGAATCTCTGTGCAGAGTTCCTAATCACAACGTGCGTACGCAGTCGCGGCCTTCGGCCTTGGCCGCATACAGCGCCTGGTCGGCGACTTGCAGGGCCGATTCGATGCTGTCCTTGGCCGCAATGTCGACCGAATGCACGCCGATGCTGGCCGACACCCCGATCACCAGATCGCCGCTCACGCAAGGCCGGTCGTGCAGGCTTTGGCGCAACTCCTCGGCGACGGCGCTGGCCCGGCTGAGGTCCATGCCGGGCAGGGCGGCGATGAACTCCTCGCCGCCGAAACGGGCCAATAAGGCGTTATAGGGCGCCAGTATCTCGGCCATGGTGTTGGAGGTGCAGCGCAAGCAGTCGTCGCCGACCAGATGGCCGTAGGTGTCGTTGATCTTCTTGAAATGGTCCAGATCGATCATCAGCAACGAGATAGGCCGGCAGCTGTTCCTGGCTTCCGACAGTAGATGTTCGAAAGCCTCGCGGAAATGCGTGCGGTTGTACAGTTCGGTGAGACCGTCATGGCGGCTGGACTCGCTCAGTTGATGGTGCGCATCTTCCAGTTGGACCAGCGCGTTGCGCAGCTCCGAGGTACGCACTTCGACCTTCTGCTCCAGCTGGTCGCGCGCTTCGCGCACGATGCGTTCGTTCTCGTTGCGCAAGGCGGCATAACGGTAGCCCAGAGCGACGGACAGCAGCAGCATTTCCAGCGCCGAACCTATCTGCACGCCGTATTCGGTGATGAAGTTCTTCGGCAGCAGATCGAAGGCGATCGCCGAGAACATGCCGGTGCCCAGCAGGAACAGGAACCACGCCAGCAGGAATAGTTTGGCCGGCTTGTAGCCGCGGCGCAGCACGACCACGGTTTCGATCAGGATCCAGCAGATGCTGGGGAACACCGCCGCCGAGGCCAACGGCGTCACCTTGCTGTAGGGAAGCACGGTCGCCGCTATGCCCAGCAGCACGAAGAACGCGATGATGCCCAGCGCCACGCGGTCGCCGAAACGCCATCGTTGTTTCAATTCCAGGAAGTTGCGCGCGAACTGCTGCATGCCGATTAGCGCCAGGCAGATCGACAGCGGCACCATGTGGTCGGCTAGCCACGCCGACCTGGGCCACAGGTATTCGAAGCCGAGACCGTTGAGGGTGAACAGCACCAGGCCGAAGGCGGTGATATGGAACAGGTACCAGAAATAGCTGGCGTCGCGCAGGGTCAGCCACAGCACGAGGTTGTAGGTGAACAACGCCAGCAGGATGCCGTAATACAGGCCGATCGCCAGCTGCGCGTCGCGCGACTGTTCGATGAAAGCGTCTGAGGCATACAGCGTCAACGGTACCTGCATCGAGCTTTCGCTTTGCACGCGGATCAGCAGGTCCACTGTCTGCCCTGGCGGAAGATTCAACCAGAAGTTCGGCTGCCGGTAGCGGATGTTGCGCTGATTGAAGGGCAGGTGGTCCCCTCCGGCGCTGTGGACCAGGCGGCCATCGCTGTATCTGGCGTAGACGTCGATGCGGTCGCTCAGTGCGTACTCTTGCACCAGCAACCATTTGCTCTCGGGATTGCCCTGGTTATGGACCGCGGCATGGAACCAATAGGCGCCGTCCTGGAAACCGAACGAGGCGTTGTCGCCCGGCAGCGGCTTGAACGCGCCTTGTTGCAGATGCCGGCTGGCGGCGGCGAGGTCGTCGCTGCCTTTTTCGTCATGATAGAAACTGGTGTGCGGCGCCAGCGACAGTTGCGACGAAGCGGCGGTGATTTCCAGCGCGGCACGCGCGAACGCATCCGGGACCGCCAAGGCCAGCAATAGCAACAAGATCCGAATCGATCGGCTCCGCCAACACAGCATCCTGCCCACTCCCCATGCGCGTTTCCGCGTGATGGCCCTCCATGAGGGCCGATCCGGAAGTCTACTCCCGCCGGAATGCGCCACTCGTGGATTCCCTCTCAGTTTCCGTTTCACCACTTCAACGCAATAAGCCCGGTAGCGGGGACAAAGGCCGCGGAATTCGCCGGGTTGACCAACCGTATGACGATGGGTTAATGTAATAGCACATTAATACATTAATACGACCCATATCCATGAAACGCCGCCCTGCCGTCAACGAACAAGCCGCCTCGGCCGCGCTGCAGGCCTTGTCCCGCGCCCTGGCCGGCTTGGCCAAGGCAGAGGAGGTAAGGGCCTTCCTGCAGGACCTGTGCACGCCGGCCGAGCTCGAGGCCATGGCCGACCGCTGGCGCGTGGTGCCCCTGCTGCTGAAGGGGGTGCCTTATCGCGAAATCCACGACCTGACCGAAATCAGCGTCACCACCATCGGACGGGTGGCCCGCACGCTGGAAAGCGGCACTGGCGGCTACGCCTCCGCCCTGCGGCGCCAGCAATCCCGTTCCTCCACCGCTTCCTAGTGATTCAACCTTAATTGAGCCAGTCTTCCATGAGCCCCATAGTCGCCAGCGCGACGCGCGATCGCTTGCGCATCGCCATCCAGAAAAGCGGACGTCTCGCCGAGCCGGCGCGTGCGCTGCTGTCTGCGTGTGGCCTGAGCTGGCGGGAAAGCCGCGACAAACTTTTCTGCTACGGCGAATCGCTGCCGGTGGACCTGCTGCTGGTTCGCGACGACGACATTCCGGGTCTGATCGCCGACGGGGTTTGCGATTTCGGCGTAGTCGGGCGCAATGAATTGAACGAGCAGGCGGCGGCACGGGCGCGGTTCGGCCTGTCCGACGCCTACCGGGAAATGCACGCCCTGGGTTTCGGCGGCTGCCGCCTGATGCTCGCGATTCCCGAAACCTGGGACTGGCAAGGTCCCGCGCAGCTGGAGGGTATGCGCATCGCCACCAGCTATCCCGCGATCCTGGGCGACTGGCTGGAGAAACAGGGCGTGCGCGCCAGTGTGGTCGAACTGTCCGGTTCGGTGGAGATCGCGCCCAAATTGGGCACGGCCGATCTGATCTGCGATCTGGTTTCCAGTGGCGCCACCTTGCTGGCCAATCAACTCAAGCCGGTCGAGACCTTGCTGGAAAGCGAGGCGGTATTGGCGGGACCGGCACGCGAACTGGAAGACCAGCGCGCCGATCTCGCCGCGATGCTGCTGCGCCGGATGGAGGGCGTGCTCAAGCTCAAGGACAGCAAGCTGCTGATGTTCCGCGCGGACCGCGATACCGTGCCGGCCCTGCTGCGACTGCTGCCCGATGCGGATCCCCCGACTTACTTGGCCGCTGAAACCGGCGGCCCGCTCTCGCTGCAGACCATGTGCCACGGCTTGGTGACGTGGCAGCGGCTGGAGGAGCTGGAACGCGCCGGCGCGCAGGGCTTGATGGTCTTGTCGGTGGAAAGGTCGCTGGCATGAGCAGGCTCGTCGTAAACAGGATCGACTGGTCGTCGCTGGATCAAGCCGCCCGGCGCCAGGCCTTGCTGCGGCCCGTGCAACAGGTCGCCGAAGATACGCGAGTAGCGGTTGCCGTCTTACTGGCCGAGGTGAGGGAGCGTGGCGACGCAGCCCTGCGCGAAATCACGGCGCGCTTCGACAAAGTGGCGCTGGAAAATTTCGAAGTCAGCGAATCTGAATTCGCGACCGCCGAACGGGAAATCGCCGAAGAGCTCAAAAGCGCAATGCGGGAGGCTGCGCAACGCATCGAAATCTTCCATCGCGCGGGCATGACCCAGCCGTACGCAGTCGAGACCGCCCCGGGTGTGGTGTGCGAGCGTGTGGTACGGCCGATCAGGCGCGTCGGGCTGTACGTTCCCGCAGGCAGCGCGCCGTTGCCCTCAACCGCATTGATGCTTGGAATCCCGGCTCGACTGGCTGGCTGCAAGGAAGTAGTGCTGTGTACGCCGCCCCGCCAGGACGGCAGCGCCGATCCTGCGGTGCTGGTCGCCGCGCGTCTCACCGGAGTCACCCGCGTACTGAAACTGGGTGGCGCGCAGGCCGTTGCGGCCTTGGCGTTCGGCACTGAATCCATCGGCAAATGCGACAAGATTTTCGGGCCAGGCAACAGTTACGTGACCGAAGCCAAGCAACAAGTCGCGCGCGGCGGCATCGTCGCCATCGACATGCCCGCCGGCCCGTCGGAAGTACTGGTGATCGCAGATGCGGGCGCCAATCCCGCCTTCGTGGCGGCCGATCTGCTGTCGCAGGCCGAACACGGACCGGATTCGCAGGTCTTGTTGCTCTCCGACGACGATCGGCTGTTGGCCGCTGTCGAGAAAGAGATCGAATCGCAACTCGCGGCGCTGCCACGTGCTGGGATCGCCCGGCAGGCACTCGCCGGATCGCGGCTGATCAAGGTCGAAGCGCTAGAACAGGCGTTCGCGATCAGCAACGACTACGCGCCCGAACACTTGATCCTGGCACTGCGCGAACCGCGCGCTTGGCTGGACAAGGTGGAAGCGGCGGGCTCTGTGTTCCTCGGCGACTTCACTCCCGAAGCGTTGGGCGACTACTGCAGCGGCACCAACCATGTATTGCCCACCAATGGCGCAGCCGCGGCGTACAGCGGGGTCAGCGTGGCGAGTTTCCAGAACCTGGTCAGTGTGCAGTCCGCAAGCCGTGTCGGCATCGCAGCTATAGGCGCATGCGCGGTCACGCTGGCGCGCGCCGAAAGCCTCGATGCGCACGCCAACGCTGTCGTTTTGCGCATGGAGGTGGCGGCGTGAGCGCGTTGCTTGAATTGGTACGCGAAGATCTGCGCGGTTTCGGAGGCTACAAGTCCGCCAGAACCGAAGCGCTCAAGGGCGATGTGTGGTTGAACGCCAACGAATCGGCCTGGGCCAACCCTGCCGATAGCAGCGCCAGCAGCCGCCGCTACCCGGATCCGCAACCGGCCGCCTTGCGCAGCGCGCTCGCCGAACTGTACGCGTGCGAAGAATCGCAGTTGCTGATCGGGCGGGGCAGCGATGAGGCGATAGATCTCCTGGTCCGCGCACTATGCAATCCGAGCCAGGATGCCATCGTCGTCACACCGCCGGTATTCGGCATGTATTCGGTCTGCGCGCGCCTGCAGAACGCGCCGGTCATCGAAGTGCCTCTTCGCGACAGCCCCGACGGCTTCAATGCCGAGTTGGAGGCCATCGGCGATGCCACACTCAAGGCAAGGGCGAAACTCGTCTTCCTGTGTTCGCCCTCCAATCCCGCAGGTTCGGCCATTCCACTGGACGGGATCGAGTCGCTTGCAAGACGCCTGCAGGGGACGGCCTTGGTGGTGGTCGACGAGGCTTATGGGGAATTTTCGGATCTGCCGTCCGCCACCGCGCTGCAGGCACGCCAGCCCAACATCGCGGTCTTGCGTACCCTTTCCAAGGCACATGCGCTGGCGGCAGCACGCATCGGTGTAGTCATCGCCGACCGCGAATTGATCGACGTGCTGCGCCGCTGCCAGGCGCCATATCCGGTTCCCACGCCCTGCGCCGAACTTGCGCTCGCTGGCCTGTCGCCGCAGGCGCTAGCCGAAACCCGTAGACGCGTGGTTGTGGTGAAGTCCGAACGCAGCCGCTTGCAGGCTGCGCTCGCTGACTTGCCGGAAGTGCTACGGGTCTATCCCTCACAAGGGAACTATCTACTGGTTCGTTTCCAAGACGCGGAATCCGCCTTCCGCGCGCTGTTGTCCGCCGGGGTGGTGGTTCGCGACCAGCGGGCAGCGCCGCAGCTGGGCGACGCGCTGCGCATCACCATCGGCTCGCCGGAGCAGAACGATCGCGTGATTTCCGCTCTGCGCCTGCAGGAGGCCGCCGCATGACTCCGATCCTGTTCATCGATCGCGACGGAACCCTGATCGAGGAGCCTGCCGATTTCCAGATCGACGCCTATGAGAAAATCCGTTTCGTGAAGGACGTGGTGCCTGCACTGCTGAGGCTGCGCGATGCCGGATACCAGTTCGTGATCGTCACCAATCAGGACGGACTCGGGACCGACGCCTATCCGCAGGCCTCCTTCGACGGCCCCAACAATCTGATGCTGCAGATCTTCGAGAGCCAGGGCATCGTGTTCCGCGAGGTGCTGATCGATCGCAGTTGGCCGCAAGAGAACAAGCCCACGCGCAAGCCGGGCATCGGCCTCATGCTGCCTTACTTGCAGGATCGCAGCGTCGATTGGGCGCGTTCGGCGATGGTCGGCGACCGGGAAACCGACGTCGCCTTCGCCGCGAACCTGCGGATCCGCGGATTCCAGCTCAAAACCGCGCAATTCGGCGGCGAGTGGGACTGGATGGGCATCGCCCACGATTTGGCCGACACGCCGCGTCGCTCTCTCGTGCAGCGGAACACGAAAGAGACGCGGATCAGGGTGGACGTGGACCTGGATCGTATTTCCGAACCGGCCATAACTACCGGTTTGCCTTTCTTCGATCACATGCTGGAGCAGATCGGAAAGCATGGCGGCTTCGCCTTGAGCATACGCACCGAGGGCGATCTGCATATCGATGAGCACCACACGGTGGAGGACACCGGCTTGGCGCTGGGACAGGCGCTGAAAGAGGCCCTGGGCGACAAGCGCGGGATCGGCCGCTATGGCTTCACTTTGCCGATGGATGAGACGCTGGCCACTGCCGCGCTGGATTTCAGCGGCCGGCCGTACTTCGTGTTCTCCGGCGAATTCAAACGCGAGCGCGTCGGCGACCTGCCTACCGAACTCGTTCCGCATTTCTTCCGCTCTGTCTGCGATGCCTCCGGCCTTAATCTCAACCTGCAGGTGCAGGGGGAAAACGACCACCACAAAGTCGAGGCCTGTTTCAAGTCCTTCGCTCGCGCGCTGCGCCAGGCGATCAAGCGCGAAGGTCTGGAACTGCCCAGCACCAAGGGCGCGCTTTGATGCGGGTGGCGCTAGTCGATGCGGGCGGTGCGAATATCGGTTCGGTGCTCTTCGCGCTGCAGCGTCTTGGCGCGGAAGCGACATTGACTGGCGATGCCCGAATCATCCGCGATGCCGATCGCGTGATCCTGCCCGGCGTCAGCACGGCGGCGATGGTGATGGGGCGGCTGCGCGAACTCGATCTGGTGGAGACCCTGCGCAATCTCGAGCAGCCGCTGCTGGGCGTCTGCGTGGGCATGCAGCTGTTGTACGAACGCTCGGAAGAAGGCGATGTGGAATGCCTTGGCTTGGTTCCTGGGAAAGTCGCGAAACTGCCGGCGAGCAGCGCGATCCGTATCCCGCACATGGGCTGGAACACTCTGCAGCCCCTGCGCGCCAGCTCGCTCAGCGAGGGAGTCGAAGCGGGCGACCGCGCTTATTTCGTGCACAGCTACGCGGCGCCTGTGACCGCGGACTGCGTGCTTTCCAGCGACCATGGTGTTCCTTTCGCGGCAGTGGTGCAGCGCGGCCGCGTGTCCGGCGCGCAATTCCATCCGGAGCGGTCGGCCAAGGTGGGCGCACGGCTGCTGCAGAATTTCCTTGAGCGGGGTCTGGCATGAGCGGATTCACTGTCTATCCGGCCATCGACGTTCGCGAAGGGCGCGTGGTGCGGCTGGCGCAGGGCGATTACGAGCGGGAAACCACCTACGGGCACGATCCGCTCGACACCGCAAGCCGCTATGCGGCGCAGGGCGCGAAGTGGTTGCACCTGGTCGACCTGGATGCGGCAAAAGCAGGCGGCTATACGCTGGCACCGCTTTTGCGAGAGATCTGCGCCTTCACCGGCTTGAAGGTGCAGACCGGCGGCGGCGTGCGTTCGCGCGACGATGTAATTCGTATGCTCGCGGCGGGAGCATCGCGCGTGGTGGTGGGTTCGCTGGCGGTCCAGCAACCGGATCAGGTGCTGGAATGGGTCGCAGAATTCGGCGTCGAGCGGATTACCGTGGCGCTGGACGCGCGCCAGGACGAACAGGACGTGTGGCGGCTGCCGGTTCACGGCTGGACCGAAACCGCTTCGGCCACGTTGGATATGCTGGCGGTGCGCTACGCCAGCGGTGGTCTGAAGCACCTGTTGAGCACGGACATCGCCCGCGACGGCATGCTGTCGGGGCCCAACGCCATGCTCTATGCGCACCTCCAGGCGATCGCGCCCGCGCTGCAAGTGCAGGCCTCAGGCGGCGTTCGCGAAATCGCCGATGTGGTGGCGGCCAAGCAACAGGGTTGCGCGGGCATCGTGCTGGGACGCGCCTTGCTGGAAGGAAAACTCGACCTGGCCGAGGCGCTGGCATGCTGAGCCGCCGGATCATTCCCTGCTTGGACGTGCGCGACGGACGCGTGGTCAAGGGCGTGCGCTTCCGCGATCACGTGGATATGGGCGATATCGCCGAACTGGCGCTGCGTTATCGCGATGAAGGCGCAGACGAACTGGTCTTCTACGATATCGGCGCCAGCCCGGAGGGGCGTTCGGTGGATCACGCCTGGGTCAGTCGCGTCTCCGCATTGCTGGATATCCCGTTCTGCGTCGCAGGCGGTATCCGCGATGTGGAAACCGCACGCGCCGTGCTTTACGCAGGCGCGGACAAGATATCGATTAACAGCCCCGCCTTGGAACGGCCTGCCTTGATATCCGAACTCGCCGATGCGTTCGGCGTGCAGTGCATCGTCGTCGGTGTCGACTCGGTCCGCGAAGCGGACGGTCAATGGCGGGTGCGCAGCAATACCGGCGATCCGTCGAAAACGCGGGCGCTGCCAATCCGCACCTTGGACTGGGTGGTCGAAGCGCAACGGCTGGGCGCTGGCGAGATCGTGCTGAACTGCATGGATAGCGACGGGGTACGGCGGGGCTACGATGTCGGGCAGCTCGAGGCGGCGCGAGCGCTTTGCGCGGTGCCGCTGGTGGCTTCCGGAGGGGCGGGTACACCCGAGCACTTCGAGCAGGTCTTCCAGCAGGCCGATGTCGATGGCGCGCTGGCGGCCAGCGTTTTCCACAGTGGCGAGATCGCAATCCCGGAACTCAAGCGCTACCTGCGCTCACGGCAAATCGAGGTGCGTGATGTCGGATGACCTGCAAGCGCTGGATTGGGCCAAGGGCGATGGTCTGCTGCCCGCAATCGTGCAGGATGCCGGCAACCTGCGCGTGCTGATGCTGGGTTACATGAATGCCGAGGCGCTGGCGGCCACGCGGAGCAGCGGCCATGTCACCTTCTACAGCCGCAGCAAGCAGCGGCTGTGGAAGAAGGGCGAAACCTCCGGCCACGTGCTGGAGCTCGTTTCTATTCAGGCCGATTGCGACAACGACACGCTGCTGGTGCTTGCGCGTCCTCAGGGACCCACCTGCCACCTGCAGCGCGACAGTTGCTTCGCCGGTGCTCCTTCTTCGTTCATCGACGACCTCGATGCCTTGGTCGCACAGCGCGAGCGCGAACGTCCTGCAGGAAGTTACACCACCAAGCTGTTCGACGAAGGCATACGCCGTATCGCGCAGAAGGTGGGAGAGGAGGGAGTGGAAACTGCGCTCGCCGCCGTCATCCAGGACGATGCGGCTGTACTGGGCGAATCGGCGGATCTGGTATTCCACCTGCTGGTGTTGTTACGCGCCAGGGGCCTGTCGCTGCGGGATGTGTCGTCCTTGTTACAGGATCGGCATAAACCCTAGAAGGCCGGGTTCTGGTCGGAGCGATGCAAGCCGCACTCCGAATGCGGCGAACGTACGCGATAATCCCGGTCGATCTTCTGTTCGGAGTCGCCGATGCATCGCCTGCTCGCCGTGTTGGTCCTTTTCTCGCTTGGCAGTCCCGCCTGGGGCAGGTCTGCTCCCTGCAGCCAGGGGAAAGTATGGGAAGACGGCAATCGCAACGGCCTCATCGACGCGGGCGAAAAGCCGCTTGCCGGCATCAAGGTTTCCGACGGGGTGGGACTGGCGCTGACCGACGACGCTGGCGTGTATCGGTTGTCATCGGTTGAGAGTCGTACGCTGTTCGTGATCAAACCCGCTGGCTACGACCTAGCGGAACGTAAGGACGGCCTGCCGGATTTCTGGAGCAACCTTCGCACCGAGAACGGGCCCGCTCTGAAATATGGCGGCATGCCCGGGGCTACTCCCGCGTGCAAGAATTTCGGCTTGCTACCCAGGTCCGCATCCGTGGCCGGCAAGGCACCGCTCGAAGTGCTCGTGTTCTCCGATACCCAGACCAAGAGCCCGGCCGATGTCGATTACTACAAGCGCGATATCATCGAGCCGTTGGTCGGGAAGGAGCGCGCTCGTTTGGGATTGACGTTGGGCGACGTGGTCCACGACGACTTGTCGCTATATCCGCGATTGAACCAGGTAACGCGCATGCTGGAGACGCCGTGGCTGCATATCGCGGGCAACCACGATCTGGATTTCGACGCCCAGCGCGATGAAGATTCGCTGCTCACTTTCCGCAATACCTATGGACCCGATACGTTCGCATGGGAGGAGTCGGAGGCGGTGTTCCTCGGCTTGGACGATGTGATCTATCTGCCAGGGCAGAAACCTTCCTACATAGGCGGTCTGCGCGAGGAACAGTTCGTTTTCCTGCAGGCCTATCTGCCCACCGTTCCCAAGAATCGCCTGCTGGTGATCGGCGTGCACATCCCATTCTTCGATGCCAGGCCTGACGCGGAAACCTTCCGCCATGCCGACCGCGCGCGGCTGTTCGCATTGCTCAAGGACTTCCCGCATGTGCTGCTGCTCAGCGGTCACAGCCACACCCAGCAGCACGTGTATCACGGCACGGCCAGCGACTGGCACGGCAGCGTGCCGCTGCACGAATACAACGTCGGCGCAGTCTGCGGCGCGTTCTGGTCGGGCGTGAAGGATGCGCAAGGCATCCCGGACGCCACCATGGCCGATGGCACTCCGAACGGTTACGCCAGCCTGCAGGTGCGCGCCGGCGGCGCTTACTCGCTGGCCTGGCATCCCGCCCGCGATCCTGGCCGTGCGCTATCCCTGCATGCACCCAAAGTGCTGAGAAAGGGCGCCTATCCCGCGTTCGCAGTTTATGCCAACGTGTTCATGGGCCAGGAAGACACGAAGGTGGAATACCGCGTCGATGGAACATCATGGAAGCCGATGTCCCCCGTTCGCCAAGCCGACCCGAACCTGCTGGCGGAAAACGCCCGCGACGACGGCGCCGATGCGCTGCGCGGCTATGATCGCTCCCCCGAAGCCGAGCCTTCGAAGCATCTGTGGCGCGGCGCCTTGCCTACCGACCTGAGCGTGGGCGAACATCGGATCGAAGTACGCGTGCGCGATCAAGGGCGCGAACAGACGGCCACCACTGCGTATCGATTGCAGAAAGCTGCGGAGTAAGCCATGCCCGTACCCGACGACTTGCCTATCCAGCATTTCAAGGACCAGAAAGCCTGGGAGAAATGGCTGATCGCGAACGCAGGCGGGAAAGGTATCTGGCTGCAGATCGCTAAGAAGGATTCGGGCATCGCCTCGGTGGACTACGCCCAAGCCCTGGAGATGGCGCTATGCCACGGTTGGATCGATGGGCAGAAGCGAGGGTACGACGAGCAGTTTTTTCTACAGCGTTTCACTCCGCGCCGGCCGCGCAGCCTATGGTCAAAGATCAACATCGGCCATGTCGAACGGTTGATCGCCGCAGGCCGCATGCAGCCTGGCGGCCTGCGCGAGGTCGAAGCAGCGAAGGCCGATGGCCGTTGGGAAGCCGCCTACCGCAGCTTCTCCGATATGGAAGTGCCCGCCGAACTGGCCGCCGCATTGAAGAAGAACAAGAAGGCCAAGGCGTTCTTCGATCAACTCGACAAGACCAACCGCTACGCCTTCTGCTGGCGCGTGCATACGGCGAAGAAAGCAGAGACGCGTGTGGCACGCGCGGAGAAATTCGTGGAAATGCTGGCTAGGGGCGAAAAAATTCACTGAGCAAGCATTGCCTTGTAGAGCCGAGCTTGCTCGGCTGCTCTCCGTGCGGAATCAGAGGCAGCCGAGCAAGCTCGGCTCTACAAGGTTGCATGTCCGGCGCATAGTCTGGCGGGATAATTCGGACCAGATTGATCAAGGCTGTCCGGATACCGGCCTGCGCAGACTCAGCCAGGCGCCCAGCATCAGGAGCGCTATGGCGACCGCCTGCGACCAATGCGGCTTGGCGCGCCCGGCCAACACCAGCAGCAACGTGGAAAGCAACGGCGCCAGATAGGAAAGGCTGCCCAGCACCGCGATGTCGCCATGCTTGGTGCCGTGATCCCAGGGCAGGAAGGCCGCGCCGACCGGGCCGACGCCCATCAGCGCGAGCACCAGCCACTGTGTGAAACGGGGCATGACGGTCTGCTCGAATCCGAGATGGGCCAGCAGTCCGAACAACGCCACCATGACGCAAGCCACGATGATCGCTTCGCTCGGCACCTGCGCGTGGCGGCGGTTGAGCACCGAATAGGCGGCCCAGATCACCGCCGCACCCAGCGCAGCGAGATAGCCGGGCAGATAAAGGGGCTGTATTTCGATGCCGCTCCCACGGGTGACCAGCACGACGGCGGCGAGCAGGCCCAGCAGCGTTCCCGCGATCTGCAGGCCGCGTATACGCACGCCAGGCAATAGCGCGGCGAACAGCACTATCAGCAGCGGCCACAGGTAGTTGAGCAGGTTGGCTTCCACCGCCGGCGCGCGTTTCAGTGCGATGAAGTAGAGCGCGTGGTAACCGAAGAGCGCCGCAGTGGTGAGGCCCAGCGCGGACCACGGTTGGCGCAGTTGCCGCCAGCCGTCGCGACCGCGAAGCGTGGTGCGTACAAAGCCGAAAACGGCGGCGAAGCCGAAACCGAGCGTCAGCACCTCGAACGGCGGCAGTCCGTCGGTCGCAGTGGTCAGCAGCGCCAGGGACGACCACAGGACGATAGCGAGCAAACCGCTCAGCGTCGCCGCTCTCACGGAGTGCATCGGAGCCAACTCAGGCGGGGAGCAGAATATCGGCGAAGCTGGCGACGCGCGGATGGTCGTGCGCGGCGGCACCGTCGCGCGGTTGCGGATAGTCCTCGCGCCGGTCCACCAACACGGTCTGCATGCCGGCGATGCGTGCGGCGTCCAGCTCTTCCACCACATCGGAAAGGAACAGGATCTCAGAGGCATCGAGACCGATGCGCCCGGCGATCGCTTCGTAGCTGCCGGCCTCGCGTTTGCCGCCCACTTCGGTATCGAACCAGCCAGAGAACAGCGGAGTCAGATCGCCCGTGTCGCTATGGCCGAAGAACAGTTTCTGCGCCGGCACCGAGCCGGACGAATACACGTACAGCGGCAGTCCCGAGTCATGCCACTGGTGCAGCGCGGGCGCGACATCGGCATAGATGGGGGCGGTGAATTCGGCATCGCGGTAGCCCGCTTCCCAGATCATGCCCTGCAAAGCCTTGAGCGCGGTGTGCTTGCGATCCTGGTCGATCCAGCCCTGCAGCGTTTCCACGATCACCTCGTCGCTGCAGATACTGCCGTGCTCGATCGCCACTGCGTCCAGCCAGCGCCGTACTTCTTCTTCCTTGCCGTGCCTGGCGACGAAGCCGGGCAGAGCGTTGCGCGCGTAGGGGAACAACACGTCCTTGATGAAGGAGATGCTGCTGGTAGTGCCCTCGATATCGGTGAGGATGGTGCGCGGTGCGTTCAGGAGGGTTTACCGGGTTCGTAACGGGGGAATTTCTTGGCGATCTCTTCGCCGGTGAAATGGCCTACCCAGCCGTCCGGCTCGGTAAAGAAGCGGATGGCGATGAAGCTGGGCTGTTCGCCCATGTCGAACCAGTGCAGCGTGCTGTCGGGTACCGCGATCAGATCGTCCTGCACGCATTCCACTTCGTAGACCTTGCCGTCCACATGCAAGGTGAATAGGCCGGAGCCGGCGACGAAGAATCGCACTTCGTCTTCCTTGTGGTAGTGCTCGTCCAGGAACTTGGCGCGCATGGCCTCGCGCTGCGGATGGTCCGGGGCGATGCTGACCACGTCCACACTCTTGAACCCGCGCTCGGCCACCAGCCGGTCGATATCGGTCTTGTACGCCGCCATCACTTCCTCCGGGCTCGCGCCGGGCGGGAGCGGATGCGCCGCCTTCCAGCGCTCGAAAGTCACGCCGATCTTATGCAGTTCGGTAGCGATGAAGTCGGGGTCGAAGCTGGCGAATTCCGGCGTAGTCGGATTGTTCTCGTCGAAGATGCGCAGACGGCTCATGGCGGGGGCTCGAGTGTCGTGGGTTGGCAAAGGGTAGCAAATCAGCTCTTCCTTCTCCCCTTGTGGGAGAAGGTGCCCGAAGGGCGGATGAGGGGTGGGCGGAGTAGGGACGTGACAGACTTGATGTTCGTAGCAGCGAGCTTTGTGAACGCTACTCGCTTGCTACAAGCTGATCCAATTACTTCTCCGCCAAACCCCTCTCCCGTCGCGCAAGCGCGCCGACCTCTCCCACAAGGGGAGAGGTGGGGTTGTTCACCCCCGACACCCCAGCTTGCGCAGTTCCAGTTCGCAGTGGAACAGGAATTCGAACGCTTCCAGATGCCTGCGCGCTTCGGCCATGTCGCGGCCCCAGGCGTACAGGCCATGGCCGTCGATCAGGTAGCCCCACAGCTGCTTGCGGTCCAGCAGGGCGTCCACCTGGGCGGCCAGGGTGTGCATGTCCTGGGTGTTGGCGAACACGGGCACGTCGATGGTGTCGTCGTGGGTGGTGTTGCCGTGGAAGGCCTTCAGTAGTTCGTAGCCCTCCAGCCGGATATGGCCGGCGCCGGCATACAAGCGCGAGGCGATGGTCTGCACCGGCGAATGGGTGTGCAGGACGCAGCCGATTTCCGGGTAGCGCCGGTAGAGTTGGGTATGCAGCAGGGTTTCGGCGGAAGGGCGGTGTTCGGTGGCCACGCCCTGGCCATCGAAGTCGACCACCATGATGTCGTCGAGCGTAAGCCGGCCCTTGTCGCGCCCCGAAACGGTGATCGCCGCGTGACGCTCGTCCAGGCGTTCGGAGAAATTGCTGCTAGTCGCCGGCGTCCAGCCGGCCTGCGCCAGCTCGCGCACGTTGGCGATGATGTCGCCGGCCAGCCGGCCCAGGAGTTCGACGTCATAGGGGGCGGTTTTTTCGTCCATGCGCACAGTGTACCGCGCGCATGGCGCGCACAAAAAACAAGGCTTGTCAGCGGCCCCGCAAGCGGCTGTGACGGATCCCGTACAGGAAGTAGATCAGCAAGCCGATGGCGGTCCAGACGACCATCAGGAACCAGTTGTGCGCGGTCATCGTGGACAGCAACGCAAAGCAGCTGAAGATGCCTGCCAGGCAGATGCCCCAGGCGAATGGGATCTTGAATGGACGCGGCAAATCGGGCTGGGTGCGGCGCAGGATCAGTACGCCGGCGCAGACCGCCGCGAAGGCGATCAGTGTTCCCATCGAGGTCAGCTCGCCCAGCACATCCAGTGGGAATAGCGCCGCCAGCAGAGCGATGCCTATGCCGGTGATGACGGTGTTGATGTGCGGGGTGCGGTACACGGGATGGATCTTGGTGAACACCGGCGGCAGCAGCCCGTCGCGGCCCATGATCATGAAGATGCGCGGCTGGCCGATGATCATCACCAGGACCACCGAGGACAGACCGATCAAGGCGCCTATTTCGACCACCACCCGCAACCAGCCCAGCTGCGGATGGGCCGCCACCGCGGTCACCACCGGTTCGTCGGTGCCGAGCTGGGTGTAGGGCACCAGGCCGGTCATGATCGCGGCCATGGCGATGTAGAGCACGGTGCAGATCGCCAGCGAGAGCAGCATGCCGATCGGCAGGTCGCGCTGCGGTTTGTGCGATTCCTGTGCCGCCACCGATACCGCCTCGAAACCGATGTAGGCGAAAAACACCAGCGCCGCGCCGCGCAGTACGCCCTCGAATCCGTATTTGCCGGGCCCCTGGTTTTCCGGAATGAAGGGGTGCCAGTTGGCCGGGTCGATGTATTTCCAGCCCGCGAAGATCACCAACAGGATCAGGCCGGTCTTGAGCGCCACCATGGCCATGTTCATGGCCGACGACTTGCGAATGCCGACGTAGCACAGCCAGGTCAGCAGCAGCACGATTCCTGCGGCGGGCAGATTGGCGATCGCCCCGGTGGGCCGCAGCTGGGCGTCCAGCGGCGCGCTGACCAGGGCATGCGGCAGATGGATGTCGAAATGGTCGAGCAGGCTGAGGAAATAGCCGGTCCAGCTGACCGCGACCGCTGAGGCGGAGACGCCGTACTCCAGCACCAGCATCCAGCCGATGAACCAGGCCGCCAATTCGCCAAGGGTGGCGTAGGTGTAGGAATAGGCGCTGCCGGATACCGGCACCATCGCCGCGAATTCGGCGTAAGCCAGAGCGCAGAAGGTGCAACAGATCGCCGCCAGCACGAACGAAAGCATGATCGCCGGGCCTGCATGATCGGCCGCGGCTTGGCCGGTGATGACGAAGATGCCGCCGCCGATGACCGCGCCGATACCCAACGCGGTGAGGCCCCAGGGGCCGAGCGTACGGTGCAGGCTCAGGCTCTCGGCATCGGTGTGCGCCGCATGAGGGTGTTTGGTTGCCCAGAGTTGCTTGAACATCGGATTCATCCCGGTCCGGCGTCGGTGTACCGCCGGGTCTGTGAAGACTGGTCTGGATAGAGAGAGGCCGGCGGGTAGGACCCGCCGGCCTTCATGTGGTGATGCTCGAACCGCTTACGGACCCGGGTCCGGACCTTCGTGGAACGAGGGCGCCGGTTCCAGTTGCGGACCGCCGTGCAGCGGCTTGTGGCCGGGCGCCAATTGGCTGCGGCGGTAACCGTACAGCCGGTACAGGACCAGACCGATTACCGCCCAGACCACGAATACGATCTTGGCCGTCATGGAGAGGTTGACGAACAACAACAGACAACCTAGCACCGCCAACGGACATACCAGCCATGCCATCGGCGTGCGGAACGGGCGCGCGCGGCCGGGTTGTTGCTTACGCAGGATCAATACGCCGATCGATACCATCGCGAAGGCCAGCAGCGTTCCGGAATTCGACGTATCCGCCAGCTTGCCGACGGGGAACAAAGCCGAGCACAGCGCCACCACGACGCCGGTGATGATGGTGATGACATGTGGCGTGTGGAAGCGCGGATGCACCCGGGACAGGACTTCGGGTAACAGACCATCGCGCGACATGGTGAAGAAGATGCGGGTCTGGCCGAACATCATCATCAGAATCACCGACGGCAGCGCTAGGATTGCGGCGATACCGATCCAGTTGCCCAACATCGGGTGGCCGATCAGGCGCAGCACGTGCGCCAGCGGCTCTTTGCTGCAAACCAGCGCTTCGGAACCGACGCAAGCCGCGGCCATGGCCTCGCTGCCCGGGTCCAGTGGCATGCCGTTAGCGCCCAGCATCGGCTGCGCGCCGACCGCGCCCGCGGCGCCATAGCCGACCAGCAGATAGAAAATCGTGCAGATGCCGAGCGAGGCGATCAGGCCGATAGGAATATTGCGATTGGGGTTCTTGGTTTCTTCGGCTGCGGTGGAAACCGCGTCGAAGCCGACATAGGCGAAGAAGATCGACGCCGCGGCGCCCAGCACGCCCACGCCGCCGAGCGGGCTGCCCCAACCACCGGGCAAGAACGGCTCGAAATTGGTGCTCTTCACCGCCGGCAGTGCGATGAAGACGAACATGGTCAACGCAAGGATCTTGATGGCAACCAGGACCGCGTTGACCTTCGCACTTTTGGAAGTGCCGACGATCAGCAGCACGGTCACCGCGAACGAAATGAGGAAAGCCAGCAGATTGAAGCTGCCGCCCGCAAACGGCCCGGAGCGCAGGAACTCCGGCAACGCCAGGGCGCCGGGTTGGACCAGCCCGAACAAATCGCTGTGCGCCAGCAGGCCATTCATGTAGCCGGACCAGCCCACCGAGACCACCGATGCGCCGACGCCGTATTCCAACGCCAGCGCCCAACCCACTACCCAGGCCATCAGTTCGCCGAACACGCCATAGGTGTAGGTATATGCCGAGCCGGAGACCGGGATCATCGAGGCAAGTTCGGCGTAAGCCAGGGCGGCCAGTGCGCACACCACCGCGGCGATGACGAAGGCGATCATCAAGCCCGGCCCCGCCTTCTGGCCGGCTTCGGCAGTGAGTACGAAAATACCGGTGCCGATGACGGCACCGACGCCCAACAGGGTCAGTTGCGTTGCGCCAAGCTGGCGTTTGAGCGATTTGCGCTCGGCGGTTTCAAGAATCTGGTCGAGCGGCTTGACGCGCCAAAAGAGCATTACGGTATCCCCATGTTCGAAGCTGACTGGCTGGACCGCGCCGGTTGGGGCGACGCGGACGGATTTGCCGAACCTTACCCGTCACCTCCTGGTCGCACAAGCGCCGGTATGGCCGCGACGGCGATAATGCGAGCCTGAATGGGGTTGGAGAGCGAGCTGGATGGGCGATTACGAAACGGGTGAACTAACGGACTTGGCGGCGCAATTGGTTCGTTATCGGCAACGATGGCCGGGCGAAGGGAGCGTGGTGGAAGAGTTCCTGGCGCTGCTGGATGATCCGTGCGGTCCTTTCGAACGCAACCGCCTGGCCGGCCATTTCACGGCCGGGGCTTGGCTGGTCAGCGCCGATGGAGCCCGCATCCTGATGACCCATCACCGCAAGCTGGAACGCTGGCTGCAGCTGGGCGGGCATGCCGATGGCGACCGCGACATGGCCCAGGTGGCGCTGAAGGAGGCTGAGGAAGAATCCGGTTTGCCGGGATTGTCAGTTGAGGCCGATGCGATCTTCGACCTGGACCGGCACTGGATTCCCGAACGCAAGGAAGTACCTGGTCACTGGCATTACGACGTGCGCTATGTGGTGCGCGCCGGCAGCGACGAAAATTACTCGATCAGCGACGAATCGCACGATTTGGCCTGGCGGCAGATCACTGAGGTAGCGCAAGAGCCCGACGAATCGCTGAGCCGCATGGCCCGCAAGTGGTTGGATAGGTTGTAGGAGCGACGCGAGTCGCGAAGCCGTGGAGAATTGAATTGATACGAGCCGCGGGTGCGCAGAGTGCCGGGAATGGCCATCAGTGCTTCCTTCAGGTCCACCGCTTGCAGATCGGTGGCCGAAACGTCGATCACCACGTAGCCCACCTTGGCATCGGTGCGCAGGAACTGGCCGTCGATGTTGATGCCGTGCTTGCCGAAGATGTCGTTGATCTGCGACAGGATGCCGGGCACATTGCGATGGATGTGCAGCAGGCGGTGGCTGGCCGCATGCTCGGGCAGCGTCACTTCCGGGAAATTCACCGCGGACAGGGTCGAGCCGTTGTCGCTGTAGCGCACCAGCTTGGCCGCTACTTCTATCCCGATGTTGTCCTGCGCTTCCAGGGTGCTGCCGCCCACATGTGGGGTCAGTATCACGTTGTCCTTGCCGGCCAGCGGCGAAACGAAGGCGTCGTCGTTGCCTTTCGGCTCCACTGGGAACACGTCGACGGCGGCGCCGCCCACCTGGCCCGATTCCAACGCCGCGCTGAGCGCGTCGATGTCTACCACGGTGCCGCGCGAGGCGTTGATCAGGTGTGCGCCGCGCTTCATCTTCGCGATCTGCGTTGCGCCGAACATATCCTTGGTCGCCGGTGTTTCCGGTACGTGCAGGGTGACCACGTCCGAGCGTTCCAGCAGGTCGTCCAGGCTCAGCGAAGAACGCGCATTGCCCAGCGAAAGCTTGGTCTCGATATCGTGGAAGACCACGTTCATGCCGATGGCCTCGGCCAGTACGCCCACCTGGGTGCCGATGTGGCCGTAGCCGACGATTCCCAGTGTCTTGCCGCGCGCCTCATGGCTGCCGGCGGCGGATTTGGACCAGCCGCCGCGATGGCATTCGGCGCTCTTCTGCGGAATGCCGCGCATCAGCATGATCGCCTCGGCGATGACCAACTCGGCCACACTGCGGGTGTTGGAGTAGGGCGCGTTGAACACGGGTATGCCGGCCAATTCCGCCGCGTCCACGTCCACCTGATTGGTGCCGATGCAGAAGCAGCCGATGGCCATCAGCCGCCTCGCATTGGCCAGCACCTCTTCCGTTAGCTGGGTGCGCGAACGGATGCCGACGATATGGGCGTCGGCGATGCGTGCCTTCAGCTCGTCCTCAGGCAGCGATTTGGCATGCACCTCGATCTGCGAATAACCCGCGGCGCGGAAGGTGTCGATGGCGGTCTGGCTGACGCCTTCCAGCAACAGGATGCGGATGTCCTGCTTGGGGTACGAGGTCTTTTTCTTTGACATGCGGGCAGGCAGGCGTCCGACGGCGGGGCGGTCACTATGCCAGAAGGGGCGGGCCTTTGCTGCGCTGCGGAACTGGACGCTGGCGGCCCCGGCTGGCACGCTGTCGGACCCGTTTTCGCATCGGTTTCCCATGAGCGACCCGCGCCTGACCGACCTGTTGCAAGCCATGCCGGCGCTGCGCGTGAAAACCGATCCCGCCGATCTGGAGCACTACGGCCGCGACTGGACCCGGCGCTGGACACCGGCGCCGTTGGCGATCGCGCTGCCGGGTTCCATCGAGGAAGTGCAGGCGGTCGTCCGTTGGGCCTACCGGCATCGGGTTGCGATCGTACCCTCCGGTGGGCGCACAGGCTTGTCCGGCGGCGCGGTGGCAGCGAACGGGGAATTGGTGCTCAGCCTGGAACGAATGAGCCGCGTGCTGGACTTCAACGCGGTCGATCGCACGCTCACCGTGCAGCCGGGAATCGCCCTGGAAGCGGTGCACAACGCCGCACGCGAGCACGGACTGGAGTATCCGGTGGATTTCGCTGCGCGCGGTTCATGCTCCATCGGCGGCAATATCGCCACCAATGCCGGCGGGATCCGTGTGATCCGGTACGGCAACACGCGCGAATGGATAGCCGGCATGAAAGTGGTGACAGGTACCGGCGAATTGCTGGATCTCAACCGGGGCCTGGTCAAGAACTCCAGCGGCTACGACCTGCGCCACCTGATGATCGCTTCGGAAGGCACGCTGGGCATCGTGGTGGAAGCGACCCTGCGCCTGACCGATCCGCCACCGCCCTCCAATGTGATGCTGCTGGCGCTACCTTCGTTCGAGGTGTTGATGCAGGTGTTTTCCGCCTTCCGCGAGAAGCTGCAGTTGGAGGCCTTCGAATTTTTCACCGACCGCGCGCTGCATCACGTGCTGGCGCACGGAGCGCAGAAGCCTTTCGAGGAAACGCATCCGTACTACGTGGTCACCGAGTTCGCCTCCGGCGACGAGACGCAGGAAGCGGCGGCGATGGCCGCGTTCGAAACCTGCATGGACAACGGCTGGGTCAGCGATGGCGTCATCAGCCAGAGCGATGCGCAGGCCGCGCAGTTGTGGCGACTTCGCGAGGGCATCACCGAAAGCCTGGCGCGATATAAGCCGTACAAGAACGACGTGTCGGTGCGCATTTCGGCGATGCCCGCGTTCCTCGAGGAGACCCAGAAGCTGCTGGGCGAGGCTTATCCGCATTTCGATGTGGTCTGGTTCGGACACATCGGCGACGGCAACCTGCACATCAACGTGCTGAAGCCGGACGGCCTGGACGACGCGGAGTTCGTAAGCCAGTGCGAACAGGTGACCAAGCTGCTGGCCGAATCGTTGAAACGCCACGAAGGCAGCATCTCGGCCGAGCACGGTATCGGCCTGGTGAAGAAGGGCTATCTGCAAAGCACGCGCAGTGCGGTCGAGATCGAGATGATGCGGGGCATCAAGCGGGTGCTGGATCCGGAGGGGTTGATGAATCCGGGTAAGCTTTTCGACGCCTGAGAAGCGGTACCGATGTGTCGGAATTTCGCGTTGGAATTTCGGCAAGGTGACGGCGGTTCAGCTCGGGTGGCGAGCGTGCAGGTAATCTTGCATGGCTCGTCTTTCCGGCGGCCTTTTCCCCCACTCTGCGGAATTAAAAGATGATTCGAACGATTCTGATCTGCTCGTTGCTGGCGCTTTCCGCCCCGGTTTTGGCTTCCAGCTTCGCGGGCTCTTCCGCTGGCGCCTCCTCCGCCGGCTCCTCGGCCTCCTCCGGAAGCACCTCCGGCGACGATAAAGTGGTGCTGCGCGCGCGCGATGACGCGGCCAGTTTCGTCGCCAGCGAAGGTCGTATCCGCGGCGCCCGGCTGGAAGCGGCGCTGCGCCAGCTGCGCGAGCGCGATCCGGCCGCGCGCGCGGCCAGCGATATGCAGCTCGCGCAGGCCATCCTGGCTTTGTGAGTCCGCGTCGCGGGCTGGGGTTGTGGCTAGCGTTGTGCATGCTGGCCAGCGCGGGGAATGCGCAGGCCGGACTGCAATTGCTGCCCGAAACCGGGGCGCTGACTTCTAAACAAGCCGCGGCCACCCAGCAACTGCTGGATGCGGCGGTGCAGCGGCTGCCTCCGGCATGGATAACTGCTCTGGATCGCATCCCAGTGGCCTGGCGCGATGATTTGCCCGCGCAGATCCATGGACGCGCTAGGGCGCGACGTTTGCTGTTGAATCGTGCGTTGCTTGACAATTGGATGGCGCGTCCGGCAGGCGCCGGAGCGGATGAACCGGCTACGCGCGCGGCACTGTCGGCCGTAATCCACGAACTCGCGCATTTCTACGATCGCACGACGCAAGGTCGATTGTCGCGCGCACCACGCCTGCTGGACCTGGCTGGTTGGCAGGTGAGTCCCCTGCGATTAGGCTTGCGGACCTCGCATAACGCTTTCAGCGACCGCAGTCCTGATCGTTATGAACTGACTCGGGCATCGGAATTCGTTGCCGTCAACCTCGAGCATTTCCTGCTTGATCCGGACTACGCATGCAGACGGCCGGCTCTGCATCGCTTTTTCTTCGAGCACTTCGACTGGGCGCCTGCGCAGGCCAGTTGCGCGCCAGGGCAGGTGTTCCTGCAGGCCGACGCCGATGACGGTGAGACGGCGCTGCTGCAACTGGATACGTCGCGCGTATACGCGGTGGACTACCTGTTGGCCGAGGCCAACGAGGAGCCCATGAGCCGGTGGGGCCACAGCATGCTGCGCTTGGTGATCTGCGCGCCGGGCCGTCCGCCGGGGCCGGATTGCCGTCTGGATCTGCGTTATCACCGCGTGTTGTCGTTCCGTGCCTTCGTCGACGATGTGCAGATTTCCAGCTGGCGCGGGCTTACCGGTTCTTATCCATCGCGACTGTTCTTATTGCCGCTAGAACAGGTGATCGACGAATACACCAAGATCGAACTGCGCGGCCTGCAGTCGATTCCGTTGCGGTTAGACCGAATGGAGATCGCCAGCCTGCTGGAACGCGCGGCACAATCGCACTGGACCTACGACGGCCGTTACTACTTCCTCAGCAATAACTGCGCGGTGGAAACCTTCAAGCTATTGCACGATGGCGTACCGCGCTTGGCTGGTGAAGCGCTCGCTAGCATCACTCCGACAGGTTTGCTGCGACGATTGAAAAAGGCCGGCGTCGCCGATACCAGCGTGTTGGACGAGCCGAAGGAAGCTGAGCGCATGGGTTTCCGCTTCGCGCCGGCGAGCGCGCATTATCAAGCGATGTTCGAAGTGGCTCGAGCCGGGTTGGCGCTGCCACAGCAACGGGTGCAGGAATGGCTGGAGCTTCCCCCCGTCGAACGCGTGCCCTGGCTGGAACGCGCGGACCTGCGCGCAAGCGCAGCGCTGTTGCTGCTCGAAGAAGCGGCGCTGCGCCAGCAGGAACTATTGGTACGCGACGAACTCAAGCGTCGTTATCTGGGGCAGGGCGGGCGACAGGATGCGGATGGCTTCATCGGGGATACCGCATTGCGGGATTTCTTGCGTCTTGAGGGTTTTCTCAGCCGTCCGGGGACGTTATTGGCGAGCGGCGGTTACGGGCTACCGCAGGCGGACGAGCGCAAAGCGTTGGAGCGGGAAGGCGAAAAGTACACAAAGCAGCTGAAGCAGCAGGGTGTTGCCTTGCATGCCGATGCTCGCCAGTGGCTGTCGCCCGAGCGTAGGTCGATACTGGAGGGAGCCGAAGCCAACATCGCCTTGCTGGGTGAGCGGCTGCGTCGGTTGCACAAGGAGGAGGGCGGACTACAGTTGCAGTAAGCGACGGGTCGCTCAGCGACGTTGAAGTAAAGTGCTTTCTCCTCTCCCCTTGTGGGAGAGGATGCCCGAAGGGCAGGAGAGGGGAGCGCGAGCGAAGCGACGCGTGCTTTTAGGCTTCACCTCACTTGAGATCTCTTCAGCAATTCACTATCGACGGCTCCGGCTCACCCTCTCCCGGCCTTCGGCCACCCTCTCCCATCAAGGGAGAGGGGGAGCAATCCGTGAGCTGTGATGAGAATGGGGAAGCTTTTTCATGGTTACTCTGTATCGGCGTCCATCTCGAATTTGTTCAGAACTCGCGTAATCTCGGCGTCGCCAGCATAGGCGGACCTCAGCTTCCGCAGCTGCCTGTCGTTGCCGGTGCAGGTTTCGTCGATGGATTTTTCGAGGAGCCGGCGACGCTCATTGTCGTAAGGCTCTTCGCCGCGAAAATGCTGGCAGGCGTCATATCGATCGGCGAAGACGCGCACCTCGCGTGGCCATTGGCACCAGTCCGGCCGTGCGACCGGACCTGCGGGTGGCTCGCACAATGAGATCTCCTTCAGGGTCGGGCGCGGATCGTGCGTGGCGCAACCCGCGCACGAGGTCATGACTAGCAGTGCGGCTAGATCAATCCGCACGCCCGCCGAACTCGCCCGTGGTCGTATTCACCAACACGCGCTCGCCGTTGACGATGTATTCCGGGACCATGATCTCCAGGCCGGTGCTGAGCTTGGCCGGCTTGGGGCGCTTGGTGGCGCTACCGCCTTTCAGCTCTGGCGGGGTTTCCACTACTTCAAGGGTCACGTGCTGCGGCAACTGCAGAGCGACGGGTTGATCGTCGATGATCTGCACGTAGCTGCCGATCAGGCCGTCGGCGATGTATCCGGCGTCGTCGCCGATCACGTCGGCGTCGAAGGTATAGGGCGTGTAGTCCTCGTCGTCCAGGAACACGAAGGCGTCGCCGTCCTTGTACGAATACGTGGCTTGGCGGCGCGACATCTCCACTTCCTTCAGTTCGTCGTCCGCGCTCACGCTGAGGTCGTATTTCACCGCGCCCGGCACGCTGTACAGGGTGAAGCGGTATTTGACGTTGCCGCCACGGCCCTGCGGCGAGCTGCGCTCGATGTCGCGTACCTGGTAGACGGTGCCGTTGTGTTCGAAGACGTTGCCTTTCTTGATTTCGTGGGCTTTCATTGTTTTCTATGTCGTTGATTGTTGTCGGGGTGCAGAGGCGCGATGCGTTACTTGGGCGCCAGTCGGACGGCGCCATCCAAGCGGATGGTTTCGCCGTTGAGGTAGCGGTTCTGCACGATGAACGCCACAGTCTCGGCGAATTCTTCCGGTCTGCCCAGGCGCGCCGGAAAAGGAATCGAGGCGCTAAGCGATTTCTGCACTTCCTCGGACATGCCGTCGACCATGGGCGTCCAGAAGATTCCCGGAGCTACCGTCATCACGCGGATGCCGAAACGGGAAAGTTCGCGCGCCATCGGCAAGGTCATGCCGACTACGCCGCCCTTGGATGCCGAATAGGCCGCTTGGCCGATCTGGCCTTCGTACGCGGCCACGCTGGCGGTATTGACGATGACGCCGCGCTCGCCGTCTTCACCCGCGGCGTTGTGCTGCATCAGGTTGGCGGCGGCCTTGGCCACGTTGAAGCTGCCGACCAGATTGACCATCACGGTCGCCTGGAAATTCGACAACGGCATCGGCGCTTCTTTTCCCAGCACGCGCCCGGCACCGAGGATGCCGGCGCAGTTGATAGCGGCATTCAGTCCGCCCAGGAATTCTCCGGCGGCGGCGATATTGGCCGCTACTCCGGCCTCGTCGGTGACATCGGTGCGGAAGTAACGCGCGTTGCTTTCGCCCAGCTCCGCGATGGCCTCTGCACCCTTGCCATCGTTGACATCGAACAAGGCGACTTTGCCGCCCTGGGCAACCAGTCGCCGGGCGACGGCAAGACCCAGGCCGGAAACGCCGCCGGTAATGACGGCGCGGGTATCGGAAAGCTGCATGGAAGAGCCAGATTCGGGAAAACCGGCATTTTACGCGATAGCGGTGTTTCCTTCTCCCTCCGGGAGAAGGTGGCGCGTAGCGACGGATGAGGGAGGGAGAATGACTAGACGACGAACCTTCACTATGGCCTGAAAGTCCATTCCCTCATCCGCCCTTCGGGCACCTTCTCCCGAGGGGAGAAGGGATCAAAGGTTGAGAAGGTAGAACGCGTTGCAACCGCCATGACCCGTGGCGCCCAGCGGCGCATCCAGCCGGCGGAACCCCGTGCGTTCGTACAGGCGCTTGGCAGCATCCATGCCGCGCAGGGTTTCCAGGTAGCACTGCCGGAAACCGAACTCGCGTGCGGCTCGCAGGCAACGGTCCATCATCGCCGCACCCGCGCCAATGCCGCGGGCTTCGGGCAAGAAGTACATCTTGCGCAGTTCGCAAGTACCCTCATCGCCGCCGGCCAGCGGCGCGACCCCGCCGCCGCCGATGACCTCGCCATCGCGTTCGACGACGAAGTAGGCCGAGCGCGGTTCCGCATAGGCACGGCTCATCCAATCCACTTCGGGGTCGTTGATGGCGAAGCCGCTGCCGGTAGCGCCGAATTCCGGCATCACCGTGCGGATGATGCTGGCCATCGTCGCGTCGTCTTTTGTTTCGATAGTACGCAATAGATACGGTGCGGCTTCAGGCATTGGAAACGCGTTCCTCTGGCGATCTCAGGCGGCTGGCGAATTCATCCGGCGACAATCCGGGCGCGAACAGAAAGCCCTGGCCCACGGGCACGCCCAGCTGCAGCAGGAATTGACGCTGCGCCTCCGATTCCACGCCTTCGGCTACCAGCGCCAGGCCTAGGCTGCGCGCGATCGCCGAGACTGCTTGGCAGACCGCCACATCGGAACGGTTGTTGGGCACGCCCTCGGTGAACAGCTGGCTGAGCTTGAGACCATGGATGGGCAGGCGGCGCAAATAGTTGAGCGCGCTGTAGCCTTCGCCGAAATCGTCGATGGTCAGCACTACGCCCAACTCGCGTAATTCGGCGAAAGTCTTGAGCGTGGCCGGGGCGTCTTCGATCAGCACGCGTTCGGTGAATTCCAGTTCCAGTGCGGAGCCGGGAAGGTCGTATTCGGCCAATACCGCACGCACGTTCTCTGCCAGCTCGTCGCCGGCGAACTGGCGATAGGAAACGTTGACCGCCACGCGCACGATGCCCAGACCCTGGTCGTGCCATTCGCGGACCTGCCGGCAGGCTTCGCGCAGCACCCAGCTGCCGATGCGCACGATATCGCCCGTGGTTTCGGCGTGACTGATGAAAAGATCTGGACGTAGTTCGCCCAGTTGGTGGTTCTGCCAGCGGATCAGCGCTTCGGCGGCGACGATGTGGCCGCGCCGAAGGTCGACCTGCGGCTGGTAGACCAGCCGGAATTCCTCGTTGTCCACCGCCCGCCGCAGCTGCGTTTCGATCTGCAGGCGGTCCTGCTGCCGGCGCGCGAGTTCCGGAGTGAACGCCTGCCACGCGTTGCGCGCGCGATGCTTGCTGTCGTACATGGCGATGTCGGCGTTCTGGATCAGCTGCTGCGGGCGCAGCCCGTCGTCGGGCGCGCGCGCGATGCCGATGCTGGCGGTGATGGCGAACTCGTCCTTGCCGAAGCGAAAGGAGTCGGCGAACGCGCCAAGCACCGCATCGGCCAGGCGTTCGGGTTGCGCCGGATCGCCACTGGCGTCGCAGACCACCAGGAACTCGTCACCGCCGAAGCGCGCCACCAGGCCTTCGGTGCCTACCGCGGCGAGGATGCGGGCGGCGGCCTGCATCAGCAGTTCGTCGCCTGCGCTATGGCCAAGCACGTCGTTGACGGTCTTGAAACGATCCAGGTCGATGTACAGCAGGGCGACCTGCGCATGCACGGGATCGATCAGGCGCGTGCCCAGTTCGTTGAGCACGGCATCGCGATTCATCAGTCCGGTCAGCGGATCGGTGCGCGCCTGGATGCGCAGAGTCTCCTCGGCGCGCTTGTCCAGCGAGATGTCCTGCAGCGTTCCGGTGATGCGGGAAGCGGTGGGGTCGCTGGCTTCGGCTTCGCCGATGACGCGGATCCAGAACGGATGTCCATCCAGACGGCTGCCCTGCAGTTCCAGGTCGAAACCGCCGCCGGTCTCCACCACATTCTCCATCGCGGTGCGAAAGCGCCGTCGGTCCGGTTCGCGCAGGCTGGCCAACATGGCTTCGACGTTGTCGGGGGTCTGCGCCGGTCCGAGAATGCGTATGGCTTCTTCGGTCAGGTAGACCCTATCGCGGCCGGCATCCCACTCCCACCCGCCGATATGGGCCAACGACTGGGCGCGATCGAACAACGCGCTGTCCCGCTTGAGGGCGGTCACGTCGCTGAAAAGAGAAGTGACCTGGGCCGGCTTGCTGCCGCCCGGCGCGAACTGCGGCACCGAGGTGACCGTGAGCCAAAGCAACTGCTTGTGTTCGCGGTGGTACAGCCCCAGCAGCATGCTTTCGATGACCTGGCCGGTGGCCAGAGCGCGATGCGCCGGCAGCGCGTCGCTGGTCATTTCATGGCCGTGCTCGTCGACGATCCGCCAATGCTCTAGGTTGAGATCGTTGGTGCGCTTGCTTTCGCCAACGCCGAAAATGCGCATGGCCGCGCGATTGGCGTAAACGATCTCGCGCGCCTGGTTCTGCACCACGATGCCTTTGTCTATGACCTCCATCAGCTCGCGGTAGCGCAGTTCCGCTTCGTGCCGCTTGCTCAGGTCGCGGGCCACCGCCACCAGACTCTTGCGCCCATCGAAGACGAAGTTGGCCGAATGCACTTCCACCGGAAAACGGGTGCCGTCGCCACGCATGTTGGTGACTTCGATCACGTAGCTATCGCCGCGGTTGAGGCTTTCCCAAACCGGGTCCATGTGATCGTGCGGCAATTCCGGATTGAGGACGTTGATGTTCTGGCCGATGATCTCCTCGCGCTGCCGCTTGTAGGCGGCCATGCCCGCCTTGTTGAGATCCAGTACGGTGCCGTCCTCGGCCAGGATGCTGACCGGATCGGGAACTGCGTCGAACAAGGCGCGGTAACGCAGCAACGCCCAGTCTTTTTGCGTGGTGGTTACGCGCAGCAGTTCCAGCGCCTGTTTCATCAGCTGGCGGGTTTCGTCGTCCAGCGAGGCGTCGTCACTCGCCTGGCGCAAAGACTCCAGCAGCCTGGCCGCATCCTCATGCAAGGCCTCGCTGGAAAGGAAGCCCGCTGCGCCAGCGTCAGGCGAATACAGATCCGCTGGCGGTGTCCCATTCATTCGGCGGACAAGGCTCTCGCCCTCGCCACCTTGCTGCCCGTGTCTCGGCCCAGCAGTGCGGATAGCCACAAACCGGTCTCGCTCAACCGATCCAGGTCTATTCCGGTTTCGACGCCCAGGCCGTGCAGCAGATAGACCACATCTTCGCTGGCGACATTGCCGCTGGCTCCCTTCGCGTAGGGACAGCCGCCAGTGCCCGACACCGCCGAATCCACTACGGCCACCCCTTCTTCCAGGCAGGCCAGGATATTGGCCAGCGCCTGTCCGTAGGTGTCGTGGAAATGCACCGCTAGCGCGGGCATCGGGACTTCGTTGGCGACGGCCTTGAGCATTGCGCGGGCCTGATGGGGAGTACCTATCCCGATGGTATCGCCCAGCGAGATTTCGTAACAGCCCAGCGCATGTAGGCGCGCCGCGACCCGGACCACATCCGCCACTGGCACCTTTCCCTGGTAGGGGCAGCCCAGCACGGTGGAGACGTAGCCGCGCACCTTCACTCCGTCGACGCGGGCGCGCTCCAGTACCGGGCGGAAGCGCTCGATGGATTCGTCGATGCTGGCGTTGATGTTCTTCTGGTTGAAGGCTTCCGAAGCGGCGGTGAACACGGCCACTTCCTGCGCTCCGACTTCGCGCGCGCGTTCGTAGCCTTTTTCGTTGGGCACTAGCACCGGATAGGAAATACCCGGCATGCGGTCAATGGCGCCGAAGACTTCGGCCGCATCGGCCAGCTGCGGGATCCACTTGGGGCTGACGAAGCTGGTGGCTTCGATGCTGCGCAACCCGGTCCGCGACAGGCGATCGATCAGTTCGATCTTGTCGGCGGTGGCGATAATGGTTTTTTCGTTCTGCAGACCGTCGCGCGGGCCGACTTCGACGATGCGGACGAGATTTGTTACGGCGTGATCTGTTACAGCGTGCGCGGTCATCGAGCGCGCTCCGCGGCGGCCCGCTTCATCTTCATCGGCGGCGAATCGCTTTTTTCGAAAAGTTCGGGGTGGCCGAGCAGGACGTCGCGCAAAGTCGCCTCGTCGCCGGGGATCAGATAATTGAACTGGTCGAGCGCCGTTGCGCTCAGGCGGCGTTGCTCGATCATTTTCTTGACGGTGTCGGGATCCACCGTGGCCAGGGTCAGTACATCGCCTTCGATGCGGTACCTGACCAGGGTAACGGCGGTGGAGGGCAGTTTCGTCTCCTGCGCCAGACCGGCCGATCCTCTTGCGAATAGCCGGGCGACGCTTTCCTCGTTCAGGACGAAGTAGTGTTCACCGCCGAGTTCGAAGCCGGAAACCTCGATCTCGGCCTTGCTTGCCGGGTTATTGCCGACCTGGCTCATCGAGACCGTCGCATGGCATCGCGCGTCGACCAGGGCGTAGTCCTCTGCTGTCTGCTTCGCCGCTTCCTCAGGAGTGTTGGCGATCGGCAGCCAGCGACCCTCGAGACGCGCATCGCACGCAAGCGGAGCGGGGGCCCGCTCGAATACCACGCAGCCGCTCAGCCAGAGCGGTAGCAACAGCAACACAGATCGTAGGGGTTTGCTCATGGTCGGCATGGTTCCTGACTGATGCAAACGCAAAAAGCCGGCAACGCAGGACTGCTGGCGAGCGGATCGAAGCTGATGGTCCGGAAAGCCATTATTGCGGTTCCAGTGTGGCAAGCACCGAATCGGCCTCCACGAAATCGCCCGCCGCGGCGCGCAGTTCGGCCACGACGCCGTCGCGCGGCGACTTGATCGCCAGCTCCATCTTCATCGCTTCGATCACCAGCAGTTCCTGGCCGGCAGCGACTGCTTCGCCGGGTTTGGCCTTGATCATGACCACGCGGCCCGGCATCGGCGCGACGATGCGGCCATCGTTGCCGGAAACGGAGGCGTTTTTCGGCCGGTAGGCCGATACCAGCGCAAGATCCAGGCGTTTGTCGCCGTCATGCACGCTGACCCTGTGCGGATCGATACGAACCAGGAACCGACGAGCCTGCGATTCCAGGCGCAGGCTCAGTTCGCCCGCGCACAGTTGCGCGCCAGCGACCGCATGGATGCGATCGACGGATTCGATGCTGTATTCGCCATCGGCGCCGTGGGCCACCAAGCCCAGCTCCTCGCCCCGATGCAGGAAGGCCAGAGGACGGCGGCCCGCATGCCCCAGGCGCCATCCGTCCGCGATCGCCCAGGGAGAGCTGTTGTCGCCGGAAAGCGCGGCGGCTTCGCGGGCGTCGGCTTCCTGCATCAGCAAGGTCGCTGTCGCTGCGGCCAGCAAGAGGGAAGGGTCCACGGCATGCGCCGGCATGAACTCATCGAGATGCCGATCCAGATAGCCCGTATCGATGCTGCCCTCCACGATGGACGGGTGGCGCACCAGTTGTTCGAGGAATTCGATATTGGATTTCGGCCCCACGATCTCGCATTGGGACAACGCATCGCGCAAGCGGGCGAGGGCGGCAGGACGATCCTGATCCCAAACGATCAGCTTGGCGATCATCGGGTCGTAGAAGATGCTGACGGTATCGCCTTGCACTACGCCCGAGTCGATGCGCACTTGCGGAGAGGGCGTGGGCAGGACCAGTTTTTCGAGCCTGCCGGAACCGGGCAAAAAACCCGCTTCCGGATCTTCCGCATACAGCCGCACTTCGATGGCGTGGCCATGCTGCGGTACCTGTTGCTGGGTGATCGGCAACGCATCGCCCGCGGCGACGCGCAGTTGCCATTCCACCAGGTCCAGGCCGGTGGTCAGTTCGGTGACCGGGTGCTCCACCTGCAGGCGGGTGTTGATCTCCATGAAGTAGAACGCGCCGCCCGGGTCGACGATGAATTCCACTGTTCCCGCATTCACATAATCTATGGTGTGCGCCGCCTTGACCGCCGCGTCGCCCATCGCAGCGCGCAGTTCCGGGGTCAGGAACACGGAGGGAGATTCTTCCAGCACCTTTTGGTAGCGGCGCTGAGCGGAGCATTCGCGCTCGTTGAGATGGAGAGTGTTGCCGTGCGCATCGCCGAAGACTTGGATCTCGATATGCCGCGGCGATTGCACGTAGCGTTCCAGCAGCACGCGGTCGCGACCGAAGGCGTTGCTGGCTTCGCGCTGGCAGCTTTCCAACTGGGCGATGAATTCGTCCAGCCGATGCACGATGCGCATGCCTTTGCCGCCGCCGCCGTGGGCGGCCTTGATCATCAGCGGAAAACCGATCCGCGCCGCTTCACGCGAGAGTACGTTGGGCGACTGGTCTTCGCCGGTATAGCCAGGCACCACCGGCACGCCGGCCGCCATCATCAGATCCTTGGCGCCGGCCTTGCTGCCCATCTTGCGCATGGAGGCGGCTTTGGGCCCGATGAAGGCGATGCCCGCATTCTCCACGGCTTCGGCGAAGTCGGCGTTCTCGGACAGGAAACCGTAGCCGGGATGGATCGCCTGCGCTCCGCTGCGCTTGGCGACTTCGAGGATCGCATCGCCGCGCAGGTAGCTCTCCGCTGGGCGGGGGCCGCCGATCGGATACGCCTCGTCGGCCTGGCGCACGTGCTGGGCATCGGCATCGGCTTCGGAGTAGACCGCGACCGTGCGGATGCCCAACCGGCGGCAGGTGCGGATCACACGGCGGGCGATTTCGCCGCGGTTGGCGATGAGGATCTTGGAAAACATCAATTCATTCCGGCAAATGGCACACCGCCTCGACATTGTGGCCGTCGGGGTCGGTGATGAATGCGCCGTAGTAGTTGGGGTGGTAGTGGGCGCGCAGGCCCGGCGCGCCGTTGTCGCGGCCTCCCGCGGCAAGGCCGGCGGCGTGGAAGGCGTCCACCTTGCCGCGGCTGTCGGTAACGAAGGCGATATGGGTATGCGCCGCAACGTCGCGAGCGTCGCTGCCGATCCAGAAACTAGGCTTGCCGTCGCGTCCGAAGCCGGCCGCCCAGGTGCCGTCGCCGGTCTGCTCGGGCGTGACTTCCATCAGCAGCGTTGCGCCGATGGTGGCGAACAATTGTTCGTAGAACGCTTTGCTGCGCGCGTAGTCCGAGACCGGAATGCCGGTGTGGTCGATCATCGTTTCTCTTCCTTGTTTGCCCATGAGGGAGTTCGCTTATCGAGGAAGGCGGACAGGCCTTCCTGTCCTTCCGGTGAAACGCGCAAGCCTGCGATCAACGCGGCGTTGGCCTGGTCCTGCGCTTCGCCATCCGACGTCGCTATGACGCGGGCGATCAGCGATTTCGCGCCAGCGGCGGCCAACGGACCGGCTTTCAGCAGTAAATCGATCTGGCGCTGCACGGCCGAATCCAGCTGTTCCGTCGCCACCACCTGGTGCAGTAGCCCTATCTGCAACGCGGTCTGCGCGTCGAATATCTCCGCAGTGGCGAACCAGCGTCGCGCCTGGCGCGCGCCGATGGCGGCGATGACGTAAGGCGAGATCACCGCCGGCAGCAAACCGAGTTTGCTTTCGGTCAGGCCGAACTTCGCCTCGGGCACGCCGATGGCGATGTCGCAACAGGCGACCAGGCCGACGCCGCCGCCGAAGGCTGCGCCATGCACGCGGGCAAGGGTGGGTTTGGGCAGTTCGTCCAGCGTCCTCATCAGGCGGGCGAGGGCCAGCGAGTCCCGGCGGTTCTCCGCTTCGCTGGCGGCGGCCATGCCGCGCATCCAGTTGAGGTCGGCGCCGGCGGAGAACGAAGCCCCGGCGCCTTCCACCACCACCACGCGAACGCTGCCGTCCGCTCCGGCCGTAGCCAGGGCAGCGGTCAGCTCGGCGATCAATTCGGCGTCGAAGGCGTTGTGCAGGGCTGGCCTGTTCAATCGCAGGCGCAGGACGCCGCCTTCCTGTTGCTGTTCCAGCATTCCCGGCATCACAACCCTTCCCAGCGGCGAGGCTGAATGATAGCCGGTCGGTCAGGCCAGGCGTTCGTGTGCTGTAGCGGTGATAGAATGAGAATAATTCGTATTTGAGAGCGTTTCGTGACGCTGAACGACCTGCCCCGACGCACCCCTGCCATTGTCGAATCCGTGAACGACCAGAGCCCAAATGACAACATCGCCCGCCGCCTGCGCGAGCTGGGTTTTGTCGCCGGCGAGCAGGTGGAAATCGTGGCCGAGGGACCGATGGGCGGCGAACCGCTGCTGGTCCAGGTGGGGTTCACCCGTTTCGCGCTGCGCCGCACCGAGGCCTTGCGCGTGCAACTGCGCAGCGCGGAGATGCCGACATGAACGCTGTCGCCCTGCCTCCGCGCCTGGCCCTGGTCGGCAGCCCCAACTGCGGCAAAACCGCGTTGTTCAACCAGCTCACTGGTAGCCGCCAGAAGGTCGCCAATTACGCTGGCGTCACTGTGGAACGCAAGGAAGGCCGCCTGCACAGCGCCGCCAGCGGACGCAGCTACGCCGTGCTGGATCTACCCGGCGCCTACAGCCTGCACGCGGCCAGCCTGGACGAGGCCATCACCCGCGACCTATGCCGCGGCTTCCTGCCCGGCGAACCGGCGCCTGACGTGCTGGTTTGCGTGGTCGATGCCACCAACCTGCGCCTGCACCTGCGCTTCGCGCTGGAAGTGCGCGAGCTGGGCAAGCCGATGATCCTGGCGGTGAACATGGCCGACGTCGCGCGCCGGCGCGGCGTCACCGTCGACCTGGAGGTGCTGGAACGCGAATTGGGCGTGCCGGTGGTGGAAACCGTGGCGGTCAAACGTAACGGCGCCAAGGCCCTGATTGAACAGATCGACCGCCTGGCCGCCGAACCGCACGCACCGCACCAGCAACTGGCCCAGGGCGCCGACCTGCACCGGGAAACCCGCCGCCTGCTCTCCATTGCGGTGAGCATGCCCACGCGCACCGCCAGAGTGGACGATGCGCTGGATCGGTGGCTGTTGCATCCAGTACTCGGTCTGCTGGCGCTGTCGGTGGTGATGTTCCTTATCTTCCAGGCGGTCTATGCCTGGGCCACGCCGATGATGGACGCCATCGACGCAGCTACCGCCTGGCTAGGCGCGACCGTGGGCACTGCGCTGCCGCCCGGGCCACTCAATAGTTTGCTGGTTAAGGGCATCATCGCCGGCTTGGGCGGGGTGATCGTGTTCCTGCCGCAGATCCTGATTCTGTTCGCCTTCATCCTGGCGCTGGAGGAGTCCGGCTATTTGCCCCGCGCGGCCTTCCTGCTCGATCGGATGATGGCTTCAGCCGGTTTGTCGGGGCGTTCCTTCATCCCGCTGTTGTCGAGCTTCGCTTGCGCCATTCCCGGGATCATGGCCACACGCTCCATCCAGGACCCGCGTGACCGCCTAGCCACGATCCTGGTGGCGCCCTTGATGACCTGCTCAGCGCGCCTGCCGGTGTATGCGCTGCTGATCGGCGCCTTCATTCCACAAAAACAAGTCTGGGGTGTGTTCAACCAGCAGGGGCTGGTGCTGTTCGGTCTGTACTTCGCCGGCGTATTCAGCGCGCTGATCGTGTCGTGGGTGATGAAGAAATGGCGCCGCGACAAGAGCGAACATCCGCTGTTGCTGGAACTGCCTTCCTATCGCATTCCGCACCCGCGGGATTTGCTGATCGGCCTGTGGGAGCGCGCCTGGATCTTCCTGCGCCGCGTCGGCGGCATCATCCTGGCGCTGACCATCCTGTTGTGGTTCCTGCTGTCGTTCCCCGGTGCGCCCGTCGATGCGACCATGCCGGCGATCGACTACAGTTTCGCCGGCCGCATCGGCCATGCGATGACCGCGATCTTCGCGCCGATCGGCTTCAACTGGCAGATCTGCATCGCGCTGATACCGGGCATGGCCGCGCGCGAAGTGGCGGTGTCTTCGCTGGCCACCGTATACGCGCTGTCCGCCGCAAACGACGAAGCGGCCGCGCAGGCGCTGACCCCGCTGATTTCCGATGGTTGGTCGCTGGCGACCGCGCTATCGCTGCTGGTCTGGTTCATCTATGCGCCGATGTGCATCTCGACCTTGGCCACGATCAAGCGCGAGACCAATTCGTGGAAGAAGATGTCCTTCGCCACGATCTATCTGTTCGCGTTGGCTTATGGCGCGTCGTTCGTGACCTATCAGGTCGCTGTGTTGCTGGGGGCAGGGTGAGCGCATGACCGCTTCGCTACTCCTGCAGTATTTGGTCATTGCCCTGGCGGTGTTGCTGAGCGCGTGGGTGGTGGCGAAGAAACAGTTCCCGGGCAGCGTGCGCAAGCTGCGAGTGGCTCTGGCGTTGCCGCTGTTGCGTGAAGGCAGGCCGCCGTGGATGCGCACGATCGGTCTGCGTGTCTCGCCGGTCGCGCAAGCCGGCGATGCGGCTTGCGGTGGTTGCGACAACTGCGGGCCCAGCACGCCCAAGCATTGATCAGGTGCGGAGTTGGGACGACGTAGGAGCGACGTAAGTCGCGACTGAAATCGCAGATTTAGAAACTTATTTCGCGACTTACGTTGCTCGACTTACGTCGCTCTTACATAGCCCTTACACAGCCTATGCACTCATGATGCTAGTGGCTCCTGCCGCGCGATCCCTTAAGGTCGTTGCGCGGAACCGCTTCGACCGCCAGGGTGAAACTGCGCTCCTCGTTCACCTGCATCGCCCCCACGCCGACCACGTGGCGCGCGATCTCATCGCCACGGTCGTTCTTGATGGTCAGCACCACGGTGTATTCCCATGGACCGCCATCGGGCGGATGCCGCACCGTCCCCTGCACGCGCAGGGGAACGATGGTGTCGGCGGCACGCTTGGCGGTGACCGCCGCTTCGTCGAAGCGCAGGTGATGCTTGCACGCCGGGCAGACGCTCGCGCTCTCCAGGATGGTGGTCTTGCAGTGCGGGCAACTGCGCGTCGCGCCGGCAGTGCCCGGGCGCGGCGTGCTCATGAAGCGGCGTCTTTCTCCGCGTCCTTGGAACCGCTGGATTTGGATGCGGTCGCCACCTTGCTGTCGTCCCAGCCGAAGTCCGCCTGACCACGCATGCGCGATCCTGCAGCCACGGTCAGCGATCCGGCCTTGAGATCGCCGATGATCACGCCCGAGCTCAACAACTCAACGCGCGAAGCGGCTTCTATATTGCCTTCCAGTTCGCCGGCGATGGTGACCTTCTTAGCGCGCACGCCGCCATTCAACTTGGCGCCGGTTTCTATGGTCAGGTCGCCCTGCACGTTGACGTCGCCCTTGAACTTACCGGCGATACGGACATGGCCGGTGCCTTCGATCTTGCCTTCGATGGTCAGGTCGGCGGCGATCAGCGATTCCTTCGGCTCACGCTCATTGGTCGCTGCGGGCACGGCACGCGGGGGAGCGGTGGTCGTGGGAGAAAAATCGGCAGCGGCCGGCGCGTCGCGAAGAGGCGCAGGTTCGGGCGGCGGCGGGATCGAATCCTTTCGAGTGGAGTTCTGATCCTTCCAAATAGACATCGGCGTGGTCTCCAGCAATGTACGGGGGATTGCAGACTATCGCGATCCGATGACGGTTTTGCTGTGATCACGCTCACCAAAACACTAATGAAATCCAATAGTTGTTAAGCATTCTCCAAGTCCGACAACGTGTCGGCAGGGCTGGGAGCCGGTGCCGGTCAGGCCGGACTGCCCCCGACGAAGGCCAAAATCGCCACACCGACCAAGTTGCAACCCAGCAGCCATCCCAGCCAAGCAGGTCCCCTGCGGGCCAAGAAAAGCGCAATGCGCTTGCTGCGAGCATGCAGCAGGTCCTGCAGGACCAGCGATGCCATCACCAAGGCTACGGTCAGTGCCCATTTCCATTCCAGATCCAGCGAAAGAGGGGCCACAATCGTCCCCCACAAGATCGCACCGGACACTGCGGTCGCAATCCCCAGCCACAGAACGGCAACCCCACGCCCGGCCAGCCAAAGCAAGATCGCCAGGCCGAGTAGGGGCAGCAATGCCAATGGCCAGAAAGGCAGCGCTATTGCAGAAGCGACGGCAAGCATCGCCGCCAGCTGGATGTGCCGATCCCATTCGAGGCGTAGGGCTGTCCAGCGATCGAGCCGGATCAGTCCGACCAGCCCTGCCGCATAGATCAGCCAGGCTGCGGTGAAGATACCGAGCGACTTGAAGAACACGGTCACCTCGGACAAGGGGCCAGCGGCGAAGTTGGCCAATAACGAAGCGATCAGCGCATAGACGGGAATGCGCAGCGCGGCCACGGCAAGGCGGGGACGGGCCAACTGGCGCTTGTCGGCGGACTGATACCAGAAGCGAATCGCAGCGGCGTCGAAGCGCGCGTGGGCTTGCACCGAGTCCAGCTGCAGGAAAAGTTCGGCCAGAGACTTCAGCCTGCCCGGAAATTGGGGCAGCAACATCAACAGCACGCGCCGCCACCGCGAGAAGGGGCCTTCCAGTTCACGCATCAGGACTCGCTCACCCCAGGGCAAGTGCCAGGAGCGACGATTTCGCCAGTTGCGTTCGAACGCGTCTGCGGCCTCGCTGCGTTGCATGGCCCGGAAAACCTCGTCGGCGATCGGTCCCCGGGACAATTGATCGAGGGCGAAAAACTCCAGTGCAACCTGCATCGAAGGCGGGTTGGCCGGGCGTTCCATACCGGCCAGGAACTGCGCCATCCAGGGTCGCAAGGACTGTTTCAGCGGCAGCGAGTAGAAGGCTTCCAGCGAATGCAGCCATCGATCCAGCGCACGGGGGTCGTCGGCCAGCAGCCGCGGGCTGAATTGTTCGATGAAGCTGGAAAGGTCGAAGTCCAAAGCTGGGGATCGATTGACGGCCGGCAACGGATCTGCAGGCAAGAAGCCGGCCGACGTATCTTCTGGGAATTCCGCCTGCTCCAAAGCCGTCTCAGGCGGCGGTTCGGTCTCGCTGTCGGCCAATGTCTCCGCTTGGCTTACGCCATCGCCGTCGTACTGACGGCGTCGAACCCAGAGCAGGCACTGGTTATAGGTCTCCTGCAACTGTTGGAAAGCGACAGGGTCGCCGTCGGGTCTGTTGGCTTTCAACAGACGCGCATAGGCGCGCTTGACCTCGGCTTCGGTCGCGCCGTCCTGCAATCCTAAACGTGCGAAGACTGTCATCGGTCAGGTGTGAAGGCAGCCGCGGCCGAAAATCATGAACATGAAGAAGAGCCAGAGCGCTGTTCTCAGCCAGATCGGATCGTACGCATCTTCAGAAATGCGCGGCCTGCCTTCGGGTTGGAATTGCAGGCTGGCCCAAGGCTGATAGGCCTGCAAGGACCGTTCCCGAAGCTCCTCGACGTCCTCGGACAACCAGCCGAACTCGCGATTGACCATGCCGATGCCGAAGAACGAAAACAGCGATTCAAGAATTTCCGGAGGCACTGGCGGACGTTGCAAGAGGTCGTCGACGAGCCCAGGCGTGATCGACCTTTTCAATGAGAGCGAATACAGGGCCGGCTGTTGCCGGAGCCAGGTATCGACGTCTGCCTCCGGATTGTCGAGTAGAGCATGCAATCCATCGAGAAACGCCGGCAGATCGAACGATCCGGGTGCGAGCTCGTGCGCTGGATCCGCCTGCGGATCGTCCGGGTCCTGCGCCATGCTGACGCTGCTCGTTGATGGCTGCACGAAGCCGATGACCGACGGATCGGTGATCTCGTCCGTCATGAGCGACTGCTGCGCCCGGATGGACAGCGCCGCAACATAGGCTTCGTGCAACGCCTGGAATTCCTGCGGATGTTCGTCCGGGCGCGTTTGCTTGATCCCACGCGCGTACGCGCGCTTTATCTCTGCTTCGCTGGCGTCGGCCGGCACGCCCAGGGTATTGAACGGATTCACCAGCGACGGCTCTCCAACTCATCGAGCGCACGGGTCAGTTCTCCTCGATGCCGCGCAATCTGGGCTAGGTCTTGGCTTTCAAGGATGCCCATAAAGTTCGCCAACCATTCGTGCACCGTCTGGCGCAGATCCAGGTTTTCCTCGTAGACGCGCTCGGTCCTAGCGATGACGGCCAGGTTGGCCTGGTCTTCGCGGGGATGGATCTTTAGCGACTGTAGCTGGGCCAGGCGTTCGCGGATTTCTTCCTTAGTCAACACGCCCGGCGTACCCTCCAGGATCAATTCCTGCCGTTCGCCAGTGGCGAGCAACTTGGTCTCGACCTGCAACACTCCATTGACGTCGTAGGTAAAGCGGACTTCGATCGAATTGTTCTCGCGCTTCTGATTGCGCGGCAGGGTCACGTGGATGTTGCCGAGCAACACATTATTGACCGTGCGCGGGCTTTCGCCCTGGAAGATTTCCAGGTCCACCACGTTTTGCCCGTCCTGCAAGGGTGCGAAGACTTCGACGCGGCTAACCGGGACAGTGGTGTTGCGTTCAATCAGCGGACTGAAATAGCCGGTCGTCACGCGACCATGCTCGTCGGTGCGGCCGGTACCAATACCCAGCGTGTAAGGGCATACGTCGGTAAGGACGATCTCTTCCAGTGCATGGTTCCGGGACTTCATCCCCGCGACGATAGAGGCGCCCAAGGCAATCGCCTGGTCGGGATTTACGTGGCGCAACGGCAGCCGTCCCAACATGCGGGTAGCCAGCCGCGTGAACACGGGCATACGCGATGCACCACCGACCATGACGACTTCTTGCAGTTGCTCCGGTGCCAAGTGCGCATCGCGCAGCGCCCGTTCTATGGGCTGGCGGAGTCGCTGTACCAGCGGATCCGCCAGATTCTGGAAGCGCGCCTCGTCCATTTCCCATTCGTACTCTTTTTCGGACACATTGAATTTCAGCCCCGCGCGTTCCCGGTTGCTCAGCTGCTGCTTCAATATCTCCATGCGACCCTGCAATTGCGCCAGTTCCTGGCGCGAGAGGGCTTCGCGTTTGAGCTTGTGGTCGTTGCAACAGGCAGACACCAGCAGATTGAGGAAATCCTCGCCGCCCAAGTGATTGTCGCCTGCGCTGGCATGCACTTGGATGACACCGTCGAATATCTCGAGAATCGAAACGTCGAAGGTTCCGCCGCCCAAGTCCAGGACGATGAATGTCGAGCCGTCGACCCGCTCCTGCAACCCGTAAGCGACAGCCGCCGCCGTGGGTTCATTGATCAGGCGCTCAACGCGGATGCCCGCCAATTCGCCGGCCGCGCGGGTCGCCTTGCGTTGCGCATCGCCGAAGTAGGCCGGCACGCTGATGACGGCCTCGGTGACGTCCTGGCCGAGCTGGTTGCGCGCATCGTCCAGCAGCGAACGCAGCACTAGCGCGGAAAGCTCCTCCGGACGGTACTGCCGTCCGCCCAACCTGGTTTCCCGCTGCGTGCCCATCCATCGCTTGAAGGTGGCGACGCTGTTTTCCGGATGACTGAGCAGACGCTCGTGGGCGACCCGGCCGACCATGAGCCGGCCATCTTCGTCCACGCTGACCGCCGACGGCGTCAGTAGCTCACCCAGTGCATTTGGTATCAGTCGCGGCCCGTCCTGCTCATAGACACCCACCAGTGAATGGGTGGTCCCCAAATCTATTCCAACAATCATCCTGCCCCCCGGCAACGCGTGCAGGTGCAAAGTTTACATGCGGAACACGCCGAAACTCGCCGGCGCACCGGACACTTTGGCGTCTGGGTCAGCGACCGCCCGCAATGTCGATGAACGCGCCTGTGGTGTACGAAGCCTCGTCCGACAGCAGCCACAGGATTGCGTGCGCGACTTCCTCGGCAGTGCCGCCCCGCTTCAGCGGCACGTAGGCTTTCACTCGTTCGATCCGGTCCGGTTCGCCACCGCTGGCGTGCATGTCGGTGTCGATGAAGCCCGGACGCACTGCATTGACGCGGATGCCCTGGTCGGCGACCTCTGCGGCTAATCCTCGGGTGAAGCTGTCGATAGCCCCCTTGCTCGCTGCGTAGTCCACGTACTCATGCGGCGACCCGGTGCGCGCGGCCAGCGAAGACACGTTGACGATGGCGCCGCCTTCGCCACCCTGGCGGCTGGACATGCGCTTGATGGCCTCGCGGGCGCACAGGAAACTGCCGAAGACATTGGTGGCGAATACGCGCTGCCAGCGTGATATTCCCATCGCCTCGATCGGCATTTGCCTTTCCAGGATGCCGGCGTTGTTGACCAGTGCGGTGAGCGGTCCGAGCTCCTGGTCGATGGTGGCGTATAGCCGCAGGACATCGGTCTCGATCGATATATCCGCGCCCACGGCGATGGACTGCCCCCCTAAACCGCGAATGGTGCCGACGATGGCCTCGGCCGCGTCTCGGTTCTTCAGGTAATTCACGCAGACCGCGTAGCCGCGTTGCGCGGCCAGCAGCGCAGTCGCTGCGCCGATGCCACGTCCAGCGCCGGTAACCAGGGCTACGGGTCTCATCCGCCTACATCCGGAACACGCCGAACTTCGCCGGCTCTATCGGCGCGTTCAACGAGGCGGAGATCGCCAGCCCCAGCACGCGGCGCGTATCGGCCGGATCGATGATGCCGTCATCCCACAGGCGCGCGGTCGCGTACCAGGGACTGCCCTGAGATTCGTACTGTTCGCGGATCGGCGCCTTGAACGCTTCTTCTTCCTCGCCGCTCCATTCTTTGCCCGCGGCCTCGATGCCGTCGCGCTTGACCGTGGCCAGCACGCTGGCGGCCTGTTCGCCGCCCATCACGCTGATGCGCGCGTTGGGCCACATCCACAAGAAGCGAGCGCCGTAGGCGCGGCCGCACATGGCGTAGTTGCCAGCGCCGAAGCTGCCGCCGATCACCACCGTGAACTTGGGCACCGACGAGCAAGCCACGGCAGTGACCATCTTGGCCCCGTCCTTGGCGATGCCTGCGTTCTCGTACTTCTTGCCGACCATGAAGCCGGTGATGTTCTGCAGGAACACCAGCGGGATGCCGCGCTGGTTGCACAGTTCGATGAAGTGCGCGCCCTTCAGCGCGCTTTCTGCGAACAGGATGCCGTTGTTGGCGATGATGCCGACCGGGTAACCGTGCAGGTGGGCGAAGCCGGCGATCAGGGTCTTGCCGTAGCGCGCCTTGAACTCGTCGAAACGCGAACCGTCGACGATGCGCGCGATCACTTCGCGGATGTCGAACGGACGCCGGGTGTCCTTCGGCACGATGCCATAGAGCTCCTGCGCTGCGAACAACGGTTCCTGCGATTCGCGCACGGCCAGCGGAAGGACTTTGCGGCGGTTGAGGTTGCCGACCAGATTGCGCGCGATCTGCAGCGCGTCGCGGTCGTCTTCGGCGAAATGGTCGGCCACACCGGACACGCTGGTGTGCACGTCTGCACCGCCGAGCGCTTCGGCGTCTACCACCTCGCCGGTCGCGGCCTTCACCAGCGGCGGACCGCCCAGGAAGATGGTGCCCTGTTCCTTGACGATGATGCTTTCGTCGCACATCGCCGGCACGTAGGCGCCGCCGGCGGTGCAACTACCCATGACCACGGCGATCTGGGGGATGTTTTCGGCGCTGAGGCGGGCCTGGTTGTAGAAAATGCGGCCGAAATGCTCGCGGTCCGGAAACACCTCGTCCTGCAGGGGAAGAAAGGCCCCGCCGGAGTCGACCAGGTAGAGGCAGGGCAGGCGGTTCTCGCGTGCGATTTCTTGCGCGCGCAGATGCTTCTTCACCGTCATCGGAAAATAAGTGCCGCCTTTTACCGTGGCATCGTTGGCCACGACGACCACTTCCAGGCCCTGCACCCGGCCGATGCCGGCGACCATGCCGGCGCCCGGCGCCGCATCGTCGTACATGCCTTCGGCAGCGAGCGGAGCTATCTCCAGGAAAGGAGAACCCGGGTCGAGCAGGGCGGTGATGCGGTCGCGCGCCAACAGTTTGCCGCGTTCGGTGTGCTTGTTGCGGGCCTTCGCACCGCCGCCGTCGGCCGCGCGAGCAAGGCGACGGTCCAGTTCTTCCACCAAGGCACGGTGGTAGGCGACGTTCTCGGCGAATTCGGTGGAACGCGGATCGAGTTGCGAAGTCAGTACCGACATGCCGTCGACGCCTGCTGAAGGAATGCACAAGGATACAACCCGTCCCCAGCAAACCCCCAGACGCGACAAGGCCCGCAGAAGCGGGCCTTGTCGGTCTGGCGGTCGTTGGCCGAAGCCAGCGGATTACTTCTTGGCGGCTTCTTCGGCCTTGTCGGCGACTTCAGCGGCCTTGTCGGCGGTGGCCTGCGCAGCGTCGGAGACCGCGTCAGCGGTCTTCGCCGTCGCTTCCTGCGCCGCGTTTTCGGTGGCTTCGGCAGCCGAGCTGGTGGCGGCGGCGGCATCGGTCGCAGCAGCGGCGGTCGCATCGGCAGCGGCGTTGGCGGCATCGCCAGCGGCGGTCGCGGCTTGGCCGGCTTCAGTGGCGGCCTGGTCGGCAGCGGCAGCAGCGTCGTTCGCGGCGGCGTCGGTCGATTCGCTCTTCTTGCAGGCGCTCAGGGCCAGAACGGAAGCGGCGAGCAGGACGATGAACTTGGTCTTCATGGGTTATCTCCGGAGGTGGATGGGGGTAAGTTGATGAGAGCAACAGATCGGCAATGCAGGCGGAGTCTGGTGAGCCATCCCCTCGGCCTGTTACTGAAAAAGGCCACCGGTATGCACCGGTGGCCTTTCGCATTTTACGCTAGCTTGAAGCTATACCTTTCGGTATTACTTCTTGGCTTCTTCGGTAGCGTCCTTAGCCTGCTCGGCAGTGTCCTTAGCAGCTTCGGCCGTGTCGGCAGCAGCGTCGGCGGCAGCGGCGGTCGGAGCAGCGGCGGCGTCGGTAGCGGCAGTGGCAGCAGCGTCCGCAGCCTGAGCGGCGGCGTCAGCGGAGGTCTGGGCGGCATCGGCCGTGGCAGCGCCGGTAGCGGCGGCGGCGTCAGCAGCAGCCTGGGCTTCGGTAGCCGTGGCAGCAGCGTCGGTCGCGGCGTCAGCAGCCTGCTCTTTGTTCGAGCAAGCAGCCAGGGCCAGGCCCAGAGCCAGCGCGATCAGCGTCTTGTTGATGGTCATTTGTGAATTTCCTCGTCGTTTAGTTGGCAACGCGCTATTGCGCGCCGGTGACATGATGACAATCCGGATTGGGCTGTCAAGCGGTTGCGCAGTTATTTTTGTCAACGCTTCGTTAAACGTATCACAACACCTTGTTTTCTCACAATACCTCGATTGCGATAGCGGTCGCTTCGCCACCGCCGATACACAGCGAGGCGATACCGCGCTTGCCGCCCCGGTTGCGCAGCGCATGGATCAGGGTGACTACCAGCCGGGCGCCCGAAGCGCCGATTGGATGGCCCAGAGCGGTGGCGCCGCCGTTGACGTTGACCTTGGAATGGGGGATGCCCAGCTCCTTGATCGGCGTCATAGCCACCACTGCGAAGGCTTCGTTGATTTCGAACAGGTCCACGTCGTCGACGGTCCAACCCACCTGCTTCAGCAGCTTTTCGATGGCTCCGACCGGCGCGGTAGTGAACCACTGCGGCTCCTGGGAGAAGGTGCTGTGGCCGACGATGCGTGCCAGCGGGGCGATGCCGCGCTTGGCTGCCTCTTCGGCGCTCAGCAGCACGGTGGCCGCCGCGCCGTCGGAAATGCTGGAGGAACTGGCCGCGGTAACCGTGCCGTTCTTGTTGAAGGCGGGCTTCAGGGTCGGGATCTTGCTGATGTCGGACTTGCCGGGTTGCTCGTCAGTAGCGAACTCGACTTCGCCTTTGCGGGTGGTGACCTTGACCGGGACGATTTCGTCATCGAACGCGCCGGACTTCTGCGCAGCCTGGGCGCGCGTCGCCGACTCGATGCTGTAGGCATCCTGCTGCTCGCGAGTGAACCCATGCTTTTCCGCAGTGGCGTCGGCGAATACGCCCATGGCCTGACCGTCGTAGGGATTGACCAATCCGTCCCAGGACATATGGTCCACCGCTTGGAAGTTGCCGAAGCGGTTGCCGGTGCGCGAGTTGGGGATCATGTGCGGGGCGTTGGTCATCGATTCCATGCCGCCGGCGACCACCACCGTGGCCGAACCCGCCTTGATCAGATCGTGGCCCAGCATGATCGCTTTCATGCCCGAACCGCAGACCTTGTTGATGGTGGTGCAGCCGGTGGACGTCGGCAGGCCGGCGGCCAGCGAGGCCTGGCGAGCGGGCGCCTGACCCAGGTTGGCCGGCAGCACGCAGCCCATGATCACTTCGGAGACATCGGCAGCGGGCACGCCGGATTGCTCAAGCGCGGCCTTGATCGCAGTGGCGCCCAAGGTAGGCGTAGGTACGCCGGTGAACTGACCAAGGAAGGAACCTATCGCGGTGCGCTTGGCGGCGGCGATGACGATGTCGGACATGGGGGAACTCCATATGTTGTTGCTGCGGCACTACCGCGGTATCCGTGGATTATGAAGGAAGCGGCGTTATACGGCACGGTTACCCTGGTCTGGGGATGTCGCTGTTTTGGCGGTGCCGCCCAAAAAAAGGGCCCGGATTGCTCCGGGCCCAGTCGTTAAGCTTTGCTTCCCCGGTTACTGGTAGCTGCCGGTGAGGGTCGCGCCTGAATACGCGGCGAAACCTTCGATGCGCACGTAATAAGTGCCAGCCCGCGCAGGCAGCGTGCAGGACTCGTTGTTCGAGCCGCCGGCGGACACGCAGTCGAACGAGGTGGTCGGTGCCTCGCCCCACTTCACGAACAGGTCGGCATCGCCGGTGCCGCCCTGTAAGACGAAGCTGACGCTGGTGGCGCCCGCGGGGACCACCAGGTTGTAGTAGCTGTTGCTACCGGCGGCGCCCGCGACCGCGAGGGGCACACCATTCGCCAACGTCGTCGAAGGCGGCGGCGGCGGCGGTACCCGCACGGCGATCGGCATGTGCAGGGTGGGCAAGGACTGGTTGCCGTTGGCCGAGTTGTGCGGTGCGATCACCAGCGATCCGTAGCGGTAACTGCCGTCGGCCGCCTGTGCCGCGTTGTTGATGACGACCAGGATCTGCCGCGACTCGCCGGGCTTGAGCAACAGGGCCGCCGACCCGGCGGAACCGTTGACGCTGCCGTTGACGCCTTGCAGTGTCAGCTTCCACTGGTGTTTGTACGGCAGCGTGTTGCGCACGGTACGGACGAAACTGCAGGTCCCTTGGCAGTTGGCCTTTTCGAAGCTGGCCAGGTTCAGGGTGGACGGATCGCCACCGATCGTCGGATTGGCTGCCAGATAGTTCGCCTTGGTCTCATTGAGCACCAAGCCCGCACGTGCGGCGCGGTCGACCTGAAGCCGGCCGGAGCCGGCGGCATGCGCATTGGCCGGTGTGGTCTGGTCTTCCAGCAGCACGCTCTCGTTGGCCGTCATCTTCAGCGCGGACTGGATCTCCGGCACCGTCCACGACGGATGCAGCTGTCGCATCAGGGCCGCCGCGCCTGCGGTGTGCGGCGAGGCCATAGAGGTGCCGCTGAGGGTGGTCGTCAGGTTCTCGAAGCCGGTGAGCGTGGTGCCGGCATAGGCCGCCAGCACATCGACACCCGGTGCGCTGAGGTCGGGTTTCAGCATGTCGAATCCGCCCGGGCCGCGCGAACTGAAGTCGGCAAGCGCGTCGATGGCATTGGGCGCCACGTTGATGGCCGCGGTGGCGCCGCCGTTGGCTTGGGCAAAATCGCGAAGGGCATTGCCGATGGCCTGGGTCACGCCGAACGCCGGGATTGTGGTTCCGGGAACGCTGGGGCTGATACCGCCCGTTGTGTTGTTCGCGAGCACCACCACCAGCGCGCCTGCGGCGGCCGCATTGTTGGTCTTGATCGAGAACGAGCAGGTGCCTCGGCGGATCACCGCGATCGCATTCTGGAACTGACCGGCGGCATAGGCAGCGCAGCCGTCGTTGGCGGCATTGATCAAGGGGCTGATGATCAGCGGAGTCGTTGCGGGCAACGGTGCCTGCAGGCCAACGCCACCGGAGCCCGGGCTGAGCAAGACTCGCTGCAGGTTCGCTGGCGGGGCGCCGGGGCCGCTGACGGCAAGCACCGAGGTGAACCCGCCAAGGCGATGGCGTGTGGCGGCAGACGAGGTGACCCAGGGCTGCACGTTGCCGAGGGTGGCCGCGCCCGGTCCGGAGTTACCGGCCGAAGCAGCGACGAACACACCGGCATCGGTGGCATTGAGGAACGCTAGCGATACGGCTTCCGACCACGGCGATGCGCCGCCGCCGATCGAGAAGTTGATGACGTCGACGCCATCTGCGATGGCCTGGTTCACTGCCGCCGCTGAGGACACATTGGGGCAGGAACCCTGGCCAGTGGAGATGGTGGTGTAGCAGACGTCGTAGGCGATCAGATTGGCGCGGGGTGCCATGCCGGAAATCGTGACCTGGCTTCCGTTGAACACCGTGGGACGACTGTTGCCGGCAGCGGTCGAGGCGGTGTGGCTGCCGTGACCGTTGGTATCGCCGAAGCCGGGTTCTTCGCGCAGGCCGGTGACGCCACAAGCGTTCGCCGGTGCGCCAACACCGCAGATGAAGTCGTAACCACCGATCAGCTTGTCGTTGCAGCGACCGGCATCCACGCCACCGGGGGCGCAGGTGCCTAGGTAGTTGCCCGAGCCGTTCGGATTGGTGTGCACATAGCCGTCTACCGGATCCGTCGCGGCGAACGATGGGCTGCCGAAATTGATGCCGGTATCGATGATTCCGACCACCACGCCTTCGCCGCGGGTGCGGTCCGGGCCGTCGCCCAGCGGCAAGGAAACGCCATTCCAAACCGTGGTCGCACCAATCAGCGGCGGGCTGACATCGGTATCCAGCGCATATTCGCGATAGGCTTCGACCAGTTGCACTTCGGGCAGCCGGCTGATGGCCTCGGCCTCCAGCGGCGACATCGAGGTGACGATCGCGTTGAGCGCGTGCTGCATGCGCTGGGTCACCTTCACCTGACGGCCCAACGCCTGGTCGATACGGCCCTCATAGCCGCGCTGTTTGTCTTCCAAATGTTTCACGTAGGCGCGCGCCTGCGGACCGGCGACGTCGATTCGGCCACGCCCGTTGCCCTTGCGGGCGGGTTTGGCGATGCCGGCGACGTTGCCTTGATAGGTGGCCAGGGGCGCGTCGCGGAACACGACGATGTGCGTCTGTTGCCGGTCGTCTACCGCGGTCAAAGCCGCATCGCTGCTTCCGCTCGTGTTACCCGCAGCGGTTGCGGAGAAGCCCGTGCCGCCGTCGAATCCGTCAGAAGTAGAAGACGTGCCGAATGTGCCGCCCGAGAGGGAGGCCGCCGCCCAAGCGGCGAGACAAGCCAGTCCGGTCAACGCGGTCGCCAAGGCGATGCGCTTTTTACGTAAAGAGAGGGACATCTTCATTCCTTGAGTGTCGGCCCATCAGCTCGGGGGAGCCTTAGGCGTTGAGGGAAAGTTCTGTCTTGCGCGAGTGCGTAACTTTAGAAACAAGCCGCAGGCCGAAATTGTGACGGGCGGCACGTAAAACGATGTCATGGAACGGGGGCTGAATCCAGCCGCGTTGCAACATGTTTCGTTCAGCTTCGTCCTAAATGTGATCGGCACGCACGCCGGGTGCTCGGCTGACTATGCGGCATGCCGCGTAAGCAGGTCAGCCTCGGTCCGGCCTAGCGAAGCACGCCGGGCGCTCGGTTGATCCGCGCGGCATGCCGCGTAAGCAGGTCAACCTCAGTCCGGCCCGGCGAAGCACGCCGGGCGCTCGGCTAACCCGCGCGGCATGCCGCGCAAGCGGGTTAGCCTCGCCCATCGAACAGTTCGCGGCCTATTAGCATGCGGCGGATCTCGTTGGTGCCGGCGCCGATGGCATACAGCTTGGCATCGCGCAGCAGACGTCCGGTGGGGTATTCGTTGATGTAGCCGTTGCCGCCTAGCGCCTGGATGGCTTCCAGCGCCACCTGCACGCAGGCTTCCGACGCATGCAGCAGACAGCCGGCGGCCGCGGCGCGCGACTGGTGACCAGCGTCGTAATCGCGTCCCACCTGATAGGCGAAGGCCCTGCTGGATTGCAGGGCGGTATACATGTCGGCGATCTTGCCCTGCATCAGGCCGAAGGTGCCGATGGCGGCGTCGAACTGCTTGCGTTCGCGCACGTAGGGCAGGGCGGCATCCAGCGCCGCTTGCATCAGCCCCAATGGGCCGCCGCTGATTACCAGGCGCTCGGTATTGAGGCCGGCCATCAACACTTTGACTCCATTGTTCACTTCGCCCAGCACGTTTTCAGCGGGGATCTCGCAGTCCTCGAACACCAGTTCGCAGGTGTTGCTGCCGCGCATGCCCAGCTTGTCCAACTTCTGCGCGGTGCGGAAACCTTTCATGCTTTTTTCGACGATGAAGGCGGTGACGCACTTGGAACCGCATTCCTTGCCGGCGGTGCGCATGTATACGACCAGCACATCGGCCTCTGGGCCGTTGGTGATCCACATCTTGCTGCCGTTGGCGACCCAGACGTCGCCGCGGCCCGCAGTTGAACGAAGCTCGGCGCGGCAACTCATCGAACCGACCACGTCCGAACCGGCGCCCGGCTCGCTCATCGCCAGCGCGCCTTTCCACTCGCCGCTGCACAGCTTGGGCAGATACCGCTGACGCTGCGCTTCGGTGCCGTTGGCGTACAGATTGGACACGCACAAGTTGGAGTGAGCGACATAGCTCAACCCGACCGAGCCGGAGGCGCGCGAAATCTCTTCCATCGCCACCAGATGCGCTAGGTAGCCCATGTCGGTGCCGCCGTATTCTCCCGGCACGGTCAGGCCCAGCAACCCCAGTTCGCCCAGCTTGGGCCACAGGTCCTGCGGAAAAATGTTGTCGTGATCGATCGCTTCGGCGCGCGGCGCGATCTCGCTGTCGGCGAAGCGGCGTACCGCCTCGCGCAGGGCGTCGATCTCTTCGCCTAGCGGAAAAGCGTGGATTGAAACGGGTCGCATTCGGTCCTCCCTCCTTTTGCGGCCGGCGTGGCGAGATTAGTGCTCGCCGCGCAGGTGTCCCATGAAACGGGGTGCGGTACGTCCCAGCGGCAGCTTCAGTTTGCCGATCGAGGCGATGCGCGCCTCGGCGATGCGGTCTGCGGCGTACTGCGGCGCGATGCCTTCGCGTTCGGACAGCTCGAAGATGCTGCCGACGTTGTGGTAGATGTTGCGCATCAGGCGCATCGCGCGTTCGCGGTTGTAGCCGTCGATCTCCAGCGACACGTTCATCACCCCGCCGGCGTTCACCGCGTAGTCCGGCGCATACAGGATGCCGCGCTTGGCGGCTTCGTTGCCGGTGAGGTGCGACATCTGGTTATTGGCAGTGCCGCAGATGATCTTGGCCTTGAGGCGCGGCAGGGTTTCGGCGTTGATCGCGTATTCCATGGCGCAGGGCGAGAACACGTCTACCGGCAGGTCGTAGATCTCGTCGGGCTTGACCGCCTCGGCGCCGTATTCTTCGACCGCGCGTTCCACCAGCGCGGAATTCAGGTCGGCCACGAAGAGTTTGGCGCCGCGTTCCTTCAACAGCTTCAGGAACTCCATGCCGATGTGGCCCAGGCCCTGCACGGCATAGCTGTACTTGCCGATTTCCTCGTTGCCGAACTTCTTGTTCAAGGTCGCCATCAAGCCCTGCAACGCGCCATAAGCGGTGAACGGAGCCGGATCGCCGGAACCGCCATGCACCTGGTGCACGCCGACCACGTACTCGGTCTCTCGGTACACGTTTTCCATGTCGTTGACGTCGGTGCCCATGTCTTCGGCAGTGATGTAGCGCCCGCCCAGCGAATCGACGTAGCGGCCGAAGCCGCGGAATGCGGTCTCGGTCTTGTCCTTGGCCGGGTCGCCGATCAGGATTGCCTTGCCGCCGCCGACATTCAGGCCAGCCAACGCGTTCTTATAGGTCATGGTGCGGCTGAGCCGCAGCGCATCGGTCAGCGCGGCCTGGGTGTCGGCGTAAGGACGCATGCGCACGCCGCCCAGCGCAGGACCCAACACGGTGCTATGGATGGCGATGATCGCCTTCAGTCCCGCGTCCTTGTTGTTGCAGAACACCACCTGTTCGTGGCCGGATATATCAAGGGTTTCGAAAATCATGGGGAGGGCTCCGAATTGCGCTGCCGGTTGGCTGCTGCAAGTTGCCAGGAACTGTGCCTAAAGGATTGACTGGAAACAAAAAAGCGACGTTGCCGAAAGCGGGCAAGGGCGTCGCATGCGCACAGTCTAATCCAATCGTCGCGACAGGGCCGTCAGCAGCTGGGCGCAGAAGGCTGGCTTCTTGCAAGGCGGCGATGCGTCGCTTCCGGTGGCGGAGAAGGTGGTCGTGTATGTACGCGCGGGGTTTTTGCTTTGCCCCCTTTGGCAAAGGGGGGCTACGGGGGATTTGCTCTTGATCTTGCTTCAAAGCAAGAGCAAATCCCCCTCAATCCCTCTTTGCCAAAGGGGAGGCAAAGTCCGCCGACCAACGGCATTGAATAACACGAACGGTCGTGCTATTTATTGCGCCATGACTCCTGTTGCCACCACTTCCAAGGGCACCGCCACCCGTGAGCTGATCGTCGAGCGCGCCTTCGGCATCGCTCGGCGTAACGGGTTGGAAGGCCTGTCCATCGGCGAGCTGGCCACCGCGGTCGGCATGTCCAAGAGTGGGGTATTCGCCCATTTCGGTTCCCGCGAGGACCTGCAGCTCAGCGTGCTGGAATGGACCGCACAGCGTTTCACCGAAACCGTAGTGCGTCCCGCACTGGCGCAGCCGCGTGGTTTGCAGCGTCTGCGTGCCATCGTTTCGGGCTGGTTCGACTGGGTGCTGGCCAGCGAGGAGGGCTGCGTGATCCTGGCCGCTGCCGGCGAATACGACGGCCGCCCGGGCCCGATGCGCGACCGGATCGTGGGCTGGCTGAGCCAGTGGGATGCTCAGCTGACCAAGGCGGTGACCCACTGCATCGAATCCGGCGAGCTAGCCGCCGATACCGATCCCCAACTCATGGCCTTCGAACTGGCGGCGCTGGTCGATGGCATGCACAACACCCGCCTGCACGACCCAGCCCGCGCCGAAGCCCTGGCGCGGCGCTCGTTCGAACGTCTGATCCGCTCTTACTCCCCCTAAGCCACTACTCCCACAATCCATCCCGACTGAAACCTACGGAGGGCATCGTCATGGCTGCCATCGCTAAATCTGGAAATAGCACGATCGTTCTAAAATCGCTGGTGACATCGTTACGTTTCGCGGTGATGCGCGCCGGTTTCGCTATCGGTGGATGGCTGATGCCCAAGGCGACCCTGCATCGCGCGTTCGGCTTGTTCGGCACGCCCATGCCGGGTGCACGGGAGCGGGCGTTGGCCGCCGACACTCTGGGCGCACGCATCGAGTTGTTGGAGCACGGCGAGCACCGTGTCGCCACCTATCTATGGGGCGATCCCACGCGTCAGCCGCTGGTATTGCTGGCGCATGGCTGGTCCAGCTTCGGCCTGCGTTTCGCGCCCTGGGTGCGCGCGCTGCGCCAAGCAGGCTACGCGGTGGTTACCTTCGATCAACTCGCCCATGGCCGCAGTAGCGGCCGCCGCGCCACGTTGCCTTCCTTCGCCGAAACTCTGTTCCAGGTCGCCAAGCACTATGGGTCGCTGGCCGCGGTAGTCGGCCATTCGCTAGGCGGCGCGGCCACCATGCTCGCGCTGTCCAAAGGTATGCAAGCCGAGCGCACCGTGCTGATCGCGCCGGCTGCCGATCCCATGGCCGCCGCCGACCGTTTCGGCCGCGCGGTGGGGCTGGCGCAATCGCTGCGCGATCATCTTTTCGACGAGTGGGAGAAGCGTTTCCAAATCCCGGTCGCCGGCTTGCAGGTGCACGTCAATGCGCCTTTCATCGCGCGTCCGGCCTTGGTCGTGCACGACCTCGAAGACCGTGAAGTGCCGTGGGCGGAAGGCGAGCGCTATGCGCGCTACTGGCCGCAGGCCCGTCTGCTCACCACCACTGGGCTGGGGCACCACCGCATTGCCGCGGAACCGCAAGTGATCGCCGAAGCCTTGCGTTTCCTCCAGGGCGAAACCATCGGCGAACGCGTCGTCTCCTCTCCTAATCTGCCGTTCGGCATCGCCTGACCCTCCTAGCAGGCGATGCATACGGGTGGGCATGGAGGCCCACCCACCTTTAATCGCATAGGGAGATAACGCTGCGACGGCTACAATCGGCGCTTGTTCAAATGCACGTGAGGGCGCGCATGAGCACGCCGGCTTCGAATCTTCCCGCCACGCAGAGCGATAACACGCCGCTGCGCTTCGTCACCGCCGCCAGCCTGTTCGACGGGCATGACGCGGCGATCAACATCATGCGCCGCCTGATCCAGGGGCAGGGCGCCGAAGTGGTCCACCTGGGCCATAACCGCAGCGTCGAGGACGTCGTGCGCGCGGCCTTGCAGGAAGATGCCGACGCCATCGCCTTGTCGTCCTACCAGGGCGGGCATGTCGAATATTTCAAGTACATGGTCGACATGCTGGCCGAGCGCGGCGCCTCGCATATCCGCGTATTCGGCGGCGGCGGCGGCACCATCACTCCCGAGGAAATCCGCGAGTTGCAGTCCTACGGCGTGGAGCGCATCTACCACCCCAACGACGGCATGAAGATGGGACTAGTGGAGATGATCGAGGACGTGGTGGAACGCGCCACCCATCATCGCCTGCCCACCGACAAGCCTGCGCACATCGCCATCGACGACGAGATTTCCATCGGCCGCATGCTCAGCGCCATCGAGGAAGGCGCGCTGGACGACTCCGAACTCGCACGCCTGCGCAAGCAGTGGCAGCTGGCCGGCAGCAAGACGCCCGTGGTCGGCATCACCGGCACCGGCGGCGCCGGCAAGTCATCGGTCACCGACGAATTGTTGAACCGCTTCCTGGCCAGCTTTCCGCAGATGCGCATCGCGGTGATCTCGGTCGATCCCACTCGCCGCCGCACCGGTGGCGCGTTGCTGGGCGACCGCATCCGCATGAACTCGCTGCGCAGCCACCGCGTGTACATGCGTTCCATGGCCACGCGCCGCCAGCATGCGGCCACTAATACGGTTTTGAAGGACTGCATAGGTTTCCTCAAGGGCCTGGGCTACGACCTGGTCATCGTCGAGACCGCGGGCATCGGCCAGAGCGATTCGGAAATCGTCGACCTGGTCGACTTCCCCATGTACGTGATGACCAGCGAATACGGTGCGGCCAGCCAGTTGGAGAAGATCGACATGCTCGACTTCGCCGAGCTCATCGTGCTCAACAAATACGACAAGCGCGGCGCCGAAGACGCCCTGCGCGACGTGCGCAAGCAATGGAAGCGCAACCGCGTCGCGTTCCAGACCGCCGACGAAGACGTGCCCGCGTATCCCACCATCGCCAGCCAGTTCAACGATCCCGGCATCAGCTGGATGTTCGTCAACTTGTGCCGCCTGCTGCGCGAAAAACTCTCGCTGCCCGCGCAGAAGTGGACGCCGCAGCTGGACACCTCGCTGAAGGAGCCGCGCGCCACCGTGCTGATTCCGGGCGCGCGCGTGCGTTACCTGGCCGAGATCGCCGAGCAGGGCCGGGCCCTCAACCACACCATCGAGAAACAGGCCGAAACCGCCAGCCGCGCCCAGCACTACTGGGAATCGCTGCGCGATATCGACGATGCGAAACTGCCGAAGGCACTGGATCTTTTCGCCGCGGACGACCTGACCGGCGGCGGCGACCGATCACTGCTGACCCTCCGCCAGCGCTACCAAGATGCCGTCCAATCCCTCACCAACGAAAACCTCAAGCTCCTGCGCGAATGGCCGCAGCGTCTGAAGTCGATCACCGACGAACACTTCACCTACGAAGTGCGCGGCAAGGCCGTCACCGGCGAGAACTATCGCCAATCGCTCAGCCATCAGCCCATCCCCAAGATCGCCGCGCCCACTTATAAATCCTGGGGCGAATTGCTGACCTTCCTGGGCAAGGAAAACCTGCCGGGCAGCTATCCCTACACCGGCGGCGTGTATCCGTACCGTCGCACCGGCGAAGACCCCATCCGCATGTTCGCCGGCGAAGGTACGCCGGAGCGAACCAACCGCCGCTTCCACTATCTGTCGGTCGGCCAGCCCGCCGCGCGTCTGTCCACCGCTTTCGACAGCGTGACGCTGTACGGCGAAGATCCCGCGCCGCGCCCGGACATCTACGGCAAGATCGGCAACTCCGGCGTCAACATTCCCACCCTGGACGACATGAAGAAGCTGTACTCCGGCTTCGACCTGTGTTCGCCTACCACCTCGGTGTCGATGACCATCAACGGCCCGGCGCCGATGATCCTGGCCATGTTCATGAATACCGCCATCGACCAGCAGGTCGAGCGCTATCTGAAGGAAGATCCACAGCGCTGGGCCGAGGCGCAGAAGACCATCGACAAGCTGTTCGAAGGCCGCCGCCGTCCGCAGTACCACGGCGAACTGCCGCCCACCAATAACGGTCTGGGTCTGGGTTTGCTTGGCGTCACCGGCGAACAGGTGGTCGATGCCGACACCTATGCGCGGATCAAGGCGCAGACGCTCAAGACCGTGCGCGGCACGGTGCAGGCCGACATCCTGAAAGAAGACCAGGCGCAGAACACCTGCATCTTCAGCACTGAGTTCGCCCTGCGCATGATGGGCGATATCCAGCAGTACTTCGTCGACAACGGCGTGCGCAATTTCTATTCGGTGTCCATCTCCGGCTACCACATCGCCGAGGCCGGAGCGAACCCGATCTCGCAACTCGCCTTCACTCTGAGCAACGGTTTCACCATCGTCGAGTACTACCTGGCGCGCGGCATGAAGGTGGACGACTTCGCCGCCAACCTGTCGTTCTTCTTCAGCAACGGCATGGATCCGGAATACACGGTCATCGGCCGCGTCGCCCGCCGCATCTGGGCAAGAGCGATGCGCGAGCGCTACGGCGCCAACGAGCGCAGCCAGATGATGAAGTACCACATCCAGACTTCGGGCCGTTCGCTGCACGCGCAGGAAATCCAGTTCAACGACATCCGCACCACGCTGCAGGCGTTGTACGCGCTATTTGACAACTGCAACTCGCTGCACACCAACGCCTACGACGAAGCCATCACCACGCCGACGGAAGAGAGCGTGCGCCGCGCGGTCGCCATCCAGATGATCATCAACAAAGAACTGGGCCTCAACTTCATCGAGAATCCGTGGCAGGGCAGCTTCGCCGTGGACTACCTGACCGATCTGGTCGAAGAAGCCGTGTACAAGGAGTTCGAGGCCATCAGCGAACGCGGCGGCGTGCTGGGCGCGATGGATACGATGTACCAGCGCGGCAAGATCCAGGAAGAGTCGCTGTACTACGAGCACAAGAAGCACGACGGCAGTCTGCCGCTAGTGGGCGTCAACACCTTCCTGCCGCGCGAGCACGGCGGCGAGGTGACCACCGAGATCGAGCTGATCCGCTCCACCGAGGAAGAAAAGGGTCAGCAAATCGCCAACGTGCTGGGCTGGCAGCAGTCGCGCAACGCGCTGGCGCCGGATGGCGAGACTTCGCACGGGCATGTGGTCGATTCGGAGGACGTGGAAGTTCACGACGGCCACGGTCTAGGCTATCTGCAACAGGCCGCGCGCGACCGCCGCAATGTCTTCGAGGCGCTGGTCGAAGCGGTGAAGACGCACAGCCTGGGGCAGATCAGTCATGCGCTTTACGATGTGGGTGGGGAGTACCGCCGCAATATGTAGCGGCGCAGCGCCGGATGCCGGTGGTGTGTCCAGGCTCTGCGGCAGCGACGCGAGTCGCGGCCGCGGACAGAAAAAAAGCGGGAGCCGATGGGCTCCCGCTTTGTATCGCACTCGATCGCTCAGTCTTCGACCGAGCCCTCGGCCCCTACCGAGCCGGCGGCGCTTGCCGACGCGCCGCGTCGCGACGCGCTAGCGTTCGCATTGGCGTTGGCATTTCCGCTGGTGCGCGCTCGCGGTGCCTGGCGCGGCGGCGGCGCGTCGGTCCGACCTTCCTCACTGTTGCCAGCGTTGCGCTCGCCAGCCGATGGCGAGCCATCCGCAGTGGATCCGCCGGCACCGTGGAGCGCGCCCGTTCCGCGCGCGATCGCGCTGCCTGCAGCGGAGAGTGGCGTAGCGGCCGCGCTGCCGTCGCCGGTGTCGCGCTCATCCGTGCGTCCGCCGTTGGCCATGGCCTGTCCGGCCAGCGATCCGGCGCCCTCTGTCGAGGCCGAGCGTCCAGCGGCGCCGGCAACTCCATTCGCGCTGCCGGCAGCCGAACCCACAGCAGAACCCCGCGCCGCAGCGGCGGCGTTGGACGCCAACTTCGCAGTGTCCTGGGCACGCGCCGTGGCGTCGCCTGCAAGCTGTCCGGCGTTCGGAACAAGACCAGCAGCTTGGCTCCCTGCCGCGCGCGCCTCTTCAGCGCCAGACGCACCGGCGCCGGAGGCCGGTGCGGTGGCAAGACCACCGACCAGGTTGCCACCGATCACTCCCGAGCCCTGTGCCGACCCATTGTCGTCGCCGGCGACGAGGCCGCCTTGCGCCTGCCCATCGGCGGCGCCGGCCGCTTCCGCGTTCAGCCGATCAAGCCGCGCCTGTTCGCGTGCGGCGCGCTTGGCTTCGCGCAGCGCGGCACGCTGTTCGGCTGCGGCTTGGCGGGCGCTGTTGGTGGTATCGCGCAAGGTGCCGCCCAAATCCGCGCCCGTGCCCGCGCCGCCGAGCAGTCCACCTCTGCCCGGGTCGATGCCCACGGCGCCGCCCAGTCCTCCGCCGATGTTGCCGCCGCCGCCCAGCAGCCCTTGCGCATTGGCTCCAGGCGCAGCGGCGGCCAGGAGGGCCGCGAAGACAGCGGCAGTCAGAGTCTTGTTGTTCATCGTCATCTCCATCGCAGCGGACGATCCGCGGCTTCATGGAGTCCTACGAATGCCGGCGCCGGTTTCTTCCTTCGCGGCCGCAGGCTTCACCTTTCGTTCATCGCTGCGACCAGCGCGCCTGTTCGTCGGCCGCCAGCACTCCGTCGCCATAACGGTCGTCGCGGCCCTTCGGACCGGCGTCCAGCGCTTCGCGCTCCAGCATCGCCATGACCGAGGCCGACAAACCCGCGGCAGGTGCGCGGGCCGACTCGGCAGCGCGGCGTGCCACCAGCGGCGCGGCGAAGGAGGTGCCGCGCACGGACTTGAAACCTGCCCCGGCGTTTGCGGCATCGAGGCCGGAACCGGGGGCGGCGAAGTCCACCTGCGGTCCGCGCGCGGCTTCGGGCAGGGTGCGTCCGTGTGCGTCGATGGCAGTCACGCCGATCACGCCCGCGTAGGCAGCAGGGTAGAGCGGCGGTGCGGCGGGTCCGTCGTTGCCGACGGCTGCGACCAGTACATGGCCCCGCCGCAGCATCGAATCCACCAGACGCTCCAGCACGGCATTGGGCGGTCCCACCAGGCTCAGATTGATCACCGCCACCCGCTCGCGCGAAAGCCACGCCAGTGCCTGCGCCAACTCGGTGACGGCGCCGCCGGTGGGCGCGCCGCAATAGATGTCGGCAGCAAAGAGTTCGCTGCGGGTGCCGGCTTGCTGTTGTCGGCCGGCCGTCGCCGGCGCACCGGCCAACAGCGACGCCACGGCCGTGCCATGCGCGTTCGGATGCGCAATACCCCCGCAGCCCCAGGTGCGAACGTCGGTTCCGATTAGGGAAGGATGGGACGCGTCCACGCCGCCGTCGACCAGGCCAACGCGAACTGCAGTTCCTGGCGCGGAGGATCCCGCAGCAGCAACGGCATACGATCCGACCTTCGTTGCCGTGGGTGCGGCATCGGCGCCCAGGTAGATATGGTCGTAATCGTAGTGGCCCGACGGGTCGAGCCGCTGCAGCTTGCTCAGAGCGCTACGCGTGCGCATGCCCTCGGGGACCGCCAGTACCACCAGATGCAGGCCCAGTTCCGACAGTTCGCTCTCGCGTTCGACCGAGAAGCCCGCGTCGCGCGCGCGCGATATCGCCTCCGGCGATGGATCCAGCGCCACTATCCTGCTCCTTACCACCGGTGCGCCGTTGCGGTCGGTATCGAGTTCGCGTCGGTGCTGACGCAGCAGCCGGTCGATATTCACCTGCCGCAGGGTTCCCAAAGTCTGGCCAAGCGGCGCCGTCACGACTTCGCCGACGGGCGAGGGCAGACTTGGTAGGCGCGCGGGCAACAGCTGCGCTGCGGCCGATCCAGGCGCTGCGCAAGCGCAGAGCAGCAGCAATCGGGAAAGTGTCGGCTTCATCTAGGACCTTACGTTCGGGAGCTTCCAATCCATCCCTGGGCCGTGCGGCGCGCATGCTAGCATCCGGCCCGCCCGGCCCCGCGTACGGCGTAAGGGAATAAAACAGCCCTGTGAAACGTATTCCATGAAGTCGAGTGCGATGAAGTCGAATGCGATCGATGCGGAGATGGCGGACGCGCTGTGCGAAATGCTGCCGCGCCTGCGACGCTTCGCGCGCACTCTGGCCCGGCATCCTGCCGACGCCGACGATCTGCTGCAGGTGGCGCTGGAGCGGGTATTGGCGCGGTCTGGTCAGTGGCGCCGCGACACGCGGCTGGACGCGTGGGTGTTCGGCATCATCCGCAACGCCTGGATCGACGAAGTGCGGGCACGCCAGCGCGGACAGAAGATATTCGCGCCGGAAGAACAGGGGGCCCACGTCGGCGAGTCGCCGATCGAGGGACGCGAACTGGCGATGACGGTGCAGGCCGCCATGCAGCAACTACCTGAGGAACAGCGAATGGCCATTGCACTGGTGTTGATCGAAGGGCTTTCGTATCGCGAAGCCGCCGAAGCCCTGGCGGTGCCGATCGGGACGCTCACCAGCCGTTTGGCGCGCGGCCGCGAGGCGCTGCAGGCGCTGCTGGGCGGCGTGGAAGAAACAGGAGCATGAGCGTGGATGCCGAACTGCTGATGGCTTATGTGGATGGCGAGCTGACGCCCGCGCAGGCCGCGCAGGTGGAAGCTGCCATCGCAGCCGATCCGGCGATAGCCGAGGCGGTGGCCCGCCAGTTCGCGCTGCGCCGTTCGCTGGGCGACGCCTATGCGCAGGTGCTGGACGAACCGGTGCCCGAGGCGCTCACGCGGATGCTGCGCCCGTCGCCTGCAGAGTCCGGAAACGTGGTCCCGCTGCCGTCGCGTGCGACGCCGGCGCCGCGGTCGCGATGGGGTGTGCCGCAGTGGGCGGCGATGGCCGCGTCGCTGCTGCTCGGCGTCGCGGTTTCGCAGTGGGTTTCGAAGCCCGATACGGCTCTCCTGTCTGCTGGAGAAGGTGGCGCGCTGGTGGCCGGCGCCGACCTCGCCAGTAGCCTGGAGCGGCAACTGGCCAGCGCCCCGGAACCAGGCGGAGCAGTGGCTGTCGGCCTGACCTTCCGCGATGCGGCGGGCCACTATTGCCGCAGTTTTGCGGTCGAAGGTTCGCAACCGCTGGCGGGGCTGGCCTGTCGCGAGAGCAGCGGCCACTGGAAGGTTCCGGTGGTCGTCGAATCGACCGCGCAAGCCGGGGAGCTGCGCCAGGCGTCCACCGCCCTACCAGCGGCGGTGCTGGCCGAAGCGACCGCCAGGATGAGCGGCGATCCTTTGGATGCTGCCGAGGAGCGCCGGGCCCGCGACGCAGGCTGGCGCTGAGTCCACGAAAGTTTTGTGGACTTCGAAAGAGTCGATGCGGAATGGGAGCGATCGTCTGTCCGCAAGGATCGCGCACATTGGAAGCGGCAATAGATAACGCGACGATGGGCCGGCCAGCACGATGGCCCACTGTCCTGGCATGACCCGCTTCCTCGTTTCCTAAGGCAGGCAATGCCCGGGGTGCGTCCATGAACAGCTTGTCTCGCCTTCACGCTGCGATGTGGCTGGTCCTCGTCGGTTTCGCGGTCAGTCCACAGGTCCGGGCCGACGTGGTGACCGACTGGAACCGCACCGTTACCCAAATCACCGCCGACGCCAAGCTGCCGCCGCCGCTCTCCAATCGCGCCATCGCACTGGTGCAGACCTCCGTCTACCTCGCGACCAATGCCATCACCCATCAGTACGCGCCCAGTGACGTTGCGCTGTCCGCACCTGCGGGCGCCTCGGTGGACGCCGCCGTTGCCGCAGCCAACCGCGCCGTCCTGCTCAAGCTGATGAGCGCGCAGCAGGCCGCCATCGACGCCGCCTACGCCGCCGCATTGGCGAAGATTCCCGAAGGGCAAGCCAAGCGCGATGGCATCGCCGTGGGCGAACAAGCCGCGGCCGCGGTTCTGGCTTCGCGCGCGCAGGATGTCGTTGCGCCGGTCGAAAGCTACCGACCGCTCACCCAGGCCGGCGCCTACGTGCCCACCACGTTGCCGGCGGTGCCGCAGTGGCCGCAGCGCACGCCGTGGCTGATGCGCGAAGCGGCGCAGTTCCGTCCGGGTCCGCCGCCGGCGCTTTCCAGCCAGACTTGGGTGCGCGACTACAACGAAATCAAAGCGGTCGGCGGCAAGACCGGTTCGCGTCGCACCGCCGCGCAAACCGACATGGCGCGCTTCTGGGAAGCCACCCTGCCCATCATCTATTACGGCGTGGTGCGGTCGGTGGCCGACCAGAACGGGCGCGATGTCACTCGCAACGCGCGCCTGCTGATGGCGGTGTCGCAGGCGGTGGACGACGCGCTGATCGCGGTCTTCGATGCCAAGTACCACTACAACTTCTGGCGTCCCATCACCGCCATCCGCAATGGCGACCTGGACGGCAACGACGCGACCGAGCGCGAGGCGTCCTGGGTTCCTTTCATCGACACGCCCCTGCATCCGGAGTATCCGTGCGCGCATTGCATCGTGTCCTCGGCCCTAGGCACGGTGTTGAAGGGGGAGCTGGGCACGGGAGCTGTTCCGGTGCTGGCCACCACCAGCTATACCGCCGACGGCGCCCGTCGCGAATGGACCACCGTCGACGACTTCATCCAGGAAGTCTCCGAGGCGCGCATCTACGACGGCGTGCATTTCCGCAACTCCACCGAGGTGGGCGTGGCGATGGGCAGGCAGATAGGGGCCTTGTCGGTGGCGAAGTATCTGCAGCCCGGGCAATAGATCGGCGCTGCCGTAGACGGCGGTTATCATGACCGCGGTCTCTTCGGTCCACGGTTCCATCTCCATGCGTAACCCCCTGCAAGAACAACTGCTCAAAGCCGGCCTGGTCAAGAAGTCCAAGGTCGCCGAGGTGGCGCGCGAGCAGGCCAAGCAGCGCCACGGCAAGGCGCCGCCCGCGCCCAGCGCGGAGCAGGCCGAGGCCGAACGGTTGCGCCAGGAAAAAGCCGAACGCGACCGCGCCCTGGCCGCCGAGCGCAACGCGCAGACGCGCTTGCACGAACAGCGCGCGCAGGCGCGGCAGATCGTCGAACAGAACAAGCTGAAACTCGTCGGCGAGATCGTCTATGGTTTCACCGACGAAGGCGTCATCAAGAACCTGCTGGTCGACGAAACCGTGCGCAAGCAACTGGCCAGCGGCGCGCTGGTGATCGTCCGCCACGACCCCGGTTATGCGGTGATCCCGCGTGCCGCCGCCGACAAGGTCTACGCCCGCGAGGCGGCGATGGTCGTGCTCGACCACGGCAAGCCAGGCGATCGAAGCGGCGACGGCGCGGACGACGATTACTACAGCCAATTCAAAGTGCCGGACGATTTGATCTGGTAACAGTTGTAGACGCGCGCCCCGCCTTTGTAGGAGCGACGCGAGTCGCGAAGCCCTCACCGCTTCAGAACCCTCGCCGTATCCCGCCACGGATTGTCAGGTTGCGGCATGCGAGGGAGGTTGAATTTTTCAGAGCTTCGCGACTCGCGTCGCTCCTACAACGCACAACGCTCCTACAAGAGGCTTTCCGCCGTCAAATCCAGCACAGTGATCTTGCCGCTGATCACCTCCACCCGCACCGCTTTCAAATGCGGTCCTTCCTCTTGGCTTTTTTCATCCGTCGCCGCGGGCGGTTCGCTGCCCAGCAGCAACACGTCGTTGTCTTTGCGCATCACCGAGTGCAGCTGATCCATCGGCAGCGCGGCGCTCCACACCGGTTTGCCGGCGGGTCCGGAGACGCGGGTCAGTCGCAGGCGGCCTTGCTGGCCCAGTTGGTCGGTGTGCAGCACCAGCACGCTGTCCGGTTGCCGGTACCACAGCGCTTGTTCCGGTTCGCTGCCGTCGTGCAGCAGGCCGGCGCGCAGGAATTGCGGCGATTCGGGCAGCACGCGGTAGTCGCTGAACTGCGGCCGCTTGCCCCAGTGGTCCGGCAGTTGGCGGGGCCAGTCCGACGGTGCGGCCGACACCTGGATCACGCGCGCACCCCACAGCCGGTATTGCTGCGGCAGCGGTTCGTTGAGCGGGGCGGGCACGTGGTTCTCTTCCAGGAACTGCTGCATCACGCCGGGGCGTTCGTTGGGATCGCGTCCGGGGATGACGGGTTTGTTGCCGTAGAAGTCGGCTTCCTTGTCGGTCATCACTCCCAACCAGCGTTCGCCGATGGGCAGGGCGCGGGTGAGGAAGGTGGAAGAAGATCCGCTGCCGCGTTTGGCCGGCGGCACGATGCCGTTCGGGTCGCGGACCGGCGTATCGCGCGGGGCGGCGCTCAGGTCGCTGGCGTCGATGCGCCATTGGCTGGCGTCGTTCAAGGTCAGTTGCAGGCCATGCCGGCCGAAGGCGATATAGCCCGCTTCGTCGACGCGCTTGCCGGCCATCGCGGGATTCCTGGCATCGATGCGCGCGCCGTCGGCGACCACGCTGCCGTCGGCCAATGACACGCCCAGCGGTCCGTCGACGGTCAGCCACAAGGTCTTGCCGTCGGCGCCCAGCAGGTCGAAGCCGCGTAAATCGCGGCTGGCGCGTTGTTCGCCTTCGTAGGTGCGCAGGCGTTTGCGCCAGGCCAGGGTGCCGGTGGCGGCGTCGATGGCCCACAGGTCCACGTGCAGCAGGTCGCGGCGGGGGCGGCTGCTGGTGCGGCGGCCGAAGGAGAGTTGGGTAATGGTTTCGGATTGGACGCTGAGCAGGTAGACGCGGTCGGCGCCGCCCTGGTCGGTGCGCAGCGGGGCGGATTGGAACAGGGCGGGTTGCAGTTCGCGGACTTCGCCGGTGGTGAGCAGTTGGTGCAGGTCGTCGCGGCCGCCTTCGCGCAGGGTCCACAGGCCGGCCACGCCCAGCAGTAGCAACAGGAACAGGGCCAACGAGGCGAACGCTTTGCCGAGGTGGTTCATGCGGGTGACCTGCGGTGGTCGGGCGAGGGGTGTGGGTGGGCGTAGGTCATCTGCGAAAAGAACGTGGGCGCCGGGGGCCAGAGGCCAGGTTTGCAATGAGGGGGTGGCTTGGGCTTAATGCAGGCGGGCAACGATGGGGGAAGGCGCTATGTCATCCGATCAGTTGATTGCGGTCGCTACCGATGCTTTGCGTGGGTTGGTGCAGGCGGCGGTGCCGTCGGGCACGCCGGTGTTGGTGGGGCCGCCTTCGCCAGAGGGCGAGGAGTTGTCGGGGTTGTCGGTGCATTTGTTCCGGGTGGGGGTGCTGCCTTTGGTACGGGCGGTGCCGACGATCGGGGCGGATGGGCGGCGGGTGCGGCCGGAGTTGGGCTTGCAACTGGATTATCTGATCAGCGGGCTGGGTGGGGAGGCGCTGCAGGAGTTGGGGTTGTTGGGGACGGCGTTGCAGGCGTTGGTGGATACGCCGGTGCGGGAGCGTCAGTCGATGGCGGCTTTGTTGTCGCAACCGGATCGGTTGTCGGCGATGGCGGCGGGTTCGGTGACGGTGCAGTGGCGGATGTTGGATCTGCCGATGGATCAGGTGTCGGGGGTTTGGTTGGCCAGTGGCATGCGCCAGCGCGGCGGGGTGTTCGTCAGGGCCGAGGCGGTTTGGCAGGTGGCGCCGGCCTGACGCGGGTTCGGTCTGTCTTTGTCGCCTTCACGTCTTCGTACGTGTGCGGCCGTTAACAAGCGTGTTCCGGATCAGGCAAGGACGTTGCCATGGCGTTGTCGTTGCGCTGCGAGTGCGGGCGGGTGCAGGGCAGGGTGGAAACGGACCAGGTCTATGTGCGGGCCAAGTGTTATTGCCGGGATTGCCAGGCGTATGCGCGTTGGTTGGACCGGCCCGGCGTCGTCGATGCGCAGGGGGGCACGGACATCGTGGCGATGAATCCGGCGGCGGTGCACTTCACTTCCGGTAGCGAGCAGATCGCGTGCATGTCGCTCAGCGAGAAAGGGCTGTTGCGCTGGTATGCGGTCTGTTGCCGTACGCCGCTGGGCAATACGCCGCGCGATGCGAAGGTTTCTTATGTGGGGGTCATCACTACGGGGCTGTCGCCGGCCTGGGAAGTGGATCAGGCGTTTGGGGCGCAGGGGGAGGTGGTGATCAATGCGGGGTCGGCGGCGGGGAAGGTGAAGGCGACGCCGTTGGGGTTTGTGGTGGGTGGGTTGCGGATCTTGCGCAATATTGTGGGGGCGCGGTTGCGGAAGCAGGGGCCTACGTTGTTTTTCGATGGGGAGGGGCAGCCCATTCGAAAGGTAGAGGTGTTGAGTGCGGCTGAGCGTGCGGCGTTGGGTGGCAACGGCGCTTAGTCAGAACATATCGAGAGACTCCTCGTCGCCGGGTTCGGTGACGGTGTAGTGGCGCGCTGGATCAGGTGTCCGAGGGTTGGCTAGCGAGCGGGGATGCGACAGCGGAGTGGGGTGTTCTGCGCGACGTGTGACTTTTTTACATTGACGTAGCGCCGCAATAGCCGAACAATCAACCCGCTCTTTACGCGAATGGCTAGTGAGTAGCCCGGATTGATCGGCGTTGCGCCGGATCTGTATCACATTGACCTCATTTATCGCCCCATGCGGCTGGCCTCGCTTCACCGCCAAAAGCACGCGGTAAATCGAGGCCAGCCGCATGGGGCGTTCTCTTGGTAATGAGCGCATATGGATCCGCGGATTGACTTCATCTCTAGCGTGGAAAGTAAGTCCACAAGAGTGAAGTCATTTCGCGGATTTATTTTTCTTTGTGGGGGTCCCCATGATATTAGAGCGGGCGCACAATCTCTTCGAAGCTTAATAATTCGCGAGATGAGCTCGGGCGGCCACCCCGGACTCGCCGACCGAATTAAGCTGGCGGAAGAGATACAGGACTGGTTTCGGGATGAGGCGTACTCAGACTTGGTTAGTCTGGAAGAGCATTTGGCGAGCCTTTCATCGCTCATTGTTCTGGTCGTCGAAAGTCGTGGTGCAATCGCTGAGTTAGGAGTTTTTTCCACGGTGACGCGCTTCAGCGACCGAATGCTTACGTTGGTCGCCAACGTGCACTATGAGCAAGACTCATTCATTCGGCTCGGTCCAGTGCAGAGGCTCGAGAATATTGCTGATGATCGAGTTCTGATATATGACTGGATCGCACTTGACGACAGGGGTCGCGAAATAATGCGGCTGGATGATCTCGATGCTGACGTGGTTGAGGTCGTAAAAAAGATCTCAGAAATACTATCGGTTCCTTTGTCGGAGGCGATTCTTAAAAAAGATGATCCACTTCATATCATGCTAATGATTTGCGAGCTCTGCGATCTATTTGGGGCTCTTCTAATCACAGAGATAGAAACTTATCTAACGACTCTAGGTTTTGAAATATCTTCTAAGGAGCTGAAGCAGTACGCATTTTTGCTGACGCACTGTCAAATGCTCGGCGTCAAAAAGAAAGGTCACGCAAAATATCATTACTCAATTAAATGGGATTCACACATTTCCTTTGCTCTAGGAGGAAAGCCTATCGATCGAATCAGATTGCAAGTCGACACGGTTGAGTACTACAAAACACATGATCCGAGACGAGCATCGGTAATTAGATGGGTGCGCTCAAATGTCGGTTAACTTAGTTTCCTACTGCTCATCAGAGATTGGGGTCTCTGCTCAAGTCGTTAGAAGAATCGCGACAGGTGCCCCCTATATGTATAAGAAGTTTCGACTTAAGAAACGAGGTCGAGATGAATACAGGTGGGTTGCTCAGCCTGCTCGTGAAGTGAAAGCTCTACAGCGGGCAATTGTGAAATTCTTTCACGCGAAACTTCCCATCCATGCGCGAGCAACTGCATATATTGATGGGGCTTCAGTTGCAAAAAATGCTTCTCTTCACCGAAATGCAAGTTATTTACTAAAAATGGATTTCTCTGATTTCTTTGGGTCAATTCAGATCGGTGACATACGGGCTTTTGTTAAGGCGGCGCTAGGTGGTCAGGCGAGCGATGTTGAGCTTGATTTGATTGCAAAGGCCGTTACGTGGCACATGGAAGGCGGAAAGCCACTGGCGTTATGTATCGGCGCACCAAGCTCTCCGTTTTTCTCAAACGCAATCATGTATGGGTTTGATGAGTTTATTGACGTCCAATGTCAGCGAATCGGTATCTGTTATAGCCGTTATTCAGATGATCTCACCTTTACTGCGGACAGCCGCGAAAAATTGCTCGAAGTTGAGTCTCTAGTTAGGCGGTATTTGTCAGAGAATACGAGCCCTAGACTTCTAGTTAATGAAAGAAAACGAGTTCTGGTGGGCAGAACATCATCCATGCGGATAACTGGAGTGCATCTGTCGACGCAGGGTGACGTCACGGTTGGGAGGATTCGTAAGCGTGGCGTTCGTGCTGGTGTGGATAGATTTGTGTCCGGTGACCTCAACGCCGCTGCCGTGTTGAAGCTGAGAGGTGAGATTGCATTCGCTTTGGATGTGGAGCCAGGGTTCGCCGCATTGTTGTACCAATGGTATGGTGATGCCGTCTCACCCTTGATACCAAAGGCGAAACGCGCGCGCCCGTAGGCTGGGTTAGTTCTACCGATTTGGTACCCTTCAATCGATGGGAAGCTGAGTTGACGATGCCAGCCCAAGGTATGAGTTCAGATCTTGTTCTTCGATTGACATCGCCTTGGATTGAAATGGCATCTGACGACAGATTCAAACAGGCGGTAATCACAACGCTGGCTAAGCGAGCGGCGAACCGTTGTTCCAACCCTGATTGTGGCGCGATAACTAGCGGCCCTACCGATGATCCGCACGATTCTGTGAACGTGGGCGAGGCCGCTCATATCTTTGGGGCGCATCCGGGCTCGGCACGCTATGACTCAAGTATGTCGCCATCTGAGCGTAGTGCTATTTCTAACGCGATCTGGTTGTGCAGTAATTGCCACAAGATAATCGATGACGACGCTAACAAATATCCAGCTGGTTTGTTATTTGAATGGCAACAAGACCATGAACGCCGCATTGCCGCACAAGTCGGAAAAGTTTCTGCTGAAATTAGATTTCGCTACGAAAAACGACATCTCGAAGAGTTTGGGCGACTTAGTCATCTCTCGGAACGACTAATACTGGAGAAGGGAGATTCTTGGGAGTACCTGCTCACCGCAGAAGTATTGCGCTTTGAGATGGCTCCCATCATTAGGCGATGGACTGCGCTAGATCGTGGGTTATATATAAAGCCAAATGTGAGAATTGAAAAAAGAGATTTCACGCAATGGTCTTTAAGCCGACTTGATGAGATAAGTGCGATGACTTCTGCCCTATCTCAACTGATCAATGTTGAGTTCTCACGAGTATGGGGGGAGCCGGGTGTGCCGGGAAATGATGTTGAGATAGTCACTACGTGCCGATTATTTAGCGAGCTATGTCAAAGGGCATTAGACTGGGAAGAAACCGTGAGGTTTGTATCCACAGACGAATTGTTTAGCGAACTCCATCATTTGTACGTCGGAGTCGCCGGTCACATTATCGACGAGGCTGCTAAAGTTCCGAGGTTTATGTCTGAAACATTCGCAAGTGGGTCCGCAACTGGAACCCACGAACTCAAATTAAAGCTTGCCTTGCCGGATGGTTGGATCGAGGAGGTGAGCGCAGCAACAAAACGCGCAAAACGTGCAATGGCGTAAAGCCTACGTGTGCTTATCCCTCGCTCGAATTTTTTCTGGCTAAAGCAGATACGGAAGCGCTGTTGGCCGATATGGTGCCCAAAATAAGACCGGCAAGAACGGGGGCGATAAGATTAGTTATCGCTCCAAGCCACGGATGAAGCATGGAAGCCCAAGATGCCACGGGCCTGAGCATCACGATCAAGAATAGGCAAATCAAGAGCAGCACTAATCGGCTAGCAAGATATGCTGCGAAAGCAGAAGGTTGCTGGAGGAATATTTCTGTAGTCCGACGGTCCTTGTCTGCCCATCTCTTAGCTGCCGTGCTGCTTACGCGGAACACCTTGATAAAGAAGCCTTTTATTTGCGTATATGCGGAAATGAAGCTCAGGAGAAATCCCGCAACGCTTAGCCAAAGACCTAAGCTTTCAGTGCTCATAAGCTACCTTTATATCTAGGGTTTTCTTGCTGTCCATTCGCAGTCGCCCACGCCGTCAGGGGTGTGCGAATAACCTCGAGGTAGTTTGTTCCGTCGCCAATCTCTTCATCTGTGAATGGCTCATGCTGACCCCCATCTATAAGTTCATTCAACAGAGTCTGAACTTTCTGGCAGAGTTCATCGTCGTCAGTAATGCGTTGATACGCATTCAAGGGCTTATCTTTCGATTCTTCTTCTGCACCAAGGAAGCGTTCAAAATCTGGGATGCTCACCCTATGGCGGATGGCTAGACCCGTTGCGCGGGCAGTGACAATAGCGTCGCGAATCTTTCTGTTCTCTGTCCACATTCCATTATTCGTTCCGTTTTTTGTGAACGGCGGGTCGCAATCGTGGACGACTCCGAAATCAATCTTGAAGTGTTGCATGACGGAGATCAGGGGTGCGAGAACCGCTTTTCCGTGTGCGCGGACAATGGTGATGCGCTCGATCAAATCATGCTGCTTCTCTACGATAGCGGCCATGAATGCAGCATGCTCAGTGTCTCCTTCTACCAAGATCGGATAAGAGCCAAAGAATATCTCCGCCAAGCTCGGATCGATTTTCTGTAGAGCCTGTAGACGCTTTTTATCGTCGGGAGCGAACTCAATTGAGTCGGAGCGGTATGTCTTGGGCACAATTGGTCCGTCATCTTCGCCGGCAGCTCGCTCCAAGCGAACAATCGTCGTGTGATCTTCGAGTGGATTGATAAAGTACGGAGAATGAGTGGTCATCATCACCTGCCAGTCTGAACTTTCAGCAAGCTTGTAGAGGTGCCTTTGAGCGGCTCTCGCAGCCATAGGGTGGAGTGCGTTCTCTGGCTCATCTATTAGCAGCAGGTGGCCAGGAAAGGCGGGGTCTTCGGCATCTTGAGGAATGGGTCCGCCAGCATCATGGGCAGCTAGCGCAGCATTGAGCTCGGCACTTCTTGCTGCCGGCGTAGTCTTCTTTTTAAGCTCGGTTTCGATCGCCTTGCGATAGGTGTCTCTAACGTCTCTCTCCCTCTTCAATTCGTTGTGGACTTGCAGCATCGCCCAAAAGAGTGCCCGCCGAGCACCTGTTCCTTGCTGAAAGAGAGTTGTATCCGCTTTGCCATCCTTAACCCGCAGGCCTGATCCTTCCTTGACTAATGCTCCAATTTTTGGTGCGAAAGGACCCGTGCTCACGCTAAGTCGTACATCCAATTTTGGGAATACGCCTTTGAACCCTTCAGTTACTTTTACAGCGATCTTATTGAAGTGATCTTCATGTGCGGCACTAATCTCATCTACCCGCGTAATGACGGAGGCGAGGGCAACTGATAAAGCTGACTCATCAGATTTTCGTTCGCTCTCGATCATTGCAATGAGCGGTTCAAGTGCGAGAGTAAGCAACGTGCTCTCTGTTTCTGCTGCATCTTGTAGAGAGCCTATTCGCAGCGGTTTCGGAAGGCGAGATTTGAAGACGTTATCCGCACCGCCGGCTTTATCCTCTGCTGCCCAATCATTTAGTTCAGGATCCCAGGTTGCTCTGTTTTTTTTGTAGTCTGGGCCTACCCACTGCCATCGACTGCGCACGATTAATAAGTCGCCTTCAGCTTTCTTCCATTTTTCGTCTACATTTCCAATTCCTGCTGGGATATGAACTTCAAGCTCGACCTCGGAAGATGCGTCTTCCGGGCACCATTGGCAGCGGTCATGAGAAACAGTGAAGATTTCCGTTCCCAAGGCAAGTTCGTAGGCGCGGAGAACAGTCGACTTGCCTGCGTTGTTCTTTCCGACCAAACAAACGATGTTGTCCAAATCAACGGATAGTCCTTCATCGCCTACACAACCAATGTTTCTGAGCTTGATTCGTACAAGTTTCGAGATGTTTGGCACGTTCCCTCCCCAGGGATACGCAATTGGAGCGCATAAGCCGGATACTCGCGGGCGCGGAATGGAATGTCAAAGCCCGCGTGGCGGACTAGGGGTGTAAATAATTCACACGCTCCGGCGACCTATTTAAGGCGAGCCCGCGTAGGGCGGAACCCGCATAGCGGATTCCGCCGCATGTCCCGCGGAAGAATTTGGTCTGTGGACATCCAATCCATATCTGGTTTTCAGATATCCGGAAAGCACGGGTAGGGTTACGTAATTCGTAGTATCCGACTCGCTCAGCGTCCGGTATCTATGGATGGACCTTGTATGGATTAGCCATACAGCAAGCGCCCCGCGCGCATCACAGACCAAGGAAGCCGTCGCCATGACAAACCCACACTCGCGCCAAACCGCCAGCAACCCCGCCGCACTTACCTTCGCCGACATCCCGCCCAGCCTGGCCGAAGGCCCAACCTCACTGGAAACCGTACTGAGCCTCCTGCAAGGCGAGGGCGATCGCCTCCTGGCCGACCGCGGCATCGCCGCCTACGACCCCCACATCCTCGACCGCATCAGCGCCAACGCCGAACTCGAATCCGACGACTGCCTGGACCGTATGCACTGCCTGCTGGAACTCCTGGACGCCACCCTGGCCACCGACCCACCCACACTGGCCCACGCCACCGTGATCGGCACCGTCCGCCACCTCACCCGCTTCCTGGCCGACCACCAACGCTGGCACGCCCTGGCCGATAACGCCGCCTACTACCGCGACCACCCCGACATCGCCCACCAAGTGGCCGCCCGCCAAACACCCTAGACCGGCAAGCACCCAGGGCGAGTCCTACACCGCCTAAGGATTCCCCTACGCATCGTCACGCCTTTTGCCGAGTGCAGCACACGACCGCCTTCCTTGACACTCTCCACGCCCCGCATCCGCGCGGGCAACACCACCTGCAACGCAAAAGGAGATTGCCGTGTCGCAGAACCTCATCACCCTTACCCTGACCGACGAACAACTGGCCGCCGCCGACCAAGCCCTGACCACCCTGGAAGCCACCTTCGCAGGATTGATCGCACTCGACGGCGACGAACGCAAAGGACTCAACCGCATGGGCGGCAAATCCGAACAGTTCTGCCGCCAGACCCTCAACGTACTGGGCCAGAACCCGCAGATCGTCCCCGCCAGCATCGGCCTGGCCGCCGCCCAGGAAGACCTGACCACCCTGGACCGCCTGCGTCCCCGCCTGCAGCGTTTGCTGAAACTCGCCGAACGCGCCCAGGATTCCGAAACCGCACTGGGCAGCGACGTCATGTCGCTGGCGCTGGAAGGCTACGCCCTGCTGAAAGTCGCCGGCCGCAACCAAGGCCTGGAAGCGCTGCGCAAAGAACTCTCCGGCCGTTTCAACAAGACCCGCGCCCCGGAACCGGCCCCCGCCGCGACCTGACCGCCGCCTCCCGCGTCATGCTTCACCCGGAAAGCCGCTCCCCAGCGGCTTTCCGCGTTTCCGCTGGCACAACTTGCGCTTCCCTCGTCGCCTGCCGCGCCGCCACCGGCACAAAAAGCGCCACGCGAATCGCTTTCCAGGCATAGATCAATCTGCAAAAGCGCCACCGCCGCCACTTCCCGCGCCTCCCTCGCCACACAACGCCCCGCCGCTGGCGCTTTTTTCGCCAACACCGGCACTTTTAGAGCTCACCCATGACTCCACTTCGGCATCGGTAATCGCTTTTTGCGCCGACCGAAGCGCGCAAACCGCTACACGGAGGGTCGCACGCGCCAAGCGAGGCCCGCCTGGACTCAGCTTATCAACGCGGTGCTGCGCTCCACCCAGGCTACGATGCAACATCGACAGTCAAGGCCGTTATCCCGAGAACGCCGAGGTAAAGAAATGAAAGACATCGATCAATTTCCAGCCGATGAAAATGGGGAAGTGCTACGGCAGATGGCTGAAAGTGGGGACGATCTATCGAAGCCGAGAAACATCGACTTCACCTTGGTATTGCCTAGCGAAGCTGCGGCTCGAAAGTTCGCCGCTCACTTCACAAGTTCTGGCTATCAGGTCAGCGTGGATGAAACGGGCACTGTTCCTGAACTGCCATGGGATGTTGTGGTTGTGAGACTCATGCTTCCCACTCACGGGGGAATCACTGGGTTTGAAGAAGAGCTGGAGGCGGCAGCGGCTTCGTTAGGAGGGCGTAACGATGGGTGGGGGTGTTTTGAGGTCGCGTAGGGCGGAACCCGCGCAGCGGATGACCCGCTTCGCTGCTGAAAGCCCGCCGCAGGTCCTTCCGCCGCGGAGTCGGTATGATCGGGGAACGCGGACGCGGTCCGCTTGTGGGGAGGGTCCGCGCCTATGTCCGTCACCTTGTTCCGACAGCTTCTATCTTTCTATCTTTGTTTGCTTGTATTGAGCTTTGCGCTGGCATTTTTCCCGCCCGAATACCCTGCCGACCTGCAGGAAGCGTATGACGCGTTGCCCGACGGCTGGCTTACCAAAAATCTGTGGCTTTCAGTGTGCCTGCTATCTGCGTTTTTAATCGCGTTAGTGACAGGCATCATCGGCCTATTTAGGCTAAAGAAGTGGGGACGCACTCTGTGCCTGGTTGTGACAGTGGTTGAAGTCTTGTTCAATTTTGGGCTGTCTCCAGCCCTTTCATCTCCATTGGAAATGGCGCTGTCTGAAGCGCTGGGACTATTTTGGGGAGCTTTATTGGCCGCTACGTACTGGTCGCCACTGAGCGATCAATTTAACCCGCGTAGCTCGCGTAGGGCGGAACCCGCGTAGCGGATTCCGCCGCATGTCTCTCCGCGAAGAAGGTCTCTGGTGTCGCCGAATGTCTAAACTTCGCTTGTACAGTCGAGCGTAGTCGAAGCGCCCCAATCCACTGGATACCTGCTTCTGTCGACGAACTGCGGAAACTGGAATGCGGCCAATCGTTCGGCCGCGCCGCAATCCTTTGACGAAGGGTTTCCCTGTTGCCTTGGTAATGCGAGCGATGAAAGACATGCGGCGGAATCGCCTTCGGCGGTTCCGCCCTACGTGGTCTACGTGGACTGAAACGGCACGGGCATGCTGATACAGTGCCGCATTCAAAAAAAGATATGGCGCGCACCCAACAATTCATTGGATATGCCACGACGCGCTGCCTATGCTTGGCCTCGAATTCGATCCATGAAAGTTCGTGACACAACGGCAGCAGCCGGCAGCGTGAAGCCCCCACTTCGATACAAGAAAAGATGCGATCACTTTCAATCACGGCGATGCTGGCGGCCACACTGGCTTGCGTGCCGGCCGTTGGCTTCGCCGAACCCAAACAACGCCTGATTGTTCTCAGCGATATCGAGGCCGATCCCGATGACAGCCAGTCGCTCGTGCGCTTGCTTCTGTACGCGAACCAGATCGATATCGAAGGCATCGTCGCCACGACCTCCACGCATCAGAAGTCGCGTATCGCACCGGAATCCCTGCAGGCCATCATCGATGCCTACGGCCGGGTACAACCCAATCTGTTGAAACACGAACCGGGTTTTCCGCAAGCGGAGGCGCTGAAAGCGATGGTGCGCTCCGGCTCGCAGCTGTACGGCATGCAAGGTGTCGGCGACGGTAAGGACTCGCCGGGATCGGACGCCATCATCAAGGCCCTGGAGAAGAACGAGTCGCGGCCCCTATGGGTTGCAGTCTGGGGCGGCGCCAATACGCTTGCGCAAGCGTTGTATCGGATTAGACACGACAAGACGCCGGAGCAGGCCGCTCGCCTGGTCAGCAAATTGCGCGTCTACACGATCTCCGATCAGGACGATTCCGGGTTCTGGATACGCACCCAGTTTCCCGAACTGTTTTACATCGTCAGCCCCGGCGGCTATGGCAATGGCACTTGGACGGGCATCCACACGGCCGAGCCGGGCTTCGACAGCACGGAAGTGAGCAACCAATGGATCGCCGCAAATATTCAACAGGGGCATGGACCGCTGGGCGCGATGTATCCGGATGTCTCTTTTGGCATGGAGGGCGATACGCCCTCCTTCCTGTCCTTGATACCTAACGGCCTGAACGCACCCGAGCACCCGGACTGGGGCGGCTGGGGTGGGCGCTACGAGTGGTACACGCCAGCGTTGGAGACTACCAATCCGGAAGGCTTCACCGGCAACGTACCTGTCTTGCAAGAACCTCGTGCCATCTGGACCAACGCCGTGGATAGTTACCGGCCGATGGTCTACAACGGCTATGGCCGCAGCGTGCGCGCCCACGATAAGGTCAGCACTGGGTACAGGACCACGATCTGGCGCTGGCGCAAAGAATTCCAGAACGATTTCGCTGCTCGCATGGAGTGGAGCACCCAGCCCTACGAGGGGGCGAATCATCCGCCAGTGGTAAAGCTCGGCCCTAGCGATCGGCTGACCGTCAAATCCGGCGAAGGCTTCATGATGAGCGCCGCCGGTAGCTCCGACCCCGATGGAGATAGCTTGAGCTACCTGTGGTTTCAGTATCCCGAAGCGGGCAGCTACAAGAAGGAGATCAAGCTGGGGTATGCGGAAAATCACCATACCGTTTGGGGGCAGGCGCCAGTGGTAAGCAAAGAGGAGACCGCCCACTTCATTGTTCAGGTGACCGACAAGGGCAGTCCGGCGCTGACGCGCTACCAACGCGTCATCGTCACTTTTACTACGGGGGCGGAGGGAATTAAGTGACGTAGCCCGGGTAGAGCGCAGCGAAACCCGGGGTGTTGGATCAGGCGTGCAAGTGCGCCGTCTGATTAATCGCTTCAGCAATATCTCTGCAACGGTGATTGTTCCCACATCGGCATCCCGGGTTGACCAGCTTTGCTGTTGGAAGCCGCTGCGCTCTACCCAGGCTACGATGCTCATGTGGAATAGGGCGGAACCAAGCCAATAATCAGGTCGTCATCCCGGCGCATGCCGGGACCCAAGCCCGCACGCGCGTTGAGTTGGGTCCCGGCATGCGCCGGGATGACGACTTTGAGGGGGGGGGCGACGTCAATCGGCTGCCCGGCGCTCACGGTCCGCGCGCACGCGTGTCGATCACGCGCGTTGAGTTGGATCCCAGCTTCCGGGTTGGCGTGCCGGAGTGTAGGAGCGACGCAAGTCGCGAAGCTCCCAATGTCGGAACAATGGCCAGCTTCGCGACTCGCGTCGCTCCTACGGCGCTGTGGGGCAGGATTCGTTCATGGCAGGTCGGTTTTCCTGGTGTGGATTGAAACGGCACCGGCATGCTGGTGCGGTGCCGCATTCAAAAAAAGATATGGCGCGCGCCCAACAATTCATTGGATATGACACGACGCGCTGCCTATGCTCGCCTGAGAAGTAGGACGTGAGCTCAATCGACACGACACCCGCATTTCATTAGTCATTAGTGTCGATACAAACCAGACCGCGTAAGTCAGAACTGCCGCAGGCGATCCCGCCCTAGGCGAACCGGTCAATCTGAAAGGTAAGCGCATGCGGCCTGGATCCAAATCGCCCGGAGTTGTCATCGCCGGGCTGCTGTTAGGCGTGGCCTTGACGTTGACTGCATGCGCGGCCCCGATATCTGCGATGGATCGGGAGGGTGCGGTGACGAGCGCGCCCAAAGGCCTGTCGACCGCGACCTGGACGCCCGACAACGGCAACGGCACCTTCACCAATCCTTTGTTCTATGACGAGTTCTCGGACCCGGACCTGATCCGCGTCGGCGACTGGTTCTACCTGACCGGTACCACCATGCACGCCATGCCGGGCGTGCCGATCCTGCGCTCGAAGGATCTGGTCAACTGGGAGTTCGTCGCCTATGCCCTGGACAAGCTCGACCTGGGCCCGGCCTACCGGCTGGAGGGCGGCCGCAACATCTACGGCAAGGGTATCTGGGCGCCGTCCTTCCGCTATCACGCAGGCAAGTTCTACATCTTCTCGAACGTCAACGACCAGATGACCCAGATGTTCACGGCCACCGATCCGAAGGGGCCGTGGACGCGTACGCCGATGAAGCGCAGCTTCCACGACCTGTCAGTCCTGTTCGACGACGATGGCAAGGCCTATGTCGTCTGGGATCACCAGACGATGCACCTGGCCCAACTGACGGACGACCTGACCGACCTCGTTCCGGGCACCGAGCGCATCCTGTTCACCAAAGACGCCGGCATGGGCGAGGGCGCGCATTTCTACAAGATCGACGGCAAGTACTACATCATCAGCGCCAATTACGCTGGTGGTTTTCGCATGCCGGCGGCGCGGGCGGATCATGTGCTGGGCCCCTACGAGGTCAATCAGGCGATCAGCTTGCACGAAGACTTCGGCATGGCCTCGAGCAAGCGCACGGGGTCGCCCAAGCCGCCGTTCACGTTCTGGGGACCTGACCCCGCCGCCAAACATAGCCTGGCGATGCATCAGGGAGGCATCGTGCTGACGCCTGCGGGTGAGTGGTGGGGTTTCTCGATGATGGATTTCAATTCCGTCGGTCGCCTGCTCAGCTTGTCTCCGATCACCTGGAAGGACGGCTGGCCTTATTTCGGACTCCCGGGCAACCTGACGCGCACGCCGCGCACGTGGGTGAAGCCGAAGACCGCCACGCCGCAGCCAGTAAGCGTGCCCTTTCAGCGTAGCGATGATTTTTCGGCGCAGCATCTCCAGCCTCTATGGCAGTGGAATCATGTCCCGGTCGACGACAAGTGGTCGTTGTCGGAACGGCCGGGTTTCCTACGGCTTCACGCGCTGCCGGCGAACTCGTTCTACGACGCGCGCAATACACTGACGCAGCGGGCGATCGGGCCGATGTCGACGCCGACCGTCCTGCTGGATGCGTCGAACTTGAAGCCTGGCGACACGGCCGGACTAGGTCTGCTCAATCTTCCTTATGCGACGTTGGCCGTCGAAAAACTCGCCGACGAGCTCAACGTCGTTTTTTACGACCAGCGTCTGGACCAGTGGGTGCGGGTGAAGATGAGCGGGACGCGCCTCTGGCTTCGCGCGGACTGCGACTTCCTCACCGAACGGGCGCGCTTCAGCTATTCGTTCGACGGCATCGCCTTTACCCCTATCGGCAACGAGGTCGCGCTGTTCTACCAGACCTTCACCTTCCAGGGCGTTCGCTATGGATTGTTCAACTACAACACGACCGGCGCCGAGGGCGGCTTCGCCGATTTCGACAGTATCGACATCTATCAACCGCATACCCATGGACTGATGCGGCCCATTCCCTATGGTCGATCGATTCGGCTGGCGTCGTTTCGCGCGACGACCGGACTGGCGGCAAGCGAGGGGCGCTTGGCTTCGGGTGTGCCGACGCGGTTCGAGATCGTCGACCGCCAATTAGGCCGCGTCGCGCTGCGATCAGGCACACGCTATGTCACGGTCGATAAGGACGGAGCGGTGACACTTGCAGCCGGCCAGTCCGGCACTGCGCAAAACTTCCAATGGATCGAAACACCGACGGGCGAATTGGCGCTGATGTCATTGGCCAGCGATCGTTTCTTGCGCATCGATCCGCAGACCAAGGAAATCCGCGCCGACAGTCCTGGCCCGATGCCGGACGACAGCGACGGCGCGCGCTTTATCTGGTCGGAATAAAAAAAGGCGCGCCGGCGAATTCGGGGATTCAGCGGCGCATCCCAGTCTCTCAAAACCACTCCGCAACAACGTCAGCGGAATCTTCCAAATCGTAGAGGACCGCCAGCATTCACATGATCAAGGATTCGAAATGAACACCCAACGCATAGCGCAGCTCGTATTGGGCATCTTTCTGGGTGCCGCCGCCTGCGGCAATAGCTGGGCTCAAAAGGCTGAAGGCCTGGCCGAAACTCCGCAAATGGGCTGGAACAGCTGGAACAAATTTGCCTGCGAAATCGACGAGCGCCTGATCCGCGAGACCGCCGATGCCATGGTCGAGCAGGGCTTGAAGGACGCAGGCTACCAGTACGTGAACATTGACGATTGCTGGCAGGGCGAGCGCGACGCCGACGGCAACATCCATCCCGACCCTAAGCGCTTCCCCTCCGGCATGAAGGCGCTGGCGGACTATGTGCATGGCAAGGGACTCAAGCTGGGCATCTACTCGGACGCCGGCGCGACCACCTGCGGCGGCCGTCCCGGCAGCCGCGGCCATGAGTATCAGGATGCGCGGAGCTATGCGAGCTGGGGCATCGATTACGTCAAGTACGACTGGTGCAACGTCCAAAGTCTAAACGCCGAAGCGGCTTACACCACGATGCGCGACGCGATCGCCAAGGCGGGCCGTCCGATGCTTTTCAGCCTATGCGAATGGGGCATCAACAAGCCGTGGGAATGGGCCGGCCAGGTCGGCCATTCCTGGCGCACCACGCCCGATATCTACAATTGCTTCGACTGTGAATTCAGTCCCGGTTTGTCGACGGGTCTGGGCGTGCTGCGCATCCTCGACAGGCAGGCAGGCCTGCGCAAGTTCGCAGGGCCCGGCCACTGGAACGATATGGACATGCTCGAAGTGGGCAACGGCATGAGCGAGGATGAAGACCGCGCCCATCTGTCGATCTGGGCGATGATGGCCTCGCCCCTCATCCTGGGCAACGACCTGCGTTCCATGTCCGAGTCGACCCGCCGCATCCTGACCAACCCCGGCGTGATCGCGGTGAGCCAGGACAAGCTGGGTATACAGGCGCTGCGCGTCCTGGCCGACGGTCCGCTGGAGGTCTACGCCAAGCCGCTCGACGGCGGCCAATGGGCACTGATGTTCTTGAACCGCTCCAACCAGCCTGCCGACGTTCACCATGACTGGAAGAAGCAAGTCCTGACCGATGACCTGAGCAAGCGGTCGGTCGATTTCAAGCAGACCGTCTACGGCTGGTCCGACCTGTGGAGCAAGAAGACGGGCGACACCAGCAGCACACTGGAAGCGCGGCTGGCGCCGCATAGCGTGCTGATGCTGCTCCTGACCGGCCCTGCGAAACCATAGGGCAGGTGAGGAAGATGGGCGGAAAACCACTCGTGCGAACACCCGCGACAACTCTATGAAGGTTCACAACTAGCCATGCGCCTCCTCAACCTGCTGCACCGTATTGCCCTCTGCTGGGCGGCCCTCGCTTGTGGGGCCGCGCTGGCCGCCGAGCCGGCGCCTGGCGCCAATCCGGTGCTGCGCGACCGTTTCACTGCCGACCCCGCGCCGCTGATCGTGGGCGATACGGTCTACCTCTACGTCGGCCATGACGAGGCCAAGGGCGACGACTTCTTCCTCATGAAAGAGTGGCTGAGCTATTCGTCCAAGGACCTGCGCCACTGGACCGCCCACGGCGCCTTCATGAAGCCCACCGACTTCAAGTGGGCGGTGAGCGATGCCTGGGCCGCGCAGGTGGTGCAGCGCAATGGCCGCTTCTACTTCTACGCCACCGTGCAACATGACGACACCCATCCAGGCAAAGCCATTGGCGTGGCGGTGGCCGACAACCCGCTGGGTCCGTTCAAGGATGCGCGCGGCTCGGCGCTGGTCACCGACGCCACGACGCCCGGCCCCTACAACTGGAACGACATCGATCCCACCGTCTTCATCGACGACGACGGCACTGCCTGGCTGGCCTGGGGCAACCCGGTGCTCTACCTGGCTCGGCTCAAGCCGAACATGACCGAGCTGGACGGCCCCATCGAGAAGATCGCGCTGCCCAATTACACCGAGGGGCCGTGGCTGTCCAAGCGCAAGGGGACGTACTACCTGACTTACGCCTCCATGGCGCACCAAAATGTCTGGGAGCACTTGTCCTATGCCACCGCGCCCAGCCCGCGTGGGCCCTGGACCTACCAGGGCGTGCTGACCGGCCGGACACGCAATAGCTACACCATCCACGCGGGCGTCATCGACGATTTCAAGGGCCAGTCCTATCTGGTCTATCACAACGGCGAGTTGACCCTGCCCGATGGCCAGACCGGCGCCGGTGCCCGCCGCTCGGTCACCATGGAGTACCTCTACTACGACGCCGACGGCCGCATGTGGCCCGTTACGCAAACCGAGGCCGGCATCAGCACGCCGCCCCGGCCGCCCACCGGCAAGGTGCCTGCCCCGGCGGACCCTGGGCGTTCCGACCCCCGCGTGGCTGTCGAGCAGTTCGCCCAGGGCTATCCCGAAACCTGGCCGGGCCACCCGGCGCTGGCTTCGGTCACTCGGCCTTTCGAGCAGGCGCCCGAACCCGTGGGTTTCAACCGCGAGGGCGGCGGCGCCAGCCGCCTGGTGCAGACCTTCGTGCCGCGCGCCGACATCGCACTGGGCCGGCTCAGCCTGTACGCCGGCGACGGCCACGGCACGGACGCCACGCATCCGCTGCGGCTGTCGCTACGCGACGTGGAAGCCGGCACCGAATTGCTCGGGGCGGGCGAGGGCCTGGCCATCGCCTACCGCTCGCAAGGAGCGGGTCTGCTGAGCTTCGACTTCAGCGCCCATCCGCCCGTCGTGCTGCAGGCCGGTCGCCGCTATGCGCTGGCGCTGCAGGGGCAGAAAGACGCGTTGACTTTCTATCTGCGCGCCAGCCGCGACGACGTCTATGCCGACGGCGAAGCCAGCCTCGACGACCGGCCGCTGAAGGACAAGGACGGTCGCCCCGCGGACTTCGCGTTCGCGCTCTATGCGCGCTGATCCGGCCAGATGAGTCGGCCAGAATCGGGCGCGTGGGAGCGGCGTCCCGCCGCGAGCTTTTGCGACCGGTAAAAATAAATGCGCCGGACAACGGCGCGATGATCTACAAGAGAGACTAACAATGCGCCTTCTGATTTCCGCGGCCGCGATCGCTACTGCTCTGATGCTGCCTGTCGCGGTTCATGCCGCCGATGCGCCGGTTCAAGTAACACTCGATGCGTCCAAGCCCGGCGCAGTGATCGACCGCCATCTCTTCGGCCAGTTCGCCGAGCACCTGGGCAGCGGTATCTATGGCGGCATCTGGGTCGGCAAGGATTCCAAGATCCCAAACACGCGCGGCATCCGCAACGATGTCGTAGCGGCCTTGAGGGCGCTCAAGGTTCCCAACGTCCGCTGGCCGGGCGGCTGCTTCGCCGACCAATACAACTGGCGTCGCGGCGTCGGCCCTGAGCGCAAGCCGGCCGTCGGCGAACCCAACACCTTCGGCACCGACGAATTCATGGACTTCGCCCAGCAGATCGGAACCGAAGCCTATATCTCGGTCAATCTCGGCTCCAGCACCGCGCAGGATGCGTCCGAATGGCTCGAGTACATGACGTCTTCGACCGACAGCGCCCTGGGCGCCGAGCGCGCCAAAAACGGTCATCCGGAGCCGTACAAGGTCCCCATACTCGGTCTCGGCAATGAATCCTACGACTGCGGCGGCCCCATGTCGGCGGATTTTTACATCCACGAAATGAAGCGCTTTTCGCACTTCGTGCGTAATTACAATGCCGCCCAGCCGATGAAGCGCGTGGCCGTCGGCCACGACACCTATACCGACGCGGTCATGAAGGCGTGGAAGGACCGTTCCTGGTCCTGGGACATCGAAGCTCTGTCACTGCATTTCTACGCGACGGGCGGGTGGCCGCCGCATTTGCCGAGCACGGGCTTTGACGAAAAGGACTATGCCGCCCTGGTGAAAGACGCGATCGCCATGGACGACGCGATCAAGACCTATTCGGCGATCATGGACAAATATGACCCCGACAAGAAGGTCGCCCTGGCCGTCGACGAATGGGGTGCGTGGCTGGCGCCGACGCCGGGATCGAACCCCGGCGCTCTGGTGCAGCAGGTCAGCCAGCGCGACGCCGTGCTGGCCGCGCTCAGCATCAACGTCTTCGCGCGCCACGCCGACCGCGTCCGCATGGCCAATATCGCGCAGATGGTCAACGTCCTGCAGGCGATGATCCTGACCGACAAGGACAAGATGCTGCTGACGCCGACCTATCACGTCTTTCATATGTACGTGCCGTTCCAGGATGCGACCTTCGTACCGCTGACCTTCGACGCCGGCACCTATACGACCAACGGCATCACCCTGCCGCGCGTCGACGCCGTCGCGGCCAGGGACAAAACCGGCAAGGTTTGGATTGCCGTCACCAATCTCGACGCGAAGTCGCCCGCGACCTTCAGCGTGTCACTTGCCGGTGTGAAAGCCACGAAGGCGTCGGGCCAAACCCTTTCGGCGCCGAAGGTCGACAGCGTCAACACCTTCGACGCACCCGATACCGTCGCCCCCAAGGCATTGTCGGCCAAGGTCGCGGGCAGCGAACTCACCATCACCGTCGCGCCAGCATCGGTGACGGTGCTCGGCCTGGAATAGCCGGGCAAAACGGGACAGGCAGTCACCGTGGTGAAAAGTTCGAGTACCAATTCCATTCCCACGTTCGGCCTTCATCGGCGGAAAACGCACGGCTGTAAATCGGAGCTTTCGGGTTGCGCTTATCCCAGTGGAATTTCAGGATAACGTCTTTGTCGGCAACGACCTCACCGCTGAAGTTGACCCTGGCGGGTGTGGCTGGCGTTTTCGATCCAAGATGTCGAGGACAGGCGGAAATCTCGTGATCGCCGAAGCAACCGACCCACCATCAGGTCGTCATCCCGGCGCATGCCGGGACCCAACTCAACGCGCGCGCCGGCTCGGGTCCCGGCATGCGCCGGATGACGACTCTCGGTGTGACGTCGATTGGCGGTTGGTGCTCGCGGTCCAGGCGCACGTGTGTCGATTCCGCCCTTCGCCATTCGACGTCTGGAGAGAGAAGCGCGAAGGTCGCGCGGCTCGCGTACCCACAACAGGAGGCTAGACCATGCGATTCCTTTCCATGATCCGGGTGAACGAGAACACCGGGCTGGTTCCCAGCGAGCAGCTCATGGCCGACATGGACAAGTTGATGCAAGAGATGACCCAGGCCGGCGTGCTGCTGGACACCGCCGGCCTGCGTCCCACTTCGGAAGGCGTGCGCATTCGCCTCAGCGGCGGCAAACTCAGTGTGACCGACGGCCCGTTTACCGAGAGCAAAGAAGTGATCGGCGGGTATTGCTTGTTCCAGGCCAAGACCCGGGAAGAAGCGGTCGAATGGGGCAAGCGCTTCCTGAAGATCCATGGCGACGGCTGGGACATCGAGTGCGAGGTGAGGCAAGTGGATGAGGAAGCGTGCCAGCCGGGGTAGGGCGGAAAACCTTGCCGAAGCTCGTAGGGCGGAACCGCCGAAGGCGTTTCCGCCGCATGTCTAACCGTCACTCGTCCAATCGAGCGTAGTCGAAGCGTCCCAATCCACTGAATACCTGCCTCTGTCGGCAAAACTGCGGAAACTGGAATGCGGCCAATCGTTCGGCCGCGTCGCATACGATGAAAGACATGCGGCGGGTTTTCAACAGCGAGGCTGGTCATCGCCTTCGGCGGTTCCGCCCTGCGTGGTCTCCTACGACTTTGTGTGAAAACGGTTTCGCTCAGATGACGACATTTTTTTCTGAAAATGTCGGAAGCATTCGCGAGAAGCGGTTATGTGATGCGGGTTCTGTTGGTGCGATGCCGCATTCAAAAACGATATAGCTCGCTCCCAACAATTCATTGGATATGACACGGCGCGCCTGCCTATGCTCGCCTCGAAGTTGATCCATGACAGTTCGTGACACAACGGCAGCAGCCGGCAACACGAAGCCCTGGAACGCCAACTGATGGCGTAGCGGAACCGGAACAAAAAATGCCGGAACCGATTTCATCGGGGCAGCAGCACGCAAGCGCCTGAGAAAGCTACTCCTTGCGACGGGACGTGAGCTCAATCGACACGCCCCCAGCATTTCATTCGCCACTAGTGTTGGTCCAAATCAGGAGGATTTATGTCCAATCGCACCCCTTTCGCTGCGACCTGGCAGAAGTCGCGCGCGCTTCTCGCGTCACCGATTTCTTGCATTCGCTCGATCCGATCCAGAGTGATTCAACAATTGTCGATGTTTGCTGCTATGGGATTCCTGCTTGTAGGACCCGCCTTCGCCCAGCTTCCACCGGCCCAGCAAGTCGCGGACCAGATCCGGATCGGCTGGAACGTGGGCAATACCATGGAAGCCATCTGCGGCGAGACCGCCTGGGGCAATCCCGCGATCACGCAGCAACTCATCACCTCGGTGAAAGCTGCTGGCTTCAACGCCATCCGCATCCCGGCGGCTTGGGACTGTCACGCCAACCAGGCGACACAAACCATCGACGCCGCCTGGATGGCGCGCGTCAAGCAGGTGGTGGACTACGCGTACAACCAGGACATGTATGTGGTTCTGAACATCCATTGGGATGGCGGCTGGCTCGAAGAGCATCCTCTTTACTCGTACCAGGTCTCGAATAATCAGAAGCAGCGCGCCTATTGGACCCAGATCGCCAACACCTTCCGCAACTACGACCAGCGCGTGCTGTTCGCCGGCACCAACGAAGTCCACGCCAATTACGACACGCCTACCACCGAGAACAACACCGTTCAACAGTCGTACAACCAGAGCTTCGTCGATGCCGTGCGCGCCACCGGCGGCAACAATGCGTCGCGCACGCTTATCGTGCAGACGTACAACACCAACATGCAGCACGGCATCAACTTCTTGAACATGCCGTCGGACTCGATCGCCAACCGGCTCATGGTCGAGGTCCATTTCTACGATCCGTACACCTACACGCTGGATCCGGCCGGGAGCTGTTTGTATTGGGGTTCGCCGTATCCGCCGCAGAGCGCCTGCTCCTGGGCCCAGGAGAGCTATGTCGACAGTCTCTTCGCCCAGGTTCGGTCCAAGTGGGTCAACAACGGCATTCCGGTCGTCATCGGCGAATACGGAGTGGCGTTTCGCTCGGGCATGAGCCGGCCGTCGCGCGAGTATTATTTGGAATACATCAATCGCGCGGCCCGTGTGAATGGCTTGAAGACCTTCTACTGGGACAACGGCGTGGCCGAATTCGCGTTGTTCAACCGCTCCAACGGCGCGGTCGTCGATTGGGGCGCCATCGACGCGATCAAGCGAGGCGCCGATCCCGGCCAGATCATCGCGAACGGCACGTATAAGGTGATTGCCCGACACAGCAGCAAGGCGCTCGACGTGAGCGGCGGCAATACCGCCGACGGTGCCAACGTCGTGCAGTGGACGTATGGCGGCGGCAACAACCAACGCTGGACGTTCACTCACCTCGGCAACAACACCTACCGGATCACCGGCGTGCAAAGCGGAAAGGCTTTGGAGGTGGCGAGTACCTCGACGGCGAATGGAACCAACGTGGACATTCGCACCTATACCGGCGCCAATAATCAGCGCTGGACAATCTCGGCGACGAGCGGAGGCTTCTATCGGCTGTCTCCGGTCAGCAGCACCGGCTCCGCGCTGGATGTCGCAGGCGTCTCCACGGCCAATGGCGCAAACGTGCATCAGTGGGCTTGGACGGGTGGCAACAATCAACAGTGGGCGATCCAAGCCCCCTGAGCCCTGGCGTACGCGGAGACCTCGTAGGGTGGGCCTTGGCCCACCCGCTTTTTGGTTTCCGACGCTAATGCAATCCGATCTATGGCAATAGTGGGCCAAGGCCCACCCTACGAGCTAGGCGACGGGGCAATTAATTAGCGTCAATTGCCTCCGTCCCTGTAATTCGCCTTGAATCCGTCCTACTGCGTGCGCTTCTTGTAGGTGATCTCCATCATCTTGGCTTCCTTGCCGTCCGGGCCGGGGCCGTACATCTCGAATACCTCGGTGGTCGCATCGGTCCAGCGCGTGGTCATGCGCGTGGTCTGCGGCTTCTTGCTGACCGGATCGTTGTAGGTGCCGGTGAAGGTGCAGGCCCCTTTGGCGTCGCAGGTGCCTTCGCTGACCATCAGGCCGGTGCTCATGCTGTCGTTCCACGTCGACCAATACTTGCCGGTGACGTTCTCGAAGCCCTGCAGCCCCTGGCCGCTGAAGGGCTGGCCCATCATCTGCGAAGTCATTTCCTCCACCAGGACGCGGTCGCCGAGGATCATCTTGCGCGTGGCGGTGCCGGCGTCGGTGGTGGGTGGCTTGCCGGGCTCATGCCAGGCCTTGACCGTGAGGTCGTAGGTGCCAGCCGTCGCCGCCATTTTCTTGTGTTCGGCGCCGGGCGTGCCGGCCTTCTGGTAGGCCTCCATCATCGCCTGCATCTCGGGGGTCATCGCCGGCGGCGCGGCGGCTTCCTGCGCAGCGAGCGGGGCGGAACACAGCAGGGCGAGGGCGGTCATCGAAAGAGCGTGCTTGCGGATCATGTTGAACCTCCTTGGGTGGGTGGGTGGAATCGACAGTGGCGCACAGTGGCGCCATGTTCACCGCTGCCTGCTCAGTTGGCGTGAAGGTGTGAGGGGCGTGCCAATCGACACGGCGCCGCAACGGTATCGGGTGCAGCGACGGCGCGATGTGCTGCGCTTGCACATAACGTCGCCCGCTTTCGGTTACGGCTTGCTGGCCGCTTCCGTCGCCACGCCACGTTGAGCCACGTGCGACCAGCCGGAACAGGGGCGACCGGTCACGCCATGCGGGTGTCCGCATGGCCCGTCCACCGGGAGCTTTCCATGAACCGTCTGTACGCAAGCCTGTTGTGCCTGTTGCTCGCCGTCGCCGCCGCGCCGGCCATTGCGCAGGAGAAGCCTTATGCCGATGGTCCCGTCATCGTCGTCAACGCCATCAAGATCGTCGATGGCCAGTTCGAAAATTACATGGCTTATTTGAACGGCACGTGGCGGAAGGTACAGGAGGCATCCAAGGAAGCGGGCCTCGTCACCGAATACCACGTCTACAGCGCGACGGCGCACAATCCGAACGAAGCCGACCTGTATTTGGTCACCACCTATCCGAACATGGCCGCGTTCGACGGCATCGACGAAAAGATGGATCCGATCATGGCCCAGGTCACTAAGTTGAATTACAAGCAAGCCGACGAGGCCTCCGGTAAGCGCACCGTGATGCGCACTTTGCTGGGCCAGGAACTGTTGCGCGAACTGGTATTCAAGTAAGCCCTGAGGCGCGTTCGCAAGGGCGGATCCGCGTAGCCGGCCCTCGACTGCCGTGGTTCCGCCCTGCGTTGCTAGAACCACATTTCCCGCACGCATCGCCCATCGCGGGGCAGATCATCGAAGCTATCCAGGCCGTCGAAATGGTCGATCGCCAGGTGCGCGACCGCATCGGGCGTTGCCAGCCGGACATTGACTGCAATGCGGCGCCGACCCGCCTCATCCACCTCCCTGCCGAGCCAATGGGTGACGCAGCCGCAAGTCGCGCAGAAATGGATCTCCAGCGACGGCTTGGACTTGCCCCTGCGCGTGTAGACGCGCGTGGGTCCGATGACCGCAATGCGTTCGTTCTCGTAGTCGTAAGCCCAGAGCGCCCCGTAGCGCCGGCATAGCGTGCAGTTGCAGGCGGTGATCGAGCCGGGATCGCCAATGAGCGTCCACCCGGTATCGCCGCAGTGGCAGGAACCTGAAAGTGTCCGCTCGCTCATGGCGTTCCTCAATTCCGTACCGGTGCCCGGACGGAAAGCATACGAACTGGCGGGGAAGGGCTCCAGCTCGCAGGTTTAAACGTCGCTCGTCCAGTCGAACGTAACCGAGGCGCCCGGATCAGGCTGCGGCGACGTGACGCGCCTGCGGACGCCAGCCAAGCAGGCGGGCAGGCAGGAACAACAGCGCCTGCAGGAACGCGAACAGGGCGGTGAAGGTGATGCCCACCAGCCGGAACGGCAAGGCGAGCAACCAGGCCAGCGGCCAGAGCACCAGGACCAGCAGGGCGAGCGGCCAGCACAGGACGAAGAGGATGCACCAGGCAACCACGGCAATCAGTGTCTTCAACTCAGAGCTCCTAGACGCGTCATACGCGCTACCGAAGGTGGCAGCGGAGAGGAGAGTGCAACCCTCGGCGCAGGGCTGGCAACCGGCGTACGACAAAAACGCCCTGGCGGCCGACCAAGCCGAAAATAGGGCGACGAAAACGCGTTCCTATGGGCATCGTAGGGGGGCCTTGGCCCACGTCTTGGTGCCAACGCCAATGCAATCTGATCCATGGCAATGGTGGGTCAAGACCCACCCTACGACACCCCTATACTGGCCGTCCTTGCACACCTCTCAGGATCTTCCATGCTCGGCACCACCCTTATGCTGGCGGCCATTGCCGTGGCCGCCCTTATCGGCATCTCCCTGTTCTTCTGGACCATCGCCCTGCGCCGCGTGGTGCCCGTCAACGAAGTCCACATCGTGCAGACCCGCAAGAACACCGTTTCCTACGGCAAGGGCTTCGCCAGCAATACCTACTACGAATGGCCCTCGCGGATTCCGATGATCGGCCTGGTGCGGGTGACGCTGCCGGTTTCCAACTTCTCCATCGACCTGCCGGATTACGCCGCCTACGACAAAGAGCGCGTACCGTTCCTGGTGCATGTCATGGCCTTCTTCCGCATCAGCGATTCCAACACCGCCGCCCAGCGCGTGGCCTCGTTCGAGGAACTCAAGGAACAGCTGACCGCCATCGTGCAGGGCTCCGTACGCACCGTGCTGGCCGCGCACGAGATAGACCAGATCATGCTGGACCGCAGCCGCTTCGGCGAAGCCTTCACCAAGGAAGTGACGCCGCAGCTGGGCGGGTGGGGCGTGGAGGCGATCAAGAACATCGAGCTGATGGACATCCGCGACTCCAAGGAAAGCGAAGTCATCCAGAACATCATGGCCAAGCGCACCTCGGGCATCGAGCGCGAATCGCGGCTGGTGGTGGCCGATAACACTCGCCAGGCCGAGATGGCGGAGATCGCCGCCAAGCGCGAGATCGAGATGTCGCGCCAGCAGGCCTCCGAGCAGGTGGGCCTGCGCACCGCCGAGAAGGAGAAGAACGTCGGCGTGGCCAACGAGCAGTCCTCGCAGCAGGTGAAGGTGCAGCAGCGCGAAACCGCGGCCAAGGAAATGGACGTGGTGCAGGTGAAGAACGTGCGCGGCGCCGAAATCAATCGCGAAGTAGCGGTGATCACCGCGGCGCAGGCCAAGGAAGTGGCGATCGTGCAGGCCGATGCGGCCAAACAGGTGGCCATCGTCTCGGCCGAGGGCAGCAAGCAGCAGACCGTGCTCACCGCCGAGGGCAAGCTGGAAGCGGCCAAGCGCAACGCCGAGGGCATCGCGGTGGAAGGCAACGCCAAGGGTTCGGCGGAAACTGCGATCTTGATGGCGCCGGTGGACGCGCAGATCAAGCTGGCCGAGAAGATCGGCAGCGACCAGGGTTACCAGACCTATCTGCTGGGCATCCGCAACATCGAAGCCGCGCAGGCGGTGGGTACGGCCCAGGCCGAAGCGCTGAAATCGGCCGACGTGAAGGTAATCTCCAATGCCGGCACCCCCAGCAAAGGATTGTCCAGCGTGATGGACCTGTTCTCCGCCGACGGCGGCACGGCGATCGCCAGCATGCTGGAAGGACTGGCGCAGTCGCCGGAGGGCAAGAAGCTGTTGCAGAAGTTCGCGGACAAGAAGCCGGAGTGAACCTCCGAACCGCGTAGGCGAAACAATGGGTCGTCGTAGGAGCGACGTAAGTCGCGAATGAAACATGTCGGACCACTTGAATCGTTCCGGTTCGATCTATTCGCGACTTACGTCGCTCCTACGGCATTGTCGGCGCCGATGTTGTTTACGACGAGAACCGTGGGACGGTTCGGGCGACATGGTTTTCACCAACCGAGCTGGCCACCATTGCCTGGGTGGAAAGAGACAACACAGTGACCGACCCATTCTCAGGCCGTCATCCCGGCGAATGCCGGGACCCAACTTTACGCGCGCGCGGGCTTGGGTCCCGGCATACGCCGGGATGACGGTCGTAATTTTTGAGGGATGTTGGGAAGCATTTGTGAAGGGAAGGATTCACATGCGAACCCGGCACCGCGAAGCTCGGATTCACCTCTAGGGAACCGCTGTCGATTTACGGTGCCCAGGATCGTCGTAGAGACGTGACCCCCAGCCAAGGAACTTCGCATGTCCCTGCCCAAGCGCATCACCCCGCACCTGTGGTTCGACACCCAGGCCAAAGAAGCCGCCGAGTTCTATTGCTCGGTGTTTCCGGACTCCCGCATCCAGTCCGTGGTCCAGATCCGCGATACCCCGTCGGGCGACTGCGATGTGGTGTCCTTCGAACTGCACGGCCAGCCCTTCATGTCCATCAGCGCCGGGCCGCACTTCAAGTTCAACCCCTCGGTGTCGTTCTTCGTCCACTTCGATCCCTCGCGCGATGCGGACGCGGTCGCGCGCTTGGATCGCACTTGGGCCGCGCTCATCGACGGCGGCCAGGCATTGATGCCACTGGATGCGTATCCCTTCAGCCCGCGCTTTGGTTGGGTGCAGGATCGCTACGGCCTGTCCTGGCAGTTGTTCCAGACCGATCCCACCGCCGAGCCGCGACCGGCGATCGTGCCGGCACTGATGTTCACCGGCGAGGTCTGCGGCAAGGCCGAAGAAGCGGGCGAGTTCTATCGCTCGGTGTTCGAGGACTCGCAAGCCGGACAACTCGTGCGCTATGCCGAAGGCGCGGCGCCGAACAAGGCCAGCACGGTCATGTTTTCGGATTTCCGGCTGGGCGAGGCCTGGTTCATCGCCATGGACAGCGCGTATCCGCACGGCTTCACCTTCAACGAGGCCATCTCTTTCATGGTCCATTGCCGCGACCAGGCCGAGCTGGATCGCCATTGGGCGCAGCTGTCCAGCGTGCCGGAGGCCGAGCAATGCGGGTGGTGCAAAGATCGCTACGGTCTGTCCTGGCAGATAGCACCGGTGGTGATGGAAGAATTCATGACTTCCGGCGACCGCGAGACTATCGACCGGGTGATGCGCGCCTTCCTCGAGATGAAGAAGGTGGACGTTGCGAAGATAGAAGCGGCGGGACGGGGCAGTTAGTTTCGCTGACCGGGTCGGCTTCGCAATCCAGCATGCAACTAATAGTCAGCGTCGGGATCGGTCGTCGTCGGCCAGAGAGTTGTACGACTCCTGGTCTTGCGTGCGAAGCTGCTCCTTCACCAGGTCTGCGATTCTGAGCTTGACCTCGCGCTTGCGCTCGTCAGTCGGCAGGCAACGCTGCGCCGAGTCGGCTTCTCCATTGAGCCATTGCCAGAATTCGAGGGCGCTGCATTCTCTGCGCATGCGGGGCAGATGCGCCTCCAATTCTTCCAGAACCTGTTCGGCCCAGGCGGTCGAATAAGCGGGAGAACTGCGTTCGCTGAAGTCTCGGCCAAGAATCTCCATGCGGATATTCTGCGCGGCATGACGTTAAGCGACAGCGTTTATCGGCGCGAAAGGTCTGCACATCAGACGAACAAAAATGCTCTATGGAGTGTGACCGGCGCCCATTCTTTGCCACGCGGCGCTTACGATCAGCGTCGCGTCTTTCCATCTCAGCTGTTCGTTCCTAGGCTGTTCGCGGTAAAGAATCTCAAGTTTCGGCAATAGTTCGACCAACCTCTCTCTGTAATGCAGAAGATAGGAGTCGTACCCGAACTTGAAGGTGGGTATGTAGGCCTTGAAAGGAAGACGGCTGCGGTAGAAGCTGCAGTGGGGATAGCAGCTTTCCCAGTAGGCGAGTTCAGCGACGATGTCCAGCAATACAGTCGGCGCCAAGCGGTGTATGCGTTGGGCGGAAAACATGGGATACGACCTGTGGCTTGGACCACGCACGCCGCTCTAACTGTCAGCGGCTGGCTCCGTTGTACTCCTAATTGGTGGTGGCCGCCGATTGCGTGAAAGTAAGCGACTAAAGGTAGGCGTTTCTGACCGCTCTTGCTCATAGACGCTCGGCGACGCCGGCTTGCTGCAGCATCCTATTCAGCTGGTTCCGAACGTAACGGCCGTCTTCACGGCTGAGGGCGCCGTCTTCGATCAGATCCGCCTCGTCGGCGAACGCTGGCCAGAAATCTTCTTCGTCTTCGGCATCGGCCAACATGCTGGGCAAGTCGGCCCGGAGTTTCTGCAGCCGTGCGTCTATCTCGTTTCTGTCCATCGTCGTCTCCAGTAGTGGAAGACGGCAGGATTGAGCGTCGCGATCTCTTGGGCTGCGACTAGGTTTGACTGACGCGATCGGCCTGGGTGTTGCGGACAACTTCGATGGCGTAGGTGCACGAATGAAGTCCGAGCAGATGCAAAAAACGGCGCATCGGCGAATAACGGGATCAGTTTCACAATATAAAGATTGGGAATCGCTTCTTTACAGTCTGCTTACTCGATTTTCACGGCTCCGTCTGTAGGCCTCGTGTTCGACTTAACACGTTCGGATCAATATCGGGAGAGGAAAATGAAAAAGTATTCCATCGCTATGGCTTTGGCGCTGCTATTGCCCATCGGCTCGGCCATGGCCGCCACGGTGTATGTCAGCGGCAGCGGCCAGAGTTACGACCCCGGCATAGCGCTGGAGAATGCCCGCGCCGATGCCGTCGCCAAATGCACGGCGCAAGCGGGCACCCCTATCGAAGAGGTGTACAACCACCTGACCCGGGCCAATCTCTGGATCGCGTCTTCTATCTGGACATGCGAAGTGCCCTGAGACGCGCGAAATGCCCGCAGCAGGTTTGAGCTAGCCGCAGCCTGGGCTGCGATAGTGACGGTAGCGCGGCGAGGCGACCCACACGTTGTCGCGCTGCAGCTGAAAGAATTTTTGGGCGACCTTTCGTTCAACACCGCCACTGGAAGGTCGGCGGAGGTTGCGGCAATCCCGCGCGCGAAAGCGCGGCCAGCAAGCGTGCGTGAAGCCGGCTTCTCTCTTTGATATCCGCCGAATTCCTCGACACCGACTGAACCTCGCCGCAGAACCAGCGCCAGAAATCGTCTTCCGACGGAGAACGCGTCCACATCCTGGGTATATGGCTGGCGATCTCGTTGGTCATCGCGCCCACGTCGTGCTGCCGACGCGGGGTTCTTCTCTTGGAGTGCTCGCGGGCCATGGCTTTCATCGATCTATCTTGCGGCAGGCGCCGTTAGAGGGAGATACGCGAGCCGGCGATCGACGGATGCACGGACTTAACACCCCATTTTCTGTCGGTTCACGCTTGCCGCTTCATCTTCCTGACTCTAGCGACGGGCACGACGAAAAGGCGCGTGCCGGCGCGACCCGTACCGGCGCTTTGTCACTGTTCGAACAGCGCAGCGAGAGGACTCATGTCGCTGTCAGTGCCGGCATGTCCTTGGCAGGAGAGGAGCGTGCGGACGGCGCTACATTTCCGGCATCGGCAAACATTCCATGACTTCCACGCCATCGCCGGGGAAGATCGAGAAATGCGGGTGGTTCTGGAATATCTTGGCGGCGGCTTCGTGCGATTCGGCCTGGACCACGGTGTAGGCGGCCATCGCGTTGCGGATATCGGCGATGCCTTCTGCTGTGATGCGCTTGGTCTTACCCAGCGGCGCACCTTGGTCCACGATGCTCTTGGCATTGCTGGTGGCCCAGTTCTGCCAGGCCTGCATGCCCGCCTGCTCGCGCTCCTCGCGCGTCTTGGCGTCGAGCGATTTCCATTGCTCCATCGCGGCGGGGGAACCGGTAAAGATCGCTAGGAAGTTCTTCATGATTGTCTCCATGGATGGTGTGAGGTTCGTCGGATTCAGTGGCTGGTGTTTCCGGCAGATGGGTGGAGAATCGCTTCGCCGTTATCGATCGCCCTCCTTCTTTGTCCCTTTCAATAGCGCCACGATAGCCATCGAATGGCCGTGGCCCAGTCCGAAGTCCTGTTTAAGCCACGCCAGAATATCGCCCGCCTTGACCCCGGGCAGCAGACCCTTGGAATTGGCATAACCCTTTTGGGCGGCGAGGGCGCGGAGATCGGCGGGGCTTTTGCCGGTCTTGGTCTGGATATTGTCTAGATAGGCTTGGAAGGACATGAAGGCGGCTCGTTGAAGGGAAGGGCGAGCAGGCGGACCAGGGGAGGAAAGCGATGCTCTTGCTGACGACGAACTAGCGGGAGCGGAATCGACAAGATCGCCGTTGGAGCGGCTTCCGGACCTGCGCTGCATGGGCACGTAAGGCTGTAGCGGTCGCGATGGTAAAATCCCTCGCATTCTTCCGGCCGATACCAACAGAGCGAGCAATTAGATGACGACCCAGGCTTTCTATCCCATCGGCACGCCCGGTCAACCCTGGGGCTCGGCCGACGTGGCGGACTGGCGGTCGCGGCAGAGCCGCCAGCGCAGCTATGGGGCGGATGTATTGCGCGTGGTGGAAGGGCTGCGCTCGCGTTTCGACGTGGTGGAGTACGGTCGCCTGGACTACGGTGCCGATGTCTATCCGCTGTTCGCGATCAAGAGTCGCGAGTGGCGGGACGAACTTCCCTGCGCGCTGGTGACCGGCGGCGTGCATGGTTATGAAACCAGTGGCGTGCACGGCGCATTGCAGTTCGTCGATGCGCATGCGTCGCGCTATGCGGGCCGGGTCAACCTGATCGTCGTTCCCTGCGTCAGCCCGTGGGCCTACGAACGCATTCACCGTTGGAACCCGGATGCGGTGGACCCGAACCGTTCCTTCCGCGCCGATAGCCCGGCGCAGGAATCGGCCGCGCTCATGCGCCTGATCGCGCCGCTCCGCGATCGCATCGGCCTGCATATCGATCTTCACGAGACCACCGATACCGACGAATCCGAGTTCCGCCCGGCGTTAGCCGCCCGCGACGGCGTGGCGTACGAGCCCGGTGAAATCCCCGATGGCTTCTATCTGTGCGCCGATAGCGAGAACCCGCAACCGGAGTTCCAGCAGGCGGTGATCGCGGCGGTGGCCAAGGTTACCCATATCGCCCCGGCCGACAGCGAAGGCCAGATCATCGGCTCGCCGGTGGTCGCCCCGGGCGTCATCAACTACGCGTTCAAGCGGCTGGGCCTATGCGCGGGCATTACCGACGCCCGCTACACCACCACCACCGAGGTCTATCCCGACAGCCCCCGCGCCACGCCCGAGCAATGCAATGCCGCGCAAGTGGCGACGGTATGCGCGGCGATTGATTTCATGTTGACGCACGCCTGATCCGCGAATTTCCGGTCTCGCAGCCAGGGTAGGTTCGGATGTTGACACAGTCCATTTATCTGATTAAAGTCAGATAAATGGACGAACAGCAAATCCAGCAAGTCCGCAGCTTCAACCGGGCCGTTACCCAACGGATCGGAGTGCTGTCGGACGACTACCTCAGCCGCGGCCGTCCGCTGGGCGAATCGCGGCTGTTGTTCGAGATCGGCAGGGGTGGTGCGGACCTGCGTGATTTGCGCGCACGGCTGTCGTTGGACTCGGGATATCTCAGCCGGATGCTGCGTTCGCTGGAGGCGCAGGGCCTGGTGAATTCGCAACGCGCCGCCGAAGATGGCCGGGTGCGCCGGGCGGTGCTGACCCGGAAAGGGCTGCGGGAATTCGACGCGCTCGATCGCCATTCGCAGGATTTCGCGACTTCGTTGCTGGCTTCGCTAGGTGCGGCGCAGCGCGAGCGCATGATCGCGGCGATGGCGGAGGTGGAGCGGCTGATGCGCGCATCGGCGGTGACGATAGAACCCGCCGATCCCGCCAGCGCGGACGCCCGTGCGTGCTTCGAGGCGTATTTCCACGAACTGGAAGAACGCTTCGAGACGGGATTCGATCCGGCGCGCACGGTGTCGGCCAATCCCGAAGAACTGCTGCCGCCCGCGGGGCTATTCCTGATCGCGCAACTGGATGGGCGTCCGCTCGGTTGCGGCGCACTGAAAGTGACCGCGCCCAGGGTTGGCGAGATCAAGCGCATGTGGGTGGCGCCCGATGCTCGAGGCCTGGGCATCGCCCAGCGCTTGCTCGATGCGCTAGAGCGGCATGCGGGACAGATGGGTCTGGATACGCTGCAACTGGACACCAACCGCGCCCTGAAGGAGGCCCACGCGCTATACACCCGCAACGGCTACCGCGAAATTCCCCGATACAACGACAATCCCTACGCCGACCATTGGTTCGAGAAGCGGGAACTGAAGCGGCACGCTGAATCGGCGTAGAAAGTCGCAGGAGCGCTCGCCGAGAGGGCTCGCAACGTAAATATTTCACAGCCCGACGAGCCAGCCGTATGGGTCCCGGGACGTGGAAACGAGGCGTCGTCCGACTTGAGCTATGCTTCCAGCCCCGGGGAACGGAGCAGATGGCAGCGCGCGCCATGCAAGAAGACAGCTCCAACAATCTTTCGCCAGAACTACTCTCACAGCTGGCGCTGTGCGGGGATGCCAAGTGGTATGGCCGAAACGAGCTGCTGATCGAGGAAGGCGCAGTCTCCGACGCGCTCTACATTCTTATCGCCGGCCAGCTCAAAGTCTTCACCCAGGACGACAAAGGTCGTGAGTTGGTCTACAACATCCTCCACCCCGGAGAGTTCTTCGGAGAGCTTTTCCTCGATGGCGGGCTCAGGTCGGCATCGGTGAAAGCCGTCGTCAATTCGCAATGCATCGTGGTCGATCACCTGGCGATCCGCGGTTTCATGAAGACCTATCCGGAGTTCGCGGAATGCCTGGTCTACAAACTGATAGCGCGATTGCGTCATGCCACCCAGCTGAGCAAGAGCCTAGCGCTGCATGACGTTTACGAACGTACGGTCGACCTGCTGAATCAGGTTGCATTGAACGAGGGGGATATCCGCGTGGTGCCGGTAACCCTGACCCAGCAGGAGATCGCAGATCGAGTGGGCGCCACACGGGAGATGATCAACCACATTCTTCGCGACCTGATACGCGGAGGATTCTTGGCGAGAGATGAACAGAAACGGCTCGTTTTTTCCAAGATGCTGCCGAAGCGCTGGTAGGCCAGAAGGCGGGAGCGGCCCGCAATCTCTCTTTTCGATGTCCGTTGCCCCCACGCCAGCGCGTTGGAGTTCTTGATGGCCGTCCCAGCCAATCTGTGGAGATCTTCGACATGGGCCTTACCCGACGCAGTTTCCTTACCGCACCCACGGCGCTGGCCGCCACTTCGCTGCTTCCGGCCGGACTGCTGTCCGCACTCGCTGCCGAAACTCCTGCCTCGCCGGACCTCTCCGATTGGGACAAGGTGCGCGCGCAGTTCGTGCTGGACCCGGCCTATCTGCACTTCGCCAGCTTCTTCATCGCCAGCCATCCGGCGCCGGTGCGCGAAGCGATCGAAGGCTATCGCCGCGCCATCGATGCCAATCCCTTCCTGGTGATCGAGCGCGGACTGTTCGAAGACGACGCGCACAACGTGCCATTGCAAGTACGGACCGAGATCGCTGGTTACCTGGGCGGCCGCGCGGAGGACGTGTGCTTGACCCCCAACACCACCACCGGCCTGGCCCTGGTTTACCACGGCCTGCCACTCAAGCCCGGCGATGAAGTGCTGTGCACCACGCATGATCATTATTCGCACCACGAATCCATCCGCCTGGCCACCGAACGCACTGGCGCCAGCATGCGCAAGATTCCCTTGTTCACCGATGCGGCCAGCGCCACCACCGATTCGCTGATCGCCGCCTTGTTGGCAGGGATCGGCCCGAAGACGCGCGTGATCGGCCTGACCTGGGTGCATTCCAGCAGCGGCATCCGCCTGCCCATCCGCGAGATCTCCGCCGGTTTGCGCGCACGCAACGGTGCACCGCTGCTGCTGGTGGTGGATGGCGTGCACGGCCTGGGCAGTACCGACGAAACCATCGCCACCATGGGTTGCGATTATTTCTGCGCGGGCACGCACAAGTGGATGTTCGCCCCGCGCGGCACCGGGTTGGTTTGGGCCAGCGCCGACAACTGGGCGCGGCTGCATTCGATGATTCCCAGCTTCAGCGATTTGGACCAGTACACGGCGTGGGAGAAGGGCGAGAAACCCGCGTCGCCCAACAACGCCAGCCGCATGAGCCCGGGCGGCTTCGTCGCTTACGATCATCAATGGGCGACCGCCGCGGCGTTCCGCATGCACCAGCAGATGGGACCGGCGCGAGTGGCGGCGCGCATCCGCAGCCTCAACGACCAGTGCAAAGCCGGCCTTGCCGAGAATCCGCGGGTGAAGATCCACACACCGAAATCCGGCGATCTTTCCGCTGGTTTGGTCTCCTTCGAAGTGGAAGGCGTCAAACCCGCCGACGTGGTGAAGCAGCTGCTGGCCCGCAACATCGTCGCCAGCACCAGTCCCTACGCCATCACCTACGCGCGGCTTGCGCCGAGTCTAGTAAATACGCCCGAAGAAGTAGAGCGCGCGGTGCGGGCGGTACGCGAGATCTCGGGGTGAGCGGAGCCGATTCCGCTTTCTAAGCAGGATTCGGACAGCTTGAAGGGTCCGCTGGGACGGTGTCCGCCTCGATGCAGAAATTCGGTCCCCGGCAGCCGGCGTCTTGAGCCGGGCGGGGAAGGGCGCGTGGTCGGGCGCGCCGCAGCATCAAGTCATTGCTCGTCCAGCCAATGGAGCACCGGTTGCGGCCGCCCGAACAAATAGCCCTGGCCGTAGTCGCATCCCATCGCCGTCAACACCTCGCGCTGATGCTGGGTCTCTATGCCTTCGGCCACGATCTCTACGCCCAGCGCGTGGCCCAGGGCCAGGATCGCCCCGATCACCGCCGAACTGCGCGGAGATACCCCGTCCGCGAACGGAGCGATGAAGCTGCGGTCGATCTTGATCATCTTCAGCGGGAAACGATGCACGTGCCCGAGCGAGGAGTAGCCGGTGCCGAAATCGTCCAGCGCCGCTTCTATGTTGGCCTCGCGCAACCGCCTCAGCACCGCCACCATGGCTTCGGGATCCCCGAGCAAAGTGCCTTCGGTCACTTCCAGCCGCAAGCGCTTGGGATCGAATCCGATCTCCAGGGTCAGGTCGAGCAATTGCCGGTCGAAGTCTCCCTGTTGGAACAGGCGCGGGGAGACGTTGAGGGTGATGTAGGCGCCCTCGCGCACCAGGTCGCGGCTGCATTCCAGGGCCAACCGGAACATGCGCCAGTCGATCGCTTCGATCAGCCCGCTGTCCTCGGCCACCTGCAGGAACTCGCCGGGCGCCAACACCCCGCGTTGCGGATGTTGCCAGCGCAGCAGCGCCTCGTAACCGACCACGACGTCATCCGCCAGACGCACTAACGGCTGGAAGTAGGGCATGAACTCGTCGTTGAGCAGCGCATCGCGCAGCGCCTGCTCCAGATCCAGCACCCCCATCGCGGGGTGCTGCATGGCGTCGTCGAACAGCACGAAGCGGTTGCGCCCCGCGGCCTTGGCGCGATACAGGGCGAGGTCGGCGTCGTGCAGGATGCGGTCGGCGGAGTCGTAGCTGTCGTCGATGATCGCGATGCCGACGCTGATGGAAACCTGCAGCTCCCGGTCGCCTGCGGTCATCGTCGCCCGCATCGACTGCAGCACGCGCTGCGCGATCTTGGACGCCGTTTCCGGCAGTTGCACCTGCTCGATCAGAATCGCGAACTCGTCGCCGGCCAGGCGCGCGACCATGTCCGGCTCGCGCACGCAACCCGCCAGGCGCCGGGCGACTTCCACCAGTACTTCGTCGCCGGCAAGGTGCCCCAGACTGTCGTTGACCACTTTGAAGCGGTCGACATCGATATACAGCAGCCCCAGGCGTTGGTCCGGGTCGCGGCGCAGACGGGCGATGCCGCGTTCGAGGCGGTCCCGCATGTAGATGCGGTTCGGCAATCCGGTCAGCGCGTCGTGCATGACCTGATGCTGCAATTGCGCCTCGACCTGTTCGCGCACGGCGATCTGTTCGCGCAACTCGCCGGTCCGTTTCTCCACCCGCTGTTCCAGCGAGGCGTTGGCCTCCTTCAAGGCATCGGCGGCCATGCGGCGCTGGATGCTATTGGCGAGCTGGTAGGACACGAAGGTCAGCAGTTCCGCGTCGCGTTCGTCGAAATCCACCTCGGCGTCGTAACTCTGCACCGCGACCACACCGATCGGGCCGTCCGCGCCCAGCAAGGGGGCGCCCAGCCACATGAGCGTTGGTTTGGTCGTCATCTCGGGTTCGATTTCGCCGGCTTCGATCAGGGCCTGCACGCGGGCGACGTCGACCAGCTGCGGTTTGCCGGTGCGCAGGACGTACTCGGTCAGGCCGCGCCTGTGCGAGCGTGCGCTCCAATCGTTCTCCTGCTGGTCTTCCGCATAAGGGAACGACACGGTATTGCCGTCCTCGGAGGCCAGCGCAATATAGAAGTTTCTGGCATTGATGAGTTCGCCGACGATAGCGTGCACATGCTGGTAGAAATGCGTGCTGGTGTCCTCGGCATTGGTAAGCGCGGCGATCTGGTACAGCGCTGCCTGCAGGCGTTCGCCGCGTTCGCGTTCGATCACCTCGCGCCGGAGTTCGAAATTGGTTTCGGCCAGCTGCCGCGTGCGTTCCTCGACCCGGCGTTCCAGCTCTGCCTGTGAGGCCTTGCGTTCCAGCGCGGTGAGGACGTGCTCGGCGACGAACGCCAGCAGGCTCATTTCCGCCGTGGTGTATTGCGTTCCCTCCAGGTAGCTCTGCACGACCAGCGCCCCGCGCACGCGCCCTTCGCGCATCATCGGCACCCCGAGCCAGTCGTTGCTGTCGGCGCCGTGCAAGCGCAACGGGCCGGAGACCTGTGTGCTCAGCTGCTCGGCCGAACCCATCAACGGCTTGCGGTCGCGGACCAGGTACCAGGTCAGGCCGCGTTCGATCTGCGCCAGCGGAATTTCCTGGTCGGGATTGAGTTCCTGGGTGTCGACCACATCGGCGAAATACAGGAAGCGCAGACTGTCGCGCTCGCTGTCGTACAGGGCGATATAGAAATTCTCCGCGTACATCAGGTCGGAAACGATGCGGTGCAAGCCACGCAGCATGTCCGGCATGTCCAGGTCGGAGCCGGCCATGTCGGCGATCGCATACAGCGAGCGTTGCAACATTTCTGCCTGTTCCAGCAGCGACACGCTTTGCTGCATCCCCAATATCGTCAGCACTTCGCCGAGGCGGCGCGCGATCGGCTCTAGCCGGTCGGGACAACCGGCTGGGCAGTGCAGCACCGCCACCATCTGGTCGCCGTCGTCGTGGAGGACGCGCAGGTAGGACGGCAACAGGCCGCCGGCCCGAGCCTTGACCACTAGCTCGACCGTCTCGGCCAGGGTGACATCGTCGAGCGCTGCCGGGTGGCAGGCGATATCGCGCGGCCAGCGCGTCGACCACAGTACGGTAGCGTGGCGATCGGTTCGCAGCAGCACTTCTGCGACCTCGGCGGGCGTGGAGGCGTGCAGCAGTCGGCTGGCCTCCTCCTCGATACAGGCGGAAACGGCAGCGGCGTCCGCGGCTTCCGCCATCCCCGACCTCAGCCTGGTCATCCGAACGCCTCCTCCTCGCTTGATGGAACTGTCGCTGTTTTCGTCGCCGATAGGGGGAGGAACGGCGCTGGATTTCATGGCGGGCAAGGGATCGGGCAGATTGCAGTCAGCGTACGGGGAGCCGGCCTCGCATACCGTGACGGCAATCGCCTTCATCGCCGGGGCTGGGGTAAAGAGTGAGGACTGCCAGCCGCGTAAGCGTTTACACGCCACGGGATGGGGGTGGGTTACGGATCGCGGGATCCTGGTGCAATCCCGCCGCGCGTCGGTGTCGGCAGTGGGTCTGAGCATTTGCCTGATCAAGGTTCGACATCGGCCAAAAATCGGACTTTGGCCCCCCGCAACGGCCTCTCTGGATCGCAACAAATGCACTTGCACAGTGTGTGGAAATACAATATGATAGCCATCATATGAAACGCACAACCATCAGGTCCAAGGAAGCTACCCACGATCGCATCGTCGACGCCGCTGCACGTGCCATCCGGCGCAGCGGCTACAACGGTACGGGCGTCGCCGACATCATGAAGGCCGCTGGCCTGACCCACGGCGGCTTCTACGCCCATTTCCCGTCGCGTGAGGCGATGCTCGCCGAAGCCGCCGACCGAGCCGGCGGTGAAAGCGTGGAGATGATGGAGCGCATCGCCGCCAGCGTGCCGCCGCCGCAGGTACTTCCGGCCATGATGCAGGCCTATCTCTCTAAGGAGCATCTCGAGGAGATTGAGACGGGCTGTGCTACCGCCGCGCTTGGATCCGAGATGCCACGTCAGGCGCCCGAGGTTAGGCGCGCCGCCACGCGCCGGATCAAGGAGATGATCGACCTCGTCGCCCGCCAGTCACCTGACTGGGGACAGCCGGGCGCACACGAGCGCGCGCTCTTCATTGTCTCGACGATGGTTGGCGCATTGGTGCTGGCGCGCGCCGTCGACGAACCCAAGCTTTCCGATGCGCTGCGCGAGGCGGCGCTGAAACAGCTCGCCCCGATCCAGGATTAATTCCGCATTGGAACCCGCCTATGCGTTCGATCTTTAATATGACGGTCATCATAAAAAATACAGGGATGCATCTTCCTTCCGCTCCGACTGTCGCCATCGCACCGGCGTTCGTTACCAATCCACTAAAGGCACTCCCATGAAAACCAAAACATCCATCGCCCTCGTAACTGGCGCCTCATCCGGCATCGGCGAAGCTACGGCTAAGCGGCTCGCAATGGCGGGTTACAAGGTCTATGGCACTAGTAGACGCGGCACCTCATCGGATCAGGGGTCTTTCGCAATGCTGCCGCTCGACGTGACCAGTGATGAATCGGTCGAAGCCGCCGTCACCCAGCTGATTCGTTTGGAAGGCCGCATCGACCTGCTCGTGAACAACGCCGGCTTCGGCGTCGCGCCCGGCGGTGCGGAAGAGAGTTCGATCGAGCAGGCTAAGGCGATTTTCGAGACCAACTTCTTCGGGCTTATCCGTGTGACCCGTGCCGTCGTGCCGCACATGCGGCGCCAGGGCAACGGCCGCATCATCAACATCGGTTCGGTACTCGGTTTACTCCCGATGCCCTACGGGGCCCTCTATTCCGCCACCAAGCATGCGGTTGAAGGCTATTCGGAGTCGCTCGATCACGAGTTGCGCACACGGGGCATCCGGGTCTCGGTGATCGAGCCCGCCTACACGAAGACGCAGTTCGACGCGAACTTTCTGGCTCCCGACTCGAAGCTCGATGAGTACCGCGAAGCTCGCGCGCTCCTGGACAAGGTGTTGAAGGAGGTGATGGCGGCTGCCGACGATCCGGTGGTGGTGGCGGATGTCGTACTGAAGGCAGCTAGCGCCGTGCACCCGAAGCTTCGATATACGGCCGGCAAGCTCGCCGGGCGCTTGCGACTGCTTCGCAGGTTTGCGCCTGCCTCTGTGGTGGACGACGGGATCAGAAAGAGCCTGCGACTTGGTAGCGGGCATGATGCAGACACGCACAAGCTTCAGCAGACGTCAGAGAAAACATCATGAAAGCATTCATTATTGATCGCTACGGCAAGAAGGATCCGATGCGGCTCGGCGAAATGCCGGAGCCTGCGCTTCGTGACGACGATGTTCTGATTGAGGTCCACGCGGCAGGTCTGAACGTGCTGGATTCCAAAATAAAAAGTGGCGAGTTCAAACTGATCCTGCCTTACCGCATGCCGCTGGTGCTGGGCCATGACGTGGCCGGGGTCGTGATTCGAGTTGGGTCGCGAGTTCGGCAATTCAAAGTGGGAGACGAAGTCTATTCGCGCCCACCCGATCACCGCATCGGCACGCTTGCGGAGTTCATTGCCGTGAATGAAAACGATGTCGCGCTTAAACCCAACAACATCTCCATGGAAGAAGCGGCGTCGATCCCCTTGGTGGCCTTGACAGCCTGGCAGGTACTGGTGGAGAAGGCGAACCTAAAGAAGGGTCAGAAGTTCTTCATCCAGGCCGGTTCGGGTGGCGTGGGCACAGTCGCCATCCAGTTGGCTAAACATCTGGGCGCAACGGTCGCCACGACGACGAGCGCCGCCAACATCGCGCTGGTGAAGAGACTGGGTGCGGATACCGTCATCGACTACAAGACGCAAGACTTCGAGAATGCCTTGCGCGACTACGACGTGGTGCTGAACAGCCAGGATGGCAAGACGCTCGAAAAATCCCTGCGCGTACTCAAGCGCGGCGGGAAGCTGATCTCCATTTCCGGGCCGCCCGACCCCGAATTCGGCAAGGAAATCGCGGCGCCCGGATTCGTGAAACTGGTTCTGCGGCTGTTGAGCTCCGGGGTCAGGCGAAAGGCGCGGGGCCGAGGCGTCGGCTACTCGTTTCTCTTCATGAAGGCGAGCGGGAGCCAGCTGCGCGAAATCACTCAGCTCATCGAAGCGGGTGCCATCCGTCCCGTGATCGACAAGGTCTTCTCCTTCGAGTCCACCAACGAGGCTCTGGCCTACGTCGAGGCAGGTCGCGCGAAGGGCAAGGTCGTCGTCAAGATCAAGTGAGCCGCTGCGGACGATGCCGGCGATCAGGTCGGCGTAGCGAAACCAGGCCGGCCAAGCGATCCATAGAAGCAACGCCAAGGTAGAGCAACATGAACGCAACACAGAAACTGAAAGTCACCTGGAAGGATGTTCCAACGCGGACGATCACCGCAGGTGGCGTGGAGTTCGTCTACCGGGAACTCGGGACGGAAAACTCCGGCACGCCGGCGGTGTTCCTCATCCATCTGGCAGCCGTTCTGGACAACTGGGATCCTCGAATCGTCGACGGATTCGCAGCGAAGCATCGTGTGATCACCTTCGACAATCGAGGCATTGGCGCGTCGAGCGGTGCCCCGGCGACCTCCATAGAGGAAATGGCCAAGGACGCCATTACCTTCATTAAGGCCATGGGTCTCGATCAGGTCGACCTCGTCGGGTTTTCGATGGGCGGGATGATCGCCCAGGAGATCGTGTTGATGCAGCCACAGCTCGTGCGCAAGATGATACTCACCGGGACAGGCCCCGCTGGTGGCGAAGGCATAAGCAAAGTGGCCCGCGTGACCTACCTCGACATGATCCGGGGCTGGCTCACCCGCCAGGACCCGAAGCAGTTCCTATTCTTCACCAGGACACCCACCGGAATCCGTGCGGGCAAAGCGTTCCTGCAGCGTTTGAAAGAGCGCACCGAAAACCGCGACAAGGAAATCACTGTGACCGCGCTGCAAGCCCAGTTGAAAGCGCTGCGTCGGTGGGGCGCGAAGAAGCCTGCGGACCTATCAAGGATTCAACAGCCCGTCCTCGTCGCGAACGGTGACAGCGATCGCATGGTTCCAAGCAAGAACACTTATGATCTGGCGCAGCGCCTTCCGAACAGCGAACTCATCATCTATCCCGATTCCGGACACGGCGCGATGTTCCAATTCCATGCCGACTTCGTGCCCCAGGCTCTGGAGTTCCTTTCGCGCCAGCCAGAGCAGCGAGTATAGATAACCGGAACGGCAGCGTCCGGCCAAACGAGGCCCATATCGGGCCAGCTAGACTGGCAAATTCATGAGCTTATGGATTCCGAGGTCGCTGTTCGCGGATGGAATTCCATGAATAGGCCGGTTCTAATTGTCCAGAGCGGAGGGACGGGCGCTTACGCCGCGGGCCTCGCCCGCGCTCGGAAAGGTAGCGTCATGTCCGGTCAGGATTTCGACGTAGCGCTCGGTTTGGCGCGAACCTTGTCGCCCGCGGTCAGCAGCGCGTTCGGCGCCAGGATCACCGTGTCGCCGGAAGAAATCCCCGACAGCACTTCGATTTCATTGCCGAGATTACGTCCCACGATTACGTCCCGATACTCCAGCGTGGAGTCCCGACCCAAAGTGGCTACCTGCGCGCCCGTGGCGCGCTGAATCACCGTCGAGATCGGTAGGATGACTACCGGCGCCGCTCGGGCCAGGTGCATGCGCACGGTGCCCACCATGCCCGCGGGGATACGGCTGTCGGGATTGGGAAGACGCAATTCCGCACGCATCACGCCCGAGTCTCGGGAGAGCGCGCGCGCACTGCGCGCGACCTGGGCCTTGAAGGTTTCGCCGGGCAGTTCCGAGAAACTGACCTCAGCTTCGACGCCGGGTTGAATCTGCAACGCCACGTGTTGCGGAACGTCAATCACGACCCGCAGCGGATCCAGGACATTGATTTCGAACAGCGGCGCCGCGGCAGCGGCCGAATCGCCCACGACACGATCGCCGCGTTCGACATTGCGTGCGACGACCACGCCCGAAAATGGCGCACGGATCGTCTGAAACGCCTGGCGCTCCCGTGCAGACGAGAGCCGCGCTTCGGCGGCGGCCCGCGCTGCGGCAGCGACGTCATTGTTGGCCTTGCGGTCGCTGTACAGCTCTTTCGAAATCGCACCAGAGCTGACCAGCGTGTTGGCTCGGTCGAAATTGACCCTGGCCAGGTCCTGGTCCGCTTTAGCTTGTGCGAGCTGCGCTTGCGCCTCGCGTACGGCTTGGTCGACTTCTGGCGCGGAAATAACCGCGAGTACCTGACCGGCGACGACCTTATCGCCCAACTCGACGCGGCGTTCGCTGATGAAGCCGGTGGCGCGCGCGAAGATCTGCGCCGATTCGCCGGCTTGCGCGCGTGCGGGCAGGCTGAGGTCGTAGGCGTTGTCGGCAGCCTTGGCCTGGATGGTCAGCACTTCGGGCACGGCAGCGGCCGCGTTCGGTTCGGCATCGCCGCGATTGCAGGCGGTCAGCGCCGCGAGAGCGGCCGCGAGCAGCGATGCTCGCACGATGTTCGCTTGAGAGAGGATGTTCACGGAGCTGCTCCTGTTTCGATGCCGGTGCCGGTGCCGGTGACCGCGGCGTGGGGTTGTTGCGCGGACGAGCGTTTGATGCGTCGGCCCAGTACGGCCAGGATGGACGGAACGAGAATCAGCGTGGCGGGCGTGCCGAACAACAGGCCGCCGATCACGGCGCGGCCCAGCGGCGCATTCTGTTCGCCGCCGTCGCCCAGGCCGATCGCCATAGGTACGATGCCTAGCACCATGGCGCTGGCCGTCATCAACACCGGGCGCAGACGCACCGCGGCGGATTCGTAGGCGGCTAGCTCCGGATCGTGGCCCGCGGCTATCAAGCCGCGCGCGAAGCTGGTGACCAACACGCTGTTGGCCGTGGATACGCCGATCACCATCATCACGCCCATCAATGCCGGTACGCTCAGCGGCGTGCCGGTGACGAACAGACCCACCGCCGCGCCGGCAATGGCGATCGGAAGTCCGGACATCGCCACTAAAGGTTGTATCCAGGACTGGAAGTTGATCACCAGCACCAGGAAAACCAACGCCGCCGACATCGCCAGGCCCGCGGCGAGTTCGCCATAAGCGCTCTGCATTTCGCCGGCCTGGCCGACGATCTCGATGCGGTTGCCCGGTTTCAACTTGCCCTGCAGCTCGCCGGTGATGCGCGTCAACTTGTCGTACACCGATCCTAGATCGGTGCCTTGCACATTGGCCAGCACGCTGATCGTGGGCGCCAGCGTCGTGCGCGCGACGCTGGCAGGCACCCTGCGCGGCGTCACCGTGGCGATGTTACGCAACAGCACGGCCTGTCCATCGCCACCGACGCGCAACGGTGCGTTAAGCAATTCGTCGATGCTGGTCATGTTGGCTGGCGGCGCTTGTACCTGCACGGTATAGGCGATGGCGTTGACGGTGTCGGTCCAGTAGACCGGCGACACCGTGCCTGCCGAGCCCAGGATCGCCAGCACCGCGCGCGCGGCCTGCTGCGGGTCCAGCCCCAGCTGCGCGGCGCGGGTGCGGTCTATGCTCACTTGGTACTCGGGCAAGTCCAAGACCTGGCGCAAGGCGACGTCGACCGCACCGGGCACCTTGTGCAGGTGTTGTTCGACTTCGCGCGCCAAAGCCAGATTGCCGGCGTTGTCGCGGCCGATGATGCGCACTTCGAAGGCCGCCGCAGCCGAGCCGGCGAGGGTCCGGCTGGTCGAGTCGGGCGGGCGCTCGAATAGCTTCGCCTCGGGAAAACGTTCGGCGATGCGTTGGCGGATTTTCACCAGATAGTCCTGGCTGGACGCATGCGGCGCGCGCAGCTGCAGGAAGATCTCGGCCTCGAACGAGCCCACCACGGCGCTATCCACCAGCGACAGGTTGACCGCATCGGGTACGCCGATCTGTTCGTATACGGTCTGCAGCTCGGCCGGCGGAATGATCTTGCGGATCTCGCGCTGGATCTCGGTCAGCTTGGCTGCGGATTCCTCCAGGCGGGTGCCGCTGGGCAACCGGATCTGCATGCGCAGTTGGCCCGCATCGACCTGCGGGAAATATTCGCGGCCCAGCGAAAGCGCGGATGCGACGCCCACGCCGAACAGCAGCAGCGCCGCCAAGGCGAGCACGCCGCCGTGATGGCCTAGCCGCAACAGCAATGCATGATGGCGATCGCGCAGCCCGTCCAGCACGGCCTCCACGCGGTGATTGACCGCTAGCAATAGGCGTTCTGGCTTCCAGCGCGGGTTCCTGCGGCTTTGGATGTCGGCGGGCAGCAGCAGGTAGCAAAGCACCGGGATCAGGGTGCGCGACAACAGGAACGAAGCGATCATGGCGAAGATCACCGCCAGCGCGAGCGGCGTGAACACCCAGGCCGACAACCCGGTCATCAGCAGAATGGGCGTCAGCACGATGCAGATGGCGACGGTGGAAACGAATTCCGGGAACACCACTTCGCGCGCGCTGTCCAGGATCGCGGTGGGTACGTCCTTGCCCAGAGCGATGTTGCGATTGGTGTTTTCCACGTCGACCACTGCGTTGTCGACCAGGATGCCGATCGCCAACGCCAACCCGCCCAGGGTCATCACATTGAAGGTATAGCCCAGCAAACTCAGCATCGCTACCGAAGCCAGCAGCGCCAGCGGAATGGCCGACAGTACGATCAGGCTCGAACGCCACGAGCCGATGAACATCAACACCACTAACGCGACCAGCAATCCAACCAGGATGCCTTCATGGCGGATCGAGCCGATCGCGTTGTCGACGAACACCGACTGGTCGAAGATCGCCTGGATGCGCGTGCCGGGCGGGGCGGAGGCTTCGATTTCCGGCAAACGCGCGCGTACCTGACGCACGATCTCCACCGCGGAAGAGCCGCCCAGCTTGATCAAGGCCACCGACACCGCGCTGGAGCCGTCCATGCGCGCCACATTGGTCTGCAACGCGCCGCCGTCGCGCACCGATGCGACGTCACGCACGTAGATCACCACGCCATTGCGCGAGACCACGGGGATGTCGAGGAATTCGGCGGCGGTCGCGGGGCTGACGTTGAGCGAGATCTGCATCTCGCGCGCGCCTTCGCGTATGAAACCGGACGGCAAGGTGGGGCTGCCCCTTTCCAGCGCGCCGGTCACATCGGCAGGCGTTAGGCCGTAGGTCTGCAATGCGGCCGGGTCGAGGTCGACCATGATCTGCCGCGCGGCGCCGCCGTAGGGCAGGGTCATGCGGATGCCGGGGATGGTCTGTATCTGCGAGCGCAGCTGCAGACGCGCGTAGTCGTACAGCTGGGCCTCGGTCAGCGAATCCGACGAAAGCACCAATTGCAACACCGGCGTGCTGGAGAGATTGTTGCGGATTACCAACGGCGGCGAAGTGCCGGGCGGCATGCGCCGCAAGATCGCCTGCGATACGGCTGTGATCTGCACCAGCGCCCGGTCCAGGCTGACATTCGGCTGAAAATCGATACGGACGATGCTGGCGCCGCTGATGGACTCCGAACGGACTTCCTTGAGGTCGTCCACGGTATTGAGGATTGCGGCTTCGGAGAACGAAGTAAGCTTCGCCGCCATGTCCGCCGCCGGCAGCCCGCTGTAGGTCCAGACCAGGTTGACCGAGGGGATGCCGACCTCGGGCAGAATATCGGTCGGCATGCGCCGCGCCGCCAATATGCCGAACAGCAGGATCAGGATCGCCAGCACGCCGATCGTGTAGCGCCGGTTCAAGGCGTATTGAACAATCCACATCTTGATTTTTCCGCAGGCTTCGTGGGGGACGCCCTACACGCGGATCGGCGCGAAACGCTCAAGACACCCCGGCTGCAGGCAGGAGCGTCTGGGGGCATGCGATGTCACGGGGGAGGGCAGGCTCAAGTTAGCCCTAGACACCAGGAGTGTTAAGCACATTACTGTCGGAAACTTGCCTATTTCTGCAATTCAGTGAGATTAGTGCGCTATGTCGCCCAGTCGGGCCGGATAATGCTTCGGTCGTAATTGCACGTGAGAAGCCATGAATTTCAGTACTTCTACTGAACGCACCGACCACACGGCCGGTTGTGCGGCGCAGGCCGAGCTAGTCGAGCGAATTGCCCGATTCACGCCCGGCGACGGCGTGCACCTTACCCCCGTGCGGCAGCTGATGCTGATCCGGATCAGCTCGCCGACGGAATGCACGCCTACGGTTTACGAACCGCGGCTAGCCCTCGTCGCCCAGGGCAGCAAAGTCGCGACCCTTGCCGGGGAAACTTACCGATACGACCCGCTCAATTATCTGGTCGTGTCGGTGACCTTGCCGATGATCGGCCAAGTCATCGAGGCCACCCCCGAAAAACCCTACTTGAGCCTGCGCCTGGATATCGACCCGGACGAGATCGCCGAGTTGCTGATCGACGCCGGCCAGCCGTACGCCGACAACGGCGTCGATCTGGGTCTGTATGCCGCCCGTGTCAATGCGCCGCTGATGGACGCGGTGCTGCGGTTGATGCGGCTGTTGGATACTCCGCAGGACCTGCCGGTATTGGCGCCCCTGGCGCTGCGGGAGATCTTCTACCGCGTGCTCGGCGGCGACCTGGGCCATCGCCTGCGCGCGCTGGCGGTCAACGACAGCCGTTCCAGCCGCATCGCCAAGGCCGTGGCGATACTGCGCCAAAGCTATCTGCAACCCCTGAGCATCGACGATCTGGCGCAAAGCGTGCACATGAGCACCTCGTCGCTGCACCATCAATTCAAGGCGGTGACCGCTATGTCGCCGCTGCAGTTCCAGAAGCAACTGCGGCTGCACGAAGCGCGCCGGTTGATGATGGCCAATGGATTGGAAGCCATCGCCGCAGCGCATCGCGTAGGCTACGAAAGCCCGTCTCAATTCAGCCGCGAATACAAACGGTTGTTCGGCGCACCACCGCGTTCGGAAATCGGACTGGCGAAGGCAACGTTCGAGAACTGAGCGCGGTCAACTCGCTAGCGTTTTCTTCAAATCAGAATCTGCCGGCCGCTGCCAGCCCGGCACGGCATGCAGTGCCACATTCAACCGGTCCACCACCATCGCCCAGTCGGCATCGTCCTGGCGCTCCTCGCGCAGCAGCTGCGACTGGGCGGGCGACCAGAACGGCGCATCTTCCAGGCGCATGCCGTCAGGCATCGGCGAATGGGTGGCGAGGAAGCGCTGGATACTGGCGTTGTCGTTGGCCAGGCCCAGTTGGGCGAACAGTTCGGAGAAGGGATAGACAGTCTGTTCCATGATTCTGCTCGAAGTTGCGACAGCGACAGCCTAGCGATGCGCAGGTTAAGCCGTCGGCTAGGCCACGCCAATGCGAACCTCCGTCATTCCAATGCGTAACTGAAATCGTAAGAGTGCTTGCCGTCGGCGATGACGATCCGCATCGATCCGGACAGCCCTTCCAGCGCTCCAGTGCCGGAATCGGGCACTACCACCACCGTCCACTCCTGCGGCGTGCCCTGGACCATCAGCGCGCGGTGCACCATGACGAAACTGCCGCTGCGTCCGTGCAAGGTACCGGTGATATTCTCGATGGCCACGTAAGCGCCGGATTTCGAACCGTCTCCCGAGGCCAGCATCTCGCCCTGGCCGGTCGCTTCCAGGTCGCCTTGAAAGAGTTTGTCCAGCGACAGGCGGCCCAGCCCGGACGCCTGGGCCGGTGGATTGTCCGCGGTCTGCGGTTGAATCTTGACTTCGAAGGTGCCGAGGGCATGCATGGGAAAGGACTCCGTGGTGGTTTGCGCCGACACCGAGGCTGGCAGGAGAGCGGCGCAGGCGAGTAGGCGAGCGGACAGGCGAGTGAATAGGCGAGTGAATAAGAACCGGGCCTGGGCTTTCATGGGAAACTCGGGCGAGGCGAGGGTGCCGATGAGAGCATGGCGAAGGTGCCGACGATTGTAAAAACGCGACTTGCGTGCCCGCCGCCCGGATTGCGCCGATGAATTCCGGGGCAGGCAAGGCCCGTGGTCTGCTGCATTCCGCGCCGGCGCCGGGGGTGTTCCATCATGCGCGGCTGTTGCCGCCGGCCGCGCTGGCGGCGGTGGTCCAGCATTTCTGGATCGTGCGCTGGGATCTGTGCGGCGGTCCACCGCAAATCCGTGAAACCCTGCCGCACCCCAACGCACACCTGGTGCTGGAGGCCGGCGACGCCCGCGTGCACGGCATTCACACCGGCCGCTTCACTCGCATGCTCGAGGGGCAGGGTGCGGTATTCGGCGTGAAGTTCCGCCCCGGCGGCTTCCACCCTTTCCTGCGGCGGCCACTGTCCAGCTTGCGCAACCGCAGTCTGCCGCTGCAGGAACTGTTTGGCGCCGAAGCCGGTTCGCTGGGGGCTACCGTACTTTCGCAGCCGGAGGATGAAGCGATGGTCGCGACGGCCGTCGATTTCCTGGCCGCCCGTTTGCCGACGATCGGCGAGGATGTGGAGCATGTGGGGCGGATCGTCGACGAGATCGCGGCGGACCGTAGCGTCAACACGCTCGACGACTTAGTGGCGCGGTGGCGGCTCGGTAAGCGCGCGCTGCAGCGGATGTTCAACGAGTACGTGGGTGTCGGGCCTAAATGGGTGATCAACCGCTATCGCATGCACGAAGCATTGGAGCGCGTGGAGCAGGGTGGCGAGGTGGAATGGGCGCGGCTGGCGTTGGAACTGGGTTATTTCGACCAGGCGCATTTCATCCGCGATTTCAAGGCCTTGGTAGGGTGCCCGCCCGCCGAATACTCGCGCCGGTCCCGCGGCAGCTGATGCCGTTCGTGTGCCCTGAAGCGCAAGCCGGCGGATACTCGCTGCCGGGGATGGATTCCGCTTGCTCGCGTTCGTGATGTCATGAACGCATCATCCGTTGGCGGGTCCGCCGCCGCACAAGCCGTCCAGCGGAGGTTGCGGTCGCTTGGACTTCACGCTTTCTGAAGATTCATGGGCGACGAGTGGGATATCGAATGCGAAGTGCGGCAGGTGGAGGAAGCCGGCTTCTAGGTTTTTCGAATCACCAAAAGCTCCTGCGACGGATTTCACATACGGCTGCGTTTTGCCTCGCCGCCGCGCATGCGTTAGCGTGTCGCCTGGCGGAATAGTGGGCTTGGGAATGAAGGCAAGGTATCGCAAGGCCGGCAATACGTCGTTGATGGCGCCATGCAGCGCCGGCGGGCAGGACGCATGAGCGTGCGCCGGGGCTCGCCTATTCCTCTGCAGGACTCGCTTGTGGGCATGGAAGCGAGGTCTGAAACCGGCAGTCTATTTTTCTGCGTATTTCCTGAACCCGCAGCCCGTGAAGCCATCGCCGCCGAAACCGACGCCCTGCGCGTCGAGCACTCTTTGACCGGCCCTCCTGTCCGGCCTAACCGGCTTCACGCCACTCTGCACTACCTGGGCGAGCACCTGATCGACCGTGCCGACATCGTGGACGCGGCGACGACGGCCGCCGCCCGGGTCCGGTATGCGCCGTTCGAAGTGACCCTGGCCCGCGCTTCGAGTTTCTCCACACGCAACGACAAGCATCCCTGCGTATTGTTGTGTCCGGAAGAGCGACCGCCGATCCACGGCTTATGGCGCGAACTCAGCAACCGCCTGATGGCGGGCGGATTCGGGCGTTATCTGAAACGAGAATTTACTCCGCATGTCACTGTGCTCTACGACACCCGCGTGCTGACCCCGCACGCCATCGACCCGATCCGCTGGCAGGCGCGCGATTTTGCGCTGGTGCGCAGTTGGCAGGGCGAGTACGACGTTATCAGCAGCTGGCCCTTGCGCGCGTCATAAAGGGTCGGTAGCACGCAGGCCTTCCAGCATCGTTCGATATTGCGCGCGTGCCGTTTCGTCCTTACCCGCGACCAGCACCAAGGCCTGCTGCAGCGCGCGGCGAGCGCGCCGCGAATTCCCTATCGCCGCATAAGCGCGAGCCAAACCGTGGTAGAACCGGTGTTCGTCGCCATACAGGCGGATTGCGTGCTGGTAGCGCTTGATGGCCTGCGCGTAATTGCCCTGCCGCTCGAATTGCACGGCGACCAGGAACTGGTGGAAAGGATCCCTCGATTGCACCTTGTCCAGCCGGCGCCGGTACTGTGTTTCACGCTCGAGGTCGCCGCTGCGCTTGTACAGGGCCACCAGATTGAACAGCGCGCTGGAATGCTCCGGAGCCAGCGACAGCGCGGTGGCATAGGCCTGTTCGGCGCCGGACAAGTCGCCGCTGTGCAGACGCAACACGCCGGTGTTGCTCCAGGTATTGGGATAGGTGGGGTCCAGTTCGATGGCGATGTCGGCATGGGCCAGCGCGGCGGGCAGATCGCCCTGGAACATAAGTTGCGCGGCGCGATTGTTGTAGTACTGGGCCAACAGGCGCTGTTCGCTGATGAGGTGGGCCGGATGGCGTCCGATCACGAAGCTACTGCCCACGTCCACCACGTATCGCTGCGCACCGAGCCGCACCGCGGCGTTGACGTGGTTGCTGCGATAGACGATGTCCCCGCGTTGTTGCCAGGACAGCGTTTCGTCGATCTCCTGGGGATACGCATCCAGCCCCGCCTCGCGCGCCAGCGCCAGGAACACCAACGTGTAGGTGAGACAGTTGACCCGCCGGTTGAGATAGGCCTGTTCCACGGTCTGGGTGGCGTCGTCGTGATATTCCAGGCGCAGTCCTTCCGGACTGATGGACATCAGGTCGATCAGTCTGCGTAACCGTTGCGATTGGCCGCTGCCCGGAGCATTGACTTGCTCCTGCACCAGCGCGTGGAGGTCGGGCGGCACCGCCATGACCTGCGCGCGATCGGGCGGAGCGTTGTCACCCGTAGGGGAGGACAGCGCCATTGCCGCCGCAAGCGCCCAGCCGATCATTGCGGACCCTCCCACAGCAAGCGACTAATGCCGTTCGCGACGAGTCTAGACCCTCGCCCGCGCGAATACCTGTGCGCAATCGGTCGGCCTGCGGAGCGCCTGCGCGTGCGATGTCCGCAGGCTGTACCAGTAGAACGAAGCAGGGCGGGTGGAATCGACACGCGCCGTCACCCTATCGTTCATTCCGGCGGGGTTATCCTCGCCCCCACACGTATCTCAACAGGAGGCCGCTATGGCTACCGGCTGGGCAGGCGACGGCGCCGTGCAGGACCAGATCGACGCTACCGTGAAAGACGGCATCAAGCGCGCCCGCAGCCAATTGCCGCAGGGGCCTAGCCTCACCCACTGCGAAGAGTGCGGCACGCCCATGCCAGAGCTCCGACGCAAGGCCGTGCCGGGTGTGCGCTTGTGCGTTCCCTGCCAGGAGGCGCGCGACGAGGAAGACGGCGGGCACAGCGGCTACAACCGCCGCGGCAGCAAGGACAGCCAACTGCGCTGAGCGTTCGAACCCCAGCCGTTTTCGTTTCCAGCATCGCGCCGCGATCGACAAGGAGTCCCTTTACGGCAGGTACTCCACGCGCAGTTTCGCGGTCGCGCCCTTGTCTATCCACAAATAGTTGGTGGAAGTGGGATTGCCGCTGAAGCGCAGGCGCAACTGGGTACGGCCGCCACGGTTGATCGCGGACAGGCCGGCGCTGGCGAATGCGTTGCTGGTCTGGCTGCCGCCGCTGAAGCTCAGCAGTTGCGCCACCGCGCTCGCGCTCGCGGCCGCTGCATAGTCGCCTGTCTCGATGGCGCATAAGCCGAAACAGCCGTTGTTCACGTCGATGACCAACGTGTTGCCGACGGGATTGCCCCATGGATTGCCTGACGCACTGCGGTACGCCACGATGACCGTGGCCGACACGAGGGTGGCGCCGTCCGGCAGCGACGAAGTATCGAACGACAGCACGCTGCGATTGAACTTGGCGTCGGTGCCGCGCCCTAGAGCTAGGCCGGAATATGCTTCCAGCGTGCCCACTGCCGGTGCACTGCCGTCGGCATTGGCCTTCACATAACCGTCGTTCGCGTCCTCGTTAGAGAACTCCGCCAGCAGCGGCGTGCCACCGCCGGAACCTTCCAACACGTTCACCATGACTATGGCCGATGCGCCCACGTTGTCCACCAGGTCGAATGCGCGCGCCTGCAGCGCGTGATTGCCGGTGCTGGCGGTGGCCGAGTCCCAACTGATCGAGTACGGCGCGCTCGCATCGCTGCCCAGCAAGGTGCCGTCCAGCAGGAATTCCACGCGGTCCACGCCGATGTCGTCGCTGGCCGTCGCGCTGATTGCGACCGTACCGCTGAGATTGGCTCCGTTCGCGGGCGCGGTAAGGCTGACGGTGGGCGCGTTGCCGTCCAAGTTGTCCAGACTCCAGAAATGGCCGATGTAGTAGCTGGAGCACAGGTTCACGTCGAGGATGTAGGCACCTGCCGTGCCGCACTGGGTCTCGCCGGTGCCCGGGTCGACCGGCGTCCCATGACCCATGCCGGTGATGGTGTAGGTCTCCACCCGCGGCGTACCGCTTGCGTCCTTGTAGACCTTATGCGGAAAGCCGCCGACGGTGTCGCTGACGTCCGCGGTCTGATCGATGCCGTGCACATTGGTCCACTGCTGCATGCTTTCGGTGAGGTTGGCCGGACGCACCACATAGTCGGCGTCGCCGTGCCAGATCGAGACGATGGGCCAGGTACCGGCGTGGCTGCTGGCCGCACGTACTTTGTCGCCCCACTGCGCCGGGGTGAGGTCGGTGCCGGGATTCATACAACTGAAAGCGGCCGATTGGCTGGTGGCGCAACGATAGGGCAGACCGGCGACGATGGCGCCGCCAGCGAAGACTTCGGGATACGTGGCCATCATCACCGAGGTCATCGCGCCGCCGGCCGAAAGTCCGGTAACGTAGATGCGCGTCGGGTCGCCGCCGTGATCGGCTTGCATGCGATCGACCATTTGCTTGATCGAAAGCGCCTCGCCCGATCCGCGCGCGGTGTCGCCGGCCTCGAACCAGTTGAAGCAGGTGCTGGAATTGTTGGCGCTCTGTTGTTGCGGCAGCAACAGCGCGAACTGCCAGCGTTGCGCCAGCATTTGCCAGCCGGTTTCCGCGTCGTAGCTCGCGGCGCTCTGCGAACAGCCGTGCATCGCCACCACCAGCGGCGCGTTGGTGGGCAGACCGGGCGGTACGTATTTGAACATGCGGAGGTTGCCGGGGTTGCTGCCGAAGCCGGTGACCTCGGTCTGGGCGAAGGCGGGCAGGCATAGCAGTCCCGCCATCGCCAGGAAAGCTGCGGCTTGCCAGCGCAACATGCGAGTACGCGGGCCGGGACGAGAAGACAGTGGGATGCAGTCGGGCAGGACGGACATGTGTTCGACTCCTTGTGGACGGCGGGCAAACCGCAGTAGCGCACGCACCCAGAGGCGTCGCCATCGTCCAAAGGGGTAAGCTGCGCCGCAACATCGCCGCGCGCACCGGGCATCGATCCATGTGAGTGCCGTACGGGCAATAAAATACGCATGGCATTCGCCGGGGCGCTGCAAATGGCTTAGTTGCCATGCTGTCACGCTGCGCTGAGCGTTCGAACGCAGTTGATGAAAGGAGCGGCGAACGATTAGGCTGGCTGTATGCCTACCTCAATGGTCATCGTCGACGACTTCCTGGACAACGCGCAAGCCTTGCGGGAGGCCTCATTGCGACTGACCTATCCGCCACAGGAAGGCATGTTTCCCGGCCGCAATTCGGTCGAGCGGATCAATATCGAAGGCTTGGCGCAACAAATTTCTCGACTGGTGGGCGAACCATTGGAAGCGATGCCGCCGCCGCAGTCGCATGCCAAGAGTCGAATCACCCTTGCGGCCGACAAAGGCAAGGCCAAAGTGCATGTGGATGCGGCGCACTGGTCGGGCATCCTGTATCTCAGTCGCCCGCAGGATTGCCGGGGCGGCACCGAATTCTTCCGCCATCGCGCCACCGGCACAGACCGTGCGCCCTATGACGATCTCGAAGCGGCGGCGCTGGGCTTCCCGTCCGCCAAACGAATGGTCGACGAGATTCTGGAGGCGGACGGTACCGATGATTCAAAGTGGGAGATGACCCAGCGCGTCCCCATGCGCTTCAACCGCCTTCTGCTGTTGCGTCCGTGGCTCTGGCATACCGCCGGTGAAACGTTCGGAGACAGCCTGGAAAACGGACGGTTGGTCTACCTGATGTTTTTCGCCTCGTCCCAGCGCTGACACAACGCGCAAACAATGGAAAACGCCCGGGATTGCCGGGCGTTTTCGTTTTCCTCATTCGTGCGGTCAATGCAGCAGCTGCAGGCCCAGGATCACGGCCAGGATGGCGGCGGTGATGGCGTAATCGCCGTCGCTGTCGCGGCGACCGTAGCGGTAGCGGCCGTAGTAGCCGTCCTCGTAACCGCGTTGGAAGCCCTGGCGGAAGTAGTAGTTGTACTGGTCCTGCCGGAGGTAGTAGCCATTGTAGCCGTAGTTGGCGTCCTCGTAAGCGTAGCTGCTGCGATAGTCACTACGCCAACCGTCCTCGCGGTCGGCTCGGCCGGCGCGCAGGCCTTCCTCGTAGCCATAGTTCACGGCCTGTGCCATCAAGTCGCGACCGTAGCGGTTGGTTTCGTAATAGCGGCCGCCGTAGCTGTAGCGGTAGCTGGCGGGTGTGTAGTAATACGGATCGTTGTAGTAGTTGTAGTTGCGCGAGCTGAAGCGGATCTGTTGCTGACGCAGGCGGTCGTAGTACTGCTGTTGGTAGCGGTACTGCGAATTACGGCGCTGCTCGCGCAGTTGGCGGGCGTAGCGCTGTTCCCAGTCGTTGCGGTTGCTGTAACGCCGGCGTTCCTCTTGCTGGAAGCGTTCGGCGCGCTGGCGCTCCTCGCGGATCCGGCGCTCCTGCACTTCGCGGCTTAGGCGGTTCTGCTCATTACGACGGTCGTCATCGCGGCGGTCATCGCGGCGGCTCGGCTGGTTGCCGCCCATGACGCGTGCTGGTTGACCGGCGGCCTGACGTTGCAACTGTTGGCGGGCAGCGGCGTCGCGGATCGCCTGTTGGCGCAGGTCGCCATCGCGCCGCTGTTCGCGGATACGCTCGCCTTGGCGCGCGGCCTGCTGGCGCTGCAGCTGTTCTCGTTGCGCGTTCTGGCGGGCTTCGTTTTGCTGGCGTAAGGCGCGCTGTTGGTCTTCGTTGCGGCGCTCCAACTGCTGGCGCTCGCCTTGGCGCGCGGCCTGCTGGCGCTGCAGCTGTTCTCGTTGCGCGTTCTGGCGGGCTTCGTTTTGCTGGCGCAAGGCACGCTGTTGGTCTTCGTTGCGGCGCTCCAACTGTTCGCGTTCGTTCTGACGCGCGGCTTGCTGACGGACAGCTTGTTCGCGTTGGATCTGCTCACGCTGACCATTCTGCTGGCGCATGGCCTGTTCGCGCTGCTGATCCTGGCGGCGTTCCTGCTGCTGGCGGGCGGCGTCCTGGCGGGCTTCCCGCTGCTGACGCTGGGCATCGTCATTGCGACGCTCCATCTGCTGGCGTTCGCCCTGACGCTGGGCCTGTTGTTGGCGGGCCTGCTCCTGGCGGGCTTCGGCCTGCTGGCGACGCTGGTCCGCACGGGCTTTGTTGTCGTCCTGCTCCTTGTCTTCGCTGTCGCGGTTGCTCCGGTCCTGCGCGATGGCGGACGAACCCATACCAAGGGCGAGGATCGCGCCTAGCGCAACGGACCAAAGCGTCTGTTGGCGGGGGGAGAGTTTCATGTCGGTTTCCTGTTCGGACTACCAACGGTGTAGTTGGCCTGTGCGTAGTTGGCGGCCAAGGCAATGAATGGATTCTGAGGCTGCCCCGCACCATTTAACTGGCGGAAGGCGTAACCGGTTACAGATTTCGGATGGATTTGGAACGCTGCGTATTTCCTTGCGGCAGGTATCTGTACGGCCGGGATCGCGTCGCGAAATCCCGGCCATAGCCAGCGAAAATATAGAAATTAGTCAGTCAGCAGCGTGCGCAATCGGCTCCAAGCTTCCTCCAACCAGCGAAAGGGTATCTGCCGCAGACAACCCAGCGCTCCATCGCGCGACAGGCACACGTTGGCGCTTGTCGGCACCGGTGCCAATGGTGCAGCGCTGACAGACTGCGAACTCTGGGTGGCGCTGCCCGTTCCCGGACGTGCTGGCAGCGGACTGGACATGACGCGCGCATCGTCGGAGACGATGGTGCCGGTGGCCTGCGCATCGGCCAGCGTCGCTCCCACCGCTCCGCTGAGAGCCACAGTGAAGGCCTCGTTCGGTTCGCGTTGAGGGTCGCCATTGACCGTGACCACGAAGGCTCGGCTGGTCTGCCCGGCAGGAATTGTTTCGCTGGACAACGAGCGGGCGACATAGTCGCTGCCCGCCGTGGCCGTGCCGTCGGCGGTGGCGATGTTGTAGCTCACCGCTGCGGTGGACGGACGCGACAGAGTGATGTTGAAGGTCATCGCCGCAGTGCCGCTTTGGCCTTCGATCACCGATGCGTCGCCGATAGAAAGCGCCAGTGGCGTCGCGTTGACGGTGAGCGTGCTGGTGCGGGTAACGCCCGCATAAGTCGCCGACAACGTGCCCGAGGCCAAGGTGTCGGCAGCGATGGTGGCGATGGGGAACGTGGCACTGGTGGCGCCTTGCGCCACACTGACGCTGGCAGGAACGGTGAATGCACTGCTGGCGCTGCTGAGTGCGACCTGCGCACCGCCGCTGGGCGCGGCAGCGGTGAGCGTGACCGTGCCGGTGGCTGCCTGGCCGCCGGTCACTGGATTGGGCGCGGCGCTGACCGCGCTGAGTGCAGCCGTGGCAACGGCGGGTTTCCAGCCCAACTTGATCACTTCGAAGTCACTGGCCTTGAGCGTGGCGAAGGCAGGATTCAAGGTGCTGTTGTTCCAGCGCACATCGAAAGTCCCGGAGATGTACAGGTCCGATCCGTTGTCGACCATGATCAGTCCGTACTTCTGCATGGCGCGGAAGATCTTGCGCGACGTGGGATCGGTGGTGCGCAGCGCCGGGTCGGCGCCGCCGACATTGGTCTTCAGGCGCAGTCGCGCACCCATCGGCAGCGCGCCGGAGGTACTGCCCGCACTGTGCGAGGCCGGATACACATGGCCGTTGCTGGCGCGCAGAGTGACGCGCAGGGCGTGGGTGATTTCCGGCACGGCCGCATTGGCCGCTTCGTCGTAACGCACCAGGCCCGGGAAGATCGCCAAACCCGAGGCGTCTGCAGAGGTCCAGCCTTCCGGGCGGCGGCCGTTGGTATTCAAATCGAAGAACGCGCCCGAGGCCGCGTACCAGCGACTCTGCGAGGCGTTGTAGTAGACGTTGTAGAGCTCGTAGAGATGGCGATTGGTGCAGTCGATCATCAGCAGGTGGCGGTCAGAGCTACCGCGCTGGTCGACGTTGCCGGGCGCGCCGCCTTCCACCCAATGCACCTGGCTGATGGCCTGAGCGGGGATGGGGTAGAACGGCACGCCATTGCCGTCGCTCTCGTCGTCGTACTCGAAGGTGACGGTTTGCTTGGGCTGCGAGCCGTTGACGATGGCATATGGAAAACCATAGATGCCGGTGCTGCCGGGAGATTCCTCGCCGCCGAAATCCGGATGCAGCGCGCGGGTGCCGCCGATGAAGGAAATATAGCTGGCTGAAGAAGGATCCACTGGCGCCGCACTGAT
>NZ_JBFUHQ010000010.1:0-85631 GCF_056402315.1 Pseudoxanthomonas sp. P4_B2
ACCGTGCCGTCCGGGTTGATGGTCAGCGGACCGCTGTTGGTCGGCGTCAGGGTGATCTGCGTCGGCACCACCGCCACGCCATCGAGCGTGTCGTTGCTCAGTACGTTGATCACCGCCGTTCCACCGGCCGTGCCCGAGACCGGACCGGCGATGTCGTTGACCGCGTCGATCGCCGCCGCAGCCACCACCACCGTCACCACCGCACTATCGCAATTGGCAGGATTGGATTGCTCGCAGATCTGGTAGGTCGCCGTGTAGGTTCCGGCAGGAGTGTTGGGCGCTACATCCACGCTGCCGCTGGGATTGATCGTCAGCGGACCACTGTTGGTCGGTGTCAGCGTGACTTGCGAGAGCCCTGCAGGACCACCATCGACTGTGTCGTTGGACAGTACATTGACGACGCCGACGCCACCGGCGTTTCCGTTCAACGGTCCAGCGCTGTCGTCGACCGCCTGGATGACTGCGGGCGACACGACAAGGGTCACCAATGCCGTATCGCAGTTGGTCGGATTGCTTCGCTCGCAGATGCGATAGGTCAGCGTATAGGTCGCGGCGGGTGTAGCGGGTGCAACCGTTACTTGTCCATTGCTCGTATTGAGCGATACGCCCGCATGACTGGCCGGGCCGACCAGACTCAAGTCCACACTGGCAAGGGTGGCCACCGCGCCATTGAGGCTGTCGTTGGCCAGGACATCGGCAACGGCAATTCCTCCGGCAAGTCCGGGTACGGGACTCGCACTAGCATCGTCGTCGTTGGCTACCAGCGGATTGGCCAATACCGTGATCGGTGGCGTGGTGCTGGTGTTGTCACCGGGGTTCGGATCGGTGACGGAAGGCGGCATCAGAACGCTGGCGGTATTGGCGCCAATGGTCGCCGGCGTCGCCAATGGCGCAGTGCCGGCGATATCGATCACGACCGCGCCGCCTACGGCAAGTGTTACCGACAAGTTGAGGTTGCCGGTACCCGCAGCCGCGCTGCAGCTCGAGCCTGCCGAGACAGGCGCGCACGTCCAGCTGATCGCGCTCAATTCGCCGGGCAACGTGTCGATGACGGTCACGCCCGACGCCAGAGAAGGGCCGGCATTGCTGACTTGTATGCGATAAGCGACCTGGGATCCGGCCAGCGCCGGCGAAGCGCTGATCAGCGTTTTTAAAACAGTCACGTCGGCCTGCAGCGCAAGCGCATTGCTGTCGGTGGCGCTGTTGTTGCCGGCCGCCGGATCGGAGGTGTCCCCCGGCAGCGTTACGGTGACCGTGTTGGATAGGGTACCGGGGTAAGTCTGGGCGGATGCGTTGGAACCTGCCGTCAAGGCAGCCAGGAATATCGAAGCCGCTACGGCGTAGCGCACTAGCAGAACACTCGCGCCGGTGGATATCGGTCGCGGTAGTGCAGGAGCGTGCTGTTGCATAACCGTGTCCCCGCCGTACGTGGCTACCGCGTTTTCCCTACTGGCCATTTGCGTTCCCCAATCCATTGCCTGTCGTTCTTGCGTAGACCTGCTTCGAATCAATACGCTGCGGGGTCGGCGCTAAACGCAACGGGTACGGTGATCGTGGCTTGCCCGCCCGCGGCAAGATCGACGGTGACGCTGATGCTCTGTTGTCCTGGCGCACCACCGCTGGCGGCAGTGCAGGTGCCGCCGGTTGCGATACAGATCCAGGGGGCCGAGAGCGTCGCGCCGGTGGGAAGGGTGTCGTTGACGACCGCGCCAGCGACCGGATCCGGTCCGGCGTTGCTCACGGTGATCGAATAAGTAGCGGTATTGCCCGGCGTGTAAGTGCCGCTTCCGTCGGACTTGGTGATCGACACATCCGCCTGGCGAGTTCGATTGGTGATCCGGCAGGTGAGGGTGACCGGGTCGGGCGTCAGCGCGGGAGCCGATAGCGAGAAGCTGCTTCCGGTACCGGAACTTATCTGGGTTCCGTTTTGGTCGGTGCACGCCCAGGTGCTGATATAGCGGCCGAGCGTGGTGCCGGTGCCGGCGGCTTCCGCCAAGTCGTACGCCGCTCCTGGCGTGGTGACTGCAGGCGCGGTCGCACCGCCGTTGCCAACGTCGCTGGCCGAAGCCACCACGGTACCGCTTTGACTTACGCTTAGATTGAACAGGCCGGGATCTTCCGCCGGTTGCAGCACTTTCGCCAAGGTCAGCAACGCGGCGCAGGACCGCGCGATGCCTTCGACCGTGAAAACCGCGTTGCCCACCCGGGTGCCGAGCAAGCCCAGCAGGTTATCGACCAAGCCACCCAGCAGCGCGTTGAACGCCGGTTGCAGCACGGCGGTGGCGGTCGATCCCAGACTGGCCTCGACCGCGCTGACCACCGAATTCAAGATCGGCACCAATGCAGGTGGCACGCCGATCGGCAGGCCCAGCAGCGTCACCGTCGGCGTGCCGCTGGTGACGTTGATATCCAGATTGTTCAACAGACCCACGACCAATGTTCCTGCGCTCACCGTTCCGCTGCTTGCGGTACGGGTTTGCGGATAGGGTGCGTTGACGGTAAAACTCTGAAGCGATGGAGATCCGGTCGCCGCTGCGCGTGCCGTCACGGTCAAGGGAACGCGCACCGCGACCAAGCCAACGCCTGACAGGTTGACGTTGAACCGAAGATCGAGATTGTTGATGATGACGGGAGTGACCACCGCATCAGTGATCACGGTGGTGCGATTGAAGAACACGCTGTCGGCCACGGTGCCGACATAGAAATTCACCAGGCCCGGACGAGCATTGAAGCTCACCGTGCCGGCAAGCGCATCCACGGCGGTGATGGTGCCTTCGGCGCGTGCTATGTCCGCATAGAGCTGCAACTTAAGCACGTCCGCAGTCAGGGTGACGTTGGTCAGTCCCAAGCCAAGCGCATTGATCGCATTGATGACCGCCTGCAGATCCAGACCCTGCGCCACATCGACGTTGAGCTTTACGCGTATGGCGCCGGTGTGGAACGAGACGCCTTGCGGTCCGCAGACGTAGACGGGAGGTTCTACTACTTGCAACCACAGCTGCAGGTTGGCCAAGCCGGTCAAACCCAATGCTGCCGTGTTGACGGTGATGGGCTGCGGCGTAGTCAGAACGTTGCGGTAGTTGTAGAGCTGCGCCGCGCCGGTCACCAGATCCAGCAGATCCAATTCCACCAACGCAAGCGAACCAGGCGGCAATGCGATCTGCAGCAAGTCCGAAAGGCGAATGGTGCCAACCAAACCTGGCACGCCCAGCGGCAAAGCGTTCAGCGCATTGGCCGCTGCCGTGTTGCCATCGGCCTGCAAGACCTGCGCCATCGCCAATTGCAGCTGGCCCAAAGTTATATCGGAGTTGAGTATCTGGCTGGTATCGCTCAGGCCCAGGTTCACGCCCAGCTGCGCGATCAAGGCATTCAAGTTGATGTCGGACTGCGCCAATGCATTCCAGTCCAGCACGCTCGCGTTGACCGTGGTTCCGGGCAATAGCGCACTTAACAGCAAGTTGAGCAAAGGCCCTTGGGTACTGTCCACCTGCACCAGACGCGGGCCTGCCGACACGCATGCGCCGGCGGTACATCCGGCTTGGGCGAGAGCCGGCGGCGAGACCGAAAATAAGGCGAGCGCCGACAGGCAAACCGCCAATGCCATGCGCAAGCATCGTCCGCGTGCGCACATCCCCATAACCGAACGATGCTTCATCGGCTCACTCCCCATGTAGTCGATGCCGTAGCGCCAGCAAGTCTTTTGCCGCCGGGAGGTACCGGTTCCCCACTACTTCGGGGATTAATAGGGCGCGTTACAACGGCGGTCAACCTGTCATAAGTGTGATTGGGGTTAGCGCGCCTTAGCGTTGAATTCGACTACTATCGGCGGCAGGGGAAATTGAATGCGCGTCAGCAGTTGACTACAACTTTCGGTAAGAGTTGTTTAGCAGTCAGAATCGCTTACATCGGTACTTGGGGGATTGAATGCTGTCGATGCCGTGCCGCATCCGCAAATTGCGGAACAGTGCCAAGCTGTCTCAGACCGAGCTGGCGATGCTTGTCGGTGTCCAGAGAAGCGCTGTTGCCCAATGGGAAAGTGAGAATGGAACTCATCCCAGCGTTGAACACCTGTCCAAGCTAGCAGTGGTCACGGGCGCTACCTTCGAATGGCTGGCGACCGGCAGAGGCTCGGATAACAGCGCTTTTTCCGCTGAATCCGACACTGCCGCGGTCGCTTGGGATTTCGCCCAAGACGATATCGAAAGCCGGGTGCTTGAACTTTTGCGTCAGATGCCGCTGAAAAAGCAGCTTGTGGCATGCAAGCTGCTGGAAGCCTTGATCGGTCCCTAGTATCCGCGGTTCTTCTCGCTCCGCCTTGTCGGAGATGCGCACTTAGATCGAGCGAATTCGTTCGCGTGGCACTCGCTGGGCGTCCTACATGATGTGCGGTGCTCTTCCCGCAACGTCGATGCAAAGGGATGGCTATCCTGTTTCCGTTTCCCAACGGAGCGGCCCAAGCGCCCTTATTGCGGGCTGCGCACCGTAAATATTTCACAGTCAACCAGTCGGATGATTGGAGAAATTCGCGACACCGCCTTTAGATCGTTTCAAAGTGCTCTGTAAGCCCGATTACAACGCCAAGCCGTTTATCGCTTCACCACTGGCCGCGGCGGCATCTCGCAAGAATGACGCCTAGGCCTGCAAGGACGCCATGTCGATCACGAAGCGATAACGCACATCCGAGCGTTCCATCCGTTCGAAAGCCTCGTTGATTTGGTCCATGCGGATCATTTCGCAATCGGGCAGGATGTTCTTGCGTGCGCAGAAGTCGAGCATCTCCTGGGTCTCGCGGATGCCGCCGATGGGCGAACCGGCGATCCGGCGCCGTCCCAGAAGCAACGGAACGGTGTTCGGCTCGTCGATTGGGCCGAGTTGACCGACGATCACCAGCGTGCCGTCGACATCCAGCAGCGGCAGGTAAGGGTTGAGATCGTGCTTGACCGGAACAGTGTCGATGATGAGGTCGAAACCGAACTGCGCTTTCGACATGGCCTCTTCCTCCGAGGAGACGAGAAGCCGATCGGCGCCGAGGCTCAACGCGTCAGCCTCTTTGTCCCTGGTACGGCTCAGCACGGTCACATCGGCGCCCAAGCCGACCGCCAGCTTGACTGCCATATGGCCCAAGCCGCCAAGTCCGATGACACCGACGCGGCTGCCCGGGCCGACGTTCCAGGTGCGCAGTGGCGAATAGGTGGTGATACCGGCGCACAGCAGCGGCCCGACGCGGGAAAGATCCAGTCCGCCCGGCACGCGCAGCGCGAACTCCTCCCGGACCACCAGATGCTTGGAGTAACCGCCGTAGGTGATCTCTTGCGTAACGCGGTCGCGGTCGTTGTAGGTTTGCGTCATGCCTTCGCGGCACAACTGCTCCTCGCCCTTACGGCACCGGTCGCAGTGTTGGCAGGAATCGACCATGCACCCGACCGCGACCGCGTCGCCGACTTTGTAGCGCGTGACTTCGCTGCCGACCTCGGTTACGCGGCCGACGATCTCATGGCCGGGAACGACCGGGTACGTGCTCCAACCCCAGTCGTTGCGGGCCTGGTGCAGGTCGGTGTGGCAGATGCCGCAATAGAGAATTTCCATCGCGACGTCGTTCGGACGCAGGTCGCGCCGTTCGAAAGCGAACGGCGCGAGCGGCGAGTGGGTGGTTTGAGCTGCATATCCGATGGTTTTCATGGTGCGGTCCTGTTTTTTCCGTATTCGTTTGTTCGTTCGCGGAGTGTCGGCGGTTAGCGACCCACCAACCCCGCCAGGTGCGGCGGATAGCGATCGCCCTCGACTTTGATGGCCGACAGAGCGGTCTCGATTCCGCGGAGTTCGTCGCTAGTCAGTTCCACTTCCGCCGCGCCCGTGTTCTCCTTCAGGCGATGCAGTTTGGTGGTGCCCGGGATCGGAACGATCCACGGCTTTCGCTCCAGCAGCCAGCCGAGCGCGATCTGCGCCGGTGCGACCTGTTTTTTCGCTGCGATCTGTCCGATGAGGTCGACGAGGACCTGGTTCGCCTTGCGGGATTCCGCCGAGAAACGGGGAACGAGGTTGCGGAAGTCGGAACTGTCGAAGGTCGTGTCCGCGCTGATCGCGCCGGTCAGGAACCCTTTGCCCAAAGGACTGAAGGGCACGAAGCCGATGCCGAGCTCCTCCAGCGTCGGCAGGATTTCCTCTTCCGGTTGTCGCCACCACAAGGAGTATTCGCTTTGCACCGCCGTAATCGGCTGGACCGCATGGGCGCGTCGGATGGTCTGCGCGCCCGGTTCGGACAGGCCGAAGTGTCGGACCTTGCCTTCGGCGATCAGCTCTTTAATCGCGCCCGCTACGTCTTCGATCGGCACGTTCGGATCGACCCGGTGCTGATAGAACAGATCGATGACCTCCGTCTTCAGCCGCTTGAGCGAGGCCTCGGCGACCTGCTTGATATGCTCCGGCCGACTGTCCAAGCCGCGTTGTTTGCCATCGGCCGGATCGATATCGAAACCGAACTTGGTGGCGATGACCACCTGTTCGCGGAATGGGGCAAGGGCTTCGCCGACGAGTTCTTCGTTCGCGAAAGGACCGTAGACTTCCGCCGTGTCGAAAAAGGTGATGCCCAATTCGCAGGCGGAGCGGATAAGGTCTATCGCCTGCTGCTTGTCGGTGGCCGGGCCGTAGCCGTAGCTCAGACCCATGCAGCCGAGCCCGAGAGCCGAAACTTCCAGGCCGCTGTTGCCCAGGATGCGCTTTTCCATTTTCTTGCTCCTGTCGAATCGGGAATCAAGTCTGGCCCACCCATCCGGCTTTGATTAGACAGGACAATTCGAATGGACTTATGCTTTCTGCTCATCAATCCGGGTGGGCGATCCGATGCCGCGCGAGAACTACAACGACCTGCTCGCCTTTCTCGCTGTGGCTCGGGAACGCAGCTTCACCCGTGCCGCGGCGCAACTCGGCGTATCGCAATCCGCTCTCAGCCACACCATCCATGCGCTCGAAAAACGGCTGGGCCTGCGCCTTCTCACCCGCACCACCCGCAACGTTTCCCCCACTGAAGCAGGCGAGCGCCTGTCGCGCGAACTCGGACCGCACTTCCAGGACATCGATGTGGCCGTGGCGGCACTGGGAGAACTGCGCGACAAACCCAGCGGCACGATCCGCATCACCACCAGCGAACACGCCTGCATCACTCTTCTGTGGCCGGTTCTGGAGAAGTTCCTACCGGAGTACCCGGATGTCAGCGTCGAGGTGGTGACCGATGCGAAGTTCACCGACATCGTGGCCGAACGTTTCGACGCCGGGATCCGCCTGGGAGAATCGATAGCCAAGGACATGGTGGCCGTGCCGATCGGGCCGCCGATGCGCCTCGTAGTGGTCGGCACGCCCGACTATCTGAACTCGCGGCCTGCGGTCGAGACGCCGCGCGACCTTACCCATCACGACTGCATCAACATCCGTTTCCTGACTCATGGTGGGCTCTACACCTGGGAGTTCGAGAAGGGCGATTCCGTGCTCAATGTACGGGTCGAGGGACGCCTCACCTTCAACGGCATCGCGCAGATCCTCACCGCCGTGCGCGCCGGCTTCGGACTTGCCTACCTGCCGGAGGACATGGTTGAAGCGGACATCGCGGCCGGAAGATTGCGGCAAGTGCTGGACGACTGGTGCCCGCTGTTCGCCGGCTACCATCTCTACTATCCCAGCCGCCGCCAGCACTCGCCAGCGTTTTCCCTGCTGGTCGATGCGTTGCGGTATCGACAATCCGGTGCGCCGACCGGCTGAATCCGAAATCGAAGCGATCACTCTGTGAGGTCGCCGTTCCCGGCCAAATCCAAAAAACGATTCGGTGGTAAATCCTCTAACAGACCGTTATTCGAAAAAAACGAACTCTGGCCCGCGTCTGATTCATGAATGCATGCGTCGCGTCGCTCTGGAAGACCCACGCTTGGTTGCTGAGCTGCCTTTCTTTATCGCCAATCTTCAGTGTCAGTGTGCCCTCCACGACGATGACCTGCACGTACCAACCGGCGGGATCGGCGCCCGCGGAATACGTATCCCCGGGTTGGAGCAACCACTCCCAGGTCTCGGTCTCTTTGCGTGCGGGAATGCTCGACAGCAGCGTGCCCCGCCCGCCTTTCTCCCCCGTCCACCCCAGCCGGTCCACTGTCAGGCGGGCTGTCTGTCCCGCCTCGCGCACCAGATCGGCCAGGGAAGCGCCGAGCGCGATGCCCAGGCGATCCAAAGTGGAAGTGCTCACGCTGGTCGAGCCGCGTTCAATGGCGCCGATCATGCGCAGGCTGACTCCCGAAGCATCGGCCAATGTTTTCTGACTCAGGCCGATTGCTTGGCGGCGCATCCGGACGTTGTGGGCAACGTGGGCAAGGAATGCAGGAATGGCTTGACTAGGCAAAATATTGCTCTTCTACTTTAGGTAGTATTTTGCTTATACGGGGTCCAGACCGATGTTTCCAGCTGCAATCCGCCGACGTGAGTTCGTGGGCGCGGTGACCGCATCCCTCCTATTTTGGTCCGCCCAGGCCGCGGCTGCCCCCGCGGGGCCAGACCACACTGGATCTGCAGAGATCAGCCTTACTTCGGCTCAGGTGGCTGAAGATCTGGAGCTTGCGATCGACGCCATGGAGGCCGCGCTTCCGGACCTCTACTGGCATCAGTCGAAACATGAGTGGGAGGACGGAAAGGCGCGGGCCCGCACCAGCAGTCGGCAAGCGACGGACCCGGAGGGCCTTTATGCGTCCTTGCGGCCGCTGGTTAGCCAGGTGGGCGAAGGACACATGACCCTCGCTCGCTCCGATGCGATGAAGACGCGTGAGCGGCTTGCGGAAAGCCTGCTGCCTCTTGATATGCACTGGACCGAGACGGCAGCGACAGTCACGCAGGGATACGGTGAGGCCTCGGACATCCCTGTCGGCACCCGCATTGAGTCTATTGACGGCGAGTCGAAGGCCGTCCTCGTTGAGGAATTGATGGCGATATTCGGACACGATGGACACATTCCCACAGGTGCGATGCGCGATGGCGAGGGCCAGGGCTACGCACTCGGTCGTTACAGGCTAAGAGGGGTCGAGCGATCGTTCGATTTAGGACTGGTGTATCCGGATGGCCGGGGAGTGCGCAGGACCGTTCGTGGGGTGCCCTATGCCGCGCGCGCGCGCAAGCCGGCCTCCGCAGTATCGCCGCTTGCCACGCTTACCTGGCCGGCGCCGGGCATCGCACTGCTACGCGTACCCACCCTAAGCAACCGCAAATATCGTGATGTGGGCGCCTCGTTCGCGGAAACGATGAAGAACCTGTTCGGTGAGGTTGCCCAGAACCACGCGACGTCGATGATCCTGGACTTGCGCGACAACGGAGGCGGATCCGAGGGAAATGAAAACCTCGTCTTTTCCTACCTCGTCAAAGATCCCATCCGGAAGTATCGCTCGGTCACGGCGCGAGGACAGAATCTCACGGTCACCAGCCTGACTGGCAAGATCTATACGCACCAAGTGTTCGATGACGATGAGCTTAGACTGCAAACCATTGCGCGCGATGGGCGACTATTGCGCAAGAACCTGGCACCAGAAGGGCTGATGAGCGGTTGGGGCCGATCACATCCGGTGTTCACCGGAACGCTCGTCGTGTTGGTGGGCGGCAACACCTTTTCCGGCGGCGCGGAACTTGCTTCCATGTTGTCCCACACCCAACGAGGCAGCTTCATCGGCGAAGAGGTGGCCGGCACCCACGCCGGCAATACCAGTGGGTATCTCTGGGACATCGAACTACCGCACAGCGGGATCACCTTATCGGTACCACTGCTGAAGTTCCAATTCGATTGGACGGACGAACGTCCCGGCAGGGGCGTCCTGCCGGATATCCCAGTTGCGCCCTCTGCCGTGGACAGTAGCCCGCAATCCGATGAGGCCGTTGCACGAGCGCTTCAGTTGCTGACTTCTTTGAAGAGGTAGCGCCGGCGGTCAACATGACAGGCCTTACTTCATTTCGATACGCAGAAGGCGCAGGCCGAATAGGCCGCTGGTTCTCCGGCCGCTGGAGGCGACCAACTTTATCGTGACGCCTCGCCGAATAGCGGCTTGGGCGAGGTCTTTAGGCAAAGCGATCTTGCGCTCGACGAATGTGTCCTTCGCATCCCCCTGCAACTCGATCGTCGTCAGTCGGCGTCCCTCGACCAGAAGGTCGAAGCCTTCGTTGCGGTCTCCGCCGTAGAAGGTAAGCAGCAGTTCGAGGTTGGTGGCTGGATCGGTGCCGCCTCGTGCTTTCAGCCGATAGGAAATCCACTGGCCGGTGTCGCGCCAGTGGCGTCCCACACGGACGCCGGCGCTGCTGTCTTCGCCCTGGTACTGATGGTCGACTTCAGGCTGCTGTTCGCCCGGAATCACTTGATCCAGGGTGCGTTCCTCCAGCGCCTGTCGCTGACGTTCGTCGGCCTCGATCTGGCGGACCACGGCGGGATAAGCAGACGCGGTGGCGGTACGCCAGTACACGACGTAGCGCGCGTCGTGCACACGGAACAGCGGCTCCAACTGTAATGCGTTGAACGCGGTAGGTCGGATCAGCTCACCGGCCTCGAAGGTGAGCGGGCGTCCGGGCATCGCCCTGACCTGCGCCGCGAGCGCCTCTCGATCGCCGACCAGCATCGGCGCACGCTCCAATGGCAGATACGGGCCCGGAGCGATGTGGCTACCGCGACCATCGTCGGCGACCATCCCATCCAGCTCCTCGGTACCGGTGCGCGCGGCCAGCACGATCGGGCCATGCATTAGCGCGATGTAATCCGAACTATCCGGCAATCCTTCGGCGCGGGTGCGCATGGGCAAGTCGATCTCGACGGCATCTCCATTGGCCCACTCGCGCTCGATGCTGGCATAGGAGGACGGAGTGGACTGCAGCGGCCACGGCTTACCGTTGACGCGCACGTTGAGCGGTCCCTCCAACCAGTGCGGGTGGCGCAGACGCAGACGGAAGCGCTGCGGCCTGCACAGCTGCAGGGACAGCCGACTCGATTCCTCGTCGGGGAAGCGCGTGTCCTGGCGCAATACCAACTCGCGCTCGCGCCATTGCAGTTGCGAAGCCATATACAGATTGACGGTCAGCGACTGCGCGTCATGGGCATAGGCGAATGAACCATGGCGACCGTGGTTCTCGATGCCGGTGCCGACGCAGCACCAGAAGCATTCCTGCGGCTGCGAATAGACCCGGTAGTGGCGTGGACGGATCGGAGTGAAGTAGACCAGGCCGCCATGCTGTGGATGCTGGCTGGAGAGAATGTGGTTGAAAAGCGTGCGCTCGTAGAAATCGGCGTAGCGCGGTTGCGGATCCAGCCGGTACAGCTGCGTGCTCAGTCGCAGCATGTTGTAGCTGTTGCAAGTCTCCGGCCCTTCCGGCGATCCCACCATCGCGCTGAAATCGTCGGTGGGATTGAAGTGCTCGCGCACGCTGTTGCCGCCGAAGGCGACGCTGCGGCGCTTGGTCACCGTTTCCCAGAAGAATGCCGCCGCGTCGATCCAAGCCTGATCATTGTCCAGTTCGCCGATGCGTGCGAAGCCGATGACTTTGGGAATCTGGGTGTTGGCGTGCAGACCATCCAATGCGTCTTCGCGGCGTAGTAGCGGATCCAGCAGCGCGCGATGAGAGTAGCGCCGCGCCAGCGTCAAATAGCGCCGGTCGCCGGTGATGGCGTAGACGTCGGCCAGCACCTCGTTCATGCCGCCATGTTCGGTGGCGAGCAGCGCCTGCATCTGCTGCTCATCGAGTCCGGCTACCAGGCGATCGGCCCAATCGGCGAAGGCGATCAGCATCTCGCGCGCCTGACGGCTGCCCGCATAAAGCCAGGCATCGCGCAGGCCGGCGAACATCTTGTGCAGGTTGTAGAACGGCACCCACGCATTGCCCAGCGAAAAAGAACTGGCATCGACTGTGCCCGCCGCCACGCTGTTCCACAGCACGCGGCCATTGGGAACGGCGCCAACATAACCGTCGCCGTTGGCCTGCTGGCAAGCGGCCAGTTCCGCCACCATGTAGTCGAGGCGTTGCCGCAGCTCGCCATCGCCCTGAGAGGCTTCCTGGGCCAAGGCCGACAAGTAGTGCCCGGCCGTATGCCCGTCCAGACCCATCGACTCCCAGTTGGGATATTTTGACGCGCGCGGCGCCAACGCCGCTTCGATCCGATAAGGCGCGACCAAACGGTCCACCGCCAGCGCGGCCAGATAGCGACGGTTGAGCGCATGGGAGCGGGCGAACACGCCTTCGCCGAGGTGGATATCGGCAAGCGCGAACATCTGGGTAACACCGGTTCCGAAGGTGGCGCTATCAGCCCATGCAAGACGCGGCACAGCCGCGACCAAGGCGAGGGATTTGACGAAGGCACGTCGACTGAGTCCGTTGGCGTAGTCGGTACTCATGAGAGGGATGTGTAGCAGACCGTGACGATGCGGCGTCGTCAAGGCTTTGACGTCGACGAGTCGGCGCTGGGAGTGAGACGAAACAGACGCGCGCCGTGCGGTGCGACCTGCGGTTTGAAAGTGCCGCTGACCGGCTTCAGCGGCGTGTGGCTCCACAGGTCCCGCACCTGCACCTGTCCCTGCAATCCGAGCGCAGCAAGTTCCACCGGAATCGGGCGACTGCTTGTTGCCGCGTCGGCATCGCGGGTGTCGAACACCGCCAGGTATTTGGCCCTGCCGTCCGCCGCATCGGCGACCCAGGCAATCAGCCCGTCGTCGGTGCGGAACAGTTGGCGGTTGTTCGCGCTGTGCTGGTTGACCGCGAGTACCTCGTCGTTGGTGAGCAAGGACAGGGTGAACGGATCGGTCCGGGTCAGATCGCCCCCGTGGATCAGCGGCGAGCGCGCGATGCTCCACAAGGTCATCAGTGTGATCTGCTCGTCGCGGGTGAAACGCGTTAGACGATCGAACTCGACGATGCCCAGCGGCAACATGTCCGCATCCGGCCAGGCGCCAGTGATCCGATACGGCGTCCACTCATGCAGGCGTTTGAACTGAGGCAGCAGCAGTTCCCAGCGATCCCAGAAATCGTCGCTGATCCGCCACATGTTGGCGTGCTGATTGACGTGAGCGCCGGCGGACAACGCAGTCTCGCCCGGCGAGGTGCTGAACACGATGGGCCGGCCGGTCTTATCGATCGCCTTGCGGATGGCCTCGATTTCGGCCCGGTTCTGATCGTAAGGGCGACTGAGATCGTCGACCTTGACGAAGTCCACGCCCCAGTCGGCCAGCTGCTGCATCAGCGAATCGTAGTAGGCCTGCGCACCCGGTTTGGACATGTCCACGCCATACATGTCCGGATTCCAGGTGCAGATACTGTTGATATTGGCGATGTCCGCGGCGCGCACGTGGGTGCCCAGGATCGGTGTGTTCTGCTTTACCGCCTGGCGCGGAATGCCGCGCATCATGTGAATGCCGAACTTCAACCCCTTGCCATGCACGTAGTCGGCCAGCGGCTTGAAGCCCTGGCCATCGGCGGCCGAGGGAAACTTCTCCGGCGCCGGCACCAAGCGACTGAAGCCGTCCATGGTCAGCGTGGCGCCTTCCTCATAGCCGTGACCCTTGGCGGTGGGTTGGTACCACTGGATATCCACCGTGATGTACTGCCAGCCATGCGCCTTGAGTTTGGCCGCCATGAAGTCGGCCTGCTGCTTGATCTGCGTTTCGGTCACCGTGGTGCCGAAGGCATCCCAGCTATTCCAGCCAAGCGGTGGCGTGGCGGCCCATTGATGGAAATCGTTCGATGGCGGCGCGGCGATAGCCGCTACAGTCGCCACGGACAGACTGCCGGTGAGCAGCAGGATACTTAGACGTCGCAGAAAGCTCGATTGACGCATGGACCACTCCCTTACCTCTGGGCGGCCCGGACAGCAGCCACGGAAGACGCGTTGGGACGCGTCCTGTGGGCAGGTTAGGACGGACGGTGACCGTGGGTCCAATGAAAAGATTCGTGGCAGCCATGCCAAGTTGACATGGTTCTTGCAATGATGCGGTCAAGGAGAACGATGAATACAAGCGAGTATCAGCAGCACGGCCGTACCGATGAGGCCGACGTTCAAAAGTATGCGGAGCCGGTTCCGACGTTTCTTGCGCGGTGCAATATCCGGCAAGTCGAACCAGTAGCTGCGACTTCCGTGGAGCGGAGACGACTGCTTCTTCTTTGGTGAGGCGGGAGACATGACATTCCTCTGTTCGAAGATCGGCGATCGAGGGGCTGCACGCCCCTCGTGTTCGCTTTAGGAAGGACTGGCCGCGCTTGAATTGAGCGAAACTTTTAGAAATGGAACAGATAGCCCGCCGAGATCCTGGTCTGCGTCGAACGTTCGACCAAAGGACTTTGCTTTATCTCGTCTCCCAGGCTGACCGTGCCGACGTCCAGGAAGAACGTGTGCCGCTGCGCAGGGCTGTAGTCGAGTCGGATGCCTGCTTCGACGTTGACGGTGGCGTCGCCTTCATAGAAGGGGCGATCCACCGTGGCTTCTTCTGGAAGGACGCCGTAGTAGTACGCGACGTACTTCTGGTCGACCCACTCCCCGACCACGCGCGGCGTCAGACCGAAACGGCCCATGCCGAAGCGGCGCTCTACCTGGACGCGGCCGCGCGAGCCTCCGCTGTTGTCCATCGCATCGGTCAGATATTCCGCAGACACCTCCGCGATCGAGTTTTTCCAGATGACAGCGCCACCTACCCAAACGCTGTCGTCGCGTTCCTCCATGCCTTGCAGGTAGTCCGACTCGTCGGTCTCGTAACCGTCCAAGGCGTAGCGTGCTCTCACTCGAAATTCCAGCACATCGCTTTCGTTGACCTTGAAATCGATCCGGCCGCCGTTGATGTCCAACCAGCGGTTCTCGAAATAGACGATCGGGATCGCCTTTGTCTCGTTGTCGTAGTCGCGGTATGGCCGCTCGATCACCGCGGCTCCCAAGCCAATGCCCCAGCGCGAGTTGTCCGCTTTCGTGGCCTCCACCTCTTGCGCGTGTGCCATCGTGGCGATTGCCCCGAGAGACAGGATTCCGAGCAGCTTCAAGCCTGCCGCTGACGGCAGACGACGTGGTCCCTCGTGACGCATCTTTCGAATCCTCTATTGGGCCGACCAACGATGAGCCGGCAAGTTGATGTCAGTTGTGTCCTGCTATCGGTATCCCGACTCCGCTGTGAGGCCACAGCAAACTCGCAGCTGGAATCAAGTCTTAATGACCGATCGGACGTTAGTGATCTTACGCTATAATGACCGTACGGTCGTTATCTGGCTGGAAGTAGTAAGCACGCATTCAGGCTTGAGAACCCGCGTCGGTCAGCGTCGTACCGGGGAACAAGACCAGCCCGCGATTGGCTAGAGGTAGGGCGTCCACGGTGGACGGAATTCCACCGGCTACACTCATTGGAGATCGGTAGCCTGTCGCGTTACGGACCCATCCGGATTCCCTGCTTCGGAAAATGCAGCAGCCCAATAGAGAGACATCGCCACGATGACGCAGGCAAAAAAGAAACCGAAAGAAAAGCCCGTCGTAAAGAAAAAAAGAACGCGGCTATCTCCCGAGGTCCGGCGCAAGCAGATATTGGATGCCGCGCTGATTGAATTCAGCGCCGTGGGTTTTGCCGCCACAAGCATCTCAGCGATTGCCAGGCGCGTAGGTATTTCAAAGGCCAATGTCTACGCCCATTTCTCCAGCAAGGACCAGATCTTCGAAACCCTGCTTCAAGCACTGTCTTCGGTGGGAAAGTCGCAGGGCAACTGGTCCAAGGTACAAGAAGCGCGAGACGTCGAGGAATTCGTCGACAACCTAATCGATGTGACCTATGAAGGCCTTACGCCCGAAGCCCTTGCCATCATGCGATTGCTGATTGCGGAAGGGCACCGCATTCCAGGCGTGCTGGCCAAATGGCATGAATCCAATCTCCAAGCGCGGGCGGGACGACAGAGCGACATCAATGAACAAGTGGCGGCAGGTCGCATGAAGGCCAATCCGCTCACGGAGCATTTCGAGTTCGCCATGACCCCGCTGGTGTACGCGGCCGTTGCGAAATTGATCTTCGGAGACGCCGCTACCGAAGAGGTGGAACGCATCAAAGATACGCACCGCAAACTGCTGCGCCAGCTGTTGTAGCTTCAATTGGTTCGTTGATGGGGATCCGCCGATAGATTCGTACTAGCCGACGCTCCAAGCAGCTTGCGCGTTTCACTAACGGTCTCAGCCCAGTCACGTCTGCAGCGGATTGTCGGGTCGACGCTGTCTCGACGACTTTTTCTTCCTCTTATCGTCACTGGTTCTAGCCGCAGCGCCTAACAACAAGCGACGGAACGTCGGGCATTCCAAATGGCTTGGCGCGGGACAGACGGCTGCGTGTCGCAAGCCATCGCGCATGGCGCTCAATTTGCGAATCGTTTCGTCCAACTCCTCCGCCTTGGCTGCGAGCGCATCCCGATCGATCTGGGTCCCGCCGTTGGGCGAGAACATGCGCGCGATTTCATCGAGCGAGAAGCCGGCAGAGCGCCCCAGGGCGATCAAGGCCAACCGTTCCAGCACGCCAGCGTCGAACAGGCGGCGGAGGCCGCGCCTGCCAACCGAGACGATCAAGCCCTTTTCGTCATAGAAACGAAGCGTCGAGGCAGGAACCCCGGACCGCTTCGCTACCTCGGCAATGTCCACATCCTACCCCTTGACCTCAAGTCGACTTGAAGTGGCACTGTGTTGCCTGTGCCGGGTAAAGGCAAGCGATGGGAGACGGTCATGGCCTATTTGATATGCAGCATTCTCATCGGAGCGGGAGCGACGATGGTGATGGATCTTTGGGCGATCGCGCGCAGGCGCCTGTTCGGCATCCCTCCACCGGACTATGGGCTGGTGGGTCGCTGGCTGGCCTATATGCCGCGAGGTCGCTTTCGCCACGATTCCCTCAAGGCCGCGCTACCCGTGAAGGGCGAGGCGCTCATCGGCTGGACCGCGCACTACCTGATCGGCGTTGCCTTTGCGGCGGTGCTGCTTGGCCTCTGGGGGCTCGCATGGATTCGCCACCCGTCGATCGGTCCCGCGCTAGCCGTGGGGATCGGCACCGTCGCGGCGCCGTTTCTGGTGATGCAACCGGGCATGGGCGCCGGCATCGCCGGAAACCGCACCCCCCGCCCTGCCGCCACCCGATTTCAAAGCCTGGTCACTCACACGATCTTTGGTCTCGGCCTCTACGCAGCGGGCTGGATTGCCAGTTCGTTGTGGACGTCGTAATCGCGTGCTCCCGAACCGACGCACTTATTCAATCAACTAATCAACCAACAACCTCCAACAGGAAAATCCAATGCGCATCCCTGCTCGCTTCGCTCCGATCCTCTTCGGCGCTCTTCTCTCGGCCGTGATGGTCGCCATCGTGTCCGCCTTCGTTCTGGCTATTAGCCAGGGTATCCACCCAGGGTTCGCGATGAAGTGGCTTAAAAGTTGTGCGACCACCTGGCCCGTGGCATTTGTCGCAGTGACGCTCCTTGCGCCTCGGGTACGCCAACTGGTTGTCCGTCTGACCGGTTAACGCGGGCGCTTATGTCTGCCGATCGTGCGTCGGGCGTGGCGTTCGCGCTGAAGCGCTGCCGCAAACCGATCTGAAGGGAAGCAGGACTGGTGCGGTCGCATTACGCAACCGATGGCCTGCTCCGCGACGCCTCAGACGAGCAATCCGTCTAGCGGTTTCACTTCCCGACTATCGGGGAACACGCGCGTTTCCAGGGCAGCCTCGGGCAACTGCAGCTGCTTCGTCAGTACGCCCTTGAACAACGCACGAAGATCGGTGGTCGTGCGCAGATCGCGGCCCTCGTTGAGATCGGACGCGCCCAGCCCCGGCCAGTCGCCTGCGATACGGCCGCCACGGACGCCACCACCGAGCAGAAACGCCACTCCACCGGTGCCATGATCGGTACCCCCGGTACCGTTGACCGCTGCGGTGCGGCCGAATTCGGTCACCACCAGCACTGTGGTCCGATCCCATCGCGCTGTCATACCGTCGCGATAGGCGCGCAACGCGTTGTCCAGCTCGGCCAGCTTGCGCGCCAGCACGCCGGCTTGATTGCCGTGCGTGTCCCAGCCGGAGTCCTCGACAAAACCGATACGCGGCCCCTCCGCTTTGCTCATGAAACGCGCCGCGGCCGCCATGGTCTGCGGCAACTGCACGCCCGCGCGTTTGCCTCCTTTGCCCTGCATGGCCATTTCGCCCGCAACTTCAGTTTCGATGGCGCGCGAGAATGCTTCCGCCAGCGCTGGGTCGGCCGCGTAGAGCGGCTGCAATCTCTGCAGCAGAATCGGATTGACTTCCTGCGGCAGCGGCGGCGACCAGGTGGTGGCTTCGCCCTCCCCGCGCAGGATCAGCGGCATCACCGTGGCGATCGCCAGACCTTCCGAGCCCGGCAACGCCGCCACACAGCGGTTGAGCCAACCGGTACTGCCGCCCGGTTTGGCAGTGCCGTTCTCAAGACAGTCCTGCGCATCGAAATGCGAACGCTGCCGATAGGGTGGCGCGACCGCCAGCACCGGCAGCAGCTGCTTGTCGGCATAGAGCTCGTGCATGAACTTGAGCGACGGATGCAGTGCGAAGCTGCCGTCTAGCTTGAGCGGATCTTTGGGCGCCAACGCACCTCGCAGACGGACATAGGCCGGATCGGCTATCGGCGGCAGTGCATGCAGACCATCTAGGCCGCCGCGCAGCAGTACAACCAGCATGCGCGTATCGCTGCCGGAAGCGAGCGCGTTCGTACCTGGCCAGAGCGTCAGAAACGAACTGGCCCCCAGCGCGGCGACGAACTGGCGTCGGGTCATGCTCATGTCAGGTCCTCCACTGGAAGGCGGGGCTGGCGAATAGCAAGGCCACGCCGTCGCGCGCCGACTCGGCGCGTCTGAGCGCGGTAATTGTTTCGGTATCGAGCGCGTCGCCGAACACATCGCTTGCCAGACGTAAAGGATCCAGTTGTTGTTCCGGTACGCGTTGCGCCAGGGCCTGTGCTGCCTGCACGCGCTTCCACAGCGCGTCCGACCCGGTCCAATCAGCGGCGGTGTCGGCAAAACCGGCGGGCGAGCGAGGGGTAAACGGCGGTTGCCCGAGTTGGCGCAGCAAAGCCACCACGGCATCGGGCCTGACACCGGCGTCGATTCCGCTTGCGCGCATCGCCGACACCAGGAAATCGTCGGGCGTCTTGAACTTGCGCGCGTCCGTGTTCCAGGCGAAGTCGCTTTCGATCAGGACGCGGTACACGGCACGCAAGTCGCCGCTGCGGCTGAGATACGCCTCCGTCATACGTTCGACTAGGGCCGACGGCGGCACGTCGGCGACAAAATGCCGCGCCAGCTTCAACGACAAATGTTTCGCCGTGGCGGGACGCCGCGCCAGATCGCTAAGAATGGCGCGGCCTTGTTCGACACCGCCTTCCGCATAGCGGGTGCCCAGTACGGTGCGCGGTCCTGGTTCATGTGCGGTGGCTCGGAAAACAAAGGCGGAGTCGACCGCCTGCCCGGCGCTGAAATCGCGCGCCAGCGGCGTCCCCCAACCGGTGATGGCACGCGCGAACTCGGTGACGTCCGCCTGCGTATAGCCGCCGTCCACGCCAAGCGTGTGCAGTTCCAGAATCTCGCGCGCCAGGTTCTCGTTGAGGCCGAGCTTGCGCTTGGGCGCGCCGTCGCCTTGCCGCTTGCGTCGCCGCCGCGCGCCGCGTGTGGCGAACATCGAGCCTTCGCCTACCGATTGCGCATTGTCGAGATAGCGCAGCATGCCGGGGTGCGTTTCCGCGGCCACTAGCAGGTCTTCGAAGCGTCCGAAGATATGCGGCCTGATCGCCTCGCGCTCCATCGGGGCGGCGTACAACGAGGCTTGGCGCTTGTCGGCTGAGATTGCGAAATGGTTGGACCAGAAATGAACCAGGCGTTCGCTGAAGCCGGCGTCGGTGGTCGTGGCCACGCGATAACGCGCGCCTATCTCGGCCAGCAGGTCTGGACCAAAACTTTTGCGGAAGCTAGTCTTGAATTTGTCGATGGCGTCTTGCCCGTCGTCGGCCATTGCAGTGCCATCGGCGGTAGATCCGGCCTGCGGCGCGCTTTTCCGCCGCGATCGACGCTCCATGAGGCGTTCCCGGTTATAGGCGAATTCGCGCTGCAGATAGTCAAGACTCGAGGGCAACCCCCTCATCGCCGAAGGCAGCGATCCACGTGCTTCCACTTGTTCCAACAGCCACGCACGTGGATTGCGGACGCTTTGAATTTCGCCGGGTTTGGCTCCCAATCCGAACCTGTTGAGAACGGAAGCGGTTAGTTGGGGAGGCATGCAGTGCTCCGAAATGTCGGCTCATCTGCTTAACGCTTCGGAACTAGAGTGGTTGACATGGGTCGGCTGTAAGGGCGGCCCAGCCGAGAGCGGACATTTCTAAAAAGGACGTCTTGCGCGTCGACAGGAGAGAGATAAAAGCACGCGTCGTGAGCTCAGAGAAGGTCGTCCGACGGTGGCGCCGGCGATCGGCCAAGCAGCTCTTGCAGCAGGGGCTGCATCTCGCGCTGCCAGATCGCATAACCCTTCGCGTTCGGGTGCAGCAGATCGGGCATCACGTCCTTCGACAGCGTGCCGTCGGGTTCGGTCAGCGCGGCGTTGATGTTCAGGAAGTACACGCTGCGCCCGTCGGCCTGGCTGGCGATGATGCGGTTCACGCGCTCGTTGATGTCGCGCAGGGGATCGGCGGGCTTCTCGCCGCGCGGGAAAACGGCGAGCAGCAGCACCTTCGTGTCCGGCAAGCGCTGGCGGATTTCGTCGATCAGACGCTTGATGCCGGCAGCCGTGGTAGCGGGGTCTTCGGCACGATGGCCGGTGTTATTGGTACCGATCATCAGCACTACCACTTTGGGCGCAAGAGCGTCGAGCTCGCCGTGCTGCAATCGCCATAGCACGTTTTCAGTACGGTCTCCGCCGAAGCCGAGATCCAGCGCGTGGTATCCGGCGTAGTGGCGCTGCCAGACTTCGCGACCCTCCTTTTCCCAGCCCTGAGTGATGGAATCGCCGATGAAGACGAGCTCGGGACTGTTGCCGGCCGCCACTAGCCTCCGCGCCTCTGCCAGCTTCTCCTCATGACGCGACAACCACCAATCGATGGCCCACGATTCGTTCAGCATCGACGGCGTGACCGATTCGGTGCGGTAGTCGGGGCAGTCCACGTTGGGTTTTCCGTCGCGCACGAAGCGAACGTTGGCCACGCTGGCGCGGCCACGGCCGTTGCCTTCGAGTTGGAACGGCAGCTTCACCTTGGAGAAGTCCGCGCCCTCTCGCACGAAGCAGGCCATCGCCAGCGATAGGTGCTGCCTGCCCTTGCCGGCGTTCGCGCGCGCCTGCGCAATGAGGTTCACGTTGCGCTCGCAGCCTCCGCCGCAATCGAGCTTGACCTTGATACCACCCTGAGCCATGTCGGCGACGTCCAGATCCAGCTCTAGCGTGCCATCGAGATAAGGACGCAGGTCCAGCGGCCGCGGACTCTCGATGCGCAGCGTGGCGAGCCACAGATCCTTCCACTCGAACTGCAGCGCATCGCGGCGGCCATCGCTGCCTTCGGCGCTGGCGCTCAAGTGGCTGTCGCGCGCGTACTCCGCGGTGGGACGGGGCGCGACTACGCTGTTGCCGGTCAGTTCGGTGTCGCCTTCCCAGTGGCCCACTGTGATGCGCCAGGCCGGGGTGGGCGCGGGAAGGATGACGAGATCGGTGTTGGTCTTCGCTTGGGCGCCAATGGCGCAGACGGCTAAGCATGCGGCGAACAGCAGTCTCGTGATTTGATTCATGGAGGCGGACGTGCCATCGAATGGAATGGGGATTTATTCGGGCCGGCGGGTATTAGCGTCCACCCGGTTCCGGCGTCAGAGTCACCAGCACGATATCGTTGCTGCGCATCGGAACTTCGAGCGTGTGCTCTCCGGCAGGTCCGATCTTGATCCTGCGATCGGTCTCCGGCAGGTCGCGCGTTAGCTCGCGCAGCTTGCCGAGCTGACTGGCGCTCAGGGAAGCGGGGGCCCCCATCTCGACGTAGGCCGAGTACGCGTCGTTGGCACGAAATCCGGTGCGCTTGACCTGAAGCCGGTACATGCCTTCCGTGAGGTGTTTGAAGGTTAGCCGCGCCGCGGGGACCGGCGAAGCGGGAACGAGTTTGGTATAGAACGGCCGATTGCTGACGTTCTGCTGAGGCTGTTCCCAACTCCAGATCAATGCCGAAGCATCGGAGCCATCCGTCGCGAGCAGCGATTCAGTATCGGCGGATGGAATTTCCTTGCCACGGAGCGCGTGCAGATATTTGTAAGCGAAGAACGCCGGCTTGCGGATTCCTTCGCGATTGAGCAGCCCAAAGCCGCCATGAAATGGAGTGGGCGGCGGACCCGGCTCCTCGAACAGATCGGTGTAAACCCAATAGCTCATGCCCTGCACCAGCCCCTGCGTCGCCTTGAGCTTGCTTAGGATGTACGGCGCGCTGATATACGAATCATGCACGGCGTCGCGTGGCGTATAGCTCGTGCTCCACTCCGTGAAGTAAAGCGGCAGCGACGGGAACGGCGATGCGCTGATCTGTTCCCTGACCTTGCGCACGTCGCCGATGATGGCATCCTGAGAGGGAGAAAGCTTGGTGTCGGCCTCGCCTTTCTCGTCCAGGAAACCACCGTCCACGCCATAAGCGTGGGTAGTCACGAAATCCACGGGCGCGCCGTTCTTATGCGCATACTCGAGAAATTCCGGAACCCATGCAGCGCCCGCGGTCGAGGGTCCGCCGACTTGCAGCGTTGAATCGATCGCCTTGATTGCTCTGGCAGTGACGTCGTAGAGCTGGAAGTAGGCCTGTTGGTCGGCCCGCTCCCAGAATCCATCGAGATTCGGTTCGTTCCAGACCTCGAAGTACCAGTGCCGCACCTCCGCCACCCCGTAGCGATCACGCAGGTGGCGAACGAACGCATCGATGAGATCGCGCCATGGCTCCAGCTTCGGATGGGACGTATTGCCTTTCCAGTAGAAGATGGTCTGTTTGGACGTGGCCATCGCATTGGGTGTGAATCCGAGCTCGATGAAGGGCCTGATCCCTTTCGACAGCAGATCGTCGTAGAGTTGATCGATCTTGGTCCAGTCGTACACGGTACGCCCGTCGACGATCCGGACGGTGCCCAGCACATCGTGGAAGATGTCGTGGAATCGAATGTAGCGAAAGCCCAGCTCATCGACGGCGACCTTAAGCTGGGCTTGGCTGTCTGAGCGTATCAACGTGCCCGGAAAATCCGAGCCGATAGATAGGTCGAAGAATCGGTCCAGCGGCCGTTCGGCGCGCGCGAGGTCGATCGTGATCTCACGTGGGGGGGCCTCGGCGGCGCTCGCCGCACCGGGCGCGACGCTGACAGTAGCCGCTGCCCAGGCCATCAGCGGCAAGCTGACGCGCCGCAGATTCAATAAGAATGCAAACATCTCACTTCTCCAGTAAGTCCACACCAAACGATTCAAGACGGAGGTTACCTGTCCAGCGCTTGCCGGAAAGTACGCCGGTCATCGTGCCGTCGATCGCGATGTCCTTGGGTTCGCCCGTGGCGTTGACATAGAGCACCCTACCTTCGACCACGCGCGCGGAGACTCCTTCCGGAGTCTTCGGCCCCGGCTCGATCCCCAGGCTTGCGTAAAGCTGCCGATACAGCGGCCCCATGATCTGCGGCTGCGCAGGCGTGGCAACGTAAATCGCGCGCCCCTTGCCGAATTTGTTCAGCGTGATCGACGGCGTCTTGCCTTCGACATTGGTAAAGCGCGCCAGTACCTCGGCCGTCGAGGACTCCAGCACCTCGTAGTAACCGATATCGCCCTTGATCTCCTTGCCGCCGATCTTGGTCATCACCTCGCCGGCGTCATAGAACTCGTTGGTGCGCAGGCCGAAGACGTCGGTCAACCGCCCCGGTAGCGATGTGTCGAACCACTGGTTGTGCTCGTTCACCTTGGCCGAATACGCGGTCATGATGATGGTGCCGCCTTCGGCGACGAAGCTGCGCAGGTTGTCGGCCGCTGCCTTGTCCAGCAGGTACAGGCCCGGCACGATGACCAGCGAGTATCGGCTCAAGTCCTCGTGGCCGATGTTGATGACGGCGATGTCGATGTTGTCCTTGAACAGCGGCTCGTAGGCGTTGTGCGCCTGCTTCAGGTACGGGGTATTGATGTATTGCTTGACCGTGTTCGATGGCCCCTTCGGTTCGGAGGCGATGACGTTGTCGAACGCATAGGCGATCGCCACTTTCGGCTGGCTCATCCGCGGAAAGCCCAGCTTCTCTAGCTTTGAGAAATCCTGGGCGATGGTGGCGAATTCATCGAGCTTCCAAGACGGCCGGTCGTCGTGGTCGACCAGGCCGAACAGCGCCTGTTCCTCGCCGCCGTGGTGGCTATGGTAAGTCCACGCCAGCGCGGCCTGTGCCCCGATCAGCAATCCGAAGTGCGCCCACATGCGCGCGCGGCCCTTGGTGCCGTAATAACCGCCACCGCCCGCCGTGAACTCGTTGAACCAGATCGGCGTCGACAGGCCGCCTTTCATCATCGTCGCCTCGAAGGCGGCGCCAAGCGGCTCGCCAGGATAAAAGCCCATCGCGCCGTAGCTCACGTAGTCGCGGTAAGTGGACAGATAATCGAAGCCCTTGCGTCCGGCGCTGTCCCAGAGGTTGGAGATGGCCGGCTTGTCGGGTGTGTTTTTCTCGCGGATCGCTTCCAGGTCTCGCAGCGTGCCGATGGTCACATCGGACCAGTAGCGCCGCAGATCGAGCTGGCGCTCGAAGGGTCCGGGACCGTCCGCGTATGGCAGCCGGACCTCGTCCCAGGCGTTGAGATGGCGTGACCAGCGCTGCGTGGCCCAGGCCTTGTTCAGGGCCTCGATGCTGCCGTACTTTTTCTTCAACCAGTCGATAAAGCGCAGACGGTCCGCTTCGGAGTACGAGATGAAGCCGTTGCCGATCTCGTTGTTGTAGCCAATCGCGAACAGCGCCGGATGCTTGGCGTAGCGCTTGGTCAGCGTGTCGGCCATGCGCGCAAGCAGGCGCTTATAGTCGGGGTCGCTGATGTTGTCCATGTAGCGCTCGGCAGGGTCGAGCTGCACGCCATTCTGGGTGACGATATCGACGCCTGGGTACTTGTGGTGCAGCCATATCGGGGCCGGCTGGCCGGGGATGTCGAGGATGACCTTGAGGCCCGCAACTTGCATGCGGTCCATGATCCAGTCGAACAGCTTGAAGTCGAGCTTGCCTTCGTTAGGCTCGAAGGCATCCCAGGACAAGTCACCCATGCGCACGACCTTCATGCCGGCCTGCTGCATGCGGTCGATGTCGCGCTGGATCTGATCGCGGCCGGCACGATCGAAGGGTTGGTAGTTCGTGCCGACGAAGAGCTGTCCAGCGCTGGGCCAGTCGGTGCGGCCGTCGGCGCTCTGGGCAAGGGTGGCCACGGGACTCAATATGGCGAATGCCAGGATGAGAGACAGGACCGTTTTCCTCGCAGTCATTGGAATTCCTTGCATCAAATAGAGAATGTTGCGCTTGTCCGTTCCGTCACGGGCCATCTGCCTTCGCTCACGGCAGAGGCGGACCCACGGCTAGCGCCCAAGTTGCGACGATTGCGAGTACTGTCATCTGTGCTTCTTCTTCAAATCAAGCCATTGCCGCGAATCTTCAGGACGATGGAGATCGAGCCGGCGGCCCCTCGGGCAAGCGCACTTCAAGCGTCTCTCTGCTACGCTCGAACAGCCTGCACTCCGGGATCCGTTGTCGTCTCGCATAAATGTTCTCTTCCAAGTATTGCCGCTGAGCGATCTCGACCTGCCTCGCCGGTTAGCAGAATCGCAGCGCTTTCGGGCGCGATGCAAACGCATCAACGTCGGTGTTTCTCACTGTGGCTGTTTGCTGCATTGACGATCAGCGATACAGGCGACAAGCGCCAGTACAAATCGTTTCATTCTGGCGACCATCAGAGAGCGGAGTTTTCGGGCGTATCGAATCGGCGGCGCAATCAGCCGCACTACCGACCACGAACAGATAGAGCGGCGATGTTCACACGCCTGCACGAAGCTTCGTCGAATCCCCCTTGCACAACAAATGAAGTATTGAGCACGAGCCATTCCGTAAAAGAATAGATGTAGCAGCCGCATAGGCGCCTGACTCGTCCAACGCACTTTGGAGATGAAGAAACGAAGAGACACGCGATGACTATGCTGTAGCGCAACATTCGATCGCTTCCTGCCAGCTCTGCGAAGCGGGTTGAATGCGGCCCGGTCGAATGGGCGATGCAAAAATAGTTCACGCAGTGTTTCGACATGCTCGACAATGTCGAGCCATGCATTTCACCTTGAAAATCCCATATGTTTGTGCGAATCAGCCGATTTTCAGATCGGGCAAACGGTGGGTCGGCTTCGATCCCCACAACGCATAGAACAGCACGTAAAGCTCACAGGCCGCCGTCAGCAGGAAAGAGGTCTGCAATCCGAAGCGATCGGCAAGCCAGCCCTGCACCACCACCAACGCGCCGCCTGCGATCGCCATGATCAACAGGCCCGATCCCTCCTCGGTTAGCGGACCAAGGCCGCGAATACCCAGGGTGAAAATGGTGGGGAACATGATCGAGTGGAACAGCCCGACCGAGATCAGCGCCCACATCGCCAAATGGCCCGTGGTCGATGCCGCGATCAACATCACGATGAAGGCGCCGATGCTGGCGATCGCCAGTGCGCGTTCGGGCGCGATGGCGCGCATCGCGAAGCTGCCGAAAAAACGGCCGACCATCATGCCGCCCCACAGCAGGAACAGATAATGCGATGCCTGCTCATGAGTCAGGTTGCCGATCCGCGGCTGGGAAACGAAGTTGATGAAAAGGTTGGAGACGCCGATTTCCGCGATTAGATAGATGAAGATCGCGGGTACGCCCAACACCAGGTTGCGATGCTTCCACAGCGAATGGTGCTTGCGCTCCTCTTTGGCCGCGCGTTGGGTCGCGGCGCCCATGGCGGGCAGCGGAAAGCGGGCGATGACAATGGCGAGCACCACCAGCGTGGCGGCGACGATCAGATAAGGCACCTGCACCGACTGAGCGTCGGCGAGGCGCTGCGCGGGGGTGATCGCGGCCGCGCCGGCTGCAGCCGTGCCCGACGCCGAACGGCCGAGGATCAGATATCCCCCGAAAAGCGGGGCGAGCGTCGTGCCGAGCGAATTGAACGCCTGCACCAGGTTGAGTCGCGAGGAGGCGGTTTCCGGTTTGCCGACCACCGCAACATAAGGATTGGCGGCCACCTGCAGCAGGGTGATGCCGCTGGCGATCACGAACAGCGCCGCCAACGTCACTCCGTAAGAAGGGATGCGCGCTGCGAGAATCATGCCCAGCGCGCCCAGCGCCATGATCCCCAGGCCGGCGACCAGCGACTTCTGATAGCCGACCCGTTCGATCAGTTTCGCCGAGGGCAAGGAGGCGACGAAATAGGCGATGAACCAGACCGATTCGATCAAGGTCGTCTGCGTGTAGCTGAGTTCGAACACGCTGCGCAGGTGGGGCAGCAACGTGTTGTTGATGACCGTGATGAAGCCCCACATGAAGAACAGGGTAGCGAGCAGCGTGAGAGCGGGACCATAGCGCACGCCATCGTGCGCTGGCGGTCCGACGGAAGTTGCGGTTGTCGTTATGGGTGAGGCCACGTATCTGTCTCCTAGAGTCATGCCCTGCCATCGAAGGTCGAGCGCAAGCGTGGGTAGCGCGAGGTTGGGTCGCTGCGCTGCTGGCGGTGCGCCAGCGATCCGTTTCGCATCAGCGGAAGATTCGCTGTGCGAAGTGGTAGAGATTGTTGGCCCAGCTGTCGCCGTCGTGGCCGTGGTCGTCGACGTTCCAAACATGCGGGATGTCGTGCCGCTTCAGGTACGCATGCAGGTCCTGGGAAATGTTGATCAAACCGTCGCGATTGCCGCACGACAGGTACAGCAGTGCGATTTGCTCGTGCGCCGCCTTGGGGTCGGGCAGCAATTCCGCCGGCGGCCGGGTGTTGGGGGCCGGTGAGAAGCCGCCTATCCAGCCGAACGTATCGGGATGGCCGAGGCCGAAGTTCAACGCTTGGCCGCCACCCATCGAGAGTCCGGCGATCGCCCGGTGTTCGCGGTCGGCGTAGACCGAATACTTCGCCTCCACCGCAGGGATGAGGAAATCCAGAAGATCGCGTTCGAACTTGGCGAACCCGGCCGCGTTCTCCGGAGTGAAGACACGCTCCTCCGGCGGACTGCGGTCGTCCGGCAACGCACGGCCGTTGGGCATGACCACGATCGTCGGCACGGCCTTGCCGTCGGCGATGAGGTTGTCCAGGATCGCGGGGGCGCGCACGTAGCCCCGCCATTCGTCCTGGTTGCCGCCGATGCCGTGCAGCAGATAGAGCACCGGATATTTCCGCTCGGCCGAATAGCCCGCCGGCAGATAGATTTGCGCCCGTCGAAGCGTGCCGGTGACGCCGGAATCGTAGGCCAACTCCACTACTTGTCCCTGCGCAACGCCGGGGTGTACGTCCCTGAAGCCGACTGGCGCATCGGCAAACGCACGCACGTCGTCCGCGCCGAGCACGATGGGCCGGGCGAAGTTGGCGCGCGCCCGTTCGGGAGTGGTTTGCTCCTTATCCTGCGCGAACGAAGCGCTGGCCACAGAGAACAGGAAGATGCCGATCGCACTGATCAACCTCATGGGCAGGCCCACGCGAAGGCCAGCATCCAGGCCACGATCGTCTTGCGGATTCCTCGCTCTCATCGATCCGAAGGCTCCAGGACTACGGCGGCGCCGCCAGCGACCGACAGGCGCAGGGCGAGCGTGTCGCGCGCAGTCACGATGCGCTCGCTGCGTCGGACTTCATCGGGCGCTTCGCCGTCTTCCCACACGGTCGCACGATAGCGGCCCGCGGGCAGGAACTGCAGGGACACGCGCGTGGTGCGGGCCTCGTCGGCAGTCATCGCGCCCACGTACCAAGCCGCGCCCGAGCGCCGCGCCAGCACGATGTCGCGGCCGGGTTCGCCCGAGAGGAATCGCGTTTCGTCCCACGCCGTAGGTACGCGACGGATGAACTCGAAACCCGCCGCGTTCCGATAGGCCTCTGGAGCGTCGGACACCATCTGCAAGGGGCTGTCGTAAACCACGTACATCGCCAGCGCCTGGCCGCGCGTGGTCTGGGTCAGCGGCATCACGGCGCGCACCTCGAATTTGGCCGGCGTGACGTGACGGAAGCCGCCGGGCGTGTAGTCCATCGGGCCGGCGAGCATGCGCGTGTACGGCAGCATCAGGTTGTGCCTTGGGGTGACGCGCTTGTCCATCTTGTTCCATTCGGCGCCCAGCACGCCTTCCTGGGTGATGAAGTTGGGATAGCTGCGCTGCAGCCCGGCGGGAACATAGGCACCGTGCATGTCCAACAGCAGGTGACGTTGGGCGGTCGCGGCGGCGAGGCGCTGGTAGAACGCGACCATCTGCTGGTCGTCGCGGTCCATGAAGTCGACCTTGACGCCTTTGATGCCCCAGCGCGCGTAGGTGTCGAGCACCTCGTCCATGCGCGGCTCCAGGTGCTGCCAGTGCACCCATAGCAGCAGGCCGACGCCCTTGTCGGCGGCGTAGCGCACCAGCGCCGGCATGTCGATGCCTGCAGCGGCGCGGGTGATGTCGGTCTCCGGCCGCGCCTCGCAGCAGGGGCCGGCGCCGAGGGACCAGCCGGCGTCGATCAGGTAGTAGGGAAACCCGGACTCCGCCGCGAAGTCGATGAAGCGGCGGTAGGTGGCCGTATCCGGCTTCACGCCTTCCAGCGGCCCGGACCACCAGTCCCACGCGGCCTTGCCGGGCTTGACCCAACCGAAGTCGCCCTGCGGAGGCGGGTTGAGGTTGCCGATCAGCTGCGAGGCGATCATGTCGCCGGGCCGGTTGCCCAACATCACCACGCGCCAGGCGGTGCGAAGGCCGCCGCCGGAAACGAAGGCCGGCCCGGGCCGGTTCGGCACCGATGACAGCCGCACGCGCAGCGCGTCGCCTTCGCGCCGCAGCGAAGCGCCGGTATAGCCCTGCAAGTACGCCTGGGTGATCGCGAACGAGGCCTTGCCCGACGCAGCCGTACATACCAATGGCACGTCGTAGGACTTGTCCGGCAACAGTTTCGAAACCGCCAGCCGTTCGAACAGCATCTCGTGCGAGCCGTTGACTTCGGTCGCCAGGCACTGCGGATCGCCGGCGAGCACGAAGGCGGTGCGCTCGTCTTTCAACCGCACCGGCGCCGGATCGTCGATGCGATAACGGAATGCGACGCCGTCGTCGTAGGCACGCACGTCGAGGATGAGCCGTCGCGCGTCCGCGCCGGTTTCGCGGAAGGTCAATGTGGTACCGCGGTAATGGTCGCGCGCCACCGATGCCTTGGTCGCGACCAGCGGGATCTCGCGATCGACCTCGGACTCTTCGCGGCGTTCGAGCGAAAGCGCGCCGAACGCGGGAGCAGCGTCGAGTTCCAGCCCCAGCGGGGAAGCGGCAACGACGGTTTCCCCATGCCACAGCACCGAGAACCGGCTGGCATCGTCCTCGATGCGGATCTCCGCCTGGCCGGACGGCGACGGAATCGCCACCTGCCCCGCGACGGCCGAACCTGCTGCCACCGCCCAGACCGCAACAACCATTCCCGCGAGTGCTTTCATCAGCGTTCCCTCTTATAGAAATAGAGCCGGTCGCGCGACCACGGCCGCTGTGACGCACTGCTGGATCCTGTCTGCACGCGCACTGCGGCGCGCTCCTGCGACACCTGCGACACCTGCGATACCTGCGGCGCGGTCGCGTACAACAGGCCGCGGCCAGTGCCGCTCACGTAGATGCGTCCGTAGATGTTCTGATCGGCCGCCATCACGCCGATGCCGCCGAACTGGTGAGCGTCGTCGTTGAAGCGAGCCCAGGTGATGCCGGCGTCCTCTGAGCGGTACACGCCCCACACGCCGTTCACCACGCCCACCACGTAGACCGCGGCCGAGTACACCGCGCCAGGCGCTGCCTTGCCCAATGCCACCAAGGTGGCGCCTTGGACGTCAGGCCACGGGTTGCTGCCCATGATCGACGCAAACTGGCTCAGCTTCTGCCAGGTCGCTCCTGAATCCACCGAGTGGTACACGGCGTTTCCGTCGGCCAGCCAAAGCTCGCCCTCGGCGTTGGGGTTGACCGCCAGCGAGGTGTTCGCGAAGTAGTTGGGGGCCAGCCCCGCGTTCACCGAGCCCTGGCTCAGCGTGAACGTGTGGCCGCCATCGGTCGACGTGTAGACCCTGCCCGGCGTGCCCCACCAGTGGCCGCCGGAATCGTAGGCATAGACCTTGTTCGGGTTCTTGCGATCGGCGACCAGGTGGTAGGCGCGCGGGAAGATCGTGTTGACCGCCGGCAGGTTGGTCGGCACCCAGGTGGCACCGTTGTCCGTGGTGTAGGACGGCACCGAGTTGCCGGGGGCCCAGACGGCCTTGTTGCGCGCGGTGATGGCGATGCTCGCTTCCCCACCCTTGTTGTCCGCGACGCCCGGCGGGTAGGTGGCGAACTGGGCCCAGGTGTTGCCGCCGTCGCCGGACCACACGCCGTAGCCGGTACTGGTGCCCAGGACGACGCCGATGGTGACCATGTACTGCGGGTCGGACCACGCCATGTCGGCGGCGAAGCCGTTGCTCCAGCTAGTGGCCGGCGTCAGCGTCGGCTTGGTCGCGAGGTTGGTATGCACCCAGGTGCCGACGTCGCCCATAGCGTTGATCACGGTGTACGTTGCGCCGGCCGGCGGCGTGGCGAGGCCTAGGACGGCGGTCTCCTCAAGGCCGTCGATCGCCTCGTTCCAGTTCGGCGTGAAGGAGGAGGCGTTGTGGGTTTCCCAGATGCCGCCGCCATGGACGTGCAGCACACGGTCGGAGTTGAACGGATCGATCTCGACATCGTCGGGCCAGCCCCAGAAGGCGCCGTCGGCCGGCGTACGCGGCATGGTGGCCGCGATCTCGCGCCAGGTTTGGCCGCCGTCGCCGGACAACTGGACGGCTTGCTGGCCGCTGTAGTTGCCCCAGGAATTGGTCACGCCCAGTGCGATGCGGGTGCTCGCGCCGGTGCCGGAGACGGACAGGCCGCCGAGCCCGAGGCCTGTCCCTGTCCCCCCGCTGTTCGGGTCCTTCAGCAAGGTCCAGTTGTTGCCGTCGAATTTGTAGAGACGGGCGGGACCACCGGCGCCTGGTCCGGTCTCCTTGGTGAACACGACATAGAACATGCCGTCCGCGGCGCGCACCATGTGCGGGATGTGATAGCCGGAGATCGGGGTCGTGACCGGCGTCCATGAGGCGCCGCCGTCGATCGACCTGTACAGGTTCGAGGCCAAGCCCGCTGTTATGACGTAGTCCGGGGCAATGGGCGCGTAGATCGTCTGCGTGGCCGAGCCGCTGCCTTTGGTGCCGGTGTCGTAGACGACCGTCTCGACGCCCATCGCGCTGTTCATGCCCAAGGCATTGACCTGGTCCTGGGTCAACTTGGCGGAAGACAGCGACGTGACCTGGGCCCAGGTGAGGCCCGAGTCGATACTCTTCCACAGGCCGGCCGTGCGCGTGGCGTAGAACAGCGTCGACGGCTTGTTGGGGTCGACCATCAGGCGTTCGCCGATGGCGCGGCCGGGATTGTTGCCGCCCAGGGGAAAGGGCAGGCCGACGTAGGTCCACTGGTCACCGCGGTTGCTGGAGAGGTACAGGCGGCCGTTGCCCTCGGTCGTGTACATGCTGGCGGCCATGTAGACGAGCTGGTCGTTGTTCGGATCGACGGCGATGCTTTCGACGCCGTGGTACCGGGCCTCGGCTGCACCGAAGCCCAGACCATCGGTGATGGGCGTCCAGGACGACGTGCCCTGGTTCCAGCGGTAGGCGCCACCAATGTCGGTGCGCGCGTACAGCAGGTTGGCGGTGGTCGGATGGAACACGAGGCCGGTGACGTAGCCGCCACCGCCGAACTTCACGCTGTTCCAGGTCTTGTCGGCCATCAGCCTCGCTGGGAGTGGGCCTGCCATTACTCGCTGCGGCGTCGCAGCGGCTGCGGCTTTGGGCGTGGGCGCGGGAGGTGACGACGTTGCGCCGCCACAGGCCACCAGGCCGAACAGAACGGACAGGGCCACCATGCCCCGCAGATATTGTTGTGTCATCGCTTAGTCCCCTTCGATGCAGCAGATGCGTAATGGTTTGAGATCGCGCCGTAGACTGTCCCACTGTCGCGGCAATCGCCGCGAATGCTTTCATATGCGCGTTTTTTAAAACGGACCGTTGCCACGGATCTTCAGGACGATGGCGATCGATCCGGCCAGCCCTTCGGGCAGACGCACTTCCAGCCCCTTGCGGCTGCGCTGGAAAGGCAGGCTTTCCGCCGAACCCAGCGCCTCGATGCGGTCGATGGTGCCGGGTGCCAGCGCCGACTCCTCGGCCAGCGCCTGGATGCGCAGCACGCCGTCGCGCGGCCAGCCCATCGCGATGGCATAGAGCGCGCCACCCTTGGTGGTGAAGCGGATGTCTGCGGCGGTGAAAGGCTGCGAGTTGTTTTCGCTGAACATGCCGCCCGCCACCCGCGTCGGTCCTTCGCCGAATGTGCGCCAAGGCCGCGTACCGTGGATTGCTTCGCTGTTGCGCCCCATCCAGGCAGCGATTTCACCAAGGATTTTTCGCTCGTCCGCGTCGATCGTGCCATCGCCGCGCACCGGCACCGATAGCAGCAAGTTGCCGTTCTTCGAAACGATGTCGCACAAGCGATGGATCACCGTGGTCGCCGACTTGTACTGATGGTTGTCGAAGATCGAACGATCGTAGTGCCAATCGCCCAGGCAGGTGTCGGTCTGCCAGGGCAGCGGCTCGATGCCTTCGCGGAAACCCCGCTCCACATCCTCCACCAGGCCGGCTCGCCGTTCCGCAGGCAGCACCTTGGCGTTGATCACCGCTTCCAGCTTGCCGCCATGCCAGGCCATGCTGGCGTTGTAGTAGTGGGCGGCGATGTCCAGCCCAGCCTGACCCAACGGCAGGCCGGAGTTGTCGAAATAGACCAGGTCGGGCCGGTAGCTGTCGATCAAGTCGCGGCAGCGCAGGAACCATTGGCGCGTGAACGCGGGGTTCTGCAGTGGCGCCTTCTCGTCCCAGACGCGGTCGTTCTGCTCGTGCCATTCGTTCGCTGTACGAATGGTGGTGATGCCATCGGGTATCACTATGTTGCGGCCGGTGTAGAGCGTCTGCGGATCCATTCCCTGCCACCACGTGCCACGGCCATCGGCTTTCGTCAGCCGGTAGGCATCGTAGCGTTGGCCGGCGAGCGGCCCTTCCGGATCGTAACCGTAGGCCGTCTGGAACCAGTGCCAGGCATGTGCCGAATGGTTGCTGACGCCGAAGCGCAAGCCGCGCGCACGCGCGGCCTTCGCCCAGGTACCGACGATGTCACGCCTGGGCCCCACCTGAACGGTGTTCCAACCGTGGTGTTTGGAATCGTAGCAATCCTGATTGTCGTGATGGTTGGCCAGTGCGACGAAGTAGCGCGCGCCGGCATTCACGTACAGATCCATCAATGCCTCGGGATCCCAGTTCTCCGCTTTCCAGCGGTTCTGGATTTCCATGAAGCCAGCCTTGGTGGGATGGCCATAGGTCTGCAAGTGATGGTCGTACTGGCGATGGCCCTGGAGGTACATATTGCGGGCGTACCAATCTCCCGCTTCGGGCACGCACTGCGCGCTCCAGTGCGCCCAGATGCCGAACTTGGCATCACGGAACCAGTCCGGCGTGCGGTAGCCGTCCACCAGAGAATCCCAGGTCGGCGAAAAAGTGGGCGCAAGCGTTGCGGCACTTGCGCCCCACAAGGGAAGCGAGGCCGCTGCGGCCGCGGATTGGATGAATGATCGACGAGATAGGTTCATGGGCACGGCGGAATCTCGGATAGTCGATATCTGGAACTTCCACCACGACCCGATAGGCGGCAGCGACGATGGCCTGCGCCTTCCGGTGGAAGTGCATTCCCTATAAGGCAGCGCGCTTGATTCTGGGGGCTTGATGCATATGCCACAAATACCTAAAAGATCATTATCGATATACGAATCGGTATAGGGCGCGGCTACGCGCCTGCGCCGGGAAGGCACTGAAACGTGTCCCAGCCGCAGGCTCCAAGCCGCTGCATGCCCGGCACGGGCGACCGGACCACACAAGCACGTCATCCCAGCGCAAGCCGGAAGTGCTCTTCAACAGCCGAATGGCTGGTCATCCATTTTGCTTTGTGCACCAACAAGTCGAAGATCAAGATGGATCCCAGCTTGCGCTGGGATGACGAAGGTATTTCGTAGTCACCACGTGCCCCATCCCTGTGTCCGCCGTCGCCGTGTAATCCATATCCGAATGAATATGGAAATCGGCGATATTGTTATTTTTTAAGCATCGATATGCCTTGTAGCATCACGCCGTAAAGCACCGCCGCGCGATCAGCAGCTCCGGTTTCCGCTTCCTTTTCCGCGGGATCGCTCTTCATTCATGGCTGCACCCCGAAAACGCTTCGGCGTGGCCGGGTGTAGTTCGAAGACATGCAGGGTTTCTGGCTCAACAACTCGGTGTTCCGCATGGCGTGTTCGACAGCGCCAAGTCATCGGCAACGCAACCTCCAGCGGGAGAGCCACCATGAGAACAATTCCGGCCACGAAACCATGCCTCGCGGCCGCACTGCTCATGGCGATCGCCGCATCGCCTGCCTGGGCGGAAGTCCGCAACCTGTCGCAGGACTGGCGCTTCCATGCCGGCAAGGCCGCAGGCGCGGAGCGGGCCGCCTTCGATGACCGCGCCTGGCAGCGGGTGGCCGTCCCGCACGACTTCTCGATCATGGACAGACCGGATGGAAGCGCGCCCTTCGATCCCAAAACCGCCAGCGGCCAGGACTCGGGCTATCTGCCAGGCGGCATTGGCTGGTACCGCCGCGACCTTACCCTCACCCCGGCCGAGGCTTCCCGTATCGTCCGGCTGAACTTCGAAGCCGTGTACATGGACGCCGACATTTGGGTGAACGGCGAACACCTGAAGAAGCACCGCTACGGCTATACCGCCTTTTCCGTTGATCTGACTGGCAAGGTCCACCCCGGCAACAACGTCGTCGTCGTGCGCGTCGACCATGTCGACCCATCTTCGCGCTGGTATTCCGGCTCGGGGCTGATCAGGCCGGTCGCGCTGGAGCTTCTCGATCCGGTCCACATCGAGCCCGAAAGCGTCTTCGTCTCCACTCCGGTGGCAGCCGAAGACCGAGGCGTGGTCTCGGTGAGCGCCGCCATCGCCAATCGATCGGACAAAGCGCAGTCCGTCGAGTGGGTGGCCAGGGTGGTTGCGGCCAATGGCGAAACCGTCGCCGAGGCCAAGCAGACACAGACAGTGCCGGCCGGTGCGCGCGCCGAACGGTCGCAGGAACTGGCCGTAGCAAATCCGCGCCTGTGGTCGCCTGACTCTCCCGATCTCTACACGCTGGTGCAGGAGATCCGCATCGATGGGGCGACCGTCGACGAGAGGCGCACCCGCTTTGGAATTCGCACGATCTCCCTGGACGCCGACAAAGGCCTGCGCCTCAATGGCCAACGGGTGCTGCTGCGCGGCGGCAACATCCACCACGACAACTACATGATCGGCGCCGCGGGCGCGCCCGACGCCGACGCACGCAAGGTCGCCCTGATGAAGGCCGCCGGCTACAACGCCATTCGCAACGCACACAATCCGGCCAGCCAGGCCACGCTCGACGCTGCGGACGAACTGGGCATGCTGGTCATCGACGAAGCCTTCGACAGTTGGAACAAGAGCAAGAAGCCGCAGGACTATTCGCGCTTCTTCGCCGAGGACTGGCCGCAAGATATCGACAACATGGTCGTCAGCGGCCGCAACCATCCCAGCGTGCTGTTCTGGAGCATTGGTAACGAGATCCCCGAAGACGGCACGCCGCAGGGCGTCGAAACGGGCCGCAAGCTCGCCGAGCGTGTGCGCAAGCTCGACCCAACGAGGCCCGTTACACAGGCCATCAACGCCGATCCGCCGAAGAGCACTACCCAGGCTGCGGTGCTCGACGCGGTCGGATACAACTATCACGCGCACATCTTCGGTGAGGAACACGAACGGCTTCCCAAGCTCACGATGTACACCTCCGAATCGGTGCCCAAAGACGTGTTTTCTTACTGGCGCGCCGTCGAAACCCAGCCGTGGGTGATCGGCGACTTCGTCTGGACCGCAGTGGACTACCTGGGTGAATCCGGCATCGGCTGGATGGGATACAGCCAGAACTGGCAGAAGCTCGGTCCTTACCCATGGCATCTGGCGTATTGCGGCGAGATCGATGCGACCGGACGCATGCGCCCGGCGGCCTACTACCGCCAGGTTGTGTGGAAGACCGGTGCCTCACCGATCTCCGCCTTCGTCCGCCAACCCAAAGGCACGAAGGATCTCCCCGACCGCCACCTTTATCCGATTACGCCACCGCACATCGATTGGTCGTTGGACGACGTCCACCCTAGTTGGACGTGGCCGGGACAAGAAGGCCGGCAACAGGAGGTAATGGTCTATTCCGAATTGCCGGAAGTGGAACTGTTCCTCAACGGCAAGAGCCTTGGCCGCAAACCGGTGAGCGTGGAAAGCGAATACAAAACTGCCTACCAAGTGCCCTACGCGCCCGGGCGCCTGCTCGCAGTGGGCTATCGCGACGGGCGCGAAGCCGGACGCTGGGAACTGCGCACGGCAGGCACGCCGGCCGCCGCCGTGGTGACGGTAGACCGGTCGCAGCTCACGGCCAATGGCGAGGATCTGGTTTACGTCACCGTGGAACTGCACGACGCCGACGGCACGCCCATCTATGCCCGCGACGACGACAAGCAGGTACGCGTGCGCGTGCGCGGCGCAGGAACCCTGGCCGGCATCGGCAACGGCAATCCAATAGACGTTTCCAGCTTCCAGTCCGGCGAACGCAAGACCTTCCACGGACGAGTGGTCGCCGTGGTCCGCGCCGGCACCCAGGCCGGCCCCATCGTGGTCGACATCGAGGCGGAAGGCCTGCCCTCCCGCCAAGTGCGATTGAACGCGGTCGCACCGCAGCCCTTCTGAATCGAAAGATTCTCGACCGCCCCGCGGCGAAAGCGGTCGTTGCGCTATCGATGTCCGCTTCCGGCCAGAAGCGGACGTTTCAGCGCTTGTTTGACGAGTTTCCATCGTCGGCGTCCAAGCAGGTTTGATGAAGAGGATTGCATCCCTGTAGGATTGATCCCGACGATTTTTGCTTCAACGCTGGCTAGGGCACCGGGCCAGCGTTCTGTAACACCCCTCCGGCGGGCGCTGCCAACCAGTCAATGGAGGGCAACTCGTGCCTGCAATCAATCGCCGTCAACTGCTGCTTGGCAGCCTCTCGCTTCCCTTGCTTGCCTTGCCGTCCGCCGGACGGGCGCAAGTCCAGACCCCGCGCATCCCCTTCGAATCGCTTCTGCGACCCACGGTCCACTCGGGGAACGAACGCTGGGAATTCACCCAGCGCATGTCCCACTACGGCGTGCCGGGCGCGGCCGTGGCGGTTCTGCGCGCTGGACGGACAGCGAGCCTGAAAGGCTACGGCTCAAGGGTGGCCGGGCATGATTTTCCCGTAGGGCCAGACACCTTGTTTTCGGTCGGCTCGGTGAGCAAGGTCGCGACCGCGGCGCTTTGCCTGAAACTCGTCGCGCTGGGCAAGCTCGATCTCGATCAAGGCGTCGGTCGCTGGCTGCGCCGCTGGCAAGTTCCTAAAGGACTGGAAGGCGATACCAGCGACATCAGCCTGCGGATGCTGCTGTCGCATACCGCCGGCTTCAATGTCCATGGGTTCAAGGATGTGGAACCGTCCGCGCCGTTGCCGTCCCTTCTACAAACGTTGAACGGCACACCACCCGCGCTGAACAAACCGTTGCAACGGATCGACCAGGCAGGAAGCCGGTCCCGTTACTCGGGTGGCGGTTACATGGTGGTGCAGACCGTTATCGAGGATGCGATGGGAAAAACTCTCGATGCGTTGGCGCGTCGGTATCTGTTCGCCCCGCTGAGCATGAGCCGTAGCAGGTTCGATGCAGCCCCTTCGGCCACTACGGCCGATATCGCTCACGCTCATGACGGTTCCGGCAAGCCCGTGGCGCTTCCCCGTGGATGGCAGAGCTTTCCCGAACTCGCTCCCTCCGGGCTCTGGACCTCAGCCCATGATCTCGCCCGGCTAGTCGAAGCGCTCTGCGCCAGCTACCGCAAGCCCGGTGGCTTTCTGCCGCAAGCGCTGGCGATAGACATGATGACCGTGGTTTCCCCGGGCACGTTCGGCCTCGGGCCACGCCTGGCCGGCGAAGGCAGCGCGCGCATCTTCCATCATGCCGGGGCGAACGACAGTTACAAAGCCTATATCGAGGGCAACCTCGACAGCGGCGATGGTCTGGTGATCGTAACTAATGGCACTAATGGCGACGTCCTGGGCGATGAGATACGCAACGCCGTGTCCGACTCGCTGCAGTGGCCTGGCGATTGGTCGGTGAAAGTCAGTCCAGTCACCGACGAGGCTTTACTCGACGAATTCGTCGGCGCATACAAGCGGCGAGCGGGCCAGAGTTCCGAGCTGATGGGAATTCTGGACGCCACTTTCGACATCCAGGATCTCGCTGTGCTTCGTACTTCCACTGGACTGGAGCTGCAGGCGAAAGGCAAGCGCAGGTCGCTCAAGCCCGTGAGCAGCAACCGATTCGTGGCGCCCGAGTCCTACATTCCAGCCGGAACATTGCAGATCGCATTCAATCGCGGGGCGATGTGCGACGTACGGAGCCTGACGATCGTCGCAGGTGGCGGTGTTCTTGTCTTCGATAAGCAGGCTGCGCAGGGTCAACAATCGCATTGACCTGCGTGTCCCTTACACCTGCCCGCTATCGGCCAGAAGCGGGCATTTTCAACTTTCCGGAATAGTTGCAGCAGCCAATGGTGCGAGCACTGTCCAACCAAGACTCGCATAAAGGTTGCGGCCGTCTTCTGTCGCGACTAGAAGCTGCGGACTTGCAAGGGATTTTCTCGCAGTTCCAAGAGCGATCATCACCGCAACACCCAATCCTTTCCGCCGATGATACTGCGCAGTTTCGATTCGATCATAAATGAAGACCTCCGCGGTTTCTGCCGCGCATCCGCTTGCGGCCAGATCGCCATCCGGCGCGATGATGCAAGCTCGGGTAACGGGTCCGGCTCGATGAAGCTCCATCCTGTACCCATCCGGTAGAGGTTTCGTGTCGAAAGTCGACACTGCCGCCATCATGAAATAGTTCGCTGGCTGAATCTCCCAGCGAGTTGGCAGCGCACTTCGCAACTCCTCATCAGAGCCGCACAACTTCAGGTAATGTCGTGGGGCCGTAACGTCATGTGCGATTGCGCGCAACCCATCGCATGGCTCTGGGAATACCCAGCGCTTCACTTCCTTTTCCGAGTGGGTATCTACTCGGAAGCCTCCTCGATCGCGAACGGGGGGCGGGGAGCCCCGGGCGATGGAATGCGCTGATTGCCAGGCGAAAACGAGTTTTTGATCGATGCAGGAGAGGGTCATAGCTCATCGTTCATGGTGCTCGGATAGGATGCTTACTCCGGCGACTACACGTGCTGTGCCATGTTGACTTTCAGCGACGACATCTCCGTGACTTTTAACTAAAGCATTGCCCTGTCTCAGGAGCTAAGACGATAACTATAGGGCAGGACCAAAGGAAGACTTGAGCAAACTACGGAAAGACGAGCGTTCCGCATATCCACCTCAGTTCACGACCCACCTCGACATCTTGCATCTACCTTCGTTCAACAGTCATCGGCGCGTGGGATGCAAGTGCGCATTTCGCTTTCATGCGGCCTGTCCTTCAGCGGACCGATCCTTGCCTTCTGGCTTGATCTTGAACCAGATGGAATACATAGCCGGCAGGAACACCAAGGTCAGAACGGTTCCCGCAAGAGTGCCGCCGATTAATGTGTAAGCCAGCGTTCCCCAGAACACGGAATGAGTCAGCGGGATGAAGGCCAGGATCGCTGCCATGGCGGTCAAGATGACCGGCCGGGCACGCTGTACAGTGGCTTCGACGACTGCGTGGAACGGAGCTAGCCCTTCCTTTACATTGTGGTCAATCTGTCCGATCAGGATCAGCGTGTTCCGCATCAGGATGCCGGACAACGCGATCAGCCCGACGAGCGCATTGATTCCGAACGGCTGTTGGAAGACAAGCAGGGTCGGCACTACGCCGATCAGACCCAATGGACTGGTCAGGAACACCATCACCATTGCGGAGAACGAGCGCACCTGCAGGATTAGAATCAGCAACGTGGCTGCCAGCATGATGGGGAATAACGGCAACATTGCGGTCGTCGCCTTGCCCGATTCTTCGATGGAGCCGGCCTGGTCAATGCGATAGCCGCGCGGCAGCTTCTCCACGATCGGCTTGAGCTGTTGGGTGATGGCCGAGGACACGTCCGGCGGTTGCAGGCCGTCGCCGATATCGCCGCGCACGGTGATGGTCGGCATTCGGTCACGACGGCGCATGATCGGTTCCTCCATACGCACGTCGACCTCGCCCACCTGCGATAGCGGGATGCGCTGGCCATTCGCGCCAGCGAGGGTGAAGTCGGTTATCTGTGCTGGATCGAGTCGGACCTCGCCTGCCGATCGCGCGACGACTTGCACCGAACGAATATCCTCTCGCACTGTGGTGACAGGCACGCCACTCAACAGGAACTGGAGCTGTAGCGCCACCTCGTTGGAAGTCAGCCCTACGGCCTGCAAGCGGTCCTGTTGCAAGGTGAAGTGCAGCGCGGGAGTGCGCACTCCCCAGTCCGTGTTGACCGTGCGCATCATGGGGCTCGCATCCATGACCTGCTGCACTTCAGCTGCGATTTTGCGTAACGTGGCAGGATCGGGACCACTGACCCGATAGGCTACCGGGAATGGCGAATAAGGGCCGAAAACCAGCTGCGTGACGCGCACTCGCGCTTCCGGTGCCAGACCGTCAGCGATAGCTTGTCGCAGGCGATGTTTCAGTGCATCACGCTCATCCTGGTTGTCTGTTCGAACTACCACCTTGGCAAACGACGGATCGGGCAACTCTGGACCCACCGAGAAGAAGAACCTTGGCGCCCCTTGGCCAACGTAGGCGGTGACGATCTTGGCTTCCTTTTGTTTGCTCAACCAGGCTTCGACCTTCGCCGTGGCCGCGCTCGTCTGACTGATCGAGGTGCCATAGGGCATCTGCACTTCAACCAGGACTTCGGGCCGGTCTGAGATGGGGAAGAATTGCTTCTTCACTACGGCCATCCCGAGTATGGCCAGGACAAACAGGCCCACGACCGAACCAGCAGCCAACCACTTACGCGCTATGACGCGCCCCAAGACCTGCCTAAAGCGGTTGTAACGTGGGGTGTCATACATCGCGCCATGCCCGCCCTCGACCTTCTTCATGTCGGGCAACAACTTGACGCCGAGGTAGGGCGTGAAGATCACGGCGACCACCCACGAAGCAATGAGCGCTATCCCGACGATCCAGAACATATTGCCGGTGTACTCACCTGCACTGGAACGGGCAAAGCCGTTGGGCATGAAGCCGACAGCGGTGACCAGCGTGCCCGACAGCATGGGTGCTGCGGTATGGCTCCAGGCGTACGCGGAGGCCGCGACACGGCTGTACCCTTCTTCCATTTTCACCACCATCATTTCGATGGCGATGATGGCGTCGTCCACCAGCAAGCCGAGCGCCAGAATGAGGGATCCCAAGGTGATCCGATCGAAGTTCTTGCCGGTTGCGAGCATCACGACGAAGACCGCTGCCAGCGTCAACGGTACGGCCGCCGCCACGACCAGGCCTACACGCCAGCCCATGCTGACGAAGCACACCAGCATGACGACCAGTAATGCAACGAAGAACTTGACCATGAATTCATCGACCGAAGAGTCGATATTGACGGCTTGGTCAGTAACTTTCGTCAGACTCATGCCTAGCGGTAGTTCGGCACCGATCGCATCGACTTCTTTTTTAAGTGCTTCACCCAGGTCGAGCCCGTTCCAGCCCTCGCGCATGACCACGCCAAGAAGCAGCGCGGGCTCGCCACCGCTTCGGATAATGAAAGTCTTCGGATCCTCATAGCCTCGTCTAACCGTAGCGATATCCGATAACTTCAGTGTTCGACCTTGCGCCACGATCGGGGTGTCGCGGATCTTCTGTAGTTCGTCGAATGCACCGTCCAGACGGACGAAGACTTCCGGCCCCTTCGTTTCTACGGAACCTGCCGGCGTCAGCACGTTCTGAGCGTTGAGGGCAGAGAATACCTGCTGCGGATTGACGCCCAGAGTTGCCAATCGCTCGTGCGAGAATTCGACATAGATCCGTTCGGGCTGTTCGCCCACGATATTGACCTTCTTGACGCCTGGCACGTGCAGGAGCTGCTGGCGAAACCGTTCCGCATCGCGTACCAGCAGGCGTTGCGGTTCGCCCTTCGCCTTAAGCGCGTAAAGAGCGAAGGTGACGTCCGCATATTCATCGTTGACCATCGGTCCAATCACACCGGCCGGTAGATTCCTTGCCTCGTCACCTACTTTCTTGCGGGCTTGATAAAATTCATCCTGCACTTTCGAGGGGGGAGTACCGTCGAGCAGTGTGAGCGTCGTAAACGCCAAGCCGGGTCTGGTATAGGTCTCGGTACGGTCGTACCAGCGCAGCTCCTGCAGGCGCTTCTCGATCTTTTCGGCGACCTGGTCCTGCATCTCCTGCGGCGTTGCACCGGGCCAGGCGGTGATGATCGTCATCACCTTGACGGTGAAGGCAGGATCCTCGGCTCGTCCCAGCTTGAAGAACGCGACGAGTCCGGCCACTGACACCAAGAGAATCAGGAACAAGGTGATGGAGCGCTCGCGAACGGCAAGCGCTGACAAGTTGAAACGACTTTCGTTCACGGACGGGATCCCTTGGTCGCTACAACGGCCGCTACGGCAGCGGCTTGGCCGGCCACGCGCACCAGCTCACCTTCGCGTAAAAGGTGCGCGCCCAGCGCGACTATCCTGTCGCCTTGCTTGAGCTGCCCGGTGATGCGTGCACCGTCGTCATCCAGGTGCTGGACCGCCACTGCCCGCCACGTAACTTTCGCCGGCTGGCCATTGATGACCCACACCCCCGGGCCCTTGCCAGCATCGAACAGCGACCCGATTGGCACCTGCACACCGGGTTGCGTGGAAGGTGATCCATCGGGAATCTCGATGGTGATGGTGGTGCCCAATGGCGCGTTTGCCAGCGATCCCTCAAGTACGTACCGCGCCTCGAAAGTGCGCGTCAGTCTGTCCGCAGAATCCGAGAGCTGCCGGAGCGTCGCCGGCACTGAACCCCCGTCATTGCCGAACAATGTGGCCTGGCCGGTGGAGCCGACGGCGGGTCGTAGGGTTTCCGGCAACTGAATAACTGCTTCGCGACGACCGGCCTGAGCGATCCGAACCACGACTTGCCCGGCCGTGACCACCTGGCCAGGCTCGGCCAGCGCCTCTATGACGACGCCATCCACGTCGGCCACGAGCGTTGAATAGCGGTTCGCGTTAAGGGCGACTTCGGCTTGGGCCGCGGCCGCGCTGAGCTGGGCCTTCGCAGAGTCCGCCGCCGCCTTGCTCTGGTCGTACGCGGAGGCAGATATCGCGCCGGTTCCCAGCAGGGCGCGATAGCGGGCTTCGTCCCCGATCGCCTGCTGTGCCAGCGCTCGCGCGGCGGCGACTGCTTCCCGCTGCGCATGAGCGGCGAGCTTCAGGTCGACCGGATCGATGCGCAAGAGCGGCTGACCCCGTTTAACGGTCTGCCCTGTATCCACGAGGCGTTCCAGCACCTTGCCGGAGACACGGAAGCCCAGGTCGCTCTGAACCCGGGCGGCTACGGTCCCGGTGAAGGAGCGCGATGCGGAAGGCGCCCCCTGGACAATGGCGACGCGCACCAACGGCGCCTCGGTCCGAGGATCGGAGGGCGGTTTTCCGCCGCAAGCGGCCAGCACAAACGGCAGTGCACAGAAGGCGGTAGAGGCAAGGAAGCGGCGCAGGAACATGAGAGGCCCATCGACGAATTGGTCAGGCCTCGCACTTTGAACTTAGTGACCATATTAGTCAATAGTCACTACTTCTGAATTATGGCGACAGACTGCGAAGTACCAAACCGGACAACTTCGCCGGCGCCTCGTCCGTGTAGTCGAGGCTGTGCTGCAGGAGCAGGGGGTTGAGATAAGGGCGCATGACCAGGTAGATCGCCATTGAAGTTTCATCGATCGGCGTTTTGCGCTCGAAATCCCCTGTCAGCCTGCCTTCCTGCAAGATGTCCTGGAGTAATTTCTGGATGCGTTCTTCATAGGCAACCACCGCCTGCCAGCGCTCGCTGGCCGCTGAACTGGCGATTTCGTAGAGCTTACGATCCCGGAAAAACAGACGCATGCTGGCCTCGACCGCTGTTTTGAACATCCGCCGCAGTTTCTCGGGGGGTCGTTCAGTTTCGTCAACGGCTGCTCGGATCTCAGTTTCGATCTCGCGCAGGCAGTTCGCGCAGATCATCTCGCCAATGGCCTGCTTAGACGGGAAGAACTTATAGATGTAGGCCTTGGAAAAGCCAATGGCCTTGGCCAGATCGGAGACGGCGGTCTTCTCGTAGCCATACCGGCTGAAGTGTTCGGTGGCCGCGATAACGATCTGATCGCGCACCTCATGGTCGGCCGGACCGCGGGCCGAAACGGGATAAGTGGTCGTTTTTTTCATGGTTGGGAGCTTACCTTTTGCTCCACAGACATACAACGAATGACTATTTCATATATTAGTCACTTCATTTACGATTCAAGTCTGGAAGAAGTGGGTGCCTCGCGAACGGTCCCCTGCATGTTCATTTTCGCCAGCGGCATGGCGGCTGCAGCGTGGTCCCGACTACATCAGCCCCTCGACGAGTGCACTGGGTTCGGGATTTCAACTTCGGATCAGCCTTCGCGATGTCCGCTTTGGGTCGATAGCGGACATTAGGGATATTCAGCCATCCGGGTTCGGAACTCTGCACCACTTCGCATCACTCGGATGCGCTCACAGCTGCCCTCTGGGCCGCTCTTTGTTTCCGCCACTCTTTGACCAGTTCACGGCGGCTGCGCGAATAGCGATCGCTAAGGAACTCTGCCTTCGCGATGCGATCGACACGGAACAACCGAAAATCCACGCGCAGCTCGCACCAACCAGCAATAAATCGACGTGACTCGACAAAGCCCAGCATGATCGGCCAGATAACCCGATCTGATGCGGTTCCGCCCTGGTCGGCGTAAACGATGCGCATCTTGCGCTGCTCGCGCATCGCTTGGCGGACCAGGCGTAAGTCGAGGCCTGACACATCCTCCCGTTTCCTGCCCACGTAAAGCGAATCATCATCCAGCGCTACGCGCATCTCCACGGGGATCACTCCCCCAATCTTGGCCAGCGCGTTTTCCGCGGCGAGTGCTAGTGCGTCATCGGTCTGTCGGGCGACCCATTGAGCACCTGCCACGAGCGCTTGGACTTCCTCTTCGGTAAAGGACATCGGGGGCAAGAGGAACCCCGGCTTCAATATGTACCCTATTCCGGGCTCGCCATCGATGTGCGCACCCATCCCCTGCAAAGTCGCAATGTCACGATAGATAGTACGCAACGACACGCCTGTTTCGCGCGCAAGCACATGGCCGGACACCGATCCACGGTGCCGGCGCAATACCTGCATGAGCTCGAACAGTCGATAGCTTCGCGACATTCTTAGTCCATCACGACGAGACCTTTCCCGTTGATCTTACGGCCTGTTTCCAGGGCGGTGATTAGCTGGATCGCATCATCCAATGGCACCGTCTCGGCGATCGGCAGCCGGAGTTGCCCTGCCCCTGCCGCATTGGCCAGGCTATCCAGAATATCGGCCCTCGGCGTACAGACGATCGGCTTCAGCTTCCGATTCAAGAACGAACGCAGGAACTTGACCGGCGTAGGATCGATGTCGAGGAAGACGCCCTCCTTACGCAGCAGGCCCAGACCCACTGCGGTCTTCATCGTGCCGGCCGTGTCGTAGACCACATCGTAGCGATCACGGATCTGCGACAGATCGGCTTTCCTGTAATCGAAAAGGATCTGCACGCCCAGGTCGCGGGCGCGTTCCATCGCTACGGCGCTGCAGCTGCCTGAAATCGTGGCGCCCAGCATCCGTGCGATCCGCACGGCTGCCTCTCCCACCGCGCCCATGCAACCATTGATGAAAACGTGTTGACTGGCTTTCAGATGAGCCTTGTCCACTAGACCGTTCCATGCGGTGACACCCGGGGTTCCGAGGCACGCCGCATCCTCAAAGGAGACGGAATCTGGCTTTTTGGCAAGGAAGGTTTCGTTGGTCACTACGGCGCCGCCGAGAGCACCGCTCTCCTTGATGCGAGACAGACCGAATACCGAATCGCCGGGCTTGACGCGGGTCACGCCGGGGCCGATAGAGATCACTATCCCGGAGAAATCGCTGCCCATTGCTCGCGGGAAAGATTTACCCGTGACCATCTTCAGATAGCCGCTGCGCACCTTCCAGTCGATGGGGTTGATCGCGGCGAACTTGATCTGCACCGCGACTTCTCCGGTGCCCGGTGTCGCGATCACGAAGTCCTCGAGCTGCATCGTCTCCGGCCCGCCGTACTGGTGATATTGAATGCGTTTCATAGCAGACTGCGACCGCGTCAGTGCGGCTGGACCGTCGCCATGTAGGCGGCGAACGGGGTTGCGTCGTAGATCACGTCGGTCGAGGCAATCTTGCCGTCCTTGACCTTGATGAGTTCGGCGACGATGGCGTGCGGGACGGGATGCGATTCGGCGTCGTAGACCACCACGGCCTGTTGGTCGTCGCCATAGGCGGCGAGAACGGTCAGATTCGTGGTCATTTGGGCGAAGCCGGCGTGGAAGCCGCGAAAGCTTTCGATGCCGGTCAGCTGCCCGATCGGTGATGTACAGACAACATCGTCGGCTGAGAGCAATAGAATCGCTTCGACGTCACGATTGGCGATTGCGTTGACATAAGCGCGGGCGATGGCCAGAGCCTTGCCATTGGAGTTGGACATGATGGTTTTCCTTGGTGGGTGAGGAAACCAACGTATCCCGGCATAGTGCCAATTTCTGTCAGCATTGTTTTGGGTCGGTCCGAGACGGTTTCTGGGCCGTTCAGCACCTCGTGGCACCTTGCACGTCCGCTTTGGACGCAATCCTGTCCTGTTGATCTCTCCCTCGCACTCACAGGTATTTGCAAGCGACATCACTCGCGACCAGGTCAACGCTTCGAGGCGCTTGGCCGCCTCGCACTTAGCCAAACCCGGGCCGCATATCGCGCGCGCTGTCTCAAAGCTCTGATCTGGATACTCAGCGGGGAATACGGGCGATGACCTTGATCTCGAAGTCGAACCCCGCGAGCCAGTTGACGCCGATCGCCGTCCAGTTTGGATATGGCGCTTCCGGAAAGACTTCGCTTTTAACGGCCATGATCGTGCCGAACTGATTTTCGGGGTCGGTATGAAAGGTCGTCACGTCGACGATATCGTCAAGTCCGCAGCCAGCTGCCTTCAGTGTGGCCTTGAGATTGGCGAATGCCAGACGGACCTGACCCTCGAAGTCCGGCTCGGGCGAACCATCGCTGCGGCTTCCAACCTGACCGGACACGAACAGAAGATCATCCGATCTGATCGCTGCGGAATAGGTGTGCGAGGTGTAGAGGTCATGCCGACCGGCGGGGAAAACAGGATCGCGAGTAGCCATGGGGGAATCTCCTTGCGGGGCGGCGGCCCCGGTACGTGGTGATCACTCTAGACAACCGCCCCGGCGGGATAAACACGCCGATCCGGTGATCATTGTTTGTAGAATCCAAACAATCTCGTCCGCCCCCTTGGAGCCCACATGGACCGTATCGACGCGATGCAGGCCTTCGTCCGCGTGGCGGAAACCGGCAGCTTCACCAAGGCCGCCGAAACGCTGCAGGCGAGCAAGACGCGCGTAACGCAACTGGTGCAGCAGCTGGAAACGCATCTGCGGGTTAAGCTTCTCCATCGCACCACTCGCAAGGTCAACATGACCGCCGACGGCGCCGCCTACTACGAGCGCGCCGTGCGCCTGTTGGCTGACCTGGACGATGCCGAAACCAGTCTGTCGGCCGCCTCCGAAGCCCCGCGCGGGCGATTGCGCGTGGATGTACCCGCACCGCTGGCCAGCCTGGTATTGGTGCCTGCTCTGCCCGCCTTCCATGCGCGTTATCCCGACATCCAGCTCGACCTGGGTGCCAGCGATCGCAAGGTGGATCTGATCGATGAGAACGTGGACTGCGTGGTGCGCGGCGGCGAACTCACCGAGACTTCGCTGCGCGCCCGCCATGTAGCGGACTTGCCGCTGGGAATGTACGCGGCGCCGGAGTATTTGGCCCGTGCGGGCGCACCAGCCCATCCGCAGGCGCTGGAAGATGGCCACCACCGCGTCATCGGCTATCGCGGTTCGCGCACCGGCGCACCGCTGACCCACGTGATGCGGCGTGGCGACGAACAGCTGCGCGTGCACGGACGCTACGTGCTGTCGGTGGATGACGGCAATGCGTACCTGGCCGCCGGTGTGGCGGGCCTCGGCGTGCTCTGGCTACCGCGGTACATGGCGCGCGCACCGCTGGCGCGCGGCGACTTGGTGCCGCTTTTAGAAGACTGGCAACTCGATCCGATGCCGCTGCACGTGGCCTTTCCGCCCAACCGGCACGTCAGCCGAAAATTGCGCGTGTTCATCGACTGGATCGTCGAACTGATGGCGCAGCACGCGCCGGCCATCCAGCCTCCGCACTGACCCCGCCTCCGCCGGCAACACGGCGGCCCACGCACTTTCCGTCGGCATCCGGCGGCGGTGCTATCCCAAGCGGAGGCCGTGGCAGGTTGCCGCACCGTTCGCGATGCCCGTCTTCAGATGATCCCGGTTTTTCTGCCGCGAACAGACCTGCTTCGATAGCTAATCTGACTTCGGTTTCGGGCGCGAAACTAGCAGATTCGCCGCCTCCGCCGCCCGGGTTCCGCATTGGATATCGAACTCCGACGATGCACCGGAAACGCCAACCCCGCCGATCGCTGTGCCGTCATGGGTAAAGAGCGGCACGCCGCCCTCCATGGTGGCGATCATCGGTGCGGTTGGCGTGTTCCATGTGGCGGTGTCGCGCGTCGAAGCCTGGTAGACCGCCGCGGAGCGTCCCTTCCACTGCGCCAAGGCAGCGGCAGCCGGCGAGGCGCCATGGTTGGAGAAGCTCACCAGATCGCCACTGCCGTCGAAAACCGCGACAGCGACCGCCTGCCCGGCCTGTCCGGCATTGGCTAGGCAATGGTCGCGGATGGCGTCAGCGGTCTTGAAGTCGAGAAACGGTCGCATCGTCTGCGCCTGCGATCCCGCGCTCACTAACAAGGTGGCCAACGCAATAAGGCCGGTGGAAACCATCGATGTCATCCTGCTCTCCTGTTGGGGTCCGGGTGATGCCCGCGTCCGGCCAGTAACCACTACGTTGCAGCTATTCGCAATGACGTAATGTTCGTTGTCGCTGCGCTCTTTTGCCAGCTAGCAAGCGCCATCGGCAAGGCTCTCGCCGTATGGAGCAATTGCTACGAGGCGATGGGTACCCAGATCGCGCCTTGTCGCGCGCTGGCCACCGCTGCCTCGATGAAGGCCATGCCGGCGACGCCGTCGTCGATGCCGGGGAGATCGAGATCGTGCGGCAGCGGCTCACCAGCGACTTCCGCGGCGATCGCACGGAAAGCTTCGCGATACAAGTTGGCGAAGGCCTCCAGATAGCCTTCCGGATGCCCGGCCGGTATCCGCGTGACGCGTTGCGCGCTCTCGCCGACATAGCCGTTGCCGCGGCGCAGGATTTCGCGCGGGCGGTCCGGGTATTTCACGACCAGCTCGTTGGGATGTTCCTGCTGCCATTCGAGCGAAGCCTCGCTGCCGTACACGCGCAGGCTCAAGTTGTTCTCTTCGCCAATTGCTATTTGCGAGCTGTGCAGCACGCCGCGCGCGCCGCCTTCGAAGCGCAGCAGAAGATTGCCATCATCGTCCAGGCGACGGCCGGGCACGAAAGTCGTGAGGTCGGCGCACAGCTCGGTGATGCGCAAGCCAGTGACATAGCGCGCCAGGTTTTCCGCGTGGGTGCCGATATCGCCCATGCACCCAGCCGCGCCGCTGCGCGCCGGGTCGGTGCGCCAGGAGGCCTGCTTGTGGCCGCCGCTTTCGATATCGCTTGCCAGCCATCCTTGCGAATACTCCACCACCACCTTGCGCAGCGCGCCGAGCGCACCACTGCGAACTAGTGCGCGCGCCTGTTTCACCATCGCATTGCCGGTGTAGTTATGGGTCAGCACGAACACCTTGCCGCTGCGCGCGACCGTCTCGCGCAAGGCGCGCGCTTCGGCCAGTGTCAGCGTGACCGGCTTATCGCAGACCACGTTGAAGCCGTGCTCCAGAAACAACGTCGCGACCGGGAAATGCTGATCGTTTGGGGTGACGATCACGACGAAATCCAGCCGTTCCCCGGACGGCCGCGCCGCCTCGGCCATCGCCATGTCGCGATAGCTGCCGTATGCGCGTTCGGCGGACACGAACAGGTCGGCTGCCGAGTCGCGCGAGCGCTGCGGATCCGATGAGAAGGCGCCGGCGACGAGTTCGGCCTGTCCGTCCATCTGCGCGGCGATCCGGTGCACGGCGCCGATGAAAGCGCCACGGCCACCGCCGACCATGCCGAAGCGAAGCTTGCGTCCGGTCACCCCATCCCTCCGCGCCCGCGACCCTCGAAAGCCGCGTCGAATGCCACGGCGCTGGGCGGAAAATCGAGCTGGCGCACGAAGGCCGCGGCTTCCGTGGCGCCGTGCACACGATCCATGCGCGCGTCCTCCCATTCCACCGACAGCGGGCCGCGATAACCGATGTCGTTCAACGCGACGATGATGTCCTGGAAGCGGACGTCGCCACGCCCGACCGAGCGGAAATCCCAATTGCGGCGTGCGTCGCCGAAGTCGGTATGGCCGCCGAACACACCCACGCTGCCGTCGCCGCGCCCCCACCACACGTCCTTCATATGTACATTGAAGATGCGTTCGCCGAAGGTACGCAGGAAGCGCACGTAGTCCACGCCCTGGTAGGCGAAGTGCGAGGGATCGAAGTTGAAGCCGAAGCGCGGGTGGTGGTCGACCGCTTCCAGTGCGCGTTGCGCGCTGGCGATGTCGAACGCGATCTCGGTCGGATGCACTTCCAGGGCGAAATTCACGTTGACCGCGTCGAAGGCGTCGAGGATTGGTCTCCAGCGCCGTGCGAAATCATCGAAGCCCTGTTGCAGATACGCCTGCGAGGTCGGTGGGAAGGCGTAGACCGCGTGCCAGATCGACGAGCCGGTAAAGCCGGTGACCGTCGCCGGAGAATTCGTCGCCGCGCCCGGCCGCGCATCGAAGAACGCGCGCGCGGCTTTGGCCGTGTCGACCATCCGCGTGGCGGCGCGCTGGCGCACGCCTTCCGGCTCGCCATCGCCCCAGATCTCGGGCGGCAGAATCGCGCGATGGCGCTCGTCGATCAGGTCGCAGACCGCCTGCCCGACCAGATGGTTGGCGATCGCATGGCAGCTGAGCCCTTGTGCTTGCAGCACGCTCCAGCGCTGACGCACGTAGTCCGGCGAAGCCAGCGCGCGTTCGACATCGAAGTGATCGCCCCAGCACGCGAGCTCCAGGCCGTCGTAGCCCATAGCAACGGCTTGCTTGGCAAGTTCGTCGAGCGAGAGATCGGCCCATTGCCCGGTGAAGAGCACGACAGGACGTGGCATGGCAGAGACTCCTGTTATTTTTATTTATACGCCGACGCGTTCGATGCGATAACCGCCGCGCGCGCGGTCGACCCAGTGGAGGATGCCGAAGATCAGCGCGATCGCGACCGGCAGCACCGCCCATATCGGCAATACATTCGTGGCGCCGTAGGTATTGTTGATCCAGCCCATGACAGGACCGGCCACCGCAGTCGAGAACGCGCCAGCGGCGCCGACCATCGCCAGCGCCAGTGCACCGCCGCGCGGGAAGCGCTCGGAGGTCAGCCCCAGCATGGTCGGCCACCAGAACGCGGTGCCCACCGCGAGCAATGCCGCCGCGGCGAACGCGAGTACCGGCGTATCGGCATGTCCGAACAGCCACAGCCCGAGCGCCGCGATCGGCGCCGTCACCGCGACCAGCGTCACCGGTGAGAAGCGATGCGCCAGCCCTCCGCCGAACTGTCGCAGCGCGTACATGATGCCGTTGATCCATACCAGCAGCAGTACGCCGGCCTGCAGCGTGCTGTGCATGACCTCGTTGAAGATGTTGCTGATCCATTGTCCCGGGCCGAGCTCGGTGGCTGCGGTTAACCACATGCAGACGAACACCACCAGGAACAGCGGGCGCTTGAGTTCGCTATACATGGCAGCGGTGGAAACGCCCGCCGCCTTGCGTTCGCTGTCGGGGAAACGCTGGGCGAAGAACATCGTCGCGTAGATCGCCGACGGCAGCAGCATCAGCAACATCTTGGCCTGCCAGCCCAGGCCGAGCTGGGTGAAGGCGAAGGCGAGCACGCCACCGACCACGATGCCGCCCGGGAACCAGGCGTGCAACTTGACCAGTCGCGCGGTCTTGTTTTCGCGGTACAGCGTGGCGATCAGCGGATTGATGCCGGCCTCGACGAAGCCATTGGCAATGCCGATGACCACGGTGGCGGCGAACAACATGGTGAAATCGGTGGCGAACACGGTGAGCAGCACGCCGGCGATATGTCCCACCGCCGCCAGTTTAAGCAGCCGCCCCATGCCCAACAGATCGCACAGCGTGCCGCCGAACAGGATCGACAGGCCGAAGCCCCAGAACGCGGCACCGCTGATCCAGCCCAACTGGACCTTGTCGAGCCCGAACGCGAGCTCCAACTCGCCCATGATGTCGCCGCGGATAGCAAAGGACATCGCGGTGGCTAACAAGGCGATACAACTGGCGACGAACAGGCGCTGCGGGTTCATACGTTTCTCCGCGAAGGGGACGAATACTTCAGGGCCACATCCTCATACGAGCATGCTTCATGGCAGCACGCGCACCTTGATGTTGCGGTAGTGCACTTCACTACCCGGGTCGTGCGCCTGCAGCGCGAAGGTGCCCGAGGATAGCACCCGGCCCAGCATGTCGGCCGGTCGCTCGGGTTGCTCAGGCTGCGTGTAGTCGACTATCGGTTTGTCGTCGACGAAGGTGCGGATGCGACGACCCTCGACGCGGATGCGCAGTGTGAACCAGACATCGTCCTTGGCCGGCGCCTGATAGTTGTCCTCGACCGCATACAGGCCGCCGGTGCGCTTGGGGTCGCTCTGGCTGTTGTTGACCTGCACTTCATAGCCTTTGGCCGGCCAACCCTCGTCCTGCCAGGCGGTATGGAAATAGACGCCGGAATTGGCGCCGGGCTTGGTCATGACTTCCAGCTGCAATTCGAAGTCTCGGAAATCGTGACCTTGCACCGTGCCCACGTAGAACAGATGCGAACGCGGACCCCGCACCACGATCGCGCCGTCGCGAACTTCGAACGAACCTGGCGCCTCGCTGGCGCGCCAGCCGTCCAGCGTCTTGCCATCGAATAATGGTTGCCAGTTGTAACCTTTCGGTTTTGCAGCGTGCGCGCTCATGCAACTGACCAAGGCCAGCAGGCAGGCGCCGAGCAAACGAATGTACATGCGATATGTCCTCCAGACGGACCGGCGCTGTGCCGGCAGGGTTCGGTACGATGCCGCAGTCGGCGTGAGTATCGTGCTCATTGCGACCTCGCGCATTGCGGCACGCGACGCGTGATCGACGGCATCAGCCTACCCCCACGAGTTTGAGCACTTCCGGCGGTGGGCCGTCGAAGCTGGCCAATGGCACGTTGCCGACATAGCCCAGGTATTGCCGACCTTGCGGCGATGTGCAGAACCCGCCGATGGTCAGGTCGCGATAACGGGCGAAGAATTCCGCGGCCTGTTTGAACTCGGCGCGTGCCTTGGGCAGATAGCAGATGTCGTCGCTGATCGCGCCGCGCTGGCTCGCGCTGGATTCGCCGAAGCCGCGCGAAAAGCGCTGCTCCGCCTGCGCATCCAGCCAGTCGAATCCGGCCAGGATCAGCTTGCGGTCGGCGACCTGTTGCGGATAAGGCGCACTAACCCATTCGTTGATGAAATCGACAACGCCGACCGCGACTGCGCCCGGTCCCTCCGCGTCGGCCGGGACGATCAGGTCGCACAGGGCGGTTGCGATGCGCCGCTGCCGTTCGTCTAGCGTCAGCGGCCAGATCGAACCGGGCCCGTAGACCTTGAGCAGGTCCGGGTCGGTGCCGTAGCCCATACCCGAAGGCAGCGTGGGCGTCGGCTCGGAACTGCAACCGGTCAGGTGCATCAGCGGCAGTGCGGCCGCGCTCAACATCCACTTCAGCGAAGTGCGGCGGTCCATCAAAGCTCCTTGCGGCGCATGCGCGCCAGCATGTGGTCGGAGGCGCGCCAGGCCAGCGCCATGATCGTCAGCGTCGGGTTCTTGTCGGCATTGGAGGCGAAGACTGCACCATCGGTGACGTAGAGATTGTCCACGTCCCAGGTTCGACACCACCGATCCGTGACCGAAGTCTTCGGATCGGCGCCCATGATCGCGCCGCCCAGCTCGTGGATGATCGAGCCGCCGGCATGGATGGCCTTGGCGCCATCGGTCTCGACCTCGCCTTGCACGCGCCCACCCATCGCCTCGATGATGTCGGCGAAGGTGCGTTTCATGTGCGCCGCCTGGCGGGTTTCATGTTCGGACCACTGCCAGTGGAAACGCAGCACCGGGATGCCCCACTTGTCCTTCACCTGCGGGTCGATCTCGCAGTACGAGTGCTCGTTCGGAATCATCTCGCCGCGGCCGGCGAAGCCGACGAAAGAGCCGTAGTAGCGGCGCATGTCTTGCTTGAATTTCTGGCCGTAGCTGCCGCCGGTGAGCCATTCGAGCCCGGCGCCGGTATGCATCTCGGGCATGCGCCGGCCGCCGCCGAACTCGATGTGGTAGCCGCGCGCGAAACCGAGCTTGCCGGCCAATTGCTCCTTGTAGAGCCACCACGGCGAATACATGTGACCGCCGTCGGCGCCGTCCTCGTTGTGCGGCGGCAGATTCTCCAGCAGCGGGACCTGCCCGTTCAGACTGGTGCCGACGGTATCCATCAGATAACGGCCGACCTTACCGCTGGAATTGGCCAGACCATTGGGGAACGAGGTGGATTTGGAGTTGAGCAGGATCCGCGCCGACTCGCAGGCGCTGGCGGCCAGCACCACCACACGCGCCGAGGCGGAGAATTCCTTGCCGCTGGTCCTGTCGATGAAGCGCACGCCCTCGGCCTTGCCGTTCGCACCCAGCACCACCTCGCGCACCATGGCGTCGCAGACGATGTCCAGCCGGCCGGTCGCCAGTGCCGGCGGCAGATGCACGGTGGTGGACTGGTAGTTGGCCCCGGTCGAACAGCCGCGGCCGCAGGGCGTCGCCCACCAGCAGGCCGCGCGGCGCAGCATCGCCTCGCGCAGGATCCGCTGCGCCTCGGCGTTGCCCGGATGCAGCTTGGCCGGCAGGTTGTCCGCATCCAGGCGCCGCGTCAGCACGGCGCGGTGGCCGGCAACCACCGGAACCCCCACGCGCCCGGCGCGCTGCTGTACCAGCAGATCGCTGACTTTGGGTTTGGGCGGCGGCAGCAACACGCCGGCAGGCGAATCGGGCGTGTTCTCCAGGCCGTCGTTGTCGCCGTACACGCCGATCAGCATTTCGACCTTGTCGTAGTACGGCGCCACATCCGCGTAGTCGATCGGCCAGTCGAAGCCCAGGCCGTCGCGGCTGTAGGGCTTGAAATCGTAGGGACCGTTGCGCAGTGAGATTCGGCCCCAATGATTGGTGCGGCCGCCGAGCATGCGCGCGCGCCACCAGTCGAAGCGCCCGGCATCGTCCTGGCTTGCATTGACGTAGGGCTCGCCGGGCACCTGCCAGCCGCCGTCGACGGTGGCATCGTAAAAACCGAACGCCTTTTCCGGCGTCGACGTACCGCGCAGCGGCGCCTGTTCTGGAGTCTGGAACATCGCAGTTTCGGTTTCCGGCGTGTAGTTGCGCCCGGCTTCGAGCATCAACACCCTGGCGCCGTCCATGCACAGCGTGTAGGCGGTCTGGCCCCCGGCCGCGCCGGAGCCCACCACGATTACGTCATACGCTTGTTTTTTGATGTCGCCCGCAGTTATGAAAGCCACGGCTTCACGCTTTCAGACGGCGAAGATAATCGAAGCTCAGCTTCACGCTTTCCAGTGGCGCCCGTTCAAAATTTTCCTGCTCCACAAAATAGTGGCGGATGCGTTGCGGATCCATGGCGGCGAACAGCTTCGGCCAGTCCACGCGGCCATTGCCGACCTCGGTGGTTTGGGTATCGACGCGATCGACAACGGTTTTCGCATCTTTGCGCACGTCCTTGATGTGCAGGCAAGAAATACGATCGGCGTGCTGAGTGAGTAGCCGCAACGGATCGGCGCCGGCCGCGGCGACCCAGCCAATGTCGAGCTCCATCGTTACTAGCTTGGCATCGGTCAGCCGCAATAGTTCGTCATAGGCGACCACGCCGTCGTACGCGCGGAACTCCATGTTGTGGTTGTGGTAGCCGCAGGTGATGCCCGCCTTGCGCGTAAGTTCGCCCATGCGGTTGAGCTGCTCGGCATTCCATTTCCAGTCATCGAGGGTCATGCCGGCCGCCAGCGCGTTGCCGTCCTTGAAACGCTCATCCGCCGTCGACGGAAAAGAGATCACGAGGTACCGCGCGCCGATTGCCTGTGCATAGTCGATGCGCTGCTGTAGCTCCTTTTGCGCATCGGCCATGCCGCAGTGCATGCTGGGAGCGGCCAGGCCGTTGTCGAGAAGCATGGCCCGCACTTCGGCAGCGGACTGCTTCGGCACGCCTGCGAACTCGATCTCGCCATAGCCGATCGCGCTAACTGCCTTCAAGGCGGCCGCAAGGTCCTTCGCGACCTCGTCCCGGATCGTCCACAACTGCAGCCCGATCGGCTTGTTCAAAGGCCCGAGCTTTTTTGGGAGCATGGGGCGCGGTGTCGCGGCAAAAGCATTGAGGGAAGTCATCGCGGCAAGCGCCAGTGAGCTGTGTTGAAGAAACGCACGTCGGGTCAACATTAGTGTTCCCTTGCCCCTTAAGGGTTGCCTCTATATAAGAAAGTATCCGGACCTATATAAGAAAATATCCGGACCTATATAAGAAAGTATCCGGACCGAACTCAACGAACAATGCTGCATCGCGACAACGCATTCGCATCATCCATCGCTCGAGGATCTCCTCGACCGGCGTCTCGATGTTACCGTCTTTTTCGCGGTAGAGTCCGTGATCAAGTTGGCTTGAGGAAGCGCAAGTATGGCGGCCGGAAACAATTCCTTTGACGCGATCGTGGTCGGCACCGGCATCAGCGGTGGATGGGCTGCGAAAGAGCTGACCGAGAAGGGACTGAAAACCCTGGTGCTCGATCGCGGGCGGATGGTGGAGCATGGCGAGTACCCCACTGCGAACCTGCAACTCTGGGAACTGCCCTATGGCGGCCGTCCCACCCAAGAGGATCTCAAGGAGCAATCGGTCGCCGCACGCGGCGGCGTGCTCTCGCAGGCGACCAAACACTGGTTCGTCAACGATATGGATCATCCCTACATCGAGAAGAAGCCTTTCGCCTGGGTGCGCGGCTATCACGTCGGCGGCCGTTCCATCATGTGGGGCAGGCAGTCGTACCGCTGGAGTCCGATGGACTTCGAGGCGAACGCGAAAGACGGTGTCGCCGTGGATTGGCCCATCCGCTACGGGGATCTCGCGCCGTGGTACGACCACGTGGAGAGTTTCATCGGTGTGAGCGGTCAGGCGGAAGGCTATGAGCAATTGCCGGACGGAAAATTCCTGCCGCCCATGGAGTTGAATTGCGTCGAGCTGCACCTGAAGCAGGCGCTTGCCGACAAAATGGGCCGCGCGCTCACCATCGGCAGGACCGCGAATCTCACCGCCCCGCTCGCGCACAGCCCGCAGCGCGGCACCTGCCAGTACCGCAATCTGTGCTGGCGCGGCTGTCCGTTCGGGGCTTACTTCAGTAGCAATTCCAGCACGCTTCCAGCGGCGGAGAAAACCGGAAACATGACGTTGCGGCCCAATTCGATCGTCTACGAGCTCATCCATGACGCCAAGAACGACAGGGCCAGCGGCGTGCGGGTGCTGGATGCGGAAACGAACGAGCAGATGGAATTCCACGCCAAGGTGATCTTCCTGTGCGCGTCCACGTTCGGTTCCACGCAAATCCTGATGAATTCCGTCTCCAGCAGGTTTCCGGATGGTTTCGGCAACGACAGCGGCGAGCTCGGCTGCAACATCATGGATCATCACCTGGGCGCCGGTGCCTCGGCGGTTGCCGAAGGCTTCGACGATATGTACTACAGCGGCCAGCGGCCCAACGGCATCTACATTCCGCGTTTCGTCAATATCGGCAAGGACAAGCGCGACTACCTGCGCGGTTTCGGCTATCAGGGCGGTGCCGGGCGTTCGGGATGGACCCGGCTGCTCGAAGATTCCACGCTGGGCGCAGACCTGAAAACGAAGGCTGCCGAGCCCGGGCCGTGGCACATGGGACTGACCGGTTTCGGCGAAACCCTTCCCTATCACGACAATCGCGTCACCCTCGATCGCGCGCGCAAGGACAAGCACGGACTTCCCGTGCTGACCTTCGATGCGACACTGCGCGAGAACGAGCTGAAGATGCGCAAGGACATGGCGGCCGAGGCCGCGACGATGCTGGAAGCCGCGGGATTCAAGAATGTTCACGAGTACGATGGCGGCGACGTACTGGGCATCGGCATCCATGAGATGGGCACCGCGCGCATGGGCCGTGATCCTGAAACGTCCGTGCTCAATGCCTGGAACCAGGTGCATGCTTGCAAGAACGTGTATGTCACCGATGGCTCCTGCATGACGTCGGCGGCGTGTCAGAACCCGTCGCTCACCTACATGGCGTTGACGGCACGCGCCGCAGATCATGCCGTCCAGGAACTGAAGCGGATGAACCTATGAAGACCGACATCGACCGCCGCGAGGCGATACGCCGGGTTGCCTTGCTGATGGGCGGCGCTGTTTCGGCGCCGGCCCTCCTTGGCGTGCTCGCTGGCTGTTCGGCCGAGCCGGACACGCAGGCCGAATGGAAGCCGACCTTCCTCACCCAAGCGCAGGTCGCACTGGTGGCGGAAGTCGTCGAGATCATGATTCCCCGCACGGATACGCCAGGCGCAAAGGATGTCGGTATTCCGGCCTTCATCGACAAAATGTTGAAGGACGCCTACCCGAAGGAGGAGCAGACGCGCTTCGTCGCCGGACTCGCGGACTTCGAAGCCCAGGCCAAGCGCGAACACGGGCGCGCCTTCCTTGAACTGGAACCGGCGCTGCGTGCGGCGCTGGTGAAACAGGTGCATGACCCGGCAGTCGAGGTGGAGCGGAAGGCCACTCTGCCCGTCGCCGAGCGCGGCCGTCCTTTCATCCTCATGGCGAAAGAGCTCACATTGCTCGGCTACTTCACCTCCGAACCCGGCGCCACGCAGGTATTGCAGTACCGCCCGGTCCCGGGTGCGTATCACGCATGCATTCCGCTGAAGCAGGCGGGGAAAGGCAAGACTTGGGCCACCGAGACAAGTTACCGATTCTGATCCGCAATCCGCTCGCCGGGCCGCCGCGTGGCACCGTAGCCCCACATGACGACAGGACTGATGCATGACTCCTAATTCCAGACGCGTCGCACGATCCGGCTGCTTCGTTTTCCTTTTCGGCGTCCTGTTCGCGGATGGCGCCGCGGCGGAAACGTCCGCCGAGAAGGAAGAATGGATCGCGCTGTTCAACGGCCGCGATCTAGACGGATGGACACCGAAGATCACCGGCCACGCGCTCGGCGACAACTTCGGAAATACCTTCCGTGTCGAAGACGGGCTGCTCAAAGTGCGCTATGACCAGTACGAGTCCTTCGGCAAGAAGTTCGGTCACCTCTTCTACAAGGATCCGTTTTCCTACTATCGCCTGGTCGTGGAATACCGCTTCGTCGGCGAGCAGGCGCCGCATGGGCCCGGCAACTGGGCCTTGCGCAACAGCGGCGCGATGTTGCATTCGCCGCATCCGCGCACGATGGGCCTCGATCAGGACTTCCCCATTTCCATCGAGGTGCAGTTCCTCGGTGGTTTGGGCGACGGCAAGGCGCGCTCGACGATGAACCTGTGCACGCCGGGAACGGAGGTCGTGTACCAAGGTTCGATCTATCCCGAGCATTGCTTGGAATCCGCGTCGAAGACCTTCGACGGCGACCAATGGGTCCGCGCCGAGGTGTTGGTGCTGGGCAGCGGGCAGATCACCCATTTCGCCAATGGCGAGGAAGTGCTCGAATACGCATTGCCGCAGTTCGGTGGCGGGGCTGTGTCGGATTTCGATCCCGCTGCCAAACCTGACGGGGAACTGATCGAAGGCGGCTATATCTCGTTGCAGAGCGAATCGCATCCGATCGACTTCCGCAAAGTGGAGCTGCTTAACCTTGCCGGCTGCATGGACCGTAGCGCAAGCAATTACAAGCGCTATTACGTCAAATCAGTGCCGGAAAGCTGTGTTTATGCGAAAGGCTCGAAGCCCGAAAAATAGCACCGCATTGTTCGTGAACTGCTGATGCGCGGCGGCGGCGCCACAAGTTCGATCAAGACTCAGGATCGTACATAATCTCGCGCACTTCCTGGGCACAACGACAGGACGAGGCGATCTTTGCCGCCCACCTCAGCGCGTCGTCTCGGGATGGCACCTCGATGATCGAGAAGCCGCCGATTACCGCTTTGGTCTCCGGGTATGGTCCTTCGGAGACCGAGCCATCGGTAGCGACGATGCTCGCCTGCTGGCTCAGGACGCCGCCGCCGAAGATCCAGACCCCCGCCGCCTTAGCCTCACGCACAACTGCGTGCGACGCCTCGGCCACAGCGGGGAAATCCTCCTCGGGAAACGTCATCGACCCGTCATCGAACGAGATCAGGTATCGCGTCATGTCTCCTCCCCTCCGCTCAATGGTCAGCCTTTAGCAAATCGAGCGCTTCTAGCCAATAAAGCGCAAGCCCACGCCGGGCTCCGTCGCGATGTATTTTGGCGTGGCTGCTTCCTCTCCCAGCTTCAGTCGCAGCCTCCCGACAAGAATACGCAAGTAGTGGGTGTCATACAGATGGCTCGGCCCCCATACCTCCTTCAGCAGTTGCGGCTGCGTGACCACCCGACCGGCGTGACGCAGCAGCAGCGCAAGCAACGCGTATTCCTTGCGCGTCAGTGCAACAGGCTCGCCACGCAGGTGCACTTCACGACGCGAGATGTCGATGCGTAAGTGGCCATCGTCGAAAACGGCCATGGCCTCGTGCTGGTCGGCGGCATGCAGTCGCAGAAGCGCACGCACGCGAGCCATCAGTTCCTGCACCCCGAATGGCTTGGTGACGTAGTCGTTGGCGCCGGCATCCAAAGCCGCGACTTTCTCCGCTTCGTCCGCACGCACGGTAAGCATAATGACCGGCACCTGCGACCACTGGCGCAGCTCCGCCAGCACCTCATGTCCGTCCTTGTCGGGCAGGCCTATGTCCAGGACGACAAGATCGGCGCCCTGCGTGGCTAAAGACGCGAGGCCTTCCTCGCCATTCGGCGCCAGCACCACTTGATAGCCCTGCGCGCGCAGACTGATGTCCAGAAACTTGCGGATCTGGGGTTCATCGTCGATCACCAGCACTCGCGCCGGCGGCGCGGAAATCTGGGAAATCGGATCAGTCGGATTGGGCATCGCTCTTCTGCGGCAGCGGTTCTATGAGCGGCAGGGTAATCCGGATGGTGGTGCCGCGACCATCATTACCCGGTAGCGCCTCCACACTGCCGCCGTGCGCACCGATCATGCCCTGGCTGATGGTCAGTCCCAGGCCGGTGCCATGGCGTCCGCGATCGCCTCGTTCCACGCTGTAGAACATGTCGAAGATGCGCGCGCGCTCCTCTTCCGGTATGCCCGGCCCATGGTCGCGCACATCGATGCGCAGTTTGCCCTCGACCAGGCGCGCGTCGACTTCGACGGGTTGGTCCGGTGGCGAGAACTTGGCCGCGTTCTCCAGCACGTTGAAGAAGGCCTGTTCCACCAGCGCCGGATGCACCCAGATCGGCTTCATGTCAGGTTCGATATGTATCTTCAACTTTACCTGCGGCTGGTAGCGAATCAGCCGACTGGTCGCCGAGCCGATAAGTTCGTCCACGCCGATCCAGTCGCGATTCAAGGTCAAGCCGGTGTGGCCCAGCCGTGTCATGTCGAGCAAGTTCTGTATGTAGCGGTCCAGACGTTCGCCTTCCAACTGGATAGTTTCCAACAAGCTCTTGCGATCTTCGGCGCTCATCGCCTCGGAGTAATTGGCCAAGCTGCTGGCCGATCCGATCATCGAGGAGAGCGGCGAACGCAGGTCGTGCGACACCGATGAAAGCAGCGCCGAACGCAAGCGCTCGGTCTCGCCGCTGACGCGCGCGGTTTCCAGATCGGAGACCAGACGCGTGCGCAATGCGGCCTGGCCGATATCGTCGGCCATGGCCTCGGCCAGGCGGCGCTGCTCGAAGGCCAGGCGCGTGTTGTCCGCGGCAAAGCGCAAGCCCATCACGCCCAACGTGTCCCGATCGTTACGCAACGGCAGGAACCACCATGGCGACCCGGCCAGCGTATCGGTGTAGCGGCCAGTGGCCAGACCGTGGCGCTGCGCCCATTCCGCGGCGCCCAGGTCGGTGTCGGTAAGCTTCGTACCTTCGGAGACGGCGACGTCGTCGCCGATGCGGACCCAGGCCGGTCCGCCAAACGCCGCTTGCAAGGCGGAACGCCCGGCGGTGAGTACCTGTCCTAGATCGGCAGCACTGGCCAGTTGCCGTCCCAGTTCCTGCAAAGCGGTGGCATGCGTGTTCGCCGCCCGCAGCGCCACCACTTGCATGCGCAGCCTGGAGGCAAGTCGTCCGGCGACCAGTGCGGCGACGAGGAACAGGAATACCGTGGTCACACCCTGGCGCGCGCTGATGTGCAGGGTGAAGCGCGGCTCGATGAAGAAGAAGTTGTAGGCCAGAAAACACAGCACGGCGGTGGCTACCGCAGCGGTCATGCGGGTGCGCGCCGCTACCAGGACCACGGCAACGATGAACACCATGGACAGGTCGTCTAGCCCCACCCATCTCTCGGCCAGCCAAGAGATGGCGACGGCCAGTACGGTGGCCATCAACACGAGCGCGGAGTCGTGGCGCGTAAACGAAAGGCGCGGCGCGTGCGATTCCCGTCGTGAACGCGCGCGCGCTTCCGGCGTGTTGACGATGGTCAATTCGAAGTGCGCGCCGCGCTGCAGCAGCTGCTGAGTGAGCGTGCGATTGAACATGCGCGCCACCGGCCGTTCGCGCGTGCGTCCGAGCACGATGGCCGACACGCCGCTGCGGCTCGCGTGATCCAACAAGGCATCGGCGATGCTGGCGCCGCGCAACACTTCGGTGTCTGCGCCTAACTTGCGCGCCAGAGCGAAGGCCTGATCGAGTTCCTGCTGGCGCGCTTCATCGACGACACCGGTCTGCACAGTGACCACGGTCCAGGGCGCATCGCGCCGCTCGGCCAGGCGCCGAGCCACGCGCACCAGGTACTCGGACTGCCCCAGACCGTCGATGGCGACCAACACGCGGCGGCGCACGTTCATGCCGGAAATACCGCGCGCGGCCTGAGTTTCGCGCAGATCGCTGTCGACGCGGTCGGCGGCGGTCTGCATGGCCAGTTCGCGCAGCGCGATCAGGTTGGAAGGCGAAAAGAAGGTCTGCAGCGCCTGCGCCGCCTGGTCCGGTACATAGACCTTGCCCTGGCGTAGGCGCTCGATCAATTCGCGCGGCGGCAAGTCCACCAGCACGATATCGCGCAGGCGGTCGAAGACCAGATCCGGAACGGTTTCGCTGACCCTCACGCCGGTGATGCGGAAGACCACATCGTTGAGGCTTTCCAGGTGCTGGATATTGATGGTGGTGTAGACGTCGATGCCGGCGTCCAGCAGTTCCACCACGTCCTGCCAGCGGCGTTCGTGGCGGCTGCCGGCGGCGTTGCGATGCGCCAGTTCGTCGACCAGAACGATGGCCGGCTTGCGCGCGAGGATTGCATCGAGGTCCATCTCCTCGAAGATGCGGTCGCGGTATTCCAGACGAGCGCGCGGCATCAGCTCCAGACCGTCGATGAGCGCCGCGGTTTCGCTGCGGCCATGGGTCTCGACGATGCCCACCACCACATCGACATTCTGTCTGCGCAGTTCGCGAGCGCGCGACAGCATGGTATAGGTCTTGCCCACGCCCGGCGCGGCGCCCAGGAAAATGGTCAACCGTCCGCTGCCTTCGCGGCGGAGTTCGCCGATCAGGGCATCGGCCTTGTGGGTGCGGGAGTCGATCATGCGGTCATTGTGCTCCAGGGACCATCGCCTTTGACTCGTCGTCCCCGCGAAGGCGGGGATCCAGTGCCTTTATGCTCTACAAGCAAAGTCGCTGGGTCCCCGCCTTCGCGGGGATGACGATCCTTTGTGGCCTTTTACCTCACGCAACCTAATTACTCTGCATCCAGCGCCACGTTGAGTTCCAGCACATTCACTCGCGGCTGGCCCAGGAATCCGAACTGCGGCGCCTGCATATGCGTGGCGACCAGTTCAGCAACCCGCTTCGGATCCATCTTGCGAGCCTGCGCCACGCGCGCGATCTGCACTTGCACGCCTGCCGGGCTGAGGTCCGGATCCAGGCCGCCGCCGGATTGAGTGACTAGTTCGCCGGGCACATCCTGCACGGCGACGCCATCGCGCGCGGCCACTGCGGCTGTGATTTCGGCGATGCGCTTGCGTAAATCGGGATTGGTGCGGGCCTGATTGCTACCGGCCGCGGACATCGGGTTGTAGCCAGCGGCGGAAGGACGCGGCTGGAAATAGCGCGCATCGGCGAAGGGTTGGGCGATCAACGAGGAACCGATGGCCTTGCCGTCGTGGGTGACGATGCTGCCAGTGGCCTGTTGCGGGAACAGGGAACGGCCGATCGCGGTGCCGACCAGCGAGTACAGCAGGCCCATGCCGAAGAGAATGACCGCGGCGAAGGCCAGCGATGCGCGCAAGGAGCCGCGGTCCTGCAGTTGCGTGTTGTGGGCAATGGAGTTCATGGTGGGTTCCTTAAGCGCCGATGGTGGCGGCCAGCGCCAGGTCGATGAGCTTGATCGCGACGAACGGCAGCAGTACGCCGCCCACGCCGTACATAAGCATGTTCCGGCGCAACAATGCGGTCGCGCTGGCGGGCTTGAAGCGAACACCACGCAAAGCGAGCGGGATCAGTGCGGGAATGATCAGCGCGTTGAAGATCAGCGCAGCCAGCACGGCGTTGGTCGGGCTGGACAGATGCATCACGTTCAAGACGCCCATCGAAGGAATGGCGGCGGCGAACAGCGCCGGCAGGATGGCGAAGTACTTCGACACGTCGTTGGCCAGCGAGAAGGTGGTGAGTGCACCACGGGTGATCAGCTGTTGCTTTCCCACTTCGACGACGGCGAGCAGCTTGGCCGGATCCGAATCCAGATCGACCATGTTGCCGGCCTCTTTCGCCGCCTGCGTGCCCGAATTCATCGCCAGTCCCACATCGGCCTGCGCCAGTGCGGGGGCATCGTTGGTGCCGTCGCCGACCATCGCCACCAGGCTGCCCTTGGCCTGTTCGCTGCGGATCCGCGCCAGCTTGTCTTCCGGCGTGGCTTCGGCGATGTAATCGTCAACACCCGCTTCGGCGGCGATGGCCGCGGCGGTAAGCGGGTTGTCGCCGGTGATCATCACCGTGCGCACGCCCATCGCGCGCAGGCGGGCGAACTTCTCCTTCACGCCGTGCTTGACCACGTCCGAGAGTTCGACCACACCCAGCACGTGCTTGCCCTCGCTCACCACCAGCGGCGTGGCGCCGCTGCGTGCGACCTGCTCGACACGCGCGGTGAGTTCGTTCGATACCAGGCTGCCCAGCGCTTCCACATGGCGTTTGATGGCATCGCCCGCGCCCTTGCGGATCGAACGGCCGCTTTCGAGGTCCACCCCGGACATGCGCGTTTGCGCGGTGAATTGAAGGTAGTGCGCTCTGTCGGGCTCGGGGGTAGTGCAGCCCTGTTCGCGCGCCAGCCTGACGATGGACTTTCCTTCGGGCGTGGGGTCGGCCAGCGAAGCCAGCAGCGCCGCTTCGCGCAACAACGAGGCATCGACGCCGGCCAGCGGATGGAACACGGTCGCCTGGCGGTCGCCATGAGTAATCGTGCCGGTCTTGTCCAGCAACAGCACATCGACGTCGCCGGCGACTTCCACTGCCTTACCGGATTTGGCCAATACGTTCGCCGACAGCGCGCGGTTCATGCCGGCGATGCCGATGGCGGGAAGCAAGCCGCCGATGGTGGTGGGGATCAGGCATACCAGCAGCGCGATCAGCAGCAGCGGCGCTACCTGCACGCCGACGAAAGCGCCGATGGCCGGCAGGGTGGCGACCACGATCAGGAAGGTGAGTGTCATGGCCGCCAGCAGCATGGTCAGCGCGATTTCGTTGGGCGTCTTCTGCCGGTTTGCGCCTTCCACCAGCGCGATCATGCGATCCAGGAAACTGTGGCCGGGTTCGGCGGTGATCCGGACGACGATCTCGTCCGACAGCACCTTGGTGCCTCCGATCACACCAGAGCGGTCGGTTCCCGCTTCGCGCAGCACCGGGGCGGATTCGCCGGTGACGGCGGATTCGTTGATGGTGGCGAGCCCTTGGATGATCTCGCCGTCGGCGGGAATCTGGTCGCCGGCACTGACGATAACGGTATCGCCCGGGCGCAGATCGGCGGCAGGCACACTGGTTTCGGCGCCATTCGCACCCTGTTTACGCGCTATCAGATCCTTGCGCGCGCGCCGCAGCGACGAGGCCTGGCCGCGGCCGCGCGCTTCGGCGATGGCTTCGGCGAAGTTGCCGAACAGCACAGTGACCAACAGGATGACAGTGACCGACCAGCCGAAGCCCGGCGTGGCCGCGCCCGCCAGCGTGATGACGGCCGACAACAGCGTGCCTGCCATCACGATGGCCATCACCGGACTTTTGAGCAGGTGGCGTGGCGACAGCTTGAGGAAGGAGTCGCGCAGCGCACTGCGCAGCGCCGCGGCATCGACCAAAGCAGGTTTGCGCGGATGGCCGTGGGAAGTGGTTTCGCTCATTTCATTGTTCTCAGTGCGCCGTCGCAGTCAGCGACAAGTGATCGGCGATCGGGCCCAGCACCAGTGCGGGCATGAACTGCAGCACGGTGAGGATCACCACTACCGCGATCAGGGTCAGGGCGAAGGTCGGCGTTTCGATATGCAGACTGCCCGCGCTTTCCGGCGCCGGACGCTTGCGCGCCATCAGTGCGGCTACGGCCAGCGGCACGATCAACGCCGGATAACGTCCCAGCGCCAGCACTAGCGAGCAGCTCAGGTTCCACCAGTAGGTAGCATCGCCCAGGCCTTCGAACCCGGAACCATTGTTGGCGTAGGCCGAGGTGTATTCATAGAACACCTGACTGATGCCGTGGAAGCCCGGGTTGGAGTTACCGGTGATCGACGGAATCGCGAGCGTCAATGCAGTGAAGCCCAGCACCACCAGCGGCTGCAGCAGGACCAGCAACGCCAGCAGCTTGACCTCCGGCGCTTCGATCTTGCGGCCGAATAGTTCGGGCGTGCGTCCGGTCATCAGGCCGGCCAGGAACACGCTAAGCATCAAGTAGACGAGAAACTGCTGCAGCCCGCAGCCGATGCCGCCCCAGATGGCGTTGACCAGCATATTGACCAGCGTATCCAGTCCGGTCAGCGGCGCCAGCGAATCGTGCATCGCATTGACTGAACCGTTGGAGGTCTGCGTGGTCAGCGACGCCCACAACGCGGAAGCGTCCGCGCCGAAACGCACTTCCTTGCCTTCCATCAGCGCGATGTCGACGGTGGTAGCCGAGTGCGCTTCGGACCATACCGCCAGACCGGTGGACGCGGCCGACATCAGCAGCATGCTGCCGAAGACCATCGCGGTGAGTTTCTTGCGGCCGACCAGCGGGCCGACCATGAAAACCACGGCCAGCGGGATGAGAATTATGCCGACGACTTCCAGAAAGTTAGAGAACGGGGTCGGATTCTCCAGTGGCACCGCGCTGTTGGGGCCGTACCAGCCGCCACCGTTGGTGCCCAGTTGCTTGACCGCGACCATCGCGGCCACCGGACCCAGCGGAATCTTCTGTTCCGCCATCTGCGCGCTGGCGTCGAGCGGGGTGACCGCCGGGCCCGCTGCGAGCGTGGAAGGTACGCCTTGCCACGTCAGCAGCACCGACCACAGCAGGCACAACGGCAACATGAAACGAACGGTGGCGCGGGTGACGTCGGCCCAGTAGTTGCCGGCATCGGCTTCGCCGGTTTCGTGGGCATCCTTTTCCTTACCGCCGAACAGGGCGCGCAAGGTTGCCACCACCAGCGCCAGGCCCATCATCGGCGTGACTACCTGCAGGCCGACGATGCCGACCATCTGCGACAGATAGGAAAGCTGCGCCTGACCGGAATAGTGCTGCTGATTGGTGTTGGTGAGGAACGACACCATGGTGTGCAGCGCCAGATCCCAGCGCATGTTGGGGATAGCGTCGGGATTGAGCGGCAGCCAGGCCTGAGTCATGAACAACAGCCAGACCAGTATGCCGACCGCGAGGTTGCTGAGCAGAAATGCCTTGGCATATCCGCGCCAGCTCATGCCGCGCCGAGGGTCGGTGCCGAGCAGCTTGTAGACCGGCTTCTCTAGCCAGTCGAACAGGCGGTCGCCACGCATGGGAGTGCCGCGCATGACCTTGGCCAGGTAGTGGCCCAGAGGCCAAGCCAGTCCGATGGCGAGTGCGAAGACGAGCAGGATTTCGATCATGGTCGTAATCCGCTCAGAACTTTTCCGGATGCAGGACCACCAGCAGCAGATAAGCCGCCGCCAAGACCACTACGATTCCGCACAATAAAGACAACCAGGCAGGCATTTGGGCATCCCTCAGGTATTTCGAGGAGCGCAGTGTCGGCCCGGGAGACATAAAAGCTCCATTCGTATGGAGCTATTTTGCGTAAATTCTCTGTAACAAATTTCGGGCTACTGAGTACACATCACTGCTATTGGCCAACTTGGCTGGTCTCGAATGTCTGCTTTAGGTCGAAAGTGACCGTCCGCTGAAAGTTGGCTCGCACAACGTTTCAGAAACCCCGCGACAAAACCAGCTCGCGCTCCAGGGTACGGGCGCGAACATTCGTCGTAGCCGAGTCTCTCGAGCGCAGCCGGTGTGAAAGTGTCTTGGCCGCAGCGCGCAACTCCGGCACGGCCGTAATCTCCCAGAGATGCCCCCGAAGAAGCGGCCCAACGCAATAGAGATCGGGGACGCGACTGCCATGCTGATCCAGTACTTCCAGATCGTCCGTCACATTGATGCCCAACCCTTGCGGATCGGCGCTGATCAGGCCCGCCTCGCGCAAATGCGATGCAAGCGGATGGGTGGTGCGGAGAATATCGGTATCCAGACCCGTCGCGCGGATCACATAGTCGTACTGCTCGACCTGGTTCTGCTCCTTGCCGCGCTCGCGGATGAGTGCGTCCGCGCTGTTCGCCCGCAGCCCAGCCCTGAGCAGGCGCGCGGCGCGCACCTTGAGTTGTCCGGAGGCCTGCAGGCCTCCCAGCAGCTCGCCCACCTCGGGGGCGACGCGATGGCGAACGATTTCCCAGTAGGAACGAACATGGCGCAAGAAGCGCGCGCGTTCCCGCGTCGGCAATCCGCGCCAGAACGTCTGGGTGTGCGGCCGTAGCGCGTCGACCGCACCACGCCAATCCGGCACGACGTGGGACAAGGAGCGAATGGCGCCCACAAGCTGGCGGACATCGTGCTTTCGGAGTGCCTGGTGAACGCTGGGTGGCAGCTCGATCGGCGTGCCCGGCGCGGACGTATGGGATTGCGGCAGCAACCCGTGGCGGGAGATCGCCACGATTTCCCCGTGGTGATTTCTACGCGCGAGACTCGCTACCACGTCCGCCATGGTCAAGCCGGTGCCGATGATCAGCACGCGAGCCTTCGAATCGATCTGGTCCAGGGCATCGTCCTGCCAAGGCCATGCGATGTAGCGGGGATGCCGGGCCAGCCTGGGTCCGATGCCTATCAGCCGCTGCGGCGGCAGCGCACCCAGCGCGAGCACGACCCGATCGCTGGCGAAATAGCTTCCGTCCTCCAGGTGCACGCGAAAGCCATCGCCGAGCCGATTGATGGCGATGGCCTCCTGGCGCAGCAGGGTCAGGTTGTTGGCTCGGTCCTTCGCCTTCTGCAGGCGATCGGTCAGGTACTCGCCGTAGGCCAAACGGGGCAGAAAGCCTTCCCGCCCCTGCCGACCCAGGTTCAACCAGTCGGCGAACTCCGCCGGATTGTCCGGATCCGCACCCAGATGCCCGGCACGGACATTCAACACGTGCTCCGGTCGCGTTTCGCCGTAAGCCACGCCGCACGCGAAAGTGTCTTCGACGCCGACCAGGCAGACTTCCGTGGCTTCGTTTTCGGAAGCCAGCAAGGTCGCCAAGGTGCTGCCACTGAATCCCGCGCCGATGATCGTGATCCGCATCGCATGTCTCCCGGTAAGGCCGGACGACTTTCTAGCAATCGATCAGAGTGAATGTGTAATGAAACGGTTATCGCCGCTCTTCGTTCGCGACGGCGATTGCGCGAACGCCTTGCTGTTCAATGATTGTCGGCGCCATCCGTGGCTGATAGCCAATTTTCATCTCCATATGAGCAATCGCGCGGTCACGCGACCGACGGCAGCTTCCCGAGCAACTTATCCAAGGTGATCGGATATTCGCGCACGCGCGCGCCGGTGGCGTTGTAGATCGCATTGGCGACGGCCGCGCCGACACCGCAGATACCCAGCTCGCCTACTCCTTTGGCCTTCATCGGCGAGGACAGCGGATCGGTCTCGTCCAGGAACACCACCTCCTGATGCGGGATGTCGGCATGCACCGGCACCTCATAGCTGGCGAGATCGTGATTGACGAAGAAGCCCAGCCGTTTGTCGACCGCCAGTTCCTCCATCAGCGCCGCGCCGACCCCCATGGTCATCGCGCCGATCACCTGGCTGCGCGCCGATTTGGGGTTCAGGATGCGGCCCGCAGCGCACACTGCGAGCATGCGCCGGACACGGATTTCGCCGGTGGCCGCATCCACAGCTGCCTCGACGAAGTGCGAGGCGAAGGTCGATTGCTGGTATTTCTTGTCGAGATCGCCGTATTCGATCAGGTCTTCGGCGACGATTTCGGCCTCGCTCGCGGCCTGGCCAAGCGGCACGCTGCGATCGCCCGAGCGCACCTTGCCATCGATGAACTCCGCGGTGGCGGCATCGAAGCCGAGCTTCTGCGCGACGGCTTCGCGCAGCTTCACACAGGCGGCGTAGACGCCGGCCGTCGAGTTGTTCGCGCCCCATTGACCGCCGGACCCCGCAGAAACCGGGAAAGCGGAATCGCCCAGACGCACCACTATTTTGTCGAGTGGCAGGCCCATCATCTCGGCGGCGGTCTGGGCGATGATCGTATAACTGCCAGTGCCGATATCGGTCATATCGGTTTCGACGGCGACCACGCCGCTGCGGTCCAGCCTGACGCGAGCGGCGGACTTGGCGAGCAGATTGTTGCGGAAGCCGGCGGCTACTCCCATGCCGACCAGCCAGCGTCCATCGCGTGTGCTGCCGGGCGTAGGACTACGTTTGTTCCATCCGAATCGCTCCGCGCCCATCCGCAGGCATTCGATCAATTGGCGTTGCGAGAACGACCGCGTGGGCTGTTCGGGGTCTACCTGGGTATCGTTGAGGATACGGAACTGGATAGGATCGATACCGAGCTTTTCCGCCATTTCGTCCATCGCGATCTCGAGCGCCATCAGGCCCGGTGCTTCGCCGGGCGCGCGCATCGCGTTGCCTTCGGGCAGGTCGAGCGTCGCCAGCCGCGCGGCCAGCATGCGGTTGGCGCCGGCATAGAGGAGCCGCGTTTGCGCGATCGCATTCTCGAGCCCGCCTCCGGGCAGATCGCCGGACCAGCCTTCATGGCCGATGGCGGTGATTTTTCCCTCCTTGGTCGCACCGATACGGATACGCTGGATGGTCGCCGGCCGGTGGGTCGTGTTGTTGAACATGAAGGGCCGCGTCAACGCGACCTTAACCGGTCGCGCGGCGGCCCGGGCTCCCAGTGCCGCCATTAGGGCGTCGGCGCGTATCCACAGTTTCCCGCCGAAGCCGCCACCGATATAGGGCGAAAGGAGGCGGACATTTTCCTTGGGCAAGCCGAGCGTCGTCGCCATGTCGCTCTTGCTCCAGTCGATCATCTGGTTCGAGGTCCAGAGCGTCAGCTTGTCGCCTTCCCACGCGGCGATGGACGCATGGGGTTCCATCATCGCGTGGGCATGGTCGGGCGTTGTATAGGTCGCGTCGAGCTGAACGGGTGCGGCGGCGAATTCGCCCGCAAAATCGCCCACCGCAATGTCCTTCTGTTCGCGCGTGGAGGGGACGGCCGAAGTCTTAGCGTTCGCCAGATCGAAGGAACCTTTGCTGCGGACATAATCGACGCGGATCAATTGGGCAGCTGCGCGCGCTTGTTCGAAAGTCTCGGCGACGACCACCGCGATCGCCTGATGATAGTGCTCGATATCGGGGCCTCCGAGCAGCTTGGCGGTATTGAACTTGCCTTTGCCGAGTTTGCCCGCGTTCTTGGCCGTAACCACGGCGAGCACGCCCGGTGCGGCACGTGCGACACTAGCATCGAGCGATGCGATCTTTCCCTTGGCGATGGACGCACCGATCACATAGCCATAAGCCTGGTTGGGCACGGCATCGTGCCGTTCGTACGCATACGGCGCGGTTCCGGTGGTCTTGAGCGGGCCGTCGATGCGGTCGGTGGACTTGCCGACGACCTTGAGCTGGTCGATCGGGTTGGTGGTTGCCGGGGTATCGAATTTCATCGCGTCAGCCCCTTGTCTGCGCCAGTACCGCACCGAGCGTGCGCTCGACCAGCGTTACCTTGAATGCGTTGTCGTGGGTCGGCTTGGCACCGTCGAGGAGTCTTGTCGCCACCGCTTTGGCGCCCTGCGGCAGCAGCGCTTCGGCGGCCTCGACCCGCCACGGCTTGTGCGCCACGCCGCCGACCGCTACGCGTCCGGAACCATCGCGCTGAACGATCACCGCCACCGAGACCAGCGCGAAGGCATAAGAAGCGCGGTCGCGCACCTTGTGATAGAGGTGCGTGCCGCCAACCGGCTTGGGCAGCGTCACCGCCGTGATCAGCTCGCCGGACTCAAGCGCCGTTTCGATGTGCGGCGTGGCGCCCGGCAGCCGATGGAACTCGGCGATCGGGATTGCACGGGCCGAGCCATCGGCCTTGACGGTCTCCACCGTGGCATCGAGTGCGCGCATCGCCACTGCCATGTCGCTGGGATGCGTCGCGATACAGGCATCGCTCACGCCGATGACGCCGAGCTGGCGGCTGTAGCCGCCGATCGCCGCGCAGCCGCTCCCTGGCAGACGTTTATTGCACGGTTGATTGGTGTCGTAGAAATACGGACAGCGAGTGCGTTGCAGCAGATTGCCCGCGGTCGTCGCCTTGTTGCGAAGCTGACCCGAAGCGCCAGCGAGCAACGCGCGCGAAAGCAAACCATAGTTGCGTCGCACACCGCTGTCTGCGGCCAGATCGGTATTGCTCACCAGCGCGCCGATGCGCAGGCCGCCGTCAGGGGTACGTTCGATCTTGTCCAGGCCGAGACCGTTCACATCGATCAGGTGCCCCGGCGTCTCGATTTCCAGTTTCATCAGATCGAGGAGGTTGGTGCCGCCCGCGATGAATCTCGCCCCCTTGATGCGTGCGGCGGCCGCGGCGGCTTCGGCCGGCGAACCGGCGCGCTCGTAGCTGAAGGCTTTCATACGCGGCTCCCGGCGACTTCGCTGATCGCATCGACGATGTTGGAATAGGCGCCGCAGCGGCAGATATTCCCGCTCATCCGCTCGCGCAGCTCCGCCGCGGTTACCCGTGGGCGGGAAGTCAGGCTGGCGCTGGCGTGACTGGGAATTCCCGCCTTGATTTCGTCCAGCACGGCGACCGCCGAACAGATCTGTCCCGGCGTGCAATACCCGCATTGGTAACCATCGTGCTTGACGAAGGCAGCCTGCATCGGGTGCAGGTCCTCGGGCGTGCCGAGCCCCTCGACGGTGGTGATGGCGTCGCCCTCGTGCATCACCGCCAAGGTCAGGCAGGCGTTGATCCGGCGACCCTCGACGATCACCGTGCAGGCGCCGCACTGGCCGTGGTCGCAGCCTTTCTTGGTGCCGGTCAGGTGCAGGTGCTCGCGCAATGCATCGAGCAGCGTGGTTCGGGTGTCGAGCTCAAGCTCGCGGACTTTGCCGTTGACGGTCAAGGAGGTCCTGGCCATCACCGGCGCCTTCGATGCTGCAGGCGCCGCCGCGGTCGCAGCCAGCGAACCGGCACTGGGCACGGCCGCAGCGGCCACGGAAGTGACACCTGCGATCAACACCTCGCGGCGAGTCAACTTGGGAACGTCGGAATCATGCATAAGGAACTCCTAGGAGAGTACGAATCCGAATTGTCTAATGCGCTGCGTCGGCTGAACCGTTGCGCCCGCGAAGCGGTGTTGGAATGCCGGGCGAATCGGCGCGACAGCCACACGCAAACCTTGCCGTGTCCTGCCGAGCGACTGAGTGTACCGGCCGTGTATGCCAGGATTAACCGCGATTACCACATGAAGTCATGAATCAGATTCATCAATGGCTCTTGTGCGCTTCATAGCTTTCCCGCATGCAAATCCAAGCCGGTATGCATGCCTTTCTTCGCGAACTCATTGGCGGTTTTTGGCCGCCATAGGCCCCGGCGAAGAATGACGCCGGCCATCCTGATCGCCCGCATGTTAATCGGCCGTCTTCGCCCCCTGCCCCAGCAGGAACCACCCGCTCCGAACGAGGCCATTCCTGAAGCCACTAAAACTTTTGTGAAAACGCAAGCTTCCTGCGCACACGCTCTTCTTATTCCCGGCTGCCTATATTCCTGCTCGCGATGGAATGCGTCGCAAGATTGAGACATGACAATGGCTAGCAAGAACCCTCCCAATCAACGTAAAGACAACAATCAGAAAGACATCAGTCAGAAACAGATGGATCGGGACGACCCGCGCCAGGCCGGCCAGCGCCAGCAGGGACAGGACGACCAGCAGCAGAAGGGACAGCAGCGCCAACAGGGCGACCAGAACCCACAGAACCAGCGCCCGCAACAGCGCTGATACGACAACCGACAACGCCGCCGGCGCTATCCGGGCGCCGGCCTTTCCCTTCGAGGAGTTCGAGCACCATGGGCAGGACATCTAAGTACGATTCGAAGCAGCTGACCGAACTATTGCTGCAGGCGCTGGAGACCGAACGCGGCGGCATCCAGATCTACACGACGGCGATCAAGGCCGCGCAGAACGAAGAGTTGAAGGAGGAATGGCAGGAATACCTGAAAGAAACGCGAACCCATGAGGAGATTCTCGTCCGCGTGTTCGGCGAGTTGGGAATGGACACCGAACAACAGAGTCCCGGCCGTTCGGTGGTCGCGCACCAGGGCAAATCGTTGGTTGCGGCGATCAAGATGGCGATGGATAGCGCCGACGTCGCTGCCGCGGAGCTGGTCGCGGCCGAATGCGTCGTCCTGGCGGAAACCAAGGATCACCAGAACTGGGAGCTGATCGGCCACGTGGCCAAGCATGCGGCCGGCGGCGAAGCCAAGGTGCTGAAGACGGCGTTCGATGCGGTGGAGAAGGACGAGGACCATCACCTGTACCACACCAAAGGTTGGTGCCGCGAACTCTGGATCCAGTCTCTAGGTTTCCCCGCGGTGTTGCCGCCGCCCGAGGAAGTGAAGAAAGTAGAAACTGCCATCGGTGCCTCACGCGCCGAACATGCGCGCGACCGGATGCTCTGATCGAAGCGGCGCTTTCCAGCAGAAGACGGGCCTGGTCGCCGTTGGCGATCAGGTCCCGAGATATCCATATGGAAGAAGCCGTCGAGAGGCTCTGAGCTTGGCTACAACACCATATTCAGGGCAGTGGACGCTCGCACATCAGCGGAGAACGAAGTCTTGATCACCGCCAGTGCCCGCGTCCTGCGCTCCGCTGTCTGCGCGGCGACGCAGTCGGCGGGAACGCTTACCTGATATTCGCGCATGTTCGCTTCCTGCGCGGTGATCAGGATGCAGGCGTCCGCCGCCAGGCCGGTGAGCACGACGCGGCGCACGCCGCACTCGGCCAACAGCAAGGAAAGCGGGGTGGCCAGGAACGCGGAATGTTTCGGCTTGAGGATGTAATAATCATCGGTCCAGGCGCCAACAGGCGCGCGATTTCCGCTCCCGCATTTTGCGGATGGCTGCAGATCGCGATCAGTTCCTTGAAATCCGCGCGCCAGTCCATGAAGTTATCGTTGACGTAGATCACTGGCGCTCCCGCTTCACTGAAGCGCGCTTTCAGACGGGCGATCCGCGCCGCTTCCTTCGCCAGACGCCCGCCGCCCTCGAAGTCGAACAGATTGATCATGTCGATGATCAACAGGGCGGAGGTCGGCCGCGCCATTTCGTCATCCAGCGCTATGGGACTGTCTGAGGTTTGGCCCTCTCCCTACCCATTTCATGGTCGGCGCCGTAGCTGTTTCTGAGCTGGCCATCCGAATATCAGGCGCCAGGTAAAACCCGCGTGACCCCCGCCGCAAGAGCCCGCCATCCTAGCGATCAAGTGTCCGAATCATCCTCGCCACGGATCGTTTAACGCTGTATTTACAAAGTTTGGACGCGGCCCTGATGCCGCATTCAGGAAGATGATCTCCAGACACACTTCCAAGGAGACAACCATGGGATCCGCGATTCCACTGGGCGAATTCAAGAATGTGATGCTGGATATCGATTCGGAACTGGACTATTGGCGCCGGAACTACGAGCAGGCCGCCTTCCACAGGACGTCTCGTGCGTTCGAGCAGTACCTGCCCACGCTCAAGTTCGGATACGACATGTACCTGCTGAATCATGGCAGCGGCCTGGACGAACTATTATCCGTCATGCGCGCCAGATACGAAGCGACAACGGACAGCGATCAATGCCTGGATTGGCCGCTCGCCGAGGCCGTCATCCGCGAAACCTGGAAACGCATGCGCCCGCAGATCAACCATCGGGCCAAAGGCGCCGGAGATTCGATGATCGCATCCCCCGCTACAGGACTGCCGCGTCCTGCGTACCAACCCGCGTAGCGCGGGATGCCAAGCGGATTTTCGCGCCTTGCATTGGCTCAGAATCTGAGATGGACAAGATCCATCCTACGACAGGTGGCGGAAGGAGGCGGCGGCATGACACGACGAGCGGAAAGCGCAGGTCTGCTGTTGCATGGGGGGGAGGCCTACCGTGTTGGCTGGCGAACTGCATGATGCGGCTGGACGCCTTGATGGCGCCCGTTGCGGCCGCGCAGGCCGGCAACGACAGATCCCGCAAGGTGCGATGATTGCGGAACCCGGACGATGGACGGCTACTGCTTCGTCTATGTCTTCCCGTGCGCGTGGGAAGACCACTGCAAGATAGGCTTCTCGCGCGATCCCCTGTCGCGGATCCAGGCCTTGCATCGCCGCTGGTTCGAATTCTTCGATCTCGACCGTGCGGTGCTGGTGGAAACCGAAACCGTTCGCGATGCTCGCGATCTGGAACTCGAGTTGCGGCGGCCGCTAGTCATGCACAACGCGCCCGCGCCACTGACGGTGCGCAAGGAAGCCGCCGGGCATACCGAATGGTTCCGCGGCGCCTCTTCGCAGCTGGAGCGGGCGATCCGTCTGCTGGAGCAGCGCGGCCATGCCATCCATGCGCCGCTGCGGACGTGGCTTCGATCTGCGCTGCTAGCGCGTAGCGATCGTTTGTACGCGTGGACTCAGACGCAGCTGTCCCCGGACGAACTCGACGGGTCTGCAGGGCCGACGCCGACGCAACGCATCGTGCGCGACACGCTGGACGCCTACGCTGCGCTGAGCATCGAGCTGGAACCGCTGCTCGCGCCGGAAGTGACTCGCTGGTACCGCGGCAGAACGCTTCCGGACTTCAATGAAACCGGACTTCAATGAAAGTGTTCACGACATCGGCTAAGAACAAGATTGTTCTATAGCCGTTCTTTCACCAGAAACTGGCGTACAGCGCGCACAGGATCGCAACCACCGCGACGCTGGCGATATTGAACGATGCGCTGGTCGCGTAGCTGACGTCGCCGGTCTTGATCCGATCGCTGACTCCGGAGGCTTTGCTGGCCAGCGACACTACGATCGCCAGCACCAGGGCCAGCAGGAACACCAGACCGACGCGATCCATGAACGGCAGCGACGGCCATGCCAACTTCAACACCACCGATAGCGCGAATGAACCGATCGCCGCGGCCAGTGCGCCGGCCTCGTTGGCGCGCTTCCAGAACAGGCCCAGCACGAAAATCACCACGATGCCTGGGGTGAAGAAGCCGGTGTATTCCTGGATGTATTGGAAACCCTGATCGAAGCTGCCCAGCAACGGACGCGCGGTCAGGATGGCTAGAATGATGGAAACCGTGGCCGCAATGCGGCCGACGCGCACTAGCTTGGTTTCGTCGTGGTTCTTGTGCTGCTTGGCGTAGAAGTCCAAGGTAAAGATGGTGGCGACCGAATTGATCTTGGAAGCCAGCGAGGCGACGATGGCCGCCACCAGCGCCGCGAACACCAGGCCCAGGATGCCGCTGGGCAGGATCGCCATCATGGTCGGATAAGCCTGATCCGGACGCGGCAGGTTCTTCGCCAGCACCACCGCGGCGATGCCCGGCAGCACCACGATCACCGGCATCAGCAACTTGAGGAAGGCGGCGAAAACCACGCCCTTCTGAGCTTCCTTGATGTCCTTGGCCGCCAACGCGCGCTGGATGATGTACTGGTTGAAGCCCCAGTAGCTGACATTCATGATCCACATGCCGCCGATCAATACGCTGAGGCCCGGCAGATCCTTGTAGAAGGGACTTTCCTTGGACAGGATCATGTGGAAATGCTCGGGGTGCGCCTGCCTCAGCTTGCTGAAACCGGCCACGATGCCGGCGCCATCACCGATCTCGCTGAGCGTCAACGCCGACACCAGCAAGCCGCCCAGCACCAATAGCGACACCTGCACGATATCGGTCAGCGCCACCGCTTTCAGTCCGCCGTACAACTGGTAGGCCAGCGCGAAGATTCCGAGCAGCGCCAGCGCCAGCATCTGGTCCATGCCGGTGACCTGGGCGACCGCCAGCGAACCCAGCCACAGGATCGAGGTGAGGTTGACGAAGACGTACAGCCCCAGCCAGAACACGGCCATCAGCGTGCGGATCTTGGTGCCGTAACGCTCTTCCAGGAACTGCGGCATGGTGTAGATGCCGTTGCGCAGGAAGATGGGCAGGAAGAACTTGCCCACGATCAGCAGAGTGATCGCCGCCATCCATTCGTAGGAGGCGATCGCCAGGCCGATGGCGTAGCCGGACCCGGACATGCCGATGATCTGTTCGGCCGAGATGTTGGCCGCGATCAGCGACGCGCCGATCGCCCACCACGGCAGCGATTTGCTGGCGAGGAAATAATCCTTCGCCGATTTCTGGTGCCCGCCTTTCTCCCGCGATACCAGTTGCGCCAGCACGAAAATGCCGACCAGGTAGGCCAGGACGATGCCGATATCGAGCGGGGATAGGGTCATTTCAGCCTCAACGGGAAAACCTGATTGGCAGGAACCCCGGCACGGATGCCGGGGAAGGAAGCACGCCGAGGATCGCTAGAGTTTCGGGCACTCGAACACGTGCTCGGCCTCGTTGATCGCACCCAGTGCTACCCGCGATAGCGAGAATTGCAAGGCTCCCGCGGTTTCCAAGCGCAATGGCTGATTCAACTTGGTAAGGTCGGCGCCCGCCGCGCCGAAGCACTTCAACGGCACTCCCAGCGTGGTCCATTGCTCTTTCGGCAACGCGGCCAACGTATCGCGCAGGGGCAAGGTCGCAGCGCAGCCCTCGCCGCAGGCGACGCTCAGATTCACCTCCGCTTGCGGCACTGCTTCCGCACGCAGGGTCAGTACCAGCATCACGTCGCCGTTGGATTCGCGCAGGACATCGAAGGGAGCATCGGCCAACAGGAACGCAGTGGCCTTGCCGGTGCCGGCCCAGGAGAAGCGCATGGCGTCTTCCTGCGCCTTGTGGTCCACTGCGGCGACGCGGAGGCTGTTGTCGTGCACCGCGGCAGGCAACGTGGTCACCTTGGTCGCATGGCCCTGCGCGTTCTCCAGGCGCAGGCCGGTTCCCGGCGCCGCACGTCCGCGAGCGAAGTAGACCCCGGCGACCTTCTGTTCGCCCGACAATCCCGACACTTCCGGCAGTGGCGCTAAATCGCCTTTATCGGCATAGGTCAGACCGTAGCCGAAAGCGAACTGCGGCGAGTAATCCTTTTGCCCGACGTTGTTGACGAACTGGGTGGCGGTACGCGGCCAGGAGAAGCTCAGCTTGCCCTTGAAGTCGTGCGCCGCTTTGCCCTGCGCATCACGCAGGAGAACATCGGCGATGCCCGCGCCTTCCGATCCGGGCAGCCAGGCCGCCACGAACGCGTCCGCGGCGTTGATCTCGCGGTTCACCCACAAGGGCCGGCCGCTCAAGAACACCGCGACCACCGGAATGCCTTCGGCCTTCAGGCGCTTGATCAGCTGCAGATCGCTGTCGTCGCCTGGCTTATAGGACAGGTCGGGAATGTCGCCTTGGAATTCGGCGTAAGGATTTTCGCCGAAGACCACAATGGCGGCGTCGGGCTTCTGTTTGTACTTGCCGTCCACCGCGAGTTCGGTTTTGCCGCCAGCCGCTTTCACTTGCGCCTGCAGGCCTTCCCAAATGGAATCGGCATTCGGGTAGTCCGCACGCGTGGTGCCGGTGCCCTGCCAGTTGAGTGTCCAACCGCCGGACTGCTTGCCGACGTCGTTGGCTCCGTCGCCGGCCACCAGGATGTTCTTGTGCGGATCCAGCGGCAGCACACCGCCCTGGTTCTTCAGCAGCACCAGCGATTCACGCACCGCCTGGCGCGCCACCGCACGATGCTCGGGTGCGCCCAGCAGTTCGAACTTGCCGCCCAGCGGCCGTTGCGAAGGCTTGCCGGCTTCGAACAGACCGAGGCGGAATTTCACCCGCAGAATGCGCCGCACCGCATCGTCCAACCGTTCCATCGGTAGGGTGCCGGCTTTCACCGCCGCCACCGCGGTTTCGTAGAAACCCTTCCAACTGTCCGGTGCCATCGCCATGTCCAGACCCGCCACGATGGTGGCCGGACAATTGTCGTTGGTGCAGCCCTTGACCTGGCCGTGACCGTTCCAGTCGCCCACCACGAAACCGCCGAATTTCATTTGCCCTTTCAGAACTTCGGTCAGCAGGTGCCGATTGCCGTGCATCTTCTCGCCATTGACGCTGTTGAACGACGCCATGACGGTCTGCGCACCGGCCGCGATCGCCGGCGGATAACCGGCGTTATGTATGCGCGCCAGTTCGGCTTCGCTGATCTTGGTATCGCCTTGATCCTTGCCGCCAGTGGTGCCGCCATCGCCGAGGAAATGCTTCACCGACACCATCACGTGTGAGCCATCCAGAAAGTCCGGTGCGCCGGCCTTGCCTTGCAGGCCCTCGACCATCCTGCCGGCGTAGCTGGCGACGACATCGGGCGATTCCGAATAGCCTTCGTAACTGCGTCCCCAGCGATCGTCCTGCGGCACCGCCACGGTCGGCGCGAACGCCCATTCCATGCCGGTGGTGCGCGTTTCGGTCGCGGTGACCTTGCCGATTTGTTCCATCAGATCCGGATTGCGGGTCGCGCCCAGGCCGATGTTATGCGGGAACAACGTCGCGCCGACGATATTGCTCTGGCCGTGGATCGCATCGATGCCGAACAGGATGGGAATGGCCTTGCCGCCCTGCGATGTATCCATCGACGCTTCGTAGAAAGCATCGGCCAGCGCCAGCCATTGCGCGGGCGTGGCGTTGTACTTGCCGCCAGGATCGGAATTGCCGCCTGCCAGCACGGACCCCAGCCGGTACTTGCGCACATCGTCCGGGGTCAGGCTGGCGATATCGCCCTGCACGATCTGGCCGACCTTTTCCTCCACCGTCATCTTCGCCATCAGCTCATCGATGCGCTTCTCGAGGGCGGGGTCTTCGGCCAGCGGCCAGGCGACCGCGGGCCATGGCGACGCGGTGTTGGTTGTGGCGGTGGCGTCGGGCTTTTTTTCGTCCCGGCAGCCAGCGGCCAGCAGCGCCAACGCCACGGGAATGGCCAACAGCAAAGCAGGACGTAAACGGGAAGACGCAGCAAGTGTGTTCAATGTCGTGGCTCCATCAAGCATAAATAAGATGAGGTGCAAGGCCGCCGTACCGGCCAACCCTGCCCTGCTTCCAAACTAAGCGGGGCGGATGCACGCAAGTCATGGTGCGACCAGACTTGCGCGGTCCGACGCCGACGCCGATAAGCACAGCGCCGATCACGCCCTTCCCCATGAACCGTATCAGCCTTCCATCTGTTCCAGTTCCCGGCCCTTGGTTTCGTACACGTACTTCAGCACGAAGAACACCGAGATCACCGCGGCCACCGTGTAGATGCCGTAGGCGCCGGCGAGGCCGATGCTGGTCAACAGGATCGGGAAGGTGACGGTGATGATGAAGTTCGACGTCCACTGCGCCGCGCCCGCCACCGCCAGTCCGGAACCGCGGATCTGGTTGGGGAACATCTCGCCCAGCATCACCCACATCACCGGGCCCCAGGACATGTTGAAGAACACCACGTAGACGTTGGCGGCCACCAGCGCAACCATGCCCATCGAATCGGACAAAGCCAGCTTGCCTTGCGCATCCAGACCTGCGCTGGCGAACGCGTAGGTCACCAATGCCAGCGACACCGCCATGCCGGCCGAACCGACCCACAGCAAGGGCTTGCGGCCGATCTTGTCGATCAGCACCACCGTCACCAGGCAGGCGCCGATGCTGAGCGCGCCGGACAGCACGTTGATCAGCAGCGCGTCGCTCTCGGAGAAACCGACCGCCTGCCACAACACTGCGCCGTAGTAGAACACCACGTTGATGCCGACCAACTGCTGGAAGGTGGCCAGACCGATGCCGATCCAGACAATCTTGCGGACTTTCCCGCTCGCTTTGTCGACCAGATCGGAAAGACGCGGACGATGGTGGTCCGCCGACAGCGAGCCTTCGATCTCGACCAGCTTGGTCTTCGCTTCCACCGCACCGTACAGGCGCGTCAGCACTTTCGATGCATCTTCCTTGCGGCCCTTGACCACCAGGTAACGCGGGCTTTCCGGAATCAGCAACAACAGCAACAGGAAGATCAAAGAGGGGATCGCCATCATCCAGAACATCCAGCGCCATGCCGCAAAGCCCAGCCACAGCGCTTCGGTGGACGCGCCTGCGGTCTTGGCCAGCAGATAGTTGCTGAGGAAAGCGCAAAACAGGCCGCCGATGATCGCGATCTGCTGCACCGTGGCCAGGCGTCCGCGATAGCGGGCCGAAGCCACTTCGGCGATGTAGGCCGGCGACATCACGCTGGCCGCGCCGACCGCGAACCCACCCAATACGCGCGCGATGATGAAGACCGTCGAGGTGCTGGCCATGCCAGCCCCCAATGCGGAGAACAGGAACAGCACCGCCGAGATGATCAGCACCGCACGCCGTCCCCAGCGATCGGCCAGACGACCGGCGAAGAATGCGCCGACCGCGCAACCGAGCAGCATCGAGGCCACTTCGAAACCGGTTCCGGCGGAACTGGAGTGGAAGGTCTGCTTGAGTCCGTCGACGGTGCCGTTGATCACACCGCTGTCGAAGCCGAACAGGAAGCCGCCGATAGTGGCCACGCAGCTGATCAGGATGATCAGCTTAGTGTTCTCGCCGCCATCTGCGGAGACCTTGCTAAGGGGAATGCTATTCATGGGATGCCTTTGTAAGTGAGGCTTGGTTGATGGAAGCAACGGTTCGGCGACGCTAATGCGACGGCAAGGTCAACGCAATAAATATTGGTTCAGTAGGTTCTCGTAACGTTCCTGTTTGCCGCTGATCTGTTTCGGTTCGCCTTGCTTGCTGGCCAGATCGCGCAGATCGGCCAGGGCCAGCTTGCCCTGCTCGAAGTCGCGGCCAGCGCCGCTGTCGAAGCTGGCATAACGCTCGGTGCGCCATTGTTCCCACGGCGATTCGGTCAGCAGCGCATGGGCCACTTCCAGCCCGCGCGCGAACGCGTCCATGCCGCCGATATGGGCGATGAACAGGTCCTCCAGGTCGGTCGACTCGCGGCGCACCTTGGCATCGAAGTTCAGGCCGCCTTCTAATCCGCCCTGGCGCAGCACCACCAACATCGC
>NZ_JBFUHQ010000011.1:0-16512 GCF_056402315.1 Pseudoxanthomonas sp. P4_B2
CGAAGTCTATGTGCTGAGCAAGGACGAAGGCGGCCGTCACACCCCGTTCTTCAAGGGTTACCGTCCGCAGTTCTACTTCCGCACCACCGACATCACTGGCGCCGTTGAGCTGCCGGAAGGTGTGGAGATGGTGATGCCGGGCGACAACGTGAAGATGGTGGTGACGCTGATCAACCCGGTGGCGATGGACGAAGGCCTGCGTTTTGCGATCCGCGAAGGCGGCCGTACGGTTGGCGCCGGCGTGGTGGCGAAGATCATTAAGTAAGCCTGCCTACCGGCGATTCGCGTCGCCGGGCAGCAGCGAATGGCGGGCCGAACTTTCGGTCCGCCTTCGCCGTCTGAAGGGTTTGCAACAAATCACAAGTTCCTGAAAAACAAGCGTCAGTAGCTCAACTGGCAGAGCAGCGGTCTCCAAAACCGCAGGTTGTAGGTTCGAGTCCTACCTGGCGCGCCATTTGGAACGCGTAGCCGACGAGTCAATGGCTACGGTCGCAAACAAATAAAGAGTCAGATGAACAGCAAGGTCGAACATTCCAAAGCCGCCGCATCCTCCGCGGGCGACATCGTCAAATACGCGCTGGCGCTTGCGCTGGTGATTGCGGGTCTGGTGGCGTGGTGGTGGTTCGCTGGCCAGTGGGCAACGCCTTTGCGGGCGCTGGCCGTGGTCGCGGGCCTGGTGCTGGGCGCGGTGGTGTTCCTGGGTACGGCCAAGGGTCGCGAGACCCGCGAGTTCCTGGTCGAGTCGCGTTTCGAACTGCGCAAGGTGGTCTGGCCGACCCGCCAGGAAGCCCTGCGCATGACCTGGGTAGTGGCCATTGTGGTCGTGATCCTGAGCCTGATGCTGGGCGGCTTCGACTGGGTGATCCAGGAGTTGCTGAAATTGTTCTTTACCCTGGGCCGTTGAGGAGAATGTCGCAGTGAAGCGTTGGTACGTCGTACACGCCTATTCGGGTTTCGAGAAATCGGTGGCGCAGGCGCTGCGTGACCGCATCGTCCGCAACGACATGCAGGAACGTTTCGGCGACGTGCTGGTGCCGACCGAGGAAGTGATCGAAATGCGCGCCGGCCAGAAACGCCGTTCCGAGCGCAAGTTCTTCCCAGGTTATGTGCTGGTGCAGATCGAGACGCACGAGGAAGCGGGTATTCCGCGCATGGACAACGAGAGCTGGCACCTGGTGAAGGAGACTTCCAAGGTCCTGGGTTTCATCGGCGGTACCGCCGACCGTCCTTTGCCGATCCGCGACGAGGAGGCCGATGCCATCCTCCAGCGCGTGCAGGACGGCGTCGAGAAGCCGCGTCCGAAGGTGTTGTTCGAACCTGGCCAGATGGTGCGCGTCACCGAAGGCCCGTTCAACGACTTCAACGGTGTGGTCGAGGAAGTGAATTACGAGAAGAGCCGCCTGCGCGTGGCTGTTCTGATTTTCGGGCGTTCCACCCCGGTCGAACTCGAGTTCGGCCAGGTCGAGAAAGCCTAAAGGCCGGGGGCCGGTTTCGGTCCCCGATTCAAAGCGAAGGGAGGAGTCCCGCAGTCGCAAGACGTGCAGACGCTTGAACTCCAGGAGTAAATCGAAATGGCAAAGAAAGTAGTCGGTTACATCAAACTGCAGGTCAAGGCCGGTCAGGCGAATCCGTCGCCGCCCGTCGGTCCTGCGCTGGGCCAGCGCGGCCTGAACATCATGGAATTCTGCAAGGCGTTCAATGCCGCCACGCAGAAGCTGGAGCCGGGCCTGCCCACTCCGGTCATCATCACCGCCTATTCGGACCGTACCTTCACCTTCATCACCAAGAGCACGCCCGCCAGCGTCCTGTTGAAGAAGGCCGTCGGCATCCAGTCCGGTTCCAAGCGCCCCAACACCGAGAAGGTGGGCAAGGTCACCCGCAAGCAGCTCGAGGACATCGCCAAGGCGAAAGAACCCGATCTGACCGCAGCCAGTCTGGATGCGGCGGTGCGTACGATTGCGGGTTCGGCCCGCAGCATGGGCTTGACGGTAGAGGGCTAAGACGATGGCACAGACCAAACGACAGAAAGCGATCTTTGCCGCGGTCACCCCGGGCAAGGCGTATTCCATTGACGATGCGCTGAAGATCGTCAAGGACAACAGCAAGACCAAGTTCGTGGAAGCCGTCGACGTGGCCGTGCGCCTCGGCGTGGACGCCAAGAAGTCGGACCAGCAGGTGCGCGGTTCCACCGTGCTGCCCGCCGGTACCGGCAAGTCGGTCCGCGTGGCGGTGTTCGCACCGGCCGGCGCCAAGGCCGATGAAGCCATCGCCGCTGGCGCAGAAGCCGTGGGCATGGACGACCTGGCCGAGAAGATGCTGGCCGGCGACCTGAACTACGACGTGGTCATCGCCACGCCGGACGCAATGCGCGTGGTCGGCAAGCTGGGTCAGGTGTTGGGCCCGCGCGGCCTGATGCCGAACCCCAAGGTCGGCACCGTTTCGCCGAACCCGGCCGAAGCCGTGAAGAACGCCAAGTCGGGTCAGGTGCGTTACCGCACCGACAAGGCCGGCATCATCCACTGCACCCTGGGCAAGGCCAGCTTCGACGACGCCTCGCTGAAGAGCAATCTGCAGGCGCTGCTGCTGGATCTGGTCAAGGCCAAGCCGTCGACCGCCAAGGGCACCTACCTGCAGAAGATCTCGCTGAGCTCGACCATGGGCCCCGGCGTGACCGTGGATCTGTCCTCGCTGTCGCTCAAGTAATCAGTTCCACCTTTCCCGCCAAAGCGGGGAAGCGTTCCAAAATTTTGAGGGCAATCGCGGAAGGCTCCGGCTTGACGCGATAGCTGTCAAAGACCGCAGGCGCGGTCGGCGCATATCGATGACGGGCAAGGAAGCTTGGTTACGGCAGGGAGTCGCCGTCGATACAGCGGGATCGCTTAATTCGACTCTGTTTGTGGGTCGGGCCGGCGTAGATGGTGCCGCCTTCTGGAAATTTTTCTGGAAAGGCCACCACCGGGATGCCAATCCGGCGTCCCCGGTGCCCAGGACGGGCACCGCCCAGGACCGCAAGCGGCAGGAGCCGTGAGCGGAGTTCATTTGGAGGAGTGTATGGCTCTAAATCTGTCTCAGAAGCAAGAAGTTGTAGCCGAGCTGGCAGACGTCGCCGCCAAGGCCCACTCCTTGATTGCTGCCGAGTACGCGGGCATCACGGTCGGTCAAATGACCACGATGCGCAAGAAGGCTCGCGAAAACGGTGTGTACTTGAAAGTCGTCAAGAACACGCTGGCTTCGCGCGCCGTCGAAGGTACCGAATACGAGTGCGTCAAGGACTCGTTGGTCGGTCCCTTGTTGTACGCGTTCTCGACGGAAGAACCCGGCGCCGCCGGTCGTCTGATCAAGGAATTCGCCAAAAGCAACGACAAGCTGCAGCCCAAGCTCGTAGCCGTGGGTGGCCAGTTGTATCCGGCCAGCCATGTCGACGTGTTGGCATCGCTGCCGACCCGCGAGCAGGCCCTGGCCATGCTGGCACGTGTGCTCGCCGAACCGGCAAGCATGTTCGCCCGCGCGATCAAGGCAGTGGGCGACAAGCTGGGCGGAGGCGACATCGTCGCCGACGCGTCTGCTGAAGCCCCGGCTGAAACCTCGGTTGAAGCGGTACCTGAAGTCGCGGCAGCAACCCCAGTGGAAGCAGCCCCGGCCGAAACCCCGGCCGATCAGGCCTGAGTTCGCACCGCAATCACTGAAACCCATCCCAGAAATATTTTTCGAAGGTAAATCAACATGTCCCTGTCTAACGAACAGATCGTCGACGCAGTCGCTGAAAAGTCCCTCATGGAAGTGATGGAGCTGGTCAAGGCGATCGAAGAAAAGTTTGGCGTTTCCGCCGCCGCTCCCGTGGCTGCTGCCGGTCCGGCCGCCGCCGCTGCCGGTCCGGTTGAAGAGCAGACCGAATTCACCGTCGTCCTGAAGGCGATCGGCGAGAAGAAGGTCGAAGTCATTAAGGCCGTCCGTGCCATCACCGGCCTGGGCCTGAAGGAAGCGAAGGACCTCGTGGAAGGCGCCCCGCAGACCGTGAAGGATGCGGTCTCGAAGGAAGATTCCGAGAAGTTCAAGAAAGAACTCGAAGCCGCCGGTGCGACTGTCGAAGTGAAGTAAGCGGTATTCGTCGCCAGTCAACATCGGCGGCACACCGAGGCCGGGGGCGTAAGCCCCTGGCCTTCGGTCGTTGTTGTTTGCAGTAGAAAAAACCCGAGTTGGTAGTTGGAAGTAGCAAGAGAAGGCGTGCTGGTGCCGGCAATACCAGCGACTTCCAACTGACGATTTTCCCGTTCCGCGCAGGGTCCCTGCTGCGGACAGATGGTTCCCCCCGGACCCGCGGACGCGCGGCTCCCAGAGAAAAAGGCGATAAGTCACATGGCGTACTCGTTCACTGAAAAGAAGCGTATCCGCAAGGATTTCGGCAAGCAGCGCTCGATCCTCGAGGTCCCGTTCCTGCTCGCCATCCAGGTGGATTCCTACCGCTCGTTCCTGCAGGAAAACATCGAGCCCTCCAAGCGCGTCGACCACGGTCTGCATGCCGCGCTCAAATCCGTGTTCCCGATCTCCAGCTATAGCGGCAACGCGGCGCTGGAATACGTGGGCTACAAGCTGGGCGATCCGGTGTTCGACGAGCGCGAGTGCCGCAACCGCGGCCTTAGCTACGGCGCGCCGCTGCGCGTGACCGTGCGCCTGGTGATCTACGACCGCGAATCGTCGACCAAGGCCATCAAGTACGTGAAGGAACAGGAAGTCTATCTGGGCGAAATTCCGCTCATGACCGACAACGGCACCTTCATCGTCAACGGTACCGAGCGCGTGATCGTCTCGCAGCTGCACCGTTCGCCGGGCGTGTTCTTCGACCACGACCGCGGCAAGACCCACAGCTCGGGCAAGCTGCTGTACAGCGCCCGCATCATCCCTTACCGCGGTTCCTGGCTCGACTTCGAGTTCGACCCGAAGGACGCGCTGTTCACCCGCATCGACCGTCGCCGCAAATTGCCGGTGACCATCCTGCTGCGCGCGTTGGGCTACAACAACGAAGAAATGCTCAATGAGTTCTTCGATATCAACACCTTCCACATCCTGCCGGAAGGCGAGGGCGTGCAGTTGGAGTTGGTGGCCGAGCGTCTGCGCGGCGAAACCCTGAACTTCGATCTGGCCGATGGCGACAAGGTCATCGTCGAGACCGGCAAGCGCATCACCGCGCGCCACGTGAAGCAGTTGGAACAGTCGGGCATCGCCGCACTTGCCGTGCCGGACGACTACCTGATGGGCCGCATCCTGTCGCACGACGTGATCGACGCCAGCACCGGCGAATTGTTGGCCACCGCCAACGACGAGATCACCGAAGATCAGCTGGCCAAGTTCCGCAAGGCCGGCGTGGACGCCGTGGGTACGCTGTGGGTCAACGATCTGGATCGTGGTCCCTACATCTCCAACACGCTGCGCATCGATCCGTCCAAGACCCAGTTGGAAGCGCTGGTCGAGATCTACCGCATGATGCGTCCCGGCGAGCCGCCGACCAAGGATGCTGCGCAGAACCTATTTCACAACCTGTTCTTCACCTTCGAGCGCTACGACCTGTCGGGCGTGGGCCGGATGAAGTTCAACCGCCGTGTCGGCCGCAAGGAAGTCACCGGTGAGTCGGTGCTGTTCGATAACAAATACTTCAGCAACCGCAACGACGACGAATCCAAGCGTCTGGTCGCCGCACAGGGCGAGACTTCCGACATCCTGGAAGTGATCAAGGTCCTGACCGAGATCCGCAACGGTCGCGGCACGGTCGACGACATCGACCACCTGGGCAACCGCCGCGTGCGTTCGGTCGGCGAAATGGCCGAGAACGTGTTCCGCGTGGGCCTGGTCCGCGTCGAGCGCGCGGTGAAGGAGCGCCTGTCGATGGCCGAAAGCGAAGGCCTGACCCCGCAGGAACTGATCAACGCCAAGCCGGTGGCCGCCGCGATCAAGGAGTTCTTCGGCTCCAGTCAGCTGTCGCAGTTCATGGACCAGAACAACCCGCTGTCGGAAGTCACGCACAAGCGTCGCGTCTCGGCCCTGGGCCCGGGCGGCCTGACCCGCGAGCGCGCCGGCTTCGAAGTGCGCGACGTGCACCCGACCCATTACGGCCGCGTCTGCACCATCGAGACGCCTGAAGGTCCGAACATCGGCCTGATCAACTCGCTGGCCGTGTACGCGCGCACCAACAGCTACGGTTTCCTCGAGACCCCGTATCGCAAGGTCGTGGCCGGACAGATCACCGACGAGATCGAATACCTGTCGGCGATCGAGGAAAACGAGTTCGTCATCGCCCAGGCCAACGCCCTGCACGATGACAGCAGCCGCCTGACCGAGCAGTTCGTGCCGTGCCGCCACCAGGGCGAGTCGCTGCTGAAGCCGCCGGGCGAGGTGGACTTCATGGACGTGTCGCCGATGCAGACCGTGTCGATCGCGGCCGCGCTGGTTCCGTTCCTCGAGCACGACGACGCCAACCGCGCGCTGATGGGCGCCAACATGCAGCGCCAGGCCGTGCCTACGCTGCGTGCGCAGAAGCCGCTGGTCGGCACCGGCATCGAACGCGCCGTGGCCCGCGACTCCGGCGTGACCGTGAACGCGCGTCGTGGTGGCGTGATCGAGCAGATCGACGCCGCCCGCATCGTGGTCAAGGTCAATGAGAGCGAGATCGGCGACGGCACCGACGCCGGCGTCGATATCTACAACCTGATCAAGTACACCCGTTCCAACCAGAACACCTGCATCAATCAGACTCCGCTGGTGAATGTGGGCGACGTCATCGAGCGTGGCGACGTGCTGGCCGACGGTCCGTCCACCGACATCGGCGAACTGGCCCTGGGCCAGAACATGTTGATCGCGTTCATGCCCTGGAACGGCTACAACTTCGAAGACTCCATCCTGCTCTCCGAGCGCGTGGTGGAAGAGGATCGTTACACCACGATCCACATCGAGGAACTGACCTGCGTCGCGCGCGACACCAAACTGGGGCCGGAGGAAATTTCCGCCGACATCCCCAACGTGTCCGAGCAGGCGCTGAATCGTCTGGACGAATCCGGCGTGGTGTACATCGGCGCCGAAGTGCGCGCCGGCGACATCATGGTCGGCAAGGTGACGCCGAAGGGCGAAAGCCAGCTGACCCCGGAAGAGAAGCTGCTACGTGCGATCTTCGGCGAGAAGGCGTCCGACGTTAAGGACAGCTCGCTGCGCGTGCCGCCGGGCATGGACGGCACCGTCATCGACGTGCAGGTCTTCACCCGCGACGGCATCGAGAAGGACAAGCGCGCGCGCCAGATCGAGGAAAACGAGATCAAGCGCGTCAAGAAAGACTTCGACGACCAGTTCCGCATCCTCGAGAACGCGATCTTCGCGCGCCTGCGTCCGCTGTTGGTGGGCAAGGTGGCCAACGGCGGCGCCGGCCTGAAGAAGGGCGACACCATCGACGACGCCTACCTGGACGGCCTGAAGAAGGCCGACTGGTTCGCCATCCGCATGAAGGACGACGACGCCTCCGACGCCATCGAGCGCGCGCAGAAGCAGATCCAGGCGCACGAGAAGGAATTCGAGCGTCGCTTCGCCGACAAGCGCGGCAAGATCACCGCGGGCGACGACCTCGCCCCCGGCGTGCTGAAGATGGTCAAGGTGTACCTGGCCGTGAAGCGCCGCATCCAGCCGGGCGACAAGATGGCCGGCCGTCACGGCAACAAGGGCGTGGTCTCCACGATCGTTCCGGTCGAAGACATGCCGTACGCCGCCGACGGCAGCACCGTCGACATCGTGCTGAACCCGCTGGGCGTGCCTTCGCGCATGAACATCGGGCAGATTCTGGAAGTCCATCTGGGCTGGGCCGCGAAAGGCCTGGGCCAGAAGATCCAGAAGATGCTCGATGCGCAGGCCAAGGTCGCCGATCTGCGCAAGTTCCTCGATCAGATCTACAACCACGACCTGAAACTGGGCGAACAGCGCGTCAACCTGGGTGAATTCAGCGACGACGAGCTGCTGCGTCTGGCCGGCAACCTGACCGACGGCGTGCCGATGGCGACGCCGGTATTCGATGGCGCGGCGGAATCGGAGATCAAGCACATGCTTGCGCTAGCCGATCTGCCCATCAGCGGCCAGACCCAGCTGTACGACGGCCGCACCGGCGAGGCGTTCGATCGCCAGACCACCATCGGCTACATGCACATGCTGAAGTTGAACCACTTGGTGGACGACAAGATGCACGCGCGTTCGACCGGTCCGTACTCGCTCGTCACCCAGCAGCCGCTGGGCGGCAAGGCGCAGTTCGGTGGCCAGCGCTTCGGTGAAATGGAAGTCTGGGCGCTGGAGGCTTATGGCGCCGCGCACACCCTGCAGGAAATGCTGACGGTCAAGTCGGACGACGTGCAGGGCCGTAACCAGATGTACAAGAACATCGTCGATGGCGAACACGAGATGGTCGCGGGCATGCCGGAATCCTTCAACGTTCTGGTGAAGGAAATCCGCTCGCTGGCCATCAACATGGAATTGGAAGAGTGATGTGAACCGGAGCCGGTCGCGCGCATGCGCCGGCCGGCTCCGTAGACGTTGCCCGCCACTCCCTCGACACCAGATTTTCCTCCTACCCGGAGAAACAAAATGAAAGACCTACTGAATCTCTTCAACCAGCAGCGCCAGTCGCTGGACTTCGACGCCATCAAGATCGCGCTGGCCTCGCCGGACCTGATCCGTTCGTGGTCCTTCGGCGAAGTGAAGAAGCCGGAAACCATCAACTACCGTACCTTCAAGCCCGAACGCGACGGCCTGTTCTGCGCCGCCATCTTCGGACCGATCAAGGACTACGAATGCCTATGCGGCAAGTACAAGCGCATGAAGCACCGTGGCGTGGTCTGCGAGAAGTGCGGCACCGAAGTCACCCTGGCTAAGGTGCGCCGCGAGCGCATGGGCCACATCGACCTCGCTTCGCCGGTCGCGCACATCTGGTTCCTCAAGTCGTTGCCGTCGCGCATCGGCCTGATGCTGGACATGACCCTGCGCGATATCGAACGCGTGCTGTACTTCGAAGCCTACGTGGTCACCGAGCCGGGCCTGACCCCGCTCGAGCGCCGCCAGCTGCTGACCGAAGAGCAGTTCATGACCGCGCGCCAGGAATACGGCGACGACTTCGACGCCGCCATGGGCGCCGAAGCGGTCTACGACCTGCTGCGCACGATCGACCTGCAGTCGGAAATGGTGAACCTGCGCGAGGAAATCGCCAGCACCGGTTCGGAAACCAAGCTCAAGCGCCTCACCAAGCGCATCAAGCTGGTCGAAGCCTTCCTCGAGTCCGGCAACCGTCCGGAGTGGATGGTGATGACCGTGCTGCCCGTGCTGCCGCCGGATCTGCGTCCGCTGGTGCCGCTGGATGGCGGCCGCTTCGCGACCTCCGATCTGAACGATCTGTACCGTCGCGTCATCAACCGCAACAACCGTCTGCGCCGCCTGCTGGAGCTCAACGCTCCGGACATCATCGTGCGCAACGAAAAGCGCATGCTGCAGGAATCGGTCGACGCGCTGATGGACAACGGCCGTCGCGGCCGCGCCATCACCGGCACCAACAAGCGTCCGCTCAAGTCGCTGGCCGACATGATCAAGGGCAAGCAGGGTCGCTTCCGCCAGAACTTGCTCGGCAAGCGAGTCGACTACTCCGGCCGTTCGGTCATCGTGGTCGGTCCGTACCTGAAGCTGCACCAGTGCGGTCTGCCGAAGAAGATGGCGCTCGAGCTGTTCAAGCCGTTCGTGTTCGCCAAGCTGCAGCGTCGCGGCCTGGCCACCACCATCAAGGCCGCCAAGAAGCTGGTCGAGCGTGAAGAGGCGGAAGTCTGGGACATCCTGGAAGACGTCATCCGCGAACATCCGGTGCTGCTGAACCGTGCGCCGACCCTGCACCGTCTGGGCATCCAGGCGTTCGAGCCGGTGTTGATCGAGGGTAAGGCCATCCAGCTGCACCCGCTGGTCTGCACCGCGTTCAACGCCGACTTCGACGGCGACCAGATGGCCGTGCACGTTCCGCTGAGCCTCGAAGCCCAGCTGGAAGCGCGCGCGCTGATGATGTCGACCAACAACATCCTGTCGCCGGCCAACGGCGAGCCGATCATCGTGCCGTCGCAGGACGTGGTGCTGGGTCTGTACTACATGACCCGCGCCCTGGAAAACAAGAAAGGCGAGGGCATGGCTTTCGCCAATATCGCCGAAGTGAAGCGCGCCTACGACAATCGTGCGGTCGAACTGCACGCCAAGGTCAAGGTCCGCATCACCGAGACGGTGACCGACGAGGAAGGCAACAAGAGCAAGCAGACCAGCATCGTGGACACCACGATCGGTCGCGCGCTGTTGGCTGAGATTCTGCCGGACGGCCTGCCGTTCGTGCTGGCCAACACCGAGTTGAACAAGAAGGCCATCAGCCGCCTGATCAACTCCAGCTACCGCATGCTGGGCCTGAAGGACACCGTGGTGTTCGCCGACAAGCTGATGTACACCGGCTTCGCGTACGCCACGCGCGCCGGCGTTTCCATCGGCATCGACGACATGCTGATCCCGATCGAGAAGAAGGGCATCCTGGGCGAAGCCGAACAGGAAGTGCTGGAGATCCAGGAGCAGTACCAGAGCGGTCTGGTCACCGCCGGCGAGCGCTACAACAAGGTGGTCGACATCTGGTCGCGCACCAATGAGCGCATCGCCAAGGCGATGATGGACACGATCGGTACCGACAAGGTGCAGAACGCCAAGGGCGAGACCATCAACGAGAAGTCGATGAACTCGCTGTACATCATGGCCGACTCCGGCGCCCGCGGTTCGCAGGCGCAGATCCGTCAGCTGGCCGGTATGCGCGGCCTGATGGCCCGTCCCGACGGCTCCATCATCGAGACGCCCATCAAGGCGAACTTCCGCGAAGGCCTGAACGTGCAGGAGTACTTCAACTCCACCCACGGTGCCCGTAAGGGTCTGGCCGATACCGCGTTGAAGACGGCGAACTCGGGTTACCTGACCCGTCGCCTGGTCGACGTGGCGCAGGACGTGGTGATCACCGAAGTCGATTGCGGCACCGTCGAAGGCCTGACCATGACTCCGATCGTGGAAGGCGGCGACGTGGTCGAGCCGCTGCGCGAGCGCGTGCTGGGCCGCATCGTGGCCGAAGACGTGTTCCTGCCGGGCAACGACGAAGATCCCATCGTCACCCGCAACACGTTGCTGGACGAAGCCTGGGTGCAGAAGCTCGAAGACGCCGGCGTGCAGTCCCTGAAGGTGCGCTCCACCATCACCTGCGAATCCGACTTCGGCGTGTGCTCGCACTGCTACGGTCGCGACCTGGCCCGTGGCCATATCGTCAACATCGGCGAAGCGGTCGGCGTCATCGCCGCGCAGTCGATCGGCGAACCCGGCACCCAGCTGACCATGCGTACCTTCCACATCGGTGGTGCGGCTTCGCGTGCGGCGGCGGTGGACAACATCACGGTCAAGACCACCGGCTCGATCAAGTTCAACAACCTGAAGTTCGTCGAGCACGCCAACGGCCACCTGGTCGCGGTGTCGCGTTCGGGCGAACTCTCGGTGCTGGACGGCCATGGCCGCGAGCGCGAGCGTTACAAGCTGCCTTACGGCGCAACGATCTCGGTCAAGGACGGCGCGGCCATCAAGGCCGGCCAGTCGGTCGCCAATTGGGACCCGCATAACCACCCGATCGTGTCGGAAGTGGCCGGTTTCGTGCGCTTCGTGGACTTCGTCGACGGCATCACCGTGATGGAGAAGACCGACGACCTGACCGGTCTGGCCTCGCGCGAGATCACCGATCCGAAGCGTCGCGGTTCGATGGGCAAGGACCTGCGTCCGGTCGTGCGCATCGTCGACAAGGCCGGCAAGGACCTGAACATCCCGGGCACCGATCTGCCCGCGCAGTACCTGTTGCCGCCGCGTTCCATCGTCAACCTGCAGGACGGCGCCGCCGTCGGCGTGGGCGACGTGGTCACCAAGGTGCCGCAGGAAGCTTCCAAGACCCGCGACATCACCGGTGGTCTGCCGCGCGTGGCCGATCTGTTCGAAGCGCGCAAGCCGAAGGATCCCGCGATCCTGGCCGAGCGCTCGGGCATCATCAGCTTCGGTAAGGACACCAAGGGCAAGCAGCGCCTGATCATCAAGGACACCGATGGCAGCGAACACGAGGAGCTGATTCCCAAGTTCCGCCAGATCATCGTGTTCGAAGGCGAGCACGTGGCCAAGGGCGAAACCGTGGTGGACGGCGAACCGTCGCCGCAGGACATCCTGCGCCTGCTGGGCGTCGAGCCGCTGGCCGCCTATCTGGTCAAGGAAATCCAGGACGTGTACCGCCTGCAGGGCGTCAAGATCAACGACAAGCACATCGAGGTGATCACCCGCCAGATGCTGCGTAAGGTCGAGATCACCGACGCCGGCAACACCAAGTACCTGCATGGCGAACAGGCCGAGAAGCAGCGCGTGCTGGAGGAGAACATCAAGATCCTGGCCAAGAACGAGCTGCCGGCCAAGTACGATCCGGTCCTGCTGGGCATCACCAAGGCATCGCTGGCCACCGAGTCGTTCATCTCGGCGGCCTCCTTCCAGGAGACCACCCGCGTGCTGACTGAGGCTGCCGTCCGCGGCACCCGCGACAACCTGCGCGGCCTGAAGGAAAACGTGATCGTCGGCCGTCTGATTCCGGCCGGTACCGGCTTGACCTACCACGCCAGCCGTCGCCGCAACGCTTCGGGCCTCACCGACTCGGAAATGGAAGCTCTGGTTTCCACGACCCCAGCGGCGGTCGAAGCGCCGGCCACCGAGCCTGCGGCGGCAGCGGAATCGACCACGGGCAGCGACGAGTAAGCAGCCCAGTCCCTCCCGGCCCTGGCCGGGTGGGGCGGACCAAGAGAAATGGGGCGCAGGACGCGCCCCGTGTTCCGGCCCAGGAGGGCCAGCAGGCTGAACCCGTCGGTTGACGGGGTTTTAACCTGCCAGCTATACTTTCCTGTCTCGGCGGGCCGTCATGCGGCCTGCCGTCATTTTCACGCACAAGGCTCCGGCCTTACATCCGAAGAATCCATAAAGATGGCAACGATCAACCAGCTCGTCCGCAAGCCGCGGCAGGCCCCTACGTACAAGAGCCAGTCGCCTGCGCTCGACAAGTGCCCGCAGCGCCGTGGCGTCTGCACGCGCGTCTACACCACCACCCCGAAGAAGCCGAACTCGGCGCTCCGTAAGGTGGCCAAGGTGCGTCTGACCAACCAGGAAGAAATCATCAGCTACATCGGTGGTGAAGGCCACAACCTGCAGGAGCACTCCGTGGTCCTGGTTCGTGGCGGTCGCGTCAAGGATCTTCCGGGTGTGCGTTACCACACCGTTCGCGGCTCGCTGGACGCTTCCGGCGTCGCCAAGCGTCGCCAGGGCCGTTCCAAGTACGGCGCCAAGCGTCCGAAGTCCTAAGGCGCGTTTTGTCGCCAAACCACAGATTTGAATAGGTAAGTAGATCATGTCGCGTAAAGGCTCAACCCCACAGCGTACCGTCCTGCCGGATCCCAAGCACGGCAGCCACACCATCGCCCGTTTCATCAACATGGTCATGTACAGCGGCAAGAAGTCCGTCGCTGAGAAGATCGTGTACGGCGCCATGGATGTGATCAGCGAAAAGAACCCCAATGCCCTCGAGCTGGTCGAGAAGGCGCTGGACAACATCTCGCCGACGGTCGAAGTGAAGTCGCGTCGCGTCGGCGGCGCCACCTATCAGGTGCCGGTCGAAGTGCGCTCGTCGCGCCGTCTGGCCCTGGCCATGCGCTGGCTGATCGAGTCGGCGCGCAAGCGCGGCGAGAACACCATGCCGCGCAAGCTGGCTGCAGAACTGCTGGACGCCTCGGAAAACCGCGGCGGCGCCATCAAGAAGCGTGAAGAAACCCACCGCATGGCGGAAGCGAACAAGGCGTTCGCGCACTACCGCTGGTGATTTGCCCCCGGTCCGCGGGCGCTGCGTGTATCGCTGGCGCCTTGAAACGCGGACCTTTCGGCACCATTTAGGTGCCCTTGCGACGGTAGTCGCATGACGAATCCGAAGGCCGCCCACGGGCGGCGTTCGGCCATCCGCAAACACAAAAAAGAGAGACTGTCGTGGCTCGCACCACTCCCATCGAGCGTTACCGCAATTTCGGCATCATGGCCCACATCGACGCGGGCAAGACCACCACGTCGGAGCGCATCCTGTTCTACACCGGCGTCAGCCACAAGATCGGTGAAGTGCACGATGGCGCCGCGACCATGGACTGGATGGAGCAGGAGCAGGAGCGTGGCATCACCATCACCTCCGCGGCGACCACGGCGTTCTGGAAGGGCATGGACAAGTCCATGCAGGAACACCGCTTCAACATCATCGACACCCCCGGCCACGTCGACTTCACCATCGAAGTCGAGCGTTCCTTGCGCGTGCTCGACGGCGCGGTGTTTGTGCTGTGCGCCGTCGGTGGCGTGCAGCCGCAGTCCGAGACCGTCTGGCGTCAGGCCAACAAGTACTCCGTGCCGCGCATGGCGTTCGTCAACAAGATGGACCGCACCGGCGCCAACTTCGACAAGGTCGTCGAGCAGCTGAAGAGCCGCCTGGGCGCGTACGCCGTGCCGATGCAGGTGCCGATCGGCGCCGAGGAAGGCTTCGAGGGCGTGGTCGACCTGATCAAGATGAAGGCGATCCACTGGGATACCGCCTCGCAGGGCACCACGTTCGAATACCGCGAAATCCCGGCCGAGTTGCAGGACAAGGCCGTGGCTGCGCGTGCGTTCATGGTTGAGGCCGCCGCCGAAGCCAGCGAAGACCTGATGGACAAGTACCTCAACGAAGGCGAGCTGTCCGAAGCCGAAATCATCAGCGGTCTGCGCGAGCGCACCCTGAAGGTCGAAATCGTGCCCGTGTTCTGCGGCAGCGCGTTCAAGAACAAGGGCGTGCAGGCCATGCTCGACGGCGTCGTGCATCTGCTGCCGTCGCCTTCCGACCGTCCGCCGGTCGCCGGTATCGACGAAGACGACAAGGAAGACAGCCGTCCCGCCAATGACACCGCGCCGTTCTCGGCGCTGGCGTTCAAGATCATGACTGACCCGTTCGTGGGTTCGCTCACGTTCTTCCGCGTGTATTCGGGCGTGCTCAATTCGGGCGACGCGGTGTACAACCCGGTCAAGTCGAAGAAAGAGCGCGTGGGCCGCATCCTGCAGATGCACTCCAACGAGCGCAGCGAGATCAAGGAAGTGCGCGCGGGCGACATCGCCGCCGCGGTGGGTCTGAAGGACGTCACCACCGGCGACACGCTGTGCGCGCAAGATCACATCATCACCCTGGAACGCATGATCTTCCCGGAACCCGTCATCTCGATGGCGGTGGAACCGAAGACCAAGTCCGACCAGGAAAAGATGGGTATCGCCCTGGGCCGCCTGGCGCAGGAAGATCCCTCGTTCCGCGTGCGCACCGACGAAGAATCCGGCCAGACCATCATCGCCGGCATGGGCGAGCTGCACCTGGACATCCTGGTCGACCGCATGAAGCGCGAGTTCAATGTGGAAGCCAATGTCGGCAAGCCGCAGGTCGCCTACCGCGAAACCATCCGCAAGTCGGTCAAGCAGGAAGGCAAGTTCGTGCGCCAGTCCGGTGGTCGCGGCCAGTATGGCCACATCGTCATCGAGATGGCGCCGCAGGAACGTGGCGTTGGTTTCTCGTTCGAGAACGCCATCGTCGGTGGCGTGGTGCCGAAGGAATACGTCACTGCTTCCGGCAAGGGCATTGAAGAGGCCATGAAGAGCGGCCCGCTGGCTGGTTTCCCGGTGGTGGACGTGGCGATTAAGGCAGTGGACGGCTCGTTCCATGACGTGGACTCCAATGAAATGGCGTTCAAGGTCGCTGGCTCGATGGCGTTCAAGGAAGCCTTCGCCAAGGCAAGCCCCGTGTTGCTCGAGCCGATGATGAAAGTCGAGATCGTGACGCCCGAGGATTACCTGGGCGACGTGATGGGCGACGTCAGTCGTCGTCGCGGCATCCTGCAGGGTCAGGAAGACAGCCCGTCGGGCAAGGTGATCGACGCAATGGTGCCGTTGGGCGAAATGTTCGGCTACGCCACCACGCTGCGTTCCATGTCGCAGGGTCGCGCCACCTTCACGATGGAATTCGACCACTACGCCGAAGCGCCGGCCAACATCGCCGACGCAGTCGTCAAGAAGAACTGAGGGTAGCCGGCGGACGCCGCCGGCTGCTGCAATCAAACACAAGAAATTAAGGGTATACAGCCATGGCAAAGGGTAAATTCGAACGCACCAAGCCGCACGTGAACGTGGGCACGATTGGTCACGTTGACCACGGCAAGACGACGCTGACGGCGGCGCTGACGAAGATCGGTGCGGAACGTTTCGGTGGCGAGTTCAAGGGTTACGACCAGATTGACGCGGCGCCGGAAGAGAAGGCGCGCGGCATCACGATTTCGACGGCGCACGTGGAATACGAATCGGCCAACCGCCATTACGCGCACGTCGACT
>NZ_JBFUHQ010000012.1:0-1541 GCF_056402315.1 Pseudoxanthomonas sp. P4_B2
CCAAKGCACCTGGCTGATGGCCTGAGCGGGGATGGGGTAGAACGGCACGCCATTGCCGTCGCTCTCGTCGTCGTACTCGAAGGTGACGGTTTGCTTGGGCTGCGAGCCGTTGACGATGGCATATGGAAAACCATAGATGCCGGTGCTGCCGGGAGATTCCTCGCCGCCGAAATCCGGATGCAGCGCGCGGGTGCCGCCGATGAAGGAAATATAGCTGGCTGAAGAAGGATCCACTGGCGCCGCACTGATATCGGCGTTCCACCAGTTGTCGGCGGGGAATACCGGAGCCGCCACCGGAGCGCCCTGTACAGGGACGGTGGCGGGGCAGGATTGAGCCAAGACGGTGGGGACGGCAAGGAGCAACAGAGAGGAGGCAAGCAATCGGCACAACAGGGGACAGCGCATGCGTGTCTACTTCATTCACTACAGGGGGAAACGCGATGGTCGGGGGCATAACCGGAGGAGTCAAACGTAGGCAAACGGGTGTTTTACCTGAATGGGTGATACGCGAGACGCAGGCCACATAAAGCGCTAAATGCAAGATGAATGGAGAATATTGCCTCGCTTTTTTCCACCTCTCTGGTAGTCGCAGCGCGCTACTCGATCCCACCTCGCCACGGCAGCGGCGCGCTGCCAACGGCCCAGGCTGTCGTCTGGGAACAGACGTGTTGCGGCTGTCTGGCAGCGTACTTTTCGCGGCGCTGCCAGTGCCGGAGTAGTCAGTTAGTCGTCATCGACGATCGTGCCGATGGCCTGGCCATCAGCCAGCGTAGCCCCGCTAGCTCCGCTGAGGTTGACCTTGAAGGTCTCGCTTGGCCCACGATTTAGGTCGCCATTGACCGTGACCGCGAAGGTCCGGCTGGTCTGCCCGGCGGCGATGGTTTGGCCAGTCAGCGAGCGGGCGACATAGTCGCTGCCCGCCGTGGCCGTGCCGTCGGCGGTGGCGATGTTGTAGCGCACGTCCGCGGTTGATGCGCGCGACAGCCTGATGGTGAAAGTCATCGGCCGGGTGCCAGTGTCGCCTTCGGTCACCGAGGCGTTGCCGATGGAAAGAGTCAGCGGCGTCGCATTGACAGTGAGCGCGCGGGTGCGTGTGACCCCTGCGTAGGTCGCCGACAGAGTGCCCGAGGCGGCGGTGGCGGAAACCTTGGTGGCGATGGCAAAAGTGGCGCTGGTGGCGCCTTGCGGTACGCGGACGCTGGCAGGAACGGTGAATGCACTGCTGGCGCTGCGGAGTGCGACCAGGGCGCCGCCGCTGGGCGCGGCAGCGGTGAGCGTGACCGTGCCGGTGGCTGCCTGGCCGCCGGTCACCGGATTGGGCGAAGCGCTGACCGCGCTGAGTGCAGCCGTGGCAACGGCGGGTTTCCAGCCCAACTTGATCACTTCGAAGTCACTGGCCTTGAGCGTGGCGAAGGCAGGATTCAAGGTGCTGTTGTTCCAGCGCACATCGAAAGTCCCGGAGATGTACAGGTCCGATCCGTTGTCGACCATGATCAGTCCGTACTTCTGCATGGCGCGGAAGATCTTGCGCGACGTGGGAT
>NZ_JBFUHQ010000013.1:0-1223 GCF_056402315.1 Pseudoxanthomonas sp. P4_B2
GACCTACCAGATCTGCGAGCAATCCAATCCTGCCAATTGCGATAGTGCGGTGGTGACGGTGGTGGTGGCTGCGGCGGCGATCGACGCGGTCAACGACATCGCCGGTCCGGTCTCGGGCACGGCCGGTGGAACGGCGGTGATCAACGTACTGAGCAACGACACGCTCGATGGCGTGGCGGTGGTGCCGACGCAGATCACCCTGACGCCGACCAACAGCGGTCCGCTGACCATCAACCCGGACGGCACGGTGGACGTGGCCCCGGGTACGCCGGTGGGCACTTATACGGCCAGCTACCAGATCTGCGAAATCCTCAACCCGAGCAACTGCGATACCGCCACGGTATCGATAGCGGTGCAAGCGGCGCTGATCAATGCCGCCGACGATACCGCCGGTCCGGTCAATGGAGGACCCGGCGCCATTGCAGTGACTAACGTGTTGAACAACGACACGCTCGATGGCGTGGCGGTGGTACCGGCGCAGATCACCTTGACGCCGACCAACAGCGGTCCGCTGACCATCAACCCGGACGGCACGGTGGATGTGGCGGCGGGCACGCCGGTGGGCACCTACACGGCCAGCTACCAGATCTGCGAGAACCTCAATCCGGCCAACTGCGACACCGCCACCGTGACCGTGACCGTAAGCACGGCCACGATCAACGCGGTCGACGATCTGGCCGGTCCGGTCAATGGCGCCAGCGGCGCGGTTGCGGTGATCAATGTGCTGGGCAACGATCTGCTCAACGGCGTGGCGGTAGTGCCGGCGCAGATCACCCTGACACCGACCAACAGCGGTCCGCTGACCATCCACCCGGACGGCACGGTGGATGTGGCGGCGGGCACGCCAGTGGGCAGCTACACAGCCAGCTACCAGATCTGCGAGAACCTCAACCCGAGCAACTGCGACAGCGCCACGGTGACCGTCAGCGTCTCGGCCGCCACCATCGATGCGGTCAACGACACGGCCGGTCCGGTTCCCGGAGCCAGCGGCGGCACGGCGGTGACCAACGTACTGAGCAACGACACGCTCAACGGCGCAGCGGTGGTGCCGAGCCAGATCACGCTCACCCCGACCAATAGCGGACCGATCACCATCAATGGCGACGGCACGGTCGATGTCGCCGCCGGCACTGCTGCAGGCAGCTACGCGGCCAGTTACCAGATCTGCGAAATCCTCAACCCCACCAACTGCGATACCGCCATCGTCAATGTCACCGTCGGCG
>NZ_JBFUHQ010000014.1:0-1180 GCF_056402315.1 Pseudoxanthomonas sp. P4_B2
CAGCCATGGCAAAGGGTAAATTCGAACGCACCAAGCCGCACGTGAACGTGGGCACGATTGGTCACGTTGACCACGGCAAGACGACGCTGACGGCGGCGCTGACGAAGATCGGTGCGGAACGTTTCGGTGGCGAGTTCAAGGGTTACGACCAGATTGACGCGGCGCCGGAAGAGAAGGCGCGCGGCATCACGATTTCGACGGCGCACGTGGAATACGAATCGGCCAACCGCCATTACGCGCACGTCGACTGCCCGGGCCACGCCGACTATGTGAAGAACATGATCACCGGTGCGGCGCAGATGGACGGCGCGATTCTGGTGTGCTCGGCCGCTGACGGCCCGATGCCGCAGACCCGCGAACACATCCTGCTGTCGCGCCAGGTCGGCGTGCCGCACATCGTGGTCTTCCTGAACAAGGCGGACATGGTGGACGACGCCGAGCTGTTGGAGCTGGTGGAGATGGAAGTGCGCGAGCTGCTGAGCAAGTACGACTTCCCCGGCGACGACACCCCGATCATCCACGGTTCGGCCCGTCTGGCGCTGGAAGGCGACCAGAGCGAAATCGGCGTGCCCTCGATCATCAAGCTGGTGGAGGCGCTGGACACCTTCATTCCGCTGCCCGAGCGCGACGTGGACAAGCCGTTCCTGATGCCGGTGGAAGACGTGTTCTCCATCTCCGGCCGCGGCACGGTGGTCACCGGTCGTATCGAGCGCGGTGTGATCAAGGTGGGCGAGGAAATCGAGATCGTGGGCATCCGCGACACGCAGAAGACCACGGTCACCGGCGTTGAGATGTTCCGCAAGCTGCTGGACCAGGGTCAGGCGGGCGACAACGCCGGTCTGCTGCTGCGCGGCACCAAGCGCGACGACGTGGAGCGCGGCCAGGTGCTGTGCAAGCCGGGTTCGATCAAGCCGCACACCGAGTTCGAAGCCGAAGTCTATGTGCTGAGCAAGGACGAAGGCGGCCGTCACACCCCGTTCTTCAAGGGTTACCGTCCGCAGTTCTACTTCCGCACCACCGACATCACTGGCGCCGTTGAGCTGCCGGAAGGTGTGGAGATGGTGATGCCGGGCGACAACGTGAAGATGGTGGTGACGCTGATCAACCCGGTGGCGATGGACGAAGGCCTGCGTTTTGCGATCCGCGAAGGCGGCCGTACGGTTGGCGCCGGCGTGGTGGC
>NZ_JBFUHQ010000015.1:0-1030 GCF_056402315.1 Pseudoxanthomonas sp. P4_B2
TTCCCGGAGCCAGCGGCGGCACGGCGGTGACCAACGTACTGAGCAACGACACGCTCAACGGCGCAGCGGTGGTGCCGAGCCAGATCACGCTCACCCCGACCAATAGCGGACCGATCACCATCAATGGCGACGGCACGGTCGATGTCGCCGCCGGCACTGCTGCAGGCAGCTACGCGGCCAGTTACCAGATCTGCGAAATCCTCAACCCCACCAACTGCGATACCGCCATCGTCAATGTCACCGTCGGCGCCGCTTCCATAGACGCCGTCGACGACACCGCAGGACCCGTAAGCGGAGGAACGGGCGGATCCGGCGGCGTTGCGGTGATCAATGTGCTGGGCAACGATCTGCTCAACGGCGTGGCGGTAGTGCCGGCGCAGGTGACGCTAATCCCGGCCAGCAACGGTCCCATTACCATCAATCCGAATGGCGCCGTGGACGTCGCGGCCAACACGCCGGCCGGCCCTTACACCGCCAGCTACCAGATCTGCGAGAACCTCAATCCCACCAATTGCGATACCGCCACAGTGACTGTCACTGTGGCCGCCGCAGTGATCGTCGCCAACGACGACAATGCAAGCGGAACGCCGATCGCCGGCCACGCCGGTGGAACGGCCGTAGTCAATGTGCTGGCCAACGACAGCCTCAACGGCGCGGTTGCCAGCGTGGTCGATGTAGTCCTCAGCATTACTGTTCCACCGAGCAATGCAGGCGTCGTCCTCAACACCAGCAATGGCCGGGTCGATATCGCGCCCGCCACGCCAGCGGGCAGTTACAGCCTGACCTACCAGATCTGCGAGCAATCCAATCCTGCCAATTGCGATAGTGCGGTGGTGACGGTGGTGGTGGCTGCGGCGGCGATCGACGCGGTCAACGACATCGCCGGTCCGGTCTCGGGCACGGCCGGTGGAACGGCGGTGATCAACGTACTGAGCAACGACACGCTCGATGGCGTGGCGGTGGTGCCGACGCAGATCACCCTGACGCCGACCAACAGCGGTCCGCTGACCATCAACCCGGACGGCACGGT
>NZ_JBFUHQ010000016.1:0-651 GCF_056402315.1 Pseudoxanthomonas sp. P4_B2
TCTCGCGCGCTGGATCCGTTGGCCGACGATGCGGCCGATGACGGCCTGGGCGCCAACGAGCGCGATATCGTGAAGGACGCCGCCCGCGAAAAACTGGCCGACAAGCGTCCTGATCCGCTGCTGCGCGAATCGGCGTCGATCCTGGGCGACGCCATCGACGTGCTGGGCAACGACCGCACGTTGTCGGCGCAGGTGTTGCCGGTATCGACCATGCCGGGCCGTTGGGCGGATTAATTGCTTTCCTTCTCCCACCGGGAGAAGAGCCTGCCCCGTACTTGATACGGGGTGGCGCGAAGCGACGGATGAGGGCGCGGCAATTCTGATCCACGGAAACTGCATTACAAACTGATACTTCACGCACTCATCCGCCCTTCGGGCACCCCGTATCAAGTACGGGGCAGGCTCTTCTCCCAGGGGGAGAAGGAAACGACAGCAAGAATCGGATAGCGGGCGCCCAGTGCGCCCGCTACGCTGTGGGCCATGGATACTAACGACGAAAAACTCGAACGCGCCCGCGTCCTGCTGGACGGCGGCGAACCTACGTTGAACGAATTGGCGGCGGCGGTCGGACTCAGCGCTTCGCACCTGCAGCGCAAGTTCCAGGCCCGCTACGGCATCAGCCCCGCCGAATACCTTGCGCAGAAAAAACTC